>JBIISM010000018.1:0-34662 GCA_044341025.1 Bacteroidia bacterium | reverse complement strand
GCAAAACGCTTAGAAAAAGTGCATGAAGAAGCCAATCTTATTGTTTTTAGAGATTTTGCACATTCGCCAAGCAAACTAAAAGCAAGTATTGATGCGGTAAGAAAACAATTTAGTAGCCATCATTTTATAGCTGTTTTTGAGCTGCATACGTTTAGCAGCTTGAACAAAGATTTTTTACCCAATTATCAACATTGCATGGACTTGGCAGACGATGCCCTGGTGTACTACAACCCAGATGTTTTTGCGCACAAAAAAATGCAACCAATTGATAAAGAAGATATTATAAAAAACTTTGGAGACAGCGTTTGGGCCATTGAAGACAGCAAGGAATTAATTGCAAAAATCGAAGAAATTAAAAGCAACGTTTTGGGCAAACCCTATGTCTTATTACTTATGAGTTCAGGGAACTTTGACAATGCAAAAATGTGGTAAATTTATGGGTTTTATGAATTCATTTTTTTTCCCTATTTTCGTAAACTTAAGTTTTACCGAGACCGCCAAAAAATATGATGAAACGCTTACTAATTTATCTTTTCCTATTAACCATTGCTCAAGAAGCTGCTGCTGTGGTATGCTTACCTGAATGGAAGTACCAAAGACCTATTGCGGTTAACAATGCGAATGCATCTGTGTACACCAATTTTCAAGTCAAAGTTATTGTAAACACCCAAGCACTGATTTCCGCAGGGAAGATGAACATCAATGGCGATGACATTCGCTTTACGGATGCTTCATGTGCAAAATTAAATTACTGGATTGACAGCAACATCAATACCACAAGCACCGTCATTTGGGTAAAACTCAAAACCATACCTTCTTCTGGCTCTACAAGCATTAATATGTATTATGGAAACCTTTGTGCCACAGCAGCACAAAACGGAGACAGTACATTTATTTTGTTTGATGATTTCTTGGGTTCAAGCCTCAACACCAGCAAATGGACCGCATTTAAAGAAACTACTTTGAGTGGCACATTAAGCATTTCTGGCGGAATGGCCACATTTAACAACACGTCTAGTACCGACAATACCATACGATCAATATCTTCATTTGCATCCCCGCACAGGACAGAAGCAAAAATAAAATTAAATTCAGGAAGTTATCCAAGCATAGCCCAATTGAAAAGTGGAACATTTTCAGGCGTTACATTAACAACTGGAACTGGCACCTACTCCAATTTCTTTCATACCCAAACAGCCACTGCATCTTGCGTCAGTTACCAAACAACGCCTAACGCATCGGCAACAGCTAGAGGAAATGGCATTTGGAGTTTAGCTTGGCCAGCCACAAACTCTGCCACCGCAACTTTTCCAGGAGGCGTTCAACAGACATTGGTTTCAACGCCTGCAATATCAGGAAGTCTGCAAGCAGCAATTGGTTTATTGTGTTCTAGTATTGGCAGTGTGAGTTACGATTGGTGCCGATTAAGAGCCTATGCCCCAGTTGAAATTACCTCAGTAGTAAACACAGAACTTACCCAAGGTATAAGCTATACTTTCTCACCAAACCCAGTTTGCCCTGGCGGTAAACTAACAGTGAATTTTACTAAAAAAGGGGTGTTTTTCAATTCTGGCAATATTTTCAGACTGCAACTTTCTGATGCGTCTGGAAACTTTGGCTCGCCTATTACCTTAGCAACAAAAAATGACACCACCATCAGCAGCATGGTAGTTGATATTCCTGCTTTGATCATCCCGGGTTCTGGTTACAAATTAAGATTGACTTCTACCAACCCATCATATTCTTGTTTCTCTCCCAGTGGACCTTTAACCATTAATCCAAAACCCACTGCTTCATTTAATGTATTAAACAACAACCAATGTTCTAAATACAACAAATACAATTTCACCTCAACCTCAAGCATAAGCTCTGGCAGTATTTCAACTTATATTTGGAATTGGGACGACAACAGCAAAAAAGACACCTTTACCACAGGAAATTCAAGCCATACTTTCAAAGTATTTTATCCGTATTACTATCCAAGACTTACTGTTGTGAGTAATTTGGGCTGCCGAGATTCTGTAACTAAAATCGTCAACATCAAAGAAACCCCAATCGTTAGAACTTGGTTTAATGACACCATACAATGTTTTAGAGGCAATAGTTACAGCATCATGTCGGTATCGATGATTTATTCCGGAATGATTACGGGCATGAGTTGGGATTTTGGCGATGGAAGTCCTACCGTTAGCGGCGTTGATTCGACAGGCCATAGCTATGCTTCAGCCGGCACCTACCAAGTAAGACAAATTAACACCCACCTAAGTGGCTGCATAGATACCAACTATTTGGCTATCTTGGTAAACACCCATCCAAAGGCCAAAATCAAAACCAATCTTATCGACCAATGTCTGTCTGGCAATGCCTATATTTATGAGTCTCAATCAAGCATCACCAATGGTTTGCCCTTGATAAACTATTGGAATATTGGCAATGGAATAACAAAAGACCAACAAGATTCTGTACACCACACTTATTCAAATGCAGGTCCTCGTAGCGTTCGCTTGATTACCATTAGTGATGATGGTGTTGACGGATGCTCTGACACTGCATTCCAAAGCATATTGGTGAATCCAATGCCCGTGGCAATAATTAACAATGTTGATGTTGAAAAGTGCCGTAAATACAACAGCTTTAGATTCAATTCTAAGTCTACCATCAGCAGCGGCACAACTACCCATAATTGGAACTTCGGCGATCTCGACACCATTAATTTGAAGGATACCGTCAAGCACTCGTATGCAGGCGATGGTAATTATACGGTCAAAATGTATTCAACGTCTAATAAAGGTTGTAAAGATTCGACCCAAACAATTGTTACTGTTAGGCCAACACCAAGTCCGTCTTTTACAATAAACAACAATATTCAATGTCTAAAGTATAACAATGTAAAAGCATATTCGATTTCAAGCATTAACAGCGGCACATTTACCGAATTATGGAAATTAAGTGATGGCAGTTTCTTTACGGATGTAGATAGTATTTCTCATGGATTTGCAAATGTTGGCAATTATAAAATACAATTGGAGTTGAACTCAAATTACAATTGCAAAGACACTGTCAGTGATTCAGTATTTTTATTAACCATGCCGGTTTCAGATTTTAGCATCAACGACCAAGACCAATGCTTGGAAGGAAATGTTTTCACATTTACAGATCTTTCTACTTTCAGTGCAGGAACCATTACAGGCAATAAATGGTTGTTTGATGATGGTTCCTTTGACAACAACAACAACATTGTTTCTCATTCTTACTTGGCAGACAATGCTTATATTCCAGCTTTAATAGTGTACGGAAGCAATGGTTGTTTTGACACCAGTTTTCAAAACGCTAAAGTTTACCCGCACCCAGGTTCTGACTTTACCATTGGCGCTCCTGGAACAGGCCAATGTGTAAACAACAACAATTTTACCTTTAACAACAACACCTTTATTGCTGAGGGAGGATTTACCAACCGCTGGTATTTTGGAGATGGAAGTGCTTTTGTTACCGCATTAAGTGCAACAAAAAAATACACCAAAGACAGCACTTATACAGTTCGTGTGGTTTCAATAAGCGACCAAGGCTGCACCGATACCGCAGAGAAGAAAGTAACCGTTTATCCAAAGGCCAAAACCAATTTTACAATTGGAAGTACCCCACAATGTATTTTAGGAAACAAATTCAACTACGTTTCAAGCACCACCATTAAATCAGGAACTTATACTTTAAACTGGCAATATGGCGACGGTCTTACTGCTGGCAATGTCAATTCAACAAGCCACAATTACAGCAATGTTCAAAATTATAATGTAAGATTGTTTAGCACCAGTAACTTCGGTTGCTTGGATACGGTTACCAAACAAATCAAAACTTTACCAATGCCGAAAGCTGGTTTTACTTACAACTATGATCAGAAGTGTTTGAAAGGCAACGATTTTCAATTTAGCACCAACAGCACAGTAAGCAACGGAACGCCAATGAACCACAACTGGTTTTATGGCGACAACGATTCAACCATTAATTCTACATTTGGTCAACATACATACAGTACCGATGGTCCTTTTGTTGTTCGTTTAATTTCCAGCACCAACATAGGCGGCTGCAAAGACACCCTAAATAAGACAGTGAATGTATTTCCAATGCCGGTAGCAAGTTTCACAATAGACAATAACAAACAATGTTTTAAAGGCAATCAATATGGCTTTGCCTCAACATCAAGTGTTAGCTCTGGAACTGTAGATTTTAATGATTGGAATTTGGGAGACAATTCAACTTCAGCCATCTCAACTCCAAGTAAGTCTTACTCTAAGGTCGATTCCTTTAGAGTCAGTTTAATTGTTACCACAAACTATGGTTGCATCGACTCTACAGCAAAAAAAGTATATGTTTTCCCTATGCCTGTTGCTGCATTCAATATTGCACCACCAAGCAGCTGTTTTAAAAAGAATGTCTTTAATATCGTAAATAAATCCAGCATCACTGGTGGCGTTATAAGTTCTTACAGCTTCCAATACGGCAACAACGATTCAAGCAATTTGATAGCGCCACTTCCTTATTCATACCCTGTGAATGGCGACTATATCGTGTCGTTAAAAGTAATTACAGACAAAGGATGTTGGGATACCATTAGCAAACCTATTATCGTTAATCCAAACCCGGTACTTGACTTCACCGTTGACCCTGTTTGTTTAAAAGATTCATCCGTATTTATAAACTTGAGCAGCATACCAACTGGCATTATCACCTCCTGGAAATGGATATTTGGTAATGGGAAAACTTCAATTGCACAAGCACCTAAATTCAAATATAAGAATGTTGGGTCTTATGATATAACACTTATCGCTGGCACCGACAAAGGTTGCATAGACACACTAAAGAAACTTGGAACTGCTATTGTAAATCCAAACCCTAAGGCTGGTTTTGTGTTCCAAAAATTAAGGTCATGGGAAAACGAAGTAGACATTCAATACACGGACACCTCTATTGGCGCGATCAATTGGAAATGGAATTTTTCTTCAATGGGTACAAGTACCGATCAAAATCCTAAACTGTTTTACACAGATACTTTGACCCAAAAGACAGCTTTAATTGTTGCCAATTCTTTTGGCTGCAGAGACACGGCTACAAAAATTCTGTTTATTGCTCCTAATGTTGTTTACTACATGCCAAATGCGTTTACACCAAACGATGACAACATCAATGAGACATTTAAACCAATTGGATTATCGTATGCGCTTAACTATAAATTTATAATCTTTGACCGTTGGGGAAATATCATGTTCAAAACAAACAACCCACAATTGGGCTGGGATGGCCGGTTTGAGAATGAATTGGTGCCTCAGGATCTTTACTTCTACCGTTTAGAATTTATAGGTGTTGATGAGTTGAGACATGCAGAAAAAGGAAGTATCTCAATCCTTAGATAATCATATTTAAAAAGACAAATACCACAAAAACCATGTCTTCTAGGCATGGTTTTTGTTTTTACAACAACAATGAAATACAAGTTTTTAATTTACTTTTTGATCGTTGGTTTTTATGCCGCAGCTCAGGATGGATTAAATTTAGTTGCCCTAGGAAATCAATCGATGAATAATGGTGCCTATAGAGAAGCGTCTGAATACTACCAAGCCGCGCTGCAAAAGGACCCTCAAAATTGGACTATATACACAATGTTGGCCTTTTCAATTCACAAACAAAAACGTTTTAGAGAGGCTGATTCATTGTTCCGCATATCATTAAACAACGACAGCAGCAACAGCAAGACGCATTGGTATAAAGCAATGAACCACATTGCCCTGAAGCAAGACAGCATTGCCATTGTATTGTATAAGAAATTTATTCAAATTGAAAAGTTTCGCGGGCACAGTGTAACCCAAGCTTACCGTTCAGTTGGCCAATGCTATGAACGTTTGTTGCGCAGGGAGGGATTATATGCTTGGCAGATCGACGATATGGTATACCATTATGAACAAATTGAAAAATTAGACCCTTCAGGTGTTGAGGTGCAATTAATTCGAAATTTCATTGAACTCGTAAACTCTAAACGTCCAGCCAACCAGGTCGGTAAATGGAAAATGGAACCCTAGAGTTCCATTTTTCAATTAATTTTGTTAAAGGTTTATTGTCTTTCTCCTCTAGGGATAAATGTTCTTGGCATATGACCAGTGTAAATTTGTCTTGGTCTTCCAATTGGTTGATTCTCTTGAACCATTTCTTGCCATTGTGCAATCCAACCTGGCAATCTTCCCACAGCAAACAAAGCAGTGAACATTTCAGTTGGGAAACCCATTGCTCTGTATATGATTCCAGAATAGAAATCTACGTTAGGGTATAGTTTTCTTTCTGCAAAGTATGGATCCGTTAAGGCGGCTTCTTCTAATTTTTTAGCAATCTCCAAAACTGGATCGTTGATTCCTAATTTATTCAAAACATCATCGCAAGTCTTTTTAATGATTTTCGCCCTAGGGTCAAAGTTTTTGTATACTCTATGTCCAAAGCCCATTAAACGGAAAGGATCATTTTTATCTTTGGCTTTGTCAACCCACTTTTGGACATTTCCGCCATCCCCTTTAATTTGCTCTAGCATTTCCAAAACTTCTTGGTTTGCACCACCGTGCAATGGCCCCCACAATGCAGCAATACCTGCGGCAGTGGTAGCGTATAAGTTTGATTGAGATGAGCCTACTAGACGAACTGTACTTGCCGAACAGTTTTGTTCATGGTCAGCGTGCAAAATCAATAACTTATTCATTGCATCTACAATAACAGGGTCTGGCTGGTAATCGGCATCACTTACGTGCTTGAATGTCATTGACAAGAAATTGCTCACATAATCCAAGTTGTTGTTTGGGTAAACAACCGGGTGCCCCAATCTCTTTTTATAAATCATTGCGCAAATGGTTGGCATTTTTGCCATCAAACGCAGAGTCGTTCTGTTTTTTGCCTCAGGACTTCTGTGAGGATCTAATGCTTTTGGGTAATATGCAGACAATGAAGAAATCATTGCAATTAATTGGCCCATTGGATGCGATCCTGTTGGGAAAGTTCTGAATATATTTTGTAAGTCTTCATTCACCAAAGTATGGTGTCTTACAGAGTTATCAAAGTCATCAAATTGTTCTTTATTTGGCAATTCACCTTTTAGCAATAAATAAGATACTTCCAAAAAGTTTGCTTTTTCAGCTAGGTCTTCAATTGAATAACCTCTGTGTCTTAAAATACCTTCTTCACCATCAAGAAACGTAATAGCACTTTTGGTTGCGCCTGTATTTTTATAACCAACATCAAGGGTTACATAGCCAGTTGTATCTCTTAGTTTGGAGATGTCAATGGCTTTTTCTCCTTCGGTTCCGGTGATTACTGGGAACTCGTAATTTTTACCTTCAAGAGTAATTGTACAGTTTTGTGCGTTAGTATCAGGCATTGATTGCAGAATTGAGATTAATTTAAATTGTTAATTAAGTGACGCGAAGATATTACTTAAAAAACAAACTGCAAGGGGCTTGTGTAAAAAAAATGGGCAATAATTTGGATGAGATAAATCAGCTAAACAACAGGATTACCGCACAAGAGTTAAGGTGCCAGAATAATCGCGATTTATACCATCATAGTCTGTAGTTATAATCTTGTAAAAATAAACACCCATCATACAGTCTAACGATTTATAAGTACCATCCCAGGCTTCATTCATATTGTTTGAAATAAAAACCTTTTCTCCATATTTGTTGAAAATCTCAATTTCAAATTCGCGCATAGCAGGACCTTTAACTTTGAACTTATTGTTTTCATCTGGTCCTTTTGTGTCGGGCGAAAAAGCATCTGGTATGTAAAGCTGATTAATTGGTGTGAATACAAACATTTGAGTACTTGAATCTTTGCAGCCACCTATGCCACTTTCCGCCACCAATTTAATGGTAAAAGTATCTTTACTATCGTCAACAGTATAATAAAATTCTCTACTATCACCTATCCAAGTTTGGTTGAAATACCATTTCACAGAGTGACCATTCTTACAGGTTGTTTTATCTTTCAAAAACAAGCGCGGATAATCGTGAGATAGCCTTGAATTGGGATTGCTTAATAGTTCAATTTGAGGCGTTGGAAGAACCAATATTGTTTTCGAAATAGACAAAGCCTCGCAAGTACTATCTGCAACTTTTGTTTTAATCACATACTCTCCTGATTTTAGTTCAACATTAAAATTAAAATCATAATCAAATTCTTCAATCAAACTGTCGTTGACGAACCAATATTGTTTTTCGATGTTCTTGTAATTGGATTTGAAAACAAATTTAGCGGGCTCACATATATTCGTCGTGTAATCGTCAATGATGTCACCGCTTGGACCATTTTTAACCTTTGCAAAAACCTCGGAACTTACATTTCCACAAATGCCATTGGTTTGAAGTGTATAAACAAACTTAAGCCATGATTTGAACACATCATCTGCATTGGGTTGGTAATTGGTTAATTGACTTGTAGCATTGTCAAATCTGCCAGCGCCGTCGCTATACCAATAACCATTTCCTGCGATAGAACTCAAGGCTTGCAAAGACAGAATTCCACCAACACAAACACTTTCTTTTGCCGCTACCACTTTTAACAAAGGGCGTTTTTCTACTTCAATTCCAATATTTGCAGTCGATCTACATTTATCTTGATTGTTGAATTGGTATTGAACATTAAACTTCTTGCCCCCAAAGTTTGCAGGATTAAAGACACCATTTAAAACGCCATCTCCTTTCCATAAACCACCTGCAGGCAGGGCTTTCAATTCATACAAGGCACTATTTTCACAGAAAAGCAGATCCTTGGAATGTAAAAAAGCGATTTCAGTTGTATCCATCAAATCAACAAAATAGGTGTTGGAATTGCTGCAGAATTTGGTCTCTACATATTTTAAAACCAATTGATTCAATTTCGCCCCATTCAATTTTAATTGGTTGTTTTTAACCAAACTAGGGTAATTAACACAAGCCCATTGACCGCCTATTTTTGTTTCAAGATTTACGGCCTCGGCATTCACACAAAGCTTAATGGGTGCTTTGACTGTAATTGCAATTGGGGCAATGATTTGAATAACACTTGTGTCAAAATACTGACAAGAATTCAAATCGCTAATTACACTGTATAAAACCATTTTATGGGCTGTAGGATTGCTTTTATCAATAAAATCAAAAACCCATTCTTTAGCATTTATTTTGGTCAAAATTGATCCAATACTATTGTATGAGTAGTCAATTTTTTGTATGTTGTTCTTATCTACGTCGATTGTTGTTGCTGCGATAGGAAAAACACCATTGCTGCAAAAAGTATCATTTGAAACTTTATATTTCAAATCGCTGTACAAACTAATTGTCAATTTATCTTCGTAGGAACATCCATTTTTTTGAGTTATTTTAAATGTTAAACTATTCAAATTATTTGCTTGCAATTTGTATGGGAATCCAGAAACAATTGAGCCGTTCACACTTAAATCATATTGATCAAAAGTTTCTAAATATTTTGCTGCGATGTTTAATTCCATTCCTTTACAAACACTGTAATCAGGCCCCATATTTAGGATTGGCGTTTGCAAACTTGATACAATTATTGTGTCTATTTTTCTTGATTCACAAAATCCCCTCTCAGCAGGTAAAATGGTTTCAAGATAATAGACCCCTGAATTGAGCAATTGAAAATTGAATTTTCTAGAGGTTTGCTGCTTAACAACCTTTGATTGCTCATCTTTTAAAGTCCAAACAAGATTTTTATTGGGGAAATTTATTGAATTTGAGGTCAAAACTCCACAATTTTTAACTTCTGTTTGTGTTGTTATTTGGCGTTTTTGAAGAATGACAAATGTAAAACTTTTAGAAATTTGGCCAATTAATGGGCAGTGGTTGTCGCGGGCATTTAAAGTCACTGTATATTCACCGAACTGACCCAATGCGGGCTCTACTTTAAATACGTATTTAAAATATGGCGCATAATTAACCGCAATCTTTTCTATAGAAGCACCTGGAAGAGCTGTATACAAATCAAGTGAAACCGTGTCATTTGAACTTAGCCCAAATGGCAAATCCTCAGCATTTAATTCAAGTGAAAAATTATCACCCTCACAAATCGTGTATAGACCAAGTTTGGTTTTAATATTCGGCAGGTTGTTGTTGGCACTAATAACCTCAGAATAAACATCCCTCCTTACAACACCAGCTAAATAATAAACACCTAAAGAATTTCGTTTCCATTCTTCACATTCAACAACCATGACTCCTCCCTGGTTTGACTGGGTTGGGGTAAATGCAATATCACCATTGGATTTTGAACAATAGAATCCTTCAACCAAAGCACCCAATAAATTAACAGGACACGGCGGTATTCCTGCAGATTGGCAAAAATAGGTAAATGGCATATCGCTATTACGACCGATTTCGTAGCTAATAGAAGCATTTCTGTTCACCAAAGCTGGTTTCAAACTAAACACCAGTGAATCCTTATCGGTATTTAATACATTTAGTGCATTGTAATTGGATTGGTTTAGGAAATGTATAAACTGAGGAATGGCCGTAAATTCAACTGATTCATTTGGCAAAGCCTCACAAAGATTAAGCATTGTGTAATTGAAAAAGTTTTGTTCCGATTGCTGAGGATTAATATTCACACTGCGTGAAGACATATTTATTGAAATATCCAATTTGCAGTGGCCATCTACCATCAATTTAGAAAAATCAAAATCGCCTTCAAAAACATGCACTTCGTACCCTAAGTTCAAATTAGAAGCTGGTCTGCATTTGCTTACCGTCGAATTACACCCTTGGGTAATATCTTGTATGTATTTCCTAGAGATTTCAATATTGCCTAAAACAGACGTTGAATTGTTTGTCCCTTGGGCTCCTTTTATTATCAGAGCAGGCACTTCGTTACAAGAACTGTTGTTATTTCCACCGCCAATTCCATTGAATTTACATTCATTACAATCACGATAAACTTTTAATTTAAATCTGTAATTCGACCCAAATAAATGTTTATAGCTTATCTCGGCGCCCGAAATATGTGAGGCATACATTTCTACCGCACTGAAAGAGAGCAAAAGTACAATCCATATTTTAGCGTTTATCCTCATGTATAAAAATACAAAATGACAGGCTAAGTATTTACTTAACCTGTCATTCCATGATAGTTCTTATCTTAATAGTGTAACTGTACCCTCGTATTGATACTCTTCACCGTCGTATGCCGTAACTTTGATGACCCACATGTAAACATCTTGCTGAGCTTCGATGCCTCTGTAGAAGCCATCCCAACTTGCATTTTTGTCGTCAGTCTTCCAAAGCATTTCACCCCAACGGTTGAACAATTCAATGTGGAAGGTTTTTTCTCCATTCACAACTGCTTTGAATACGTTGTTTGCGCCAGGGCCTGTTTTTTCAGGACTGAAAGCTGTTGGAACGAATACGGTAACATCTGGACCAATTTTACGCAATTGGCTGATAGAATCCCAGCAGATATACTCCTGGTTTTTATATTGATACCTGATCGTAGATGTTAAGTGTACATAATACTTCATGGTATCAGCAGTATACGAATGTATCGGATTCATTTTTGTACTGGTATCATCTACATCTCCGCTGCCAAAGTTCCACTCGTAATCCATTTTAACATCAGGTCTTTGCCATCTAACTTTGGTTTCATCAAAGAACTTAAATTTAGGAAAAGCTACAGTGGTAAAGAATCCAGGATCACTGCTGAAACCAACTTTAGGTTGAGGCAATACTTTAATGTATCCTAAAGAATCCTTTCTTATTGAACAAGCTTGAGCTGGACCAACACCCCACTGGTTGTCTACAATCAATGTGACGTCATACCAGGTGCGTTTTGCAGTATCATATTTGATGTTTGGAGGATTGAAGGTAGTGCTTTGCATCAATGAATCACCATTGCCATACCACCAATTGTATCTTAAGTTTGGAGAACCCGCTGGCTTAGCTACCATGGCAGTAAAGTTAACGATTGCAGGTTCACATTGAACTTCAGGATCACCCATAAAATCAAACTGAGGATATGCTTCAATGATCAAATCAATATAGTCTTTTGCAATTGGACAAACACCTTCTTTTAAGGTTGAGATTGTCAATCTTACTTTACCTGACATTCCATTTATTGCAGTATCATTAAATCCATGGAAATATTTACTTGGCAATGAATCTGGCTTATTAAAATTACCATCACCGTTGGTAGACCATTTTGTTCTACTTGCCCAATTTTTGGCAGAGGTTAAATCGAAATCTTTACCCTCACATTGTTGGTAAGGCTTCGGTGTTGTAATATTAACCTCTGGTTGAGATTGCACCAATAAGGTTTGAGAGTCTGATGAAGTACAACCAGTCAATGGATTGGTGTAAGCGAACTTAACTCTGATAGGCCCTTCGTATTGTTTTGTTTTGGCACTAATACCTGGATTGAAATCACGTCCAGTTACACCAAAACCTGTCCATTTACCAACATTGCCACTTGGCAAAATATTATTCAAAGTGAATGCTGGAGAACTAGAACAAACTGTATCAGGAACGTCAATTTGTATAATTGGCAAACCATTTACCAATATCTCGGTACTATCTGTAACAGGGCAACCACTTGATACATCCGTTAATTTAACAATGTATTGACCGGCGCCATACTTTGGATCGAATAGTTTCTTATTCACCATAGATTTTTGAATTTTAGGTGCAATGTTCGGATTGCTTAAGTCTCTTGATCCACCATATTCAATGGTTTCCCAAGTTCCAGAAGGGAATCTTCCACCGTTTACCTTATCAATTACAAAGCTATCTAATATTGCAAGAGGATCATTGATACACAATTTAGGCATACCCGTAAATTCAATTTCCGGCAACTTAATTACCCTCACAAAAGCAGTATCACAAGTCTTACAACTGGTAATGGCATCGGCAAAACAATATTCAATGGTGTAGGTACCTGTTTTTTCGTTTTCTCCTTCTTGACCTGGATCCATTTGCATTGTGTTTGGTGTAACAGTCATGTCTGGCGCCAAGATAGCCGCAGGGTCAACACCTGAACCGACTGGCACATCAATCACTCTCCATGATTCAATTCCACCAATTTTAGAGAATGGGCGAACAATTTGTTTATCCAAAGTAATCAAACCAGCTTTTTGGCAATACGTGCTATCTCTAACATAAACATCAGGATTAGGATTCAATCTGGTTGGTTTACATTCTTTGTTGTAACATCCTTTATAATCTCGGAAATCGTAGCAAATAGTGTCTCTCAATCCAGCTTTTGGAACTTGAGAATTTTTGATAAACTTAGGGAAATCATAAACAAACACATTCACACCTACTGGTCCACCAGTTACCCAACTTGGTTTTTTAAATTGTTGGTAATAACGAACATCATTGGTGCTTTGGGAATTGTCTCCAGAGAATGCTTTGGTGATATTCGATTGTGTCAAATTGATGGCACCATCGGCATAACATCTAGGTGGTAATCCTAAGAATTTAAAGGTTGGCAAAGCATTAACTACCAAGTTAAAGGTATCTTTATCTTCGCACTCTACACCACCTTGGGTTACCTTTAAGTACATTTCATAGTCTTTAGGCACTATTGTGGTGATTCTTAATTTGAATGAACTGTCTGTTGCCAAGTTGGTTCCAGATGCAATGTCTCTCCAAGAAATTGTTCTTGTATATCCTTTTGGTCGGCGCTGTCCTTTGACTTTTAACGTATCAAAAATACAAATTTCACGGTCTGGTTTTGCTATTGCTACAACCGTATCGTTTACAAACAGCTCCATGGTATCGCTTGTGTTACAACCTAAATGGTCTATCACTTTTGCAATGTATTTACCGGCAATATTAACGGTAATTTGACGGGTGCTGTCACCATTTGGCTGCCAGAAATAACGCATGGTGTCTGCATTCTGTGCATCCAAAGTTACATTGTTGTAGGTACAAATTCTTTGATCAGGCCCAATATCTACAATCGGATTTGGCTGGTATTTAACTGTCACTGTATCGCTGTCAACACATTTGTTTTTGTCTGTTAAAGTTAAAAGCAACTTGGTTGTTGCGGTTGGCTTAACCAAGGTGTAAGTTGAATTGGTGTCTTTAGCATCAAAGAATCCAATAGGCACTTGCCATTTGTATTTGTAAGCTGGCACACCATTAGCCACAACTGGTTCCAAGGTGATGCTGTTACCGGCACAAACAAAGGTGTCTCTTCCAAATTTCAATTGCACATCCAATACCGGAGGGATAATCACCGTATCCGAATAAATACTCGGACAGTTGTATGGAGGATTGTTAATTTCATATTCGATGATGTACTTACCACCGCGTTTAAATTTCACACTGTCTTTAGCAACAAAACCGAAATAGTATGGTGTTCCTGAATTTGTGGAATCACGAATGGTGAATTTGTGTCTGTAATTCTTTTGGTTGTAGTTAACTGTATCTATTGGGAAAGCAGTGAATCTTAATTTACCGCAATCTAAAATATCATATTTGCGTTTTGCTCTAGCCTTTGGTTTAACGGTTACGGTGTAACCTTTATTAGCAGATGAGGGTCTTGGACAGTTGTCATCTTTAGCGGTAGCAGTGAAAGCATAAACGTTTGATCTTGCATCTCCAATTTTTGTCTGCCAACAGAACATGGCCTCTTTTTCGCGGGCAGTTGGATCCACAATGGTGAATGTAGCACCAGGAATTCCATAATTCCAAGTTAATGCAACGGTATCTAGGCGGGTTTGTTTAGGCAAATAAGGGTCGTCTTTCGCAAATATTGAAAAACAGATTTTATTTCCTTCACAAACGGAATATTTGTTGTTACCTGTGAAATATGGTGGATTGTTATCCGGGCATTGTTTTACAACAACCTGCATGTCACGTCTTGTAAAACCAATAATTCGCATTTTGCGGGTAGCAGAATCTCTTCTCCACTCTGTAATTTTAATTACGATTACACCAACCTCATCACATTTTGTTGGGGTAAACACGATATCCCCAGTTTCTTTATCAAAGTAAAAACCCCTTGGTGGTTTGGCGTTTGGCAAAGCTCTGCAATTGATAACACCAGGATTTGGTGGGCAATATGGCGTCATTGGAATGGTTTGGGTAAAACTTCCAGTATACGTTTCATTGGAGTTGTTCGCATTCAAAGGCGTTCCCAATTCATAAGCCAAACTGTCTCCGTCGATTACTTCACGAACACCGTTGTTGTAGGTAAATGGTTGGTTGCAACAAACATAAGCAACCGGAGGAATAGACAGTTGAGGAGAGGTATTGCATTTGTTTCCGATATTGCAAATATTAATCATCGCATCCGTGTAAAAATTACCTGGACTGATGGTTGTGATTGCGCCGTTTCTGCAACATTGTTCAACTTTGATAAGGATTTCACAACACCCAGCATCCTTCATCGCTTTGAATGGACTTGTATTGAAATCCACAATAGCTTCAAAAACATGCTCCTCTATACCTTCAGCAGAAGTTTGATTCTGTGGACTACAAGGCGCTGTTCCTCCTGAGCAAGTTGGCGTCAAATCGTTGATTGCAGTTCTGGTGTAGTTGACAGAATTCTTATTGGTACCATCTTTACAAAAAAGTTCGATATCTGGGCTGTTGAAAGGAATACCACGGCAATCGCGGTAAATCTTAATTACCAGTTTGTATTTCCCCGGAGAAATACACTCGTAAGCGATATCCCCACCCATCATGTGGGAAGCGGAAGCTTCGTATTGCAATCCGAGGATTACAATCAGTAAAATAAAAATTTTGTATATTCTATTCATATCGTGTTGTTGCTTGTTAATGAGTTAAAATTAGTTTTTGCACATGTACAATGTTTAATGTTTTATATTCTACTATATACACCCCTGCATTTAAATCAGGTGGTAATATAATGCTTTTACCGTTATCATCCAAATTCAATTTGCATATTTCCACTCCATTCAAATCCACAAGTCTTATATACTGAGGGCTTTCAAGGGTAGTTTGCAAGTTCAATTTATCCCCAATTTTTACAGGATTGGGAAACCAAGTCAAAATCGGCTCTTTTGAGCGGGAATTACGATCGATTTTAAGCAGCTTTTTAGTGTTTAACGCCTGCTTAATCTTTAAACAGTTTTGACCAATTTGTTTAAAAGAACTAAAATTTTCATAAACATAAAAAAACACCACATCGTAATAAGTTGCCTGTCCACTTTTTAATTCCATTGAATCAAAATTCAATAAACCAATCTTTTTACCTGGAACCTGGTCTATCCATCTCATGTTCGAATGGGTAAAATCTGTGGTATCTGGATAAACATACCGCGCATAACCAGTCCCGTCAACTCCATTGCTGCCGTAGTTTAATGTTTTTCCATTCTTCCATTTACCTTGCATTAAATTCATAAAATGCTCCGCAGAATAAGGTAGGCCATTAATTGGATCTGCATTGTTTTCAAAATACATGCTTGATGCAATATGTTTATTAAGTGCCATACAACCTAAAGACACAAGCTTTTTTGAAAACGTTGCTTCACTGGTATCATTTATTGAATAAATTGCTTGAGCCGCAATTTCAGTGCCCATATACTCATTTTCCAAGGTCCCAATTTTGAAATTCAATACGGGACTAAACCTAAAATTTTTGTAGGTCCTTGGCGAACGGTTAAAAACGGCATATCGAACCATAAAACAATTCTTCAAAATAGAGTCTTGAAATGACATGACGGATGTGTGCAACTCAATACCCAATGGCAAACCATTGCTCACCTTGTGCGTATTTGCCACATCATTAGAAATCGAAAACAATATGGCATCAGACTCTATGTAAGGATAATCGCCTTTCATAGGCTCGTAAAGCATATCGTTGTTTTCTAAATCCACAAAAGGCGCAATCACTTGTGCATAGGGAAAGCCAAGCGATCCAGGCCAATTGCTTATGGCCAAACTAGGCACATACGATTGGTTTTTATAATTCTGCTTGTGGTCATTTATATTGTCTTTTGACAAAGGATAGACTTTATTCCATTGCATTGAACTTGCAGCTTGTTCGCCAGACAAACTCATTGGTCCTGACCAAAATTCACCTTGGCCATTTAATAAATTTTGCACAGCGATGCGGCTTTTACCCGCACTGTCTGTTGCCGACATCCAAACGGCGGCATTTTGCAACAAGGCCAATCCATTCGTATTCGCGATGGCAGGATAAACAGAACTGTCTTTCAAAAAACCATCAGAGCCCAAACGAAGCACTAAATTGCTTGTTTGAATGAGTCCAGTTGCAGCTTGTGAATATGCAGCAACCGAATACAACAGAATAAGATATGACGCTAGTCTTTTCAAAACAAAGTATACCTTAAACCAATCGTTAATTGTGGGCTTATAACATTCTCTTTTAATGAGTTTCCGAAATGCATGGACTTTAATCCAAAATACTGCAAACCTGGCTCAGCAATCAAACGCATTCTATTGTTTAATTTATAAGCCCCCATAACACTCAAACCAGCGCCAAATCCTACAGTCCCTTTGTTTGAACTATATGGCAACACGATGTGTTGATCCAAATGTATATTTTGTCCTTGGCTGCTTTTTATGTAATTGAAAAGTGCAGATCCATTGATTGAAAAATCAAGTTGTTTGTATCCAAAATTGTAACTGAAACCCAAAGGCAACTGGAAAATTTTATATTGATTTTTAAAATTTACACTTTGGCTGTTTGAAGCCTGAAATTTAACTGTATCATAAGTCACTATTTTCACAACACCTTTGATTGGGTCGTTGATATATTTTATTTGCTGATTGATTTGAGTTTGCTCTTTGTTGTATAGCAAACGGCCCTTGTACTGATTCGATTGTTCTCTATAATTCAATCCAGCATAAACATTCCATTTTGCTTTTATTGGGATAGAGACTCTAAGCCCAAAACTTTGGTTTAAAGACGATTTAGACAAGGCTTGTCCGGCTTCAACCAAAGAATTTTCACCACTTAACAGCATCATATTAATACTCGGATTAAACATAAAATCTAAATAAATTGGGCGTTTGTTTTTCCCTGGGCCGTTTCTTTTCACAGGTTTGGTTTCAACCATTTTAATCGATTCAATATTTTTCTTAATGGCCATTTTATGCAATCTAACAATACGGCTAAACAAGAAATCACGGTTAAGCAGAGCCTCATCACCAATAGTTTGGAAAACATACAAATGACTGTTTCCTTGGTGTTCAACTTTCTGTAGAACTGGCCTTTCCCCTTTTCCTAAATTAAAATATTGGTTTTCTATTTCTGCATTGTTTTGAACCAGTACTGGCTTAGAAGCCTCCTTGTTCTCAAATGGTTCTTTTACAATAGATTTTGATTGACTTCGTTTATTTCCAGAAGAAATTTTGTTTGTCTTCTGGGCAATGCTAGACAAATTTTCGTCCGGAAGAACTGTATTTTCCGCTTTGTTTGGAACAATGTCTTCAAACTTTCCTATTGCTTTTGACTCTTTTACTGTCTTAGGATCTTGCACTTCAGGCGAAACACTAACCTGTGCTTCTTTGCTCTTGGCATTACCGAGCCAAACCAAACAGCTTATTGCAGCGAGTATGGCTATCCCTAAAACTGCCCCCGCAAAGGGATTAACAGCAAAACGCTTGGGCTTGGCTGCTCTTTTTTCGAATATTGAATCAAGCAAATGCTCACTAGGCTGAACTTCTGTATTTTTCAGCTTATCTGCAATTCGCTTTTCAAATGAATTTTCCATCATAAGTTTATCTTTTCTAAATTGATGATTTGTTGTTGTAAATATTTTTTTGCTTTCGCATATTGACTTCTTGAGCTGGCTTCTTCAATACCCAAGTTGTCTGCGATTTCTTTGTGACTATATCCTTCAATGGCATACATACTGAATACGTATTTATAACCCTGAGGCATTTGAGCAATTAAGTTTAATAAATCTTGCTCGGACATTTTTTCCAGAGCGGAATTGTCGTGTTGATCCCATTCATTATGACCAGCAGATATGTCTTCAAATTTAATCTTGTTGGCTCTGATTTTATTGATTGCTGTATTGACCATTATTCGACGCACCCAACCTTCTAGTGACCCTTCCATTTTAAATTTAGATATGTTGTCAAATACTTTAATGAATCCATCTTGAAGTATATCCTCAGCGTCCATGCTGCTATTCGAATATCTTAAACATACAGCCATCATTTTACCAGCAAAGCGTTTGTAAAGCTCCTTCTGACTTACTCTGTCTTCTTTGACACAGCCCCTTATAAGGTCTTCTTCCTTCATTGAATACTGTATATTGCTCCACAATCTGCTCAATTTACATCCAAGACACAAAAAGTGTCAATGTCGTGGCATGAGGTTTTGGAAATTTATTTTAAATTTTCAAAACTTGTTGAAAAGCTACGAATTTAATTGATAAAATTCTATTTTTCCTGAATTAATATTGCATTATGCCAAGCGTGCTTCAAATATCCTGCATTACCAAACACTATTACCCAGAGACTTTGGATAATTTCAAAAAACTTTGCAGTATTTTAAATATCAAATATACGGAAACCAACGAAGCGACTTGTTGCGGTTTGCCTTATTTTGACCGAGGAGAATTAAAAGCAGCAAAAACCATAGCAGAATATAATCTGGAGGTTTTTGGGCAAAATAATTTGGTTTGCAACAGTTCCAAATGTCTGAATTGCTATCAAATTCAATACCCTAAAGTATTTAACAATACGGTTTCGCATAACCATGCAACCCATTTAGCCAAAAACAGCACAGGCATTAACAGCATATTGCAACAAATCAGTATGAATACACTCGAAACAATTTCTGGACATTACTTTTTAGTAAAAGACTGCTGCAATGCAGAATGGCTGGGTGAATTGAGTGGTAAAATGAAAAATTGCTCATGGACATACCCAATCCTTAAAAACACTTGTTGCGGAGCTGCTGCGTCAATGGCCTCTGAAAACACTGAATTATCAAGACAATTGGCGAAAACCCTAATATCCGAATTCGAAAAATCTGGAGCAATTGCAATGGTTTTCGAAGATGATATTTGCCGCAAACAAGTTGATATTGCAGCCAATGTTTCTGGAATTCCGGTTAAGACAATGAACTTAATTGACCTTTTGATGCAAAACCAAAAACACCAATGAACGAATTCGCCAACATTAAAAGCAATGAGCTAAAAATATTTGCAGTCAATATGTTTAAAGCGATTGGTTGTTCTGATATTGACGCCAACTTGGCTTCTGATGTTCTAATTCAAGCCGATTTGCGGGGCATTGATTCCCATGGTGTGGCAAGGCTGAGTGGCTATGTCAGACTATATGAAGCTCAGCGCATCAATACAAAGCCCAATATTAAAATAATCCGTGATAAGAAGTCGGTTTTCACAATAGATGGTGATGCTGGATTAGGTCTTGTAGTTGCTCCTAGAGCCATGGATATTGCCATAGAAAAGACCCATCATTTTGGCAGTGGATTTGCCTCAGTTTCGAATAGCAACCATTTTGGCATTGCTGCATACCACGCCATGAAAGCACTTGAACACACCTACATAGGCATGGCCATGACCAATGCAAGCCCCTTAGTTGCTCCAACAAACAGCAAAGAACGCATGCTAGGCACCAATCCAATATGCTATGCCATACCCGCGGGCGATTCATTGCCTTTCGTAATTGATATGGCCAGCAGCGCGGCGGCAAATGGAAAACTCGAAATAGCAGAGCGCAAAAACAAAGCCATCCCTGAGGGTTGGTTGGAAACAAAAGATGGGCAACCAAGCAATGATCCGCGCGACCTCAAAGCGGGTGGATATTTGTTGCCTCTTGGCAGCGACAAAGACCATGGAAGCCACAAAGGCTATGGCATGGGCGCACTTGTGGACATTTTAAGCGGCGTATTATCAGGCGCTAATTTTGGGCCCTGGGTTCCGCCATTCGTTTCTTTCTTGCCAGTTCTTCCAGAACTTCCAGGAAAAGGCTTAGGACATTTTCTTGGCGCGATGGATGTTGATGGCTTTATGGATAAAAACGATTTTGGAAAACGAATGGATATTTGGATAAATCGATTTAAATCAGCTACGCCAATTGACCCAAATTACCCTGTCATCATACCCGGTGAACCTGAGTTTAATGCGCACAAACAACGCAGTCAATCTGGTATTCCAATTGTAGAAAAAGTGCTTGCAGATCTCAAAGAAATTGCTGAAAAATACCACCTTGACCATCCTTTTTAATACTATTTTATGAATTTAAATAAACTACTTAGCTTCTGTGGCATAATTACTTTGCTAGCAGCCTGCAACAGCAACTCTAAAAAGACAGAGAGCGCCAAAAACGAATACCCATCTAAACCTGTTTTTAAGTTGTACGATGACCCCAACCGATTTGCTGACATTGCCATTTTGAGGTATGAAGTTGGTGGATTCGATCAATTAACATTAAAACAAAAACAATTGGTATACTTCTTAAGTGAGGCTGCTTTGTGCGGAAGAGATATTATATACGACCAGAACAACAAAAACAACCTAAGACTTAGAAATACACTTGAAGAATTGTATGTAAATTATACAGGTGATAAAAACAGTGAAGATTTCAAACGCTTTGAAGTTTACCTTAAACGCATTTGGATGAGCAATGGCATTCACCACCACTATGCGGAAAATAAAATTAACGCCGAATTCTCATCTGCCTTTCTAAAAGAAATGATCAGCAAATCGCCGAAGGCAAAACTTCCTTTAATCACTGCAAATGATCAAGCTGGTTTTGATAAATGGCTAATCGATTTGATTTTTAACCCTGAAACAGAGACCAAACGTGTAAACAAAGCAGAAGGTGTTGACCCAATTGCAGCTTCAGCAAATAATTTCTATGAAGGTTTGACGAAAAAAGAAGTCATAGATTTTTATGCCAGCAAGAAAAAGAACGACAGCATTAACCCTATTAGCTGGGGTGGCAATTCAAAGCTCATTAAACAAGATGGAAAAATTATCGAAAAGACTTGGAAAGTGGGTGGTATGTACAGCGCCTCTATAAGCAAAATTGTTGAGTGGTTAGAAAAAGCAATTGAAGTTTCTGAAACACCTGAGCAAGCCACAGCATTGAAACTTTTGGTTCAATTTTACAGAAATGGAGATTTAAAAACATGGGACGCCTACAACATTGCTTGGGTTAAAGATGTAAAAAGCAGCATAGACGTTATCAATGGCTTTATTGAAGTATACCACGACCCAATCGGCATGCGTGCTGGCTTTGAAAGTGCTGTAGAAATAAACGACCCTGAAGCTTCAAAAAGAATGGCCATTATCGCTCAAAATGCACAATGGTTTGAGGACAATTCACCTATCGATGCAATGTATAAAAAGGCCAATGTGGTAGGCATTACATATAAAGTCGTTAATGTGGTGATGGAAGGTGGCGACATGTCACCATCGACAGCCATTGGTGTTAACCTGCCAAATGCAGAGTGGATCCGAGAGGTACATGGATCAAAATCGGTTAGTTTAGGCAATATCGTTGACGCCTACAATAAAGACAATTCGGGTGGCATGCTAGAAGAATTTTGTTGGGATGATGCTCAAGTTCAGCGGTCAAAAACGCATGGGCAATTGGCCGCAAAACTTCATACAGCCTTGCACGAAGTCATTGGTCACGCAAGTGGTAAAATGAACAAAGGGATTACCAAAGACAATCTCGGCCAATATGGGTCGACACTCGAAGAAGCCCGTGCTGACTTGGTTGCGCTTTATTACATATACGACAAAAAACTCGTTGACATAGGTATCATCCCCAGCTTGGAAGTTGGCATGGCCGAATACGACGATTATATCCGCAATGGATTGATGGTGCAGTTGAGACGTTTGCAAGCTGGAGAAAACATCGAAGAAGACCATATGCGCAACAGACAAATGATTGCACAATGGGTGTATGAAGAAGGCAAAAAAGACAATGTTATTGAAAAGAAAGTTAGAGATGGAAAAACCTTTTTTGTTGTTAGAGATTATGAAAAATTGCGCACCTTGTTTGGCCGTTTATTAAATATTATCCAAACACTTAAGTCAACGGGAAATGAGGCTGAGGGCAAAAGATTGGTAGAATCTTTTGGTGTAAAAGTGAATGTAAACTTGCATACTGAAGTTTTAAAAAGAACACAAGTTTTGGATATTGCCGCTTACAGAGGTTTCATCCAACCGCGCTTAACGCCTGTTGTTGTAAATGGTTTAATTACCGATGTAAAAATTGACTATACAGAATCTTTTGCTGAGCAAATGTTGAGGTACAGCAAGAACTATGGTTTTTTACCCTTAATCAACTAATCCATTCAAGCATTAAATCTTTGAAGCTTGAAATTTTGAAAAGTGGAAGAAAAGACAGAAACAGAAGAATCTTAAAGCTTATTTTTATATGAAAGCCCAATTTGAATCTTCAAAATGGGCTTTCTCTTTTTAACGTGTTAAAACAAAGGTTTTACTTAATCTTTCTTGTGTACCATCTAGAAAAAGCATCAATTGATAACTTCCTTCTGCCAAATTACTGACATCTATTTTGCACTGCTTGTTGCTTTCAGGTTTTCCTTCCAATACTGTTCTGCCCGCGGCATCAATAACAATATATCTCGAGTTATTCTCTAATATAAACTTATCGCTAAAGCTCAATTCAAGTGTATTTTGAACTGGATTAGGAAATAAAGTCCACGAACTTTTTCTTTCAGATTCTATATCGTTATAAGCCAAACTTTGGTCGTACATAGCCAAGACATAATCCCCTTTTCTTGCATTCTTGATTGTTACCTTGCCTTGTTTATCGTTTTTGCTCCCAGTAGCAAATTGCAAATCTTTCCATACCCTCCAATAATCGCCCGGAAATGCGCGGTACAAAACGGTTAAACTGTCTTCAGTTTTTAGTATCAAGGTATGGTCAAGGTAACCCATATTGGCATTTGCTCCCCCACGTCTACCGTCGTATGTTAATTCAAAATCTAAACTGTCTTTTTCATCCCAAACACCATCCAAGGTATAATACCTGTAGTCGCTCATATAAGGTGCTTTAACTCTGAACTTTTCAGGTCCAACCCAATGGTGTTCTACCCTCAAAAATGCACTGTCTTTAAATGATTTACAATATAATTTAGACATTGTTTCCGGCAAATCATAGGCTTTGCTGCCTGCAACACTTGCGGCTCTATCGGTAATAGCATCACTCAGTTTCTCATCAAGATCAAGGCATACATAAACTGGTTTAAAATCGAAATCAAAATCGAATGAATCGAGCGCTGTCATTGCCACAATTGTTCGTTTTTCGAAATGGGTTCGGTCTTTAAAAAAGAAAATTTCTATTGGTAGATTCGAAGAAACATTGTTGGAAAAACGAGGTTTTTGACTGGTATGAATACGCACCTTGTATGGCCCATTTCCCCAATGGGTTTGCTTGCTAATGCTGACATGTGGACTACCCTTTTCATACACCCAATGGGTGAAAAATGAATTAGCCTTCGCACCCGCTACCCAAGCAAAAACAGATTCCATATCTTGGGTACTGGCATTGCCCAACCTATAATTCGACTGGTACATTTTAGCCCCTTTAAAAAACAGTGAATCGCCAAGCACACCGCGCAAGCTGTGCACCACATCCGCCCCTTTTTTATAAACATGGTTGCCGTAGGTGTATTCTTTAGGGATATTAACCATTGAAAAAATTTGACCATCGTTAATGTGCGCAAAACGCAAAACGAATAAATGGTTTTCCAATATAGATTGTTTATAGGCCAATTTTCCGTAGACACTTTCATTGAAAAAATGCTCGCAGTAACTCGCCCAACCTTCATTCAACCACATATCTCCCTCGGTTTTGCAAGTAACATTATCGCCCCACCAGTGGTGTGACAATTCATGCGCCATCATTTCTTCATATTTAAAAGTCCCATCTGCAAATCCTGCCGGAAAGGTAATGTTTCCGGCATGTTCCATTGCGCCAGCATTGAATGGCACAAAATTATACCCAACCTTACTGTATACTTGTGGTCCAAAAGCATTTTCAAATGCTTCTATAGCATCAGGCAAGTGCACAAAACTGGCTTTCACCTTATTGGAATCTGAAGATTTGCAAAACAATTCGACAGGAAAACTTTTATTTATTCCAGAAAAGCTCGAGCCAACAATTGAATATTTACTGACACTCACTGCAGCCAAATAAGCACTCATAGGCACCGGTTCATAATAATGCCAAATTTTAGCTCCGGGAATACCAGACACTCCAATCAACAAACCATTACAAGCAGCGGTATAATTGCTGTCCGTTTCGATAAAAAACTCGTAAGACGATTTCATTGGAAATTCATCGACACAAGGAAACCAAGCGCGACCAAAACTATGTGGGCTCACTGAAAACCCTACCCCTAAATTAAAGGCATAATCGCCAGAAAAATAAAAACCACCCCAACCTCCAGGATCAGCAGCCGGAGTGCCATGGTAATGCAGTTTCAATTCTATAGAATCTGCAGCATTGTAAATTTTGTCCAAAACAATATTCACTCTTTCACCCTTTTGACTAAATGCCAATTTGTTCAAACCAAGTTCAACCGAATCTACGAGCAACTGCTTTAGGTCCAAACTTATATTATTCGTTTTTACTTTGAATTTCACCTGATGCACAGCAGCACCTGAAATAGATTTGATTGAGAAGTTTTTAATTTTAAGATTTAGAACAGTCTTAGCTATCGAAAATGAATCGACGCGTGCAGCCGAAAGTTCCATATACAAAAAAATAAAAAAAAGACAGATAATAATTCTTGCAGTTTGCATAGATATTGAAAAATACAAAATTAATATTATTTTTACACCTTAACTACATTCAATTGATGAAGAACTTAATCTTATTAATCTGCCTAATTGCAGGGTATATTTCACAAGCACAAATCCAAATAACACAAGCGAACATGCCGTCAATAAACGACACCATTCGCTACAGTGTGAGCAATAGCAATAGTTTGAGCTTTATTCAAACAGGGGCAAATTACGCTTGGGATTACAGCACATTGAACAGGACTAGCCAAGATTTATACCGTTTTCAAGCGCTATTGAGCACACCTTATGCCACTTTAGCCTTTACTGGAATGCCGACTGGTGCTATTGGCTATAAAATTGCCGACAGCATTGGAGCAGGCCAGGCATCATTTAAAAACCTTTATAATTTTTACGAAAAGAAAAGCACGGGTTGGAGCGCTGTAGGTACTGGATTTACCCTTTCTGCTTTGCCGTTTCCTGCAGGTGGTGTTTACAAAGACAAAGATGAAATATACACCTTTCCTCTAAATTACAACGACAAAGATTCTACTACTTTCGAAGTGAGCACCCCATTGGGAAATGCATTGTTTAAATTGGGCACCTTTAAACAAAAAGGATACAGAATCAACACTGTAGAAGGTTGGGGCACCATTAAAACCCCTTACGGCAACAATATTTCTTGCTTAAAAATCAAATCAAGAATCGTTGAAACCGATAGCTTAAAAATAACTACGCCTGCTACAAACATAGGTTTCCAAGCCAATAGGGTTGAATACCGTTGGCTAAGTACCACAGAAAAAATACCTGTTCTAGAAGTAACAGGAACCCTTGTCAATGGCGCATTTGTACCAAACAATATCCGGTATAGGGATACTTATAAAGCCCTTAGTGGATCGCCTTTATTGCCAAAAGTTAAGTTTACAGCCAATGCCTATTCAGGCAAAACAGTTAAAGACACCTTTACCTTAAACAACTTAAGCAGCCCTAACTTCGGCTTAAGCTACCTATGGACCACTACGCCCAGTTTAGGTGTACGCTATGTCTCAGGCAGCAGCACAAGTTCAAAAACACCAAAATTGGTTTTTGACAGTGCCGGTGTTTATACTGTAAAACTTCGAGCCACCAACCTTGCCGGATCTAAAGACAGCACAGCAGTAAATATGATCGTTATAAGCAAGAACAATTTGCAGTTATTGAATTCAACAAACTACAGTTTACTATCTGTTTACCCAATTCCAAGCAATGATTTATTGTATTTCAACAAAGCTGAATTCGTCAACTTAGAATGTAGAATATTTGACTTAAATGGCAAATTAATTCAAACTTCAAATATCGACAACAACCTAAGCATTAGCATTAAAAACCTAAGTGCAGGTATCTATACCATAGTTGTTAATTATCAAAATCAAGCCTTTTATACACAAATAAGCAAATCATAACATGCGAAAAATTTACCTCTTATTATCCTTCATTTTAATTTGTGCCACGGTATCTAAAGCACAAAACATCAAGGATTCTTCATTCCTCTTAAGCGCAACAAGCAATTCGCTTAAAAATACCATTTTGATTTCTTGGACCACCACAGATGCTACTGGCTATCAAATCAGCAGAAAAACAACAGAAACAGACAATTGGGGAACTCCACTTGCAACTATCGCTGCTGCAAACTCATCTTATTTAGATTCTACAGCTTTAAAAGGTTTGGTATACGAATACCGTGTGGCCAAAGTAAAGGGCAACTCTATTCGTGCTATAGGTTATGTGGCTTCAGGAATTGAGGTTGCGTTAAACCATTATAGAAAGAATATTTTAATTTTGATTGATTCTAGCACTTACAACAATATAGATTCAAACGCATGGAAAACCTTGAAAAGCGATTATTACATGGATGGCTATGGTGTTTCTTTGATGTTGGTGTCTGAATATTCAAAACCACCTGCAATAAAAACCAAAATATCAACTTGGTGTAATGTAAACAGAAGCCTTAACACCCAATGTTTATTAATTGGAAGAGTGCCTGTAGCCTATTCAGGGACAATGTTAGCCAATACCACAGACTTGCCACCAGATGCGCACCCTGACCATGGCGGTGCTTGGCCAACTGACTTATATTATGCTGAGTTTGATGGTGCATGGACTGACTTTTTGACCATGACCACCAATATAACCCGTGCAGCCAATCTCAACAATCCTGGTGACGGTAAGTTTGACCCGCATTTTATTCCTGATAACATCGATATTCAGATTGGAAGAATAGATTTCAGAATGCTTCCAGCGCAAGGTATATCTGATTTCAAAATGGTTGAAAACTACTTAAGAAAACTGCATCAATTTAAAACTGCGGCCGTTAAGGTGCCGAACAAAGCTTTTATTTCAGACAACTTCAACTATTTAGGCGGTGAAATGCCAATGAGAAGTGGATGGAACAATGCCTCTTGTATGGTAGGCAAGAACAATATCACCTCAACAGGCAATTATTTCGACAGCTGCAAAGCAAACTCCTATTTATATGCAAACGTTATGGGTGGTGGCAGTTTTACCAATTGCAGTGGAGTTGGAGCATCCAACCAATTCACAGACAGCATTCGCGCGGTATTCAATGTTATGTTTGGCAGTTATTTCGGCGATTGGAATACCCAAGACAATTTCTTGAGAAGCTGTTTGGCTAGCAAAGGTTTAACACTTACTAACGTTTGGGCGCATAGACCACATTGGTATTTTCACCAAATGGCCATGGGTATGCAGATTGGGCATTCAGTCATTATTGCTCAAAATAATCTAAGCGACTTTAGCCTAAAATATGGATACATCGGTAGCTTTGGCGGGAATTATTTGGACCGTCGCATTAGTATGAATTTGATGGGTGATCCAACCTTGCGCATGCATTATTTTGATGGTGCTAAAAATTTAAACAGCAACAAAACAAACAGCAATAAAAATGTTGTTTTAACATGGACGGCCTCTTCAGAGCCAGGGGTTATTGGATACCATGTTTATAGAACCAGCAGAAATGGCGGCGTATACTACCCTATTACTACTGCGCCACTAAATGCATCAACATTTACAGATCTTAACCCATACAATGGAACCAATTATTATGTGGTTAAAGCAATCAAATTGGAGACATCTAATACCGGCACCTATTACAACAGCAGTTTGGGTGTTATGGCAACAGTTATCGGTGTTGTTGGAACAAACACCAAAGTTGAGGAAAACAAAGCATTGAGTTTAAGCATCTACCCAAACCCTGCGAGTACTCAATTTACAATTGAAACTGAAATCAACAGCCTGATTAACATCTACGATTTGCAAGGAAGATTAATGTTTACTGGACTTAACAAAAACACAAACATCCAAATAAACACGAGCAATTGGGCAAAGGGTATTTACATCGTAAATTGTAGCAATGGCGGTGTGTCAAAAACAGAAAAATTAATTATTCAATAAAAGCACTTATTTTTGCCCCAAGAATTATGATTTTAAAAGGAAAAAAAGGAATTATATTTGGTGCACTAGACACCAAATCGATTGCATGGAAAGTTGCAGAACTAGCCCATGCCGAAGGCGCTGAATTCATTTTAAGCAATGCCCCTATTGCGCTCCGCATGGGCACAATCAATGAATTGGCTGCAAAAACAAATTCTGAGGTTGTGGCTTGCGATGTAAGCCAAGACGAAGACATGAACAACCTGATAGATGCGGCAGTTGCAAAATATGGTAAACTTGATTTTGTATTGCACAGTATTGGCATGAGTTTGAATGTTAGAAAGAAAAATCCATACACCGATTTGAACTACGACTTTATGCACAAGACTTTTGATATTTCTGCTATTTCATTTCACAGATTGATGCAGACATTGATGAAAAAAGATGCAATGAATGAGTGGGGCAGCATATTGGGACTAACCTATATTGCGTCTCAACGTGTATTCCCAGATTACAATGAAATGGCAGAGGCAAAAGCATTGTTAGAAAGTTTTGCGCGCAGTTTTGGATACCACTACGGGGTATCTAAAAAAGTGCGTGTTAACACCATAAGTCAAAGCCCAACTATGACAACTGCAGGTAGCGGTGTCGGTGGTTTTGATGCTTTCTATACCTATGCAGACAAAATGAGTCCACTTGGCAATGCAAGCGCTGAAGCATGCGCTCAATATTGCGTTTCTTTGTTTAGCGATTATACCCGCTATGTAACCATGCAGAACCTATACCACGACGGAGGCTTTAGCTTCACAGGAATTAGCAGCGATGTAATGGAAATGGTTGCAAAATCAGGCGAATAAATTGAATTAAAATATTGTAAAAGCCATCAGGATAATTCTGATGGCTTTTTTTTAAGCCAAATTAAGGCAATTTTGATAAAGCTTTTTTATCCTTATGGCCCAATTTTTAAGGGGCTGATTTTCATAGTGGGCTCTTTTTTATGTATTAAAAATGATTTATATTTGTCCTTTATATGGCCTATAACAGCTTACTTTTCGACAAACAAGGCAGCATCACAACGATTACCTTAAACAGACCTGACGTATTCAATGCATTCAATGACGAACAAAGTTTTGAGCTACAAGATGCGTTAAAGGCTGCCCGTAAAGACGATGAAACAAGAGTGCTTGTATTAACCGGAGCTGGTAAAGCTTTTTGTAGCGGCCAAGATCTAAAAGCAATAGCAGGTGCAGAAAAAAGATCCTTTATTGACTCCTTAAACAAACGCTACAATCCAATTATTCGTGAAATGCGCAATATGCCAAAACCAATTATTTGCAGATTAAATGGGGTTGCTGCTGGAGCTGGATGTTCGTTGGCCTTGGCATCCGATTTTATCATTGCCTCTGAAAATGCCAGTTTAATTGAAGTTTTTATCAATGTCGGTTTGGTTTTAGACAGTGGCTCCTCTTTCTTCCTTCCTAGATTGGTTGGCAGTGCAAGGGCATTCGAAATGAGCACCATGGGAAGTAAAATAAGCGCTAAACAAGCTTTTGAATGGGGAATGGTTAACCGTTGCGTGCCGGCAGAACAACTGGATGAAGAAACCAGAATCGTAGCCGAATATTATGCCAATGCGCCGACAAAGGCAATTGGTTTGATGAAAAAAATGCTCAATAAATCATTTAACAGCAGTTTAGAAACCATGCTGGAAACAGAAACATTTAGCCAAGAAATTGCCGGTATCAGTGCTGATAATAAAGAAGGGGTTGCCGCATTTAACGAAAAACGCAAACCAAACTTTACCGGCAAATAAGATGAGATCAATTGTATTACTTTTTAGCTTTTTAATTTTTGTTTCCCACACAAATGCACAAAATCAAGTGCAAGACATTTGCGGTTACAAGACCGAATTGGACCGCCTTGTCAAAAGACAACCCAATTATTTGATTTACCAGAATGCATTGTTCGAGCAAGCCATGCAAGAATTTAAGGTATTGAGCAATTCTAAAAGAAGAATTGAAGCGGATACCCTTTATTTTGAAATACCTGTTGTATTTCACGTATTGTACAATAAAACTGCAGAAAACCTAAATGACACCTGTATCTATAGCCAATTAAGGGAGCTAAACAATGCTTTCAGAAAACGGAACAAAGACACAACAAGAATCCGTGCTATTTTCAAACCAATAGCAGCCGATGTTAAAATACAATTTGTATTGGCAACAAGCGACCCACAGGGCAATGCCAGCAGCGGTATAACTAGGACCTATACTAATAAAACCACTTTTGCAGCCAATCAATTTGGCACCTACACCACCAATATGAAATACAGTGCCAATGGGGGGAAAGATGCTTGGGACCCAACATCGTATCTGAATTTTTGGATTTGCAATATGGAGTTCCCAAATTATATAGGAATCGTATACGGATTTGCAACGCCTCCTACCAATGCGCCAAATTGGAATGGAACCGGGGCAACCAAAGACACCAGCAGCATGGAATCTGGCGTGGTATTGCACTATAAAATAGTTGGAAGAAGCAACCCTTTGGCTCCAGCAAAATACATTGAAGGCAAAGCCGCTATACACGAAGTAGGGCATTACCTTGGCTTAAGACATGTGTGGGGTGATGGAACCAATACAACTGGTTGCTCTGTAGATGATGGTATTTTTGATACCCCAAATTGCAAATCACAAAACGCAACTTGCACGGGAATAAACTCATGCACGGATGCGAGCAATGACAAACCAGACCAAACGGAAAACTATATGGATTATGCCCTTGATGGCTGCGCTGCCATGTATACCCAGCAACAAGCCTTTATGATGCAGTTTGTACTAAACAAACTAAGGACCGGACTGCCGTATAGAATTGTAAAATACGACACCATTGCTGAACCTGTTGCACCGCTTGCTGGCTTTAAAATGTATCCAAATCCGGTTAAAGCAGGCGACAATTTCAATGTTCAAATTTCTAGTCAATACAACACGTATTTTGCAACATCTATTATTGATGCAACAGGCAAAGAAGTATACAAACGCTCTATCTTAGCCAATAAGATTCACAGCATCGAAACTTCAGGCATAGCAGCAGCCGTTTATTTTCTAGTTGTGCGCGATTCAGAAGGCAGAATAGTCTACCGAAAAATGCTCTTGATTTTGTAGTTCATTTTAAATGAAATTAGCCGCTTTATTTAAGCAATATTTTCTAAGTTTATTTTTTGTAATTTTTTCAATTGCTTATTGTTTCCAAGTTTATGAAGTAGGAAACAAATACAATCGATTTGACAAAGTAATTAACGAAGATGCTTTGGGATATTACATCATACTCCCTGCAATTTTCAAATACCACGATCCAAACTTTGAATTTATTGACAGCGTATTAAGACAATCTGAAACCTATAAAAACTATGTCCCACCGGTTGTAAACGAACTAGTTAATGGAAAGAAAGTATGCAAATATTATTCCGGTGTAGCCATTTTACAGGCGCCATTTTATTTGTTTAATTCGTTGATTACCAATTCAAAAGAAAATGGATTTCAACGCAGCAACCATGTAAGCATTTTAATTTCCGCTATAAGTTATTTGCTCTTAGGTTTTTGGGGGATGATAGACTTATTAAAAAGATTGAAAACACCTCCCATACTAATTGTCTGCACCGTTTGTATGACCTTATTTGGCAGTAATTTATTCGCTTACTCTACCTACGATATAGCCTACAGCCATGTTTACTCATTTTTTGCCTTGGTGTTTTTTATTCGAGCTACGTATATTTTCAAGCATCAAATAAATTTAAAAACGGCGGTTCTTTGTGGCTTATTCTTCGGTTTGATTGTTATAATTAGACCTCTAAATGGCATATCAATCTTATTTATTCCGATTGTATTTGGATTAAAACCATTCAGACTGCTATTCAATAAAGCACATTTAAAATTCACAATTCTTGCGTTGATCAGCGCTCTATTTGTTCTAGGCATTCAATCTTCAATTTGGCATTGGCAAACGGGTTTATGGTATGTTTATCCTTATGGAAATGAAAGTTTAAATCTTTTGGAACCTCATGTTTTAGAATTGGTTTTTGGCTTTAATTGCGGTTGGGCCATATACACCCCATTGCCATTTTTAATCTTAGTATTTAGTCTTCTAATTCTTTTCGTCAGAAAACAAATGAGGCAAGGCATTTGGATGTCTGTATTCAGTATCGCTCTCCTTTATCTTTTGTCCTCTTGGTATTATCTGCATTATGGGTGCACCGTTGGTTGTCGACCAATTACCGAATTTTATGGCCCATTGTTCATCGCATTCGCCTATTCGGCAAAACCATACATTCGAACAAATTGGTCAAAATCTATTCTGCTACTTATCGCAGGTTTTGGTATTTACTACAACCAAATTGTCCATAAACAATTTTTTGAAAACATCATCAATTGGTGTGAAATGGATAAGCAACGCTTTCAAATGGTTTTTATGAAAACCCATGAAGCATACAAATATGCAAGTTCCCCATTTTGGGATTTCAGTCGATACGATCAACACAGAGTCTTTCAAACCATTGCAATCCAAAAACAACTCAGCATCAACAGTAAAAAAAACATTGATCAATTTCAAGTTAAATTGCCAGAACTTGATTCAAAAGATTCTAGTTTATTGTTTAATTTAAAGATTAAAGGCTCTATGCATGATGGAATCAACGATTCTTATCTAAGAATATTAATCAATGATGGTGGTGAATATATCGAATTACTCAATTTATTGCTCAGGCGAAAAATAACTTTAGCCCAACATGAGCAAGCGTTTATTTACCAATTCCACGTCAGCAAATCGATAAAGAATCCATTGTTAAACATTAGTTTAGAGTCTGTAAACAGCAAAGCATGCACGGATTTAAAACTAGAAAACATTGAAATAAAGCGGGTGAAATTGTAAGCAACTCTGGTTTTCACTTTTGTATTTTTTTAATGCCGTTCGAAAACTTGTTTATATGGGTTTTCTATACTTTATTGCAGACAATAAACTCAATTTATTAAACCACCATGAAGATTATTGATATAAAGCCAATGAATGGCCCAAATTATTGGAGCATAAGAAGACATAAATTAGTTGTAATGCGCCTTGATTTGGAAGACATGGAAGAGCGCCCAAGCAATACCATCGATGGTTTTTTAGACCGTTTAAAAACGCTGTTCCCAACCATGCAATCTCACCGCTGCAGCCCTGGTGTGCCAGGTGGATTCTTCCAAAGAGTAGAAGAAGGCACTTGGATGGGACATGTAATTGAACACATTGCCTTAGAAATACAGACACTAGCCGGCATGAACTGTGGGTTTGGCAGGACCAGACAAACTTCTACAAAAGGAGTATACAATGTTGTATTCAATTACTGGGAAGCGAAAGCAGGGGTATTTGCGGCAAAAGCATCTGTGGCCATTGCTGAGGCCCTCATTGAAGGCAGGCCTTACCATGTTGAAGACGACATTCAAAAG
>JBIISM010000008.1:0-108373 GCA_044341025.1 Bacteroidia bacterium | reverse complement strand
AGAGCACTATGGAGCGTGTAGGTAAGGCGCTGAAGCAGTATTCCGCAGATACCCTTATGGATCAGTTAAAGTTCTTCGAACTGACTGTTTTCTGCTTTTTGACTGGTAATAACGACATGCACTTGAAGAACTTTTCAATGATTGAAAAGGAAGGCAAATGGTCACTATCTCCCGCCTATGATTTACTCAATGTGAATTTGGCGAATCCTTCAGACAAAGAAGAACTGGCACTGAATTTGGAAGGTCGAAAAAGAAAATTCACTAGGCACTTATTTGAACGATTTGGCACCAACCTTGGCTTAAACAGTAAACAAATTCAAGGGGTATTTGATCGATTTTCAAAAAATCAATTGCAAGCGAAAAGTTTGATTGATGCATCTTTTTTAAGCAAAAACACGAAAGAGCAATATTGGAGTATAATGCTTAAAAAGTTCAACGCGATCAAAATTCAGTAAATCAATTCTATTGAATTCTACCCCCGCTCCGCCCATATCGGCTCCTACTTATGGGCAAGCCTACGGCACCCAATAAATTTTAAATTGGCATTGTCTAAAAACAAAAAAAGCCTAGTAAATACTAAGCAATTGCTGGCGGGAAGGCTGGGTGGCGGGGTTGGTAGATTCTTTACCGAGAAGGCGGAGGGAGGTGGGTTTGAGGTAAGCTAGGGTTTTTGAAGAACTGAATTATCCGTATTTTGATTTAATAAAAAAATGAAGCTTGCGGTGCAGTGGGCCCACTTAATGGCTTACGTCTTTGCTGAACAATACATTGGTAAATGTCTTAATTATAATTTCAATATCCAAGAGTGTGGATCTGTTAAACAAATATTCTTGTTCAAGCTCAACTTTTTTTTCAATGGATAGTTCATCCCTACCATTAATTTGAGCCCAACCTGTAATGCCTGGCTTCAATTTATCAACGCCTGCAGCTATACGCAGGGCCATTAAGTCGGCTTGGTTGTAAAGGGCAGGTCGAGGGCCTACAAATACCATGTCTCCTTTTATGATGTTTAGTAGATTAGGCAGTTCATCGAAACTCAACTTTCTTAAAATTTTACCTATGGTAAGAAGGTATTGCTCTGGATTGGCTAAAAGATGGGTTGCTACATTCGGCGTATGCTTCTTCATGCTTCTAAACTTATAGATGTAAAAGAAGGTATAATTTACACCAACTCTTTTTTGCTTGAAAAATACGGGTATGCCATCTTCTATAAAAATAAAAATAGCCACGAGTAAAAACAATGGCGACAGAAGTAATAAAAGAATTAGGGCGAGGAGTCTAGTTGGCATTGGCATGAAAGGCATTAAATGTTTTTAATAAGCCGTCTTTTGCAGAGACTGGAAAATCTTTACCAATTGCAGATTTTATCTTTTGGTTGCTCACCACATAAGATTCAGTTAACTTTTGTAGTCTTTCGCTTGTAAGCGGCAATCGAAGTACATCTCCTAGCTTAGCAAGAGATTGAATCAAGCCTTCAGAAACCTTCCAAATCTTTGGTTTTCTATCTTGCGATTGTGCTAAAATTGAAACCACCTCATTGGTAGAAAGGGCTTCATCATCTGCCACATTATACACCCCAGAAGGGATATCTTCTCTTTCAATTAATTCTTTGAAAATGAACATCAAATTATCGATACTACAAAAAGAACGCTTGTTCTCAAAAGCACCAAGGGGCCAAGGAATTCCTTTTGAGACTAATTGATAAAGAAGATTTAAATTGCCTTTATTTCCAGGACCATGAATCATACATGGGCGCAAAATGAAAACCCGTTTACCTTCAGGAATTTCTTTTGATAAAATATATTGCTCGGCAAGTAATTTACTTTTTCCGTAATGGGTAATTGGATTTGGGATATGTTCTTCTGTTAACTCTCCATCCACCTCATCTGCAACGGCTTTTACCGAACTTAATGTGATAAATACTTTGGCATCTGAATCTAAAAAAGCATCAAATACTTTTTTGCTTAATTCAGTGTTAACTTGGTAGTATTCGTCTGGTTTTGAGGTGTTTTTAAGGTCGTGGGCTTTGCCGGCGAGGTGGATAATAATTGATGCTGCATCAAAATTGAAATTGCTCCCTCTTTTTGATTTTATAATTTTCTCACTCCCAAAATAATTAAGGACTGAAGAACCAATAAAACCTGATGAACCAGTTATGTAGATTCTCATAAATAAGCTATTATGGACTCTGCCATTAACTTGTTAATGGTACTCCTTTGGAACTTACTTTTAAAGTCCTTTCTATCAATAATATTTGACTTTTTATCTGACTTTAAAAATGCAACTAATTGGTCCACATTGCATGGCTCAAACACAAAACTATCTGAGACTTCGTTTTTTATAAACTCAGCAGAAAAACCTGAAACGCCCGCAATGATGGGTTTCCCAAAACTTGCCAACTCAAATATTTTAGATGGTAACACTTTTCTGAACGCAGGATAATCATTTAAATGGATAAATAGATAATCGGCATCGCTGTAAATACCTTGCAACTCTTTCCTATTAACTGGGTTTTTAAGAACAGCATTGGATATTGACAAATTCTCAATCCCATCTTGTAGCAACTTTTTTGTGCCACCGTCGCCAATAATAACAAATTCAAATTCACTTCCGAGCTCCTTTGCAGCCTGCGGAATTACTTTGTGTAAACCCTGGCCCTCGCCAATGTTGCCAGCGTAAACTATGGTTTTTCTCAAGCCTAGTTTTTCACTCTTCTCAAAAGCCGGAGTTGTTTCTAAAAATTCTTGATCAATACCATTTGTAAAAAATGTAAATTCTGCTTTGCTAAATTTTGAGAAATATGATTTAAAACCGCCTGATATTAAATTGATGTGTTTTGCGTAATTAAAAGTCTGTTTTTCAATCAATTTCAACAATGGCAATACACCGAGCTTTAAAATTTTTGATTTAAATACATCAGACATTGTATCTACAAAAATATCTCTAATATCCAAATACAACGGGGCATCAGATTTCTTTGCAATTTTAAACCCCAAATATGCCGTGAACAATCTGCTTGATGAGGCGAATACCAAATCTGCTCTCTTGTTTTTATTTAACTTTATAACCTCCGAATAAAACTTTTTAAATGAAAACACCTGATCCATCATGCCACTTTTGTGCGGCGGCAATGAAATTCTATGAATTCTTAAATTTCCTAATTCTTCAAATTCAAGCGCACTTTGCTCAAACGTGCTATATCGATTAGGAAGTGTGGTATAGACATCAACAATAATATCCTTCTCACGTACTTGCTTAGCCAATTCAATAGCCAAAGGGGTATTCCGGAAAGAACCAGCACATAAATCAGGTTCGTAATAAAATGTTAGATAAACAATTCGCTTCATTCGTTCCAACTTATTGAAACCTTACTATTAAATGGAGTGGTTCCGGTAATTAACAAACACTTATTCTTTTGAGATGATCCAAAGTTGTCGTGGTATGTTGTGTCCACAACTTGCATATTTTGATCAGTTCTTATCTTAGCCAAGTTTTCTGAAGAGGTACTTAAAAGCATACAGCCCTCTAGCATTTCAATAAGAATATCTGGATGTAAGTAGAACCTCAATTGGACACTATTTTGCGAACCACTTACCTCATCTACTATTTCTAGGCATCCATCACATACGTTCCATTTTCGCTTGTGAAGTGGCTTTGATATAATTTGTTTATACCCATCATGAACAGCCGAAAATTCTATTTTATTCCCATCATCAATAACTTCCACGGCAGTAACCCTTGCTCGCTGAGCAACCCTAAAACCTGACCAAACTTCTGATGAGCTTTTACCATCTAGCTCAATAGTGGAATGTGCAGCTGTGCCTCTTTGTCTTAAGCGCTCGTCAGACAAACCATACTCACCTGTTCCAGAATTAACTATTACCCGCTGGCCTTTAATTGCTAGTTCAAAAGACAAAGTATCTGCGTGTGCATGACCAGGTAAATAATCCGGCCCTACATTGCCTATATCTGCAATCAAGTGTACATTATTGTCTTTTAGAACCGCAAAGCCACTTTCTGCAAAGTTTATAAACTTAGAGATTGGCTTATCTTTTTGGTCCAATCCAATTTTATTGGACAATTCTTGTAGCTCCTTAAATTCCGGGGCTATCCCATTTGCACAATCGTTAAAATGTGAGAATTGCTCGTTTTCATATTTCATGTAGGAAAGCCAATTTATTCCCAGATTATACTTTTCAAGGACTTTATCTTTTGGAAAGCTATGAGGTAAAGCAGGGGCAAGTTGGTAAATATCCAAAAGGTCTTCCATTGCCAGAGAATGGTACATAGGGCTTAATTCAAAATGTGCCCCGTCTTTTAAAAACTGCTCGTCTAATTCTGTGTTTAAAATTTTTAGAGCCTTTCTGTAAATACGCGACTTTTCGTCTAAGCCAAAAAAGGCGCATCCAAATAGCATTGCCTTCGCATTCACAAAAAGATGATTCCCCAATAGATGATACTCCGGCCTTGCAGATAAGAACCGAATTTGATTCCACAAGCTCAACTTAGCCAAATTTGTTAGCGCATCAGTTTTATAATGCCATTTTATCCAATTGATAATTCTTAGAGATGTAGGATAAGGTTCCCATCCTGTACCTTTTCCAAAAGGATTTTTTTCTATCCAATTACTAATAATTTTTTTTTGATTTTCGGCACTTTCAACATCTGCTGCATCTTGTCTCAAAAAATCAAAATAATGCAGATTATACCTCCAAAGCTTAGATAAGCGTGCGTTGTCCCACCCTAGCTGTTTAAGTTGGTGGCTCTCGTTTAAAAATGTAAAACTGTTGTAATCTGAAGTTATTCCAGTCTTGGTTATGCTCTCAAACTTTATGCTTTTTACTTCTGGGAATTGTTTAGCTGCAGGCATCAACCTAGGCAAAAAAGAACCGATTCTCCAAACAATTTGTTTGAATTTGAGATACTTTATTGTGTGGTATAATCTAATTATCTTGGTAAGCAATTTTTAAGTCCTTAATTATTAAAACTATTTTCAAGTTAAACTTATTAAACAATATCTACCCAGGCACCAGTTTTCAAACTTTCAATAGCCGCAAAACTTGCTTTACTTGTATTTATAATTTCATCTATTGCGATAATTTGATCACCACCTTTTTGCACTGATTCAATTAATTGCTTAAATTGATTCTGATGGCCTTTATCTTGACTTGAAGAGGCCGAACTAAAGTTTTTAAACCCATAACCCGTTAGCTTGCGCCAATTGTCCATTACCAATGTTCTTTCTTGATGGTACACCTCTATCCTTTCCTTCGAATATGCTTTTGATCCATTAGCGAAGTAGTTGATTACTGCATTCGTTCCATTTTCATATTTTAGCATTATGCTTGCATTGTCAGAATTATCTTTAGGATTCTGCCCCATAGCATTCATACAAACACAAACAACCTTTGAATTGCTCAAGAAGGATATTAAATCTATGAAATGACAAGCTTCACCAATTATTCTGCCTCCACCAAGTTCCATATCGTGAACCCATGCCTTAGCTGGGATAAAACCGGCATTCATAGTGGCGATTATATTCATTGGACTATCTGCATTACCTAAAGCTTTTTTCATTTGAACTGCTAAAGGAGCAAACCTTCTATTAAATCCAACGGTTATTGTTTTACCAGAGTTTTTATATGCATCAATAACTAAATCCAACTCCTCTTGTTTAAGAGCTAGTGGTTTTTCAACAAATACATTCTTGCCGGCATTCAGCACTTCAACTACAAGGCGCGCGTGCGAATTATGCCTTGTTGTAATCATTACCAAATCAACATCACTGTCTCCAAGAATTCTGCTGTTATCTGTAGTAGAAAACTTTATTTTGTACTTTTTAGCCAATGTGGTGCCTGTCAAACCACTCGCACTTGAAATATATTTTAGCTTTGCATTTGTTTTCTTTAAACATGGTAGAATCATTGCCGAGGTAAAATTACCTGCACCTATTATGCCTATTGTTCCTTTGCCTGGCGTAAACTGATTAGAACCAATTTGGATGGAACGGTTTGGTTCTTGTTCATTTTCTGGATATAACAGAATAGATGCAATAGAGCCTTTTCCAGACATATCTGCATATATCTGCTGATAATCATTTAACTTCACACGTTCAGTAATTAAATCTTCTACTTTAATTGACCTTGAAGCAATTGCTTGTAACACTGCCTCAAAATTTCGTTTTTCTGTCCATCTTACAAAAGGCAAAGGATAGTCATTACCCTTATTTTCGTAGTCATCATCATACCTTCCCGGCCCATACGAACAAGATACCTGAAAAGTCAATTCTTTTTCATAGAAATCTGCTCTTGAAATATCTAATCCTATAACGCCCACAAGCACAATACGTCCTCGTTTGCGCGACATTTTAGCTGATTGAGAAATTATATCATTACCCGTGTTTGATGCTGTAATTATGACTGCGTCGGCACCAATAGTATTTGTTGCATTATTTACATAAGCAACTTGATCAATGCCAAGCCCAGGATTTATGGCATCTATACCTAATGATTTGGCAAGCGCTACTTTTGGGTCATCATAATCAAAACCTATAACCTTACAACCATTTGCTTTGAGCAACTGAGCCGTTATTAAACCAATTAAACCTAAACCCACAACAACAATGGTTTCACCAAATGTTGGCTGAACCAATCTGATGCCCTGCAAGCCAATGGCTCCAATTACAGTAAAAGATGCTTCTTCATCTGATACAGATTCTGGTATCTTAACTACTAAATTTTTAGATACACAGACGTATTCCGCATGTGGCCCATTAGAAGCTACTCTATCGCCAATTGAAAAACCGTCTACACCTTTACCTACTCCAATTACTTTGCCTACATTACAATAACCTAATGGTAGTGGTTGCCCTAGTTTATTTATAACGGCGTTAATGGTTGGCATTAGGCCATCCGTTTTTATTTTATTAAAAACTTCTTTTACTTTATCGGGTTGTTGCTTTGCTTTTTGAAATACATTTGATTTTCCAAACTCCACCAGCATCCTTTCCGTACCGAGAGAAACGAGCGTCCTTGTGGTTTGAATTAAAATTTGCCCTGGTTTAACTATGGGAGCAGGCACATCCTCTAAAATTGTATTGCCGTTCTTAAGGTCTTGAATGATTTGTTTCACGCTTATTAATTTTATTTTACATCATAAAATTGCTGCATCCAACTTTCAATTGAAAGTAACGTCCAAATGGTGTATGAAGCATCTATAGTTCCTTTTTTATTATCAGCAATTAACTTTTGAATTTCTTCAAAGTCGAAAATATTTCGTTTTTCAATATTTCTTTTTGAAAGATATTTTTGAATTGTTTGATTCATGTCCTCAATAATCCACTTTCTTATTGGAGCTCCGAAGCCTGATTTTGAACGATATATAACCTCATGAGGCAAATATTTCTCCATTACTTTTTTAAGAATGTACTTGGTTGTAATCCCCTTCATTTTTAAATTTGTAGGAATTTTTAGACTAAACTCCACTAATTCTTTATCCAAAAATGGCACACGCACTTCAACGCCAGTGGCCATACTCATTTTATCTGTATAATTTAAATTATGGTCCGTTAGGAAATATTTCATTTCTAAGTAGAGCATCTGATTAAGTAGATCTTTTTCTTTAGGAATATTTTTCAAAGATTCTTTCAAAAAGTTTGCAGGATTGTATTCTCGATTAAAATTTTGATTTTTCTTTGAAAATATATTTTTTAAAACATCACTATTTATCCAAGAAAAATATCCTAATATTCTATCTATCTGACTTTTGTCTATATTTATTACCAACTTTCTAAGCCTTCTTACTACAGTTTTATTTAAAGAGAAAATTATATATTTTATAAATTTTCTTAAAAAAAGAGGTGTGATTTTAATATATTTCTCAATTTGTAAAGCTTGGTGTCGTCTATATCCTGAAAACAAATCATCTCCTGCTGCGCCCCCTAACAATACAATTAGCCCATCTTCTCTGGCTTTTGAACAAATTTGCAATACACTTAATGGTGCCGGATCAGCCTGTGGTTCGTCAAGATGGTATATCATTTTATCAAAATCATTAACAATATCAACATTAGATTCAACTTCAATAAGATTAACATCCAAATGCTTTGCTACCAATCTAGCATAATGTAAGTCATTACTAAAGCCATCTTCCATATCCTGCCCTTCATTTGTATTAATCGTGTAGCAATTAAACTTTTTATCCGGATGAAGCTTCTTGGCCAATGCAACTATGCAACTTGAATCCAAACCGCCTGAAAGGAAAAACCCTACTGGCACATCTGAAAGTAGCTGCCTTTCTATGGCTCGAGTAAGCAAATTTTCAAGTTCTTCAATAAGTTCCTCTTCATTTTTGTTAAATCTGCTGTTATCAAAAGGAATATCATAATATTTACTAATAGTAAAGCTTTCATAGTTATTTATATTTAAACTTATAAAATGGCCGGGTAGTAATTTTAAAACTTTTTTATAAGGAGTTTTTTCGCCCGGGGAATATAAAAAAGTTAAATAGTTTTCTATTGCTTCTAGATCTAATTCTTTATCAAAATTAAGAGGTAAAATTGACTTTATTTCAGAACTAAACCAAAATAAATTATTATCACAATAATAATACAAAGGTTTAACGCCAAAATGATCTCTGGCTATAAATAGTTCTTTTGTTTGCTTATTAAATATTGCAAAAGCAAAAATTCCATTAAGTTTTTTAAGAATGTCTTTCCCATATTCGATAAAACCATACAAAATAGTTTCAGTATCTGTTTTAGAGTTAAATTTATATTTGGGCTCTAATTCATTTCTGATTTCCCAATGGTTATAAATTTCTCCATTAAATATTATAATAAAATTTTCGTCATAGCTAGCCATTGGTTGATGGCCACTTTGCGAAATATCTTGAATTGAAAGACGACGATGGGCTAGGGCTAAATCACCGTCGAAATAATTCCCCTGGTCATCAGGTCCTCGGTGAGCAATGGACAAACTACATTCAATAATTTTACTTTTTGAATCCTTAGAAATTAAACCTACTATTCCGCACATATTCTAGTCAAATATTTAATTAAATTTAGTTTTGTATCTATACAAATTCGTTTTAAAAACTTTACCCCTTATCATTTATTTTTTTATTTCAGCAATGCTAGTAAATTATCAATTTCGTTAAAAACCAACTGTTCTGTGGCATTTATTTCTTCTGTTAATGCTAATTTAAATGAATCTGCGATACTGCCAGTTTCGTTTGGATCAAATACTAAAGATGGCTTACATACTGCGTAGGTATAGGGCAAATCAGCGCCAATTATACTACATCCATTTTCGATTGCTTCAACAATTCCTAAACCAAAACTTTCTGAAAGTGAGGGGTAAATCAAAAAAGATGCTTTACCGTAAATTATCCCCAATTCAGCTCTAGGAACAAAGCCATGGTTAATAATTGGATAACCTTCTTTAATTCTTAATTCTATAATACTGCTTAAGTCATTAAAATCTTTGTCAATTGTCAAGTGAAGTTCTCCTCGTTTTTTTACATCATAAATGCTACAGAATGCCTCTATCAAATTAAAATGATTCTTGTGTTTAGAGCCTGAGCTCACATATACAAAATTGTCTTTGCCTCGACCTTCAATACAAGTGTTTTTGACGGAAGGATAAAAAGGGATAATTAATACTTTCCCATTTCCTATTCGTGGTATTTTTTTCAATAAAGAATTCTTCATTATTTGTGTTTGCACAATGCAGAAATCTGTATTTTCAAGAAGTAAATTAAATACTAATGCTTTTATTTGATAAATAATTTTATCCTTGAATGGTATTTCTTTGGGTATTTCAAGAAATAGTTTTTGATGGAAATAGGTGTATACAACAGCATCTAATCTTATTAATGGCGGGATATTCCCAAAACATAAAATTTTCTTGAATTTATTTCTATTCCTAAAATAATAACAAAATCTATTAATCAAACTAGACTTCATATATATAACAGAATTTGAAGCTTTAATCCTTGGTGGGTGATGACTTATTCTTTGGTCCAACAGATAAATGACTTGTTGGTCTTTTTTTTCTAACTCCTCTATTAGATAGTCAAGGAGTACTCTCCCACCTCCATTATTAACATAAAGCCCGTCTATTAATATCATAAATAGATTATATTATATTAAATTAATTAAAATAATGTTGTAAAGTATATCTTGATCTAAAAATCCTTAAACCTCCAAATAAAATGCATCTTAGCTCAAAAGGAGTTGCAAATTGTGCTAAATTTCTATATTTTATTTGAAAATTGTTTTCTTCATAATATCCGCCAGGAATACTTGAATATAATTTTTTATAACCACACAAATATGCCATTTCAATTGTAGAGGTATTGAAAAATCCTTGAGGAAAACAAACAGCATCGCTATTAATGTTCAGTGTGTTTTTTAGAATTTCCTTAGAAATATCAAACTCAAATCGCAATTCTTTTTCCGACAATTCACTTAAATCGGGATGGGTATGGGTATGTGATTCAAACTTAAATCCAGACACAGTAAGTTCTTTCATTTCATCTGCATTTAAAAAATGTTCGTCTCCAAATTTTTCTGTAATACTAAACACTGTCGGTTTTATTTTTTTTGAAATGAAATATGCTTTATTCAAATAAACCCCTCTAAAGCCATCGTCAAAAGTTATCATAATTTGATTTTTGGGCTGTGTAATTACCTCCACAATTTCAAAACCCTGCTTAGCAATTAGGTCTATATGCTTCACAAAAAGACTCAGAGGCGTTGACATACTGGTTTCTGGAATTGCATCATCCTGATGAACATCATGGTAATACAACACCTTACTGCTTCGGTTATAATAAATTGTTTTACCCAACCATAAGGCAATTGAATATAGAACTAACTTAAGCTTTCTTAACATAATCAATAATTTGGTTTAAAGAAGCTTTATACAAGTCATAATTCCAATAGTTCATCATAAATTCTTGTGCTCTTATTGCCTTTTCTTTAATTTGTTCTGGATTCTCAATAATATTCAATAATACAGCGGTCAAATCCTGTTCGTTATTATCCTCAAATACCCAACCCGTATCTGGCTTTAATACTAAATCATGGGCTGCACCCACAGCCGAACTACAAACAACAGGAAGCCCTGCAGCCATGGCTTCATTAATAACCAATCCCCATGGCTCATCCGTTGCAGGTAATATTAAAACATTTGCCCCTTCATAAAATTGTAATAAATCATTATCAAATTTTTTTCCATGCAAAATAATTTGAGGTGTATGCTTTACTAAATCTATTAATTCAGGCATACATTCTCCGTCACCAATAATATTCAATTCAATATTAATATGGTCTTTTAATAAAGTTTTAAATGATGCGCACAGTAACTTAACATTCTTTCTCTGAATTAATCTTCCAACATAAATAAATGAGATAGTCGTAATTTGATCAGTTGTAGAAGCTTTAGCTATTTTAAAATATTTTTCATTACACGCCATCATAGGCAATAAAAATATTTTATTGGAAGAAATTCCATATTCAAGAAATAAATCTCTATGCAAACCTGTCCCTCCTGGCAAACCTAAAATCTTACTATTTAAAAAAAAAAGGTTTAGAAACCATTTCTTAACAATCCCTTTTACACCTCTTATCTTATAATAAGGTGTGTCAGACTCAATTCCTATAAAACATGAATTTTTAATCGAAAATACCCATAAGATAATGAAAGTCAAATTACTATAACCATTAACAATTACCAGTTTGTTTTCCAAAGATAAATTCCATAGGTAAGTAATATTGGTATACCACTTTTTTCTGTCAAAAACATGTTTAGCAGTTGTAAGTATCTCATTATCAAAAGATGCAAGTGAGTTTGATTTTAAAAAAGAATAATTTATATTAAATTTTTGATGCACATTGTAAATCAAATCTTGCGTATAATTTGCAGGCTCAACAAAAATGGTATGTATTTTCATTTACTTACAATTCTTTTTAAAAAATACTTCATGCAAAAATAATTTGCAAACCAAAAATCAAATTTTGATTTACTATATCTCAGGTTGAAAAGGTTTTGAATTTGAGGTTGAAAATTTTTTGCCTTATAATCATAGCTACCTCTTCCAAGACTCAAGGTCATCCCTTGAACCTGATCTAAATAATCAATATAATCAACATAGGCACTCAAGTTAATATATTGAATATCAGAGAACAAATCAAACCATACCATTTTAGTCTTTAGATGCATGTTAACCAATACAATTGAAGCCGAAACAAATTGCCCATCTTGTGATTTTGTAAAAATTTCTATTTCTCCCAAGTCATAGAGCTTCTGAATCATATCAACAAAATTATTGTCAAAAAAAGCAGTGTTTCTCTTTCCCTTTGAAATCATTTGCTGTTTAAGTTCAAGAAACGCATCCCATGGAAATACCTGGGAATTTGCAAATACTTCAAACGTGCAATTTTGGTTTTTCCTTTGAATCCGTTTTAATTCACTTTTTTCGTTTGATTTCAAATGGGCTAAACTCTTGGCTATTGCTGTTGAGTGAACGAATGAGTAATTGTTATAAGAGGTTATTATAGCCCGGATTCCAAAAAAATGCTTCAATCCATTCAACAACATATCATTGGGCAACAGATTATCCAACTCCACTCTTTTTATTTTTGGCTCTTGCAGTATTAGTTCTGACAATGCTTTAAGGGCAGCAAAATCCATTGGAGGTCCAAGACATGAACAATAGTCGGTATGTTTGTCAAAAATAAATCTTAGGGTATCGCTTGAATCTATATACAACGGTATATAATTAGTTATTACATCACTTGGTTTATTAACAACAAAATACAATTCATTGGTTTTATCCTTAGTGGTAAAATTTTCATAGGCCTTGATTACATATTCTGGTGAGTAAAAACTCATTTGAAGTTGGTTTTGATAAACCACATTCAAGTTTGCTTTCATCTTTTCTAATTCTGAAATAGTTTTTACTATTTGAAGCATTTTTATGAATGTATTGTTTTTTGTGGACCGAATGAATGGTTATAAGCTACAACCCCAATTGCAAACCAAAATAATAACGAAACAAATTCATTCACGCCAATAATTAAAGATTCCGAGTATCCCTTAATCAAGATTATTACAACTAAGATATAACAAAACACCACAAATCGATCGGAGCTTTTGTATGCTGATTTGAAAGTTTTTATTGGAAACCACAGTAAAACTAGAATAAGAGGGATTCCAATAACAATTCCATACATGATTAATATTCCCAAATACGTGCTGTGGGGCGGCAACATTAGCTCAGGGTAATCCCAATATTTAGGATCTGTCCAAGCATATTTGTCTAATCCATGACCAAACAAAATATTGTCTTGGAAAGTCTGCATTCCAATTTCAAAAACTAAATCTCTAGAGGCAAATAAGTTATCCTGTGAGCTTAGCCTATCAATTGAAGTGATAAATCCTAGACTAGAACTAAACTGAATCAATACAAGAAATAAAGCAGATACAATAACCATTCTAAAACTAATTTTATAAAGTAAAAATACCGCAATTACCGCGCAAATTAAAGCTCCTTTGGAACCTGAAATCAAAATTATGACCGCAAAAAATACCAACAGAACAATATTTATTTTATTCCGAAACCACTTGTCTTCCAAGATTAGTATCGCAAGCAAACCAAATAATCCAAATTCCCCCAAAGAATTTGGATTAAAACCAAGACTCAGGCGATCAAGTTCCGCTGACTCTGCTACAGTACCATATAATTTTCCAAGCACAATAATTAGCAGCATTAGGTACTTAAAATACTTTGCAAACCAATGTTTATATTTTTCGTGATTAAAGAGTATGCCCAAAATAATGAGAATACCTGATGCAAATTTTGCCAATAAATACAAGCCGCTTTTTAGATCATTAAAAAAAAGAAAATAAAGCGAACTCAATAAAAAAAAAGTGTATAAAATAGCAAAACAATGAACCATTTTTTGGGATAGAATTAGTTTACTATAATTTAAAAAAAGCACTAGCCCAATAAACATAATTGAATAATAAAGCACTTCTACAGATGCTTTAGGTATTATGAACCGAATTTTATACAGTAAGCAAATCAAAAGATAAAAGCCGATTCCATTTTTTGCAAAAAACTTCATTTTACTATTATAAATTGATTTTGGTAATGAATTGTCTGATTAGGGTAGATATTTTATAGTCAATAGAGAGCATTGGGAAAAATGACTTATTATTTAAATAAAATATTATCAAAGATGACAAATTTACACTATCCGCTTTTTTAATTAATTGTTTTTCTTTGTTTTCTGCCAGAATCAATTCAGCAATGCCTTGCCCTTCCACAGCAATGAAAGGAATACCGCAAGCATGAGCTTCTATATAAACACAGCCGAAGGCTTCATCAAAAGAAGGTAAAACAAATAAATCAAGTGTGTTGTAAAAATGCACTAATTGATGATGCGGAAGTGTATCAATAAATTCAACATACTTGTCCAGCTTATTTTCTAAAACATAGTTTTTACAAATAGCTAAGGTTTCTCCTGTACCAATAAATTTAACTCTTAAATTACTAATACTTTGATCCACTAGTATTTTAATCGCTTTTAGTAAAGTAATTTGATCTTTTGAGGGCCAAAAATTTCCAACACAACCTACAGTATAGAAACTTGAATCCTTACTGCTTGGAATAGGATGAAATTTATTAGTATCTACTCCGTTATAAAGCACATGACTATCTTTTATTACTATTTTATTATACCTTTTTAATAGAGCGAGTGTTTTTTCACTTACTCCAACATGCAAATCAATTGCATTGCAAATTTTAACACCATAGTTTTTAACCCATATACGATGCCAATTCCTATTGTGCAATAGCCCATTTTCAAGACTCAATACATCGAACCCATGGTGTTGAAGAACCGATTTAATTTTTGGATTGTTTTTTTTTAGGGCAATAGCATAAATTCCCAAACCAGTAACATGTGTATGTGCAACTTCTATCGCCTTTATTTTTACTCCAATCGTTTTCAGTTTATATTTTAATGACCAAATAGATAAAAAATTAAATAACCCGGGTAGAATATTAGAAGGAAGTTCATATGTTTTGAATCGATACACATTTATTCCCTCAAATTCATAATCTTTTTCTTTAGAATACCAGGGTTTTGGTTTTAAAACGATGGCATCATAGAAACCTGTTTCTTGAATGGCTTTTACCTGGTCATAAATAAATGGCCCTCTAAAACTTGTTGCAGTTGGAAAAAATGGAGTTATTGTTAGGTATTTGGGTTTTATCAAAATAGACCGTATTTAATACCAAACATAATAGCAATAGATAACACTAAATTTAGGACCATTAAAAGTGGATTGATTTTTTGTTTTGCTTTGTTTAGCAAATAAAAGAGTGCCAAAGCGTGTAAAAAGGCTAAAAATAGTCTAAAAATCAACATCATCTCTAAATTGTATAAATACAATAATAAAGCCGAAATTAATACTGAAAATATTCCAAATGAAATAAAAAGTGTTGTAATTAATTTTGAGTTTCCTTGTTTCAAAAAATACTTTTCTAAAATTTCCCTAATACGATTATTTACAAAGGTCCCAATCAATAATACACAAATTGGAAAAGAGTTAGAGTAGGTTTTTGTTAATAAATACTTCACAATTAATGGTTTAAAAAAGAACATAGTTAGAATAGAAATTACTAATACTAGCAACATCATTCCTATTAATTTTTCTTTTTCTTTCATCAATATGGTGTAAGAATAGTTCTCAAAAGCTTTAACCCCCCAGACAGTAAACAACCCCGATAAGCCAACTGTTAAAATGCCAACAATTCGTTGGGCCATACCTAAATACCCAATTTGAACCATATTATTTGCACTAAAATAGGCTAACAGTAATCTATCTGAAGATTGGTATAATATTCCAACAATTCCTAAAACAAACAAGGGTAAACTGTATTTTTTTATAGCAATAATTAAATCGAGTGGTAAAGAAATATCATTATAAGTAGATAAAAGTAAGCCTTTATGGTATTTATAGTTAATTAAAAATAAATAGGTTGTAGATGTTAGGAGGCCTAAACTTAATGCTAATAATTTATCTTTCATAACTAAGACCAAAAGCAAAGTAAAAGAATACCTTATAATTGCACTTAACGTTGTCGTTAATGCATGTTTTTGAAATTGGTTTGTATTTAAAAATTGGCTTTGAGGTAAAAATGAGATGTTTTCTAGAAACAATGAAATAGAATATAAAATAACTATTACAATAGGCATACTCATTTTTTGAGCACCAAACAAACTAAATAAAATAAAAAACAATACAACATATACACAGGCACGAATTCCTATTTTATGTTGCATGTATTTTATTACACTAATATCACTCTTCTCTTTAAAAAATTTAGTGCTACTGCTTGTAAGACCCATCGATATAAGTTGGTTAATGAACGGACCATAGGCCAACAATAAATCAAGCTTACCCAATTGTTCTGGCAATACATTCCTTGCAATGATAGGAACTAAAACAAAACCAAAAACCAATTTTATAGCATTTGAAATGGTAATCCACAAAGAATCTTTATTTATAAATTTCAAACTAATTTATTTTTTATTTTAATATTCTTTTTTCCATAAAATGATAACTAATAAACGAAATCAACACAGTAACAAATAGTGTTAAACAATATATATAAATTAAAATTATTTATAAATCCTGCTCCATTATAGTTAGGAAATAAAAAACAAACAATATTAATAGAAACAATGATACCAATTACATGATACATATATATACCATAAGATATTTTTCCTAAAAAAAGAAATAAAGGTTGGGCTAATATTATAAATTTACTTTTGTTGACTACCCAAAAAATTAATCCTGAAAAAACCAAAGCAGCTATTATATTATCCAGTCCAAAACCAATCGATGTTTGTTTATAAAGAATAAATGCTGTACAAAAACCTACCAAAGCCTTTTGTAAAATGGAAAATTTAAATCCTGGATATTTATAAAATAGTATAGCTAAAATCCCCCCAATAGCCATATTATCGAATCTAGATTCACCAAAAAACTCATTTATTGTTATTAAGAAGGGCATATTTAATTCGAAAATAGAATTTAGGTACATGCCTGAGCGTAATAAATAAATCCCAACTACTATAGAAACCATCGCTATAAACAATTTTTTTAATGACTTGATTTTAAGAACCAAGATTGGCCAAAAAATATAAAATTGCTCCTCAACTCCAATCGACCAAGACTGAAATGCAATAGGGTTAGAAACTTTAGCAAAATTGGGCAATAGAACTAAATTAAAAAAGAAACTATTCCAATAAGAACTCCATTCAATAGGTTTCGGCATTATGATTCCAGCTATATATAATCTTGGGAAAATCAAAAAACCTAAAATGAAAAGTACATAGTATACAGGCCAAATACGAAGTAGTCTTCTCAGGTAAAAATTTCTAATGGATATTGACCCTTTTTGTTCTTTTTCTTTAAGCAATAAAAAAGTGATTAAAAACCCAGATAAAACAAAAAAAAACGTGACAGCGAGACTACCTAAATACAAAAAAAACGGACCTCCACCATCATAGACATTATTAAAATTAAAAGTTTTTTTTAAAAGTTCAATATGTCCTAAAACAACTAAAATTGCTGCAATACCACGAAGGCCATCAAGTCCTTTAAAATATTGTTTACTCATAACTTAATTCAATTATCACCTCTTCCCAGGCTTTAACCCTTAACTTCCAATCAAAAGAATCTGCCAATTTAATGGCTTCAAAGATACTTATCAAGAAAATTATTATTGTCTAACATTAAGATTTATTATAAATCCATAGAAAATCACCATGAAAATATTTATTAAAATTCTCTATTTTTGTTTCGTTTTCTGATGAAAAACAGGAATACCCTATTTTTTGTAAATTATTCCAAACAAATTCCCTTCCCAATTCTGAAACTTCAGTATAAATTATTGGCTTACAATTATTAATTAATCCCAACATTCCTTCTATTACTTTATTTTCTGAACCTTCTACATCAATTTTAATAAAATTAGGTTTTAAATTTTTTAAATTATCATCAAAGTCTAATTCTACACAACCTACTTCTATTTTTGTTGCTATTTGATTATTAGTATGCCAAACCATAGATGCTGTTGAATCATTTTCAGGAAGTAAATTAAAAATAACTCTTTCCTTTTTATTGGAGAGTGCAAAATTATTTAAACTAATATTTTTCAATAAATTTAATGAAACTGTGTTACTCAGTTTATTAAAAGTAGAGGGAATTGGCTCAAACGAATAAACCATTCCTGAATTTCCAACTGCTTTTGACAAGACCAAAGTTATATAGCCTCTATTTGCTCCAACGTCAAATACTATGTCATCTTTATTTACATATTTATTTATTATGTTTAATAAATTTGGTTCGTATCTATTAAAAATCTGACCTAAAGCTATGTTGTACATTTTCAAACCTTTAGCTGGGCCAAATAAAATAGTTCCAATTCCTTTTTTATTAATTAGCAAGAATTGAAGAATTTTTTTTAACTGTTTCATTTTAAATAATTTGCTTTAACTTATTGATAAATATATTATGTTTCTAAATAATAATTGAAATGCTAAATGCGTGCAAATGAATATTGTATTTAATTATTATTATTTTCTAATTCAATTATCACCTCTTCCCAAGCTTTAACCCTTAATTTCCAATCAAAAGAACTGGCCAATTGAATGGCTTCGGAAGCCACATTTTTAAGTTGTTCTGGATTGGCAATCAAGCTTTTAAGTGTTAAAATCATTTCTTCTACTGTAGTTACAACCCAGCCATTTTCAGAATGATTAATCCATTCACTAGCACCAAAATCGTTGTAAACAATTGTTGGAACTCCAGCTGCTGCTGTTTCTAAGATAACTTTTGGAAATCCTTCAGAACGTGACGGAAGAATATGGATACTAACTTCTTGTAACAAAGTTAGCAGTTGAGAGGTTGTAACTGCTCCTTTGTAAATAATATTGCTTATGTTTCTTTTACTAATTTCTAAATCAACATCAATTTTTCCATTTCCACTTCCCGCAAGATAAAAAGTAACGTTTGGGAAATTTTTTGCAAGTTCAAAATAATCAAAAACCCCTTTTCTTACTAAGTCATTCCCAATCATTAGTACTTTAGGAAATTCTTTTTTTATTGCTTGCTTATTAAACATCGAAGAATCAACACCCAAATAAAGTACTTTTTCCTCTGATTGAAGCGCAATAGCATTAAAATTATATTGTTTCATAAAACTAGTAATGCTGTAATCTTTATCAAAATACTTCCTTGATTTCAAATAGTTAGCTTTTGACCCAAGAGCAATAATAGCATTCTTCATGGCGGTATCGTCCATAATCCCCTCGATGGTTGAAAAACTCTTTTTTCTCAAGGCTTTTAGCCAGAACTTGTTCCATTTCCACAATTCGCCTTTCGGCAAATAGGCAACATCACAATGCCAAATTCCCCATAAAAAACCTAAATACATGGAAAATTTTGCGGGATAAAAGCATTTAAAAACGGTAAGCCCCTCTATTCTTCCAATTTGACTTTCTAAATTTCCTGAATAGAGCTCTAAAGAAAACACCTTAAATTTTTCTTTGTCTAAATGCTTTGCCAAAGCCAAACAATTTAAGTTTTGCGCATTGGTATGATTTATAAAACCACCAAAAAATATTTTAATTTTTTTTGACGGCATTTAATTCTTATTGGAACAAATAATGGATAAAAAAAGTTCTTTGTTCAAGGGATCGTAAAAGTGATTGCACCATTTTTTTGTTACTTCGGCCAATTCAAAAAATGTTTGATTATTAGTACAATAGGATTCAATCCAGTGTTCAAGAGGCAGGTTGTAATTTGGATATTGGTACTCATTATGAAAAATACTTTCAGCAATTTTGTTTGGAATAAAAACCGTTGGAATGGTCATTTTCGCCAATTCAAAAGCAGAGGTTGAATATTTTGTAAGATGTAAAAAGACCGAGGTTGACAATTCTTCAAAGTTAGAATCCGTTATTGTTGCAAATGGAAATTGTTCCAAAATATCGGAAATTGAAATGGCATTATTGTATCTTGGATGGTGTTTTAGTAGGATTGAAAGGCTGTGTTTTTCTGCTATTTTTTTAAAATTAGTTAAAAACAGTTGCAATTCTTGTTTTTCTTCAAGAAGTTCTTTTTCCGAAGCATCTAAAGTAAACAACAACGTATAAATTAATACTCTTTTATTAAATGTTAATTCTATATTTAAATTTGCTGATTTAGGATCACCAAGTATTACAAATTTCTCATTGGCAATTAATTTATTGTTAATTTGAAATGATTCTTTAAAACCCTCCCCTGTTAATAAAAAACCAATTCTTTCCTGATTTAGAAATTCATTTAACTTTCCGTCAGGCTGAAAATAACCAGGATGTTTAGCATAAATTATTCCATGTTGAAGGTCAAAAACACGGGCTTTATTATCAAAACCCAGAAGCACATCAATCATTGAATTTGAAATCGTGATATAGGTTTTTGCTTTAAAAAAATTAAATGTAAAGAGGGCTATTATTTTTCCGATGAAGATTTCTTTTTGCGTATTATTTTTAAATAAGCTAGTTGGGAGTAATTTTCTTAGCACAATTATGGTATATAGCCAAAACTCAAACGAAACCGCTTTTTTATTTCTTGGAAAAGTCGTTTTGTTATCGGGTTCTTCCACCAATAAATAAGACAACCTATTTTCTTCACAAATCGCTACCAATGGATCAAAAAAAAGATTTGTTCCCTTTGCACTTCTATTAAAATGCTGTGGATAATAGAAGATGATGTCGTAGGTTTTTTTGAAAAGCGACAAATTTATTGTATTAATTATTTTATTAAGTCGAAAGAAAAACGAGTGCCTTTTTCGATATTTTTGTTTGCCATTTTACCGATACATTCCTTAAGAAATTTAGGATGTAAGCCGAAACCAGGTCGAATAGAGCGAACATTTTTCTCCGTTATAATATCTCCTATCTTAATATCTTCCACCACATATAAAGACCTAGAAAAATCTCTACCGTTGGCTTGTTTTTCTGTTAAGGTATAGTCCACAACACCGATTGCACTTTCGGCTTCTCTTACCGCTTTTACCATTTCGGCAAATTCAGATTCATTCATTGAAAATGAGGCGTCCGGACCACCTATTGAACGGTCAATTATGAAATGCTTTTCGATAATTTTAGCCCCAAAAACTGTCGCAACTATTGGAACTGTTACACCCATTGTATGATCAGATAACCCACTAATTACATTAAATCGTTCAGCCAAATCTTTTACCATAACCATATTAGCCTCTTCTATTGGAGAAGGATAACTTGAGGTACATTTTAGTAATGCAATGTCATTATTGCCCATTCGTCTGCAGGCATCCAAAGCTAATTCTAAATCGGCTTGTTCAGCTATTCCTGTGGAAATAATAATTGGTTTTCCTTTAGAAGCTACATATTCAATTAATGGTATGTCAGTAATTTCAAACGAAGCTATTTTATAGGCGGGAACATTCAAATTTTCCAAAAAATCAACAGCTGTTTTATCAAATGGAGAAGAGAAACAAATTAATCCTTCTGCTTCTGCTGCTTTGAAAAGTGTTTCGTGCCATTCCCATGGTGTATAGGCTTCTTGATATAAGTCATGATAAGTTCTTCCATCCCAAATGGAACCAGATTTTAAGACAAAATCTTCCTTATTGCTTTTTATAGTTAAGGTATCCGCAGTATAAGTTTGCAACTTTATACAATCAGCACCGGCTCTTTTAGCGGCTTTAATTGTTTCAAGTGCTACATCAATACAACCATTATGATTGGCTGACAATTCTGCAATAATAAAAACTTTATTTTCCTTGCTGACTTCAAATGTTCCTATCTTCATAACTCTTTTTATTCTAGAATTTTATCTTTTTTTAATTCAAAATTATATTCTCTTACTTTTGATAACTCAACTACTCCATTGGGTGTTTTTACTAATAAAGGTTTGGTTGAAATCAATAAACCATTTGGCATTTGATTGGTAAAACCCATTTCAGAATATTTAATTTCATCAATCGTAATTTTATTTTGACCAACAAAGGAAAAAGCACCCGGATAAGGGTCTGATTGTGCTCTGACCCAATTATAGATTCTTTCTTTTTGCCAATTCCAATTAATCCTACCATCATCTGGAGTTCTTTTATGAAAAAAGGTGGCTAAATTATTATTTTGTTTAATCAAATTTAACATCCCCTTACTGGCTTGGATCAATACTTTATCTAGTAACACTATATAATTATCATTGAACTTATTCAATATATCAGCACCAGTGTCAGTATTCTCAATTTTGATTATAATTTGTTCGATAATATCACCTGTATCACATCCTTCATCAATTAAATGTGCTGTAATTCCCGTTTGAGTTTCATTATTTATTATTGCCCAAACATGTGGTGTTCTTCCCCTGTATTTTGGCAATAACGAACCGTGGATATTAAAAGCAAAAGCCGACGGTAATTGAATTAAATCTTTTTCGATTATGAATAAATAATTTACGGAAATCAGAATGTCAATATTTTTTTGACTACAAAACTCATAAGCTTTTCCATTTCTAGGATTACCTGCAAAGTAGTCCAACTTATTTTGAATACAAAAATCAATTATACTATTTGATTTGGAATCAGTTAAAACAAATTCGACATTATACTTTTGGCGTAAGTATTTTAAAACTACACAGCCTAAATTGCCACTAACCAGTATTCCTATATTCATAACTTACTGATTTTAGAATGAATTAAAACATCAATAAATTTAGAGTTAAAAAAACAATGTTCTTTAAGTCTTACGGTTTCAATATATCCTGAAAATTCTAAAACTTCATATAAATGAGGCCTCAAATCAAAGGCATAGGTAAATATTTTATGGAAATTAAGCTCCTGAAAAGCTACTTGTTCAATTAATCCTAAAAATATATTCCAATGTTTTTTAAAATTATCTTTTTCAAGTTCAGAATTCATAATAAATGAAATTTCCGCATTTTTATCAATCCAACTGATGTGAACCAAGCCTCCATAACCTATACAAATTCCATTTTCTAAATACGAAAATAAAATTTGATTGGGCTGTTCTTCATTAAAGAGCTTTTCAATTACATTATTGAAATAAAATTCTTGTTCTTCAACTGACAAAGGTTTATCCTGGCGTAAATGGTATATTTGCTCATTTCGCCATTTCATGATATCAAAACGATCTTCCTTACGAATTGGTACAATCGAATAATTTCCATTTGAAAAAACTTGGTTTTTTAGAATTTTATATTTCATTTTTCTTTAATAAAAACCATGTAACATCATCTTGCGGAAATGACACATCTCGCTTATAAACAAAACCATAATCAACTAATTCTACATCATCAAATTTTTCAATAAATTCTCCTGCAAAATCTCTTTTAAACAATTTATCTGAATGGCCTCGGTATTGAATTGCAACAGGAGATGGATTGTAATATTCTGCTATAAGTATATACTTTGAACTTGCATCATATAGTTTTGGATACACATTTTGCAACATATCTGGATTAATATGAATTAAGACTCCTTTTATTAAAGACAACTCCACTTTCTCAACACCTAATGCATCGAATATTGAACAATTGAATACATTTTCTTCCCCAATCAGTTTTGATAATTCTTGGCTTGCTTTTTTATTAATTTCAATTCCTTGTAATTTTGCACCTGGATATAACAAGGCTAATGCTTTCAAATTCATACCAATATTTGCTCCGAATTCCATGCATGAATCAATTCTACTTGCATTCGATAAAGCTTTAGAGAAAAAATTTATATTTGAAGCCAATAATTGTGCCCCTTTATTTCTATCAATATATTCATTTCCAAATTCTTCAGCCCAAAATTTCTCCTGATTAGTTTTGTAATTTTTCATGTTTACACTTTTTATTTATTCAATTTATACTTCAATTCGGCTATTTGCCAATCTGTTTCGTTGTCAATATCCTGTCCTTCCAATTCCGTTAAAATCATACTTCCCGTATTATTTGTTACTATTGATTTGTTGTTCAAACATATTTCTGTATTCATCCAATAAAATTGCCCTGCATCATGGTAGCTCTTTTCTAAATCCTGAGATCGGGACAAACTAAACTCTGGATAAAAAAAACTCACTTTGTTTTCTTCTTGTCTCAGGGCTCTCTGAATTGGAAAACCAAAAGGCATTATTGGAAAAACAGAGTCAAAATTATTTTGATTAAGAATATGAAAACTATCTGTAAGTTTTTTTTCAGTTACAAAAGGAGCACTGGCATAGATGCAACAAATAAAATCGAAAACTATATCAAGTTCCTTATACTTTAAGATTACTTCTTCAATTACATCGAAAGTGGTTGCGAAATCATTCGAATTCTTTTCTGATCTAAAAAAGGGAACATTTGCACCATATTGTTTTGCTATTATCGCAATTTGATCATCATCCGTTGACACCATCACTTCGTCAAAAAGTCCTGAATTTAATGCCGCTTCAATAGAATAGGAAATAATAGGCTTCCCTAGAAAGTGCTTGATGTTTTTGCTTGGAATTCGTTTACTTCCAGATCTTGCTGGAATTATTGCTATTTTAGCCATTGTAAAAAGAATTAATTTTTTCTATTACAAATTGTTGTTCTTCACCTGTTAAAGTAGGAAACATTGGTAAACTAATACAATGCATATAGTAATTTTCCGCATTGGGCATATCGCCTTCTTTCCATCCAAAGTGTCTGTAATATGGCATCAAATGAACTGGGATATAATGAATTTGCGCCAAGATTTTATGTTCTCGTAAATAGTTATACAAACCCAGTCGGTTTTCAACTTTAATAACATATAGATGATAAGCATGTCCTTCAACTACACCAGATTGCCCTAGAATAAAAGATTTATCTTTAAAGGCCTCATAATATTTCTTTGCTATAGTTCTTCTTATGGCCAATCCTTCTTCGGCTCTTTCCAATTGACTTAAACCTAAAGCAGCCTGAAAATCAGTTAATCGGTAATTATAACCTAATGTTTGCATTTCCATATACCAAGTTGGGTAACTTGTGATTTCAGGAACATTTCCATTTGCAAATGTCACAGAATTCGTATAATCGGATTCATTTTTTGAAATTCCGTGTGTGCGTAAAGCAAGTAATTTTTTATACAAATCAGGGTTATTTGTTGTCACCATTCCTCCTTCTCCACAAGCAATATGCTTCACAGGATGAAAAGAAAAAATGGCTAAATCAGCATAATTTCCGTTCCCACAATTTTGTGATACACCTTTTCTATCCGTAAAATAGCCCCCGGGAGCATGGCATGCGTCTTCTATAATCCAAAGATTATAGTGCTCTGCTAATACTTTGAATTTTTCTAAATCTACAGCACGGCCAGAAAAATCAACAGGGATAATTCCTTTGTAAGTTCCTTTTGGAGATTCCTCTAATAAAATTCGCACCTTTTCAATATCTAAAAGATAGGTTTCTGGGTCTATATCAGCAAAAACCACTTCTCCACCAGAATACCGAACACAATTAGCCGAAGCTGCAAAAGTAATAGGGGTTGTGATTACCTTATCCCCTTCTTTAACATCAAGTGCTAATGCGCACAAATGCAATGCGGCTGTTCCGTTTGCAACGGCAACTGCATAGTTACTTCCTACATATTGGGCAAAAGCAGTTTCAAATTCAATGATTTTTGGTCCTTGAGTTAAATAATCAGATTTCAAGGCTTTTACAACTTCATTTATATCGTCTTCGGTAATGTTTTGCCGGCCATATGGAATTATTTTGTTTATCATCTAATTGAACTTAGAATCAACATGTTCTTTAATCAGTAATCTCAAACCGGCAACTGTTTCCCATTCCAAATTTGTACCTGAATTATAATTAAATCCTTCAGGGACTTTTATTGCACTAAAAGCTTTGAGAAAGTTGTCTATATTAAAGTGAGTAACTGGTGGTAAAATAATAAAGTATTTTCCTAAATCATAAGTGTTATAAGAATCTGAAGACGTAATCATTTCTTCATGAATTTTTTCGCCTGGTCGAATTCCAACAATTTCTATACTACATTCGGGAGCGATTGCTTCAGCAACGTCTGTAATTTTATAAGATGGGATTTTGGGAATAAATATCTCTCCTCCCCAAGCGTTTTCTATTGCATGCATGACCATGTCAACTCCACCTTGCAATGAAATATTAAAACGAGTCATAGCAGCATCTGTGATTGGTAATTTTCCTTCCATTTTCTTTTTTATAAAAAAAGGAATGACAGAACCATTGGAACCCATTACATTTCCATAACGGACTACAGAAAATTTAATTGGGTTATTTCCTTTAATATTATTCGCGGCTACAAATAGTTTATCTGAAGTTAATTTTGTGGCTCCATATAAATTTATTGGCGCACAAGCTTTATCTGTTGACAATGCTACTACATTTTGAACGCCCGTTTGTAACGCAGCATGAATAACGTTTTGAGCTCCTCCGACATTTGTTTTGATGCATTCATCTGGGTTATATTCAGCCAAATGGACGTGTTTCATTGCTGCTGCATGAATAACAATATCAACTCCTTGAAAGGCTCTTACTAATCTTTCTTGATCTCGAACGTCACCCAAAAAAAATCGAATTTGAGGAAATTTATCAACTGGATATTCTTGAGCCATTTGAAATTGCTTTTGCTCATCTCTAGAAAGAATTATCAGTTTCTTAATATTTGGATGATTTTTAAAAATATGCGAGGTAAGCGCTTTTCCTAATGAACCAGTTCCCCCAGTAATTAAAATGGATTTGTTGTTTAAATACATTATTTATTTTTTATACTTATTTATTAATCTATTTTTTATTAAATTATGTCTTTATAATACCAACTTATTATTTATAGACCGACCCTATTTATTCATTACCCCACATTAACCTTAAATTACTTTTCCTTCAGCAATTTCTGTATTTTTAAATTCTTTATGCGCTACCAAAAAAACGATGATATCTGCTTTTTCAATTGCTTCTTTGTAATTGCTTACTTTAAAAAAATAATCTTCGACAATATTAGGTTCTAAAATATAATATTCTTCGTCTTGCGCAACTTGCATAACCCTTTGAGCGATGTATTTAGCTGGGTAGTCTCTTAAATCATCAATGTTGAGTTTAAATGCCAATCTCTTAATAGCAAAACCTTATTGCCAAACGGTGAAGTAGATCTTTTAACAAGCAATTTACCTCATTCAAAATGCATTTATTTATGCTTCTCCTCCACAGCTTCGCCGCTCCCACCCACATGCGCGGATAGAGGGTTAAAACTAAAGCTTACCTGCATGCTAGGCGTGCAGCGTTAAAACGGCGCCCATTTCTTTGAGCACTATGGTAACCGAGTTTTTATTTATGGCTTGCACCTGTCCGCTTTGCCCAGTAAAGGGCCCTGCATTTATTTCGATGTTGTCGCCGGTGTGGTAATTTTTAAGTTCGGCCGATTGGAAAACCTTGCCAGTTAAAACCATTTTTAATTGTTCAATTTCTTTTTCTCTTACCACAGCGGGGTTGCCATTCCAAAACAAGTACCTAAGGGCACTAGGCGAAACAAAAACATGGCTGCGTTTGTCTTCTTCAATCTTTACAAACAAATGCGAACTGATAAGCGGCGTTTCTATTTTTTTGGTGCGGTCAGACCATTTGCTCACCTTTATATAAGTTGGGCAATAGTTTTCAATGCCCATGCTCTTGAGTTGCTCACTGAGTTTTTTTTCATGCCTTGGTTTGGTGTGTAAAACATACCAAATTGGCAAAGTGTTCTGATTGGTGCTTTGCATATACTATTTAAACCATTTAAATCTTTTCTTTTTCTTTGGTGTTGCAGCTTCGGTATCTGCATCCGCACCATAGCCATACCCGTAGCCATAGTTGTAGCCATATGCGTAGCGGTAACCGTATTTGTAGGCAAAAGCTGGCTGTTCAACATTGTTTAAGACATAGGCAACATTTTTAAATTTGCCCTCTTCTTTCAGTTCTTTCGAGAAATTCATTAAACGCTTTTCGGTTATTTTAACCGAACATACAAACAGCAATATGTCTGCTAGCGGAGCTATGAGCAAAGTATCGGTAACCAACAAACTAGGGGCGGTATCGATAACGATGTAATCGTATTCCTTTCTTACCTCCTCGAGCAATTGGCTTAAGCGGCCATTGGTTAAGAGCTCTGCTGGGTTGGGCGGAATATTACCAGCCAATAGAACATCCAAAAAGCTGCTGCCCAAAACATTTCTAATAATAAGTTCTTTATGCGCGCTGCTGCTGTCGTGCAGGTAATGGCTTAAGCCATTTGAGTTTTTTTCGATGTTAAGGTATTTGTGCAATTGCGGGTTGCGCATATCCGAACCGATTAAAAGCACCTTTTTATTGGTGTTGGCATACACAAATGCCAGGTTCATGGAGGTAAATGTTTTGCCTTCGCCTTTAATGGTGGAGGTAACCATAATAATAGGGGCTCTTGCATTTAAGTTGACGGGCAACATGTAATTGACATTGGTTCTGAGCATCCTGAAGGCTTCAGCCAAAGGCGAATTGTCGGTTTCTTTAACCTGTCTTCTGTCTTCAGCTACCTTTGGCAATTCGGCTATTAATGGAATGTTGGGCGAAGCAAGGCTCACATCTTCTGCATCGTGGATTTTATTGTCCAAGGCAAATTTTAAAAACAGAATGGCAATGGGCAGTGCAAGGCTTAGAAGTATGGAAAGAATAAATAGTTGCTCACGTTTGGGGCTTACCGGTTCTATGCGCGTGCTTGCGTAGTCTAAAAGTTTTACAGAAGGGGCTGTGGAGGCTAGGGTTATGCCAGCTTCTTCTCTTTTTTGCAAGAGCAATAAATACAGACTTTCTTTGATGCTTTGTTTTCGGCCTATGGTGCGCAAGGTTTTGCCTTTGTTGGGAATCGATTTAAACCGTGCATTGCTCTCGGTTTGAAGCTTATTGAAGGCAGATAAAGAAAGGCTTAGTTCGCTGCGGTAATTGGCTATCGATCTTAAAGCATTTCTTTCTTGCTCGAGTATACTTGCATTAATTAGTTTTAGTTCTGGATTGTTTTCGCCTGCACTGGCTGCCAGCTTGCTTCGCTGCAAGACCATCGAATTGTAGGTTCCAACAAGCGTGTTGATGCCCTGGTTTGCAAGGCCAATATTGTCTGGAATTAAACCGTTTTTGGTGTCAGACTTTAACGACTTTTCTAAAACATAAGACAATTGCACTTGGGTGTTTAGGTCGTTTATTTTTTCTTCATAGCCATATTTCTGAGCTGTGGTTATTTCCGCATCGCTCTCTATCGATACCATGTCGTTTTGGACCAGGTATTTTTCTATGCTGTATTCGATAGAATCCAACTCATCGTACAATTCGAAAAGGCGATCGTTTATAAAGGAGATGGTGCTTTGTGCAATGATTTGTTTGTCGGCCATTCCATCAGAGTTGTATTCCTGTACAAGTGTGTTTAGAATGGCTTCGTTTTTTTCTTTGTTTTGGCCTTGTATCGAAATGCTGATAATGTCGCCGTCTTTGCTGGTTTTATTTATTTGCAAAAGGTCAGACAATCCCTCAATCGCTAGAGCTTTTGGAATTCTGTTGATGGTGTATGTTTGCCCAATACTATTTCTGCTGTCTTTGTTGTTTTTAAGCGTTAGTAAAAAATGCAAACCCAAAATGCTATCCGTTTCTCCAAATTGTAAAGATTTTCTCTCCCTTTTATTTAATTCGCCAAAGGTGCGTTCATAACCCTCTTGGGTAATCTTAACTTGTATTTCAAATTCTGCTTCATCAATTGCTTTGCCCGTGTCTAAATAGTCGATTGCGAATGGAACATCATCCCAGAGCTCTGTAGATTTTAATTTGCCTTTTGAAAAAACGGCATTTTGAAGCCCCAGTTTTTTTACCACCTTTTCATTAAGTCGGAACGATTTTATGATTTCCTTTTCGTTCTCTAAATTGATCGATTTTTTACCAAAGGGAGAACTTATACTGCTGAGGTTTAAGGCATCTTTTTGGTCTTGTTCAATAATTTTAATGTTTATTTTCGATACATATTCATCGTTGGTATAGCGGAGTACGGTTTGAGTTATAGAAACACCAACAATTAAAGAAATTAAAAAAAGATACCAATACTGTAAGTACTTGCGTATTTCCTTTATTATATGCTGGGTATCAAGCTTGCTTTGTTCGTCTTTTTTTTCTTGGGTCATTTGCTTAGTGTGTTTATGATTAAGAAAATGCTTAAGGCAAATGATACAATTGTTGTAATGCCTCCAATGCCTGTAATGTGGCCTGCTGTTTTGATTTTCGGGTTATTGGGTTTAACCACAATAATGTCATTGGTTTTAATGCGGTAGTAAGGGCTTTCAAACCAATTGGCCAGGGTCATATCGATTGTATGGTAGCTGCGTTTACCGTTTTCTTCACGGATAATGAGTATGTCTTTTCTGGAGCCATTAATGCTTAAGTCGCCAGCATAACCAAGCACTTGCAAAAGGGTAAGGTTTTGTTCAAAAAAAACAAAAGTGCCTGGGCTTTTAACCTCACCCAACACAGTTACTTTATTGTTTAAAACCGCAACCATTACAGTTGGGTTTTTGAGGTAGCCACCGTTCAGTAGCGCGTTTACGATATGCTTTTCTAAATCTGCTATTGTGGAACCTGAGCATTGCATGTTTCCAAGTATAGGAAAGGTAATGCTGCCATCTGCTTTAACCAAATAACCATTTAAGGTAGGGTTGTTTTGCAGGCCAGCTTGCGCATTAATCTGCACGTTAAATGGCGCTGCTACTTCTTGGTTTAAATCGCTTACGCGTATGCTTAAAATATCATTAACCTGAATGGTATTGGCAGCGATGTTTATTGAATCTGTAGAGCCTACAGAAAGATCTTGGAAGTAGAGTATGTCTTTTTTGAACGCGCAAGATTGACTAAAAATTAGCAATATAAGAACGGGCAGGAAAGCTTTAGTTTTGTGGTGCATTGATTTCGATGTTGTGAAGTTTTTCCATTAAAATATTTAGTTTTAACTTAATTTCTTTGTTGTTTAATTGTTTAAAATCATTGAACATGTCTGAGATTAAAATATTGCTTAAATGGTAATTCTGGGGCTCGTCTTTGGATATTAATATTTTGGGGTGGTGGGTAGGCAAGTCTTTTGCTTTGTCGTAAATAAGTTCTTCGTACATCTTTTCGCCTGGTCTGAGACCGATGTACTCAATTTTTACTGGGTTGCCAAAAGGCTTTTCATAAAATTTGATTAATTTTTCGGCTAGGTCTTTAATTTTAATTGGCTCGCCCATGTCGAAAACATAAAACTCGCCACCATTGCCCATCACAGACGCTTCTATCACCAAAGACGAAGCCTCCTCTATGCTCATAAAATACCTGGTCATTTCAGGGTCGGTAAGGGTTACTGGCCCACCTCTTTTAATTTGTTCTTCAAACAAATGCACCACCGAACCATTTGATTTTAGCACATTTCCAAACCGGGTAAAAATAAACTTGCATGTTTTTGGGTTGTTTTTGAGGTTGTCGTGAAAGAATGCACTCAAATAAATTTCAGAAATGCGCTTGCTCATGCCCATAACCCCAACAGGATTTACCGCCTTGTCTGTCGAAACATAGATGAATTTGTGGCTTTGGTGTTTTTCGGCAATCTTGGCCAAATTGATGGTGGCCTTTATATTGGTGAGCAGAGATTGTCTGGCATTGCGCTCCATCATTGGCACGTGCTTATAGGCAGCGGCATGGTACACAATTGTTGGCGCGTATTTAATAAATACTTCCTCTAAATAATCTTCATCATTGATATCGGCCAATATATACCGAAAGTTAACCGAATCGATTTTCTGAAGTTCCAATTCCAAATTGTGCAGAGGGGTTTCGGCATTGTCGAGAATTATAATCGTTTGCGGTTTAAATTTAACCAGCTGCCTAATGATTTCGCTGCCAATTGAGCCCGCACCACCCGTAACCAAAACCACTTTATTGCTTATCGAGTCGTTTTTTAAGAACGGTTCTAAGACAATCTCTTCGCGGCTAAGAATATCAGAAATTTGAGTTTCAACAATGTCATCAGATTTTGGGTTGTTGTCTAAGAGTTCTGGCTCTGTATTGACAAAGAAAATTTTGATGTCTTTAGTCTCCAAACTGCCTATAAGCGCTCTAACTTCAGGGTTTTTAGCTGCGTTTTTAGAAAGCAAGACGGCATCAAATTGAAGCATATTTACGTTTCCAAAGCTTCCATGGTTTTTAAAGTAAACAGAAAGACCATTAACGGTTAAGCCATGGCCGCTACCTTCTGTAAGAAAACCTGATCTGATATTTAAATTTAAAGCTTTGGTTTTTAGGGTCGACAAGGCGGACTGGAAAGACTTAATGTCTTTGCCAATAAACACGGTGTTTAAGCCGCTTTTATCGTTCCTTACAGCCAGTTCGTATGCCGATTTAACAAACAGTCGAAAGAAAAACAAGGCTTGAAAGCCAAGAATAGACAATGTCACCAAGGCAATGGTAGAGATCAAAACGTGGCCAAAGAGCATTGCCTGGGTGCGGTCTAAAATCCAAATGGCCACAGCAGAACACGCGAGCATTTGAACCAAACGCTTAATTTCATCAAGGGTCGAAAATCTAATAATCCCTGAAAACGTATTCAGCAGAACCATAAAAATGAAATTAAGCGTTATGTAAAAAAGAAAACTTTCAACAGGCCTGTTGGGCACTTGAAGTGAGAATAAATGCGGAATCAAATAATAACCCACAAAAAGGTAAACCACGCTCAATGACATCAAATCAATAAACAATACAATGTAAGAAGGAGCAAACTTATTTCTGAAAGGCATATTAGAAGTTAAGTATTGAAAATAACCTTATGCAAAGGTAAAATTATTAGGAAACAGAGGCTTGTAGTAAGATGCCCGATTCTGTAGAAAAACAGCCACTACCCCCCCCCATAACTATTCGATAATGTAGAATTAATACGGCTGTGTAGTATTCTTACCAAAAGACATCAAAGCAAAAAAATAAAAAGCTTTGAATCATTTTAAGAAAAAGTGCGTAAAGTTAAAGGGTTTAAAGGCCTTAAGATTAAGGTCTAATGCTTAGCATTCTATTAATTCTGACAATACTTTTGGTGTTAAATTTGTCAAAAATTCTTTTCTTGTAGGTACTAATGGTTGATGGCTTTAAACCTGTTACAGAATAAATTTCTTTGTTGCTTAAACCTTCTTGCATGTATTTGAGAATAGCGCTTTCGTTGTTCGACAGTTTAAAATTTGAGATGTCATCCTGCTTGCCTACTTTTTTGTTAAAAGTGATGTTTGGCAATATTTCTTGAAGCACAGACTGAGAAACATAACGTTGACCATTCAAAACCCTATGAAGACCAAACTCTATCTCTGATATATCGACAGAAAAAGTAAAACAAGCCGCCAATTTATCGAAAGTTATGTTGTCTAAAGCAACATCATTAAGATCGTCAACAATCAAAATGATTTTGTTTGAGAAATCGCCTTTTATAAGATGGGCAAAGTGCAAAAACAAACCCTTTGATAAAAACACATAACCGTCACTGCTGGCAGCAAATGTGTCTTCGTCTGGTGTATTGATGTCGATGATTTCTGCATCCGGAGAATTCTTTTTCAAAACGTAACTTAACCCTAAAATAAACACTGGCTCAAATCCGAAAAAATAAAATTTAATGTTATTGTTCATTTGTTGTAAATCAATTAGTTGTATATTGAAAATTGGTCTTAAGAATTTACCGAAATTGTACTACAAATTTAAAATAAGTAATTGCATTTAAACCCCCAAGGCACAATTGATACATGTTTTGTAGCATCACAAAGCACTAATACACCCATTAGAGAGACAAAGAATGCCATTCACAATAAAAATGTCAGGCCAACACTAAATTTGTAACATAAAGACCGTATCAAACAACAACGCACAAACTGCCCGAATCTGGCTTGGCTTTAATCCGTGTAAAGGCAGTATGTTGTTGAATTTTTCTAGAACAAAAATAAATTTTGTTTAAATATTAATTAAACTTAATTTTGCCATAAATTATCAATAAACTTATTAACAAGTACGAATTCATGAACTAATTCAATTTGCCAAAAAATGATTATCAGTAAATTTGTACCCTATTCTTTTTGAATACTTTAAAACACAAAACATTGAAAACAAATAGTTTAAATAAAGCAATTGAAAAATTAATGGTAAAATTGGATGAGGTTAACAAACTTATCGATTCTAACATCAACTTTAAAAGAGCCCATTTGGGTTCAACAAGCGGCAATATTGAATTGGAGCAATTAAATACGTTTAAGATTTCCAAACCGACCGATTGGAAAAAATACCAAGAATTGTTCCAACGGTTTTTGCCCAATACTTACCATACTATCACAAAGAAGTATTCAAATACTTTGTCAGAATCGGAGTTCCGCTTGCTCTTAATCCTGAAATGCAATAGGTGCCATTTTTCGATAGCAGAACAACTGGGTATTTGCAAAGAATCGGCGCGGGTGTCTATCTATAGATTGCGCCAAAAATTAAACATAAAATCCAATGGTCAGCTGTTCAAAATCTTGGATGAAATAGAAGAACCAAGGCAAGACAATTTTCTTCGAACCTCAGATTTTTAAATTCTTTTGTTGCCTTAACGCAATAAATAAAACACTTCCCTTTCGTAGAAAGCATATTTCTTACCCGAGTTTCTGTAAGTGTAATTTACAAGCACAAGAAAATACGCGTCTTGACTTGGCAGGCCTTTATACGTTCCATCCCAACCTTTACTGTCCAAATCGCCGATAAAAATTAATTCCCCCCAACGGTTAAATATCTTGTATTCCAAGTCTATGAGATCTATTCCAATGGGTTTGTAGTAGCTATTAAGCAGGTCTCCATTGGGTGTAAATGCTGTTGGCAGCCACAGGCGGCAATTGTGGTTTCGGTAATCAACGTTGATTGTATCGGAGGCTGAGCCACAAATATTACTGGCTCTTACCCAATACACACCAGGCTTTCTGGCTTCATAGGTTTCGTTTGTGTTGCCATCTTGCCAAAAATAACTTGAATTCCAATTCTTTGCATTAAGTATGACGCTTTCCGTTTGACACAAGGTGGTATCCTTGCCCAATTGCACCACTGGAAATGGATAAACCATTGTGCTTTGCTTGCTAAAGGAGGTACAATTGTCTATGGTAATTGTATAGGTAACGGTGTCTTCAAACAATTGTTTGGGATACAGGTAATTTCCTTGCACATTGATGCCTGTAAACAAACCGCCAGGCACTACTGGGGTTAACAAGGCAGGCGGCTCATTGTTGCAGTAGTATGGCTTTAATGTATTGAATTGTGCATTTGGCATTGGCTTAACCCGCACAAGCTTTTGAATGGTGTCGTTGCACAACGTATTCGAAGTGCTTACATATTTAAACGTGTGCCATCCTGTTTGGGTAAACGATTTTGTCCACACTGAATCTACAGAGCTTAATGCATTGTCTACCCACCATAAATGTTTGCTTATGCCATTCCAATCGGTGGCAGTTGAGCGCAGCACAAACAGGTTGCCAGTTAAGCATTGTGCGGTGTCATTGATGCTAAAATCTGCTTTGGGTTTAGGGTAAATGGTAACGTTGCTGTAGGCCGTATCGCTGCACAAACTGTCGCTGGTTTCGATCAAGCGGATGGGCAAGAGTCCAATCTGATTGAATTTGTAATTGTTTACATTCCACAAGGCAAGCACTTGCCCGTTCAACAACCAAAGGTGTTGGTTTAAAGTGCCGGCTTGAATCGAAGAAGCATTGTTAAAATTAAAGCTTTGCGCATTGATGCATTGGTCTGAATCGTTTACTGTAAATGCCGCAGTTGGCATAGGACTCACCACCATTAACTTCATAAAAGAATCTCGACAATTATAGATCGATTTGGCCACTACACCAACCCTGTAATTTCCAAATAATTGATATTGATGCATAGGAGACATTAATTTGCTTGAATCTCCATCGTCAAACATCCAAGTGTAAGACATAACTGTGCTGTCTATACTCGACAAATTGTTAAATAAAAACCGATTGCCCTTAACACATTGGCTGGCATCATTTACCGAAAACAACGCTGTTGGTTCAGGGTGCACCAAAACAGTCGCATTAAAACTGTCAACACAATCGTATTGACTGCTTACCCATAATTGCATTTTGAAATCTCCGTGCTTGGCAAAGCTATGCACAATATTGGTGTCTGTGCTGCTAAAACCATCCTCTAAACGCCAAACAAAACGCATAGTACCATGTGTCAATGTCGACTTGTTTGAGGCTGCAAATTGGTTAATTTTTAGGCATTGCCCCGCTTTATTTAAGGTAAAAAATGCTTTAGGACTTGGCTGTACAAACACCAATCTTTCTAAGGTGTCTGTGCAAGATTTATCGGACACCGTTACCAAACCAATAATTGGTGTATCGGCTGCATTAAACGTTTTATTAAACACAATACCTGTGTCGGTAAACACTTGGTCAATGTTCCATTTATACTTGAGTGTGCCATAGGCAATAACCGAGGTGGCCGTAAATACATATTGATTGTTTTGAGCGCATTGCACCGAATCGTTGATGGTGAATTTGGCCCTAGGCATTGGATGAACCGTGAGCGTTTGATACATTGTATCTAAGCAACCCTTATCGCTCTGCACAACATATCTAACGGTTTTAGTGCCATAAGATCCAAAGGCAATGGTTTTATCTTTTAAGCCTGCTGTATTTACACCCGAAGTATCCCAATAATAAGCAAGCACACTGCCCTGCTGTATATTGGAGTTGCCAGACAATACAAACTGGTTAAACCTTAAACATTGAGCGCTGTCATTAAACAGAAGTTTGGCCTTGGGTTGGTGGTATACCAAATTGGTTTTTGCAATGCTGTCACTGCAGCCAAAATTAGAGATGGCCTTTAGTTGAATTTGATAAGTGCCCGGCAAAGCATAAATATGATTGGCATTGCTTGATGTGGCTGAATTCCCGTCTCCAAACAACCAAACATAGCTTATAGTACCCTGTTTGATTTTACTCAAATTAGCCATTTGAAATTTCTGAACTGGTAAGCATTGGTCGGTATCATTGATGCTAAAATCAGGCTTTGGAACGGAATAAGCCTCAACAAATAAATAGGCCGTATCTCTACAGTTTTGATTGCTAATAGACACCAATCTGTTTTTAAACAAAGTATCTTTTGCAAAATAATGGGATACAATTTTGCCCGTGTCTTCAGCTGCATCTCCCCATGTCCATAGGCGCTGCAAACTTCCATAGGCGATAAGGCTCTTGTCTGTAAATACAAAATTTTGGGTATTCAAACACTGGGTGCTGTCGTTGATTCCAAACAAAGCCTTTGGCATTGGATGAACCACGGCAATTTGGCTTACCGTGTCTTTGCAATTCCGAACCGAACTTGCAATTAAGCTTACGGTATAAGACCCCTGGTTTAAATAGCGCATTTGGGTGTCTTTTTGGCTGGCCTTGTACCCATTGCCAAGATCCCATTGGTAGCTTATCTGGCCGTCTTTGGCCGTGCTAAAGTTGCTGTAATTAAATAGGTTTGACCTTAAACATTGTTTGGCCGAATCAATGCCAAATATTGCCACTGGCATTGGCCACACGTAGGCTTTTTTAGAAATTGAATCCATACACCCGGCATTTGAAACCAACTTCAAAACAAGCTCATAGGTCGAATCTTTTGGCCATTTTACCACAAAGGTATCCTTGCCCACTAATTGCGTTACCATCGAGCGCCAATAGGTGGTGTAGGTGCCTTGAGGTATAACAGAGGTATTAATGGCTGTCATTTTATTTGATCTAAAACAAGCAGTGGAATCGACCCATTTAAAGTTGGCCACAGGCATGCTGTAAACCTGCACTTGTTTGTACGAACTGTCTTTACATCCAAAATTCGATTGAACAAACAAACTGCAGGTGTAAACACCAAAATTCGAATAGCTGTGTGTCGGGTTAAGCATTGTGCTCGTGCCAGCATCGCCAAACAACCAAGCATAAGACATGCTTCCGTGTGGAATACTCGACAGATTGGTAAACTTAAATTGATTGGCTTTTAAGCACTGTTTTAAGGTGTCGATCTTAAAGGCACTGCTTGGCATTGGATGCACAACGGTGTTTTGATAAACCGTATCCTTGCAGCCTTTGTTGCTGTAGGCAATTAACCTTATCTTAAAGGTATCAAAGCTTAAATAGCGGTGGGTCGTAAAAGCCGAAATGGAGGTATCGCCATCTCCAAAATACCATATGACATTGCTGGTATAAGGGGAAGTAATTTTAGAGGAATCTTTGAAGGTGAACAGGTTGTTTCTGAAGCACTGTTCTTTTACGTGCTGCGCTACAATGGCCTGTGGTTTTGGGTGAATGGCTATGGCTTTATAACTGGTATCCCAGCAGTTAACAGCGTTCTGAACCCTTAAAGAAACAACACGTGCCCCAACAGAATTGTATTTGTATTTAAATTGCTTTTGGGTATTTGTAATCCCTGGATCCAAAGTCCAAATTCTTGATTGAATGCTTGTGTCGATGGTTGAAACATCATTAAATGAAATCGAATCGGCGGTATTGATGCATTTTTCAACTGCACTTGATTGGATAATGGATTTGGGAGATGGCCTCACATTAACTGTTTGGGTAATGGTGTCATAACAAAAATTGTTGGAGCGAACAATCAGTTTTACTGTGTAGGTATTAACCGACGGGAAACTGCGCACGATATTGGCTTTGGTCGATATAAAACCATCGGACAAACGCCATTCGTAGGCCGTTATAGAACCCGAATAAATAACAGACGAATTCGTTAACACAAAGCGGTTTTGATTCAAACATTGACTTACCGCATTGATGTTAAAATTGGCCTTGGGGTTGGCGTAAATTTGAATTGTCTTACTTACAGAATCAACACAACCTTGCACACTGGTGGTTTTGAGTTTAACTGTGTATTTTCCGGTGTCTGTATAGGTTTTTGAAAAAGCATTTGATTGAAGCATTGTGCCATCGCCCATGGTCCATACATTGCTTTGAACAGCTTGTTTTGAGCTGCCTGTATTTGTAAAATTAATGGTGTTTTTAAGGCACACATTAACGGCTGTAAAATTCGGCTTTGGCTTGGCCCAAACCTTTACCTGTTTGGTGATATCATCAATGCACCCTGATCGGTTGCGCACCGTTAACCTAACCACATAAAAAACAGAGTCTTTGGGGTAAATGTAGTTGGGGTTTTTTGCTGAACTGCCTGCACCATTGCCAAAATTCCAAGTGTAATTGATAATAATGTCATTGAACGATTTTGAGATGTCTCTAAAATTTGTGGCTTTGCCTTGGCAAACTTCGTTAAACGTAAAATCAGCCTCAGGAAAAGGATAAACAAAGATGTCGCGTTTGATCGAATCCACGCACCCGTAAGGGCTGTATGCTTTCAGTACAATTGTATACTTGCCGGAGTCGGCAAACTGATGCACCGGATTTGTTAAAGTACTGGTGCTTCCATCGCCAAAACTCCAAACATATTGAGCAATAGTTCCAGTGCTCAAAGCCGAGGTATTGGTAAAGGTAGTGGTATAATTGGCGCAATTGGTCGAATGCGTAAAATTTGGCCTAGGCAATTCGAAGACTTCAATTTTAGGCGAGTATTTTGTAAGTGGATTCACCACAAATGTATCCGCACAAGTTACCGAAATGCCATTGTTTAAAAATGTATTACGGGCAATTAACTGTGGCCTAAAAACACCGTAATTGGTATACGTAAAACTTACATTGGCATTCGAATTGGTGGTGGTGGTATTGTTCCCGGCATTTTTATACACCCAGGTGTAATTGTTGGCGTTTATGCTTTTGTTTTTAAAGGTAACGGTCAATGGCATACACCCAACTGTATCAGACAACATTTCAAATCCAGCTTCTGGACCGTTAATGAAAAAAGAATCCTTTTTCGAATCCTGGCAGCCCATGGTATTGCTCACCAACAATTCGACATCGTGCCAGCCCCGTTTAAAAAATTTAAATGGATTTTTTATTAGGCTCGAACTGCTGGCTTGATCAAAATACCAAGAAAACGTTACAACGCTGTCGTCGCTGTGTCCAAATTGATTTAAACTGTCGTAAACACTCGCCGAGGATTTGAATTGAACCACTTGGGCACAAATTAATTGCTTGCTGGGCAAGGTGATGCTCGAGAACACATCAAACACCCTGAGTGGAATTGGATAATTAAATGTGTCAACACAACCAACACTGTCGGTGTATTCCAACTTAATCGTATAGTTTCCAATTTTATTGTACTTAAAAAATGTTTGGTAATTGTTGTTCGAAAATCCATTTCCGTCGCCCAAATCCCAACGCGTTTTTTCCTTGTTGTTCAATACCCTCAAAGAGTCTCTCCAATAAGCAGGTCCGTTCCAATACTTGCTGGTGTTAATAACCCTAAAACTGTCGCTCAAACATATTTTTCGTTTGTCCAAAAACAAGGATGGATTTGCGCCAATTCTTACCACCATAGAGTCGATTGCAACACAGCCATTGGCATGGCGCATGGTCACTATCACAGTGAAACGTCCTCGGGTCTTATAGGTGTGGGTTCGTTTTCCCAAACTCAAGTTCGATTCATTCACGCCATCTCCATAATTCCAATTGATGTAAACAATGGAATCGAGGGTAGAATCGCCCAACATAAAATCGAAAGTAGAATTTTTACAATATTGCACCGTTGGATTATAGGTGGTGCTGAATCTTGGGTCTGTAAGTCCAAACCGCACTTTATGGTGGTAAAAAGCAGTGTCTCTGCATACCCTGCCATTGGTGTCAGTTCCATTTTGAATAATTACCCCAATGCTGATATTCCCATTAGAATCGCAAGGAACATAGGTGTAATTGTGGTAGGAGGTATTCTGTTGCCACCAAGCATTAAAATTGCCTGAATTTTCTGCACAAAGCGAATCCCACATCACCCAATAGCTTTCGCGTCCGCAGGCTGGCTTGGTCGCACCAAGATCAATCCAAACGGTTTTACCACCCTCTGGGCCTAAACAAAACCCGCCATTTGCACGCATTGTAATGCCTGTGCGGGCATTGGGTTTGGTTAATGGCAAGCTAAATGATCTAACATCTGAACAACCCAAAGCAGAATCCACCAAGGTGAGTTTTACGGCATAACAGTTATCCTGTCCTTTTTTGTACATGTGCTTAAAATAAAGCGAATCAACACTTAAATTGCAATTGCTATCGACATTTTGATTAAGCTTTGAATTGATGGTGCAATTGCCCGCAAAAGGATCGAGCGCATCCCAAAAAACCGATATTTTTTTGTTAAGATACAACAAAGAGGCATTGGTAAAAAAAACGGTATCCTTCACTTGGCACTGGTAGCGGTTGAGTATAGACATATCCACCAATGGGCCATGCACAATATTGGGTTTTAAGTTGATAAATGAATCGCAACCTAATTTGCTCACCCTGATTGTAGGGTAGTACGTTCCTATTCGGGTTCCATTGTTGTATTGGTGGTTCACATTCCAGCCATTTTGCGTATCGCCATCGCCAAAAAACCAGGTTGCAAGTCCACCTGGCACGGGGGTTTGAATAAATTTAAAAACGTTGCTCGATTGACAAGAATCTATGGCATAGTTAATTCCATCAACATTAAAGTTGATGTTTTTTATCGTATCCGATGACACAAAAGAATCCTTGCACCCATATACATCTGTTATGCTCAATTTGATTTTAAATACGCCATTGACAATGTATTGGTGTTGAACATTGGTAAATGTGCTGGTATCAAGATTAGAACCATCGCCCCAATTCCATTCAAAATGTTTGACCACAGGAATTTGCATATTGCTCAAATTAACAACCGACACATTGGTCTTAAAACACCCGCCTGTAATGGTCACTTTAAAATTGGCCTTGGGGTCTTTGTATACCTTCACGCTGTCTATGCTTGCCGTGTACCTCTCGGCACAGCCATTGGTATCAATCACTTCGTGGGTAATTTTATACACCCCCCCATTGGCATTGCCATAACTGTAACAGGCCCCAGTACTCGTTTTATTTACTTGTACACTTGAACCGTCGTCCCACAGCATATTTCTGTAAACAATATTGGTTGAATCCAATCCAAACTGCACACAGGTTTGGTTGCTTTTATAGCACTGCTTCCGAGCAGTTAAAATGGTAAAAAATGCATTTGGTTTGCTGTAAACCAATACTGAATCTTTATTGAACGTGCAAGTGTTTCCATTGCTGTAGGTTAATTTTACCCCAATGCGTTTTAAACCTGAAGTGCTGTATTGTTGGGTAAAGGTTTTGTTGCTAGAAAAAGTGCCATCACCCATATTCCAATAATATTGTGTAACCGGATCGGTTCCATGCTGAATGTCGACACCCAAATTATCGCCCGGACATATTGAATCGGTCGACAATAAAACAGTGGGCGCAGCATAAACCACCAAATTTTTTTGGACAGAATCCTTACACCCTTGTGTGGTTTGAACCAACAGCTTAAGCGATTTTGCGCCACTGGAGGTGTAGGCATGCTGAGGCGAGGCTTGGTTGCTGCTCGAACCATCTCCAAAACGATACAAGTAAATGCTAATTGGATTGTTCAGATCTGAGGTACTGGTATTTGTAAACTGAGCATTCAGACCGATACAGGCATTGATAAAAGTAAAATTGGCAATTGGCTTATTGTACACCGACCAAGATTGCCAAACCGTATCGATAAGTCCGTTGGTGTCTTTAACAATTAAGCGAACATTAAAAGCCCCTTTGCTTGAAAATATATGAACAACATTGCTGTCATTGCTTGTATTGTAGAAACCGGAATTAACATCTGCAAAATCCCAAATTAAAGTATCCCCTTGGCCTGTAAACTGAAAGAAAACTGAATCTCCATAACACTTTGAACCTGAAATAGAAAAAGAGGCATTGCTTTGGCCATATACCGCATTACCCAAGAAAAAAAACACCACAAAAAACAAAGCAAACAAGCGACTTGATTGAATTGGTATGTTTTTACAGATTTTCAAAATACTAGATTTTAACAAATCTAAGGTATTGTTGCATCCAAACAAGTTTTTGAAGAATGTTAAAAGCGTTACAAAAGTGTTACAAAAGCGTTGAAAAAGTACTTGGCAATTATTGGTTTACAGTTAATGATTGGATGAAAATCTGTTCTAAAAAATGGAAGTAAAGTTAAGATTGCGGTTTTTATTCCATTGCCGATTTTGCCGAAAGGCAACAAGTGCTAGAGCAAGTTTTACCATACAAAACGCCTCTGTAAGCATCGATGAAATATTCTATGAATTAATTTTTATTAATTTATTGCTATTAAATAATAAATATCATTATAATTGAAATACTAAACTCCAGCAAAATTTCATAATTTTAAAAGCATACAATGTCACAAATAGGCCAAAAAGTAAATACCAATCAGCTCAATAAATTTTTAGAGCATATCTTCAAACGCAACAACCAATTGCATGAGAAAGGACAAAGAGGCACCCCAGTTATGATATGGGGCAGCCATGGTCTTGGCAAAACCCAGACCGTTATAGACTATGCCAAAAAGAACAATTGGAAAATGGCCTATTGTGCACCCGCTCAATTTGAGGAAATGGGCGACTTGCATGGTATGCCAATGATCGTAGATCCTGATGGAAACATACAAGGCGATGAATACACGGTTTACAGCCCACCAGAATGGGTGCCAAAAGAAGAAGGCCCTGGCATCTTATTGTTGGATGACATCAACCGTGCCGATGACCGTATCTTAAGGGGTGTGATGCAGTTGTTGCAAAACTTTGAATTGCTTTCTTGGAAACTTCCTGCAAAATGGCAGATTGTTGCAACCGCCAACCCAGACGATGGCGATTATTCAGTAACGCCTATGGACGATGCCATGCTCACCCGTTTAATGCACATCTCACTTTCTTTCGATGCCAAGGCATGGGCTGAATGGGCACAAGGCATAGGTATTGACAAAAGAGGCATTGAATTCGTGTTGACTTATCCAGAATCTGTAACGGGCAAACGAACAACCCCAAGAAGTTTGGTTCAATTTTTTGACCAAATCCATGAAATCTCCGACTTAAAGTCTGATTTAGACCTGGTGGTAGCCCTTGCCAAAAGCACATTAGACGATACCACGGTAAGCAGCTTTGTGAGTTTTATTAACGACGACTTAACCCAATTAATTGACCCTGCGGATATACTGGAGGCCGATGACTTTAAAACCATAAAAAAGCGCATGGAATCAATTGCCATCGGCAAAAGTGGCGAAAAAAGAGTGGACCGTATTGCCACCATTTGCACGCGATTGTACTTATATTTAAAGGATGAAAACTACAAGCCTGAAGACAAACATAAAGTAAACTTGGTTGAGTTTATACTTTTAGAGTCTATTCCAAACGATTTAAAAATGAGCTTTTTTATGGACTTAAATAAGGAGTCTAAAAAAGAAGTAAAAGAGATGCTCAAAGACAAGAAATTGGCGAGGTTGTTATTGGAAAGTTTGTAAGTAATTTATAAAAATGGAAAGAATAAATTATCTGGAATCAGCCGCTCCCGGCCTGTATTTATTTAATGTAAACTTTACCCCAAGCCAAAGGATTTATACTGCTTTAATTAAATCTGATTCTGGAATTAGCTGTGAGGTATCTGTTCAATTTCAAAATGGCCAATACAACCCAGATAGCATGACTTTTTTTTTAGCCTTCAACAATTCATTTGGAGGTGACTTAAACAAAGTTCTTAGTAAAAGTTCAGGCATTGATCCAAATACGTTTTTCAAACACAGCAGAAAGTACAGTTTAATTATTGACGCAGATGGCATCGTTCAGACAAGTGCATTTATTAATGGTTTAAATTTAAAAATAAATGAGTCGCATTGGAGTCAATTAAAAGCACTTTTCCCGGAATTAAAACACCCTGAAACACATGCTCAAACGCATATTGAACTTATAGCTTGTATAGTTCAGGCAATGGCAAGTCCAGACTTTGAAACCAAAACAAGTTTTTTACAAGATTTACAAGGTTTCTGTTCATTTTCGGCCCAAGTGTATCTGAAAAACAATAGAGAAAAAGTCAATTTGAGCCGCATTAAAACTATTGATGAAAAATTAGCATCTGTAATTGCCGAAACCGGCATCACTTCACTCCGTCTGAATGGCATCAGCGAATTGGGAACTAAAGAAGCTATTGGGGTTGGAAAGGTGAGTGAATTGTTCCTAGATTCTTTGAAATCAATCAGCAAAGAATGCGCAAAAAACCTATGCAGTGATTCACTCACATACATCTCCTTAAAAGGGGTAAAAGCGCTATCCGCTGAGGTTCTTGATGTTTTCAAAGAAAACGAGGTCTTTGTATCTGCAAAAGAAATTAAAAATGAAGCTGAAGGTATAGCCTATTCAAAGGAAGTTATTGCCAACTCAATTGTTTCAAATAGCAAAGAATTTAGCAAACTTAAAAAACTGCTTTTAAACCCAGACCCGAGCATCGTTGAATCGGGCATTTCTATTCTTGCTGCATACAGCGACGACCCTTACCTTTTTGACACACTGATTGAAAAGATTGAAATTAAAAATGGGATTTTTAACGTCAAAGAATTGGGCAAAGGCCTCAAAATAGAGCCCGCTTTGCTCAACTACATTGTAACGGCTATTCTGTTTTATGCAGGTCCAGATGCTGTATTGGCTGAACAAATTAAACAAAACACGCAAATTCTAATAATAGAAATCGGTAAGCTAAGTTATTTACATTGCTTTACTTCTCTAGAGTCTTTAACACTTCAAGACCCCTCTGGTCTGATCAAGAACTTAAATGAATTGGACGCCAATATGTCGCTGAAAAAAATCGACATTTCGGATTGTGAGCGCATAGAAGACATTGAGAGAATTTCAAGTTTTCCAATTGAGTCTTTTCGATTTAAAAATATCAGAAAATTAAAAAGCTTTTTGCCATTAAAAGGAAAAGTTGATAAAGATGGCACAAGCGAAATAATGGTTTTAGAAAACGCTTATCTAGAAAACTTAGACGGCATAGAATTTTACCAGTCTTTAGAAAATATAATTATAGATGATTGCCCCTTAATAAAAAACGTTAGGGCCTTGGGTGGTATAAAATCCTTGAAAAATGTTTCCTCCTATGACAGAAACGTCACATTAGGTGCCTGCAGCTCTAATCAGGAATTGTTCATCTGCTCTGGCGATGCCATAGGTTTAGAAATCGACGAATGGAACAACCCACAGGGTATAGGATCTGAAACCGTAAAAAGCATTAACATCGAATGCAGAGGCATGCAGAATTTAGATTGGTTAAAAGGCTATCCAAATTTGAGTAGTTTAAGCATTACTTGCAATTCCTTAGCGGATGTTAGTGGACTCCAATATGTGCCTAAGCTTAAAACATTGGGACTTTATAGATGTGAAGTAAGGGAGTTGAAAGGGATAGAAAAACTAAATGATTTAGAAAAGCTCACAATAAGCGAATGCCATGGATTAACAGAAATTAAAGAGTGTGAGTTTCTTAACAATATCAATGAGATTAGTGTCACTAAATGTGATAAACTGGAATCCTTAGAAGGACTTACAAAAAACAAAATTTTTGCACAGAAAACAAAAAGTTTGGCCATCAAAACATTGCCCTCACTGCGCAAACTTGGCGATCTTTCGAACTTCCATCAGTTAATAGAGATTAAGTTTTACAACTGCTTTCACAGCGATGTCCTTCATGATGCACTTACAAGCAAAAGTTTAAATTTAGTATACATAAACGGTTGTGGTATTGACATTAAATACGATGGTGAATTAAATTGCAAATTTGTATTTGAGTGTTGCCGTAGTTTTAATTTTAATGGTTCAAAAGTTAAAGACATTGAAATCGTAAATTCATCAATTATTGATTTGCAAGGCCTGGAATCTCTCCAAGAGCTGCACACCCTCAAACTTGAGAAAAACTTTGACCTTGAGACATTAAAAGGCTTAAAGAATCTCCCTAAGTTACAGGCCGTAAAACTGATTAAAAATTTACTGCTTAATGATATCAAAAACTTGACTGGTCTTCCCCAGCTTAAATCAATTCAATTGAGCAATTTAGATTCATTGAAGAATGTTTCTCCCTTAGCGAAAATAGAGACCTTGGAAACACTTGACATCGTCGATTGTGAGTATCTAGATGTAAAGCCAAGGCCATTGGGTCTGATACGAAAAGAGAAGGTATTTTCATACCAATTAAAACTGTCAGAGTTTTACAAGTTAGACAGCAAAACGATCAAAGAAAAAGTAGAAAAAATGAAAGCCAATCCAGAGGCCAGTGCCTTAAAAAAACAACTGCCTAAAATCAAAAAACTTCTCCAAGGCAGAAGTTATGAATCGGTAGATTTAGGCTTATCCATTTTAGAAAGTTTGCAGGATGAAGCAATGTTAGATTCACTGCTTGAAGGTGTCGATTACATGCAAGACAGACTTGTACCCAATAAAATATTTAGCGGTACTAGCCCCGCACAACCATACTTAAACTATGCCCTTTTTAATGTACTCAAATTGGCCTGCAAAATACCCAAATGGGAAGCCTTTATTCAATCAATAGTATCATTAAAGCTTCATGCAGATAAATTTACAGGAATAAACCATTTCAGCAATTTGCATTCTCTCAAGATAACCAAGTCTGAATTTGTTGACATTGAAATCAATTTACCCAAATTAAAACTCTTAATTTTAGACAATAAAGAATATAAGGATGCCAATAGGGTAAATCTTGACATCCTTAAAAACTGTCCAAAACTAGAGTATTTAGAAGCCAAAAACTTTACCCTAAGCAATGGATTCAATGGCATCAAAGAATTAACAAAACTAAAGACATTAATCGTAGGGAGGATAGCAACAAACACCATTACAGACCTTAAAGAACTGTCACAGTTAAAAAATATTGAAGTTTTAAAAATTGATGCCGCAGAGGTTATAAATAGTATTGAGGGCATTGAAAATTGTACTAAACTTAAAATTCTTGAGTTTAGCAGACTACCTTTTACAGACTCAAAACCACTTGCTAATCTTTACAAATTAGAAGAAATCAAAATATATCGCAGTGAAACAACCCGTTTGGAATTCGCCCCAGAAGTTCTTTCCTTAAAAAAGATCTATTTGGGTCATAACAATAAATTAAAGGAAATATCTGACTCTCTGTTTTCAGAAACCATTAAATCTCTAGATTTAACCTCAACTGCTATCTCTTCCTTCCCAAACTTGAAAGGGGTTAAAACAGTTGAAAATTTTAGTTGCGGGCATTGTCCTGAATTAATCGATTTAAAAGGTTTAAAACATATTGAAACCCTTGGAAGCAGTGCCCTTAAAATGCATTTTGACAAATGCCCAAATTTGCAAGACTTCAATGATATATTGCATCTCAATCCAATTGAATTAAGTGTCGAAGTAAAAAAACTAAGATCAGACATCCCTAGCAATTCACTGAAAAGACTGGAATTGAGTCGAATTGACGACCTTACTGGTATAGAACAATTCACTGAATTGGAATCCCTCATTATTTATGGCGCAGAGCTTAAATCACTCTTGCCGCTTAAAAATTTAAAGAAACTGCGCAAGCTTTCCTTGAAAGAAAACTCAGGTATTAGCTGCTTGGACGGCATTGAACATTTGCAACATTTGGACATTCTAGATGTATCGCAGATGGACAATCTTAAAGACATTAAAGCCCTCGACAATATGCAAATTGACAAACTTTACATCTCTAAGTGCTTTCTCAAAAAAGCCGATTTTCAGTCGCATTTACAAGACAACATCAACTGGCAGTCAACTATTAGTTCTTATCAATTTTTCTCGGATAATTGGATTGATTAATTTTAATGGCCTTACCAAATTTAAGGTGAGGCCCTAATTTTCCTTCAGGGGTAATGACGTACAAGAGTTTGCATCTTGGCTTCACTTGAGGCTCTGGCGCATACCCATCCGTTAAATACACACAGGCATCAATCCTTAAATTTCGATTTGCATTGATGTATTCAAAAGCTGGGTCGTAATTCGTTCCGCCACCGCCTGTAAGTTTTGGTGTTACATTCTTTTTAAAGGCATACACATTCCCAACAGCCGCATCACATTCTATCACAGACACATCAGCCCCGGTTCTGCGAATGGCCTCTATTTCTGCAAAAAATATATTCAAGGTATGTTCATCAATTGAGCCTGAAGTATCAATCACCACAACTATTTTTTTAAACTGTTTAATGCGTATACCTGGTCGGGTTCCATAGCGCTTGCTGATGCGCTTCATGCTGTGGTATATTTCTGTTCTGCCACTGGCACTTGAAAACAACTTTAATACCCGCTTCCAATCCAATTTTGGTTTCATAGAATCGCGGATAGCATCCAATTGGGTTATAACCCCTGCCGGCATGGTGCCATAGTGTTTCGATGCCGTGCGTTGAAGGGCATCCATTAATTGTTTGCCGACGCTAGACTCAATACCAGAAATGCGGTTAGAAGCTATGAGCTTGCCATCGGCCGTGCTGGCATTTCCACCATCTTTGAGCACCCATTTTGAATGGTCGCTGTGTCTTATCTGTCCATATATTTGCTCTAAGGCCTTTGCACTAATGGGAGACTCTTCATGCAGGGGTTTTTTGGTTTGCTTTTCTTTTGGTTTATTGCCATTAGATCCATCCGTTTTCCCCTTAACATTTCCACCCGCATCCGACCCTGATTCTTGTTCCGATTTAGACTGATCAATGGATTCTTGCAGTTGTGATAAGATATTGTAGTAATATTCGAGGCTTCGCTCCGTTTTTAAATTTAAATCCGGAAAACGTTTAATGGTAACAGCGGTGTTTGGCAATTCCCATTGGCCAATGTATTGGTTAACCACAATGTCTGCGGCAATATTAAAGAGTTCTGGATCTTCTTTTATTTTATCTCTAAATAAATGCCTAAACACCAAATGCAAAACCTCGTGTTTCAAAACCGCCGTGCGCTGGGATGCCGACCTTAAATCCTTTAAGAAGAAGTCCTCATTCACCATCAGCATAATGAGCTCGTTTCTAAAACCCACCGCAGCCGTTTGAACTTCTGCTGTAATTACACGCACCGTTCCGGCCAAAACATGGGCATAAAATGGCTCATACAGCAAGAGCTGGTTCACGCAACGCGACACCTCGTCTTCGATATTTAAAGTTGATTTAGCCAATGGAATTTGCTTCTGTTTTTGGGGACTGCAATATAATTTAAAATATTAGTTCTAAATCTTCAGGCTTGGTATTAAATATTAAAAATAAAAAAAACTTTACCACCAAGGAAACTTATTTTTGTATTAACCCTACTTCAAAAAAGCAATGAGAACAATCCTCATAACAATTACAGCATTGTTCTATTCAGGACTTCTAAATGCCCAATATCTTTACGACAACTCAAACAGACTTATTGGCAAAACAAGTGGCAATTACTTTTACGATGCATCGAACCGACTCATTGGAAAATCAGATGGAAAATATTTATACGACAACTCTAATCGATTGCTCGGTAAAGTGGATGGAAATTATTTCTACGACGCCTCCAACCGCATGATAGGCAAGGTTGATGGAAATTACTTTTACGATGCCTCCAATCGGCTTTTAGGCAAACTTGATGGCAAAAATATATACGATCAATCCAACCGTTTAATCGCAAAAGCAGATGGATTAACAAGGGTGCAGATCAATTGGTTTTTTTATTATTTGATGTGAGGTAATTTTTCTTTCAACTGTTTTTATATTCTGTCCAAAAACACATTTAGTTTATTCAATCATTTAACTTCAATTTTTAACATTGAAATCGTAAAAGCTGCAATGGATTGAATTCGATTACAATATAATTGATTTTATCCATTCAGACCGTTAAATGAAAATAAATTTATAATGAATTACCACAAAAAAAATCTTTCTTTTTGCTCATTTTCTCCCATTTAACCCAATTAACTTCCCCTTGATAAAGGGAAGTCGTAGATTCATGGAATTTTATTGTCTGTGTTAATTATAAAATTATATTTGTATATAATAATAGATGAACATGGGTAATACTATAAAAATTAAAATTCACAAAAACATATACAAGCATGTTTGCTAAATCAAAATCAAATTCCTAAACACCATCAATAATTTGAACACAACTGCATTACACAAGAATTTAGAACAGATTCCAGTCCAAATTTCACTGCCTTTATATAAATTATACAACACAAGCCATTGCTTTAAAAAACTGCATCTAATTTCTGATGTGCTTTTAGGATGCTTTAGGTTGTATGGCTATGCACTAATTGCCATTGCAGAGAAAGAACAAGCAATCAACGATTCCTTGCAACAATCCATTGATTCTCTATTGCTAAAAGACAGCCATGGATTATGGACTTCTACCATTGTAAAAATAACACAAGAATTAGATGCACACAATTCTGAATTGCTATCCCCAGAATTGGCAAGTTTTTTTGGCGTATCAATAAAGTCCAAAAAACAAGATCCTATAAAAAGGATGACAGTTAAAAACACTGTAATTGACAGCAAAGGCAAGAAGCAATTGCTTGAGGTTAACAATACCCCTGTTGAGCTTTTAATCAATTTTAGAAATAAATATGTAGGCCATGGAACGGTTTACTCTGAAATTGAAAGTAAGAAAATTTTTGAAACTTATGAGCCTATTTTAAATGAATTTATCGAATCGTTAGATACCCTTTCTGAACTAATTTTTATTAACTCATCCAACAATCAAAGCATACATGGCCAGGATAAGATTTGCAGTGGTTCAATTGTTTTAAGTTTCAAGAATCAGCTATTTGCTTTTGAATCCAAAACACAACTATCAATTGACAAAGTAAGTATAGAAGATTCACTTGAGGCAAGCACAAAGATTATCATTGATTCAAATGATGAGAAGATTATTAGCAGCTACCCTTATTTTTTGGCACATCCATACAAACGCGCCATCGAAGAAGAAGATGGGTTTAAGCGACTTCACTTGTTAAAAGAGGTCTTATTAAACTACTTAAAATATTTAGGCCTTCTTACCGCCTCAGAATACTTTAACAGCAACTTGAAAATTGGCGAAATCAACCGCGCATTTAAAAGCTTTCTTTACCGTCCTCAATTTGGCCATTGGAATGCCTTTATGCGGAGTGCAATTCAGGCCCTAAATGAGCATGAACACACTTGGTTTATAAAGGAATTACCAAATTACTACAACGAAGTAGAAACGATGCCTTATGCTGAAAATGGAGAAACCTCTATCGGCAAACTTATTAATTTTCGCAACCACTACTTAGGGCATGGAACAGTTCCCTCGAATAGCCAATCGAATGTTCTTTGGAATGTTAACTTCCAGTTGTTAAAAGACCTTTTATTGAAAATGGATTTTTGTAAAAACTATACCATTGTGAGCAGCGACAAAACAATAGCTTGGCGCTTAATGGGGGATGAAATTACACAAATTAATCTTAGGCAAAAATTGAAATCCAATGTCGCAATATTGAATTCAGACAACCAAGAATTAAGCATTGTTCCATTTTTTATATTGCCAGGTGAGTATTTCATTAAAGAAGTTTCAGACCGCGCCAAATTAATGGTGTATGAGCAAAACACAGGAAGTCGAATTGTTTTCTTTAGTCCGGAAAGTGTTCATGGCGAAACCAACAATGAAAAAGTTTTGGAACAGCTAAACTTAATGATTAGGGAAAAAGAAAAGCAAGAGCCTGTGGCCATGAAAGATTTGGATGAAAGCCATTGGAAGGCCTTACTGAAAGAGAACAATGAAGCAACAATACAATCCCTTTTAAGTGAAAAAAAGACCATTAAAGGCATTTACCAAGAAAGACAAGATGCAGAAGTTGCCCTCAGGTCTTGGATTGGTGCAAGGGCTGGTTTATTCTTTCTTTCTGCAGAAGCAGGAAGTGGCAAAACCAACCTTCTGGTTGAAATGAATAGACAGTATCAAGAACGTGGTTTGGACACAATTTTACTAAGGGGCAATCGCTTCAGAACGCCAGATATTTGGGAAGAGTTGTGTTACCGCCTAAACTTGACCTCAGACAGCTCTTTTGAAGAGGCAGATTTTGTTCGCTATGAACAAGAGAATCCTTTGATTATTTTAATTGATGGGGCGAATGAAAATTCTGATTCTAAAAAGCTTTTCGATTCAATCATTCAATTTTTAGAAACCTACAAAGGTGGCCACATTAAAATTGTATTAAGCTGGAGGGTAAATACCAAAAGTGAATTGCCACAAGCCGATGACAAATACGAGTCGATTATATACAGCGATGCAAAGGAGAACAATGCAGATGATAATATTATTGCACAATCATGCTATTGGTTAAAGCCGCTAAACAAAGTGGAGGTAGAAGGGGCATGGAACAAGTATGTAAATGATAAGCAGGATAAGGTGAGACGCAAACCTAATTTTTCTTATGAAGAACTAACCTACCACGACCGTTCTTTAAGCGACCAATTAGACAACCCATTGTTGCTGCGTTTATTCCTCGAATTAAACAACGGCAAAGGCTTGCCAAAGAGCCGCGGTGGATTTATCAGTATTTGGTCTTTGTACCATGAGAAATTGATTTCACAATAGCCTCAGATGACAGACAACCATAAATTGCTCTTTCGCCTTGCCGAACTCATGCTCAAACTTGAGCAACACATCTTACCCGTGGATTTGCTGTTCGACGATGAGCATATTGGAGATTTTGTAAAGTCTATACAGATAGACTCCCCTTATCAGCAATTGATATTAGAAGGAGTTTTGACAGAATCGGTTAAAGAAGAAAAGTTGTATGTGGGTTTTACTGTGGAAGGCTATTTTCATTATATATTGGGTGAGGTTATTTACACGCGAACCAAAGGGCTTCAAGCTGAGGCTTTAAAACAAATAGTTGAAGAGAACAAGCTTAATGGCGCAAAAGAAGGTGTAGAACAGTGTTTGATCAGAGATGTCATGAACGATGATTTTTCTAGGATGATGCGGTTGATTGATGAAGGCGCTATATTTACAAATGTTTGCATTATTCCTTTAGCACATTCATTCTTAAATTTAAAAGCCCAATTTAATATTGAGCGAGAACAGGAAAAAGCATATAGCGACCAAATCAATAGGGTATTAAATGAACTTCTATCAAATCCAACAGACAATGACATTGATTTAATAAACAAAGCAATCGCATACTTAGAGGAAGTGCAAAAAAATGAATTTATAGCTATCCTTTACCGTCACATAAATGAAATTGTAATTCCAGATAATTTAAAAAAAGCAATACTTTATATACAATCAATAGAATATATATCCGAAAAAAAGCGGAGTGAAAAACTAGAAAAAATTTCATCATTAAAGTTTAATAAGGTAAGTAATGAAGTTAGTTCATTTTATGATACTCTTGGCTCGTCATATTATATTATTGGAAATTATGACAAGACAATAGAATATTATGAGAAAGCAATAACATTCGGGATAAAAACAAAAGTAGAAAAACATAACTTAATTTGCAACGTATATAATAAACTAGGTGTAGTATGGTCTGAAAAAGCAGACTATGATAAAGCGTTTGAAAACTTTGATAAATCATTAGAAATCCGTTTAAATATTTTGGGAGACCTTCATCCATCTATTGCCAATTCCTTTAATAATATTGGAAATACTTGGGCAAAGAAAGGTGATTATGATAAAGCCATTGAATATTTCAAAAAAGCACTTTTCATAAATTTAAAAACGAATGGAAAACAACATCCATATACTGCAACAACATATAATAGCTTTGGTAACGTTTATTTATCAAAAGGAGAACTTGAAAAATCAATAGAATTCTTTGAAAAATCTTTAAGTATTAGTCTAAAAGTAAATGGCGAACTTCATCCATATTCAAGCAGGGCATATATAGGTATTGGATCTGTTTGGAAAGCTAAAGGGAATTTAAATAATGCGATTGTGTGCTATGAGAAGTCACTTGCTATCATTTTAAATTTTTGGGGACCTCAGCACCCTGAAACTGGTAAATCCTATAATCTATTGGGGTTGACATGGACAGAAAAAGGAGATTCACCCAAAATTGCATTAGATTATCTTGAAAAATCGCTTCATATTTTTATAAATTTTCATGGTGAGCAACATCCCTCCGTAGCCAAATCTTACAATAATATTGGTCTTTTTTGGTATAAAGAAGGTGAATTGGATAAAGCAATTGAATTCCACGAAAAAGCAGTTGATATTAATTTAAACTTTTTAGCTGAACAACATGATACAATAGGAACCTATTATAACAATCTTGGAGTTGCTTACACTGCTCAAGGAGACTATAATAAAGCAATTGATTACCTTGAAAAGTCTTTGGCTATAAAACTTGTCGTCCTAGGGAACAGACATCCATCAATTGGAACTGCATTTAATAGCATTGGCAACTTATGGTATGAGAAAGGCAAATTTGACAAAGCAGTAGAGTACTATGGAAAGGCCTTTGAAATAATTTTAGAAATCCATGGGGAATTACATCCAAATGCATGCACAACTATTAATAGTCTTGGTTTATCCTGGTTAGAAATTGGTGACTTTGATAAGGCAATTGAATACCACGAGAAAGCGCTTTCTATTAGTTTAAACATCCATGGAGCTCAACATTCAATTACTAGTAATATATACAATGATCTTGGAGTTGCTTTATCTGAAAAAGGAGATTATGAAAAAGCTATAGAGTTTCACAAAAAATCACTGGTAATTGATCTGAAAAACCATGGTTTATCAAATTATTCAGCAGGTATTACTTATAATCATCTTGCTTCAGTATTTGAAAAAAAAGGAGACTACTTTAAATCCATCGAATATTATGAAAAATCTCTTTCAATTGATATAGAATTAATGGGAGATCAACATCCCTCAACCGCCACGTCTTACAACAACCTAGGGAACGTTTATAAAGCTCTAAAGGATTATTCACAAGCAAAAATATTTTACATCAAATCATATACAATATTTTTAAATACCCTTGGCATTTCACATCCGCATTCTATCCTTCTAAAAGAAAAAATAGATAGCCTCAATGACCTCTAATCATCTCCTACTATACCATTTAGCAGACTTGATGCTTAAGCAGGAGCAAAACTTCTTGCCAGTGGATTTGCTGTTCGACGATGAGCAAATAGGAGATTTTGTGAAGAGTATACAAATAGACTCGCCTTACCAACAAATGCTATTGGAAGGGGTATTAACAGAAAATGTACTTAATGAGAAGTTGTATGTAAGTTTTACTGTGGAGGGTTATTTTCATTATGTGCTGGGCGAGGTTATATACAACCGAACTGAAGGATTGGGTGCTGAGGTCTTGAAGCAAATTGTTGAGAAGAATAAGTTGAATGGCGCAAAGGAAGGGGTAGAACAGTGTTTGATAAGAGATGTGCAGAAGGGTGATTTATCAAGATTGATGTGGTTGATAGATAGGTGTGAGGACAATTTATCTCTTTTTACACTGCCCTTAGCAAATGTATTTCATTTGGCTAACTTTCAAAATAATTCTAAAGAATTATTTACAAAAACAGTTGAAGAACTTTTGAAAAAACAAACTGAGAGTGATCTAATTGTACTTGAGAATGTAATGGCTTTTTTTATTAAATCACAACGCCACCAAATTTATATAAGCCTAGCTCTGTGCATTTTTGAAACCAATCTACCACAAAATTCAAGAAGCACAAAATTAAAATTGCATGCCATAAAGTATATAGATAAGGGTAGCAGAAAGGCCCAACTTGAAAAAATTTATCGTCAATTGGGGGCTAATAGAATCAAAGTTCAAAATGCTACTATTTACATTGAACTTGGACTTGGATTTAGAATAATCTCAGAATATGAAACTGCACTTTCATGTTTCCAAGTTGCACTAAATTTACTTGCTGACAAGAAAAAAAACACAACCATAAGATGTCATCATTCATTGGGTCTGATTTACAGCGATCTTGGCAATTATCCAATGTCTTTAAAACATCTTTATCTTGCTTTGAAAATAACAGAAAAAACAAAAGGGAAAGATCATTTTAGTGCGTATAGATCTTACAATCACATTGGCAGTATTTTGCATCTAGTTGACAAAAAAAACATTATTAAATCTATAAACCATTTGAAAAGAGCTTCAAGACTAGCCACTCTTCATTTTGGGGCGAATCATACTGAAACTGCAATAATTTACAACAACCTCGGAATTACTTATGCCATTAAGAAAGATTACAAAAAAGCAGAAATTTTTTATTTAACTGCATTTGATGTTTTTCAGTCTATTCATCCGAAAAACGACCCTTGGATAGGCACAATATATAATAATTTGGCTTCATTGTATTGCAGCACAGGAGAACTAGGCAAAGCTTTAACTTTTCAAAAAGATGCAATAGAGATTATTATCTATAACTCTGGTGAGCATGATGTATTGACTGCAATGATGCAATCAACTCATGCAAAAATTTTAAATTCACTAAATCGAAAAAACGAGGCTATTGAGCAGTATCAAAAGACTATTAAAACTTTTAAGAAAAAACTTCCTATAGACCACCTATATTTACAAAAAGCACATAGCAACTTAGGTGTAGTTTATATGGAAAATGGGACTTTCAGCTTGGCAATAAAATGTTTTTTACATTCATTAAAAGTTCTTAATTGTCATGGCGATAAATACATAAACAAAAAAATAGAATTAATACATTGGATTACGAAATGTTATCAAATAAATGGCAATTATAACAGGGCAAACTTTTACAAAAAAATGGGGCAAAAAACCCTTGACAAACTAAATGACCTCTAAGCACCTCCTCCTATACCGCCTTGCCGAACTCATGCTGCAACACGAGCAACACATCTTGCCCGTGGATTTGTTATTCGATGATGAGAAAATTGGAGATTTTGTGAAGAGTATACAAATAGATTCGCCCTACCAACAAATGCTATTGGAAGGGGTATTAACAGAAAATGTGCTTAATGAGAAGTTGTATGTTAGTTTTACTGTGGAGGGTTATTTTCATTATGTATTAGGAGAAGTTTTAGAAGCTAGATTTTCAAATCTCACGGCAAATGAAATTTTCGAATATATTGACAGCATTAATTTAATAGGATTAAATGAAGGCTTCGAGCAATTTTTGATTAGAAAAGTTGACAGCCATGAATTTGACTTATTGTTATGGTTTGTAGACTTTGGAGACAAGTTCACAAATTCAACGTTGGTTCCCCTGTCCCATGCTTTTTTAAATGCAAGCAAAGATTCGACAAATCAAGCTATAAAAAGCATTGCGCAATCATTATTCGAAACATCTTCGGATAATGATATTAAGTTATTACTTGAAATTGTAAGCAAATTAGAAAAACTTCAAAAAAGTGATATACTAGGGTTTATTTTCAAGGAAGTTTTAAATTTTATTGAACCTGATACACCTAAAAAAGCACTATTGTTTGTTCATTCAGTTAAGTATTTAGAGGCTGATGACAAAGTGAAAAAGATGGAACTTTTAACGTCTATTGATTTTCCTCATTTTGATATAGAAGCCGCAGTGTTTTTTCAAAATATTGCTTCAAAATGGAATGAACTTGGAAATTACAACCAATCCATTATTGCATATAAGAAAGCACTCAGCATAATTGATCATTTAAAAGAATTACACATTGAAATAAGGGCAGAGATCCACAACAATCTGGGTAGCGCTTTGCTGAATGAAGGCAAGCTTGAAGAAAGTCAAATAAACTTCGAGAAGGCATTGGAGATCTACATAGAAAATTTTGGATTAGAGCATGAGTCAATCGGTAAAATCTACAACAATTTAGGCCAAGTATACCATAATAAAGGCGACTTTAATGAAGCGCTGAATTATTACAACAAATCGATTCATTTAGAAGAAAAAGCAAACGGAAGACACCATCCAGATACAGCAATTTCTTACAACAACATTGCAGAGCTCTTTAGCAGCAATAAAAAATATGTTGAGGCTAGGCTATATTTCAACAAAGCCATTAAGATATTCAGAAACATTTTTGGCGAATGCCATGAATGGACGGCAACCCTATACAACAATATTGCCATGTTAGATTTAAATTTAAAAGACTTTAAATCGTCGCTAGAGCGCAACAATAAAGCATTGGACATATTAGAAAAGTTATATGGCATAAAGCACCCTTGGTATGCATCAACAATTAGCAATATTGGCGGGGTATACCAACAGTCTGGTGATTTTGAAAACGCAATGGTTTATTTTCAAAAAAGTTTGCAAATAAAAATTGATATCCATGGAGACGAGCACCCTTCTATTGCTATCTCAAATTATAACATTGGTAAATGCTTTGCCGATTTGGGTAACTTTGAAATGGCAAAATTGTATTATCTAAAAGCATTGCCAATCTTTATCGATGTCTTTGGTGAAACACATTCGAACACAATGCGTGTAAAAGACAACCTAGAAAAAATAAGGGGCAGCTAAGCACTTCTGAAATTTAAAAGTTTAAACTTCAGCATTTATAATTTAAGCAAGCTAAACTTTCAAATTTTCCGCGATTCAATAAAACTAAATCTTATCTAAAAATACATGTCTATCCCAATAATCCTTGCATTGCTTTCTTAAATCTTCCGGCAAAGTTTCATATGGCAAGGGCATGCCTTCATCGCCCGGAAAAGCGGTGATGAAATGGTAGCCGTTTTCTAAAGGCTTTAATATAAGCACATAGGCATTGCTGGGTGGCAATTGATCAACTTGCAAGTGCATCAGATCCAAACCCCGGTTGTTTTGAACCGTGATTTTATCTTTTTGCTCTTGGCTTAACGTATCCATTTCTGCTACGCCATGTTCGCCAACTTGGGTATCGGTTTGGAGCGACAAAATCACATTCCCATTATTGCCAGTTTTTTGATGAAAAACACCTGCAAATACATGGTCTAATATTGACGGTATATCCGTAGCAAAACTTTGGTAAAAGCGCGAACCAGCTTGCTTAATTTCAGCATCTATTTGTGCTTGGGTAAAAACGGTTTTAATCCTATTTAAACTAGACTCCGAGAAAGATTCAAAATGCCTAAGCATATGAAACTCGGCTTCTATCGAAATATGGACTTGATTTTTTTCCATATTTTTTTCAATTCGTGAGGAACAATAAAATACAAAACGCCAATACCAACCAACAATATTAGAAGGGTTGCAATGGCATAGAATAGCAAAGATGAGAAGCCAATTTGTTGTTTAAAATGTTCAAGTCCATCGAGTATCGGACCCACCGATGAAATACCGCCAAGCACCGTAACAATCTGAAGCAAAATATTGGTTTTTGACTCGCGGTCTTCTTGAATTTTATTGGAAAGATTGTTGATTCTGGTTTTAAATTTCTCCAATTCAACATCCAACTCCAAAGCCTTCCCTATTTTGGCGTAAATTTCGTTGGGCAGGAAATTGAATGAAATATGACTGATCTCGTAACGGTTTAAAAAATCAACAAATTGATCTCTTACCTTTGTGGCACTGTGTTTGTCTTCAAATATTTCGGAATTGTATTTATACAAATTGTATTTAAAAAACAATCGATATAAATAAATCTTGAAGTAGGTTTCATCCCAACTTGAATACGCATTTTCTAAAATCTTTCCGTTGCCAATACAAGTAAAAGAGTCGAATAAACACAAGGCTTCCCAGTTTTGAAAAACAGAAATCTTATTTTTCTTCATTATACGATTATAATAAGACTCATGCGGTACCGCAGTAGAATTAATCCCTTTTGAGGAGCCTAGTTTGGAGCAAGTGCCAAGATCAAACAATAAGTAATTATCAGGTAAATCATCAAGTTCGTACACTGTATACAATTTAAACTTAGAACCTGAAAATTCATCTGCTTTGACAATTTTACCGTCTTTGCTTTCTAATTCAGTGCCACAAAGAATATATTTACTAATCCATTGAGACCAAACATAAACCTTGCCTTCATAATTTATTTCTGTATTAAATAACCTCAGCTTTGATGTCACATTACTTGCATCTTCAATGGATATTTTTGTCGCTTTTTCTTCAAGCTGTTCAGATGAATCTATAGAGGTAGATGGATCGATTTCAATAGACACAGAAAAAAGCCCTATTTGGCCTTCAAATACATAAATTTCAGACTTTATAATATTTATTACATATGGCTTTGGCCCATAGGATAGCTCAACGTTAAATGCCTGCACTTTGGAAAACCTTTTCTCCTGTGAATCCGCTTGACCCAGATACATCATATCTCTAAATTCTGGATAAAACGTATTCTTAAAAAAACGCTTGCTAGCTTCTTGTTTCTCTGTTAAATCTTTCGCTGGTATAACTTCGCGGCTATATCCTGAATTAATAAATTCTTGGTATTGTTGTTTGGTGTTTTTCTTATTGAAATCGCCCAGAAGCCCTACAATCTTGATGATTGACTTATTAATTTTCATTTTGTGAATTTATAGATTTACCATTAAACCTGTTGAATAACTGTAATAAAATGTTTGTATAGGAACCACCCTGTAAGCGTCTGAAAAATGGTCCCAGTGCACAAAAAAACTAAACTTATCTGTTGCCCGGTAATACACATTGGCATCTAAATACCAGCGGCAGTTTTTGAAATTGGAATTCATGGGCATTTGCAAATAGGATACGATTGAACAATCGACCGACTTTGATAATTTAAAAGACGATTTTAAATAGGTGTTTAGTCTAAACATTTGCCTTTCTATTTTGCTCGTATTTTGAGCCAATACATCATCGGCTACACCAGACCAGTTCCAACGTTCATTTTCGTGAAACAAACCAATACCTGCATAAAAATCAGACTTATTTTTATCAAACAGTTTAAAACGCAGATTACTTCCGTACAGGTAGCGGTACTCCATACCCCAAGCACCATTCCATTGGTACTGGGCATAAAGCTCTGTGCTAAATTTTCTTTGGTCATTGTCGCGGTAGCGGATATGCAACATACCCTCATTCTGAATCTTACTCTTACCACTGTATACCAAGTCATTTTTAAACATGCCCAGCAATACATGCTTGTTTTTGAAGAAGCGGTCAAATTCCAATGAGGTGTTAAGGTCTAAAATATTATTCTTCTGCTTGTCTGATGAAAAATTTATCCCGCCACAAAAGTCCCAATTCTTGCGCAATGAATCGGCAGCAAACTCCCTATCGATGTTCAAAATTTGAGCATCTAATTTATTCCAAATAAAACAAAAACAAAGCAGAAACAAATTGAATCTATTCACAGGAATCTTAACGAATTTGTAGAACATCTGGATAAGGGATTAAAGCGGTAACGAACAAACAATGAACCGATGACGATAACAAAGGACAAAACGACTTGAATTATAATACTTAATTTCATATTTTAAGGTTGATAATATATTGCAATGATTTTTATCGAGATAAAAAATTAGTCTTTGGGATTATTACCATATTGATTGACCCCAGCATCTCCATCTTGAAAAATTAGCCAAAATACATAAAATGGTATTATTTGCCACCAACCACTTTTCCCTAAATCGTGGCATCTTTTGGCACCTTGCGCCCACAACATCCAAACCAAAGGAACATATGCTAAAACTATAATAGAAAATGAACTTTTGATATTAGCTATAAAGCCAATAATAAAATACAGCACTGCGTATAATATTAAAGTAAAACCAAATTCTGTTCTTCGAATTCTTCCGTCGAAAGAAAACATATTAGAGAACATTGATTGGCTATTGCCATGAGAGCTCACTGGTACTGGGCTATCTTGAGTATCTGCGGGAGTATTTGAATTGATTATTGGAAACGCTGCTGCTGTATTTTCATTTGATAGAGCAGCAGCATTTAATGGTTCTATTTGATTCTTAATTGGAGGCGGTACTGTTGCAAAAAGCCCTGAAAGTTCTTCGATTTCACAAGCTTTTTTCCAATCATTAAGACCTTCATACCAAACAAAGGTATCCCAATTTAGTCCTTTCGCTTTTAATTCACTTAAAGAAAAAGGACCTTCCCTTTCCTTACCATTAAAAAAATAGTATGTTCTCTGCTCACTATTAGATTCAGGTATCACAATATCTTGGGTTTTTGTTTTAATACGAAGCGGCTCAAAATGTTCTAAAAGAACAGCATACGCGGCTTCCACTTCATTTAACCTACTGACAAATATCCCTTTCAGCTTTTCATTTGACGTTATTCGTATTTTTTCATTCAATTCTTTTTTTAATTGATTGAATTTTAATTCTACGCGGTCTTTGCCAATCCCAATAGCTAAGTCTAATTTTTTAAAGGCATCTTGTATTGTCATTTCTATTTATTTTAAAAGCATTTCAACATTTATAACATTGCCAATTTGTGAAGAACTCTTAAGTTTTCTCTTAATCTCTGAATTTGTTGCATTAGGATAAATTGATTTATACAATGCAATAGCTCCAGATACGATTGGGGCGGCCATACTAGTCCCATCCATTGCGGCAAAGTTATTTCCGGGCACCGCACTCACTATTTGAACGCCGGGAGCACAAATGGTATTGAACGCGCCGTAATTGCTAAAATTGGCTAGTTTCATGTCTCTATCAACTGCACCTACAATAATAGCATTTTCATATCGTTGCATGGGATCTATACCCGATAAGATCCCGCTATTGCCGGCGGCTATAACAATGGTCGTATTTTGCTTTTCCGCAATTGCAAACAGTTCCTTCCAAAACATTTCCTCATCTTTTCCGAAATTATTAATTAACTCTTTTTGTTGTGACTCAGTTAAGTTCTCTAATTGAGGAGAAAACTGTTTACCCAAAGATAAATTGATTATGCTTGCATTGTTTTTCAACGCATATAAAACACCATCAATTACGTCTGTATTTGAAAAATAGGCCTTAGTCTGACTTCCAATTTGAACGGGCATAAACGTAACGTTTGGCGCAATACCTGATAAACCATTGTTATTGTTGGCCACTCCCAAAAGTGTGGTGGAAACATGGGTGCCATGGTTTAAGAGACTATTCCCATAAACCTGATTTTGTTTTTCAACCACATTGTATTTTTGACTAACAGTTGTACTGCTTAATTCTTGATGTGTCAAATCGAAACCATCGTCAACTACAGCTACCACAACATCTTTATTTCCGGTAGAAATTTCCCATGCCTTATCCATTTTGATCATGTCTAAGTACCAACTAATTTCTGCGCGCTCTAAAAAGGGATCATTAAAACGATGAAATGTACCAACAAAAACACTTTCGTCCCAGATAAGCAAATCATAATTTGATGCTGCCTTTCGTATTTCATCTTTAATGTTTTGATCAGCAGAATCGTCAAATTCGATTTGAATGCGCGCTGTTTCTTCATTGTAGTAGATAATTTCGCGGCTTCCATTTAAAAAAGAACCGCCCAAAACATTTACAAACGCGTAGAATTCTTCTTGCTTACTTTTTAATGCGACATTAATACGGTTGTTAGCAATCAAAAAAACCGAATCTTCACCATAACCCAAATCTAGAGAATCTATTGGAATACTGATCCCCTCGCGCGGAGGAAGATAGGTCTGAGCCTTTCCCTTTTCAATAGAACTTGATGGTGAATTGCCACCGCATGTTAAGCAATGATTATTCAACCAAACAAACAACAAGATAAGAAGAATGAGAAACCACCACCCTCTTTTTAAAAAATCAATAAAACCAGCCCCTAAACGGCTAATAAAACTTCTTATATTTTTCTTATTACTTCTGACAATAATCTTGTCAGTTTTTATAGAATTGATACTTTGGGGTACAATAGGTTCAACATTAAATTCATCCTTTTTTTCTTCAAAAGTTTCAGCATCCTCTACCTGGTCTAATATCTGCTTTTGATCAACCGTGCTGTCTTGGATTGAATTCACATTTTCAAACACCACTTCATTTCTAGGCAGGAAGTTCTCATCTAAGTTATTGAATTGAAGCCCCCATAGCAAAACAATGTTTTTTTCATTCGCATAAATGATATTGTTTGCAGGATTAAAGATATCTTCTATAATATCTTTCCATTCTTTGATTGAATTTTGATTGTTGTCGGGGTAGTTTTTAAAATAATCTTCTATTTGATAAATTGCCTTGTTGTAACGCTGAAGAATTTCTCTTCTCTCGTAAAGGCTATGATCCTCAATTGGTTTTAATATTTCATTAGTTGCAGCTTGAAATTCGACTACATTGTCATTGATCTTGGCATGCGCTAAACTTATTGCATTTAAAAAAGGAAAGTTATTTTGAATAAAACCAAGAACCATTTCCCTTCTGGAAATAATTGGTTCACCCTTGATTAAAATCAAAGGATATACAGAAATACTGAATTTATTAATTGTATTCATATTTTCTTATGGAATTATAAATTCATAAATAGAATGGTTTTCTTTTTCATTATAGTGAACACCAGTCAAGGTTTTAAGTTGACCATCTATTTTTATATAGACAACATAAGGAATGTTGCTGTTGCCAGAATTACTTTTATAATAACTAACAATTACATTGTATTTACCTGCTTGGGGTTTTACAGCATAAAATATATTTTCAAGTGGTTGAGTGGTTTTTTCTCTGACATTCGTATCGACATCTAATTGACCGCCTAAATTTGAAATTTTATTTTCAAAATATATTCTATTCCCATCAGGCTCGATTAGATGAAGATCAAGATCATCAATGGTTTGCCAAGCCAATGTCACTGTCACCTCGCCTGTAGATCCACCATAACTCCTCCTTAATTCATCAATTTCATTATCATCAATTGCCACTTCCTGTTCGCCATTACAACACGCTTTCAATGCCGCTGCTGCTTCTTCAACTTTTAGTTGATAGTCTTTAACTGAGCAGCATTGTTCTTTTTTTTCGCAATAAGGCAAATAACACAGCCAAAACCATAAAGCCACAAGTAAAAAGAATCCCAAAAGAAAAATAGCCCAATACCTGAAGGCATAATAGTGCATGCTTCTGAAGGAAACATACCACCATGATCGTTTTATTTCTTTTCTTTTTTTCAATTTTAGCCTATGATACATAATTATTCATTACACATAATTTTACACGAACCATAACTCCATTCCCACATATTCGAACTACTCCATTTCCTAACAGATTGAGGGTAATTAACTTGTAAATGAGCAGGAAAATCTTTTGTATTACAATGATTATATCTACTATCATCCTTCCACATCACATTGTTTATTATAGCTGGACCTTTAATGTCTAATAGAACTTGCCCTTTAAAGTTCTTGCGGGCGTATATAATTAATCGAGTTCCTTTATCTACGGCTATACCATCAAATGTTGTTTTTACTGATTTTGGAAAGGCTTTTTGATTACTTTTATAAAACCCTCCTCCGACATATTCACTTGCAAAATCTTCTTTATAAATTTTAGAAATATTATTATCAACTGCTTCTCCGCCCATTATTAATCCAGAAAAATGTACACGACAATTTTCCTGAGGCGCTTTAGGTATAGAATCCATTATGACTTCTTGAGGCTCACATTCACTACAATTAGAAACATTTTTAATTGCATTATTAGTAGCATTCAATGCATACTTTGCCTGTTCACATTGTTGGTCTTTATGTTTAAAACAGAATAAATAAAACAATGTAATTCCCAAAATAAATAGCACTAAAATAAGCCACCAAAAACGATAAGCAAATAAATTTATTGCCCGAATTGCATGAAACCACCACTTTTCTTTTCGATTTAAAAAACTCACTTTATTCAATTTTATGGGTTTGAGCAACGTTTTTTTATTTCAGCGTTTAATGAATCTAATTGATCATTTAGTTCATTAAATTCAGGACAATCCTTCATTGTAAGATTTTTAAATAAACAAAAGAGAATGAGCAACAATAAAATAAGCAACAACAAACCCCAATAACGATAAACAAAATTTCTAAAAAAGCGCTTTATTTTGTACCAAAAATGTGAGCCTTTAATTTTATTGTTGCCCGCATTTATTGTACTATTTAATGGTTTTGGAACTTCATTCAACTGAACAACTTCAGCAGGCAAAGGCGCTGGCACTGCAGGTATATCAGGTATATTTGGTATTGATTCAGTTAACTCCGTGTTCGCTGTATTGGGACTTATAAATTCTGGAGGTAAATAGTTTTCTGTTTTATTCCTAAATTTCCATCCCCACAAAAGGCACCAAAATTCACCATCAGATAAAATAATATTATTTTCATCATCAAAAACTTGACGCAACATCGATCCCCATTTCTTTTTTTCAGGGAGCGAGGAGTATTCCAGATCCTCTATGTCCTTATCTAATCTGCTTTTTAATTCCCAATAGATCTTTTTTATTTTTACCTGTGTATCTTGACTCAAATCTCCTATCCGAGACAGCTGCATGTCGTAATTAGCATGCCAATTGACAATGCCGTTATTTAGTACCGGTTTAGCTAAAATTTGCTGGTATTCTTGTCCATAGTTTTTCAATAAAAAACTAGCAATTTTATCGTATTGATGATACAGGTAATTGTCGCCAAAAGATATTGGTTCAAATTCACTTGAGTTTATTACATAAATTAATCCCATTTTGTTTTATTTATTGTATTTCGAAGGAATACTCCCGAACAGTTCTAAGCAATTGATCCAACTCATTATTTTGTTCAATATCGTATTGAACAAAACCGCAATTTGACAGCATTGCCACTTTAAATTTATTCAAATAATTGTTGTAGCCTTCTACCAATGCATTGGTGTCTCTTGCAGATAGAGATTCTTCTCCCAATTTATCAAATAATTCAATCAAATTTTCTTCCTTCGGCACAGACCTTTCCGAAAGGTATTGTTCAACAAAATTACCCAACTGTGGCTGCAACGTTTTTACATGATCAAAAACTTCTAATTCGAGTTCATTAACACCAAACTGGCCAATAAACTCGTTAAAATACTGCGAAATTACTGCAGCAAGGTATTTTTCAGCTTCACTGTCTAATGAAATCCCCTGATATTTTTCTTTGATTACTTTTTTTAAGAAATCATTAAAGTCATAGAATTTAAATGAGTGCTCGTAAGCCTCTCGGACTATTTTAATAACATCAGCCGAGAACCCCATTCCCTTAAAGGTCTCTGCTGAAACCTCATTGATTTTGGTCTGCCAAAGATTTAAGATGCTATCTAAAATCGTGTCAATTGATGACGTCTTCTTTTTCTTAGGAAAAAGTTTGTCTATTTCTAATCCTTGTTCTTCCAATATATGCACCACTTCATCAATCGTACCTATACCAAGTGATTTTTTGATGATTTCTAAATTTTCTTCCGTTGAGAAGGTGTCATTTAAATCAGGGAAACTGCTCTTAAACAAGTCGTATTCAGAGGTGCTGCCTTCTTGTACGGCAGCATTCTTCAGGTTCTCATGCAGATAGTTAAACAGCTCTGGTTCATTAAGCATGAACAATTCCAAATAGCGGTCAAAAAGTTCCTGTTGTTTGCTAAAAATCCCATTCATCTCTAACTGCACTTTAAGGCTATTTGAAATGGCTTTTTTTCGCATCTCATTAATATCATCGGTATAATAATATTTTGACATTAACTGAATAAAACTATCTTGCATATGCATCAGTTGGGTACTATAGTTTTTTATTTTTACATAGTTGTTTGCTGCAGGGGCAAGGTTATTGATAATTCTTTGACCTCCATCTTTATTTGGCAAAGCAGTTTGGTCAAATGCCTCATCGGGATTTTCAAAATGTTTTTGAACAAATTCATGCTGCACAAAAGACTGCTTTATCCGGTCAAGAAATTCGACACGGTTCAATTGAATTCCAGTTTCAGTTCCTATCTCTTCAAAACCTGTAAACGTATCAATTGAATATTTATAATCTCTTAAAAGATAGAAATTTCTAAACAGTGGGTTTGAGGAAGTCCAGCTTTTATGCCAATCGTGGTTAACTGTAACCAACTCCTGCTCAAAGAAACGGTTAAAACGAGTATTCCACTTATAACTGATATCCTCTTTGTCATCATTTGTTGTGTCAAATTTTAGTTGGTTGTTAAAAAAAGTAAATACGATAAACAAGGGAGACACGGGTAAATTTGCTAAATTCTTTTCTCGGTCTATCGCATCTGATCCAATATTATTTACTATCCAATCATTTAATAATCCAGGCAATTCATTTACATCTAGCTGTTTGTCATTTTGACAAAACAATAAGTTATTTATTTCATAGTCTCCAGAATATTTATTGAACAAATAAGCAACTTTCCCACGCAAATATAAATCTGGAATTGCCTTGATTGTAACAGAATCAACGGTATGTTCCAGTCGGCTGCGTGCACCTGGAAAATCCAATAAATCTGTGTTAAGTAAGAAAGGTTTTTTTTCTGCAAGTTTTGCATCACATTTTAGAGATACTTCCCTACTTAATGCACTAACCACTGAAATATTTATTTCGAAAATTTGACCTTCCAAATCTTTTACTTTAACATTTGAGGCCTGAGTAAAAAGTTCTTTCAATCTCTGTACGTCGAGAATCTCGCCATGCCCCCGCAACACCGTATTTGATTCTAAAAACAATTCTTTTGAAAATTTAATCTTATTCAATTCGTGAATTAGTAAATTAAACAAATCAGAATACGCTTGATTTTGACACCAAAGAATAGAAAAAATTTCACACCAATTTTCGATAGGAACTTTATCAATTAATTTCCCAACTTCAAACCAATACTGACTATTGCTTATGTTTTCAGTATAATGCCTAGATTTATAGAAGTTTTTGTCAAAATAATCTTTGATATCAAAAATATCATCTTCTACCAATATTTCTTGAACCTTATTAGCACTCAAGAAACGGCCATTTAATTCCCTACAATGACTTGCAAAATCTTCCTTGCTTGGGTAGTTGTCGATTGATTTTAAGTCAGAGAAGAAAGAGTCGCAAATAATAAGTATTAAGTCTTTAGTGCATAATAATTTTGACCTTATTGGATGGTCTAAAAATGGAGAAGTATTGTCTATCGTGAATCTTGTAACCACACCTGTACTTTCAGCTCCAGTTCCAGGGGGGTTAATATCTTTTAAGAAATCTATCTCTTGATCACCTAATTGTATTTTAAGCGGAGCGCCATCAATACTCAAAATATTTTTGATGAGATAAGATTTTCCTACCTGGCTTCCGCCAAATAAGGCGAAAACAGGTTTAGAATCGATAGAATCCATTATTTTACGGACAATTCTGCGCTTGTTTTTGAGTTTTATAGAAACAGATGCTTTCTGTTCATTCTCTAAATTTTCACGCACCCATTTGTCTGCCTTATCGATTGAGGAGTAAAAAGATACTGCGCTATTTTTAAGCTGACTTAATGCCTGTTGTTCAAAATTTTTCATGTCTTATATTATGATCTTCTACCCAATTTAAATTCACCTGTATCAAGCCAAAATCCCGCTGGATTAGTCAAAGTTTGAGGACTTAATTCAAAAAACAATTTAGAAACATCGTTACCATCTACATCGACTACCTCTTCAATTTTTAGTAATTCTTTGTTCTCATCATAATCTCTACTGATTGTAACCATTAAAGGCATTTTTGATCGAATACGATGCTTTAAGTCTTCTGCTGAATCAACAACTTTGTCAAAATCATCCCCTTTTTTCTTTTTACTAATATCATTAACCCTCGATTCATTAATCTGAAGAGAGTAAAGAACGCTTGCAGGATATTTTTTAGAATTTATTTTTTTATACCCAATCTGAAAAGGCAAACTTGTTACTTGGAAGCTTGCTTCAGAAACTTTATTATCCAATATATTTGTATCAATAATATTGTTGTTAATTTTACCAATATAATTCGCAGAAGAGTTAAGAGAACGTTTTAATTCACTCGTATCAAGTCTAAAGTCACCGAGCTTTAATAAAGAGCCTCCCATCAAAGATATCAGACTTCCAACACATACAATTGTTTTGGGGTCATCAACGTAACCATTGTCGTCGGCAAAGGGATACCATCTTCCAATCCAAAACGTATTTAAATTAATTTGACGGTTGGGTGGCAAGTGATTGGATTTTTGCATCAGTTCATTCATGGCATTCAATGAAAATGGTCTACCGGATAAGATCATTAAGTCGCAGTCGTAAGCCTTTAAAATTAATCCTATTTGTTTGAATAAACGGTTGTAGACAAGGTCGCAAATTTCTTTCAAGCGTTTGTTTGATATTTTCCACTTCATAGTTTCAAAGCGGAAACCAAAATGTGTCTCAAAATAATTTAAAAGATCTTCACCTGGCGGATTTTTTTCAAAAATATCTGCATAACTTAGTATAAGCTCCTTATCATCGTTAGACCTCACCATAAACTCATTTGCAATTGGCAAAGCAATTTGATTGACAAAATTTGTGCGCATTAATTTACCGCGGTAACCTATCCTGTTGCTATCTTGACCAAAAAACCCATTCAATATGCCACCGACATTAGATTTACCTAATTTTCGAAGTTCTTGTTCAATGGCGCCGCAGCATCCTTGTTGAGTTTCATTTTTGGGTTCCCCCTCAATAATTACCTGTTGAATAATTTGCTCCAATAAATCATCTCCCGCAATTTTAAAACTTTCCCAATAGAGTGGTTTTGGTTTTAGCTCAACATAAAAAGAGTCTTTCAACTCATAGTCTGTTATCATCAGGTCGGAGGTGCCACCACCTACATCAAATGAAGCAATTCGCAGTTGTTTCTTATTTCCTTTGATTTTCTCATTTGCCTTCTTAAAAACATCATAGAACTTGCCTACATTGCCTCCAAACTTATCAATGATCATACCATATAAATACACCATTTGAGCAGCTGAAGCCTCATCGTAAATCCATTCATTTCTTTGTTCCAAATTATCATCAGTCAAAGACAATTCGCGCACAGATGGTATGACGTTAACCTCTGTATCGTATATGTCTTTATTTTTATCTGTGTCTGTGTGGGTGGAATAAGATTTTAAATTATTGATGATTTTAATTGCATCCTCAGCACATTGTCTTAAAGCAATTTGCTCAGATTTAATCATAGCCGTAGGGCAAGAAACGACAACCCTTCGGATTTTTCTTCTAAAAGAAGGGTTACCATGAAGCGCCCGGAATTCTATAGAATTAATTTGTCTGAAAGCATGTGAGAAAATCTCGAGGTATACAAACGTCATTAATGATTTTCTCGAATAGCGGGCTTCAGTACCAAAAATCCCATCTTTGCAAAATGTGCCATCAGAATTTAACTGCTCGGACACTCCTTTTTTATAAACACGGTCAAATGGTTGTTCAGGATCTTCTAAGTGAAATTCCCATTCTAAGTCCGATATTTTATCATCCCACAAATACCTTTTCGGGCTAGAGTTCATGGTTCGTGTTTCGCGAGACAATTTTAACTCGATATTTGAGCTATTAATGGTGCTTTCTGCCTCGAAACCAATTCGAACTGGACTAGGCCAAACAAATTTACCAAATTGATTGATTTCTTGATTTCCAGTCACAAAATTTGAGGATTTGAAAACCAGACGTGTCGAGAATGAATCATTATACTTTTTTAAAGGATCAGAAAAATCTAACAACTCCAATTTTTTAACCGAATTAAAGTTGAACTGCTGTCCAGTTGGATTCTCAAAAAGAATGGCGCAGGTCTTAGAATTTCCAATATCAACCACCAAATCAACATCAATAATTCCTATATCATTTCGCAATAAATTAATTTGAGGGAAGGCACTTAAACTTCTAATGATGCGCAAGAAAAAAATATAATTTGCAACATGCTTAAGATAAGGTTTCTCTAATTCTGCATTTGGCTTATGAAAAAAGCTCCCAATATAATTTTCGACCCAATCGCAATCAAAATTTTTATCCAAATAACTAATGGTAAGTTCATCATTCTCACACAAACTAAAAATATTCTCGTTTGAATTCTCGTGCAAAAATGGTGATGTCGTATTCTGAATATCGGAAGTTACTGTGGTATCAACCAATAAAACACATTTTATTTCTGTCTCATTGATGCGCTCAAAATAAAGACGCACCCAATCGGTGGGTCCAAACTTGTCATTTGAAATTTTATTGAAACTAAAATAGGGCAATGGAATCCATTTTTTTTCAAACACATTCAGTACCTTATTCAGGTTGCCTATTTCAAAAAACTCGGTAGAATCTATCAATTGCAAATTGGAGGGTTCCAAATCATCAGACAGCTTGCCTGACTTAGATATGTAGCCATATTCTAACAATTGGCTTTTTCGCGCCCACAGGTCTTCATCCTTTGAAATACACACCACTTCATCCAACCAAAACCTTCTCCGTGAGGCATCAAATTTTTCGACAAAACGAAATTTTGAATCTTTCTGAATATCAGCATTCAACTTGGCTTCGAAGTGGTAAAACTGAAGACCTGAATTGGCTATTAAGGATATAGAATCTCTCATTTTATGGATTGCATTTACGGGTTACTATATGATCTCTTTTTGCTTTGATTTTTTCTATCTCGGCTTTTAGCGAAGGGTAATCATTAAAGTCATCTTCCCTGCGTAATATTTGCTTTTTTCTGTTTTCCTCCGAACTTTGGGTTAAGGATAAAGCGACAAGATCCAAAAGTTTTTGTTCGTAATTACAATAATTGCTGAGTTTAAAAAGCAGTTGAACAACATCTCTATCAAGCCCAGGATATTTGGTAGTTCTTGCGTACAAATCATATGCCTTGGTTTGAACTTTCTCTAAGTCTAGCATCACATTAAACTCTTGTTCTAAGGCAGCAACTTCATTAAATATAAGGACGAATGCTTCAAAATCTTTTGCATTTGTTGTTTGATAGGATTTAGCCAGTACAAGTTGTGCATTCACAGCATCCTTTCCAATGGATATCCCCGCTTTCATGGTTTGTTGAAGCATTTCTGTTACTTGTTTTTGAAAATCGGCTTTGCTTTGATCCAGTTTTAATTGAAAATCTGAGTTTTGCTTTTTCAAAACCAACACCTCTTGATTTGCGTTTTTTGAAATAGAATCTAATTTCTTTAATTGAATTTGATGCGCATTTTTTAAGCTTGTAATTTCTGTATTGCAATTCGCTGTAACCATACTATCAAATTTATTTAACTCTGTTAAAGACTTATGATTTTTAAGCAGCAAAATAATACTGTCTAGTTTTTTCTCAACGAGCCCATCTGTTTTTTTATTTTGCGCATAGGCAGATCCAAGGCAGGTAAATATTATGAGGAAAACGATTGTCTTCAGAGTAATTTTATTGGCAAACATTTAATTGAGTTAATTGGGTTATATAAAAGTTGTAATTGCTTGTTTTGGCTATTTTGCAAACTTTACGCAGGTCGTTTTTATTGCTGTAATCCCTTTGGTCGAAATTGTAAGCCTTAACCGCATCGCTGTATTGTTCTGCAAAGTTTTTAAATGCATTAAGCGCAATTTCAGCTTCTCTTTTTATGGTATTTACATTTGAACAGCGGTTAAAATGATTCGGCAAAGATTTTACTTGGGCAAGCAATTGATTAAACTGGGCTTCTTTGTATTCGGACCTTTGCATATGATCTACTTTTTGGGGTGTGCCCAGCAAGGCATAAAATCCATTAATTTCTTGCAAGGGCGCTTTTAGTTTATTTTTGGAAGCCGAATTGATGGGACTAATGCGCTTCATCTCCGCGTGTAAATCTCTGAGCGAGGCGGCATCACATCCGTTTTTCCAAGTTGCATAGGTATTGCTTAATGAACTCGCGTAGGCGGAGTACATATACTCTTCTAAATTTATAAATTCAGAGGCATTTACAATATCCTTGGCTTTGTACACATTCAAACGGTCTACCCTTTCCTGAAAAGCACTGGGTTCCCAATTGCTGGCGCTAAGGGTGTCGCAAAACAACTTAAAATCGCGCACCACTTTAGGTTCTTTTACAAGACCGCCTACGTACGGGTCTTCACCAGGAGGCAATGAGGATACATAATCCAATGCCAACATAACGCCCGCTGCAACTACTATTAAAATGATGAATAGTATTAATTTATTTTTAATCATTTATAATTTCAATTTACTTTCCATAGATTCCAATTCTATCAAATTATTTTCATTTTTCTTCAAATCTGCTAATTTAGATAGTTTTTTTCTTTTTTGCTCTTCTGTTTCAACCGGCATTGCATCGATTAAACCTTGAATTCTTTTCTTTACTTCTGTTAATTTTTTAGCTGAACCAGAAGCATCGGATTGCCCGTTTGATCTCGCATTTTTGGTTCCTCCAGCCTGATTTACATTAGAAGTACTTGCGCCATTTCCTGAATTTGAATTAGAATTACCATTAGAAGTGGTGTTGGAATTTCCGGAAGCACCATCTGCATCCTCAGTTTCCTCAGTTTCTGTTGTATTTAAAACTTGAGGGGTTAAAAGAATAACTTGGCCTGCTCGAATAGAATTTTCATTGGCAATTTTATTCCACTTCATAAGAGAATCTTTCTTTATTCCATAGTGTTTAGCAATTTTGGATAAAGCTTCACCAGGTAAAATTTCATGTTCGTTTGGCAATCTGAATTCCACAGCAATTCTCTTGGTTTTCATTTCACCTTCAAGTTTGTATCGTATCAACAAAAGTGTATCAGACGATCTATTTAGTTGGACTTTTGAAGACTTAGAGGATACTTGTAAAACAGAATCTATTAAAGTTGAATCTTCGTTATTTAATTTGTAGATAAAAAACATAGTTGATTCACTTGTTCCCTCAGGGTAATTAAGCAATTCAAGTTTTTCAAAATCATAAACCGCTGAAAATTCTTGGGTGCTTGCCTCTCCGCCTCCTCCTCCTCCTCCTCCTGGGTCCGGTAAAGCATCAGAAGGCAGCAAATTATATACGATACACCCTATTACCAGAACAGCTGTTGACAACAATGCAATAATTTTATTTTTGTTGCCATTGAAGGGGCTTTGATAATATATATCGCTTGGAGGTGTTGCTTGTTTGATGATTGGTGGAAATAAATCTCTTAAAGAAATGTGCACATCATTACCCGTAATTTGAAATTCTTTGGATTGTTTGGTTGTAAAATCAACAACCCGAATAACATCGCCCTGTTTTACTTGCGTCTTAGACATCGTAATTGCTTGACCATTGATTGTTGCATTGTGCTTATTGGGATCGAATTCGCTAAGCGTTAAAAACAAAGGTTTAGCAAACGACTGCACATTTTGTATACCAGGTATTCTCTCTAGAGCAACATTCTGACCTGAAATGAAGAAAACCTTTTTAAATCCAAAAATTGTTGGACCGCTAAAATGCATTTGAATTTGATCAAAATCATTGCAATGAAAAACACCAATTCCATTACCAGCACTAGGAATAAAGTTTGCTTCGGGTTTAAGTTGCAATTGGGCTAAGTGGGCCTTTACATCCTCAGCATTAACCATATTGACCATGGCATTGCCTTGTTTTACTTCATAAGTTTGCAGCATTAAATTTAAGCACTCAATCGCATCCCCTACAATTGCATATCCATTCGGTATAACAATACTTAATGCAATGTATGCCTTGCGCTGCACATGGTCTTTGGTGTTTGGATTAAAAACACTAAGCACAGTATGGTTATCAATTTTTTCTATTGAGTAAAATTTATCAACTGTACTGTTGCAAATTTGACGCATGTCATCTGTTAAAAGTTGATACACGCTTGCATCGACATTTGCTGCGAGCCAATTGTTCTTAAAACCATTTCTAATGCCCCATACCACAAAACCTATTTTATTGTCCATAATCTATTATTTTTTAAAAAGTTTACCTAAAAACCCTGCTTTTTTTCCAACAAAAGCATGCTTCTGTATTGCTTTTGTGACATATTCAGCACCTGCATTATCAATTTTAACCAACATGTTTCTATATTTAACCAAGCCAATGGTGAAAGGATAGACCGTAATTTTAAAGCTGTTCCTATTTGAATATTTTTGCTTCTTATCTCTGAGGTTATTGACAAAATTTAAGTAATATTCATTAATAAACTCATTGGCATATTCTACCTTATCTCTATCAGCTGGGAATAAATCACTCTTTGTAACCAAAACATAAATGGAATCGACCTTAGACAAGGTTCCATAGTTATCCAAAATCTCTAAAACTGCTGTCAGCTTGCTTGCCTGACCCGCTCCAAAAGACATTTTTTCTGACTTCTTGTGTAAATCGTAATCAATAATAAAAAACAATATTTTTCGGTTCTTATTACTTAAGTATTCCTTTACTTTGGGGTGTATTGATTCAATACCATTTTGATATGCGGTGTCGAAAATTTCTCCCGACATCTCAACAAAATTTAATGGGTGTCTGAGTTCTGTATCTTTTAAATTCCGCAATTCAATGGGCATATAATTAACCCCATCTACTGCTGTAGAATCAGGCAAAATGCCATAACCGAACTCTTCCTTGAGCTGATTTCTATAAATAGTACCAATTTGATTGTGCATATTTTCGGCCAATATCCCTTGTTTCTCAAAATAATAGAAAAGTGAGCCTAGTACACACGACTTACCTGAACCCGGTTGACCCAAAAAATACACATCGGTGCGGTCTAGTTGAAGTGGAGGTAAATCCTTCCAATCCATAAAATCGGTTTCCCGTTTTTGATAATAATTAATACGCTCAATGATATCATCTGTCATAGAGGTGTATTCTTTCAAATGGTCAGATGTGATGACCCCATTGAGTAGAAAATTTCTAATATCTAAAACATCGTACTCTCCACTTTCTATAGCTAAACATAAATTTTTTAGCTCTTCATTGGCATCTTGAGTAGCCACTCCATTTGATTGCCCTCCTACGTGGGCTTGGTTTAATTGCTTTTGAACCGCATGCAGTTTTGCACGCTCAAGCCCTGAGTCAACCATTTCCTCTAATCGAATATCATTGGCCTGAATTAGTTCCAGTAAATCACTGACTTCTAATGCATTTATTTCTTGTAGAATTTGTTTCTTTACAATTTTATCCATTGTTATAATTTTTATTCGGTTCTAAATTTCAATGCCCCCTGTTTCGATATCTTTATCATCTTGCACTGTATACTTACCCGATGTTTGTTCGAGAACATATGGCAGAATTAATAAGAAGAAGAAAATAAATACTGGTATCAACAACCAATACGGTGCGTATTGTTTCCATAAACCAGAGAAGGACGCCAAATTAACATCTGATTTGTTTACTTTTAATTGATTGTTTGCACTTTCAACAAAACTTAATACTTCAGCACCAGGGTTGTCTGGATTTGAAAAAACATTAGGCTTATAATTTTGATGTGTTAAAAAAGCGTTCATTTGGTTGATGTTTTTTTCCAACATATTCTCCAACTCCGAAATAGCACTAACCAATCTTAACCTCGACCATTTATCAACCAAATAAACATTGTTCTTGATTGTGGTTTTTGAACGGTCTTGAATTGAGTCTAATACCGCGGCACTTTGTATCTCAAGTGCACTTTGTAAGGCGTTTGCGCTATTGCTAAAGTTACTTTTATTAATCTGTTGAAATTCCGTTATACCGAATCTTACATCCCCCAATAATGCTTCAATTGAATCCTTTTCTGTTTTGTTAGATGTATTCACATAACGGTCTAAGGCATTTCTTGCAATTAAATATGTTTCCTGAATATACTGTTTGTTTTCAGTTTGAAACAGATTGATGGCATCTTGATTTTTAGCAACTATCGCATTTGCATATGATTTTAACTCTTTCTTTGCATTGATTTCAACGTTGAGGGCGTGTGTAATAAGTATCCCTATTGGAATACACAAAACAACAAATAACCCCCAAAGCAAGAATGACACGCCAGAAAATTTACTTTTGGTAATTTGAACTTTTCTATTTTTCAAGAATTCTATTAAAAAATAAATTAAAATAACTAGAACTAAGCTAATGCTTCCACTAATTATGGTGTCTCCACTCAGCAAATAGTTTGCACCTAAGAAGGAAAGTATTAAGAGTAATAACAGGCCTATATATTGTAAAATCGTCTTCATATTTTTTTGAATTAATTATTTTTATCTTTGATTATTGTCTTGGGATTTGTGTTTTCTTGAATATCAAGCTTGCCTGGAACGATTACAACCAAAGTTCCTGCCTGTATGTATTGTCTCAGATCTTTGAGATCTTCATTTTTCATGCGAATACAACCATGAGAAGCCCGTTTTCCAATTAAACCATTAAGGTGGGTGCCATGAATACCTATACCTTGAAATTTATTATCGATTGCGAAATTAGTATCTAAATCTACATTTTGAAATATATTGACATCGTCAACTTTTAATCTAATAAAATTTGGACCATAAGCACCAAGCACAGGTCCTTTTCCGTCTTTAAAGTCATAAGACCAATCTGCGGCATTTTCAATTCCAATGATAGGGAAAGCACCTTCAGGTGTTTTTAGATCGCCTTTCATTAATTTATTGCCAGGGTTCTCTCCGGTGCTAACATTATAATCTTTTATTTTACCATCCATCACATCGTAGACAGACAATCTTTGATTGTCTTTATTAATTACAATAATGGTGTTTGTTGCATTGTAATTTTTTTCTGCAAATAATTTTGAGAGATAATCAAAAACAAAGAAAATCAAAAAACCAAGCAACAATCCTGAAAAAGCTGCTATTATTATTTTCCTTTTAGAATCAATCAACATACCAATTCCAAGTTTTAGCTTCGCCGTTATGGATGGTTAAAGCATTGAAAGGCAGATTATCTCCATATACATAAACCGCATTTTTTACAGCCGAAAAACTATAATAATACCATAGCCAATTATTGAAATATCCTATATCTCTAGCGGGAATTTTACTAAATCCAGTAATTTTACCTTCGGTATCGTTAAAAGTCTTGTCCATTAACACCCTAGAACTTCCATTTTCATCCATGGACATCACAAGTAGTTTTGTTTGTGCCCCTGATTTGCTGTTAAATAGTGCAATAAAATTAGCTTTATCATCACCCTTGCAGTCTTTTTCATTGTAGTAATATCCTAGATTTATTGACAATGAATTTTGAATGGTTTCGGTTTTGACTTTGCCATATAAGAACCACTCATCCAAATAATTATTAGCTTCAAAATAAGCAACTAAAGCATGTCTGTATTCGGATGACAACGATCGTCCAGATTCATTTCCAACCAAAATTTTTGCTAATTTATTGGTTTTTGTAGAATCTTCAATCCAAGTTACACCGCATTGCTGAATGGCCATCCAACCTTCGTAAGGATATGGAAATCTGTCATCCGGACGCTCCCAACCATAAACAGGATGCATTACCCTTACTTTTCGCCACATGACATTTTTATCATCCGTTTTTGATGGTTCGTTTTCATCTACGGTTAAACGTGTACCGAATGGAAACACTTCTATTTTTGAAGACTCAGGATCCGGAAATTGCCTTAGTATTAAATTGTTTACAAAAACGCGCTTCTCACCTTCGATAACTCTAAATAAATCATCATTTCCACTTTTAAAAAGAGATGTTTTAAAATAAAGCAAAGAAATACCGCCCACAATTAATAAACTTAAAACACCAATGATTACAAATTTATTCTTCTTTTTAGATGTAGGCAAAGGTTCAAAAGCGTAATTTGTAAAGGTGGGTTCCGGGTTTAAAGATACTGGGGCGGAAGGAATCGGAACAGGTAAACTAGGACTAGGTGGAATAACATTTGCCAGCAAAGCTTCTTTGTCTGAACTATTGTTCTCAAAGTGATCAAGTAGAGCCGAGTAGGCGTATTCAACCTCCTCTAATCTTTTGGTGTATACTTCTTTTAGTTTATCATTTTGTGTAACAAGAATCTTAGATTCTAATTCATTCTTTAATGAGAAATATTGACTATCTACTCTGTCTTTGCCTAATCCCCTTGCGAGATCTAGTTTTTTATATGCTTCTTGGATATTCATTTAAAGTTCAATTGATATTTATTTAAAAATAAAGCCTTTAGATTAATGTTTTGACAATTGGAACTTTCAAAAACAGACCCAAAATTGTGATAAAACAACAACATTAATTCTTTTTTATGGTTGCAATTGCTTTATTATCGGGTTAATTCTTCAGGTAATTATTCGAAAGCTTATTTTTTTATTTTTAATTATTGGTTAAAATTTAATTTATTAGGCGAATATAAGGTTAGTTTTTAAAAAAAATAGCATTTTTTTGTTATGTTATGTGTCAATTACAATTGCGAAGTTAAGTCTTATACTTTTAAAGTATTTACAAAAGCATGGGGTGATTACTATAGATTCTTAAGAGTGCTATAAAAATATAGAGGTTTGATATGGTTTTGGTCTTACAACAAAGGAATTACGCATTGATTTACAAAATAAATTCTTTTAAATTATTATTAATCTTATATTTGAGAGGTAAAAGCACATTTTGAATACCATCCAAAAATTCAACCTTGCCAAACAAAATTAGATGTTTAAAAACGCAAATTACTTCCACGCAAATCAGTCATAAGCAAAAATATGAAACAAAAAATTCTCATCTTATCGACAATTTATCTTTTATTTAATTCGGCTTTATCAGCGCAGAACATTGAAGAGATGAACAAATCTGAACTGAGAGCGCACATTGTTATTTTGAAAACTAAAATAGACTCTTTAAAAAACGAAAATATCAATTTACAGGAGACCTCAAGTAAACTATCTGCAAATTCAACCTCGTTAGTACAAAAAAACAAAAAGAATGAGCTTGAAATTTCAAGAATAAATGAACTGATTCTTTTTGATGAAATTGAAAGAAAGCGAATAATGTCAGAAAATGAAATTGCAATATCAAAACTCAATGCAACAATTTTAACGCTTAAAGACTCCCTTTCAAGTGCTTTGCTTTCTTCTAATGTTGTTTCGCCATCTACAACATTTAACAGGTATGATTTTTTAAATAAATACTTTTTTGATCAAATCCCCTTAGCTAATGATTCTTTCAGCCTTGTGTTAAGCAAACTAATATATGGGAATAAAAGTAGCAACAGCTATGGTTATAACGATAACAATTATCAAGGAGCGGTTGAAAGTCTGCCCGAGATACTTGACGCGAATGCATTTACCTATTGGGGAGTTGTACCAAATGTTACGATAACAAATGGGACTAATTTTAACAACTATGTTGTTCCTAAAAAAAGCGACTACTTTAATTCAAAATTACCTAAAATAGAAATTCTTAAAAATAAACTATTCACAATTAAATACAATGACGGAAGTGAAGAATCCTTTTTGTTTAACGTAAAGCAAATTGAATCTGCAGACAATAACAATCAAAGAAAAATGCTTCAAATTGAATTGGCAAATGAGGACGTAAAATCGGACGGTTACAACAATACAGCCAAAGATATAGTTTGGAGATTTTTTGCAATAGAAAACGAATGTTATTTGGCTTTAACATCGGTTCAATTAAATCGCTTAAGGTTAAAATTATTATCTGTTAATAAAGGATTAGAAGTATACTCACAAAACAATCAAGAATTTGATTATGTGACTAACTTTAATAATAATTATTATAGACACACAACTACTGGACAAGGTATGTATATATCTCGAAATAAAGATTTGTTTATGGATAACAGTCTATATATAAATCCGTCGGAAATAATCTATCTTTTCAAATTGAAATGATCTATTTGGTAAATATTTCTGATTAATAACAGCAGTAATGCTCAAAAAGCACTGCTAACAAAAGCCGATATTAGAAATGGCAAAAATAACCTTAAAATCCCAGGAGTTCATTTTCCGATTTTTGAAAAAAGTGTACCCAATTTTGTATCACCTTAAAAACGAAAAGGCTAACAATGTCTTTGCTAGCCTTTCTGAAATTAAATGTGAGTGTTTAATTAGTTTAAATCTATTTACGGGTTGTAATAACTTTTCCTATACCATTAATTTGGACTCTTTTATTTTCCGTAGAGACAAGTAATCCATAGGCCTTTGGATTTAAAATTCTATATTCTTCTGTTGCTACTTCACATTCGTATTGTGAATGATAGGGTCCGATATATACTGAATAATAATTTGTCCCACTCAACGAAGGGTAATCTGGTATCCATAAGTAACCAGATTGCTTCCCTTGGGTTTGAAGTTTTTTCGCCAAAGCTTTGGCTTCAGCTTCTGTCTGCACTGCGGCTGTGCTAATAATATAAAATGGCGTTGCCAACAAATTCGATTTTGAATTGTGCTCAGCAAATTGAATATTTGTAATTCTATTATATGGGTATTGGTTCTCTCCTGTTACTTTAGGCTCAAGCGACTGCCAGTTTATTTTGAAGATTTTATCTTTGTACTCTGTTTTAAATTGATTGTTTTCATCTATATACGGACATGCTGTTGGAAACGCACTAAAGTCATACTCATCTCCATTATTAGACTCAAAAGTAAAATGGATCAAATCGCCCTCTTCATATCCTTTGTACTTCACAACAATTTCTTTTTCATCTTTAATCCAATACAAATCCTCTGTTAACATATCATTTTCAGCAGGACTTGTATTTTCTGTTGTTTCTGCGCCATTACTAGAAATATTTCCATCAGGAACAGGCGGTACAATTGTGGTATTTGGCTTTGCAATACTTGCCTCATTTTTTTGTTGTGAAGATTTAAGTATTTCTTTTACTTTAATAAAATCCTCTGCTGCGAGCGTCATATTATCATAGTAAGCAAATTGACTATTCGAAATCTGACAAATTATGGTGTTGGGCTTTTCAGCAAAGACACCAAAAGAAAAGCGGGTACCTTTAGATGCATTTCCGTCCACCTGCCAATCGCCTACAATTCTGCAGGTATTATCGGGACCTCCCTCTTCTAAGACTAAATTTATTAGTTTTCCTGATTCAGTTGCTTGTGAGCCCATAGCTGAGTAGGTAACACTTGCATAATTACCATCCTTATCAATTGTAATTGTAGCATCGCCAATTACACTCCCCATTTGACAAGCTCCTGAAAAATTATATCCTGTGATTTTTAAGCACTCTTTTAATTTCTTTTCAGCACTATTGCCGCCATTTAACGCAATGGCCAATCCAATAATCCCAATAAAACCAAATATTATAATCTTTTGAATGGCAGATCTTTCATTCCACCAAAGTTTTAAGGTTTTCTTTTCCATGATTTATTATTAATTATGTTATTTTCAAAGCTAGTTTTCCAATCAAAATGGGCCTTTGTTGATTGGTGTGTAATTTCTCCCATGTGTCTCATAAGAACCTGACATCGTATTAAAATATTTGAAGTTAATTCTCAAAAAATTACCTGAAATATCTATAACTTCAATTTTAGGATCTGTTTTAGTTTCTTTATAATCAGACCCTCCACAATAATAAGAGTTTTTTTTATAAAAGTAGAAAAAATAATTTAAATTTTATTCAAGTTCATTATACCGGTGGGTTAAATATGTCGCGTAGTAATTTAAATCCTCTCCTTGAAAATAAACCACTAAACTGTAGGTTAATTCATCAACAGGTATATAATTTACATAAATAACATCATCGCATTCATTTTTCGCAGCAAAAAGCCTCAAACAATCGCCACTGCTATCTTCTCTCCAGTCTTCAATTATTTTGAATGACATAAAAACTCCAGTTTTCAGTTTACAGAACGTAAAAGTGGAGTCAGTTAATTTCGCTTCATAGCTGTCATACTCCCATTTTGTTTTAAGCTTTGGCGCTCTGATTTTTACTTTCTCTGCATCTTTAACCAGTTGCTTCACATTCCGAAACTTAAACCTGTAGGCAGAATCGGCTTTAAAAATTTGTCCGTTTAATTCGATCATTCCGAAAAGGAGCAGGACCCCTATCATTAATTTCACTTTCATCATCGATTTATTTACCTAAATATACAATCAGGTTTTAGGGCAAACTGATTATTTAGAAAAAAAATGTGATTTTTAATTATTAAACGCTAAAATACAGCTACTTAAATTTATGTTCTGCAAGAACATTTCATCTAAAAGCACCTGCTTTTTAATTAAGTAAAACACAAAGGCTAACTTGTCTTATAGTTTTTTAGAGGTTAAATTACTTGTCCAATTTGCAATATCTGGAATCAAAAATTAATCAAATAGTTCTATTTTGAAAAAAATACAAGCTCATATTCAGTCGTTTATCAAATATTTGCCAATAATTTCAATATCAACAGGCTTGTGGGTGTATATTTAATGAAAAATGTGTCGATTAATGCGCCCAAAAACAAGACCTCAGGATTTAAGCTTTTTAAAAAAACTTAATGATAGAGAAATGCTCATATGGATTACAGATGAAATAAAAATCAAAAAACTGATTATAATTGAAAACAAATCCAATCATTTCAAAAGCTTTTATGCGCCGAGTCTAAGCCAGTATGAGTTAAATAGACTAAAGAAAGAGAGCATTGAAAACATAGCCCTGAAGCCATTCGCTCAAAAGTCTTTAATTAAAAATTTTAGGGAACAAGGAATCCTAATTTTATATGTCAACCAGTCTATCATTCATCTGTACCAAAGCGAAATGGATTATACTAAAACCAAAACAAACGGCTTAATGATTTTTGAATTAAAGAGATTGAGATTTAATTTTTCTCCTATATTCGACCTCAAATACTACCCAAATAAACAATCAAAATCTAGACGAGTGATCGAGAATTATTCGCGATGCTGCCGAGGAAATTAAGGATAGTATAGCGCTTTAAAACAACCAATCATTTTTAAAAACAAATACGCGGATAAAACCCACGGGCAAACCCATTTTTTATTCTTTAAAAAAGGAATTAGGGCCAATGCACCAAAACGCAATAAGCCATCTTAAAATTATTGACCTGATTTACAATCATTTATAATTTTTTTTCTAATTCCATCAAATTTCGCCTGTTGCTGAATGTATATTTAAGAGAAGAAAGACATTAAGAACCCTTTTCTTTTGACTTTTGCTCTAATAAATAAATTTCCTAATGAACAAGCACTCAAGCAGGAATTAAGATTTTAAACAAAAAAATACATATGAAAAAAACTGTTTTATCAATGCCGAAAATTTACGAAAGCGAACCGCATAGAATTGAATTTATGAGTGGATTGAAAAGTGTAGTGCCTGATAGGTTTGTTTGGCACATTAAGTACGCAAATCTAATTCAAGATATTAGCATTGCAGAGAGTGGGTTGGTTAAGGGAATGTTTGGAATGGTTTTCGCAAATAGTTTTTTAACAAAGTTTCATGATTCTTACCCATATTGTGTTGATAGCTGGTGGGAATTGGATCATATTCCGGTTGCAGAAAGAGGTTCTTGTTTTAATATTTTTAGTTATTGGAGAATCGACACAAGAGCATTTAGAGGACAGTGGTACGTGGATCCAAACATGAGAAATGATTGTGCCTCGGGCTTTGCAGGTGTGCCAAAAAACTATATTTGCACCGATAGCGATATTCCTTCGTACGCTTTAAAAAACTTTACCTTTTCAAGAAAAAGGTTTGAAAACAGAAGTCCTATAATTAGCTCAGTTGAAGGAGCAAGCAGCTATTTTTCGCTTGAAAACGACTTTGACACTTTAGTGCCTAATGAGGTAATTAATGGATATATGGAAAAATATGCGAAAAACAAATTAGGGTTAAGTTTAAAAAAAGTTATATAACTGAATTATGCTGTATTATTTAATAGATTTCATCTCGAAAAACACACTTGCTGGCGAAAATATAGCAAATGGCTTTAATGGTTCTGAAAACCGTTTTAGTTTATCAAAAATAGATTATTCTCAATTTACCGTTACCAATATAAGGCACGAATGCAAACTTGAGCCGGTAAATGGTTTCGACATTATTGATTTATTAGGTTTTTTCTCTGCAACTGAGCCAAAAAGTATTAGCATGTGCCATGGGTTAATTTCTGAAAATGCTAAATTATTCAATATTTCTTATTCAATCTTATTTGATCTGGTTGCGGTACATGAATATGCACACATGATGCACTTTCACTTCAATAAAACCAAATTTGAAGCCGGCGAACTTGGATTCACTGATCGAGCCTTCTATGCAGAATCATGGGCCCAATGGTGCACCTATAATGTCTGCAAGATAATTGATACTGAAAACAACTCCACCCTATATACGGATACATTTAACAAATTGAATGATGGCCAAAGCGAAGCTTACCACGACTTTAAACGTTTTCAAAACTGGAACAAACAGTCTGTGGTTCATCTGTTTTTGAATACTGATGCTTGGGATGGGCTTGTTTATGACGGATTGCATGAAGAGCTTGCTAGCGAAGAACAATGGCAAGAGGTAAGACAGGCTGTGGCAAAAGACATAGAGGCTGAGATGACAAATAACCCCTACCTAATTGCAATAAAATTAAAAAAGGCATGGTGTTGTAATTCGTTCGATTCAATTAAGAATTTAGTAGCAATGCCAAAATCTTTTACCGAGGCAGGCAAAGATGGTAGTTATTCAAATCTCGAAATTCTTGAACTTATTGGAGAACTAGATAAAATTGGACACCTACCAATAGCATAACTTGGGTTTAAATTAACGAATTCTTCAATCAAACTTCAGACTAGACAACTCTAACACATTTTTCCTATTCCCGGGTGAAAGACGAATCTCGTTCGATGGGTTCTTAAAATAGTCAGTTATCTCTTTTATCTTATCTGCAATTGAAATAGGAAAATATAGTTTTGCATTCAAACTGCCATGGGAAATGGAATATATCATACTCATTTCAGTTACCATCTTACGGTAATCTCCTTTGGAATTATTTGGCCAGTATTGCTGACAATCTATATATTGCCTCATTGCTTCCGCATAATTCCCGGCCTCTCTCAAAATCTGACCATATTGAAAGAGACTAACACCGACCTTAGAAGGCGCCAAATTGCCAATTTCCCTGATTGCTTGCATAGCGATTTTAACATCCTCAAGTGCCTCTTCTAGCTTACCCAATTTCCTATTGGCAATATTTCGATAAATTAGCATGTCGACCAACCGATGTTTCAAATTAATCAACCTACACAAGTCAATAGCCTTTGTACAAGCCTCAACGGCATTCTCCATTTTCCCTATATTGTAGTGTAATGATTCTTCTTTCTGTAATAAATCAATCGTAAATTTCACATAAGATTGATTGTGAGAATCATTTGGCATTATGGCTTTTGCTTCACTGATAGTAGACTCTGCTTCAGACCAAAGTTCATTGGCTATGTAATATTGAATTTTCAATAAATACATTTTCACCGACAATTCAGACACTTCGTCCAACCATCCACGTTTTTGCAAAAACGATTCTAGGTCCTCCATGACAGTTTTGAAATTGAATACAGGATTTCTCAAAATGTGGTCAGGGTGATTTTTTAGTAAAAAGGTGGCCCAATATTTTGATCCATTTTTGCCATTTAAGAACTTCATGGCCTCCTTAAATACGACCAATTGCTGAGCTTCGTCTTCTTCAAATTGATAATAATTCAACCTCAGTTCATAATAAATCGACCATTCGAAGAATCCCGAATGGCTATCTAACTTGGACTCTAATTCTTCAAACTGATTTTCAATTTCATCTCGGGTTTTTGAAATCTCGCAATAAGGATTTATCAATATCTTAACCGATAAAAACCTAAACAGGATTTCCAATATTGGTTCTTTCCGTGTCCTAAATTCAACGCCAGCATTAAACTTATCCAACAGCACCATGCCATTCTTTTGAATTAAACTCTCAGAATTTAGAATCATTTTGACCATCAATTCAACAAAAATAGTCTCCTTGGCATTTTTACATTCGTCAATAAACTCCAAATATTCCGCTTCACTGATTTTTCCAAGAATAATCATGGTGAAATGTTTCAAATACCAACGCGTGGAATGTGTTTCTAACTTCCCATAAATCAAACTAGATGACTGTTGGAAATCGAAAAGAAATTCAGCATCAGCACCAATTAAGACTGATTCAGTTTCTAAGTATTTCGCTATGCCTTTCAGATATTTAGTAAGGCCCGAATTGTCGTTTTTCAATATGACGGCCAACTTGTCATAGTCTTCCAATTCCAGAATTCGAATTGCATATATAGTATAAACCAACTCATATGTACTATCAAAACCGTCAATATGTTTTACTATTTTAAGCCTTCTGTAAAGTGCGGAGAGTTTATCCAAGTCGAAATTCGACAAGTTGATTATTTCTTTGTTCTGAACATTAATCCAGCGCTTATTGTATTCAAGTATAATTTGTTTGACTTCTGAATTTGAAGTGCCAAAATAACTCTTTAACGCTGCTGTGACTTTATTGGATTGGAAGTGATAAACATTGTCTTCCTGATAAACATCGTTTACAATTCCTAGTTTCTCCATTCTCTCCAAAAAATGCAGTAGATGCAACAAATCAATGCCCCAAACAGAAGCCAAAATCGCTGCGTCGAATTTCTGACCAATCATCGCCGCGCTTTCTAAAATTCGAATCCACTGTATTCTATCTAAGGCAGGCGTAGAATCAATCCTATCAAAAATTGCATGATAAAATTTGTCCACTTCATCATTGTTGGGCAAATCCTCTTCCGTAATCTGCCTGGTAAATATCAACCCACCTGAACCCGGAATCAAGGTTTTATCTTCCAACATTCTTGTCAATAGTTTGAAAATGTAATGCGGCGTAATATTGGCCTCAACTAAATTATCGTTAGCCTTTCCTGATACAATTTTTTGATTGATTAAATTATTGAGGATGAATTTGCTTGAATCCGCTAAATTGAAAATATCGTCTTTATCGCTTATTAATTCAACAAAATTGATGTAATCAAAAAGCTCATCGTGTTTGATGTTTTCAAAGTGAATGTTGGATATTTGAGCGCCTAAATCTGCCTTTAATTCATCAATATTGACAATACCCCTCAAGTGCTCATTCGAACTGGACTCTCTCACCGTCAACAGAATCGAGAAATTGGTTTTCAGCTGTGTGAATTGATTTTTATTTGAAATAATTTTCAATAAATTGATTAAAAACTCTCTGCTTTCAGCATCAATCCATTGTACATCTTCAATTACCAAAACCCCCTTGAATTGCCGCTTTTCTAATTCTTGAGCAACCAAGTAGCAATGTTCCTTAAGCGTCTTTGCGGCGTTGGTGTAATTAGAATCCAAAAAGCTGTCCAAGGCGATGGGACTACTCTCAAGAAAAGGCTGCAGCATGGAAGTCTTGCTAGATATTTGCTCCCTTGAATTCACAAAGTTCTTAATCCCTATTTCCGCAGCCAAGGCCTGAACAAAGGGTTCGAAATGTATTTCATTCTCCTCTTGAATTTCGTTGCAATCTCCGTAAAGCAACTTTCTGTCATTGGCCTTTAATCGAAAAGACAAACACTCATTGATAAAACTTGTTTTTCCGATTCCCGAAGGTCCGGTTAAAACAACAATATTTAATTTGCTTTCCGATAATTCAACCGTTAACTTATTTAGAATAAAATCCAATTTGGATTGATTTACAACCTCAGGTATGTAGGAAAAATTCCATTGAGCTAAATTCGTTTGGGATATATCATATAGTTTTTTAGCAACAATTTGCTTCCGCTTTTCAAACAAGGAATAAGCAATTGCAACAACAAGTGCAACCAACAAAGCTTGCAAGAATCCAGAGGTTTCAAATCGCTTTAAGACAATCAGGTTCACCCCAATTAGCAATATTGAAACAATAAAAAAACCAACGATTCCTGTATTATAGAGATATTTTACATCCTTCTTATTCAAATATAAATACAATGATTTACCCAGTATTAGGCCTATGATAAAGGTCACTAAGATCAAAAGAAAATGTTGTTCGTGTGCTATGGACCCATATTTCAAACTATAAAAATAGAAAAATGAAAAATACGAACCATAAATCGATGCATTTGCAAAATTTTGATACCCCCTAGATGTATGAAACCCATCAATATCTAATCGATTGATTACAAAAACATTGATAAATGTCGGGATAATACTCATAGACAATGTAATAAATACAACCCATAACAAAGACTCCGTTTCAAGATAATGAGTGCCTAAATCTGGCGCAATAGATTTGACAGAGTTTACGATGATAAAGGACAGAACCGTAGGAAGAATTTGACTTGCACCTACCAACAGAAACTTATTTTTAAACAGCACCAAAATTTCCTTAAAAGAGATTTGATGCCATAATTTTCGTATAATTCTATCATACAATTCTTCAAAAACAGCAAGAAAAGAAATATAAAACACGGAACTAATCAGCAAAAATATTACGATAGGAAGCAGGCCTCCGCGCTTATCTTCACCAAAGCCCTCCGTGTATAGAGTAGATCCAAATCCACGACCCTTGTAATAAGGGGAATAGGATACGGATACATAAACGATACCATCTACTTTATCAATGACGTGCGTTTCGAAAAGTCCAATGGAATTCGTTTTATAACTGTTGCACAATGCATTCATTTGCTGCGTATCGGATGACGTAGGCTGTTTGTGAAAATTATTGGATAATTTAAACTGTGATTTAGGTATTAAAACATGCTTTGTATTGGACCATAAATATTGAAAATTGACCTCAGTAATTTCATCATCGCAATTGTCTTGCTGAATTAGGCTATATGAATTAAAACTCGCAATGTCCTTATTTCCCATTTCAGAATTTGTAACTTGAAGTATTTTTTGGAAAGCATTCCCAAACGCATATTCTATGGGGTCATTTGCAAAACCGTAGTGAATCGGATTTTTCGTAAATAATTGATAAAATTCTATCTGATAATTGAGGTTGTTTTCACTTGTTTTTTTAGCAATCTCAATTTCATTTCTCAGATCGGTCATTTGTTTTGCAGTTTTTGAGTCCGCATTGGCAATTCGACCGCAACTATCGAGATACCTAAGGGCAGAGTTCAAATAGTACTCATCATTGCCATTTTCCCTAGCAAGCGAAACATAAGTGTTCGCATGATTCAAAAACGTCTCAACAGATTGTCCATTGAGGACATTCAGCATTAAGGTAAACAATAAAAGGTAGAATGATTTTTTCATTAGAACTTGCCTGAAAATCTATTTGGTTAAATGCTTAAGCAGTGGTTTACTATACCCATTCAAAATCACTTTCTCAATTCTGATGGAGAAATTTGCAAGTACTCTCCTTTTTTCGTGCGGACAACATACTTTATACTATAGTCCGTGGCACTGCCAACAATGCTAAGGGAATTAACCACAACGGGTGTACTATCTGGCATTACCATAGCTGATTCACCAAATTTAAAAGGCAGCAAAGCATAAATAGAATCTCTCAGCGATGCAGAACGAATAACAGCCTTATAGGGCAAATATTCTCCAAGCTCTTTTTGGGTATGATTGAGCGCCATCTGCAATTTATTTTGAGCTTCGGCTTGTTTTGCGATTTGGCTTTGCAATTGGGATAGTTCACTTGTATGGCCATTTTTAGCCTCGCGCAATTGAACGAATAAATAGATGATTAAACCAATAAGTATAACATAAATGCTTATGGTTTTCCAACTGTATTTTGAAGGATTGGTAGTGTCTGTTGTCATGATTGTCTGTATTTTATTTGGTTCGAAATTATGAACTGGATTTAGATTAACGACTTAAATTATTCTTTTTAATTAATACTAAAAAGTATACATCTTAGCGATGATACCAAGAATGGGAACCTTTATTGGCACCACAGCATGTTGATGCACTTGGGGAACTTCCTGCTAAGTAGACCTCAGCATCACAATTACGACAAGTGTAATTGTAATCACCTGCTTTGCCACAAAACCAATAATTATGCATACCACTAGAGGCTTTCTTGCAGCCATTTTCCCAGGGCGCTGTTGTGGCTTTTTTTGTTTTACAACAATTCACACAAATGTACCATGCCTCATCAGCGGAAGCAGACTTCGTGGTTGCCATTTCCGGGTCAGAATTATTGTTTTCATTTAATTTATTTGTAAATGCAAACAAGGCAGACATTGCAATTATTGCGAAAATAATTAGAATTGATTTTTTCATATGACATTACGAATGTATTTAATTTTCTTCAGAGAAAACAATTTATCCCGATTTTTTTTGGGTAGATCTATTATTATTTAAAAGAAGAGATATTTTAATTACTTTTTCCTAAGAGATATTGATTTAAGTCGCGGTAATTATTTAAGCGCATTCTTAATTGCTTTTATAGAATCTAAATTGTTTCTCAAACATCTGTTAGCGCTTGAATTAGCATTTTAACAACAAATTATATCCCACAATTTATTATCATAACCAAAACCACTTTTAAATTCTTATCATATAAAATCCTTATATTGCATGCTTTAAATTTATTCAATTTAAGGCCAAGATTTTGATTACATATTTTAATCATTATGCATTTCTATAAAGCAAATTATAAAGAGAAATTAACGGGTATCGGTTTTGCATCCCTTGCAACTTTCTTATTGAGTTGTGGAGGCGGAAATTCAGGGGGCCAAGGAGACGGCAATAACATTGGCAAAAACGCTGATTCATCCACTTTATCAAATGAAAGCAAAATTCAAATAATAGATTTAAAAAGACCCTTAATTAAGCTTGGACATTCAATAAACACTGCTGAGAATGAGTATTTACCTATATTAAATTCCGATGGTAGTAGGCTCTATTTTTCTGCAATGGACAGGACAGGATTTTTTGATTTCAAATTGGATTTTACGAAACAAAAATCAGCAGGTGGCGAGGATATTTATTACAGTGATTTAGTTGAAAGCGTTTGGTCTGATGCCAGACCCTTATCCGAAATAAACACAAATGGGCATGAAGTGGTCACCCAAGCATTTGAAAACGGCAATTTGTTAATAACTGGAAACTATCCTGAGAAATTAGGGGTAAAAAAAACCCAAGATGCGGGCGTTCAAACAACTGATTTGTTTTATTTAGAAAAAAATAATTCCAGCTATCAAATCAAGCATTTTCCTGAACCGGTAAATTCAATTTATACTGAATCTGATGCTTGGATGAATGAAGACGAATCATTTATAATATTTGTTTCAGATAGACCAGGCAATATTGGAGATTATCACAAGAAAGGATGGAAATGGAATGAAAGTTTTTGGGGTAATACTGATGTATATGTAAGCATTAAAGATGGCGACTATTGGACAGTTCCTATTAATTTAGGTTCAACAATTAATTCGACTTGTGCAGAGAGAACACCTTGGCTATCTGAAGATGGATTAACAATGTTTGTGAGTTCTAACGGATATGTTAAGAAAAAAAACGATTTAAATGTATACGCTTTCAAAAGAACCGATTTAAACAACTGGACTGCCTGGCAAGGCCCATTTGAAATAAAGGATGCAAATACAGCAAATGACGATTGGGGATATAAAGAATTGAAAAATGGAGATGCCTATGTAGCCTCTGCACATCCACTTGGATTTAAACCCACTCAAGGCGGCAAATCGGGGGATGGAGGAATACGAGAGACAAATTTCAGACCCGGATACGAAATCCATGGATTGCAAATTGCAGCGCTTAATTCAGAATTTGAAACCAATATATTCTTATTGAAAAAAACAAGTAACCCTACCTTTGTTATTAATGATGTGTTTTTCGATTTTGATTCATATACCTTAAAAAAGGCATTTGAAAAGCATTTGGATTTGATCATTGATCAAATTAAACAAAACCCAACATCCACCATAGAAATAAATGGGCACACAGATAATGTTGGGAAAAAGGAATACAACGAAGAACTCTCTATTAAAAGAGCTGACGCTATAAAGTTGTACTTTTTATCAAAAGGTGTAAAAAACCAAATCGTAATTAACGGATATGGTGATAGAAACCCTCTCGCACCAAATACAAACAATGTTAACCGTAAAAAGAACAGAAGGGTAGAAATATATTTGAAAGATTAAGGCATGAAACAATCTATCACCGCCATTTCATGTCGCCAGCAACCCCTAAATTCACATCATTAATTTCAATGCCTAATCTTTAAGTTCTAATACTATGCAAATTATATTAATACCTGAGGAAAGCGAATATTTTTTTCACAAAGCTCTATTCCTCCAAAACCTGGCCACTTGAGTGAATGTGCACTTACAAGAGTCTATTCTCCAGGGCAAATTCCATCACTTTGCAATAGATCCTTATAAAGCTAAGGAAATGTTGCGATACTAATAAATGCAAGGTAAAAGAGTAAATGTGAGAATGCGTGTGAGAATGAGGAATAAAAAAAAAGAGAGTTCAAATGTGCGCTTTCGCTTTCATTCTATAAAGAGATATGTATCCACTGTACCAGAGAATTCCACTTCGTTCCATTCACGGTACGTGGCAACAGTGAATGCGCTGCGCCCTGTTTTGTATTTATTCTAAAACAGGGTGAAAGCTCGCTGAAAGGCATAAAAAAAGCCCGGAATTTCGTTCCGAGCTTTCTCTGCTTCACTGTAGTCCGTAGGGGAGTCGAACCCCTCTTGCCAGGATGAAAACCTGAAGTCCTAACCGATAGACGAACGGACCAATTGTTTTTGACTAGCAACCCCGTTTTGGGGAGTGCAAAAATAATAAAAAAAATTAAAATACAAATACTTCTTTTAAAAAAAAATAAAATTACCTTTGCAGCCACATTTAATAAACAATAATTTACAACATGATACGCGTAGCAATTAATGGTTTTGGCCGCATTGGCCGGATGGCTTTTAGAGTAATGAGCCAAAGAAATGACATTGAAGTAGTGGCCATAAATGACCTTACCGACAATAAAACTTTAGCGCACTTGCTGAAGTTTGACTCAGTACACGGTAAATTTAATGGCACAGTTGAATATACTGAAGATGCCCTTATTGTTAATGGTAAGTCTATTGCTGCTCTTGCTGAGCGTAACCCTGCTGCATTGCCTTGGGCTGCTATGAATGTAGACGTGGTTCTTGAATCTACAGGCCGTTTTACCGACGTTGAATCAGCTGGTCAACACATGACTGCTGGTGCTAAGAAAGTGGTTATCTCTGCGCCTGCAACTGGCGAAATGAAAACAATTGTTCTAGGTGTTAACGACAATACTTTAGATGGTACTGAGACAATTTTATCTAACGCTTCTTGCACAACCAACTGCTTGGCGCCAATGGTAAAAATATTGGATGATCTTTGTGGAATCGAAAATGGTTTCATGACCACCATCCACGCGTATACTTCAGACCAAAACTTACAAGACGCACCTCATAAAGATTTGCGCAGAGCCAGAGCTGCTGCATACAGCATCATCCCAACCAGTACCGGCGCTGCTAAAGCGGTTGGTTTGGTCATGCCACACTTAAACGGTAAATTGAATGGTAACGCAATGCGTGTGCCTATTCCAGATGGTTCTGTAACCGACTTTACTTGTAATGTTCGCAATCCAAAAAGCAAAGATGAAATCAATGCTGCTTTCAAAGCTGCTGCTAATGGCGCTTTAAAAGGCATACTTGAATTCTCAATCGACCCATTGGTATCTATAGACATCGTTGGAAACCCGCACTCTTGTGTATTCGACAGCGACCTAACCATGGTTATTGGAAACACCATCAAAGTTGTAGGTTGGTACGACAACGAAGCTGGATACAGCAACCGCATTGTTGACCTAATGGCTAAGATTGGTTAATCAATATAAAAATTAAAATTTCATAAAAAAAGGAGAGCAAATGCTCTCCTTTTTTAGTTATTTGTTAATAGTTATTTGTTAATGGTTATTAATCGAAACCTTGAAGCATTTCAATAAAAACTATCCCCTATCCCGAAAGCTTTCGGGAGCTAAACCCTAGACCCTCATTACTCCCCCAACTTCAGCCCAATAACAGCATCCGTTCCATCGACATTCTTTCCTTCTATCAGCACAGCGCCATCGGCTTGCGATAAAATGCTTTTTACATTTTGTACGCTGTAAATGGCTTGTTTGTCAATTTTGGTAACGACAAAACCAAGCTGCAATTTTCCTTTAAACGGCCCCTCGCCCACTGCCACAACTTTAACGCCATTCTTTACTCCAAGTTGGTCTTTTTCTTCTTGGCTTAAGTTTCCAAACTCAACACCTTTGATGGTGTTCTCATCATTTTTCTCGGCCATGCTCAAACTTTCTTTTCCGTCTAGGCCTTTTAAGGTTACCTGTATGACTTTGGACTCTCCTTTTCTATTCGCTTGAACATTGATTTTATCGCCAGGACGGAACTTGCCTATTTCTTCTTGCAAACCAGATACGCTGTTTACGGCAACTCCATTTATCTTTTGAATTACATCACCTTTTTTAACACCAGCTTTTTGTGCTGATCCGCCTTCGCTAACTTCTTGAACCAATACCCCGTTCAAATCTTTCAAGCCTTCTTTCTCCGCTATTTCTTGCGTTATTTCTTGAATGGCAACACCCAAAACGGCACGCTGAACTTTTCCGAATTTCAACAAATCATCCATTACCTTTTTTACCAAATTAACTGGAACAGCAAATCCATAACCCGTGTATGAACCGGTTTGTGAAGCAATGGCTGTATTGATTCCAATAAGCTCGCCTTTTACATTTACCAGCGCGCCCCCACTGTTTCCCGGGTTAATGGCCGCATCTGTTTGAATAAAATTTTCTATTGCATATTGGTTGTCTTCACTTCTTAACAAGTCAATGCTTCTGCCTTTGGCACTAATAATACCCGCAGTAACGGTGCTGGTTAAGTTCATCGGATTGCCAACGGCTAATACCCATTGACCTACTTTGGCTTCATCGCTGTTGCCAAACGACATAAAATTTAAATTCTTTTCATCTATTTTTATTAAGGCCAAATCGGTGGTCTTATCAACCCCAATAACCTGGGCTATATAGGTGCGTTTGTTGTTTAAAATGACTTCTATTTTACTGGCATTGTCCACCACGTGGTTATTGGTTACAATGTAACCGTCTTGGGTAATAATAACACCGCTGCCCGCTGCCATGCCCGGACCTCTTGGCATATCGAAGTCCATGCCGTGGTCTCTAAAAAATTCGAATGGGTCAATCTGCTGGCCATTTCCACCACCATGCGGATTGCTCGACTTTACTTGTTCAAAATGTGATTTAATGTGCACCACAGCTGGTGTGCTGACCTCAGATACTTTTACAAAATCAAATCCGTAACCCTTGCCACCATCTTCTATTAAACTGGCAAATTTGGCATGCTTAGATTGCATTTCTTCAAAGCTGCCTGAATCAGAGAATTTGTTAACGACTCCATTAATGCCTAAAGCTACTAGGCCGCCACAAAGGGCAATTGCAAAAATTCCAAATACTTTTTTCATACTGTTCGTGTAATTGATATGTTTTTTTTATTGATTCAAAAGATGTTCCAATCTTTTTTTGATTACTTTTGTAACGCAATTTCGCTTTAAAAAGTTTTTGTCTGTTTACCTTTCTCGACAAAATTGTATTAAACATCCACCAAGGTGCTCGGAAGAAAAAAATTAAATGATCAGCAACTGGTAGACGCCATAAAGGATGGCGATAAAGACGCTATGGTACAATTGTATAAGGACAACGCAAACAGCATTAAAAACCATGTTTTAAAGAACAACGGCAATGCCGATGACGCCGAGGATGTTTTACAAGATACCTGCATCGCCATTTGGGAAAAAATTAGAAACAACAAGCTAGAACTTAAAGCAAAAATTAGCACCCTTGCTTTTGCTATTGCCCGCAATCAATGGTTAAAACGTTTGAATAAACAATCAAAAAACGTTCAAATGGATGGCATAAATACTGAAAAAATGGCAGCAGAATCTGACAGTTTTCAGTTTGATGACAAGAAAAAAGTGCAAGAGGTATTGGGTATGCTAGGCGAAAAATGCAAAGAACTGCTGACGTATTTCTATTTTGATGGCTACGACATGAACACCATTGCTGAAAAAATGAATTACAATAATTCGGATACGGTAAAAGCAAAGAAGCACCAATGCTTTAAAAGTTTACAAGAACAGTTTTTGAAAAAATACAACAGAGAAGATTTTACATAATTTGAACCAGGACCATTTATATACCGAAGAAATTGATGCGTACCTGCAAGGCAAAATAAGCCCTGAGGAGATGGCTGCGTTTGAGCAGAAAATAAATACAGATCCTAGTTTTGCTGAGGCATTTAAAAACCAAAAGCTTTTAAGTGAGCTCATCAAAGAAAATGCGCGTTTAGAATTAAAAGACTATTTGAAAACCCACGGGCAAACAAAAGTTGTTTCTTCTAATAGTTGGTTACAATCGAAAGTTTTTGCCATTGCCGCAACAGCTATTATATTAATTGGTGCTTTTGTGGTTTTCCAATTTTACAGCAGTCCAAAACTGGAGCAAAATCTAGCCCTTGAAACCAACAAGCCTGTTCCGGAAAACATAAAAGAAGAACCGGTAGTCGTCAATCAAGAATCTAATCAAAACAAGCAAACTGAATCCTATAGTGAAAAAGACATGCTTAATGAAGTGCCACCGCCGACAATCGAAGAACTAAAGGTGCTTGAAATGGAAATGGCTGACGAAGCTCCGCCCGCTATGGACGGAGACTATGAGAGTGCGAAAGATGATGCAAATGTTGATTTAAAGGTGGCGAGTGAAATTAAAAACAAAGACACTTTTTTATTTGCTACTGCCCTGACTATGCTGGATGCAGATGGCAATAACAATTCCTATGGATTTAACAAAACAGCGAAAGCCAAAAGCGCTCAATTACCTTCCTCAGCAAGTAATTCTAACCAAGCAAAGGCATTGGAAGACACCAAAAAAACGGAGAGTACTGAAGCTGTAAAAAAGGGAAAACTTAGCAAAACTGTCACCTCAGATACAAAATACATTGTTGAATACTGGACCTCACCTGTTAATTTCAAAGGATACCGTTTAAGCAACACAACTTTACAATTGTATGGTCTAGATTCATACTCAGCTAAGCTGTTCACTGTTAATGGAAATTTATACCTAAGACATTCAGGAAGAGTATACGCCTTAGCGCCTTGCATAGATGCATGTCCTTACAAATTAGAAGTAGATCCAGACATCGTTCAATTTATATTAAACCAAAACTAATGCAGATTCCATTTGTAAAATACCAAGGCACTGGCAACGATTTTATATTGATTGACAACCGTGCCCGTTTATACGACCATTTGGATGTGGCATTTCTTTGCCATCCAAAATTTGGTATTGGCGGCGATGGTTTAATGCTTTTGCAAAACAAAGAGGCTTACGATTTTGAAATGGTTTATTACAACAGCGATGGACAAGTGAGCAGCATGTGCGGCAATGGAGGCCGTTGCATTGTTGACTTCGCTAAAAGTCTTGGTGTCTTTGAAGGACAAAACTGTCATTTCCTAGCGGTTGATGGTCCACACAATGCCATATGGAGTGAAGGCATGGTGGAATTGCAAATGAAAAATGTCGATCAAATCGAAAAACGAGGCAACACCTATATTTTAAATACTGGCTCCCCGCATTTTATATTGTTTCAAAATGAAATCAAAGAATTTGACCTCATTGAGGAAGCCAAAGCTATACGTTACAATGACGAGTTTAAAGCCGAAGGCATTAATGTTAATTTTATTGAAATAATGGGTTCGGCCCACATAGGCGTAAGAACTTATGAGCGTGGCGTTGAAAACGAAACTTTGAGCTGTGGCACAGGTGTTACAGCCGCTTCAATTGCACTGTCAAAACATTTGGAATTTGAAGATGGCGACTACCATGTTCAGATTGAAACACCTGGAGGACATTTGATGGTAAAATACCATAAACTTGAAAACCGCTACAGCAATGTGTGGCTATGCGGACCTGCAAAGGCTGTATTCAGTGGCCAAATAGATTTGTAAAAATCCTTTTTGACATGCTGCTCCGGTATCGCCAATTTATTCACATAAATTCAGCAAGGCATAACTAAATACCAAATCTAGCGTTTCAATGCCATTGATGCTTACGCACAAAAATCTATTCCTTGTTTTATTCTAATAAACAAACAAGTTTTTGCGTTAAAAAACAAACACCCCTTAGAAAATATATGATTCTCGAAACCAGATTTAAGTAAAAAGCAATTTACAGATTAAAAAAAAATGCCAATAATTGAAAACAATTGCAATTAAATTTCACCTATTGGACATGATAAACACACTGAAAATTATTTTTTTTACTATGTAGTTTTTTATAGAATCTGCGTATAAGATAAAAATCATCAATCAAAAAAACATTTAGATTTGTCCTTGCAAATATTTTGAAGTGACGTTAAAACCAAACGCCAAACTATTTCAAGCAAATAAATTAGAATCAATTAAATAAAACGCAATAAAAAAACAACCATAATACATGCTATTATCTATTTTATTACAAACAACTGCCTTAACAGATTCAGCTAGCGCTGCGGCGGCGGCAAGTACCAGTGCAAACATGCCAGGAAACCTTTGGGATATGGCCACTAAAGGAGGAGTCGTTATGATTCCAATTGGAATTTTATTTGTCGCATCGCTCTATATAGCAATTGAGCGCTATTTAGCCATTAACAATGCCGCAAAAATTGATGCAAATTTCATGATGAACATCAAAGACATGGTTCTAAACGACAACATTTTGGGCGCTAAAACACTTTGTAGCAGAACAAATGCACCAATTGCCCGTATGATAGAAAAAGGCATTTCGCTTATTGGAAAACCAATCAATACCATTGAGTCTTCGATTGAAAATGTTGGCATCATGGAAGTATACAAAATCGAAAAAAATGTGGGCTTTTTATCTATGATTGCTGGATTGGCGCCAATGTTTGGTTTCCTAGGAACAATTTTCGGGGTTATTCAAATGTTCTATAAAATATCTTTAGCCAACACCATTCAAATTGACATCATCTCAGGAGGTTTATATGTTAAAATGGTGTCGAGTGCTGCTGGTTTATTATTAGGTATTATCGCCTTTGCTAGCTACCACTTTTTAATGCTTAAAATCGACCATGTGGCCAATAAGTTTGAATCTAAGAAACTTGAATTCATCGATATTTTGCAACAGCCAGCATAATTTAAAACCCCAATAATTATGGCTATTAGAAAAAGGACAAGATCGAGTGGAGAGTTTGGGTTATCAGCAATGACCGACATTATCTTTATGTTGCTGATTTTTTTTATACTTACCTCCACCGTATCACCTGAAACAATATTGAAGGTGGTTTTACCAAAAGGGGTTGAAGACCAACATCTGCCAGTGAAACCAATTCGTGTGTTTTTAAACGCCGAAGGTCAATATGCCGTTAACGAAAATAAAGATGTTACCATCGAAACACTTGAATCTGCTATTGAATCTGAATTGAGCAAAAACTTAACTGCACCAATTAGCATTCATGCAGACAAAACAGTGCGCTACGAGCAGGTAATGGAAATGGTGCGTATTGCCAATAAGAAAAGCCGAAAAGTCGTATTGGCTTTGGAAAAAGAATAATTGCTTCCCAATTCTTAAAATAAAACGGCACTTGCTGTGTTTTTTTTAAGTCGATAAAAAACGCTGAATTTGCGCGCATTCTTGCAATTTGGCGTAACAAATAACATTTATTGACGTTATTAGATAAAATAGTTTAGCTCGTCTATAGGCACAATCTAATTAAAAACAATAAATTTGCCTTTGGCACAATTGTAGAATACCTATTCAATAAGAGGCCCCATAATTTTAAGTCAAACCATTTGGAACAATTTCCCCTACCGGACGATACTAACATTGCTGAACAAGGCATGGATGATATCGTTTTTGAGGGTCGAAATAAAAAATATGGCGCTTTCATCCTAAGAAAAGCCTACCCCAAAAACCTTCGAAATGCAGTTATTATAGCCTTTTGCAGCTTTATTTTCAGCCTACTAACACCACAGCTGATCAAGAAAATTTGGCGCGAATCGGAAGAAGAACCATTGGAATATGTGCACTACAATGTTACCCTGTTGGATCCTCCTTCCAGTGGCTTTAAATCGAATGTTGCCCCCAAACCTAAAACAGAAGACCCAGCTGAATCGTCTGAAAACAAAGAAATGGAAGCGGCTAAAAACCCTGTTAGCAGCCCCGATTCCAAAGACAAGAAAGACAATAAAAAGGATTTAGGCACCGATAAATCTGACAGTTCAAATACAGACAATCAAAATGGCGAAAACAATGACAACTATGTTCATACATCAGTAGACCAGGCGCCATACTTCATTGGTGGTGAAGATGCATTCCAAGATTTCTTAAGCAACAATTTGGTGTATCCAGAAAAAGAAAAGAACAACAACGATCAAGGCGTATGTTCTGTAAGCTTTGTGGTAACCAAGGAAGGCCTTGTAGAAAATGTGAAGGTATGGAGAACGTCAGGTTTTCAAAGTTTCAATGAAGAAGCCTTGAGGGTTATTAAATTGTGTAACACCAAATTTAAACCCGCGTTAAAAAGAGGCAAAGCCGTAAAATCAATTTGCCGAATTGACATTACCTTCAATTTGAGATAAGGACTTAAGAATTTATAATTTAAACCCTTAAGTCTGTTTGACAGCCATATTTTGCCTTAATTAAAATACTTTTATTTAAGGCATATTCTTAAAACAAGTCCTGATTTTTAAAACAAATTAAAAATAAAGCGCATGAAAAGTTGATAATGGTCAATTTTCACAAATAAATTATTATTTTCGCAGGCTAATAAAAGTTTGATATAAAGTAATATAATGAAAAATAAAGGTTTAATAATTTTTATTGCTATCGTTTTTGCACTTACATGCACTTACCAGCTATCTTTTACCTGGGTGGTAAAACGATTTGAAGCAAAAGCAAAAACATTTGCAACAAAAAATGGTGTTTACGATGGCGATATGTACCGCAATTACATTGACTCTCTTGGAAGAAAGCCTCTTCTAAACTTAGGTATTATCAAGAAAGACTATTTCCAATGTAAAGAATCTGAGCTGAAATTAGGTTTGGATTTACAAGGTGGAATGAACGTTGTTCTTGAGGTAAATAAAGGCGAAGTGGTAAAAACCTTAGCTGGCCAAAATCAAATAGACAAAGATTTAATTGAAGCAGTTCGCTTATCTGATATCACATACAAAAAGAGTGGAGGCGACTTTATTGATCTTTTTGCACAGAATTTTAAAACCATTGCCCCGAACAAAACTTTAAGTTCGCTTTTCAGCAATAGAGACAATAAAAGAATTACCTCAGCATCATCTGATGGCGATGTGGTAAATTATTTAAAGAATGAATTAAAAGACAAATCGGATAACACCCGTCAAATTATCGAAGCGCGTTTGAATGCTGGTAACATAAGCCAACCAAACGTTCAACAATTAGACGGAGGAAGAATTTCAGTTGAATTACCTGGCGTCGACAACCCAAGCAGAATAAGAGCTTTATTAGAACAAAGCGCACGTTTGGAGTTCTGGCAAGTGTATGGCAACAACGCCAAAAACCAATTCATCGGTTTCAAAAAGATTTACGAACCAATGAATGCTGCTTATGCGGCTAAGCTTAGACTAAGCAAAGGCTATTCTGAAGAAGACTCTAACAAACTTAAGTCAATTGCCTTAATTACAGATTCTCTAAAAAGAGATACTGCACAAAGAGCATTCATGACAGAGAAGAACGCTAAAGACTCTTCTAAATTCCCATTTGCTGAGGCAGGTTTAGTGCCTTTGCAAGACCAAAGTGGAAACATTGGCGAAAGCAGTATTTTAGCTAGAGCGCCAAAAGAAGCCATTAACAAAATCAACAAAATGCTTCAAGACGAATACGTTTTAAAAGCATTGCCAAAAGACGTTAAATTTGTTTGGAGCGCCAAACCAGAATCAGTTTCTGATCAAATATTCGATTTATACGCCTTAAAAGCCAACAAAGATGGCGTGGCTTCAATGGGAAGTGGTGATGAAAACATAATAGCAGACGCATTTGCAACCAACAACCAAAATTCCGGCCAGGTAGAAGTAAGTATGAGTATGACCCAATCAGCTGCACGCGATTGGAAAGAACTTACTAGAATTGCTGCACAAACCAACGACTTCATAGCCATTGTTCTAGACAACAAAGTATTTTCTGCTCCAAGAGTAAACGAAGAAATTCCTAGCGGCAATTCTTCTATCTCTGGTGGATTCTCTGTACTTGAAGCAAACGACTTAGCAAATATTTTAAAAGCGGGTAAATTGCCAGCTCCAGCTGATATCGTTGCGGAAGATGTGGTTGGACCAACTTTAGGTGCTGAATCAATCAAAAAGGGTATGAACTCTTTAATCGTTGGTTTCATCGCGGTATTGGTTTTGATGTTATTCTACTACCAAAGAGGTGGTATCATTGCGACCATTGCAGTATTCGCTAACGTATTCTTCATTATTAGCATATTGGCTTCTTACGGTGCTGCATTAACCCTTCCGGGTATTGCTGGTATTGTTTTAACCATTGGTATGGCGGTGGACGCAAACGTACTGATATACGAACGTATCAAAGAAGAACTTCGAGAAGGTAAAATATTAAGAAATGCGGTTGCCAATGGTTTTGCCATGGCATTCTCTTCAATTATAGATGGTAACTTAACAACATTGATTGCTGCGATCATTATGACCTTCGTTGGTGCTGGTCCAGTATACGGATTCGCTATTATCTTGATCATCGGTATCATTACCTCTTTATTTACTTCAATCTTCATCTCTAGATTATTGATCGAACGTCGTGTCGACAAAGGTTTGGATGTTACCTTCTCTAACAAATGGACCGCTAATCTAATGATTAATGCAAGCTATGACTTCATTAGCAGAAGAAAACGTTTCTACTTGTTATCTGCTTCAATCATTGTGATTGGATTCAGTGTTTTAATCTACAAAGGTGGTTTGAGTACTGGTATCGACTTTAAAGGTGGATACGGTTACCAAATGCAATTAAGTTCTGGCATACAAGCAGAGGACATCAAAGCAGCACTCGATAAAGGACTGCCAGAAAGCAGCAACGAAGTAAAGACCATCGGTTCTGAAGGCCGTTACAAAATTGTAACCACATACAAAATCAATACACCAAATGCAAATGCAGATTTAATTGAAGCCGATGTAGTTGCCGCTTTAGCGCCTTTCAAAGCGACCAAAGCAAGCATCTTAAGCAGTGCTGAGGTTGGACCAACGATCGCATCTAACATTAGAACCAAATCAATGTGGGTTGTCATTGTCTCAATCATAGCAATCTTCATTTACATTTTTATACGATTCAAAAACATTGGTTTTGCGGTTGGTGCGATCATCGCCCTAATACATGACGTGCTAATGGTGTTTGCAATTTTCGCTCTGTTAAGAGACATCGTGCCTTTCCCATTAGAATTAGACCAAAACTTTATTGGCGCTATTCTGACCATTATAGGTTACTCCATTAATGACACGGTGGTAATTTTTGACAGGATTCGTGAAAACATGAACGAATACCGTACAGAAAATGACAAAGCAAAAATCATCAATATTGCAATCAACCAAACATTAAGTAGAACCATTATGACTTCGGTAACCGTTATCGTGGTTATCTTGGTATTGTTCTTATTTGGCGGAGCTGCATTGAAAGGTTTCTCATTGGCATTGTTAATTGGTGTAATTATGGGCAGTTATTCAACCATCTTTATTGCCTCTCCTATTGTACTTGACTTGTTCAAGAAAGACAAATCTATCATCAAATAATTCTAAGCCGATCGCTTTATGTCAGTATGGAGAAGAAAACCAATAGAGTCCTTTCATTCTGATGCAAAGAAGAGTGAGCTAAACCGTGTTCTAACTAAATGGGGTCTTACTTCCTTAGGAATAGGCGCCATTATTGGTGGTGGTATATTTACCCTTACAGGTATTGCGGCGCACGAATATGCCGGTCCAGCACTTGCCATATCCTTTATGTTGGCTGGTATCGCTTGTACTTTCGCGGCCTTGTGTTATGCTGAGTTTTCCTCAATACTTCCAGTGGAAGGCTCTGCCTATGCCTACTCATATGGAACAGTAGGTGAATTGTTCGCTTGGTTTATCGGTTGGAACCTTATACTTGAATACATGATGGGTGCAACTACGGTTGCCGTTAGTTGGTCTGGATACTTTGATAAACTCTTGCATTTGTTCGGAATCAACTTGCCGCTTTGGTTGGTAAATGACCCAACAACTGCCATTGAAAAAGCGCACGAACTTGGAATAGATCCTCCAGCCTTTGCTTTCAACCTTCCTGCTTTTGTTATCACTTGGTTGGTAACTGCAATCTTGGTAAGAGGCATAAAAGAAGCCGCCAAAACCAATAACCTCATTGTTATACTAAAAGTTTCCGTTGTGATTTTTGTTATTGTAATGGGTGCTTTCTACATCAATGTAGACAACTGGTCGCCATTCATTCCCGAACAATTCATCGATGCAAAAGGTGTTGGCCACTTCGGATGGTCAGGTATTGGAACTGCTGCCTCAATTGTATTCTTTGCCTATATAGGTTTTGATGCCGTGTCAACCCAAGCGGGTGAAGCCATAAACCCTAAAAAGGATGTCCCGTTTGCCATTATCATGTCATTGCTTATTTGTACCGTTTTATACATCTTGGTTTCCTTGGTATTAACCGGTATGGTAAAATACGATACCTTAGACATCAAAGCGCCAGTGGCCTCTGCATTCTCAAGTATTGGACAGCCATGGGCAGTGTACATTATAACCATTGCTGCTGTAGCCGGATTAACCTCAGTTATGATGGTGATGATGTTGGGACAAACCCGAATATTTTTAGGTATGGCCAAAGATGGCTTGTTGCCTAGAAATTTATTTGGCAGTGTGCACCCTAAATTTAAAACGCCGTTTAAAAGCACCATACTTGTTGGCGCTATTGTTTCAGTAATTGCGGCCTTTACACCAATTGACAAAGTATCTGAAATGTGCAGTATGGGAACCTTACTTGCCTTCTCTATGGTTTGTTTGGCTGTATGGATTTTGCGTGTAAGAGAACCTAATTTAGAAAGACCTTACAGAACACCCTATTTGCCAGTGATTGCCACACTTGGTATAGCGGCCAACATCTTGTTGATGTTGCAAGTTAGAGTTGGCACATGGTACACTTTTATAGCATGGGGTATCTTGGGTATTTTGGTGTATTTCTTGTACAGCAGAAAGAAAAGCAATCTACATCCAGGCAACGAGCACCAATTGGACAAATAAAAACAAAACAATATTTAATAAAAAGCCAAGTCTTTTATTGCCCCATTTATTGAATGCTTATGCTGGCTTAATTATTTATTTGAAATGACATGTATTCATCCCGTAGCGTGAACGGAGTGAAACGGAGTTCTCTGCTACTGAGATCACTTCCTTCATCCCGTAGCGTGAACGCAGTGAAACGGAGTTCTCTGCTACTGGGATCACTTCCTTCATCCCGTAGCGTGAACGCAGTGAAACGGAGTTCTCTGCTACTGGGATCACTT
>JBIISM010000001.1:0-409631 GCA_044341025.1 Bacteroidia bacterium | reverse complement strand
GTTAGTTTAACCTGCAATTGGGTTGAATCATTTATTAAGAAAGATTCCGTTTGCTTAGAACTGCTAAAGCCATTGGAAAAAAACCAAGATCTTGTCAAAGTAGAGTTCTTTGATTTATCTTTAAATGCAAGCAATAAAAAGGGATCTTGGTAACTAACCGAATCAGAGAAGTCGACAATTGGCAAATCGTTAACAAATAAGAAATTTGATAAAACTTTCTTGCTTTTACACCCAAGAGAATTGCTTGCTACAACTTCAAAATCATTAAATCCAGAATTTTTACCAAGAAATACGTAACTTAAACCTTTGGCCTGTATTGTGTTGTTTACTCTCCAATCGTATGTGTTAGTTGAAACACCATTAATACTGATCAAAGCAGAATCATACTTGCAAATTTCCTTGGGCCCTACAACTTCAAATTCGGGCATCGGTGAGACATAAACTTTTTTTGCAATGGAGTCGGCACAAGCAAGGTTATTTACAATTGCTAGACTAAGCAAATTATACCCTGTATCTGAACTTGTAAATGATTCATTGTTGTTTTGATTAAGCGACAAGATCGGGATATACCATTGACGGTTATAGCTTAGGCTTGATATTGATTGGTCGTTAAGCGAAAACAAATTACCTATTAAACATTGAACGGTGTCATTGATTGTGAAATTTGCAATTGGAGATTCAAGTACCTTTATGTTTTTAAGGGCGGTATCACGGCATAATTTATCGCTTACTGAATTTAAAATCAATTGGTAATTACCTTTGTTCGCGTAAGTATGCGTTATTGATTGTCCGTTTTTAAAATTACCATCACCCAAATTCCATTGAAGCGAATAATTTCCTGCTGGGATATTTCCAAAATCGGAAAAACTGAATTTATTTTGTTTAAAGCATTGTATTGAATCGCTAATTTTTAATTTTAAGTTGGTCTGGGGCCACAATGCTATCTTACGCATTGTAGAATCTTTGCAAAGATTTACTGTTCTTAAAACCAATTTGATGGTATAAATTGTATCAAAGATTTTATAGGATTTATTCGGAGGCAAAAACAAACTTGATCGGCTTCCATCGCCAAAATCCCATTGAGAATTAAAAACACCTGAATTAGACGTACTCGAATTAGAAAATACAAAATTATTACCCTTGAAACATTGTTCAATGGGGCTTGTCGAGAACGAGGCTTTAGGACTTTCAAAAACTTCTAGAGATTGGATGATTGAATCTGAACAAGAATATGGGGTGAAACATATGAGTTTGGCGGTGTACTTCCCTATTCCAGAGAATACATGAATGGAATTGACATTTGAATCTTTCACATTATCGCTATACTTCCACACATTTTTAAAACTTGAATCGCTAAGGGTTGTAAGATTTTTTAGATTAAAAGAATGCCCATTAAAACATTGTGTGCTGTCGTTTACAGAAATACCCATAATCGGTTTAGGTCTTATCTTTAAATAAACCGATGCGGTGTCTTTGCATTGGTTGCTTGCAACAATTGAGTAAGTTCCACTGTCAGAAAACTTGCTGTTTCCAACCCTATAAAACAGCAAAGTTGAATCTTTTATGTTAACAGAATTGTACTGCCACTGATAGGTTGAACCTGAAGCATTTAAATCGTTAGCTTTTAGCGCAAAAGACTTTCCTATACACAATGAAGAATCACCCTTAAGCCAAGTTATTTGCATATTGGGCGCTTTGTAGATAAACACAGCGCTGTCTTTTTTGGTTTGTTTGCCATCAATTGTTAAGATGACTGATTTATAACCATAACTGTTGTAATACACTTTATGAGGACCAATGCCAATTGCGCTTGAAGGTATTGCGCTAGATCCAAAGTTCCATTGGTATTTTAATCCTGGCAAATTACTGGAATCGCTAAAAACAATACTTGTATTTGGACACGCCTTAGGTTTATTGGCAAAAAACTTTGGTATTAATTCAGGTTCGATATACAATCCATAATCTTCCGTTTGGCCATAATTTAAATTGCTACAAGGATTTGTGCCTAAACTATTAAAATCACTTCGAATTCTCATTCTCAAAATCGTTCCTATTTTAGCATTCAAAGGAATAGTGATGGTATCCAAGTGGTTAATTAAACCTGCAACTGGCTGGTATACCAACTCCCCTGCATCAGTTAACAAGCCGTTGTTGTTAAAGTCTATAAATGCTTTAACTTGTTCGTTGTTGTATTGCCCAGTGACAACTTTTAAAGCATATTTTTTACCTCTTTTTACTTTAATTAAATTGGAACAGGAAACATCTACGTATGGTCCCTCTTGGGATCTATCGCCTGAACTTCTATTGATATTGGCAATGTTGATGTTAAAAATCCCTAATCCGCCAAAATTATTATTGGTTGTAGGAATACATGTTTTTTTCGCTGTGTCACCGGCGGTTATAAATCCAGATAAAGTATCAATTCCATTGCAATTTTCAGCCATGAATTTATAGGTATAAATACCGGGATTGCTTAACTTGATTGACGGATTTTCAGTTGTTGAGTCATTGGAATTTAAATACACAAAAGTTGAGGGCGTAATTGACCATTTAAATCGGGTTGGATTGTTACACGATTTACTATTGAAACTAAGAATTGCAGATTTGCAAACAACCGTATCATAGGGATCTAAAAGGGCAATTGGTTTTTGAGTTCCATCATTGAAAATCGTGGTGTAGTAGGTTCCTCTATTGTAAGTTGATCCATAAAGAATATTGCAATTGCAAGACTTATTAGGCTCATAATACATTTCTAAATCTGTTACATTTACTGTGTGTGGCAATCCTTTACTAAAATAACGCCAAGAACTTTGAGTGGTATCGGCATACCAAACACCTCCGCCCATAGTCGCCACATACATACCCCGCTTTTTATTAGAGGTATCCAATAGTATTGAGGATACGTTGTATGAAAAGTTACTAAGCACTTGCGTCCAAGTTCCTCCTTTATTTGATGATTTATACACTTTATTCCCTATGGCTATAAAGACACTGTTTTGATTCTTAGGGTCGGTTTCTATGGCATTTACAACGCCCGAGGAAGGCAAAGTTAGCGAAGACCAAGTTGGCGCGTTTGAATTAACATTGTCACTTCTGAAAAAAGTTCCATTTGATCTTGCGGCATAAAGAACATCAGAATTTGCAATGTTGCTTTCTAATTCATTAAAGTCGCGGTTATTAACGCCACCTAAATTATTGGATATTTTTTTCCATGTAACCGTAGCGTTTTTAATGTTGTTGCTTCTCCAAATATTTTTATATCCAACATACATTGTATTTCCAAATCCTTCCCTTAGTTTAAATGGCGTAACCCATCCGCCTGATTCGTTAATGGTATCGCTACCAGCAGCAATGTAACCATTGTTTGCAATAGTGGCTTGGGCATTGACATTAAAAACTCTAAAAATACTGCCAAAATAAATTTCACCGTAACTATACCTTGAATCAGTTTGGTCAATATCACAGTCCATACCATCTCCACCATAAGTTGTGTACCAATTTTTATTGTAGTTAGCAGTTCCATTGTCTTGGTATCCATTAATTAGAATATTTTTAACACTTCTGGAGGCTCCCATTTTGTAAATCTGCGCGATACCGATTCCACTGCTTAGTGGGATCCATGAATTTCCTTTATTTCTCGAAGCATAAATCCCCCCATCATTGGCGGCAAAAATCCTATTGGTTAAAGGGCTTGCGACCAATTCATGCTGGTCAGCGTGAATTTGATTTACCCAATAACCGGCAATGGTCCAAGTTTTACCTGTATCTGTAGATTTAAAAACATTGACACCTCCGCAATAGAGTATTGCTTGATTGCTTGGATCAGAGACCATATCCATGTTATACCAAGCTTGCCCAGATGAGCCACTACCATTTGTTGAGTAATCGTGTAAATTAGGCGTAGTTGATTGGGTTTTGAACGTTGAGCCGCTGTCTCTTGATAAATAAATACCTTTATGAACACTCCCACTTGATATCCAAAAATAGACCATTTTCGGGTCTTTGGCATTTACTTCAATAACACCACGAGAAATTGAGCTTGTAGGCAAACCATTGGTGAGATTTGTCCAGTTTACCCCATTGTCTATTGATCGGTAAAACAAAGCATCTTTGCTGGCATATACCACTTTTGAATTGTTTGGTTTGAAAATAAGGTCTTTAAAGAATCCACCATTAAAGGTTTGGGTCCAATTAACACCCGCATTAATTGATCTGTAAATACCATTGTCGGTGGCTGCTATTAATATATTAATATTGTTTGGATCAATAATCAAGCGGGAGACTTTTCTATTTCCCATGCCATTGTTGGAAATAAACCATGTCAGTCCAGAATTATTGCTTTTAAATACCCCAAAACCTGCAGCATCGCCTGCATCACGGTCTCCAGATCCGAAATACATAATGCTTGGATTGCTTGGGTTAATTGCAATAGCTGAAACACCTAAAGTCGGAAGGGAATCAGAATTCACTTTCCAAGTTATACCGCCATCGGTGGTCTTCCAAATACCCCCTGCAGCAGCGCCAATAAACATTGTATTTGTGTCGGTTGGGTGCAGAGCAATTGCATTGACACGTCCCATGCCATTCATTTGTCCTGTATTGTTTATGGGCAATGAATTAGGACCAATTGATTTCCAGTTGCCTTGGTTTTTGCATGGCGCAGATCCGGGGCCGAGACCAGGAACAACAAGATCCCAAAGTTTATTATCAGCATCAATTTTATTTAAAAAATCCTGATATTGGAAACCTGTATTCGGAAAAAACCCGACACTATCAACCAATTTTAGAGATAAATATTCCCATCTTTTGAAAGCTTTCCAACCGCTGCCTTTTTGAATTGTTTTATTGCTCCAATAAAGGTTAAAAGCCCTTTGGGTTTGGTGTATGTTGATTGACTGATTTTGCATCATTTCAACCCAATATGGATTATTGACTGTGTCTTGAGCGCTTTGAGCTATAGAATACTGAAGAGAAAAGAATAATAAAACAAAAGCCGGTACTTTTTTTAACATAGAATGTATACAAATATAAATTTTTAGTTTGGAATTCAAAAAACTTAGTATATTGCAACCATGTTGATCAGTTTCCAAGGTGTGCTAACAGATGCCGATGATAAGATCTTTAATTCGCACAGCCGTATTTACAAATACGGTGATGGTTTTTTTGAGAGCATCAAGGTAGTTAATAAACGTGCCCATTTATTTGATTTACACTATCAAAGAATATTGAGGGCATCAACTTTTTTTCATTTACCATTAAATGAAAGATGGACACAACAGTATTTTGAAGATCAAATAGAATTATTGTGTTTAAAAAATGGTTGGGTTAATGCAAGATGCCGTATTGTTTTCTACAGGGAATCTGAAGGCTTCTATGCACCCCAAAGAAATAAATGCTGTTTTTTAATTGAGATGACAGAGGCTAAGGCCAACTACCCAATCAACGATATTGGATTAAAACTTGGGTCGTATAATTTGATTTTAAAACCATCGAATTTTTTAAGTTTCTTTAAACCCTTGTCTGCGATGCATTATGTTTTGGCCGGAATTTACGCAACTGAAAACCAATTGGATACAGTTTTATTGTTTAATGAACAAGGGAATGTTGCAGAAGTATTCAATGCAAATATTTTTATAATATCTGGTGAAGAAATTTTAACCCCTGCACTAAGTGAATATTGTCTTGATGGTGTAATGAGGCACTACATATTAGGCACGTTAAAAAATCTAGGTTACCAAATTCGCGAGACCATAGTTACTGAAGATGACATAGAATCGGCAGATGAGGTATTTATTTCAAATGCCAGCAGAGGCATTGCGTGGGTTGAAAGTTATAAAAATAAGCATTTTGGATTTAGTCAAACCTATAAAATCCATGCCGATTTATTTGGAATTTAATTTCAAATAAAAATCTAAGGCTGATTACTCTTTTCGAAAATACAAATCTTATACATGGTCGAATCGTAGGCTGGCTTTTCGAAACCATCGATCGTGTGCAGCAATTTATAATTTGAATTTTCGGTCAACCAGTTAAGTTTCATATTTCCTTCGCGGACAGCTGAAAAGCCATCCCAAATAACGATGACACCTTTTGCGGCCCAATCGCTTTTTTGATCAATTGACCATACCCTGTAAGACGATTGAATGTTATATGGATCCTTGTTGAATTTCACATCGAAATATGGCGATTGATGTATAATGGGCCGATCCATTAATTTATTTTTGATTAGCCACTCTCCTGCTTTAATAAAATTTTCTTGCGTCTTGTCAGGCTTTACGGTCGCTTCTTTGAAACGATGAGGTTTTGCATAATCAGATTCATGGTAAGCCGTCCAAATGACCAAAAATGCAAAAATCGAAATTGATATAAATTGCAGTTTAGTAGGCAGTTTGAAAAGAATAAAACATTCATTGATTGCAAAATAAGCCAAAATGGCCAAGGCAGGAGCTATCACAGCCATCACTCTGGTTAAACCATGTGAGCCAAGTATACCAAAAAAGTAAATAGTTGTATGCGCTAGAAAGTAAAACCAAAAAACCAAAGTAGAAAGTAAAACAACATCTTGTATTTTTCTTTTGAAAATCAGAAAATAGGCAATAAAAAGGTTGGAAACGATGAATGCAATTTCTAAAGGCAATCCAAAAATAGCCCTACCTTGAATCATGTAATGAAAGAAACTGCCGCTACCGGCCTCAAATGTGCCCTCAGTTTCGTGCTTCCAATATGGATTTTCAGTTATTATCCAAAAAGGCTTGCCGCTTATAACGAAACCAAGTACATTCATAACAATACTGCCTGATATTAGCCAAAATAGTAGTTTATATTGCTTCTTGATTAACAGGATTAAAAGCACGGCTCCGCAAATAACAAAGCCTTCTGTTCTCACGAATGGAAGAAAAGAAGCAATAATTACGGCATATTTCAATTGGTCTTTGCACCAAAAGTAAAAAACCATGGAAAGAAAGAAAACGTTTAAAGGTTCGGTCAATCCAGAGATTGTATTTTGAAGTAATATAGGGGTAAATGCGGTCAAGGGACTTAGTATCCATGTATTTTTGTACCCTTTGCCTTTCAATGCTAAGGACAATAGCAAGCCACTTGTAGCTACACAAAAAATATTGAAAACAATTAATGCATCGAAACCCAATTGACAAATCAAAACGGTAATTAACGTAAAAACGGGTTTGTTCCATTGGTCTAAAAGTAAATCGGGATGAAGAAAAGCACATTTAGAAATCAAAAAATGATTCCAAGAATCGAGTCCGCCTTCAACACCTTGGCTTTGAAGAAACACGAAAAACAAAAGGGTGAAAACAGCAATAAAAGCTGAATAAATTAATGTATTTTCGCGGTTGAGCATCAAAAAGCATAGAAACTATAAACCCTATCCAAACCTTGTTTATCTGAACCAAAATACACTGTGTGGGTGGTTGTAAGGGATAAAAACAGTTTGTTAATTTGCCCCCATTGGTAAGTATAGGTATCCTCCATGTAAATATATGGTGGCGTTTCTTCAGAATCCGCGTCTGGTTTCTTTAAATTTTGGAAAGCGTAGTAATCCTCTTGCAAACAGTCGTTGTCGTCGGAATTGCTTTTCAATTTACCTGAAAAGAAAACAGAATTTGGGTATTTGCTATCCTTGCGAGGTCTGAATAAGCAAGATTTTTGCAAATTATTGCCACCAAACGGATTGACCATTTCTCGGGCAAGGCTGTAATTCGTCTCAAGGTTATAGGACTCCCCAAGAATATCGAATAGTTCGTGAACTCTTGGCAAAACAGCATTTTCTACATTTTCTTGATTGTGGTAATACAAGTAGTAATATTTTAATGCATTAGAATCCAACTTATTTATTTTATAGGAAGTTTTAATGTTTTGAATAAGGGCACCTGCAAAATACTCCCAATTGCTTAATTCAATGAATTCACCTTTTGAACTCAAAACCAACTTGTACGTATCGGTTTTGAGGTTATTAGGATAAGGCACAGGCTCGTTGTATGGTTTTCCATTGACAACTGCATCTGCGAAATTAAAATCAATTAGGGTTTGAGAATCATTTTTTTCCATCACATTAAACACCATATAACTGGTATCGTACATAATGTAGAGGTAATGACCGTTGAGATTTTGTTTGAATTTTGTTTCAACCAATTGATAAACCAAGCGTTCACCTTTTTTGAAGTTCGGTGTAAAATCAACAGTGGTTTGATCTTGAGCATAGATAGAAGAATATGCAAACAAACAAGCGCCCAATATACTTTGTCTCAAACAATCCATATTTAGGTCAAACATACAACTATTTTTTATTTTGACAAATGTTTAAATTTTGAATTCAGAAGTTGTATGGAATTCAATTTTAGGATTTTGTTGAATGGCCGTATTTAAGATCCATGCTGTTTCTGAGAGGAAGACTAAATTCTCATCCTTATCTTTTACAATATTTTTTTGTCTAAAACGGCAAAACTCTTCAATTGCATTTTTATCACCTGTCATCCAACAAGCTTTAAAAAAGGCTCTTGGATCAAATCTACATTTGGCATTGTATTCATGTTCTAAACGGTATTGAATAACTTCAAACTGCAATTCACCAACAGTGCCAATAAACTTACGATTTCCTTGATCTTGTCTGAACAATTGGGCGACGCCTTCATCTGTAAGTTGTTCAATGCCTTTTTCAAGTTGTTTAGATTTCATTGGATCAAGATTAATTAACTCTTTAAAAATTTCTGGAGAAAAGGAAGGAATTCCTTTGTACATAATAGCTTCGCCTTCTGTGAGGGTATCGCCAATTTTAAAATTGCCTGTATCATAAAGTCCCACAACATCGCCAGCATATGCATCTTCGAGCAAAGCTTTGCTATCAGCCATAAAGGTGAAAGGACTGGCAAATTTCATGTTTTTATTAAGGCGCACATGGTGGAAGAATTTGTTTCGTTCAAATTTCCCTGAGCAAACCCTCAAGAATGCTATGCGGTCGCGGTGTCTAGGATCAAGATTTGCGTGTATTTTAAAAACAAAACCCGTAAATTTAGTTTCTTCAGGCATTACTTTTCTTTCATCGCTTTGTCGGGCCTGAGGAAAGGGCGCAATTTCTAAAAACTTTTCTAATAGTTCTTTGATACCAAAATTGTTAAGTGCACTGCCAAAAAATACTGGTGCAACTTCGCCACTTAGATAATCATTCACATCAAAATCACCATAAACGCCGTCAATCAATTCAACATCTTGACGCAATCTTATGGCATCTTTATCGATAAGTTCGTCTAACAATGGACTATTTAAATCATCAATTCGTATCACATCTTTGCTAATCTTAGTTTTATTGGCTTCGAAGAAATTAATACTTTTATCGTACAATTTATAAACGCCTTTAAAATCTCGGCCACTGTTGATGGGCCAGCTCATTGGTCTAACTTTGATGTTTAACTTTTGTTCTAATTCATCTAATAAATCAAATGGATCACGGCCATCGCGGTCAACTTTATTGATAAAAACGATAACAGGTGAATTGCGCATTCTGCAAACCTCCATTAACTTTTCGGTTTGCTCTTCAACGCCTTTAACGCAATCGATAACCAAAATAACACTATCAACAGCAGTTAAAGTTCTGTAGGTATCTTCAGCAAAATCTTTGTGGCCAGGTGTATCTAGAATATTAACCAATTTGCCATCGTATTCAAAAGTCATAACAGAAGTAGCAACTGAGATACCTCTTTGCTTTTCAATCTCCATAAAGTCGCTGGTGGCAGCTTTTTTAATTTTATTTGATTTAACCGCACCTGCAGTTTGAATAGCGCCTCCAAATAACAAGAATTTCTCAGTTAAAGTTGTCTTACCCGCATCGGGGTGACTAATGATTGCAAAGGTTTTTCGTTTATATATCTCGTCCGTTAAATTCACAGCGCGAAATTATTCAATTATCTTCAAATAATAACATCTATTAATTGAATCGTTTAAACATGTAGATGTATGTTTATTCATATGGAAGACAAAACCGTACACTATAAAAAATATTTAAAAAACTTAAAATTATTCATTGCAAAACCAATAATTGATTTTAATTTTGCGATGAACACAATGAAAAGAGTTATTCTATCTTTATTTTTATTACTGATTTTTTCCTGTAACAAGACAAAACCAATAGTAAATGCTGGCGATTCCATCGATTTGGATTTGGCAGATTTGATGAGTTCCGATGATTATTTCAAACAAAAAAGGCACAATTCTAAAAGCAAATCGGACTCTATCGTTTCAAGAATTGTCTACCTAAGCGATATAAACGCTGACGGAATATCAGATACAGCAACGATTGAATACAATCAACTCAACAGCAAATACAAAATAAAATTTTCTTGCTACAGTGACTTTATTGGCTTGGAAAATATTTCGGAATTGCAACTGAAAGACATGAACGATTTGAATGGTGATGGTTTTCATGAAATCATGTTGTTTATTCAATCAGAAGAAAGTTGTTGGGATGAAATTAGGCTGTATTCTTGGGTTGACAAATGGGTTGAAAAGTATAATGGATTAACCTACCAATGCACAGAGAAAAACAACAACAATTACCAATTTAGGAAAATAGACAACCATACAGTGCAATTGACAACTTATGGCGTAAATAGAGATTCTATTGATGCTGTTTATGGGGATACATTGGAGAACATAATTCCCAATGCTTTAAACACCCACACGATTACTTGGTAGTATCGTTTTCAAATTCTTTAAACACGTCTGAGAAACTATTTATTAAGTCGCTAGCCGTCATTGCTGCTTGGCTGAATTTGTTAGCCGCATAATCGCCAGATCTTCCATGGATAAACACAGCCAACAATGCAGCTTGATGAGCTTCATAAGATTGAGCTAAAAGCCCAGTTACCAAACCAGTTAACACATCACCACTTCCTCCCTTTGCCATTCCAGGATTTCCATTGTTATTAAAATACGAATTACCATCAGGTAGTGTAACACAAGTATTTGCCCCTTTTAAAACAATGATAACTTTGTGTTTTATTGAAAAATCCAGTTGAAGCTGATGTCTTTCAAAATCATTATTTGATTTTCCAACCAAGCGTTCAAACTCTTTAATATGCGGCGTTAATATTGAATTCTCAGGCAAAAGTGCCATCAATGATTTATTAATTGAAATACAATTCAAGGCATCAGCATCAAGTACCAAAGGATTTTTATTTAGGTTTAATAAACTTTCCAAGGCTTTAATAGTTGTGGCTTCAGTACCAATTCCAGGACCAATTCCTATGACATCATACCGCTCAATTTTCTCAATATTACTGATTGTATTTTCATTTTCATCAGAAACATGCATGGCTTCAGGTAAGGTAGATTGTATGATAAATTGTCCAATGCCAGGAGTTTGAACACTTAATAAACCAAGTCCACTTTTTAAAGCTGCAGAAGCGGATAATACTGCTGCGCCCATTTTACCCTTTGAACCTGCAACGATTAACGCATGACCAAAATTCCCTTTGTGGGCAAACTTCTCCCGTTTTTTAATTAAAGATTGAATGAAAATTTGATCTAAAATATAAGTTTTGGTTTCAGTTTCTTCATAATAGGCATTTGATAAACCAATATCTACGATAAACCATTTTCCAACATATTTACCATTCTCTGGAAATAAAAAAGCCAATTTTGGGACTTGAAAACATATGCTTGTATTGGCTTTTACAATGCATGTGTTTTCATTTGAACTCTTATCTGAAAAAAGACCTGAGGGTATGTCAATAGAAACAACCGTTTGTTCAGATTCATTTATGAAGTTAATGGTATCAGCTGCAATACCGGATATTCGCTTGTTCAATCCTGTTCCAAAAATTGCATCAATGATTAATTCATTTCCGTTTAAAGAAGGGAAATCTTTGGTTTCAAAAATTTCAAACAACTTGACTGCATTTCTAGATTTAAGTCTTTTTTCATTTTCAAGAAAATCATCACTTTGTTTGTCCGAGTGCTTGACAGTGAATGTAGCAACCCTTTTGCCTTGTTCAGCTAAAAGTCTAGAAATGGCTAAACCATCTCCCCCATTGTTTCCACAGCCACAAAAAACTAAAATCTCATTTTTATTTGGGTATAAATTAAGAATCAACTCAGCACTGGCTATTGCAGCTCTTTCCATTAAATCTATAGAGGATTCAGCATTGGCTTGAATGGTGTATTGGTCCCAATTTCGAACCTGTTCGTTTGAAAATAATTTTAATGCTTTCATTAAATAGACATCAAAATTACAGTAAATTAATGAATGCTAAATTGATTTATATTACGATTCGTAACTTAAATTAAAATCTACACTATATCTTGATTTCAAATACCTTCCATTAAACATTTTAGGACGCCAAATTGGCTGTCTTTTTAAGATTCTTATCAGCTCATTTTCCATAAGTTTATACAAATTTTCCGAATAAGTATCAGATGGTCTTTTTCTTTCAAATGAAATATTTTGAATTTTACCTTCAACATTGACTTCAAAGAATACTTTTAAACGGCAAGGAAATTCTTCATCTTTTAACTGATTTGGTATAACAACATTATTATCTAAAAAATCATTAAATGCAGAATTGCCACCTCTAAACTCAGCGCGTTGTGCTATGTTTACATATAACAGTTCTTCTCCAAAACTATTGTACTCTTTGGGTTTAATTTGATGAGGTTCTATGATTGACTTTAATAAAAGAGTCTTGTTTATGTAAATTCCTTTTTCAATAACATCAAGTTTGGTTTTATGTATAAATTTATTCTTGCTTGAAAACAAATCAAAAGTGTCTAAAGATTTTGAGACTTTATTTGATTTTCGGATAAAAATTTGCAAGGTCAAAGTATTGCTATCGCTTATTATTGGTGATGAAAAATTCTTTCCAAAAAGCTTCAAAACTTTAATATTTTGAGCAGACGTGGGATTAAGCGCTGAATCAAACGTATACATTTCACTATTGTTATGATGGCTGAAATGTAAAATTAAGTTCCCTGTCTTAAGGCTCTTGAAATTGATGGGATTTTTTTCGAAAAAAGAATAAAGATACTGATAAACACTATAGCGTTCGGCTTGGTAAAAAGAAGAATCAAAAACTTCTACAGGCTGTGAGAATGTAAATCTTGGTTTGGCGTACCTCTGATATATTGTTTTCTGAACTTCATGTGCAAAAAGGAAATTAGAAAAGAGAAAAAGACCAAACAATACTAAAGTTCTTGGTGCTAAAAAATATTTGGTTTTTGAAATCCGCATAAGAGAATAAAATTGCTTGCTAATTGATTGGACTATTTTTTAATCTTCAACGCTGCAATTCTCTTTGCTATCTTTTGGGCTTCTAGAGGATTTGAAAGCAAATATATTTGATAGATATTTTGAAGGGCAATTGGCTGATCTGGATCTAATTTTAAAGACTGCAAAAAATTGCTTTTAGCTTCTGAGAGTTTATTTTCTTTTAATCTAACAAGGCCGATATAAGCCCATGATTCAGAAGATTTGCTGTATAATTTATTGTAATCCAACAAGAGTGATTCAGCTTGTTTCCATTTATTTAATTTGATTTCGAGCACTGCAAATTGTAAAATAAAGTCTAGCGATTTGTTGTTTTGTTCTACCGCTTTGGCTAAAAATGATTCCGCTTTGATAAGATTATTTAATTTTTCAAAGGCCTTAGCGATTCTATAATTGGACCAAGCATCTATTTCTCCTGAATAATTCTCAGAGAGATTAACAATGGCCTTATAGTCTTCAGACAAGTAATGAAGATGAATTAGAGTTTGCACATGAAACTGGTTCTTAGTATCTAGTTTTTTACTTAACTCTTTCGCTTTATCTAGGTAGAAAGGATTGGATTCGAATTTTTCAAAATAAGACACATAGGCCTCAGTGGTGGTATTTAAATCAGGAGCATTGGATGTAATGCATCTTAGGCCCTTTAATTTGGTCGGCTTAATTGCTGGTGCTTTGCTAGGCTTGCGGATATAATGATCGTGGACAGAAACGTGGGGAATATCTGCAGTACCAGAAATAGGCATATGGCAGGCGACACAATTGTCATTTTGTTTGTTTCTATTTGCTATCGATTCTGAGCATTTTTTTTCTTTGTGACAAGAAATACAAGTTTTATTGAACTGTATTGTATTTGTTTTTCTAACTGAAACATGGGGATTATGGCATGAAATACAGGTAAATGACAATTTCCCATTTTCAATGTTTAAGTTATTTTTATTGCTAGACACAAAGCATTTACTTTTTTGAAACCTTTCTGCATGCGCGGCCATTACAAAGTCTTCACCGTCCTGGTATTCGGGAGAAAATTGATCGAAAGTTTCACTTAAAACCATCCCTGGTTTAAAATCCTCGAATGATTTATTGGATTTTAAAACGGCATTGCCTTGCAAATGGCAACGTTGACAAACATCAATTTGTCTTTGCCAGGATAATTTTCCCGGATTAACGATGGTGTAATCAGTCTTTTTGGTGACGTCGACGGTATTCCCTTTTTTCATTTCCTGAACGTGCAATTGCCCCGGGCCATGGCAACGTTCACAATTGATTCCATGGGGTAGTTCTTTGTATTGGTTTTCCGAAGCTTCAACTAATTGAGGCATTGCATTGTGACAGCTCATGCATTCCATCCCAATTTTCCGGTTAAAGCGGGTGTTGTTTCCATTTTCAAAACCAGGAGGCAAATCCCATTTACCCTTTTGCGTATAAAAGGTTATTGGCGCTTGGAACACATACCCATTTTCAGCTACCATGTGTGAATTGGTGTGGTGTCCAGAACCCACAATGTAATTGATTTTTTCAGTTCTTGAGTATACAGTGTCTTTGCCCTCCATTCTGTATTCTTTAAGGAAAAACACATTGTTTTTCAAGAAAGGAAAGTAAAATAAGTTAAGATATGCATCATAAACTGGTTTAACATTCGAAAAATTTGCTGAGGATTTTAATAAAGAAGCCGAATCGAAGCTCATGCCCATGCCTGTTTGGACAAATGTTTCGTATTTATCCAAATGACAAGATTTGCAGGTTTCAATCCCTACATATTTAACAGAGTCGTTGTGGTTTAGGTATGGTGAGACCTGTTCAACTTTTTTTGCTTGTCGGCAAAGGCTGAACGAAATTATAAAAATTAACCCTAATACTATGGAGCTTAATTTTTTTATCAAAACTTAAATTAATTCAATGCTTGGTACGCAACCATACCACCGCTAAGACTGCGCACATTATGGAAGCCATTTTGAAGCATAAATGCTTTTGCAGCAGCACTTCTAGCACCGCTCCTACAATGTATTATAACTTCACTGTTTTGCCAGTCTTCAAGATTGTCTAAATTTTCTTGCAAATCGCCTAAAGGGATGAGGCGAGCGCCAATGTTAAACTCTTCGTATTCGTACGGCTCTCTAACATCAATAACATTAAGAGTTTCACCTTGATTTAATCTTTGTTTTAATTCTTCTGCGCTTATATCATTCATAAGATTGTTTGATCCATTTTTGAAAGTAGGTATTGTTTTGTTCATCCAACAATTCAAAGAAATAAATTCCATTGTTTAAATTGCTGATATTTACATTTTCTATGTTTTCACCTTGAAATTCTAATTGAAGTTTACCAAGGCAATCATATACTTTGATTGATTTAATTGAGTGATTAGCTTTAATAAATACTTCTTGGCTGTTGTTAGAAGGATTTGGATAAATGCTAATACTGTTGGTGTTAAATATTTGTTCTACGCTTGCTGGATTTTTGATTTTGATTTCACGGCCAACAAGTGGTCTCATCATTACTGCACCTGTAATATTTGCACTAACTTTCTCCCAATAACCATTGAGGTTGTAAAATAAATTGGGATTGGTTCCTCCAATTTTTGCATATTTATAATTGTTATCGTAACCAACATTTAATATAAAATTGGTGTTTTGTTGCCAACCAATATAAAACGGACCTTGAGGCAGCAATACAGCAGTATCAAAAATAAAACTTGTGAATCCGTTTATAGAGTCTGTATAGACTGTGCTGGGAATGTTTATGCGCTTTAAAATCAAATCTGAATTGGTGTTGTTGGCTGGTGGTTCGCTGATTGTTTTCCATACCATTAAATTAAAAGATTTGAATTGAACATCGGTAATTGAACGGTTAAAGAAAATCGAGATTCCGCGAAGTGTATCAGGCTTGAAAGAAGAGAACTTTATTGCGGCATAACCAGGGCCAGCAGGCAATGAGCCGTAATCCAACCCATAACCACCTTCAGCAGAACCATCATCGTAAGCAAAATAATTATTGAATTTAACGGTTTTAGTGTATTCGTTGTTGTTGCCTGTGCTGTTGTAATTATCGGGTGTGAAATCATTTGCCAAGGGCGCTATGGTGTATTTTAATTTTAACAATGGCGATTTGCCAGACAAGGTATCGAATCCAAAGGCATTAAAATTCTCGCTGCTATCGCTGTTGCTGTTTATATTTCGTGCAGATGAACTTAAAGGATAAGATACAATTATTTTATTGTAAACATTTCTTACCTCGCATTTGTATTGAACGTTAACAGAAACGTTGTTGTTGTTTCTTAATTTAACCGTATGAAAAGCAGACTGATTAAAGGGTGCATTTGCTTTAAAATGGTCGTAAGGCATACTTTCGTATATTTGCAATGGACCTATTGGATCTGCATTAATAGCCACATCATTTACCGCGGTGTCATATCTATTCCTAGAACTTTTCATTCGAATATAGTCAATATGCCACTGGTTCATATTCCCAGTTGTTTTGCCATAATTGACAAATCTAAATTGGAAATTTGCATTTAAATAAATTGGATTTAAAACCCCTACCAATACTTGCTTAAATGGTTTCATCGAACTGCCAGTTGTTTTCCAAACGGTTTTCCAAAATCCATTAAGATCTTTGAATTTCAAAACCAAAGAATCTGTTTTGTCCAATGGATCGCCAATACCTTGTGTTTGATAGAAAAAACTTAAATAGATTGAATCGGCAATTGAATAAGCAATTGTATTTAGCCCGTTCTTGTAATTTTTTAAATTAATAAAATTTGAGGTTAAAGAATCGCTGTGGTTGTGTGTTAAACCATTTAATGTTTGGTATGGTTTTCCTTGTTTATCTAAATTGTCAAATGTAGCAACACCATAACTAGGTGGTGAAACAGAAAATTGATTGTTAATGTACACCAAGCTGTCTCTCCAATATGCCATGTTTGGATAAACCGTACTTGTTGTAAAATCTTCGAAAAAAGGAAGTTGAATCGTATCGTTAAGGCTTCTTTTTGAATTATTTTGACTCTTGGATTTATTTAAATAAATATTTCTATTTAAATTCGAGATTATTGGACCTTGGGAAAAAAGCTGCATGGAAACACAAATGAAAAATATTAAACTAAGGATCCTCATAGATGTCAATGTAACTTTATATTTATGCATTTATTGTTTGGTTGAAATAAAAATTACAATCCTTCATTTGTTTCATAGACTGGCGCATCGATTGTGTTGGTGTCAGCCAAAGACATTTTTTTAGACACGACAATATCTATAATGGCCCCTTTTTCAAGTTGGGTATTTGGCGCAATATCGCGGCCTTTAAACTTCTGACTTATAACCAATCCTGGGCCAAAGGTGCTATTAACTGAATCTACACGTCCTAATTTCAAGCCTGAATTTTGAAGCAATACTTTGGCTAAATTGGACGATCCATTTATCAATTTAGGCATTTTAACTTTTGGAATGATGCCAGTATTTACGGTTACGTAAATTTTGCGACCTGGTTTAACAGACAAATCAGGCTTCGGATCTTGCTCCACGATCGTGTTAGGTTTCATATCCTCGTTGTACACAGAGTCAATAATAACTAACTCCAAATCATTGTCATCAAGGAGATCTGTTGCATTGTCAATAGACATTCCCGATACTTTAGGCACTTTAATGCTTTGGCCATGTCTGGTGTACCAACTGGTCAAAACCATTGAAAGAAAAAGATAAACTGCCAAAACAATTGCTGCTAAGAGTATTGTTTTAAGCCAAGTATTTCCAGAAGGACTATTTTTCATTTTGTATAATGCAAATTTGCTGAAATAAAACTGAAATTACAAAGACTAGATTTTGCGACATTAACTGCTGATGGTTTTCGTTTTTTTAGAGTTAAATGAGGCCTATGGTATATTCAAATATTTATGGGTTTGCAATGAAATCTTCCATTGGGGATTGGATTTGACGTAATCAATGATTAACGGCAAATTTAAATCTGATTTAGACCATTCAGTTTGCAGGTATAATTTACAATTTGAGCTAAGGCTTTGGATAAAAGACTCTGCCCATAATATATCGCTATGATGAAATACAATTGGTTTAAATTCATCTGCAATTGCTAAGGTTTCAGTGATTGGAAATTTAAACTTTTTAGGTGAAAGACATATCCAATCTGGTTCTCCTAACAAAGGATACGCGCCTGAAGTTTCTATGTGTGAGCGTATATTATTTAATTTTAGTTCTTCAATTAGTGGAATTAAGTTATGCATTGCAGGTTCACCTCCGGTAATAACACAAATTTGTGCACCACTACTTTTTACATTTTCGATGATGTCTTGAACTTTAATTTTCGGATGTGAATTTGCATCCCAGCTGTCTTTAACATCGCACCAAACGCAACCAATATTGCAGCCACCCAAACGAACAAAATAGGCAGCGTGACCAGTATAATAACCTTCACCTTGAATGGTATAAAAATGTTCCATTACTGGATATAAAACATCTAAATTGCTCATATACCCAGGTGAAGTTTATACGATTTAAAGGTGTTGCTTAACAGGGCGGCGATGGTCATTAGTCCAACTCCACCGGGCACTGGCGTTAAATAGGATGCGACGTTTTTTACCGAATCAAAATCCACATCCCCTCTCAGATAAAATCCGGATTTTCTATTTGTGTCATCGATCCTTGTTATACCAACATCAATAACAATTGCGCCTGGTTTAACCATATCTGCATTTATGAATCCAGGTTTACCTAAGGCAACTATAAGAATATCTGCCTGCTTTGTATAGCTTGCGATATCGGCCGTTTTACTGTGGCATAAAGTAACTGTACAATTTCCAAATTTGGTATTGGCAGACATTAATAAACTCATAGGCCTTCCAACAATATTGCTGCGCCCAACGACAACACAATGCTTCCCTGATGTTTCGATGTTATACGCTTTAAGCATCATGGTAATTCCAAGTGGAGTAGCTGAAACAAATCCTTCATCACCTTTGGCCAATTTGCCCATATTGATGTCATGAAAACCATCGACATCTTTATTAGGGTTAATGGTTTGAGTGATTGTTTTTTCGTCAATATGTTTAGGGAGCGGCGACTGAACAATTATTCCATCAATTTCAGGGTCCGTATTGTATTTCTTGACAATTGCAGTTAATTCATCTTGACTGGTTAATTCAGGCAGTCGAACAACCGTAGAATTAAATCCCAAAGCTATGCTATTTCTTTCTTTGCTGTCTACATAGGTTCTGCTAGCGCCATCATTTCCCACAAGTATTGCAACCAAATGTGGTTTTCTAAATCCTTTAATAGTGATTAACTCCAATTCCGTGCGAATTTCATCCTTAATGAATTGAGCTGTCTGTTTGCCGTCCAATAGTGTCATAAAAAATTACTGCAATATTACGTTGAATTTGCTGTTTATGCGTAAATTTGTAACGCTAAATATGAATAATACCCGCTTATTTTTTTGCTTGTCTTTAATATTGACCATTTATTCTTGCCAGACAAGCTCAGAAGAGACGGTCTCAAGAGGCGTAGAATATTTTCCAAGTAAAATTGGGGCCATTCATTATTATCAAATTGATACGGTGGTGTACGATTTGTTCAAAAGGAAAATTGATACATTTTCGAGCATTGTGAGAGAAGAAGTAGTCGAAAAATTTACAGATGCAAGCAATGATACTATCTATAGAGTTGAATTAAGTCGATACAATGACAACACAGTCAAATGGGAAGTTTTTCGGTCTTTTGAGCGAAAAATCACAGCGAATTATGCGTTTGAACAATTGGATAACATCACCGAACTAAAAATGATCTTTCCAATTGCTTCATACAAAACAAAAGGATCTTCGTATACGTGGGATGTCAATATGTTCAACAATTACGATCCATTATCAGTTAAATTTACTTCTGTCTTTACAAGTTTTCACAATGGAATTAATCCATACAACAATTGTGTTTCCGTTAAAATGAACAAGCCCCAAATTGGTAGGGTAAATATAACGAGGGTAGAGGTTTATGCCAAGGATATTGGATTGGTATACCGATATTTGGAGAACACTAATTCCCTTGATGATTCGAGTTTCTTAAGCGGAAGCATTACCACCGTCAGATTAAAGAATTGAGGATAGTCGTCCTATTACTATAAATGATTAAAGCATGTTCCTTAGGTTTACAATAATTGTTTTTTTTCTTATCGTTTTCAATCCTTTAATTGCCCATTATAAAGACTCAAGTGTCTATTATTTTGTCTATTTAAAGAACAAAAAATCAAGCTTCAATATCAGCAGACCTGAAGAATTTTTATCTTATAAGGCAATCAAAAGAAGAGAGAAATTCAGCATCCAAATTGACAGTACAGACCTGCCAGTTAACCTTGAATACATTGAATCCATTAAACGTATTTCAGGGATTAAAATAATAGGAATAAGCAAATGGCTGAATGGGCTTGAGGTTTCAATTGACAAATTTGAAGGGTTTTCAAATCAGCAAATTAATTCTATTTTAAACAAGATATCCGAATTGCCGGATGTAAAAGGCATTAAGTACCTTGGCATTCTTGAAAAAAACAATATCAAAAATGATCGTATTGAGGTCGACAAATACTTTTATACAGAATCACAAAAGCTGATATCAATTAAAAAAGACAGCAATGTCTGTGCATTTAGTGAAAAAGATTACGGAAAGTCATTCGACCATAACAAAGCGATTGGCCTGCCTAACATAAGCGCCCTATCTGGCAAAATGAGTGGCTTTCATATTGCCGTGTTTGATGCTGGGTTTCACAATGCATATAAAATCAAAGGCATGGAAGATTTGCTCGACACTGGTCTAATTGTTCGAGATTTTGTGGACCACGACAACAGTGTCTGGGAAGACGATCAACATGGATGCAATGTACTTGGATTTCTGAAAACCTACAATCCGGGCAATTATATAGGATCTGCACCCTTCGCTAACTACACTTTGATAAGAACAGAAAATGCCAATTTGGAGTCATTAACCGAGGAAGTGAATTGGCTATTGGCCGCTGAATTTGTCGATAGCTTGGGTGTTGATTTGATTTCAGGATCTGTGGGTTACCATTCGTTTGACGAAAATATTTTGAATCATTCTTACCAGGAAACAACAGGGGATTCAAGTATCATAAGCAAAGCTGCAAACAAAGCCTATCAAAAAGGCATAATGGTTGTTGTAAGTGCTGGAAACGAGGGCAATTATGCTTGGAGACATATTGGATTTCCTGCAGATGCGCAGGATGTTTTAAGCATTGGGGCTTGTGATGGTGAAGGTAATTATGCAAAATTTAGTTCAATGGGACCTACAATTGATGGACGCATTAAACCAAATTTCTTGGTTGCGGGCTACAAGGTTAATGTCGCTTCTACCAATGGTTTTTATGCTGGAAATGGAACCTCGTATTCGACCCCAATATTTTCCGGTGCAGTTGCCCAGCTCATGTATTTGCATCCAAATTGTCCATTAGATTCGATAAAAAATGCTTTAGTTAAATCCTCAACACATAGACATATTCCGGACTCGTTGTTTGGCTATGGCATACCTGATTTTGCATTGGCTGCAAGATTTCTCAGTGGATTTAAAGCCATCAATGAAGACTTATATTGGATTAATAAAAACGCAACTTTTTTACAAGATTTAAATATATATTTTGTTTCATCGCATATTCAGAATGTAAAATTACACATCTATACAAAAATCAAAGGCAAAAGAAAAACGGTATACAAGAAGGTCTATACCTTACAAAAGGGTGAAGTATTAGAAAGTGATTTGATGTTGCAATTCTTTTTGTCGAAAAAACAACTTAGGCGTAAAAAATGGCAATTAAGCAATTTCGAACTCGTATTTGTGACTGCAAATGGAACATTTCAAAAAACGTTTCAAATAAGGTAATAATTCTTGGGTTTGTTTTAGTTGAATATCTTTAAATTTGTAGTTCAATATGTTACCAAATATTCCTGGATTAAAACACACTTCAAGCAATAATTTTTTTATCATGGCAGGACCATGTGCTATTGAGGGCGAAGAAATTGCCTTTGAAATCGCAGATAAGATAAACGCAATAAGCAACAAACTCGAGATTCCTTGGATATTTAAAGGCTCGTACAGAAAAGCGAACCGTTCAAAATTAGACTCATTTACAGGCATTGGTGATGAATTGGCCTTGGGCATATTAAGTAAAGTTGGCAAGCACTATCAAGTGCCTACTGTTACAGATATACATGAAACACACGAGGCTGAATTGGCCGCTAAGTATGTTGACGTTTTGCAGATACCCGCATTTTTATTCAGACAAACCGAATTATTAGTTGCGGCTGCAAATACCGGAAAATTTGTAAACATTAAAAAAGGCCAATTTGCTGCGGCTAGTGCCATGAGTCATGCATCTCAAAAAGTAATGGACAGTGGAAGCGATAAAATCATGTTAACAGACCGAGGCAATATGTTTGGTTATTCTGACATGGTAGTTGATTTTAGAAACATCACATGGATGAAGGCAATGGGATTTCCGGTAATTATGGATATCACACATAGTTTGCAGCAACCCAATCAAAGTTCGGGCGTTACTGGTGGCCTACCTGAAATGATAGAGACTATAGCCAAAGCAGCAATAGCCGTTGGTGCAGATGGATTATTTATTGAAACACATCCGAGGCCAAACGAAGCAAAAAGCGATGGTGCAAACATGTTGCAAATTGATTTATTAGAGCCCTTAATGGAGAAACTTCTTAAAATAAGAAAAGCCATCCTTTAAAAGAATGGCTTTGGAAATTCACTTTGGACGTATTACATCACTTTTGATAAAAAGTTGTAATAGGATTTCTTAGTGTCGTAAAAATCTTTAGACGTAATGGCCATTAAATCTTCTAAATTTTGATCAGATTCAATCATCTTCACATTAATATAATTTGCTTTTGCTAGAGCTTGGGCATTTAATGCGTCATTTTTAAGATTGACATCGTGCAATAATTCGTCGGTATTTCCAGCCATTAATTTAAATTTATTCTCAAAGTGTTCAACTTGACTCAAAATATCTTTATTTGTATTTTTGCGTACAACTTCCTCTAGACGCTTTCTTAACATAGGGATTTCGAAAGCAAAAAAGTTGAGTTCTCTCTTCCAATCTTCGCAAAGAATATGGAGGTGTGTGATTGATTCTTTCATAATGTATAATATTATGAAGCAAAGTTAATTCTAAAGAGAAAATGAGAATATGACCATGCTCATTAAAACCGAATGTTATAAATATTATTTACTTAAGCGCACCCAAGTGCATAAAGGCAAATTAAACCCGGTTGCACAGGGCACAATTGATTCACCCCAAGTTGCGTTGTGGTTAAAATGCGACTTTAACAAATTCACACCGATGGCACCGCTTAATCCCATGCTGTATAAATTTAGTAATACAAAACAATTAGATGGATCCGTTATTTGGGCACAATAATGAATAAGTTCATTTATTTGTTCCTCTAATACCCATTTTTCGCCGCCTGGTCCTCTCCCATATGCCGGTGGATCAATGATGATTCCTTGGTATAGGTTTCCTTTATTGGCTTGTCTTTTCACAAATTTGAATGCATCTTCAACCAGCCACCGAATGTCATTGGCTTTAGATAATTGTTTATTTTCATTAGCCCAAGTCACTATATTTTTAACTGCGTCTAAGTGGGTTGTATCTGCTCCTGCATTTGCAGCAACGATACTTGCAGCGCCAGTGTAGGCAAACAAATTGAGGACTTTAGGTTTATGTCCAATGCGCTTAATTTCTTGATCAATAAAGTGCCAATTGCTAACTTGTTCTACAAAAACACCAAGATGCCCAAAGGAGGTGCAAGAAACTTTAAGTTTTAAACCCAATGGTTTGTATTCTAATTCCCAAGAATTTGGAACAGGTTTAAAAAAGGTCCACCCACCATTTTCGTTTAAAGAATCTCTGTGGCTTTTTTTTGAATTGTCACGAACAAATCTTCCATGTGCTTTTGATAGCCACTCTGAGTCTGAAAGTTGTTTGGGCCACAAAGCTTGAGGTTCGGGACGAATGAGTATGTATTTGCCAAAACGTTCTAGTTTTTCTTCAAAACCACTATCGATTAGTTCATAATCGTTCCAAGGATAATCTTTTTCTAAAATCAATTTAAATCTTTTAATACGTTAACGGCTTCCTGAATATAGATGTCTTTTTCGAATGATTTGTTCCAATCGGCTTTGATTTTTTTCTTAATTTCATCACTGCCAATTTGCTTATCATCATCACTTGCATTAACAATGGTAAAGGTTTGAATTGCTTTAATCATTTCTTCATACTTTTTATTGTCTGTTTCAAGCTGCTTCATTTCTTTTCTATACTCTTCTAAATTTAAAGTAAACCTAGTTTTCTTGTTTTGTCTCTCAATTTTACGTGCGAGCTGCTCGATTTCTGCAAACAAAACACTTCCTGAAATGCGTTTTGAGCTATTGATGATGGCATTTTTTATGGCAAGTTCCCTATTGTTACTGATGTTGTATGGCACTGCTTGAATTTTATCTGAACCCAAAGAATACTTGTTTTCTTTTTCTCCGAATTCAAGATATCGGTATCGATCGGGCATAATGATATCAGGTGTAACGCCAACCAATTGAGTGGTGGTGCCATTAATTCTGTAAAATTTTTGAATGGTGATTTTCAAAGAACCTAGCATTTCATCCGAGTTGCTGCTAAACGCATCATCAAGATCGATAAACCTTTGAACGGTGCCTTTGCCAAAAGTGGGCGTTCCAATAATAGCCGCTCTTTTATAATCTTGCATAGCAGCGGCTAAAATTTCAGACGCCGAAGCACTATTTTCATTGACCATAATTGTAAGCGCTCCATCCCATAATACAGTTTCATCTTCGTCTTCTAAAACTTCTGGATAAGAATCTCTTGATTTGACCAATGACATAGGACCTTTGTCAATAAACAAGCCCCCAATATCAACAACATCACCTAAGGATCCACCTCCATTGTTTCTGAGGTCTAATATGATACCTTTAACATTGTCCTTTTTTAATTTTTCAATTTCAATCGCCATGTCTTTGGCACATGAGCGCCCATTTCTATCGTTCATGTCTACATAAAAAGTAGGCAAATTGATGTATCCATATTTAAAGCCATTGTGTTCAATAATTGCTGATTTGGCATAACTGTCTTCCATAACAACTACTTCCCTTACAATTGGAATTATGATTAAGGATTCGTCAGGCTTTTTAACTGTTAATTTTACAATTGTTCCTTTTTTGCCGCGAATAAGTTTGATGGCATCATCAATTTTCATATTGGTGACATCAACCGGCTCTGCATTTCCTTGAGCGACTTTCAAAATGATATCACCGGCTTTTAGTTGACCTTGCTTATAGCTCGGACTTCCTGGAACAATGGCAGCTACTTTTAAAAAACCATCTTTCTCTTGCAGCTGAGCACCAATCCCTTCAAGCTTTCCTGACATACGGATATCGAAATTCTCTTTATCTGCTGGAGGAAAATAATTGGTATGCGGGTCAAACATTTCAGTTATGCAGTTGATGTACATACTCAATAGATCCGTACGGTCAAATTTTTTCAAACGCGAAAACCACTCAATTTGATTTTTAAGTACTTCCCTTCTAGATTCAGCCTCAAGTGTATCGTATGGTTTTACTTTTACAAAAGTATCCTTCCTTACAAGAGCCTTTTCTTGTACATCCATTTTTCTGGCAAGTTTTTCAAGAACTTGTTGTTTTAAACTTTTGCTCCAAAAAAGCTTTTGGTCTGATTCGCTATTTAAGAACTCGGCACTGTCTTCGTTAAAAACAAAGTGATCTTTTTGTCTAAAATCAAATGGCTTGGCCAATAGATCTTGATTCCACTTTGAAATTTGCGCTATCCTTACGGCATACATATTATTTGTTTCATCAAAAAAAACATATGAACCATTGCGGGCTTGATTATCTAGATCTTTCTTGAATTTCGAAAGCTCTTTGATGTCTTTTGCCAAGAAGAATCGTTTATCCGCATCTAGACGGTCTAAATAAAGATCAAATAGTTTTTCTGAAAAATTGTCGTTAATTTTTTGTGGTTCGTAATGGTAGTTTTCTAAAATTTCAACTATGGTTTGTGAAAGTTTGGTTTCATTTTGACTGGTTTCTCTATAGCAAAAAGCAAGTGTTAAAAGTACAAATGCAGGGATAAGTAAGAGTGAATATTTTATTTTTCTCATGGTGGCGTTTGAAAGCATTGTTAATTAAAGTGAAAAAATCGTGCCTAATTTATTTGGTTTCCGCTGGCATCTGAACAGGCAAGTTGTTGTTTGGCGAAACTGGTATATTGGGGTTAATTTCTAATTCTAGGGTATGAATGCCTTGCTCAAAGACAAGATCTACAGGTATATTCTTTGCTTTGAGTTTGTCTAAATCCTTTTGAAGCTCAGCTTGAATCATGCCTATCTCAGCTATCAGTTTTTTAACACCATCCAAATCCCCATCTCCTTGCAATTTGATAATAAGAGCAGACAAACTGTTCATCGCTAATTTCATTTTTTCTAAATCAACCTTGTAGTATCCCGTTTTAGCATCGCGGACAAAAGCGCCTTGTTCTTTAAAAAAGTTGAAGCGAATCATATTTGCTTGTCCGTGTGCACTAGCGGCGCCGAAACGAACAGAACGAAAAATGCCCGCCATAAAGGTTACATAATAATCCATGATTTCACCTTCTGTCAAAACTTTCTTTTCGAACAATTGGGTAATCATGTACAAGCCCAAAATATCTGCTTTGCCTTCTTCCAGTGCACTGTAATATGGTCCGAGAGCTTCTCTCACGGTACCTTTACCGTTGATGGTATTTTTAATTCCTAGACCATGGGCGACTTCGTGAAACATGGTATTTGAAAAAAACGCATTAAAAGTGACGTGTTTTCTTTGCTCAGGCGCTACCATTTCGCTGGTAATGGGGAGCATAATAAATTCAAATTTAGCTTGAATTGCATTCTTAAATTGGCTTCTTCTGGTGCCTTTTTCTAATTGCAATTTTTCATCATTTGGTAAATTTACAGCGATGGTTTTACTACCAGAATTGCAATCTCCTGCATAATAAATAATATCATAAGCATTTAATTGACTGCTGGTTCCGGCCTCTTCTTTCTTGTATTTTGAATCTACAGGTAAATTGCTTTGCAAGTCGGGCAAAAAGGCAACATACTTTTCTAATTTCTGACTCCAAGCCAAATCTTTTACCAATACATAGGCTTCATAGGCTGTTTTGTTGCCATATAATTTGTCTTCATAGTTTTCAATCGGTCCGATAATGATGTCAAATTGATTGGATTTCATGTCCAACCAAATGCGATCACTTGCATCGTATTGATTTGACAATAAAGCTTCAGAACGTGATTTCAGAAAGACCCTAAAAGAAGAATCTTTAAAGAAATCGGAAGCTATTTTTAAACACATGGAAGCTTCAAAAAGCATTTGCTGATAGGCTTCAGAGTATGGCACAACTTTCAGAAGCTTATCCTCGCGAACAATAATGGTGTATGGGTCAGATTTTTTAGGATCGTTTAAACTGTCGTATTCACCCTTACGCATGTCTGCTGGGTAAAAGTTAGCTCCTAGAGGTTTAGGTCCAATTCCTTTAACAAAAGATCTATTTTCATCCAATCTATCCCATGGACCATAATTGATATCAATGTATTTTCTCAAATTGGGATTTGTAATAGTATCCGTTATCCTACTTCCTGCAAAAGCTTGCATTTTGAAAATTTCGTCCATTAGCTCTGCGGCTCGAATGAGTTGTTTTAATCCTTCTCTTTCCAATGGGTCAAACTTACTGGCATCTGTGGTTAATTTGACTTTTTTGTAGGCATCTAATTTGATTTTGATGCTGTCTTTTTGAGCTGCATTTAAATATTGAAATGCAAAAAATGAAAGGAAAATGAAGAATTTATTCATAACAAAGTTCAAATATAAATGAAAATAGAATATGGCTCATTTAGAATCGAGAGAAATATTGATTTAAAGGTCAAAAATTACATTGCATGATTTAAAGTGTAAAGTTTTCCAGGCAAAACCCGCACTATATTTTTAAGTTCGAGATTTAAAAGAATGAATGCCAGTTGACCCATTTCAAAATCAAAGAGGTAAAACAAGGCGTCAATTGTCATTTTTTCATTTTCAAGAACCTTCATAATTTTCAATTCATTTTCATCTAATCCATTAAACAAATCAGGAATAAATTGGGGTTTTGAATATGTATTCGCACTTAAATTCAAATCGTGGATCAGGCCTTCTATATCTGTAATGATTGCAGCTTGATTTTTATGTATGAGGCGGTTGCAACCATTGCTCCAAGGGTCGTTTATTTTACCGGGCAAAGCATAAACATCTCGGTTGTATTGATTGGCTAGATCTGCTGTAATTAAACTACCCCCTTTAATACCACTTTCAATTACAATGAGTGAATCGCACATGCCTGCGACGATTCTGTTTCGTTTCGGAAAATTTTCTTTACTGCCAGGCGTTTGGTAAAAGTACTCTGTTAACAATCCTCCATTTTCACACATTTCAAGAGCAAGTTTGTGGTTAGAACTTGGATATATAGTACCCAATCCATGGCCTAAAACACCGATTGTAGGCAGATTGTTTATAAGCGAATATTTGTGGGCATTGGTATCTGTGCCGCTGGCTAATCCACTAACGACCAATACCTCATAATTTTTTAAACTTTGTATTAACTCTTCCGTAAATTGCTTTCCATAGAAAGTAGACTTCCTAGTGCCAACGATTGAGATAATTCTTTTTGAGTTTAAATTTGTGTTCCCTTTATAAAATAGCACCAATGGACAATCATCGCAATGCTTCAAGCGCTGGGGATAGTCTTTATCCAAATAAAACAATGCTTGTATTTGGTGTTTTGCCAACAATTCAATTTCCAATTCAATTGAGTTGAAATTTTGAAACTTAAAAATGTTTGAAGCCGTCAATGACCCTATACCTGGAATTTTTATTAGATCTGATTTTTTCTGTTTGAAAACCTCAGATGCACTTCCACAGTAGGCTATTAAGTTTTTAGCCAAATAAGGTCCTATCCCATCAACATTCGTGATGGCAATTTGATAGATTAACTCTGAATGATCCAAAACCAATTAAAATTATGATCGACAGAACAATAAAATTCAACAGAAGGAAAATGCCTTTTGGGGCTTCTCAAATCAATAAAGGCGTTTTTTAGTTTTTTAATTTTCATAATTCTTTACTCGAATTTATTGAAAAATCGCGAGAAAATAAAACGAAAATTATAAAATCAATTGAGCTTACTCAACAAGCTATCTTAGATGCTGAGCGGTTTCTTCTTTTTTGCCAATATTGAGAAATCGGTATCAACCGCTTTTATGGTGTTTCTCAATAAACCCAAGCCCGTAATCTCCATTTCAACAACGTCATTGACTTGAAGCCATTGAGGTTTGAAATCCTTATTGTTCAACAAGCCTGTTCCGTTTAGTTCTAAGAAACAACCGGTACCAACGGTTCCGGAGCCTATTACATCGCCCGGGAGAACATCAACACCATAGGCGCAACGTTCAATAATTTCAGCAAAAGTCCAATCCATATCTGAAACACTTCCCTTACTCACTTCTATACCGTTCACACGACAGGTCATATCTAGAGCAAAATTGTTTCCTACATGGTTGTTTTTAGCAGGCACCTTGTACCTTTCTAATTCATCAGGCGTTACCAGATATGGGCCTATTACTGTAGAAAAATCCTTGCCCTTGGCCGGTCCTAGGTTTAACAACATTTCTTCCATTTGCAAAGTTCTAGCGCTCATGTCATTCATAATCATGTAACCTGCAATATATTCATCTGCATTTTCTGCTTTGATGTTTCTGCCTTTTTTTCCAATAACAACCGCCAATTCAAGTTCAAAGTCCAATTTCTGAAAATGATCTGGCATACACCAAATTTCTCCAGGACCTTGAATTGCATTATGGTTGGTGAAGTAAAAAATTGGATACTCATCAAATTCAGGAATCATTGGTACGCCTCTATTTCTTCTGGCAGAGGCTACGTGCTGTCTAAATGCATAGCCATCTCTACAACTTGTTGGATTTGGAATTGGCGCGGATAAAATATCCTCATCAAAGGCAAGAGATACCTGATCAATTTTACCTTCGGTAATGCTTCTTTCAATGGCCCGCATAGTCTCCATGCCGAATTCACCTAAATCAAGAAATTCAAGCATGTTATTCGGAATTGAAGAATCGATGTTGTTCACATCATATATATTTCCATTAACCAATAAGCCTAATCTTAGTGATTTATTTTGGTTTCTAAAAGTTAGGATTTTCATTTTATTTAAACGTTAAAAGGAAGGATTTTAATCCGCTAATATTAGGAACTGTCATATTATCAGCGCCTTTTTTATTTGATAGATAAATAGAAAACCAATCGGTCATATAAATCGTTTTGAACAATTCGGCAAGGCTTGAATTGTCTAAGTTAATTTCAAAAATCGTGTTGCCTTGTTTTTCTAACAATTGTTTTAGGTAAGCAAAACGGCCTTTATTTCGATCATTTGACTGGCTATTTAAAAATATAAAGTTGCTTGGTAATATCCCGTAATAGGTTTCAAATACATTATGATTGGCCTCAGGGAGAACATTTATGAATGCTTCAATTTTTGCATTTTCTTGAATCTGTTGACAAAAACGTATCCCTATTGATTCAGTAATTCCATCAGCTACGATAACAAACTTGTTGTCAAGAGTGTTGCTAAAATGAGCCAGCATCTCATTGGCTCTTTCTTGCTCTATTTGAAGGTTCTTGTAAATACTAGAAATAGAGTTTATTTCAGGAATCAAATCAAGGCCAAACAACTCTGATAGAATCAGTAAATTGTAAGTCAGAGAAAACCCTAGTGCCATTCTTGGTTGGTAACCTGTTTCTACTATATAATAGGGGACATTGTCTCTTTTAACCCATTCAAGCAAAGTTCCGCCTGAAGTGATACAAACAATTGTACAAGATTTACTTCTTGCTTCTTCATACATGGCCAAGGTCTCTTCTGTTAAACCACTGTATGAACTAAGTATAACAAGAGAAGCAGCAGAAGCATAAGTTGGCAATTGATAATCGCTGTATACCTCTATTGGAAGATTTACTTTATCGGAAAAATAAGATTTAGCTATTCTTCCGCCTATTCCTGAACCACCTAAGCCACCAATGATAACATTGTTGAATTGTGCTGCGTTTAAGCCATGGGATTTAAAATTATCTAGAGCAAATCGAATTTGATTGTAAAAATTAGTTAAAGCAAATTCGTGGTTTATTTCTGTCATTAAATTGTAATTTGCTGCGAAAATAACCAATTTAATGTTTTATTCACCTAAATTTATTGTTATATTATAACTTTGCAAACGATTTGAATACCGAAGAACCATTAGACGAACAAGATTTATTTGAGCATTATAGATTTATTGCAGACAAAGGACAAGAGCCCATGCGTTTGGATAAATTCCTCACCATGCGCATTGAAAATGCCACTAGAACAAAGGTTCAAAAAGGCATAGAGGTTGGCAGTGTATTGGTAAATCAGCGGATTGTAAAGAATAATTATCAGATAAAACCAGCTGATATTGTTACAGTAGTTCTGCCAAATCCGCCAAGAAATCCTGAATTAATTGCTGAAAACATTCCAATTACGATTGTTTACGAAGACGAGTCTTTGGTTTTGGTCAACAAAGCCGCAGGAATGGTGGTCCATCCAGGATACAACAATTACAATGGAACCTTGGTTAACGCCTTGTTATTTCACATCAGCAAGTTGCCTGAATATTCAGATGAGATGCGTCCGGGATTGGTTCATAGAATTGATAAAGACACCAGTGGTTTGATTTTGGTAGCCAAATCTGAAAGTGCTTTGGTGCATTTAGCAAAACAGTTTTACGACCACAGCATACAAAGGATTTACAATGCCTTGGTTTGGGGAGATGTGAAAAGCGACAGTGGAACAGTTACGGGTAATATAAGCCGCGATTTGAAAGACAGAAGACTATCGGCTGTTTTTGAGGATCCAAGTATTGGCAAGCACGCAGTTACCCATTACAAGGTGCTGGAAAGGTTTGGATTTTGCACGTTGATTGAATGCAAATTGGAAACTGGAAGGACCCATCAAATAAGGGCCCATATGAAATATATTGGTCACACATTATTTGCTGACGAGGCCTATGGTGGGTTAAAAGTGTTGTCGCATGCTAAGTTTCCTAAATTTGACTCATTCATCCAAAATTGTTTTGAAATAATGAGCCGACAAGCCTTGCATGCAAAGACCTTGGCATTTGTGCACCCTGAGAGCAAGAAATGGATGGATTTTAATTCTGATTTACCTGAGGATTTCAGTAGTGTCCTGACTAAGATCCGAAATTTTGTTTCCTGAAAAAACTTTTACCCTTATTTAAGCTTTGGGTGTCTAAGATAATTGACTACAAATTATCTGTTGTTTTATATAGGAAAATTTTATTCTATGTCTTTCTTTCAATAGGAACTATTTCCTTAAGCACTAAAATTCAGTTGATTTTATTATGAAGATACAATTACCTGTTGTCAATTATGTAGAAAATTTTCTGTTATTTAAGTAAAAAAGGTAATAAATTTCACTACTTTTTAAAAATCAATAGTTTACATTAAAACATTGTGCATTAATAATTTTAAAATTGTAGATAATAATTTTAAATTTGCTAACGATTTATTAAATGGAATATTTACAAGAAAATAGGCTTCACCCTATGTTTAATTTAGATTCTAAAAATATAGCCCGTGTTGCGGGGGATATTACCGAACGGAAAACAAGTCAAAAGTGCTTGTTTTTGAGTGCAGAAAGATTAAAAGAAAGGACAAAGAATTGAAGGGTTATCAACTTGGTGTTTTGATGTTAAAACCAAATAGAATTAATGCAAGGTAAAATTGAATTCACATTAGGAAAAGGAACTATATTTAAAATTTATTTTTATGAGAAAAATTGACTTGGCATACATCATTGATGATGATGAAATTATCATTTATCTAACAGATAAGCTCCTTAAAAAAGTAGAGTTTTCTGAAAAAGTTGAAACATTTACCAATGCCAGCGAGGCAATTGAACGTTTGAAATTTTCAATTGATAGAGGAGAAAACATACCAGAGGTTATCCTATTTGACCTAAACATGCCGGTGATGAACGGATGGGATTTTATTGAAGAATTTAGAAAATTAAACACCAAGATCCCTGCATTTGTATTTACATCTTCTATTGACCCTGCTGATAAACAAAAATCCTTTCAATATGCTGAAATCAAAAACTTTATTACCAAGCCTTTAACCATTCAAAAACTTGATAAAATCTTAAGGTTAATCACTGATTAGTTATTGTGGATCAACATCTGCAATTATCTGCAATCCTTTAATATTGTCTCTTAAGACCAAATAATCAAAGGTTTTACCAATAAAATTCTTAATCTTTTTTGGATTGTTTTTTTCTGCATCTATCTTTATAAGCAAATTCCTAATATAAAGATTCCTAATTTTAGAAACAAATGGGGTCTCTGGCCCGAGAACCATCTCCCCCAATTGTAATTTCAATAATTTTGCAAATTCTGATGTGGCTAATTGAATTTCATCCGCTGACTTGTGCTTCAAAGTTATTTTTATCATCTTAGAAAAAGGCGCATAATTAAATTGCTCCCTTTCTAAAATTTGTTGTTGGTAAAATCCCTCGTAATCGTTATTGAATACAAATTGTAAAACAGGATGATTCACTTGCCTGGTTTGAATAATCATTTCCCCCTGTCTTCCTTGTCTTCCTGCCCTGCCTGATAATTGATGCAACAATTGAAAGGTTCGTTCGTGTGATCTAAAATCCGGAAAATTTAATAGCTGATCGGCATTGATAACCGCGGTTAACTGAACGTTGCCATAATCCAATCCTTTGACGGCAATTTGAGTTCCAACCATTATATCGGCAGCACCTGCTTCAAAATCATTTAGTAAATTTCGGAAAGCATTTTTTTTCTTTGTACTGTCTTGGTCGAAACGCATAATTCTAAGTTCAGGCATTAGATTTTGCAATTCCTCAGTTATTCTCTCTGTCCCAAAACCTTGAATGCTCATTGAATTGTTTCCGCACGCTTGACATTTGCTAATATTTGCTTGACTAAAACCGCAATAATGGCATCTCAAATTATTTGAATACTTATAATAAGTTAAAGCTATATCGCAATTGATGCACTTGCTTACCCAACCACACGTGCTGCATTCTAACATAGGAACATATCCCTTTCTATTCTGAAACAAAATGGCTTGAGACTTTTCTTGTTGCAATAGTCTTAATTTTACCATCAGCCGCTCTGTGAAAACACCTGACATTGTTTTCTCCTTAGTTTCTTCTTTAATATCCGCAAAAAGAATCCTGGTATTTAAGGCTTTTCCATACATTTCAGGCAATTTAACCAAGCCATATTTTCCCAAAAGCGCGTTTTGATAGGTTTCAACCGAAGGTGTTGCTGACCCTAAAAGGACTCGAGCGCCCATCGATTTTGCCAACACTAGAGCTGCGTCTCTTGCGTGGTATCTTGGTGCTTTTTCATATTGTTTGAAAGCGGGTTCGTGTTCTTCATCTATAATAATTAGTCCTAGATTTTGAAGTGGCATGAATAATGAAGACCGAGAACCTAAAATAAGCTTCACCTCTCCCGACTTCACTTTATTCCATATTTCTACCTTTTCGTTTTTGCTAAATCTAGAGTGTGATACCATCATTTCCGAACCAAAATATAATTCAAGGCGTTGAATTAATTGTTCCGTTAATGCAATTTCTGGGATTAAATACAAAACTGATTTTCCTTTTTTTAAGGCTGATTTTATTAATTCAATATAAATGAAGGTTTTACCAGATGAAGTAGCGCCGTAAAGCAATACATTCTTACTTTGGTTAAAATAATTTATAATGCTTTGAAATGCAGAATTTTGTTCTGCGCTTAATTTGTATTTTTGTTCAATAACTTCTCTATTTTGAAATCTAGATGCTTCAACCTGATACTGCTCCAGGAACCCTTTGTCTACAAGAGATTTCAATGCTGTGGCTTGGAGATTAAAATTTTTAACTAAATCTGATTTAATTGCGTCTTTATTGGCTTGAGAAAGTAAAACTAAAAACGCTTGAAATTGATTCTTTGCTTTCTTTTCCAATTCATTTAAAAGCATTTCGATTTCAGATTCGCTTAAATTGTCTTTAATTTTGATTCTTGTTATTTTCTTGGGTTTGTAGGTTTCAGAGACATCCTCAAACATCACAATAAGCTGTCTTTCATACAAGCTTTTAATAATTTTGACCAAAGAAGACTTTGATTTAAGTACCGTTTCTAATTCAGAAATCCGAAGTTTATCTTTACCTTTAAGGGCCTCTAATATTTTTACTTCACGGTCATCCAATTCGGATTCTTCGTAAAACAAATCATCTTGAAGCGCGATAAAAGTTTCGCTGGCCATTTTTAAACCAGCAGGCAAAGCCGCAGACATAACTTCTCCAAGGCCACACATATAATAATCGGCTATCCATTGCCAAAAAACCAATTGACTTTGATCAATAATTGGATTATCGTCAATAATCGATATAACATTAAGCACCTCATAATTTTTGGGTGCCACTGTCGTTAATTTAACGATTATTCCAGTGTAAACTTTTCTGTTTCCAAAAGGAACAAATACCCGTTTACCTTCAACAGCCAATTCGAAAAACTCGCTAGGCATTCTGTAGGTAAATAACTTTTGCAATGGAAGAGGTAAAACCACCTCTGCGAACAAGGCTCCAGATTCAGATGCTTCTATATTTAATGGATCTGGATTCAAATTGTTTTAGGTGTGATAAAATGCAGACATTTTCCTTCTCCAGCATGTATTTGTTTTGTGAATTGAAAAACCACCAAGCCCGAGGTTGGCAATTCAGGGCATGCCTCTTCTCCAAGATATAAGGCCAGTTCTGAAATGCCGAAATTATGACCAACCACCATCACAACATCTGCTTTAGAATCCTGATTTTGTATTATTTCTAAAATATTGGAAGCTGATGCATGGTAGAGCGATTCCATATATTGAACATTGTATAAGGTGTTGATTGCCTTTTGAAATTCAGCAATTGTCTCAATTGTTCTATTTGCAGAGCTGCATAAAACGATGTCAGGTTGAATATTGTATTCAAGAAATATTTTAGCTACTGCATGAATGTTGTCTATGCCCTTTGTTTTTAGATTCCGATTGAAATCTTTTTTCAAAATACTTGGAGCTTCACTTTTTGCGTGTCGGAGAAGAATTAAGGTCTTCATTTGGTTTTTAAAATATAAAAAAAAGTGGCAAACCAAGCGGCAATCATAAGTGTACCTCCAATTGGTGCGATTGCGCCAAAATACTTCAATGCCTGTAAACTTTGCAATTCAGAAATTGAAACCAGATATAAAGACAGGCTAAAAATAATTACGCCAAAGAACATTGAATAAACAGTCCAAAGTTCAATTCGTAAATTTGTTGTATTTTTGAGGAGTAAAAGTAAAACGACTGCAATACTGTGGGTCATTAAATATGAGGAAGCCTTATTAAAGACATCTAATTTATAAGGAGATATATATTTACCTAAGGTATGTGCACCAAATGCGCCGAGCAATACAGAGAGCCCTGCCAAGAATGCACAATAAGCAAAAATCGTTTTATATTTATTTGCAATTAACACAGCACAAATTAAACGAAAATGAAATTAAATAACATCAAGACTTACATACTTTTTACAGGTATTTTATCACAAGTTATTGGATTAAATGCCCAAACGTATATTGGATTAAACCACAGCAATTTAGGCGGCATTCATCAAGCAAATCTAAACCCTGCGAATATAGCAAACTCAAGACACCGCCTATACTTTAATGGCATTACTGCTGGCTTTGGTTTTAATAATGATTATTTAAAATTAAATTTTCCTTTCCCAATCCATAATCTGATAACAGGAAAAGTACCATCTTCATATACAAATAGCAATGGCTCATTGGTGTTTCAAGACAATTGGTTGAAGGAAGATATCAATGGCAGGGCTAAGAATATGAACTTGTATTTACAAACCAAAGCACCTGGTTTTATGATGTCTTTGCCACACGGATTTGCCTTCGGTTTTCAATACAAAAACACAATCAATTTCCAAATGAACGATGTGTCAGAGCCATTGGCTCGATTGGCTAGATATGGCATAGACAGTTCTAAAGGCGGGCTTAGTTACAGTGGGCCAAATCAATTCCAAATTGGTCAAACCTTTGGCGACAACTCATTTACATTTAATGTCAATGCATTTGGCGAATTTGGCGTTACTTTGGCAAAGACCATAATAAACACTGAAAATCTTGTGTTAAAATTTGGAGTGACACCTAAACTTTTATTGGGTTATGCTACCGGATACATCAAGAACAGAGGATTGTTGGTAAAAGCTGCAGGAACAGATACCATTGTTTTTGGTGAAACGGATCTTGAATATGGGTATACAGATATTTCTGCATTTTCAAATTTGCAAAACATCAACTTTGGTGCAATTAACAATAAACTTCAAGGCAGTGGATTTGGATACGATATTGGAGCTGCATTTGAATACAAAAACAAAGCCTTAAAAAATGTGAGCAATAAGAAAAACAATTATACTTTTAGAGGCGGTATTAGCATTCTAGATGGCGGGCATATTGCGTATAAAAACAAAATCAAAAATACCAGAATAAGCAATTCAGGTGGAGATAAGGCCTTTATAATAAGTCCCGCGTTTGCGAGCGCTTGGAGCAACGGAACTGATGAAGGTTTGAAATACACAGACAGTGTTATGCGCACACTATTGAATGTCGATACATCGGCCAAGACCATCCAAACCAATATGCCATCTACTCTTAATCTGCAATTTGATTATAATATTTTTAAGTTCCTTTATCTTGGAGCTAATTTGTCTCAAGACTTAAGAGGCAAGAATTCTATAGGCATGAGAAAACCCTCATACATTGTAATTATTCCAAGATTTGAGAGTCGATTTCTTGAATTAGCCTTGCCAATTGGCATGATGAATGATTATAAAAACCCAAGATTGGGAATGTATTTGCGTATTGGTCCCGCCTTTATAGGCTCAGACAATCTGATTGGACAATTAAAAGGCAAAGACATTTATGGAACCGATGTCTATTTTGGTTTTAGTTTTGGAATCACTAAAAAAAAGAACAAAAGCAGTTCTGATAAGGATTCCGGGTGTAACCAATAATTAAAAACATACTATTTATTCAGATTTAACGACTAATATATCAACATAAATAATATCAATTTTTTGATTCAGATATAATTTAATTAATTTGCAGCATGAATCAGGAAATAGAAAAAGTTGAGTGTTTAATTATAGGCAGTGGCCCTGCAGGATTTACGGCAGCAATTTATGCAGCTAGAGCAGACATGAAGCCTGTAATGTATGAGGGCTTGCAACCAGGTGGACAATTAACCATTACCACTGATGTTGAAAATTACCCCGGATATCCGGATGGAATTGAAGGTCCAATGATGATGGACCATTTCAAAAAGCAAGCCGTTAGGTTGGGGGCAGATATTCGATTTGGTATTGTCACCTCAGTTGATTTTAGCCAAAGACCTTTTACTTGTATCGTAGATGAGAAAAAAACAATTGTGGCAGAATCGATAATTATAGCAACAGGTGCAAGTGCCAAATGGTTGGGTATCCCTAGTGAACAAAAACTAAACGGCAGTGGCGTAAGTGCATGTGCTGTTTGCGATGGATTCTTTTATAGAGGACAAGATGTCGCAATTGTTGGAGCAGGAGACACAGCTTGTGAAGAAGCCAGCTATTTGGCCAAATTGTGTAACAAAGTGCATATGATAGTGAGACGAGATACATTCAGAGCGTCAAAAGCAATGCAACATCGCGTTGAGAACACGCCAAACATTGAAATTCATTTTAATTCGGAAACAGATGAAATACTTGGCGATTCTGTTGTTGAAGGTGCAAGATTAAAAAGTACTATAGATGGCAGCTTGAAAACAATTAGTGTGACAGGATTTTTTGTTGCAATTGGCCACACCCCTAACACTTCTATTTTCAAACCATGGATCAATATGGATGAGCAAGGTTATATTATGACAAAACCAGGAAGTTCATTCACCAATATTGAAGGTGTGTTTGCTTGCGGTGATGCACAAGATAAAATTTACCGTCAAGCCGTTACTGCTGCGGGAAGTGGATGCATGGCTGCCTTGGATGCAGAGCGATGGTTGTCAAGCCAACATTCTGCATAATAATGTCTCAAGAACTAACATTGCAACAAGCGCAATCTGAGGTTGACCTTTGGATAAAAACCATAGGCGTAAGATATTTCAATGAATTGACCAATACGGCTATTTTAATGGAAGAAGTTGGTGAATTGGCCAGAATAATGGCCAGAACCTATGGTGAACAATCGAGTAAATCGACAGATAAATCAAGCAACTTATCAGATGAAATGGCTGACGTCCTTTGGGTTTTAATTTGTTTGGCAAATCAAACCGGGGTTAATTTAACAGAAGCCTTTAAACAGAACATGGAAAAAAAAACATCGCGTGATTTTGACCGACATCAAAACAACGAAAAATTGTCCCAATAGATTGATGTTTAATCCTTAATTTTGCTCTCCTTTTTTATATGACATACGAAGTAGTAATCGGCTTAGAAATTCACGTGCAATTGCTTAGTAAAAGTAAAGCATACTGTGGCGACAATACTGAATACGGGGGTTTGCCTAACACACAAGTGAGTCCAATTACCATTGCGCATCCAGGAACATTGCCTAAACACAATATAAGCGTCATTGAACAGGCCATTAAGATGGGATTAGCATTGAATTGCAACATTACCCGTTACAACCAATTTGACCGTAAAAATTACTTCTATGCAGATTTGCCAAAAGGTTACCAAATAACCCAAGACAAAACACCAATATGCACAGGCGGATTTGTTAAAATAAAATTAAAAGACGGCTTAGAAAAACAAATTGGATTAACCAGAATCCATATGGAAGAAGATAGCGGTAAGAGCATGCACGACCAGGACTTATATGATACTTTGGTTGACTATAACCGCGCCGGTGTTCCCTTAATCGAGATAGTAAGTGAGCCCGAAATAAGAAGCAGTGAAGAGGCATACGAATACGTAAGTGAAGTTAGGAAATTAGTCCGCTATTTGGGGATTTGTGATGGAAACATGGAGGAAGGTTCAATGCGCTGTGATGCCAATATATCTATTAGAGAAACTGGAACTACTGCTTTTGGAACTAAAGTAGAGGTTAAAAACATGAACTCAATAAGCAATGTTAGAAGAGCCATTGAGAGTGAAATTATACGTCAAACGGAGATGAAGACCAAGGGTGAAGAAATTGTATCCGAAACCAGAGGTTTTAATGCCTTAAAAGGCAATACTTTCAGCATGAGAAGTAAGGAGGCTGCTAATGATTACAGGTATTTTCCGGAACCAGACCTACCCCCTTTTCTAATTACAGATGAATTTTTAAATCAAATAAAAGTGAATCTTCCACAACTTCCGGAAGAAATGTACTTAAAATTCAGAAATGAATTTGGATTGTCTGAATACGATGCTCAAACAATAACCGACGATAAGCAAACGGCTTTATATTATATTGAATTAAGTAAGTTTTGTAAAAACTACAAAGCAGCAGCCAATTGGGTTCTTGGAAGTGTTAAGTCCTTTTTAAACGAAACAGCAAGCGAGATAGATGATTTCAAATTAAAACCGGAATCATTGTCTGCGCTGATTGCTTTAATCGACGAAGGACTATTAAGCAATACTGCGGCATCTCAACAAGTGTTCCCAATGATGTTAAAGCACCCTGAGAAAACGCCACTTGAAATTGCTGAAATTTTAAATATTATTCAGTCAAATGACAGCAATTTAATTGATTCTGTGGTAAAAGAAGCTTTGTCGAAATACCCTGATAAAATTGCAGAATACAAAACAGGAAAGAAAGGCCTATTAGGTCTGTTTATTGGAGAAGCGATGAAATTAAGCAAAGGCAAAGCAGATCCAAAAGCACTCAACAAAGCCGTTGCAGATGCTCTTGAATTGTAATTAAACCTACAACGGTAGAGAATCTTCCGTCCTTTTGTATCTTCGGAACATCAATGTTGCCATAATTATATTTACAATCACCAGGTTTCCGAGTCCTAAGATGAATATTTGTGAATCATAATCAAATTTGAGTGAATTAATAATTCTTTGTGACAAAAGAACCAATAAAACGATAGTGGCAATTGCAACAATTCCAGCCAGAACTTTACCAAATTTTAAATCGTTCAGAAACAATTGCATGTGAAACAAAATGATGAGAATAACAGCAGGAAAATTAACACTGTTGCTGTGTTCAATATTTATTGAATGGTAAAACCATAAAACAGAAACCATAATAAAATAAAATTCTGGAATCCATTTTAAAATGAAATATGGTTGTTTCATACTATTGTTTATTTTTTATTGGCTTGTTTTAAAAATTTAAATGTACGCCAATTAAGCGCAGCAATGATAGAATTTAAACTAGAGATATCAAAATATATTTATAAAAAAGTATCTTTACTTAAGACCATGAAACAATTATCCTTCCTTCTAATACTAATATCAATAACCTTTAACGTTTATCCCAAAAAAACAAGCTGAAGTTGTCAAACGTTAATTAAAATGGAGAAACAAATAAGCTGAATGCTTGATATTTTTTGTCCTTTTCAGACAAAATTGGAGCACTTACAGCCCAATCAATAGCAAATTCGCGATCGTCCCAGGCCAAGCCACCCTCAGATTCTGGATGGTATGTATCTGTGCATTTATAAGAAAAAATTGTATGGTCTTCTAAAGTTGCAAAACCATGAGCAAAACCCGGTGGGATGAATAGCATTAAGAAATTTTCTTCACTCAATTCGACAGAATAACTTTTACCATAAGTCAATGAGTTTTTTCGAATGTCTACAACGACATCCTGCACGCCCCCTTTAATAACCCTTACCAATTTACCTTGTGCATGAGGTGGTGCTTGAAAATGCAAGCCTCTCACAATACCTTTATTTGAAAGCGATTGATTGTCTTGGGTGAATTTCTCTTTAATACCTATCGATTCAAACTTTTCTTGATTAAATGATTCGAAAAAATAGCCTCTTTCATCTATAAAAACTTTGGGTTTAATTAATAGCAACCCTTTAAAACCCGTTTCAATCAATTCCATATGCAAAAATAAGGGCTTAATATTAGAATTTAAACCAAGATTTAAAATAGTCATCCACAAGAATTTGACTTCAAGTTTTGAAGAATAAAAAGTAAGTTTGCATAAGAAATGAAGCTTATTAAATCTGTCTTAATTGTTATTGTCTCGAGCTTATTGTTGTTAAGTTTGTTTGGCCTTTATGTATACAAATCGCCTGCGCTAAGTATCGGTAAAGAAAGTTATGTATTTATTGACAGTGCAGACAACATTGAATCTATTAGCAAAAAATTAGAATCAAATTATGGATTGAAATTTCCATTCATTTTTGAAAAAATATCTGAGCGAATAAATTTAAACAGATGGGTAAAAGCAGGAAGATACACGGTTAATCCTAGCATGAATCTTATTGAATTAGCAAAGATTTTTAGAGAAGGGAAAATGAAAACGGTCAATTTGGTTATAAGACCATTAATCAGTTTGGAAAAATTAGCAGCCCTTTGTGGCGAAAAGTTAGAAGGTGACAGCAGCGACTTTTATAAAATCCTCAATGACACAGCATTTTGCCAAAAATATGGCTTTATAAAAGAAGCCATATACGCTATGGTTTTGCCTGATACCTACAATTTATATTGGCACACAGAAGCAGACGAATTAATTGTTAAAATGGCATTAGAATATCAGAAATATTGGAATGCTGAACGCAGGGAAAAAGCAAAAGCACTTGGATTATCAACCATTGAAGTTTCAATATTAGCCAGTATTGTTTCCAAGGAAACCAATAAAACCGATGAAATGCCTGTCGTTGCCGGCTTGTATTTAAACCGTTTGCAGATAGGCATGCCATTGCAAGCCGACCCTACCATTAAATTTGCGTTAAATGAGCCGGGCTTAAGAAGGGTATTAAAAACACATTTAAGCATAGAATCTCCATACAATACATACATAAATAAAGGGTTGCCCCCAGGACCAATATGCATCGCATCAAAGCAATCTATTGATTGCGTTTTAAATGCCACAAAACACGCCTATTTATTTATGTGTGCCAAAGAAGATTTTAGTGGATACCACAATTTTGCAAAGGACTACAATGTGCACTTGCAAAATGCCAAACGTTACCAGAAGGCGCTGAACAAAAAAGGAATTACAGAATAAAAAAATACTTACTGAGGCAGCTGTTTGTTTTTGTTCTTTTCATACAACAAACTATCGAACTTTATTGGATCAACCTCTGTTTTGGGTGCAATAATTTTAATTTTAGGTTTGTTGTGTATGAATTTTACATACATAAACAAAGCAGAGCCCACAAATAAAGTAAAAAACCCAATCAGAACTCCAAGCTTAATAAATTGATTTTTCATAATGGATTAAAAGCTTCTTCCAATTCCAAACAACCATCTACTTTGCACAAATCCTTTATCTGAATATGGCGCTGTATTTAACACAAAAGGCATATCAAATCTCAAGGTAAATGGCTGTATTAGATTGCGTTTCCCCCATTTGGAAATGGTCAAACAAGTGCCAATACCAGCATCCATTCTTAATGGAGATTGGACAGTGGTCATCAAGTTGCTATTGTAAAGAATGCCTGCATCTGCAAACGCATAAGCATCCATTTTTAACCAATTCCTTGTAATTTTAGGTGCAAATTTCACAAAACGGTCGAAGTCTATTTCAACAGAAGCAGAAACACCACCATTGCCTTTGTATAGTTGGTAAATTAAATTGTCTTTGGTAACAGGCGCTAAATATCCTGCATAACCGCGTAAGTTGAGCCCACCACCAATTTGAAAATGGTTTGTACTGCTGCCATACCCTAAGTATTCCTGAGGAATCCAGCCGCGTGAACGGGTGAATTTACTTTCCAACATTTCCTCCATATTGGCGGAAGCTAAGTTTAACATCACCTCTTCTGGAATAGCACTTCCTTCAATGTGTTGGAAGTAGAACCTAGTTTTAATGTCTAATTTTCCAAAATGGGTATTGTTTAAAACCTCCAATTTAAACGAACCATAAGCGTAGTCTTTTGTTAGACTGCTGCCTCTCAATGAAGACTTAATTATTCCATTACCTCTTTTGTAGCGGTAATTTCTATTGAAATCGATAATGATGCTGCTGTTGCTTTTTAATTCTCTATTCAAACTAGCCGCAGAAGGCCAGTAAACACGCGCATTGCTATCCATCGAGATGGATTTAAAATGTATGTTTACAAAGTTTTTCCCAAACGTTTTTTTAAATCCTAAATCATCATAAAAAACACCGTCTAAAAACCTTGTATCCCAATATACATGAGCATCTCTTCCAAGTAAATTCGAGTAGTGCAATCTATAAGAAAGTGGGGATCTAACAGAAGTCGTGTATTTTTTTTCTGCGCCAATTCCAGAATTGTACCAAACATTAAAATCTAGTACATGTTTAACTTTGGCATATTCTATGCGTGAGTGCACACCTATTTTCATTCCATCAACGGCATTGAACCAGAGATCTGGACGCAGGTACACGTTTTGATAATTAAAGCTAGACGTTTGAGCTATACCTTTATCTAATCTCACCTTTGAAGGCAGTGCGTAATTATTGCCTTCCATACGGTTATCCAATCGGTATATATCAGCCAAACGATGGGTGGTATCGATTTCAATGGTTTTAATTTTTTTGTTCAATACGATTGTATCCAAGTATTTTTGGTTGAGCAAGCCCCAACCTTTCCAAGTTTTGAGCACAGTCCTACCCTCTTGTTTGTTAAAATATGTATTGGGTATGAGGTATTCGTAATTTTTATCGCTTTTGTCTTTAACCGTTAAATCGATTGGCATTTGCATGTCGCCTTTGCGTTTAAGTGCGATTTGATAATAATACTTGCCATCGTTCGAATTTCGTTTTATTCTCTGGTAACCAATAAGTTTGTAGTCGATTGACTTGGTCGTTTCCATCCATTGATCGAAAAACCAATTCAAATCAACTTTACTGTATTCAATTATTGCTTGTCTAAAATCCTCAGGATACGGGTGGGCAAATTTCCATTTGTTAAAATAGTGCTTCATTGCGCTCAAAAACAAAGTATCACCAAGCACATATTGAAGATTATACAACATGGTAGCGGTTTTGTAATATACGTGTCTGTAACCACCTCCATGACCAACTGCAGATCCGAAATCATCACTATGGGTATTTAGAGGCTCATCGTTTTTATTTAATGCGTCGTTTAAGTATCCATTGTACACAGATTGTTCATCGTAAGAATTGGCATGCATTGGAATGTTATTGTAACGCTTAATGCTCCAGGAGGTTAAGAACTGGGTAAATCCTTCATCGAGCATGGCTCTGTAGGTTTCATTGTTTCCAATCATACCAAAAAACCAATTGTGCCCAACTTCATGTGCGATTACGTATTGATGACCTGGCCAATTTCCGCCATTTAGCGTAATCATTGGGTATTCCATGCCATCGCGGGCATCTGCTGCAACAATCTTCGGCCATCCATACATTCCAAAATCAGTGCTGTAGGTCTCAACGACTTTGGCTACAAAAGCAGCGGTTGGGTACCAGTATGGCGCATTTTGTTCTTGAGCCAATGCAATACAACGTATACCTTTCCAAATGACTTCTGCCATTCTGTATGTTGGGTCAGCGGTGAAAGCAAAGTCATGCACATTCTCTGCATGGTAAATCCATGTTTTTCTAAAACCAGCTGGAATGCTGTATTTATAATTGGTAGGCACTCTTTTGGTTTTTCCGTCGGCCCCAATTTGTTCAATAGAATAGTTGGCAATATCCAAACTTTTTCGAAGCTCTTCCGGCATCACTGTCGCTTCATTCTGAAGAGAACCTGTAGCTTCAACGACATAGTTCGATGGAAAATTCAACTGCACATCAAACACCCCATAATCGCCATAAAATTCTTTGCCGAGGTGTTGATCGGTTTCCCAACCAAATTTTCTATCGTAAACACAAATTCTTGGGTACCAATGCACGCCATCAAAATGTTTGTTGATTCCATCGGGAGAGAAAGTTTTAAAACGTCTTCTCATGGTACCATTGTCCCAAAAGGTTCTGAAAATTATAGTAAAGGTTATTGATTCACCGGGTGCTAGGGGTTTTGCGAGACTTGCAATTAGTATGGTATTATCAATTACATAAGTTACGGCTTGTCCATTTATTTTAAATTCATCAATTAAAGTTCCCATTTTGAGGGCTTCATATTTTCCGAATTTTGTTTCTTCATCATTTACTTCATTCAAAGCATGCGCGTAGCTTCCTGGTTGAAAGGCGTTTTGATACAAATGAAAATAGACTTTATTTAAAACATCTGGGCTGTTGTTGTAATAGACCAAAGTTTCAGTTCCAGTAATTTCATCTTTCACATCATCAATGTTGGCCTGAATGGTGTAATGCACGTCTTGTTGCCAATATGCCGCATTGGGTTTTCTATTTTTCCAATAGTCTTTATATTGGAATACGGAATCCGCTTTTAGAATGAAAGGCGTCAACAAAAGAATGCATAATAATTTTTTCATATTATTTGATTGTAAGATGCGAAAATAAAGAAAATAGGGAAATAAAAGGAACTATTTCAGAGCAAGTAAACGGTGCAACTCGTTTCTGGTTTCCGGGTCATTGAAACGACCAGAATATTCAGAGGTCGTTGTATGGCTGCTGTTGTCTTTGATACCGCGACTTGCAACACAAAGATGTTTTGCATTAATAATTATGGCGACATTATCGGTACCTAGAATTTTTTTCAATTCATTTGAGATTTGCATGGTCATGCGTTCTTGAACTTGAGGTCTTTTTGCAAAATATTCGACAATTCTATTGAGCTTTGACAAACCAATTACTTTACCATTTGGAATATAGGCAATGTGTGCATTTCCGAAAAAAGGCACAAAATGGTGTTCGCAGTTGGTATAGAAATGAATGTCTTTTTCGACAAGCATTTCATTGTATCTAAAATTGTTTTTAAAATGGGAAACCTCCGGTTTGTTTTCTGGGTTGAGTCCCCAAAACATTTCCTTTACATACATTTTTGCGACGCGTTTAGGCGTCCCATTTAAACTGTCATCGTTCAAATCAAGTCCAAGCGTTTCCATTATTGCTTTGAAATGTTCTTGAATAATTTCAATTTTTTGCTCATCAGTCTTTTCGAAAGCATCATTTCTCAATGGTGTACCAATGTGAGAATCGTCAAAATCGTGGTCGTGGTCTTCTATGTGCATATTATTGGCCGTCAAATTCGACGTAGTTATTTTCAGTTTCATATAGTTTAACCTTTACTTCTAAATTTTCAGGAAGTTTGGCCCTCATTTTTTCCCATATCACAATGGCAATATTTTCGGCACTGGGATTAAGCGTTTTGAATTCGGTGGTGTCTAGATTTAAGTTTCTATGGTCAAATAAATCGTGAACTTCTGTTTGAATTAAGTCCTTCAGAATTTTTGTATCTATAACGAATCCAGTGATCGGATCAACCTCCCCTTTTACACTAAGTTCTAATACATAATTATGACCATGGTAATTTGGATTGTTGCACAAACCAAATATTTCTTTATTTTTTTCCTCGCTTAACAGAGCGTTGTGCAGTCTATGAGCAGCATTAAAATGCGCTTTTCTAAAAACGGATACTTTCATTTTGATAATTGTTAAACTATTTAAAAGTGAAATAGTTTTGGGATGAGCAAATTTAATTAAAATCACAGTAAAATCTTATCTTTAAAATCGATAATCTGTAGGATTGATTGTCTCAATGGCCGAGACAGTACTTCATAATCTTGTTTATCTTTTATTACACAAAAAAACAAGCGAAAAAATAATATAAAATACTGTATTATAGATATATAGCTAAAAAACAGCCAAAATTTTAAACTTATTATTGTTTAATTATTTAATAGCTTCGATAGATTACACCAATTGATTATCAACACATTAACTACTGCAAATCCTTGCCTATTTGCTTTATATTGGTATAGAAATTATATATAAGTATCTCATTTAAAAGACATTATTTTATCGTTTAAGAAAAATAAAGCAAATATTAAACAAAAATAAAAGCGTTAAACACAATTTACCTTGAGATTTGCCTCCATGAATACGACAAATAATTCTGCTTTAGATTTAAACTTTGAAGAAAAATTGAAAACAGAAAGTAAAGCGCTTAGAACTTTGGCATTGCAATTAACCAGAAATAGTGATGATGCCAAAGACTTGGTGCAGGAGACGTATTTAAAAGCGCTTAGATATAAAGACAAATTCCACGAAGGAAGCAATTTGCGTGCATGGTTATTTACAATTCTAAAGAACAGTTTTATCAACCAGTACAGAAGAATGTCAAAAAGAAACACCTTTATCGATACAACAGACAATACTTACTTTTTAGATTTGCCATCACACAAAACCGACAATGATGCCGAATTGAAATTTATACGCAAAGATTTGGAAAGGGCTATTTCACAATTGCCTACCGATTTGAAAGTAACATTCATGTTGAATACAGAAGGATTTAAATACCAAGAAATAGCCGACGAGTTGAGCATTCCAATTGGCACTGTAAAAACCCGTATATTTGTAGCAAGAAGAATTCTACGTCAAAAACTTCATGTGTATGGCGAGGATTTCGCAACGCACAAGACGGTTAATGAATAACTTATATTTATGGATAAACTTGGGAACCATCTTGTTTCCTCTCATTTTGTCTTTTGACAAGAAAGTTTCCTTTTATAAATTTTGGCCTCAGGCATTTCCAGCAATTGCACTAACAGCTGTATTGTTTTTATTGTGGGATCAATGGTTTGCCCAGATGCATGTTTGGGGCTTTAACTCAATATACCTCTGCTCATACTACCTCTATGACCTTCCAATTGAAGAAGTTATGTTTTTCTTCACTGTCCCATATGCTTGTATCTTTATTTACGAATGCTTGAAGGCCTATATCGGCAAAAGCGAAACTTTCGAAGAATTATACCGTTGGTTTACCCTCCTGTTTTTTGGCATTTCCTGTTCACTTTTATATTGGTATAACGACCATTTGTATACTGCTTTAACCTCATTGTTTTTATCCTTGCTTTTGGGAACGCATCTAATGGTAATCAAAAGAAGGTATATGAGTTGGTTTTACTTTGCCTTCGTTGTATCTTTAGTACCAATGTTAATTGTCAATGGTCTTTTAACGGCATTCCCTGTGGTGCACTACAATGAGGCAGAAATAACAGGATTCAGAATAGGGAGTATTCCAATTGAAGATTTTTTATACAACATGGCCATGTTGGCAATGTGTATCGGATTGTACGAATGGTTTAAACGTCTGAGTCATCGACGCCAGTTACACCCCCAGAAACAATCATCTTAAATACATTGGTTGGATTTGCGTTTAATGGTTTTATTTTTTCGTTCTTAACGAAATACAAATCACCCACAAAACCATAAGATTTAGGAAAATAAACAGCCGCAAAACCTTCCAATCCGATTGATTTCAAGTCTTTTTTGGTTATAAATCCGGCTTTATAAATTCCATCGGCAGCCAATTCAACGATAACTGGTTCTGAGAACTTTTTCTTCTCGCCAACAAAAGCTTCCATGATATCTTTTACCGAGGAATAAAGAAACTTAATGCCTGGTGTTTTTTCCAACCAGTCGTCAAACCAATCGATAAAGGGCTTGGCAAAATAAGAGGAACCTATAAATCCTACAAATAAAATAATAGAAAGTATGATTAATATACCCAACCCAGGGATATGGTCCTCGCCCAAAATATTGTCAACAGTTTGGAACAGCCAAACAATAATTGCAGCAGTTGCAACCAAAGGAATAGAGATCAATAAACCTCTGAAAAAATACTTTAAAAACCTAGTAATAAGTTTTTGTTTAACGCGTTCGTGTCTGAGTTTGTTCATTATAATTTTAATAAATCCAATCCTATATCTTTTCTATAATATTTATCAGTAAACTGAATAATTTCTGCATTTTTCATTGAAGTAGTTAACGCTTCTTGAATAGAATTACCAGTGGATGTGATTGCCAAAACCCTACCACCATTTGTCTTAATAATTCCATCCTCATTTTTTGTTCCAGCTTGGTAAACTTTTGAATCCGTAATTTGCCCAAGTCCATTAATTTCATATCCTTTTACAAAATTTTCCGGATATCCTCCAGAAACTAAGAAAACAGTAACCGCAGTTTGCTCATCAATATGTAAATTCACTTCATTAATGTTGCCTTTACATGTTGCAAGCATTAATTCGACTAAATCCGTTTTCACTCTGTGCAGCACAACTTCTGTCTCTGGATCGCCCATGCGGCAATTGTATTCGATCACTTTCGGTTCGCCATCTACACTCATCAAACCAATAAATAAAAAGCCTTTATAGGTAATCCCATCGTTTTTAAGGCCTTGAATGGTTGGAATAACTATTCTTTGTTCTACCTTATCGATAAATACTTTATCGGCAAAAGGCACTGGAGAGATAGCCCCCATTCCACCGGTGTTTAAGCCTTGGTCACCTTCGCCTATTCGTTTATAGTCTTTTGCAGAAGGCAGCATTAAATAGTGTTCGCCATCGGTTAGTACAAAAACAGATAATTCAATTCCATGTAAAAACTCTTCAATGACTACCTTGGAACTAGCAGCACCAAATTTACCGTTGAGCATTTCTGCTAAATTATTTTTTGCTGCGTGCAAATCGGTTTCAATCAAAACACCCTTGCCAGCTGCCAATCCATCTGCCTTTAAAACATAGGGCGGTTTTAGAGATTCTAAGAAAGCAAAACCTTCATCAATATTGTGTTTTTCAACGGTACAATATGCCGCAGTCGGTATATTGTTTTTTCGCATAAGGGCTTTTGAAAAGTCTTTACTGCCTTCTAATTGTGCGCCGGCTTTATTAGGCCCAGCAATTAAAACCTTGCTTAGTTTTTCATTGGATTCAATAAAATCGACTATGCCAGCCACCAAAGGGGCTTCATTTCCTGGAACAATTAAATGGATTTGATGTTCGATGCAAGCATTTTCGATGGCAGTAAAATCTACAGGAGATATTGACAAATTGGTTCCACATTCTGCAGTTCCTGCATTTCCTGGTGCAATAAATAGCTTGTCGCATAAAGGGCTCTTGCTAATTTTATCCGCAAAAACATGCTCTCTACCTCCACTTCCAAGAATCAAAATATTCATATTGCAAAATTATACAAAATACACGCTTGAAATAATGAAATTCTAAAATGTGTAAATGTTTTTAATTCATTAGAAAAACTTCTTTAAAAACAAAAAACCTTGACATTTCTATCAAGGTTTTTACTTTGGTGCCCAGGACCGGAGTCGAACCGGTACGGGGGTGAACCCACAGGTGTTTGAGACCAGCGCGTCTACCAATTCCGCCACCTGGGCTTTTAAAGGGATGCAAAAGTATTCATAAAATTTTGAAGTTCAAAATTATTTACAGGCTTTTTTGAGTTTTATTTTTTAACATATTTGGGAGATATATGAAATTAAATTGTAGTATTGATTATGTTTAAATCGCTGTTCCTATTGTTTGTGTTTTTATTCTTCAGCCATGGCATTCAAGCCCAAACGCACAATGATTCGATTACAAGAAAATATTTAATCGGCAAGTCGACTATATTTAATCTATTCTCTAAAATATTCGAAGAGGACAAGCGCTTATTGGCGGTTAGCACCGATGGGAAAAAATGCAGAGGACATTTAAAAATAATCAACGACACAAGTTTTTCATTAACGAATTCTTGGACCTTAAAATGTGACACTTTTAATATCAATCAAATAAGAAAACTTAAGAACCCGAATTTGATTACCACTGGTTTGGGTATTATTTCTGTTCCGATTGGCTTATCTCTTGCCTATTCTGGATACACTTTACTAAGTTATGGCTTATTAGGAAACTTGTTTGGCACCATGTTCATTATTGCTGGTGCAGGCACGGCTATTAAAGGTCCTTTGATCATAAATGGCCGAAGAGTTGATTTAAACTTTTCCAATTTAAAAATTTACCAAGCCAAAGGCTTTAAATTAAAAAAGAAACATTTGAAGCGCTTATATCCCAATAATTAAACGAGGTTTTTAGTCTCATCGGTTTCATTTTGGTAATACTTTAAAGCAGCCAATACCGCCATAAAGCCCCAAAGTGGAACGGCTATTTTGTCGAAGTCGCTAAAATTATTTAAGAAAGCATGGATGAAATAGGTAATTAAACCAAGCACTGTAGCGGTGGCCAAACTTCTTTTCCAAGACTCTTTATTCTCATCGTAAGCCACACTCATGCCAGTGAATATGGATGCTAGAAAAACACCCAGCCAAGAAAGCGCACCCATTAGTCCCATTTCAGACAATGCATTTAAATATTCGTTATGGGTATTGCCCAAATCTCCACTGTTGGTGCTTATGAGGGTTAAACTCTCTGGTCTTTGAAATGGTGCGTATTTAAATGTGTAAGTTCCTGGGCCAAAACCAAACAACGGTTTTTCTTTGAACATCAGCACTGCGCATTGCCAACGGTTGAGACGCTCGAGGTTTGAAGGGTCTGTACTGATATTAGAAACAGAGGCAGCATGGGATTCTAAATCGTCAGCACTACCCTGCTTGTTGCTTTCCAGGCTGTATAATATTTGGTCTTGTTTGATTATTGCCACAGCAACTATTAAGGCAAGTGCAAGCATCAAATGTTTGAATTGAACTTTGAATTTCATAATGATATAAAATCCTATGGCAGCAATCAAGCTGATCCAAGATGCACGGGTAAAGGAAAATATAATACCTAAAATGAGTACCAAGGCTATACCTGCGAAAACCAGACGGTGAATTGTTGTGAATTTAAACCAATTGCCTCGGATGGCAAATACCAGTGCAATAGGAACAAAAAATGCAATGTAAGCTGAATAGATGGTATGGTCGCCAAAAAAAGGCTGCATAATGGAATAACCCCAACCTCTTGAAAAACCTTCAGCTCCGTGTTTAATCAGAGTAAAACCAACCACCAGAGCTGTTCCATACAACATATATGAAAAATAGCGTCGGATGTAGTTTTGGTTTTGAAATATTTTAAATAAAAAGAAAAAGAAGACAGATACGAACCATAGTCTTGCCAATAAATATTTTATAGAAACTAAAGGAATTGTGCTGTTAAGAGCAGACAAAACCATCCAAAACAAATTGAGTAAAATAAAAAGAACCAATGGCATTTTAATGAATTTCAATTCGAATTTTCCAGTTAAGACTTGTTGAAAAATGTACATTACAAATACGATCCAAATCATTGGCTCTGTAGGAACAGAAAGACCTAAGCCACCACCAACATCATTGATGAAAACAGATAAGGGAACCAAAAAGCAAATCAGCAAAACATAAAAAGCTGGTTTATAATAACACAAGAAAAACAAGCCAAGCGCAAATGGCAAAAGTGCTACAAGATAAAAGTCCAGCAATATGCCAACAATTCCAATAAGTATTGAAAAGGCACCAAAACCGAAAATCAGTTGATTTTCTTTTTTAGACAATATGACTTTGGAAAAGCTCAAGCTTTCTTTCTAAGTTTCTCGTATACAGCGAAGAAAATCGCAGAAAAACCAATGGTACAAATTAAAGAAACCAGAACAATCAATTTGCGAACCGGATAAGCGCGTTGTTCAGCAACATCAGCTCCACTAACAGTAAATTTGTTGTTTAAAGTTTCCTTTACATCCACTTCAGCGCGCTCGTATTTTGCTTTTAGGTCGGACAATTTATCCAATTCTAATTGCAAGGTTTCAGTTAATGCAGTAAACTGGCCACCAAACTGAACCAAGCTTTTTAATTGATCTATCAAATCGCTCACCTTGTCCATTTTTCCAGCAGAACGTGCCTTATATATTTCTTCGTTCAAGGCTCTAGATTGCTCTTCGTAGTTGGTTACGCCTTCGCTGCCAAGCTTTTGAAGTTCTGTTTTAATGTTGTTGATTTCATTTTCCTTTGCTTGCATTTGACGCTTTACAATATCTAAAGCAGGAATAGCAACTTCCAATTGAATTTCGTTTTTAATTGAATCGTATAAATCCAATATACCGTTTGCCATCTTGGCAGCCATTTGCGCATCTTCATCCATTACATCCACACGAATAGATAAGTAACGGGTGCGGCTAAAACTGAAGTTAGCCCCAATTTTGTTGGCCAGCTTTGTTTTACGCAAACTACTTTTAGGGTCTATTTTATAGTGCGCCAGCAAATTATAGTTTCTAACCAAACGCTCTGTTAGTTTAGATGATTGTAATATTTGAAGGGCTTTCTCAGCCTCTTCTTCTGCGCCAAATTCAAGAGGATCTTTTTGCCTTTGGTTAAGATCGGTCAACAAAGCATTTGAAATCGAATTATTGGTTGTTGGATAAAACACCACGGTCGATTGGTATTTTGGAGTCAATGTAAAAGAAATAATAGACGAAACGATAATGGAAACAAGTCCAAGAATAATTAACTGTTTTCTCCACCTGGAAAATAAAGCGACTACATCTTTAAATGTAATGAGTCCGTTGCCTATTTCTTCAAAATGATTTTGCATAGTTGTAAATTGGGTATACTTAAGGCTGCAAAAATAGGTTTTTTCGAATGGAAAGTGCCTAACAGAATGTACACTTTTTTATTGTGCTGTTTTCTTAAAAAAACCCATCAATTTATCCATATCTATTAATTTTAATAGTACACTGAATAAAAAAGATGCGGATGCAAAGATTAACAGAACTAAATATATGTTAGTCAATGACTTAATAAAAAAATAAACACCAATTAGAACTAAAACCAAGGCAATAAATTTGGCAATTTGAAGGTATGGCAACTTAAAACCAAACAAAACGATGCAGCGCCAAATACAAAATACAGCAAATGCTGTTTGGGTAATTAGAGAGCCTACTGAGGCTCCGAATGATTGGTAATCGGGTATTAAAAAATAATTGACTGATATATTGATTATGAATGCCAATAGAGCGAATGCATTCATGTACCAAATATCTTTTTTAGCCGTCAACAAAGTACTAAACACAAAAATCAAAGACATTGGAACGAAAGCCAACATAATGTTTTTAAAAACCATAGAGGACAACGCGAGGCTTTCGTCATTTTTAAATGTATAAAGCAGTTTCAAAATATCTTCTCCAAACAGGAAACAAGCCAATGAAACGGTGATTGAAATAATGAGTAAAATAGTTGCTGACAAATTGACTAAGGGTCTCAAATCTGTCTTTTCTTGGATCATTTTCGCAAACATTGGCAAGAGCAAACCAGCAAACAACATTGCAAACATTGCAGATGCATCAAGCAACCTAAAACTTTGGGCATAAATTCCTGCATGAAAAGCCGCGTCTTTAAGCATGGCATTCATCATTGTTACATCTATTCTAGTATAAAAGTTCATCAATGTAAACAGCAGTGCATAAGGAATGCTTTTATACAATAATGACCTTAATTTAAACGAACTTAAAGTCTGACTTTCAAATCCAATATTTTTCCAACGCTTGATATTTATGGCCAAGGCAATTAAAAAAGTAAAGCAGCTAGCCATTAATTGGGCAAGGACAAAATTAAAAATACTAATTTGCTGGTTTAGATAAAAAAATACACAAATTAGAATGGCAAAGAATTTATCGCTAACTGACAATAAACTATCAACCGCATATAGATGAAGTGCATTGATATTGCTTCTTAAATACAAGACAAAACTGCTTATAACTTGATTTGCAATTAGAACCACAAGCAAATCTTGTGGCATTGGAATGCTCGATTGCATGGCCAATCCTATTACAACAAAGAAATAAAGAGAAGATAAAATCCCTTTTAGAACGAAGATGCTTTTGAAATTGTTTTTAAAAAAATTTTGATCTGCCGCCACAGAGGTGTTGTTGAAATTTTGAATACCTAAATCCAAAACAATGTTTGCAATTAAAGTGAGATTAAGTACCAAATAGTATTCTCCATAGCTTGGGCCCAATAAATTTTGCGCTTCGCGGTCAATCAACAAAAGCCAAGCAGGCTTGATGATTAAATTGAGTGCTTGAAGAAGCAAAAGGTTTTTAAGGAATACTTTTCTCACGGTTGAAGGCGAATGCAAATTAAGCGAATTTTAATTTAAACAAACTTAAGTGCGGCAATAAAGTCTTTATTTATCCGTCAAATTGCCTGTAAATACAAATCAAAAGTAAATTTTTCTTTCAAATATTGAGAATACAATAAAAATGTTTAATTTTGCCTCAATATAATCATTATGGGAAAAGGAGACAAACGTTCAAAAAAAGGTAAAATCAATATTGCAAGTTACGGCGTAACAAGACCTAGACCAGCAGTTGCACTTAAGAAAAAAGTTGATGCAGCTAAAGCTGAGCCAAAAGTAAAGAAAGTAAAAGCAGTTAAAGCGGTTAAAGAAGCCAAACCAGCTACAGCCAAAAAAACAGTTAAGAAAAAAACTGAGTAATAATATTTGTTTACAAAACATAAAAAAAACCATCAATACTACTTGATGGTTTTTTTTATGCCATTTATTTTTGGGGTTCTAATAATTTGAAGAATTGATCGAGTTCAGGGATGATCACGATTCTGGTTCTTCGATTGAGTGAGCGGTTGTTGTCACTATCATTTGGTGCCATTGGCATAAACTCACTGCGGCCTGCCGCGATCATGCGGGATGGGTCTATGCTGAAATTATTTTGAAGCGTTCTTACAACTGTTGTTGCCCTAAGCACACTTAAATCCCAATTGTCTTTCATTGTTTTATTCACAATGGGTTTATTGTCGGTATGTCCTTCGACCATGAATCTTATTTCGGGTTGACCGTTTAAGACTTTAGCCACTTTACCGAGTACAAGCATTGCCTCAGGTGTTAATGTATAACTGCCAGAAGCAAACAATAGTTTATCAGAAACAGAAATGAACACGGCACTGCCTTCAATCTTAATTTCGACATCATCGTCATTAACATCTATTAAAGCGCCTTTAAGATTCATTACAAGGGCTAGGTTAACCGAGTCCTTTCGAGACATTGCTATTTGCAGGTCTTTTATGTAAGCATCCTTACTGGACAAATTTTCTAGCGATTTTTTAATGCTTTCAGCTTGGGTTTTGCTTATGACCGACAATTCGCTTAACTGGTTTAGAAGTGCATTGCTGGTGGCTTTTAATCTCAAAATTTCAGATTCTAAATTTTCTATTTCTGATTTGTTTTTTTGCTTATCGGCCAGACATTGGTCGAGCTGGTGGACGACCATTTCAACCGAATCTCTTAAAATATCGACACGGGCAATTTGAGACTTATATTTCTTTTTGCTAACGCATGAGGCAACTAAAACACTTAGAAGGAGTACCAATACAATTTTGACTTTCATAAATACGATGTTTGATTTACACATAGTAAACAAAAGTTGTTCCAAAAAAAAAGACTCCTTAAAAAGGAGTCTTTTTTAATAATTTTAGGAAATAAAACTATTGTTTGTATTGGAAAGTGTAAGTATCGTCCTCTGCTCCTACATCATCGGTAACAGTATCGATAGCGATTAGGTAGTAAAATGTAGAAGAACCTCTGTTGACCTTAGCAATAATTAATTTGCCATCATCAATGCCAACAACAGTAGTTGCTTTGCCAGCAGCTGCAGTCCAAGCATCGATAACATCTTGCTCAGAAACGAATTGAGTGTATACTTTGCTGTTTAATTTACCATCAACGCCAGAAATAACGAATTGAGTTCCGTTTTGTGATTTCCAAGATCTAGAAAGCGTAGAATTAGTCGATGCATCAACGATGTCTCTGCTTGCATCATTTCCAGAACCGGAAGCAGCCGTAATTGGCTCTCCTTCAAATAAATCGAAGGCACTGAAATTACCAGCAGTAGTCGCTTTAAGGCTGTATACCAAACCCTCTCCTTGGTCGGCCAATGGACCAAATGCGATGATTTCAATTTTAGCGCTTGAAACGGTAGCATCTTTGTTCACTGCATAAGCTGTAAAAGTATACGTGCCTTTATCTAGTGGCAAAACAAAATTGTATGTTCTGTTGGCAGCTGTAACTGAACCTGAGAACAAAGAATCAGTTCCGATGATTTGTTCAGCTTGGTTGTTGTATTTAACGGTCATCTTGGTGCTTTTTAAGTTGATGGTTGAAGTCAATTTAACACCAATTTTAATGGCTGAACCAATTACTTTCTTATCATTTGCGAAAGTAAATCCAGAGAAAGTACCTGTATTTGTTTGAAATTCGATACTTGGCTTTGGTGTTGGAGGAGTTGTGCCACCACCTGTTGTTTTGTCACCGCAGCCGGTAAATAGAGCGCCAGCTACAAATAGTGCCATTGCTGAATAAAGTAATTTTTTCATAAATCTTTTGATTGTAATGTTATTATAATGCAAATATAAGAAATTACTTATACAAAATAAATAATTGAAAAAAATCAGGAGACAAGTTTTTAACAATACTTTGACCTAGACTTTTTCAAATCTTGGTTTTGTTTGTCCATCAACTGTAATAGTTTCTAAAAACATAGCCAAAGGGCGCACCCACAAAGCACCTTCAGCATACAATTGTTTGTAAAGCACTAAGTCTTCCAAAGTTTCAGAGTGTTTTACAACACCAATCACTTCATAGAAGTTCCCCTTGTAATGTTTATATTTACCTAGCTCAATGCCCATATTACATCCTATTTGGTGTTTGTATGCCCAACATAAACAAAGATTGTTTGATGGTTTCTGAGGTTTTTTTAGCCAAAGAAAGCCTAAAACGTCTTTTGTTTACGTCCAATTCTTTTAAGAAAGAGACATCGTTATACACACGGTTAAAAGCTTTTGCCAGATTCAAGGAATAAGTGGCTATAAGGGATGGACTGTAGGCTATGGCTGCTTTTTGAAGTTCCAGTTTATAATTATCCAATTCCTTAATCAGGTTAATTTCTGTTTCATTGGCAGAAGTAATTTCAAAAGATGCATTTAAATCATCAGCACTTGCCGCATTTAACATGCTATTGATCCTTGCAAATGTATATTGTACAAAAGGACCCGTATCTCCTTGTAAATCGATAGACTCTTCAGGATTAAATAGCATTCTCTTTTGTGGATCAACTTTCAGCATAAAAAACTTCAAAGCACCCAATCCCAACATTCTATGTAATTCTAATTTCTCCAGCTCAGGCATGTTGTCTGTTTTACCCAATTCTTCCGTTTTTGCTTTGGCGGTATCTATCATTTCTTGCATCAAATCGTCAGCATCAACCACCGTTCCTTCCCTACTTTTCATTTTCCCAGAGGGCAGGTCGACCATTCCATAGCTTAGATGGTATAATCCCTCAGCCCAAGATTTACCTAATTTTTGAAGGATTAAAAACAGAACTTTAAAATGATAGTCTTGCTCGTTGCCAACCACATAAATGCCTTTATCGCAAGCATAGTCCTTGTATTTTAATTCAGCAGTTCCAATATCTTGTGTGATGTATACAGAAGTACCATCGCTTCTCAGCACCAATTTCTCGTCAAGACCCTCGTCTCTCAAATCAATCCAAACGCTGCCATCGTCTTTTTTATAGAAGACATTCTTATTCAAGCCCTCTTCAATCAAATCTTTTCCGAGCAAATACGTATTGCTTTCATAATAATACTGGTCAAAATGAACGCCTAAATTTTCGTATGTAATTTCAAAACCAGCATATACCCAAGCATTCATTTTTTTCCAAAGATCAATAACTTCTGTATCACCAGCCTCCCATTTCCTAAGCATCTCTTGGGCGTTAAGCATCAAAGGTGCTTGTTTCTCAGCCACGGCCGATTCCATTCCAGCATCGACTAAAAGTTTAATTTCTGCCTTGTATTGTTTGTCAAACTCTACGTAATACTTCCCAACCAAATGATCGCCTTTAAGCCCGCTTGATTCGGGTGTTTCTCCAGTTCCGAATTTTTGCCAAGCTACCATACTTTTGCAAATATGAATGCCCCTATCGTTGATTAAGTTTGCTTGTGTAACATCATACCCATAAGTTTTCAAGATACTTGAAACACTATAACCCAAAAGATTATTTCTAACATGCCCCAGGTGTAATGGTTTATTGGTGTTTGGTGAAGAGTATTCTACCATTACTTTTCCTTTGTTATCAAGAGCCTTGAGGTTATCAATTTCCTTAAATTTTGCTATCCAATATATTTGACTAAATCCAATATTTAAAAACCCTTTAACGACATTGTAAGATTCAATTTCGCTCAGATTGTTATTTAAATATTCACCAATTTCATTTGCTGTTTGTTCTGGATTTTTTTTTGAAACTTTTAAAAATGGAAATGTAACAAAGGTAAAGTCACCTTTAAAATCAGCATTTGTCGGTTCTAATTTAATTGCCTCAAGATCTACCACTGCACCATACAAATGATTTAGAGCATTGCATATTCCTGATTTCAAAAGCATATCCATATCCATGCCGCGAAGATAATTGTTTGCTAATAGTATTCACAAATAATTGAAAATCAAATTAAATTTATATGATTCAAACCCAAAAGATGGCCTTCTAGATCATCATTCCCAAATCAATTTCACAACCCCATTAAGAATGGGCTCATCTTTGTCTTTCCCCGCGTAGCGGTAATTTAAAATATAAAAATAAGTTCCATCAGGGCATTCGTCGCCAGTATTGTTAAGATGGCCATTCCAATCGTATGCTGTATTGTCACTCTCAAAAACTTTCACGCCCCATCTGTCATATATGACTAAGTGGTAATCTGAAACATTTTTAGTGTATATATTGAATACATTATTTCCTTGCAGGCCTTCTTTATCTGCGCCTACAAACCCATCATTCCCTGAAGGGGTAAAAACATTGGGTGGCAAGATGGCATATTCAAAATCGTTGTATATTTTTTTGCAAATTGTATCCTTGCATCCAAGTTTGTTTTCAGCTTCCAAACAGATCCAATTAACCCCAGGGTGAGAAACAAAATTTTGGCAGATATATCTATCCGGTTCTTTTTGCTTTTCATTGGCTTTGAATTCTAATCCAGAAGGCGTGATGTCTGACTCATGGAAAAACCCCCAACGGTAAGAAATAGCCCATTTTGATGTGTTGGTAAAACAGTAAATCGGTTTTTTAGATTCATCGATTGTAAAGTCTGCCAAAATACTGTCAGCAAAAACAGTTAAAGTATCAAAATCAGGACAGTATTTACCTGCTATTCCGCTGGTATCAGGCGTCATGGTTAAAATATATTTGCCTGCTTTTTTGAGTGTGAAGTTAAATTTCAAATCACTTGAAAGATTGTTTTCATTAGCAACAGACCATTTATACAATTTATATTGGTTTGCACTTTGAACATTTGCAAGGGCGCGAATGGTATCACCCACGCACACTTCAATTGGATTGGCTATTAATTTTACAACGTCGTACGCACTCACAACCACAGTAATTTTCTTCTGTCCTTTATTGACATCTGGATAAATATCTGCGCAATATTTTCCTGTATTGGCTATGCTGTCGTATTGGCTTAAAAACACATCATAAGTGCCTGGTATTTTATATTGATGCACCATCTTACCCGTATCTTTTTGTGGAATATAAAAACCATCACCAAAATTCCACAACCATTGAGCAGATTCAGTATAATTGCCACTGAAATTTCTAAAACCAACAGAATCATTGACACAAATTCTTAAGGTGGTTTCTGGAATAAACTCAGGACTCGGCCCCGGAATAAAGACTCGTTTTTGAACCGTATCTGTACACCCTAAAATAGATTCAATGGTTAGCGTAATGGTGTAATAACCATTTTTTGTGTAGTCGTGACCAATTTGCTTTGGCAATTGCTTGAAATAATCAACTGGAGCCGAGCTGTCACCCCAATCTATGGTCCATTTGTATATAAAGTCACAAGGATCTAAACCTAATGCAGCACAAGGATCAACAATCTTGGAGGTGTCAAATAATTCTAAAATCGTTTTGCAATTGGGGGTTATGATGTCGGTATAGAAACCCGCCTTAGGGCCTGTAACATATATCTTCTGTGTAACTGTGTCTGAGCAATAATTGCTATCAGAGGCTAAGACCCTAAGTGTATAAATACCTGCTTTTTTGTAATAAATTCCTGAAGGTTCGTTTCCTAAAATAATAAAGGGTGTACCGTATCCTTTTTTTGAATAAGGGAAATTACCAAATATAGTTGCAGGTTTGTTTACAACGTCATCTTCCTTGCTGTAATCCCATATGGTCAGACCTTCTCTGTTGTTGGCTCCAGCTTGATTTTGACGGGTAAGCCAATACTTATTGGTATCCAATTTCCCAAAGGAACTTGAGTCTGTGCTAAAATACTTGAAATCTGTTGTAGCCTCAATGGTTCGACCAACACAAATAATTGTATCTGAAAAACCCACCTTGGAACTGAATCCAACTGCAGCCGTTACAAAATCTTCTAAAGCACAATAGCCAGGAAAATAACTGCTGATGTTTCTGTAAATATTGTAGGAACTGTTATGGTCTACTTTAAAGGCATATGCTTTCTTATAGAGGTTGTTTATTAAGGCACTATCTGCAGGAAAAAGACTGCTGTCTTTATAACTCAAAATGGTGGAAGACGCTATTTTATAATAATAGTTCAACAAGTAGCCATAGCCAGACGTATCAATACAGCCTTTGCTTCCTGAGGAGGGATTGCCAATAGTTCCAAGACCGTTCCAAATAAAGTCAAGAACATTGGTGTCCGAATAATCGTTGATATCGAATCCCAGTTTTGCCATGTCCTTTTTCAATCCATTTAATCCAGCTCCTGGCAAAGCAACTGCTTGGTATTGGTGAACAATTGCAGTGATTAAAGTATCTGTTTGTACAAGTCTTAATTGACCTTTAATGAATTTACTTCTTTGTATTACAGTATAATTTACTTTCTGATTAGGGTATTTAAAATGGTCAAGGACTTTAAAATACGTTTCATCAATTCTTTCGAGGGTATCACCAGACAAATTATCAATGATATACCAACTGGATTGATTGGCTAAAAAATTGGCATCCGGCCGATCTTGAGGTATGGTAACATAAAGGAAATTATTTTTACAAGCATGTTCCTCAGTCTTATTGTTAGAAGCGAAAACGATGTCAGGAGAGAGCCGCGGAAAACTTGCGAAATTTTTATAATAAACTGTATCGGCGCATTCATCTGAATTTAAACCATTTCCAACAATAAGCGCAACATTAATATTTTGAATGTTCTTTTTATCTAAAATACTGTCGTTGTAAACCCAATAAAAAAGACCACCATTGGGACCTTCTTTTGCATAACCTGTATAAGGACCCTTAGAATTTAGAAATACATTGCGTTTTATATCCCCATAATACAAATTATTGAGCAAATTCCAATCGTCGGGATTTTTTATATAATCTGGATTAAACTGCACCGAAGGTGACATGCAACCTGGCTTGGTGTCTTCCAAACTAAACTCCAAAACTTTATTGTTGTAACCATAACAATAATGGTCACTTATATTCAAGCGTTTGGCTGAGGGTGGCAATAAAGCGACTGCTGCACTTGCTCTATTTTCACAATGCATCGGATGCACAGTGTCTCTTAAAGAAAGTGTAATTTTAAAACATCTTGGAACAGTTTGATAAAACAAGCGTCTATGTAAAACAGGATTAATGCTGTCAATCTTTTGAACGTTGGGCAACTTAACTTTGTGGACTTTTAAGTGGTAATTTTTCACCCAAGCTAAGGGCAAAGTATCTTTAAATGTCTTTATGCCATAAACAAAAAAACATGAATCGTTTTGTCCGGTAATAATTCGATGGTAATTGCTGACATTGTAAAGTTGAGGGCCATTAACTTGCAAAAAAGCGGAACCATCTTTCTTGTCTATTTGAATTGAGCAACCTGATGGTATATATACCCTTAGATCAGAAATCGGATCATAAACAGCTTCACCTTTTAATCCTGAATTTATTTTGACAAAATGTTTAACGTGTTTGAATATACCGCTGTCTTTGGCTTTTAGTCCTAGGGCATTGTCTGAATAATAAAGAATCGAGTCGGTAACAGCGTATAATGAATCGGCATACCAGATTTTTTTATTTGAACATGTTTTTAATATTGGATCAAAATACGCCAAATCCAAGTGAGCCTTGGTGTATAAATAGTTGTAAACTGAATCCCAATCGGTGTAGATGTGAAAATCTGCACTGTCTTTTGAATACCTGCAATTCATTCCAATATTCATATTGGCTTTTCTATCGCTGGTGCAAGGCAAACAATAAGGGTCATCAAAATCCCAAATGCGGTCAACATTATAATCATTCCGATCATAATTAAATGGTTTAAGTGGCACATTTCTGCCAAGACGTGGATCAAATTTAAATGCAAATTTAAATTGTGTCGGCATCTTATTCAAAAGACTATCATCGTCCAAGAAATTGCGGTCGTTGTGGTAATAACTTGAATGATCGGCAACATGCACAGTATCTGTTACACGGCATTGATAGCGTTCCAGTGGATCTATAAAATCAGGTTCAATAACAGCGCGGGGGCCTATTACCGTAATGGTATCATAAAGCAAGTAAGGACCGCAAACATGAGGCACCATGCAAGAAACAATGTGCGGCCCAACGGTCGAAAACATATTGCTCGCTGCATAACCATAAACCACACCTGGATCAAAATCCCAGCGAACTTTGATGTCGCTAATGTAGTCCTTCATTTCAAGAGGATACAATTGATAGTTGATTGTTTCACCCACACAAACGGAATCTCGATCTTTGGTAATAAAAGGTTTAAAGTTGAAGACCACGATGTTTTTCATTTGGTATTCGCGTTTACAAGCATTGCCAGTGTAGATGATCAATTTTGGCGTAAAGACTTTGGTCATTTTATTGCCAGCAGTGTAATCGTGAAAAACACTATCCCATGATGTAGAATCTTTGGTACCATCGCCAAAATCCCAAATAAATTTGGTCACATTGGATTTTGACATCTGGGTTTGGTTGGTAAACTTTACTTTAACAGTTCCATTGCAATTGCTTGATTTTTCATCAAAAATAGCTGAAATCGGGGGCAACATTTGCACTTTCATTTTAAAAGGCATTTGTTGCTTATAAATGCAGCCATTGCAATCTTCTATTTCGACAGTTAATGTGTAGGTTGCGCCTTGAGGATCTAAGTAAGACTTACAAAAATTTGCAGGCAAAGCAACAGGTTTGTTTTTGCTCCCGTATTTTGTTATTAGCTCACCATCACTAAAAAGGTATTTAATCGATTTTATGCAATAATCATTGTCTCCAGAAACACTTGAATCGACAAAACAAAACATATTGTTTTCGAAGCATTGAACGGAGTCGCTGAGCAATCTAATCTTTATTTTCGGCCTATCCTTTATTACAACAGTAATGGAGCTACTACAAGGTTTTCCATTGGGCAATGTGCACGAATAAGTAATTGTTTTGCTTCCTAATGTTGCAAAGCTAAAAGTAGGATTTGAATTGCTGTTGTTGAAACCTTCATTGTTAAAATTCCAATTGTGGTTGCTGGCACCAGGCGTGTTTGAAACAAACTCTATCGGATTGTTTATACAAGGCAATCCTTTAACACCGATAAGACATTGTGCTCCAGTGCTGAAGCATAAAAAGAAAAACGGTATAAATATCAGCCTGCGGATGTTCAAAAATAAGTCAATTAATGAATAAGACGCTATTTTAGCGATTAAAGTGGCGTTAAAATGACAAAATTATTAATTCAACAAACCATGGTGGATGAGGTATTCTGCAATTTGAACTGCATTTGTAGCAGCGCCCTTTCTTAAATTATCTGACACAATCCAACAGTTCATCGTATTGGCTTGGCTCTCATCGCGTCTAATTCTACCAACAAATACAGCATCTTTGTTGTGTGCGTTTAAAGGCATTGGGTATTCAAAGTTGGCAACATTATTTTGCACAACAATTCCTTGCGAATTTTCCAATAAATGAATAAGCTCTTTCAAATCAAATTCATGTTCGAATTCAATATTTACACTTTCGCTATGGCCGCCCATAACAGGAACTCTAACAGCTGTGGCGGTAACTTTAATGTTGTCATCAGACATGATTTTCTTTGTCTCATTTACCATTTTCATTTCCTCTTTGGTGTAGTCATTATCAGTAAACACATCTATTTGAGGAATCAGGTTTAAATCAATAGGGTAAGCATAAGCCATTGGTCCTGAAATGCCATTTCTTTCATTCATGAGTTGATCAACTGCTTTTTTTCCTGTACCAGTAACACTTTGATACGTGCTTACCACTACCCTTTTTATCTTATACTTCAAGTGCAAGGGTTTTAAAACAAGCACCATTTGTATGGTGCTGCAATTCGGGTTTGCAATAATTTTATCTTTGGCCGTTAAGGCATTGGCATTTACTTCAGGAACTATAAGCTTTTTATTTGGATCCATTCGCCAAGCTGAAGAGTTGTCAATTACAGTTGTACCATTCTCCGCAAATTGAGGAGCCCACTCCAAACTTGTGCTGCCACCAGCAGAAAATAAAGCGATATCCGGTTTCATTGAAATTGCTGTTTGCATGCCAAGCAATGAATATTCGTTTCCTTTATATTTTACTTTTTGACCAATCGATTTTTCTGTTGCTACTGGAATTAATTCTGTTAAAGGAAAGTTTCTTTCCTCTAAGATTTGTAAGATTTTTGTTCCGACCAAACCAGTGGCACCAACTACAGCGATTTTCATGGTTCGAATTTAGTAAATAATCATTTATAAATTCAAATCTTGATTCATTTACTTGGGTTTATAAGTTAATTTGCGAAGCTTTTTGAGAACAAATTAATTAATTGTGAATATTTGAAACCATTAAAATCAATTTTTAATTTTTTAGTGCAGTACAATTTCATTGTTGCATTTGGGGCAGTTGCCTTGAGTTTTCAAACCGTGGTCTTAATCAAAAAAGAAGTAGAATTAAGTGCCTACACCTGCTTGCTATTTTTAGCTTGCCTTTTGGATTACAATTTACACAGACTTATAAAATTCAAATACCAGAACGGTTCACAAAATCCTGAAAATTTTTTTAGGCTAAAAATGCTGATAGTCGTTTTAATACTTGGCATTTCAATTAACCTGTTTTACATTTCGAATGCCTTGTATGAGGACCTTTTTTGTATCGGAACACTTACAATTGTATACACATTGCCATTTGTATTCAAAAACAAATACATCAATGTTATTAAGAAAATCCCATTTTTGAAAACAGCAATGCTTGCATTTGTATGGACCTATTTAACTTTAAATATCCCAATAAAACTAGCAAACACAACTTTAGATGAAACTGAATTTATTGCCCTTTTTACCAGTCGATTCTTTTTCATTTCAGCCATAACTCTTCCATTTGACTTGAGGGATAAAAAAACAGATTTAAAAGATGGCGTGCGAAGCCTTGCACATATTTTGACAGTTAGTCAATTGAATTTATTGACCTATTTATCGCTTGGAATTATGAATGCAATGATGTGGATTTACCTTAACAAAAATCAATGGTCGATTTTGTGTTTTGCTTTTTTAATATCAAGTGCAATTTTACTTGTGCTAATACAATCAGAAAAAATCAAGCGCAACAGGTATTTTTATCTGGTGATGCTCGATGGTTGTTTGGTTTTACAATTTATATTGGTGTATTTGATTGCAAAAATTTAAATCCATTTATTTCACAACCAAGGAAATAAAGCGGGCTAAAAATAAAGAGCCGATAACCATTAAAAGAAGCCCAAAATATTTATTAATGGTAAAGAAAATTCTAGCATTTAATTTTTTGCCGATTAAATGAGATAAAAACACTTTTAAAACATCCATTAAGAAAAGAACAATCAGAATGGTAATTAAATTAACACTTAATAGGATTTTATAATTTACTTCCTCCGCATATTTCAAACTAATGGATCCCATAACATTAAACCATAGAATAAAGGTAAATGGATTGACCAAATTGAGCCAAAAGCCTTTTAAAATACTTTTACTTGAAGGCACTCGGGCTGAATAGGATTGAAGGAAGGCTTTGTATTGGTGGCGAAAGTATTTGACCCCCATTAAAAACAAAACCACAGCACCACATAAACTATACATCTTTTGAAAAGATGGATTTTGCATAAAATCAGCTACGCCTAAAATGCATAAAATGGCGACCAATAAATCACTTAAAAATACACCAGAGGCCAACAAAACGCCTTTCTTGAAACCGTCTTGGATACTGGTGTGTATCAATTTAAAAAAGGCAGGTCCAAAAAGCAAGATACTAATTAAAAACCCTTGCCAAATGCCATTTAAAATTGGAAATAAATACATTCTATTATTTAGTTAAAAGTTGATTAAAATCTTTTACAATTGTATCATTGCCACCATAGGTGTATCTACTTGCAATCATTGTGCGCACGCTATTTTTTGTGGTTAACAAGCGAGGAAAACCAGTGGCGCCAAAATTATATAGAGTTTCCTTATATATCTCAATAAACGGATATACAATTTGATCTTCTGCGGCATAATTATTAACATTCGACCAATAGGTTTCAAACGCATTGAGTCTCAAAAGAAACACACACTTGTTTTTAAATAAGAAGAAAAAACACAATGGAGGGAGTTTGCCGTGCATAAGTTGGTTTTGCAAAAATAACCGAATTTGAGGGGTATTCAAAATGGATTGTAATGCTAGGAATAATATTAGATTGCAAATTAATAGACACATTGGCTATAAGCTGAATACAAGTATGTGGTTATTTTAAATTAAATTTGCGATTATGTACGAAAACATTTTAAGTCAAAACGAAAATGGTATATGCACAATTACCATCAACAGAGAAAGTAAATTAAACGCATTGAACATTCAGACGTTGCAAGAAATAAAGCTTGCCGTAATCGAAGCCAATGCGAACAAAGCAATATATGGAATTATTTTAACAGGAGCAGGACATAAAGCATTTGCAGCTGGTGCTGATATTTCAGAGTTTGTTAACTTCACAAGCAAGCAAGGCAATAAGATGTCTTCAGATGGACATGAGGTGATGAACACCATTGAAAATTCAGGCAAGCCTGTTATAGCTGCAGTAAATGGTTTTGCATTGGGTGGTGGATGTGAATTGGCTATGGCATGTCACATGCGTTTGGCCTCAGAGAATGCAAAATTCGGACAACCTGAAGTGAATTTAGGATTGCCTCCTGGCTATGCCGGAACCCAGCGTTTAATTCAACTTATCGGCAAGGGAAAGGCTACTCAACTGTTATTAACCGCAGATGTCATTGGAGCGAATGAGGCCATGGAATATGGATTGGTCAATGAAGTATTACCGATAGAAGATTTATTGCCGCGTTGTATTGAAATTTTAAATAAAATATCAAGTAAATCGCCGCTAGCAATTGCCAAAGTTATAAAATGCATAAACGCCTATTTTACTGAAGGAAAAGATGGCTACTTAACTGAAATAGAGGAATTTGGACACGCTTTCAGCACCAAAGACTTTAAAGAAGGAACAGATGCTTTCTTAAACAAGAGAAAAGCCAATTTTGAAAGATAAAAAACAACACTTCATTTTGACAAAAGTCTTTAAAATCTTCATACTTTCATTTTGTTTATTCTGCCAAAGCAGTTTGAACGCCCAGGTGCCGGAGTTTTGGTATGAATACCAACTCAAGCAAATGAGTTTAGATGAAAAGATTGGACAATTATTTATGGTAGCTGCCTACAGCAATAAGGATGCGCAGCATACGTTAGATTTGGAAAATCAGGTTTTAAATTACCATGTCGGAGGTTTGGTTTTTTTTCAAAATGACCCTTTAAAGCAAGCCTATTTAAGCAATTATTTGCAATCCATTTCTAAAGTTCCTCTGATGCTGGGAATAGATGCAGAATGGGGATTGGCGATGCGTTTACAGCACACACAAAAATTTCCCTATGCAATTACCTTGGGTGCTTTACAAAACGACAGTTTGGCCTTTGAAGTTGGCGCTGCAATTGGAAGAGATCTAAAGCGCTTAGGGATGCATATTAATTTTGCACCAGATGTAGACATTAATGTTAATCCCAAAAATCCGATTATTGGATTTAGGGCTTTTGGGGATGATAAAAAAAGAATTTCATTTACGGCTGATGCCTTCAGCAAAGGCATGCTCAGTGAGGATGTTTTATCTTGTGCAAAACATTTCCCTGGACATGGAGATGTTCACACAGATTCTCATCTTGATATGCCTGAGGTTGATAAATCATACAAACAATTAGACACCTCTGAATTTTATCCTTTTAAATACCTAATTAAACAAGGTGTTCCATCGATTATGGTGGCTCACATATTTTACCCTCTACTGGATTCAAGGCCCAATAGGCCAGCTTCATTGTCAAAATACATTATTGATACAGTGCTGCGCCAGAAAATGAATTTCGATGGCTTGGTAATTACAGATGCCTTAAACATGAAAGGAGTTTCCAAATACTATGAGCCAGGATTTATAGAATTGGAAGCTTTTTTAGCGGGCAATGATGTCTTAATGTTTAGCGAAAACGTACCAAAAGCTTTTGAATTAATTAAAGATGCAATCTTAAAAGGATTGGTTTCTGAAGCTGAATTAGACAAAAGAGTAAGTAGAATATTGAAATGGAAAAAAGTGGCTGGACTTGACCATTACAAGCCCATCGAAACTAGCCATTTGCTTCAAGATTTAAACAGCAATAGAAACGACATCTTACTGCAAAATGTGGCCAATCAAACGGTAGAAATCATTAGAGACCCGCAAGGTTTAATTAAACAATTGGACAACAGTAAAACAGTTTTTGTTACCGTTGGAGATTTATTGGAATCGACTTGGAAAACTGAATTGAGTTCCCAAGGCTTAACCCATTTTATTTCTATGGACAAAGATGCAAATGCTGAAAAGCAAGGTGGCTTGTTGAATAAATTAGGTCCTTACAGCACAGTGGTGGTAAGTTTACACCAAGCAAAATTTTGGAAACAAGAAAAAGCAGGTTATTCAGAAAACGATTTTGGTTTAATCAAATTATTAGCCAGCAAAAAGAAGGTCATCGTCGTTGGTTTTTGTAACCCCTATGTTTTGCAATATTTGCCAGACAATGTAACGGTTGTTGCAGGTTATGAAGATTTACAATATTTTCACCATGCAGTGCTCGATTTGATTTTGGGTAAAATTGACCAAAAAGGGCAACTTCCAATTAAATTAAGAACATACAACAGAACAAATGAATCCACAGGAAGCATTATTAATACCAATAAATTAAATGAAATTGATGGTATTGTGCAGCAATTAATGCAAAAGAAAGCAGCACCTGGCTGTCGCGTCTTGGTTTTAAAGGATGGCAAAGAAGTTTTCAATAGATCGTATGGCTATTTAAATTACGACAAATTAAAAAAAGTAAATGACAGCAGCATGTATGACATTGCTTCTGTTACAAAAATAGCAGCCACTACCCTTGCGGTTATGAGACTTTATGAAGAAGGCAAGATTGATTTGCAGAAAACCTTAGGGTATTATTTGCCTCAAGTACAAGGCAGCAACAAAGCAGATTTGGTGATTTCTGATGTACTTCAGCATCGCGCTGGATTAACCGCATGGATACCTTTTTATAAAGAAACATTGCCTTTTATTGACAGTGTATACTGCGCAAAAGAAGACAGTGCATTTTGTGTAAAAGTAGCCGACAAACTGTTTATGTTAAAAGCAAATAAAGACACCATTTACAAACGTATTTTTGCCTCCCCCTTAGAATCTAAAGTATACCGCTACAGTGATTTAAGTATGATTTTAATGCAACTTGTTGTAGAAAAAGTGAGCGGACAAAGTTTGGATCAATATGTTGATCAGAATTTTTACAAGCCGATGGGACTTAAGCATATCACGTTCAATCCATGGAAGAAACAAAAAACAGATAATATTGCCCCGACACAATTAGACCGTTTGTTTAGACAGCAAGAACTATGCGGTTATGTGCACGATCCTGGAGCTGCTATGCTGGGTGGTGTAAGCGGGCATGCCGGCATTTTTTCAACTGCTGGCGATTTGGCCGCACTTATGCAAATGTTGGTTCAAGGGGGTACCTACAAGAACAGAGAGTACTTAAAATTAAGTACCATAAAAAAATTTACAAGTTACCAAAACTTAGATTCTAGAAGAGGATTGGGTTTTGACAAACCAGATTTTACAGGAAAGGTTAGTCCAGCAAGTACTATGGGTAGTCATCAAATGTTTGGACATACTGGTTTTACGGGAACATGCACCTGGGCTGATCCCAAATCAGGTTTGGTTTTTGTGTTTTTAAGCAATCGGATTTGTCCAATAGAAGAAAACAAAGAACTAATAACTGGAAATTACAGGACAAGAATCCAAGATGTAATTTACCTTTGGTTGTCTGAAAACAATTAGGTTTCTGAAACCTTTTCAAACAATTTCTTAAATGCTTGGTTTATTTAATACCAAGTATGTCTCAGACACTGTCACACTTTAACCAAAGCAAGCTTCTTGAGATGGATTCCAGGAAACGTGCCAATTTTATTAATTCACTTACAGGATTTAAAAGCATCGGATTGATAGGCACTAAAAACAAGGATGGGATAGAAAATTTAGCCATTTTCAATTCATTTGTTCACATTGGAGCCAACCCAGCCTTATTGGGCTTTGTTTCCCGGCCAGACCCTCACTTGAGGCATACTGTAGTTAACATTGCAGAAACTCTATATTACACAGTAAACCATATCACAGAAGACATATACCAACAGGCACATCAAACTTCCGCCCGATATCCTGCTAATGTATCAGAATTTGATGCTTGTGCTTTAAGCCCTGAATTTAAAGATGGCTTTTATGCCCCTTTTGTAAAAGAAAGCAACATTCAAATTGCCCTCGAACTCAAGGAACTTATTGACATTAAAACCAACAACACAAGATTGGTGATTGGAGAAATACTCGGAATTTACTTTCCCGAAGCAAATTTGGATGAAGATGGCTATTTAGACCTTGAAAAATCAGGCAGCATCGCTGGTTCAGGATTGGATGGCTACCATAAAACAAATCAATTGGGGCGTTTATCGTACGCAAAACCAAACCCATTTACCTGATTAATCGAAACGTCAAAGACGGCTATTTTCTAAAAAGAATCTGACAGCCAATTGATCTGGTTTGACTCACCTCAACAGGTTTATTGCTAAGCAATGAATCCACTGCATCAGCAACATATTGCTTGCTCACTTTCTCCGGACTGTTTCCATTGTCATCTATTGCACCATCGTATTTAATTATCCATTTAGAATTTTCTTTCCAAACCACATAAGCATGAGGCGTTTTTTGTGCAGAAAAATCCTTGGCAACGGTTTGCTCTCCATCAAATAAATAGGGGAAGTTAAATTTCTCCTTTTTAGCTTTCTTAACCATTTTTGGATAAGTGTCTTCAACATACATGATGGTATCGGTTGAACTTATCGCAATTAACGGAACACCCAAAGCCTTATATTTTAAATTCAATTGGTTCAGACGTTCCGGATACAATTTGGCAAACGGACAGTGGTTGCAGGTAAATACAATGATAAATCCCCTAGCCTCCTTATAATTGCTTAAAGAAACCATTTTCCCATCAATGTTTTTAAGGCTAAAATCATTAATTGAATGGGTCGACTCATTGATAAAACCGAATATTAAAACGGAAAACACCAACAAAGAAAAACACATTGATCGTTTTAACATATCACATTATTTAACAATACTTATGTTGCGGGTATAAACCTTTGAAGAGGTATTAATTTTTACAACATATTGACCAGCATACAAAGTTTGGGTGTCGAAATACGCAATGGTACTTCCCTGCAATAAAACACAAGATTGAACCAATTTTCCAGTAAAATCATACAATTCAATACTTAAATTTTCACGGTTAAGCTCATTGCATTGTATGGCCAATAAATCGCTGGCAGGATTTGGATAAATGCTAATGTTCATTTCTTGAATAAAAGATTCAATACCTGTATTATTTGACTTGTAGATAGTTACTGGTTCAATAATAGTGTTCACTTTTACAGCATTTTTAACCCCATAAAACGTTGGACCTACCGCATAGGGATAAGCTGAATTCCAATTTGCATCAACAGTAGCAAAGTAGCAATAAATTCCCTTAGGGTATTCTGGGGTTACACAAAAACGACCATTGTGAACATCCAAAACATCATCACTTGTTCCTGCCAAAAATTCATAATCTTCTCTAAAGTACCCTAAAGGATAAGTGCTTGAAACAACAGGACCTGCTGTAACATTGCTTCCGTTTGAATAGGTTGTTCTTGTTGTGATATTTCTGTATTTGTAAGCAGATTTCACACGAACAACTCCACCTGTTCCATCAGTATTTTTAAATGCATAAGCACCGTAGATTGGGAATCCGTCATATGAAAAACCAATAAGCGGTGAATGTTTTGTTGAATCTATAACATATAATCCATCAGCATTGTATAGGTTACAAATGGTTGAAACCACATTCTGATCAAGATTAAAAGCACTAGGATTTTGATGGTGGTGGTAATTCCCCATTGAAGGATGCCCTTTTGCACAATCGAAACCTTTTCTTTCCGCAACTACCGCATCACGGTTCCAAACATTATCACCCATTCCTCCCAAAGGACCACCTTTTAAAGCGTTATTGGCATTACTCCATGAAACACCGTCTCGATAATCAAATAAAGCAACACCATTTATAAACAATCCAATATTTCCGGGATTAGTATTCGATAAAGTGCCTGTATTTTTTGCAGGATTTAAACTCAATTTAAAAATTGCTTTTTGAGCAGTGGTGAATGAAGGGTTGCCATCTAAAAATGGACCAGTAATATAAGAAGGCACACCGTTGGTTCTGATGTAGACCCAATTACTGGAGTAGGAAACCGTCATAACATTGGCGGTATCGGCGTCGTTAATTGGAGTAGAATTTCCATTTACATAATGTCTGCCAAGAATTCCAGTGGTATTCTGTAACCATGAGGTGATAATCGGATTGGTTTGTGAGCAGGCAATCGTTGAATAAATAATTGCAGTAAAAAGGCAAATGTTTTTAATCATTTTTATAATTTTATTAGTTTATAGAATGTATTGTTTGAAGTTTTAAGAAATTAGATTCCATTGCTTAAATACGAAAAACCATGCTGTTCAATCGAATTCCCTGAAGATATCAATTGACCAATACTGCTGAATAAAGTGACAATTAAAGAAACGCTTAGATATATTTTATTCATGTTTTATTATTTAGACGATTTAATATTTAGAATCCTTTGCAGGTAACTATTTATTTTTGGGGTATGTGTGTTTTGAGTCAAATAAAAACTTCTGGTCCGTTAGTGTTCTTAGAAATGCAATGATATCAACCTTTTCGTTGCTGCTGAAATTAAGTTGATTTTTAAGTTCTAAGGATAGTTTCTTGTCTTTTATGTCAATGTAATTGTAATGGTTCATTACTTGGGCCAAAGTTTTAAATCGGCCATCATGCATATACGGATATGAAAATTCGATATTTCGCAAAGTAGGGACCTTGAAATTAAATGAATCCTTCGGTATCAAACTAACACGGTAGCGTCCGTAGTCATTCAAACTTGTATCAATGGATAACCCATTGTTTTTAAATTCAAAAGTTGAAAAAAGAGGTTCTTTATGGCAGGTATTACAATGCAATTTAAACAAACGGTAACCATTTTGTTCTTGCAAGTTAAAGCTCAATTTACCAAACAGCATACTGTCGTATTTTGAATTGCAGCTAATTAAACTCAACAAAAACTGAGAGATAGACTTAAGTGTTCTTTGAGAATTCATAAGCGAGTCACCATAAGCCAGGTAAAACATTTTTCTATAGGTTTGACTTCGGTTTAATTTTAGCAATACATTTGAGATTGATTCACCCATTTCATCCGGATGGGAAATCGGGGCTAGTGCTTGCACATCTATATGATTAATGGCCCCATCCCACATAAACGATTTATGCCAAGCCAAATTAAATAAAACGGGCGCGTTGCGATTTCCTGGTTTATCATTAATACCATGGCTTAGATTGTGGTCAACATGCGCAAAGGCATTGTATGGATTGTGGCAAGAAGCACAAGAGATCGAGTTGTCTTTAGAGAGAACTGGGTCGTAAAACAAGGCACGTCCTAACTCAATTTTAAATTTAGTCCTTTTATAGTTTTCAATCTCATAAATTGGTTTAGGGAAATATTTAGGATATTTAGATGTGTTTTTATTGATAGAAACAAAAGCGATGCAAAGCAATAAAAGAGACAAGAAAAGTATTTTAGTTTTCATCCACTACTATTTTAAAACAAGACGCTAAGGCTTTAGATATTATTATGGAATTAGGACCAGGCGACATCACATGGTTAAGATTCTGTATTGAAATCAACTTAAAAAAAAGCGCAAGGTCAATTTCTAAGTGAAAAGGTTTGTTGGGTAAAAGTTCAAGCTTTATTGAATTAAGGGCATTGTATGGATAGGCATAACCTCCAGCGTGAAATTGAAACTCGTGGTTTCTTGCAGAACAATGTGGCGATGTACCTTCAATTTTAAAATTGATGTAGCCACTTTGCCAGGTCCAGTACATGCCATTGCTCGGATCTAATTGGCCACCCAATGCCCCAGAGGTATTGATCATACTATCTATGCCCAAATTAAATGCTATTGAATTGGCATTCGCGAAAGAACTTACAAAAAGCAATGATGTATCAGAATTTACAAAATCCAGCAAATGATAATTACTTGGACTTAAGTCTTTTTGATTATTTGAATCAGAAATTACAATATTGGAAACGTAACATTTAAAAACATCAATATTTATTGAATCCGCTTGAGTTGGACGTTTGAGTACAACTCTCAGTGCAGCCAAAGGTGTAGCAAAGGAATTACTAATTATGAAAATGCCTATAAAAGAAATAAATCTAAACGATAAATTCATTTTATCTTCTTGGCTTTTTTCTTGGAGAAAACAGGTCAGACATTTCCAACAACAAAGCATCAAACGCTTTAATTTGTTCAGGTTTACATAAACTTTGGATATCTTTAAAATGTTTGCAGTGGGTATCTTCAATACGAACTTGAATTGCTGCTATTTGATTCATTAAAGAATCCTTCATCGATTGATTAATGGTGTTCAAACCAGCATATAAAGTACTCTTTAGCGCATGAATTTGTTTTTCATTCTTCCTAATTTCTAATCTATGAGCTTCTATTAACGCATTATAATCTTCAATCTGTTTATCATCAAAATTTAATTTTTCAATAATATAATCTTTAGGACCATCACCCCTGCCAGGTTTATTTTTCAAAATAAAACCCACTAAAATAAGATTAGACAAAAGCAATATTATTGCTGCAACAGTTAGTAATTTTACTTTGTTCATTTGTATAAATCGTTATTAGTATTCAACTGGGTAAATAAGTTCATTTTGTTTGTCGTATTTTCTTTGAAAACAATAAGACTAATGTTTAGACAAAGAAATAAAGCAATTGATGCGGCAATAGCGTATGATATACCAATTGAAAAATTCTCTGTTTTTTGACTACCAATTCTTGATTGTATTTTTTCAAACAAAAGGTTTGGCGCTTCAACTTTCTCAATTTGGCTTAAACGATCTATTGGGTGATACGGTTTCATTTTATAATTATTTAGACGATTTTATTTTATTAATCCTTTGCGTTGGGGTATTTTTTTTCAATATTTTTTTTGGCTCTTTGAAACAAAGATTCAACTGCTTTAACTGTAAGATCTAAAATTTCAGCTATTTCTTTCTGAGATTTATTCTCGATTTTCGATAAAATGAGTACAGTCTTTTGATTATCGGGCAATTGATTAATGGTTTCGAACAATTTTATGAAGGCTTCTTTTTCCTCCATAATAATTCCTGGATGTTTAAAATCAGATTCTTGATATTTTATTTCAGAACTATTATCAAAGAACAAGGAAGTTAAGTTGCTAAATCTTTTTTGACGTTTTTTGGCTTTTAAAAAATCAAGAGACTTATTAATTGTAATGCGGTAAATCCATGTTTTAATATCTGATTGGCCTTTAAAATTTGCCATTGATTGGTGTACTGAGAGAAAAACATCTTGGGTTATTTCCTCAGCATCTTCTGTGTTTTGAACATAGTTAAGTGCAAGGTTAAAAACCAAGTTTTTATGCGCTTGATATGTATTCTCTAAATTCAAAAAAACAAAATGAGGTGCAATTTTAATTCAAAATAAATCAAATACAGCTATAACTTTAAAATTCAATTGAAAATTAAGTGTAATTGTTTTTTTGCAAAAAGCAGGCTTCAGAAACCTGATTTTAAAAGCAAAAAATGTTCAAAAAAAGCACAAATGTTATAAATAAATTAAAAACAGAATGCCTAAATTGCAATCACTTTGCCACCAAATTCAAAATTATAAAGAATGTTTAAAAATTTAAAATATGATTTACCCGCGGGTCTTGTTGTTTTCCTAGTAGCACTTCCACTTTGCTTAGGGGTTGCTTTGGCCAGCGGCGCTCCATTGCTTTCCGGCATTATTTCTGGCATAATTGGTGGAATAATCGTTGGCTTTTTAAGTCAATCGCATACAAGTGTGAGTGGACCAGCAGCAGGATTGTCTGCCATAGTTTTAAGTTCTATATTAAAACTAGGCAGTTTCGAAACATTTTTGCTCGCTGTTGTTTTGGCTGGTGCCTTTCAAATTGTATTAGGTCTCCTTAAAGGCGGTTTTATTGCCAATTATATCCCTTCGAATGTAATTAAAGGATTATTGGCTGCGATTGGCGTCATTCTTATTTTGAAACAAATTCCCCATGCAGTAGGATATGACAAAGACCCTGAAGATGATTTTTCATTTTCTCAAGCTGACGGAGAAAATACGTTTTCAGAACTGCTGCAAATTTTCAATTATTTTTCTTGGGGAGCCATCGTGGTTTCTATGATATCATTGTTTGCATTGGTCTATTGGGACAAGACTAGATTGAAAAAAATACAGTTATTACCTGCCTCATTGTTTGTGGTCTTTTTAGGCATATTTCTCAACCAGATTTTTAAACTTTATTTACCCAATTTATACATACAAGAGTCCCATCTGGTAAATATTCCTAAATTTGTAGGGTATCAACAATTGCTGGTATTGCCTAATTTTTCAGAAATTGGGAACCACGATGTTTGGATCATCGCATTGACCATTGCCATTGTCGCATCACTTGAAACTTTATTAAATTTAGAAGCAGTTGAAAACCTTGACCCTGAGAAACGACTTGCATCACCTAACGTTGAGTTACTGGCGCAAGGTGCTGGAAATATGCTTTCAGGGTTTATTGGTGGGATCCCAATCACCTCCGTTATTGTTCGAAGTTCAGTAAACATCAACGCCGGTAGTAAAACCAAATTATCCAGTATTTTTCATGGGATTTTCTTGTTGCTTAGCTTGCTATTGCTTGGGCCATTTTTAAATCTAATTCCATTGGCTTCCTTGGCATCAATTTTATTGGTAACAGGTTATAAACTAACGAAAATAGGGCTTTATAAAGACATGTATTCTAGGGGATACAATCAATTTATCCCATTCGTATGCACCATCTTGGCAATCGTTTTTACAGATTTATTGGTTGGTGTTTTGATTGGTTTAGGTATTAGTATTTTCTATTTATTAAGAAGCAATTTCAAAAACCCATTTGTTATAAAAAAGGAAACTTTACACTTGGATGAAACCATACGAATTGAGCTTCCTAACCAGGTTTCATTCTTGAATAAAGCCAGCATTCAAGACACCTTATGGAATATCCCAGACAACTCCAAAGTAATTATAGATGCAACATATTCCGATTACATTGATCAAGATGTCTTGGACATTATAAACGATTTCAAAAACACTGTTAGCGGCTTAAAAAATATCAAAGTCAATGTTTTGGGCATAAAATCATTATACCATTTAGAAGACCGCATTGAATTTGTAAATGTTCTAGACAAGGCTACACAGGAAAAGCTCTCACCTGATAATATTCTTGAGATTTTAAAAAATGGAAACGAAAGATTTGTGAATGGAAAATGGGCGGAAAAATATTTGAAACAACAGGTAAACGCAACATCTTTTGGACAAAACCCTTTTGCAATTGTGTTAAGTTGTATTGATTCACGAACCACTACCGAACATATATTTGATCTTGGATTGGGCGACATATTTAGTGTGAGAATAGCAGGAAACATTTTGAATGAAGACATACTCGGAAGTATGGAATTTGGTATTCATGAGATTGGTGTGAAATTAATTGTTGTATTAGGACACACGAAATGTGGCGCAATAATTGGAGCTTGCAACCATGTTAAATTAGGCAACTTAACCACCTTACTTAACAAAATTCAACCTGCCATTGACAGTGAAACAACTTTCACATTAAACCGAAATGGTTCAAATTTAGAATTCGTAAATAAAGTATCGGAACAAAACGTATTCCTAACAATAGAAAGAATTAAAAAAGAGAGTCCATTAATTGCCGAATTAGAAACTGCTGGAAAAATAAAAATAGTTGGTGGTTTGTATGATGTTGAAACAGGAATTGTGAATTTTTATTAATGTTTATTTAAACACCAAGTGGAACAAAGTAACTTAACTTTGTATTAGAAAATTGAACCCATATAAATGATTGATTTAAAAAATATACAAACAGAAATTGATGCCAGTTTTTTGTATAAACTTTTGGCAGAGCACGAAGACGATGCAAATGTTGCCAATATTTTTCATCAGATGAGTGAGATTGAATACGGACACGCCCAGGCTTTTATGCAAAAAAACGGCATGGACATAAACAATATGCCTGGTCCATCAACTAGAGCGAAAATCCTTAAACAAATTGGCAAAGTAATGGGATACGATTATGTTTTAGGGGTATTGCTAGATACCGAAAAAAGCATTTCTTCGTCGGTTGTTAACGCCAGAAAAAAAACAAAAACTGAAGAATCTTTATCAGATACTGCCCATGTCACCATTCTTAAAAACATATTAAACCACAGTCCAAATATTTCAGGTTCAAATTTGGCCCGTTTTGAAAAAAGGCACCGTTCGGTGGGCGGAAATGCATTAAGAGCTGCTGTTCTTGGGGGAAATGATGGATTGGTTTCAAATTTTAGTTTGGTAATGGGCATTGCAGGCGCAAGCAGCGGGCAAAAAGAAGTCTTATTAGCAGGTATGGCAGGTTTATTGGCAGGTGCCTTATCGATGGCATTAGGCGAATGGATATCTGTAAAAAGCTCGCAAGAACTTTACGAAAACCAAATGCAATTGGAAATGGATGAATTGGAGAACAATCCAGAAGGCGAAGAAAAAGAGTTGGCGCTCATTTATATGTCTAAGGGTATTCCAGAGGAGCAGGCTAGAAAAATGGCCTCTGATATCATGCAAAACAAAGAGCATGCGCACGAGGTATTGATTAAAGAAGAACTTGGCATTAATGCTGAAGACTTAAAAGGGTCAGCAATGGAAGCTGCAGTTAGTTCATTTATATTGTTTGCAATGGGTGCAATATTACCCGTTATTCCATTTTTCTTTTTAGGCGGAACACAAGCAATTATTTTTAGCACAATACTTAGTGGATTAGGTTTGTTTATCATTGGTGCAGCAATTACTCTTTTTACAGGAAAAAGCGTTTGGTATTCTGGTTTTAGACAGGTTTTATTTGGTTTAATCGCAGCTGCAATAACCTTTGGAATTGGCAAAATAATTGGTGTTTCTTTATTGGGATAATTCGAATTCCTTGAATCCGCAATTGCGATGTCTGCTTAAGCAAATAAAAGGAATGAGCGCAGTTCCAATTATAGAAACAGAACAGTTTATTTTAAGAGAAATAATGGATTCAGATGTAGATGAAGCTATTGAAATGCGTTCAAATCCTGAACGCATGCGTTTTATTCCGAGACCTATTTTTAATCTTAAAGAAGAAGCCTCATAGCACACACAAAAACCACAAAAGGGTTGTGCGTAAATAGGCCTACTGAGTTTTTAATACAACCTTCACATTAGCTGACACAAGGGTTTCTCCAGTAAGCAAGCCGCCAAAATTCTTATTTTCTTGCTCAACATAGTTTCTCAGCAACGAATTAGCATCATCACTTAAAACATGAAGTTGTTCAATTACGGCTTGGGCGATGTTGTATTGAGGGCCCATTTTACCATCATCCACTTTGATACAGATGCCTAGGTTCAAGTCGTTTATTCCAATTGAATAAACCCCATCAGCACCAGTTTTTCCAATTAATTTCCCCTTAGATTGTCGCATCAAATCGGTGCAATATCTTTTTTCACCAGCAATCATTTCTGGGTAATTAACGATTGCAGCGACCATGGTTTTGCAAGCCTTCTGAATGGAATCGCTAAATTTATCAGGGCAAATCAAATTTTTATACGCCACAGCTTGATTGTATACAGGAAAAGCAAAAATAGGTGCAGAACAGCCATCAATACCTTGCTGAATCTTTTCCTTTGGATATTCATGAAAGTCAGAAATTACATCCAAAATCTCCAAATGTAAGGGATGGCTTGGATCAATATAATTTTCAGTCGGCCAGTTTTTAAATACACAATAAGCCAGGAAGCCAGCGTGTTTTCCAGAGCAATTGTTGTGAATTCTTAAGGGCTTTAAATTCCCTTTAATGATCTCATATTGGTCTGATTTGAGGGTTGGCATTTGAGGGCCGCACAACAAAAAAGATTCATCCAAACCAATTTTACTCAAAATTGACCTAACGGTTTCAACGTGTTTGTGCTCGCCATTGTGAGATCCGCAAAAAAGAGCAATTTCTTCTTCAGTGAAACCAAAATGTTCAACAGCACCTGAGCATAAAAGAGGAATTTGCTGGAAGAACTTCAGCGCAGAGCGAGGGAAACAAATTTGTTGGGTGTCCCCTACTGAATATACAATTTCATTTGATTGGTTAACGATGCAAATCACGCCCCTGTGGAAACTTTCTAAAACGCCTCCTCTTGTAACTTCAACTAATATCGGATTACTCATTTATTTATGAATCTTTATGGTTGGCCAATAAGAACATGCAAGCCATTCTGATGGCTACACCGTTTTCTACTTGGTCAAGAATAATACTGTAATCACTATCGGCAACTTCACTGGTTATTTCCACCCCTCGGTTGATTGGACCTGGATGCATGATGGTAATGTCTTTACCTAAACTATCCAGTAAATCAATCGTAAGACCGTACTGCATACTGTATTCTCTAAGACTTGGGAAATATTTAATGTCCTGTCTTTCCAATTGAATCCTAAGCATATTGGCTACATCACACCATTCCAGAGCTTTTCTTAAATTGTGTTCTACCTTCACCCCCAATTGCTCAATGTGTCGAGGAATTAACGTACTAGGGCCACAAACCATCACTTCAGCGCCTAATTTTTGAAGACAGTATATATTAGATAAAGCTACACGGCTGTGCAAAATATCACCAATAATCGCTACTTTTTTACCCGCAACATCACCACATGATTCTTTAATTGAATAGGCATCAAGAAGTGCTTGTGTTGGGTGCTCATGTGTGCCATCGCCTGCATTTAAAATGGTTGCATCAATGTGCTTGGAAAGAAAAACACAAGCTCCGGGGCTTGGGTGGCGCATAACCACCATGTCAACCTTCATGCTTAAAATATTTTTTACCGTATCAATAAGCGTCTCGCCTTTTGAAACTGATGATGAGGAAGACGCAAAATTAATGGTATCCGCACTGAGTCGTTTTTGGGCCAATTCAAACGAAATCCTAGTTCTTGTAGAGTTTTCAAAAAATAAGTTGGCAACCGTAATGTCTCTAAGAGATGGCACTTTCTTAATTGGTCTGTTGATAATGGTTTTAAAATTATCAGCCGTCTCAAAAATAAGTTGAATGTCTTCTTCTTTGAGATCTTTAATTCCTAAAAGATGTTTTACAGATAATTGTGTCATTCGTTAATCAACCAAACTTTATAATTTTTCTCCGCCCATTCTACTTTTACTTTTTGACCATGTCCACGGGTATCTACGGTTTTTCCGACATAATCGGGTGCTACAGGATTTTCGCGGTTAAATTTACGGTCTATTAAAACGCACAATTCAATTTTAGCAGGTCTGCCAAAGCCGAGCAATGCATCCATTGCGCTTCTAATGCTGCGCCCGGTGTACAAAACGTCATCAATCAAAATGATGTTTAAATTTTCAGTACTAAAGGGAATGTGTATCGGACTTGCAACCAATTGTTTGTCATTGGTTCGGTAATCATCTCTGAAAAAAGTAATGTCTAATTCACCATACTTAATTTTGCTTTGAATAATCTCTTCCACTCTTTGCCTAATGATACGTGCCAATAAAATGCCTCTTGGCTGCAAACCGATAATAGCTGTTTGGTTAAACTGCTCATGGTTTTCAATTAATTCATACGCCAATCGATTGATTGTTGCATTTAATTTCTGGTGGTCGTATAGTAGTTTTTCTTCCATTAGTCTTCAGACAATTCCAAAATTACATCAAATTCGTGTGCTGTTAATTTCATAACACTCAAACGACCCTGTCTAACCAAACCTATATTTTCAAGTCGTTTATCCGACTTTATTGTTTCAAGTGTAACTGGCTTTTTCAAAGATTTAAAAGGTGCAACATCCACCACTACCCAGTTGGCATCTTCGCTTGTTGTATCTTGGTAATACTCTTTTACTATTTTGACTATACCTACAACTTCTTTGCCTTCATTGCTATGGTAGTAAAGACAAAGGTCACCTTTTTTCATTTCTTTTAGGTTGTTCCGAGCCTGATAATTGCGCACTCCATCCCAAAAAGTTTTTTTGTCTTTCAGCATTTGATCCCAAGAATACTTAACGGGTTCAGATTTCAAAAGCCAGTGGTTCATTGGAGGCAAAGGAACACAAAAAAAATAAACTTATCAATAAACCGAGCAAAAGGATATTAACCACTTATAAATATGTGTCTAGTTTCATCTTTTTTGCAAGCCATTTTGCTTAACGCTGATCGAAGTTCAATATATTTGCTTCCGCGATAAATGAAAAACCTAAAAGTCTTTTTAGATTCAAAACACAAACAATTCAACCAATTGGGCTTTATTAAAGACGATCCAATATCCATTCCACATAGGTTCAACAAGAAGGAAGACATAGAAATCATTGCATTTTTTATCGCCCTCATTTCATGGGGACAAAGAATCTCAATTATTAAAAGTGGAAATAAACTGATTGATATTTTTAACCATGCCCCCCATGACTTTATGATGAACCATCAGGAAAAAGACTTGAAAAAAGTACTCGGTTTTGGGCACAGAACATTTAATGACAGCGATTTGTTATCGCTTATTGCCTTTGTTCAAGAGCAATATAAGGATGGAGAAGGTTTGGAAAACAGTTTTTCAAAACATTTGAAACCAAATGATAAAACAATAGAAAACTGTTTAAATGGATTCCGATTGGCCTATGAAAGCAGCGAATTTTTCTTGAGCAGAACTAAAAAACACCTAGCCTATCCTTTGGGAGGTAGTGCTTGTAAGAGATTAAACATGTATTTGCGATGGATGGTAAGGAAAGATGAATTTGGTGTGGATTTTGGACTTTGGAATTCAATTTCTCCAAGTCAGTTGATTTGCCCACTTGATGTGCATGTTTTAAAACAAGCACACAAGCTAGGTTTAATTGATTCAGAAAAAGGAGATTGGAAAACAGCACTGCTGTTAACTGATAAATTACGTAAATTAGACCCTTCAGATCCTGTTAAATATGATTTTGCCCTTTTTGGATTGGGCATTGAAGCTAAAAACATTGAAATCATTTAGCGCCAAATACCAATAAAAGTTATGTTTTAAAAGGTTCTCAATGTTTTTTAAATTTGTTTTAAAAATATTCAATTAAAATAATTTTTTTTCTTATTTTTGATTTTTGAAAATGCACGCAAACAAAACAACTATTGAAAGAACTATTGAACAGCTCCTGCACCGTCATGAGTGTGTAATTCTGCCAGATTTTGGTGGCTTTATTGTTAGAGATAGTCCATGCAATTTCAACGCTGCAAAAGATGCAATCAAACCTTTTGCAAAACATATATTCTTTAATCCTCATTTGCTTGACAATGATGGCTTATTGGTTAGTGCAATTCAAAACGCCGAAAACCTTAGCTACAGCGAAGCCTTGGAATTTTGCAAATCAGCCATTGTACAAATTCGCCTAGAAATAGAGCAAAACAGCAACCGAACATTTGGGAAATTAGGCACCTTTCACAAAGGCCAAAACAGCATTTGGTTCGCCCCAAACACAAACATTAATTTATCCATAGAAAGTTATGGATTAAAGCCTATTAATATTGTCCAAGTGCATTCAGTTGCTGAACAAAAGGAAGAAACTGCCTTTGAAATCAAATCCAAAACAACAGAATCTGCTGCAGACAAAACACCAATTATTTCCATTGAAATACCTAAAAAAGGTCTAAAACCATGGTTGGTTGCTGCCTCAGTGGCATTGCTTGCACACCTAATTTATTTAGGTGTTGAGACCAAAACCAAGAACTTGCAAGAAGCCTCAGTATTGCCAAGTATAGAGGTCAACGTACCTGAGATACAAAACAAGCAGATACTTGAATCTACAAATATAGATACCCCAATTTTGGCTCAAGAATTCGAAAGTTCTGAAACCGTTGCCATAGTAGCCGAAGCAGAAGTTGAAGTTAATAATGTTATTGAATCAAGCGCCGCCGACGCAGCGCCTGTTATTATTGAAACCATTGCGCCAGTAGAAATACAAAACAAAACAATTGCCCGTTATCGAATAGAAAGCAATGCAAAATACCATGCTTCTGACCTGAACAAAAATGGCCAAACAGCGGGCGTCATTCGCAATGGAGAATGGTTTGAAGTAACAATTGCCCAATAAATACAATTTTAAACGCTTCAAAGCGTTTACTATATTAGATTCTGTGAATAAGTTGAAAATCTTAATCTCAAATTAGTATAGATATTTGTAGCAAATAAGAAATTTTTCTATTTTGTTTACCTTTTTGATTTTAAAGGTATATAAGAATTAAAAATAAAAGTGATTTAAAATGGATTTAAAAACCAATCAAAAAAATAAATTTATTTCAGGAACTTCTACAGCCATAATTTGTATGGGTATGTTTTTGATTTTTTGGCTTTATAATTTCCATTATGAATTAGAAAAACCAATTGAACCTGAAGATGGCGCTGTAGCAGTTAGCTTAGGCGAACCAGACAATGGTGGACCAGATTTAATTCCAATTTCTGCGGAAAGTGAAGCCAGCTCGGCAAGTTCACCTCAATCAGCTGACGCAAATGAACAAACTATCGACCAAGATGCTGTGGCAACAAAAAAAGCCAGTGAAACCAAAGGCCAAAGCCAAGCTGCACCAACGGATAAACCTAAACCAGTTGATGATGCCTTAGCTGCTCTAAACAGAGGCAAAAGTACCCAAAAACAGCAAAACGCTGGAGATGGAGATAAATTAGGCCCACAAGGAGACCCAAAAGGTGTTAATGGTGGAGACCCAAAAGGCCAGGTTGGTGGAACTGGCTCAGGTCCAACTGGAACAACACACTCATTCAGCGGAAGAAATTTTAGATTGGGATCAGGAAAGAACAATTGCAACGAAGAAGGTAAGGTGGTTTTAGAAGTGACCCTGCTTCCTGATGGAAGAATTCGATATGACAACGTTAGCCCTTTATCCAGAGCCTCTAGTTGTTTGGAAAATGTTGCTGTAAATTATATAAGAAGTTCAAGCTTTAACGCTGCTACAAATCCAATAAGCGTTGAGGGCACTATAACTTTTACGTTTAAACTTAAATAAAGGTTTAAATCTAAAAATGACCTATTTAGAAACTGTAGAGTTTTTATATGCCCGTCTACCCTATTTTACTAGGGATGGTAAATCAGCAATAAAAAACGACTTGCACAATACCCTTAAGCTTTGTGAGATCCTTGGAAATCCACAAAATAAATTCAAGTGCATCCATGTGGCAGGCACCAACGGAAAAGGCAGTGTTAGCAACATGCTCTCAGCTATTTTTCAAGCACATGGCTACAAAACTGGTTTATACACCTCTCCCCATTTAAAAGATTTCAGAGAGCGTATTCGAATTAACGGTGAGATGATATCAGAGCAGTTTGTTGTTAATTTCACTGAAAAAATAATCCCTTATTTAGATTCTATTCAACCTTCTTTTTTTGAAATCACTGTGGCAATGTGTTTTGATTATTTTGCCAATCAAGATATTGAATATGCAATCATTGAAACGGGACTTGGCGGGCGGCTAGACAGTACAAATGTTATAAATCCTATTTTATCGGTCATAACCAATATAGGAATGGACCATAGCGATTTATTAGGAGATACTCTGCAAAAAATAGCCTTTGAAAAAGCCGGTATTATAAAAGAGCAAATACCTGTTGTTATAGGAGAAAGCAGTAAGGATACCGATTCTGTTTTTGAAGAAAAAACCAAATCTTGCAATGCAACAATTTACTTTGCCGACCGGAATGTGCGGTTTTATAACACAGAAATCGAGACCGATTTAAAAGGAATTTATCAAGAAAAAAATAGTGTTACCGTATTGCAAGCTATAGAAGTTTTGAAAACAATGGAAATGCCATTCAATGATTACACGGTTGCAAAAGCATTTCAAAATGTGAGGGGTTTAACCCATTTCAGAGGCCGTTGGGAAATTTTGAATCAAAAACCTTTAACCATTGCCGATACAGGGCATAATGCCCATGGATTAAATTTGGTTATTCAACAATTAAAAAGAGAGAAATACAATAAACTGCATATTGTTTTTGGGATGGTAAAAGACAAAGACCTAAAACCGGTAATTGAGTTGTTGCCTAAAGATGCTACTTATTATTTTTGCCAAGCAAATATACCGCGTGCTTTAGAATCGGAAACATTAAAACAAGAATGCAAACTTTTAGGGCTTTATGGCGAAGCTTATTCGAGTGTTATTGCTGCATATCAGGCAGCTCAAAAAAACTCAAGCCAGCATGATCTAATATTTATTGGAGGGAGTACCTTTGTGGTGGCGGAAGTATTATGAGTTTAGATCAAAAACTAATTATCTACACAGATGGTGCGGCCATTGGAAATCCGGGTAAGGGGGGATATGGCATCGTGATGCTATGGGGGAAAGCAAGAAAAGAAATGTCTCAAGGATTTGAGCACACCACCAACAACCGCATGGAATTGTTGGCCGTCATTGCTGCTTTAGAGTCGATTAAAAAACCCGAAATCGAAATCCATGTATACACTGACAGCAAATATGTGTGTGATGCAATTGAAAAAAAATGGATATTTGGATGGCAAAAAATTGGATGGAAGAACAAAAAGAACATTGACTTATGGAAACGATTTATGCCACTCTACAAGACGCACAATGTAAAGTTTCATTGGGTAAAGGGCCATGCTGGCAATGTTGAAAATGAAGTTTGTGATGTTTTGGCAACCGGTGCAGCAAGAAAAGGTCCGTGGCTTATTGACCATGAATATATCCAAATTGAAAAGCAAGGCAATTTGATATAAATTATTTAGGATTTATCAGAAAAAAATTCAACAAATAAGGCGTCAATTGACGCCTTATTTGTTGAATTAATATTTTTAGTATTATGGGAATTTTGGAAACTTCTTGAAGTCTGGTTTTCTTTTCTCTATAAAGGCATTTCGGCCTTCTTGAGCTTCGTCAGTGAAATAATACAACAATGTTGCACTACCCGCTAACTCTTGTATTCCAGCTTGTCCATCCAATTCAGCATTAAGCCCGTATTTAATCATACGCAAAGCGATAGGACTCATCAACATCATTTCATGGCACCATTTTACAACTTCATCTTCCAATTGCGCTAAAGGAACAACACAATTGACCAATCCCATATCTAAAGCTTCTTGAGCCGAATATTGACGGCATAGAAACCATATTTCACGTGCCTTTTTTTGACCAACAATTCTAGCCAAATAACTGCTTCCAAAACCTGCATCGAAGCTACCAACACGTGGACCAGTTTGACCAAAACGCGCATTGTCTGAGGCAATACTTAAATCGCATACCACATGGAGAACGTGGCCGCCACCAATGGCCCAGCCATTTACCATGGCTACAACTGGTTTTGGTAAAGACTTGATTTTTCTTTGCAGTTCGAGGACATTTAATCTAGGTGTTCCATTTTCATCTTTGTAACCTCCAATGGTTTTGATGTTTTGATCACCGCCACTACAAAATGCTTCAGTACCTGCTCCAGTAAGTACCACAACCTGAATGTCTTCATGTTCGCGCGCATAATCCATAGCGTCCATCATTTCGATGTTGGTTTTTGGGGTGAAAGCATTGTGGTAACGCGGGCGGTTAATGCTTATTTTGGCTATTCCTTCGAAATATTCGAATAATATTTCATCATAGGTCTTAATGGTTTGCCATTCTCTTTGACTCATATTTGTATTTGTTTGTATTGGTTAAAAAATTGTGTGTTGTGATTACTGTCGCTGAATACTTCGAAGAAACAAATCCCTTGGTATTGAATAAATTCATTCAGACCCACTTCAAATTGCTCTTGGTTTTCAGCACCAATATACCTGACCTTGTAATGGCTTGCTAAATGCTTGGCATTGAGCTGGTGCGGGGTGTAAACAAATGGATTTGACTCCTGCATTTTACTAGGTCCTTCAATGTTTCTGAATATTCCGCCACCGTCATTATTCATAATAACAACTTTTAAGTTCTTCGGCATTTCGTTGACCAAAAAAGCATTAATGTCGTATAGAAAAGCCAGATCACCAGTTATAAAATAATTTTCAACAGGATCAATTAGAGCAATACCTAGAGCTGTGGAAGTGCAACCATCTATGCCACTCACGCCTCGATTAGAATACACATTCCAATTAGGGCTAAAGAAAGCCAAATTGTAGGCAGCCAATCGAACACCCATACTATTGGAGATGTTTAAGTTTAGCAATTCTCTTGGCATGGCTTTCAAAACTTTCGACATCAAGTTAAATTCATTAAAATCATTTGAATCTAAAATTCTTGACCCATTGTATTGAGATTCGGAGTATTTACTCCAAATATTAGAATACCAATCATTTAGACTCTCTGGTAAATGCTTGTTAAATTGATCAAAAAACTCAAAATCGCTTAATTTAAATACCTTTGGAAGGCTAAAAAAAGTATCAGCACAATATCCATTTTCAGCAATATGCCAATGCAATTTAATTTCAGATTTTTTGAGTAAACTTTTGAGCGACTTACTCAAAACCATTTTTCCAGTTGTGATTAGCAGGTCGGGAATTAAATCAAGTTTTTGTAAATCATTGGCATTCAGAAGTATGGATTCCCAATTTTGAAAAGAATTTTCTGAATGTTTGTTAGAAATAATATCACTTAAAACAACAACTCTGTTTTGTTTTTTAATTTTATCAAGCGCCAGATTTGCTTGCTGCGATTGGTTTGCTGCGCCATTTAAAATTAGAATTTTAGAAAAAGTGCTAAAAAACTTTTCATCCATTACGGGAAGATCTGAAATTTGATCGGGGACAACAGATTGCAGCAATTCAAAAACAGGATATTCAAAAGCAGTTTCCGCAGCTTCATATAAAGGCTCTCTTAATGGGACATTTATATGCGTTGGGCCTGCAATTGGATTCATAGAATTTGAATAAGCAATTGCACCCATTTGATAGAAAGTTTTAGATTGTTCTGCCTCTGTATTTTCAGGTGTGTTATAAGATCCTCTTATATGGTTTTTGAACACATCAAATTGATGAATAGCCTGCCCGTCCCAGCGGTCGAGCAATTCTGGCGGCCTATCAGCACTAATTGCAATTAGGGGCACCTGCATATAAAATGCTTCTGAAATGGCTGGGTAATAATTTAAAACAGCCGAACCACTGGTGCACAACAGAGCAACTGGCTCTTGCAATTTTTTAGCCATTCCTAAGGCGATGAAACCAGCAGAGCGTTCGTCAATAACAGAAAAACATTTTATTGAAGAATGCCTTTGAAAAGCCATAAGCAATGGGGCATTTCTACTGCCTGGAGAAATTACAACATACTTTAAGCCTTTATTAGCTAAGGCTGAAACCAGAGAATTGATATTGTTTTGTTGTTGGTTCAAATCTTGCGGGTGCAAAAGTAATTCTTAATGCCCTATTATTTCAATATGGACTGTTTATATTGTTATTTTTAAGTCTTTTTTTTAAGATAACAGAAAATGTATATTAAGTATTGACTGGGATTTCGGTGACGGCAATAATTAAACGAATAACAGACAAAGCCACACCTTTGCTTATGAGGTACCCAGCACTTCAAATGAAAATGTTGAAAGAGATAGAGCAAAAACTATCGCATATTAATAAGGATTAGAATTTAGTCTAGGCAAAACTCAACCGTATTTTCCAATAATTCTTCTAGCATTTCGCTTACATCATTTGCTTCATCAAAAGGATGCTTAGCTCCGAAGGTGTGGTCTCCTCCCTCTACTTTTATCAATATAGAATGAGGCACCAGGGTATAAAAAGCTTCTGCGTGAGAGAATGGAACAGTTTCATCTTTATCTCCATGAATAATAAGTAAAGGAACAGAAATTAATTTAGCCGCTTTTCGAATGTCTAAAGTAGATTTATTGCTTAAATAGTCTTCATAGAATTGTTTGTTCAATGGTAAGTCCTGCCCTGTCCTTGTATTCTTTGCGTATACAACCCCATTCTTCTCCCATTCTTCAATGGTTTCGTTTCTAAAAAATGAATCGAATTCTGACAAAGATGCCCAAAGGATCAAACCTTTAACACGTTTATCTTCTGAACTAGCAAGTGTCGCAATACCTCCACCACGGCTGTGGCCAGCTAAAAATATACGTTTGGGATCAATATTCAAATCGTCTGCATTGGTTTCTATATAGTCGATTACCGAATGAACCTCTTTAATCTCTTTGCTGTAGTTGTTTTCCGCAAAAGCTTTTAAATCGTTTATTTCATACAAATTTTCTGCTTGAATTCCATTAAAAGAAAAATTAAATTTAAGAAAAGCCAAACCAGATTCAGCGCTTTTTTGAGCAAACCAATTGTAATGTCCCCAATCTTTAAACCCTTTAAAACCGTGGCAAAACACCAGGACTGCTGTAGGTGTTTTACTTTTAGGCATCGATATATCTGCAGTTATAATACTTCCATTCGTACTGCTAATTTTTATTTCTTTTTTTGTAACCGTATTCACATTGCAAAGGTAATTAAAACAAATAAAAAAAGTTGTTAGAACTGCTTCTAACAACTTTAATTTTATTGCATTTTCTAGTATTAAGGCATGATATGTATTTTAACTGTATCTGAACCCACATTGGAGTTATGATCCTCTGCCACAACAATTACGCTTGCATTGGTGTGATCACTTACAGCAGATTTCCAGTTTGAATTTAATGTAAAAGAGGTAAGATCGTGCACCGTGGGTGTCTCGCTGTATAAAACCGAATTATCAGAATCTTTTACAATTTTGATAAGTAATTCGTGCAAACTTGCGTCACTTACTAATCCTCTAATTTTAATGGTATCGCCATTGTTATACATTTGCAAATTGCTAGGAGTGCTAATAACCACAGTTGGTTTGACTTTATCGCTGGTATCATCATCATGTTGGTGATCGTCGTCTTTCTTACAAGAACTTAATTGAATTAAAGCCATGATGGAAACGAAATAAAGAGCGGTTTTGAGTGTTTTTGAAATTGTCATAATTGATTTATTTTTTAGATTTAACATTTGTTTTTTTATTGAAATAGAAAATTGTATTGATTTGAATTCTTGGAAATTCTTTAATTTGGCCTTCGCCTAAATTTTGTTGAATTGGAATAATGCCTGAAGCTCCAAATTGAAATTTACCCTTGTAGGCATCCATTCCAATTTGAAGATATCTAGCAGTTCCTCCTGTGTATGATTGTTGAATGTTATTCTGATTGTCTGGATTTGATTTTTCAAAAGTAAAACCAGAATAAGCCATGAAAGCTACTTTTTTGAGATTGAGAAAATAGAAAAACCTTTCATTAACACTTAATTTGTTGCCAAACTGATATGCAGAAGAATTGGAGCCATTTAACCGGTAATTGAGTTCAGACATTAAGCCTAATTTTTGATACCGAATAGTATAGGATGCATTAAACAAAACATCTTTAGAACCGGCACCAAGTTGAAAGTTTGCAAATTCAGAAGAATTGTATCGACCACTAGAAAATTTAAAACCAGAGCCAATCGATAGCACTTGTTTAAATTTAGTTGACGAAGAATCGCCCGTATTTAGCAATATATAATTGGCTAAAACACTAATATCTCCTAAACCCTGAATGGTGGTATTCACTTGCTTATCGGTTTTGCTAAATCGGTTAATCGGAATAAAACCAAATACTTGAATTTTGGGATGCGGGTACCATCTACCCCACAATTCAGTGTTGAAGTATTTTTCTTGACTTTTAGTCGCTAATGGATTTAGTATTGAAACTGGATGAACACTTTCAAATTGTCTATAGGTTTCCCTAATCCCAATAAAATGGGACTTAAATTGTGGCAAAATACCTATGGAATTGCCCATGCTCGTGCAAGAGCATACGTTACAAGCCTTTATTGATGATTGATTCAATACAATAAAGACACAAAGAATAATTATTCGTTGCATTTATTTTGATTAATAATGGAAATTGACAATTGCAGTTGGCAATTGCTTTAAAAAGTCACGTTTAAACCCAAAACGGTTTAGGTGGCTTTTTTCCATTATTAACAAACCCATTTGTAAAGCACACATTATATAAAGTGCAATGCTTTAATTTCAATACCGAAGAAAATAAAAAGACATAGTTAGCTGGTAAAATAAAAACAGGAAAATCATTTTCGTGAATTGCCTTTTCTGAAGAAGGATTTTGCTCATCCGTCATTAACTTTTTACTCAAATAACATTTGGCTTGACAGCAAGAATTTGCTTTGTCTTTATTTACGCAAAACTTTTCGGTTAATTGTTTTTGATTCAGATTAAAGTAAGCAATAAACCCAATTTGGTAAGCAAATTGAGCAGTCATTACAACAATTAGAAATATGCCAAGTACTTTTTTAAGCAAGTGAATCAAGGGTTGAATTCGCTCGCAAATATAAAAAAAACTATTTGAACAATTTATATAATAAATCATAATTATCGGTTCATATGCATTTCAACCACTACAGCTTCCATATGGTAGTTGGCAAAAGCAGGATGTAATTTTTCAATAATTACGCTTGATGAAATGGCAAATGGCCATTCTTGCATGATGTTTTTTAAACAATTTTCAGCTACTGTTTCCAACAAATTGATGTCTTTGTGCATCTCAATATGGATTATTTCAGCCAAACGTTCATAATTTAAATAGGTATCTTTTTTTATTTCATTAACATGGTAGTACACATCAGCGCTTACCCGGAAATGATTCTCCACTAGTAATTCCGAGGGATACAAGCCTTTTCTTAAATGAAATTCAATGTTTTTAACCCCTATTTTACCTTTGGTATGGCTTGACATTTTTTAAAATAATTTTAGACTGCAATCAAAGTAAAATATTTATTTTTGCAAAAAATATTATTACAGCATGTCCTCTATCAACTTCGAAGACCTTAAAGACCGCAACCAAGGAAAAGACAGATACGTACAACCTGACTTTTATAACATCGACGATTTATTAACCGAAGAACACATTTTAATTCGCAATTCTGTGCGTGATTGGGTAAAGCGTGAGATATCTCCAATCATTGAAGAGTGTGCTCAAAAAGCAGAGTTTCCTCACCACATTATCCGTGGCTTAGGTGAAATAGGTGCTTTTGGACCTCAGTTACCAGCAGAGTACGGTTGTGGTGGAATGGACTATATTACCTACGGTTTGATTATGCAAGAATTAGAGCGTTGTGATAGTGGCATACGTTCTACAGCATCTGTTCAAGGTTCATTGGTTATGTATCCTATTTTCAAATTCGGAAGCGAAGAGCAAAAACACAAATATTTACCCAAATTAGCCAAAGGCGAATTGATGGGTTGTTTCGGTTTAACAGAACCCGACCATGGATCCAATCCTGGGGGCATGACCACCAACTTTAAAGACATGGGCGACCATTACTTATTGAACGGTGCAAAAATGTGGATTAGCAATGCTCCTTTTGCTGACATCGCTGTTGTTTGGGCAAAGAACGAGCAAGGTAAAGTTAAAGGTCTAATAGTTGAGCGCGGATACGAAGGATTTACAACACCTGAAACACATGGAAAATGGAGTTTAAGGGCGAGTGCAACTGGTGAATTGGTTTTTGACAACGTAAAGGTTCCAAAAGAAAACTTATTGCCAAATGTTGAAGGTTTGAGAGGTCCATTGACTTGTTTGAACTCTGCACGTTATGGAATTAGTTGGGGTGCTGTTGGTGCTGCCATGGATTGCTATGATTCAGCATTAAGATATTCAAAAGAAAGAATTCAATTTGGCAAACCAATTGCAGGTTTCCAATTGCAACAAAAGAAATTATCTGAAATGATTACCGAAATCACCAAAGCGCAATTGTTGTGTTGGAGATTGGGCAATTTAATGAATGAAGGAAAAGCAACTGCGGCACAAATCAGTTTGGCAAAAAGAAACAATGTTCAGATTGCTATAGAGATTGCACGTGAAGCAAGGCAAATACATGGAGCTATGGGCATTACAGGTGAGTACCCAATTATGCGTCACAGCATGAACCTTGAAAGTGTAATTACTTATGAAGGAACCCATGATGTGCATCTGTTAATTCTAGGAATGGAAATTACTGGAGAAAACGCATTTGCTTAAATACTGTTTATATAGTTTGTTTCTGCTTTTCAGCTTTAACGCTGAGGCTAAAAAGCTATATACAGAAGTGCCAGTTCTTATCCATTTAGCGAGGGCTGAGCAGGAGGACACCTGTGGGTTTAATTTGGTCGAACACTTACCCAGTTTAATTTACAAAGGCATTATAGACGGCAAAATAACCCTTTGGGATTCACCCAAAAAACAAATTGCAATTTCTCCTGAGGCACTCAAAAATATAGAATCTAGCAATTCTGTTTCATTTGCAAAAACAGGGAATTTATTCTTCAATGAACTATGGACAAGTTCTCCTAGAAAAACGGAATTTGTGGTTCTCGGATTGTCGTTTCTTTCCGAATCACCCAAAGGTAAAATTTCGTTTGGCTTTGTAGAGATACTTCAAGCATTGCCACTACTGTCGCAAACCATCCCAACCAATGTCAATGGCCCCGCGCAGATAAGTTATATTGATGCTATTTACAGCAGGCGATACCATTTCAACCTTTTGCAATTCGGGTCCCGCGATTTCAGCAGTAACCCCTCCTCCTCTTTTACAATTAAGAAAGACGCCTTCTATTCAAAGAAGAAAGTGTCTGGTTTGTACAAACCTAAAAACACAAAAATGGTAACTTTTGTGATCGAGAAAAACTTGTCCGAGTCTGATGATCCTGGATCAAACTGTCTGCATAGTATTGAAAAATTTTTAAACGACAATAAAGAAATTCTTTTCAATATTGGGGGCGATAAGCACTTTGATTTCCAAAATAGACTTTTAGACATTACAATTACCCGAATAGAAGTTACAGAAATATGGGAGAAACAAGGAAATCAAATTGTATACACCCCTTATTCAGTCAAAATTTTCGCAAACAATAAGCCGATGAATATCTTGTCATTTGAAGAAGTCGCCAAATGGCAATTGCTTATAAATTTCAAAACATTAGAAGATGTCTTATTGGAAAAAGCATTTAATTTTAGCCTATATAAAATTAACAGAGACTTAATCCCATACAACGAATCGGCTGTTTATTTAAAAGCCCTTCGAGAATATAAATGGACCCAAGTAAGTAATTACGTCAAATACTCAAAAAACTAATATGTACACCATTAAATTTGGAACTGACGGGTGGCGCGAAATTATCGCAGACAACTATACCGTAGAAAATGTAGTCCGTGTGGCCCATGCAACTGCAATTTGGTTAAAAGAGAGCACAAGCAATCATACCTGTACAGTTGGATATGATTGTCGTTTTGGCGGAAAAATGTTTGCAGAAAATACTGCAAGAGTTCTTGCATCTCATGGCATCAAAGTATTCCTTTCCAACGGATTTTGCAGCACGCCAATGATTTCGTTGGCCAATACCAAATTGAACACATTTGCAGGTGTAATTATTACAGCATCTCATAATCCACCATCTTATAATGGATATAAAATAAAAGCCAATTATGGAGGCCCTGTTATACCATCAGAAATCGAAAAAGTAGAGCATTTAATTTCTTATTCTGAATTGCCTAAAGTAGATATTTTAGAGGCATACATCAGCAGTGGATTAATAGAATATTCAGATTTCGAAGCCATTTATTTGAAACAAATTGAAGAGAAGTTTGACACCAGTAAATTAAAAGCTTATGCCCCGCATTTTGCTTATGATGCCATGTTCGGCGCAGGACAAAATGTAATAAAGAAACTTCTTCCAGAGGCTAGTTTGTTGCACTGCGACTTCAATCCAGGATTCAATGGAACGGCACCTGAGCCCATTTTGAAAAACTTATTAGAATTTTCGGAATTGTTAAAAAACAACGACAATTTGCTTTGTGGATTGGCTACCGATGGCGATGCAGACAGAATTGGTTTCTTCGACAGCAAAGGTCGCTTTGTAGATTCACACCATTTAATCTTGCTTCTGATGCAGTATTTAACCAAACACAAAGGACTAAACGGGAAAATCATTAAAAGCTTTTCAGTATCGTCTAAAATCGATAAACTGGCAAAAATATTAGGATTAGAAACCATCACCACTAAAATTGGATTCAAATACATCTGTGAATACATGATTACCGATGATGTCTTAATTGGTGCTGAAGAAAGTGGAGGTATTGCAGTGAAAGGTCACATTCCTGAGCGAGATGGCATTTGGATGGGCTTGTTAATATTAGAATACATGGCATTAACAGGAAAAAGCATCGAAACTTTAATTGATGAAACCTATGCTCAAATTGGGGCATTTGCCGTCGAAAGATACGATTTGCATATTGAAGAATCTCAAAAGCAAGCAATTGTTAAAAATTGTCAGGAAAATACATACAGTAGCTTTGGATCTTACCAGGTTGAGCGCGTCGAAAACATGGATGGTTTCAAATTCCATTTAGGCAATGAAGAATGGGTAATGATCCGTCCAAGCGGAACCGAACCTGTATTAAGGGTTTATGCAGAAAGCAAAGATTCTGAAAGTGCATATAAAATTCTTGATGCTTGTAAATTAGCGATTTTGTAATCCAATTTATGAGGCTTAAAGTCTATTGTGTTGGTCTGTTTTTTTGTGTATTTTACCTTGTAAAAGCAGATTCAAATATCAATCTGTTAATGCCTCAAAAACAGAATGATACCCTTACCAACAAACAAAAACAAAACATAGCTTACGCAGCTGGAATTGGCGGCACCGCTTTTGTTCACGCTGGTTTATACAAACTATGGTACAGTGGCTATCCTCAGAGTAAATTTCATTTTTTCAATGACAACCAAGAATGGTTGCAAATGGATAAATTTGGCCATTGTTTTTCATCCTATTATCTTGGATTAGCAGGAATTGAAGCGGCAAAATGGGCTGGAGTGCCTAAGAACAAACAATGGAAATGGGCTTTATTTGGCAGTATTTTTCAGGATCCAATAGAGATTTGGGATGGTTTTTCAAGTGCCTGGGGTGCTTCTTTTGGAGATTTGGCCGCAAATAGTTTTGGCACTTTATTGGGTGCAGGACAAGAAGCGATTTGGCATGAGCAAAAAGTTAGAATGAAATTTTCTTATACCAGCTCAAATTATGCAGCTATTAGACCTAATACCTTGGGCGGCAATTTTAATGAACGATTTTTAAAAGACTATAATGCTCAAACCTATTGGCTTTGTTACAGTCCATTAAAAAATAGAGCCCAATGGCTTGGTTTGGGTTTGGGTTATGGCGCCAATGGCATGTTGGGTGGCAATGACAATATTTGGATTGACAAAAACATGCTGGTACAAGATTATTCCAATGTTAAACGATACCGTCAATACTATTTGAGTTTGGATTTCAATTTGAATAAAATTAAAACGAAAAAGAAGGGATTAAAAACGCTACTTTTTGTATTGAATTGCATCAAACTACCTGCACCTGCCTTGGAGTTTTCTCAAGGAAAAATAACGGGCCATTGGTTAAAGTTTTAGAGCATGCATTTGCGCGCTCGCAAATGGCGCTGAAATACTTAAAGTACTTCTAGCATCTGTCTTATATAGTGCATAAAGCCATCGGAGTCGCGAACGGTAAGATTAATTAAATAGGTGCCTTTCATTAATGGAACACCCTGGCTGTCTTTACCATCAAAGGGTTTATCGCCCATATTCCCATCATAAATCTTACCACCCCAACGGTCAAAAATTTGCAGATTATAGAATAAAATTCCACGACCTTGCACCACAAAATTATCATTTAACTGGTCATTGTTTACAGTGATTGCGTCAGGGATATAAAGTCTAAAAATATCTTTGACCTTTATCAATTCAATCGCAGTATCGGCACAACCTAAACTGTTTTTAACAATCAGCCTAACAGGGTAATAGCCTGTATCTGAATAGGTGTGCGAAGGACTTGGATTAACTGTTTCTTTGCTAAAATCCCCAAAATTCCATTCAAAACTTGATTGGTTTGTTGATTGGTTATTGAAATTAACCTGTCGATTTAAATAATCAGGTTGTTTAGGTAGATACGTAAACTTGCTGATTGGCAAATCTACCACATTCATATAGCCAATCTTTTTGATATAACTGACACAGAATGAATCAGAAATTGCCAGCAAGCTTACATCAAAAGTACCAGAAACTTGATAGGTAAACGAAGGGTTCGGTGCATTGCTGCTGTCTGAGGGGGTAAGATGCCACCAATAAGCCGCAGCACCAGAACTTAAATTATTAAAAGAAACGAACTCGTTTCTGCAAATTGTTTGTTTGCTCGCAGAGAAATCAACGATTGGTTTTGCATTAACAATCAGATTTACTGTGTCGGATACTGATTGGGAACAATTGTCAATTAAGTTTACTATATACTGGGTGCTTATTGAAGGGTTTTGAACGATCAAATTATTGATACTGGGCGAGCCATTAATTGTCCATTGGTATTGAGAACTCAAACCTCCACTCATATTAATCTTAAGTATAGACGTGTCACTTTGACAAATACTGTTGTCGCTCAACTTAACATTTAATTTTAGGGCAGGACGAACCGTAATGTTTACGAATGAAGAATCGTATGGTTGGGTGCATATATCATCAACAATCAATTTATAAATAGTGCTGCTTAATGGCTTGACCAAAATATTCTTGGCATTCCCTTGGCTTTGGTTCCAAGTGTAATTATAAGCTGAGCTGATGCCACCCGAAACAATAGGGTTCAGAGGAACAGAGGCGCCATCACAAATGGTGGTATCTCTTAAACCAGATATTTTAATCTTGGCCATTACATCAACATCCATGGTATCACTTGCTTGTGCAGAACACAAATCATTTAGCAGCACAATGTATCGGGTCTTAATTTTGGGAGAAATGGCATTGGATTGGGTTGCGTTTAGTCCTTGATTCCATGTATAAGCATAGGTATTGATGTCGCCGCCAATAGGATTTGCAATCATAAAGACAGAACTTCCGTAACAAATCAAAGTATCCTTAGGAAGCATCACTTTTAATTCAGGTCTTACCTTAACGTAAATTGAATCTACTCCAGGATTAACTGTGCAAGCATCTGTTAAAGTAACTTTTACCCATTGACTTGAAGACATAACCCCTGAGGTGCTGCTTCCAGTTCCCAATCCATTGTTCCAAGTATATAAATATTTACTAACATCACCGCCTGAAGCGCTAACTGTAAAGGCGCTTGTATTTTGATAACAAACCAAAGTGTCAGCACTAAAAATCTTTGGTTTCAGAGCACTTTTAACTGTAATATTTGCAGTTGCTGTATCACCTAAAACCGTACAACCATCTCTTACAATAACTTGGTAGGTATTGCTTCCCGTTGGGTCCACCAATTGAGATGGTGCATTTCCCAAACCTAGATTCCAAGTATACGTATATGAACTGCTCAAACCTCCTGTTACTTTAGGAACCAAAGGCACGAACATACCAGTACAAATAGTGGTGTCTTTTAATCCGCTAACAACTATTGGCGCCAATACATCTATGGTAATTGAATCTGTAGCAGAATTGGAACAATTATCGGAAAGGACAACCTTGTATTTCGTTTTAGCTTTGGGTTTAACGGTTTGTATGGCTGTATCGGATAAGAATGGGGTCCAATTGTAGGTATAAGCATTAGAAACACCTCCACTTGAATTGGCTGTAAGTATAGCGCCCCTTCCATAACATAATGTCGTGTCATTGTCTAATTGAACCGATAAAGGCGCTCTTACAACAACGTAAATTGAATCAGAAGCCGGGGTCACTGAGCATGCATCTTTCAATATACATTTAACCCATTGGCTAGCGGTTAAATTTGGATTGATGGTACTGCCAATACCTAGGCCATTTAACCAAGTATATGAATATTGGCTGGTATCGCCGCCACTTCCATTTGCAGAAATGGAACTAACTTTATTGTAACAAATTAGCGTATCATTACTGCTCACCTTTACTTTTAAGCCAATCTTAACATTTACTGTAACATAAGCAGTATCTAATATTGGTGTACATGCATCGCTAACAATGACTCTATAGGTTGTGGCAATGGTAGGTGACACTGTTTTAGTCATTCCCGTTCCTAAGCCATTGTCCCAGGTGTAAACATAAGAAGAAGAATCACCTCCAGTGGCAGTGGCTATAAGGTTTGCAGATCTCCCTAGGCAAATCGTGGTATCTTTGTTTGTGCTAACATTTAAAGGATTTCTAACGCTTACATTAACCGTCGCAGAGTCTTTTGAATTGGTACAAAGATCGGTCAAATACACTTTATAACTTTGGTTGGTGGTCGGAGCAACTATATTGGTGTCGTTGTAAACGGTGTTGTCCCATTTAAAGAAATAGTCGCCAGAATAGCCTCCAGAACCTTTAGCTCTTAACATTGCAGATTTCCCCATACAAATAGTCGTGTCTGAATAGGCTGTAACTTTAACCGGCTTTTTAATGGCAGTATAGAGCAATTTAAATCCTCTACCTACTACATATGGATCTGACACATGTCTTAATGTTACAGTATTTCCGGCCACTAAAAAATTGTTTCCTGAAAACGGCAAAGTAGATCCAGTATACCCACCCACTTTTGTTCCAGTACCAGGGTATTTTCCTTTGTAAACATATAAGCTATCATATCCAGCTTCATAATCAAAATCTAGAAAACGGATTCGAATAGAATCGGCACCCGGCGCACTGATTCTGAAATAGGTTATTTTACCTTGGGAATAAATGTCTTCTCCACCGTCGTCGTATATAAATGATTTACATTTATGGGTGCTGTCAGTACCCGAAGCAGGCATAAGAATGGCATTACAGATATCAAAAGTCGAGTCAATTTTTACATAAGCCGTTTTAGTCAAACTGTCTTTTTTGTTTTTGAAACAGCTTGTGGCTACTAGCTTAATTGTATAATTACCAAAACTAGAATAGGTTTTTGTTGGATTTATTGCTGTTGAAGTGTTGCCATCACCAAAGGTCCATTTATAGGTTATTGCATTTGAACTTAAGTTGTAGAATTTAACCGTTTTTGAGGTATTGCAAATAACTGTATCAGCTGAAAAAGCCGCTTTAACATATCCACTGTCATATTTAGGTCCAACATTACAGGCATACCAAGCATTGGTAACGGCGATAACTTCCCTACTGCATTGACCAAATAAATCTTTTGCTGCTTGAATTGAGTAAAATCGGGAATCTGCGTATTGAGATGTAGGGGTCAAATACACCGTTAAATTTCGATATGCTATTTTTTCAGCACTTAAAATACCCAAACTATCAACCTTATACGCATTGCTGAAATCGTTGGATCCGATTCCTCCTTCGGTGATTAAATAAAACCACCAATTTTGAACGCCACTGTTCAAATGCACGCCACCATTGTCTCCGGCACCAGAATACCAATAGGTTCCAAGGTAACAACGCGGGTGACCTTTGACTCTAGGATCAGACATGTTTCGCAAACCTGATCCAGAAAAAGTTATTTCTTCGCCAATTTTCCAATTGTAACCTGTAGGCTTGCCATATCGCTCTATCGCATTTCCAAAAATATCACTAAAGGATTCGTTTAACTGCCCCGACTGATAACTATAAATTAAGTTGGCAGAGTTACTCGTAACCGCATGGGTAATTTCATGTCCACAAACATCCAATGAAGTAAGTGGTTTGAATGAACTACCATCGCCATAGGTCATTCTCAATCCATCCCAAAACGCATTGTCATAATTGGCCGCATAATGCACATAACTGTTTATTCTTGCATTGTTGTTGTTGTAACTGTTGCGGTTAAATTTATTTTTAAAATAATCGTAAGAGGTTTCTGCACCCCAATGGCAATCAGTTGCAACTTCATCTTTGTTAGAATTGACATTGTTCCAAATGTTGTTGCTGTCTAAAAAATCTACTGCTAAACCATAGTTTGTGCCCTTTTTTAAGTTAAACGTATAAACACCACCACCCCTCGTATTTTCTCGCAAGCGGTAGTTAAATGGGGCTGTGCTATCGGTAATTATTGTTTTTGTTCCACTGTATTTTGTATTGGCTCTTCCATTTACATCAACATTGTGCAATTGATTTTCTCGAGCTATAAGTTTACCTGTGTTCGCATCAATATACATATTTTCTGCTGTTCTAGGAAGGCTGGCATGTATATTAAATTTGTAGGTTAAATAAAATCTCTTATTGAAGAAATTCAGATTTTCAGGAACATAAATCAATTCCCCTTTAGGATACCAGGTGGCATGAATATCTTCTTTAATTTCTTTTATGATGGCCTCTTCTTCAGGAATTTGCCATAAATAAGATTCGGCATTTGTCGAATCTAAAGCTATTTTCAAACATTCAATTTCATTGAATTTTGATTGATTATCGTTTGCTGAAATCTTGAATACTTCTCCATTAAAACTATATAAATATTCATTTTTAAAATGGGCAATAATAATTGACCCTAGCACAGGAACTTTATTAAAATGCAACTGATAACGAATGTGTAAAATTCCTAAATCATCTAATTCTTTTTTAACAGCTAAAAAAGTATATGCATTAGAAAGTGCGTAAACCTTTTGCAAATAAGGTAAAACATTTGCCTCATCTACTCGAACATTTTCATTTAATTGCACAAATTGAATGAGACCAGTTTGCTCACTCATTCTGATTAGATCAGAACCATTTAATTTCTTATTGGCTAAATCTCCTTCAAAAACTTGCGCTTTTGACAATTGGAAGAAAAAAAAGAAAAACAAAAATGGTATAAACCTGAAAATGGTATGGTTTTTAATCATGTGTTAATGCGTCGTTTACGCAAAGTACGTTAAAAAAAACAAGATTTCAACCAAAAAACCCGTTACAAATCATAACAATATAATAATTAAATATTTAACTACATCAGAAACCATAAAAAAAACCGATAAATAGACCAAAAACCAAGATTAAACCATCTGAACAGTCAAACCAGTTCTCAATTTTGGTTCGATATAGGTTGATTTCGGTGGCATAATTAAACCTTGGTCGGCAACATCAAAAACATGTTGAATAAGACACGGGTGAACAGTAAATACGGCATCGTAAAGCCCGACTTCAACTTCCGCTTCCAAGATTTCGCATGGGACACTTCCTTTTAAGAAAGACAATTGTTTATCGGTTTTTGAATCGTGAATATTCAATTTTGACTTAAATACATGGTCTTCCAAGATAGAAACATCCAAACGATCAACTGCATTTAAACCTTCAGCAATCTTTGTATAATCCAATTGGTACCACTGCCCTTTCAGACACAAGCCAAATGTTAACGCTTGTTTAGGCAAAATAGATGAAAAGGACTTTGTAATGGTGAAGTCTGCGGATAGTAAGTTTAAAAATGCATTCGCATCAAATGTGTTTTGTGATTTATAGGCACGGTGAAAACTATCAATGTTTAGATACTCTGGGGGAACAATGTAGGTTAAATACTGCCCGTTTTGTATGCCTTTTTTTTTGAAATAACCAGCAGATGCCGCGCTTCTATGGTGGCCATCTGCTATGTACAGATCGCCAATCCCTGCATATTCATTTTGAATCAACTTAATAAGCTCCAAATCACAAATTTTGAGAATCCGGTGTATGCGGTCTACTTCATCATGAAAATGGATAATTTCTTCACCTTTATTGCAAACTGATTTTAAGATATCTGAAACATTTGAAGCTGGTTTGTGGGTCATAAGTACAGGTTCACCTATAACGCCGGTGGCTTCAATATGCATAATTAATTGTTCTTCCTTTTCGGTGAGTGTTTTTTCGTGTATTTTAATTCTCCCTGCATAATAATCTTCAACAGGTACAGTGCAAATCAATCCGATGTATTCATGAGAGCCATTTATTTTATCGGTCTGTATGTAAATATACAATGAAGGACTGCTATCCAATGCCATCGCCTTTTGAGCAATCAGCTCATTAAGCGCAGAAAGACCATAAGGAAAATGTTTTATTGGATTTTTTTCCTCATTAAATTTCAAGTAAGGCTTAATAACATTTAAATATGTGAGTGGATTATCACGCACAATTTCAATTTGCCGCTTAAGATCATCAACATGGGTATTTGCAGAAACCAAAACTTCTTTACCTAAAGCAGGAAGTAAAGCTTTAAAAGGAAAAATACTAGCCAATATTATGAATTAAAAAAACGAATAATTTGTTCAGCCATTTCATCACCAATTCTCTTTTGTGCTTCGTTGGTACTTGCACCAATATGCGGAGTAAGTGAGACATTGTCCAATTTCAAAACGCCATCGTACATTGGTGGTTCTTTCTCAAATACATCAACACCAGCATACGCAATAGTTTTGTTGTTCAATGCAGCTACTAAATCTACTTCACATACAACACCACCGCGGGCACAGTTGATTAATCCGGCATTGGGTTTCATCATTTTTAATTCAGCCTCAGCAATAACGTAACCTTGACCACCAGGTATGTGTAAACTAACAAAATCAGCTTGTTTTAATACGTCTTCTTTTGAAATGGTTTTAATTGTTTTGGTGACACTTGGAATACCCGCATCTTCGTGAAATGTTATTTCAACATTGGCTTCAGAAATCATTGGATCAAAGGCAATAACATTCATTCCTAGTCCAAAAGCCATTCTAGCAGCTTCACGACCTATTCGCCCAAATCCAATTAAGCCTAAGGTTTTACCTTTTAACTCAACCCCAGCAGAGGCAGTTTTTTTCAATTGGTTAAATTGAGACATGCCATTCTCCGGCATTTGCCTGTTGCTGTATTGCAGCATTCTGCAGATTGAAAACATGTGGGCGAAAACCAATTCAGCAACGGAAGTTGATGATGCCGCAGGGGTATTAACCACTGCAACCCCTTTTTCTTTTGCATAATCGGTGTCAATATTATCAAGACCAACACCTGCGCGACCTACCAATTTTAAATTTGGAGCGGCGTCGAGAATTTCTTTCGTCACTTTGGTGGCACTTCTAACCAACAAAACATCGTAATTGCTGATTTTTGAAGCCAATTCCGTTTGAGGAATATTATTGGTTTCTATAGAAAACCCATGTGCTTCTAAAGCTATTTTAGCTGAAGCATCTATTCCGTCATTTGCTAATATTTTCATTAATTTGATTGACTGCTAGCGTTAAATGTTCTCATTACGTTTACCAACGCTTCTACACTTTCTAATGGCAATGCATTGTACATACTGGCTCTGTATCCACCAGCAGAGCGGTGTCCTTTAATTCCAGAAATACCTGCTTCTTTCCAAGCGGCATTAAATTGATTTTCCATAGACTCATCACTTAATAAAAAACAAGCATTCATTTGAGATCTGTCTTCTTTATCAATGGTGCCTGTAAACAATGGATTGTTGTCAACTTCATTATAAAGCAAAGCCGCTCTTGCTGCTGCTCTTCTTTGCATTTCATCAACACCACCAACCTTTTTAACCCATTTTAAGTTTTGCAACATTGAGAAAATAGGGAATACAGGAGGGGTATTAAACATGGTTTCTTTTTCAATATGAACCTGGTAACTCATCATACTTGGAATTCTACGGGTCACTTTACCAAGTATGTCTTTTCTAACAATCACAACAGTTACACCTGCAGGGCCCATGTTTTTTTGAGCGCCAGCGTATATTAAACCAAATTTAGAAACATCAATTTTTCTGCTTAAAATATCAGAACTCATATCACAAACCATGGTTACAGGACATTCAGGAAAACTATGCATTTGGCTACCATAGATGGTGTTGTTGCTTGTGCAATGAAAATAATCAGCATCATTTGGAATCGAATACCCTTTTGGAATGTAAGCATAGTTTCTATCTTCTGAACTTGCTACAACTTCAACATTTCCTAAATATTTAGCTTCTTTAACAGCATTTGCAGCCCAAACACCGGTTTTCAAATAAGTTCCTTTTGTTTCAAGAAGATTATAAGCTACCATTAAAAACTGTGTGCTTGCACCACCACCTAAAAACAAAATTTCATATCCATCTGGAACGCCTAAAAGTTCTTTAATGATCGCTTGTGTTTCTTCAACAACAGCGACAAATTCTTTGCCTCTGTGAGACACTTCTAAGATAGACAAACCAGTGCCCGCAAAGTTTCTAATGCCTTCCATGCTCGCTTCAATGGCCTCTTGTGGAAGAATAGATGGACCTGCCGAGAAATTATGTAGTTTTGACATACTGAATATTTTTTATGTTGCGAAATTAAGCTAATATTGAAACAATAAAACAATGAAATTCAAAAACATTTTATTTTTTACTGCACTCCTGCTCAACTTTTTAGACGCTAGGGGTCAAAATCAAAAAACCAAAGAGGAAGACCTATCAAAATTGAGTTTTAAGGAACGTTTAACTTTTAACGTTGGAGGGGGTTTAATGGTTGGCAACAACTACAGCAACATTAATATTATGCCACAAGTTGGCTACCGGATAACGCCTAAATTTACGACAGGTATTGGCACTAATTTCCAATATTACAAAAACAACTACCTGAGCAACAGCGCATTTCTTATATTTGGTGGCAATGCCTTTGCGCGGTTTAAAGTAAATGAGGTATTGTTTGCACAAACAGAATACCAGATGCTAAATTTCCAAAACAATTGGGGACAATATGCTTTAATTGGCGGGGGGTATACACCTACAGCAGGTTTTTATATTTCTGCTTATTATTTGTTATTGTATCCCAGCAGCAACATCTATAATGCGCCTTATGTTTTGCGTGTTGGATTTATGCTCTAACCTAATGAAATGCGTTTATTAACTTAACCTATAAAAACTGAATTCAGCAATGAATTGTAAAATGAAGAACTTCAAAAAGCGAAGATTAACTTAGAAAATGAGTGACAGAAAGTTAATTGTTGTATCGGGCCCAACCGCGGTTGGTAAAACTGCCTATGCTTTAGAATTGGCAAAGCAATTGAACTCCCCAATAATATCTGCAGATTCAAGGCAGGTTTTCCAAGAATTAAACATCGGCGTTGCAAGACCAAGTATCGAACAATTGAACCAAGTCGAGCACCATTTAATCGCTCACACCAGCATCCACAACCCTTACAATGCAGGGATCTATGCTCAAGAGGCCCGCAATTTAATAAACGAACTTTTTGAAACGCATAAAACGCTGGTAGTTTGTGGTGGAACTGGTTTGTACATTAAAGCCTTATTGAGTGGATTTGACCCTTTGCCCCCGAGTGATGAAAAACTCCGCCTTGAATTAGAAGAAAATTTCTCGGTATATGGCATTGAATATTTACAAGAAAAGTTGAGAAATTTATCGATTGAATTGTACAAAAAAACCGAAAATTTAAACCCTCAAAGACTTATTAGAGCAATTGAAATTGGCAGTGCAAATGAAGTCCCTAAAAACGACATCCCGGATTTTAATTTTGAATTTGAAACAGAATACAAAATACTCAAAATGGCAAGGCCAGAGCTTTATGATAGAATTAATAAACGTGTTGACGAAATGATAGAAATTGGTTTGGAAAAAGAAGCAAAAGATTTGGAAAAATCCCAAAACTTAAACGCCTTGCAAACCGTTGGCTATAGCGAATGGTGGCCATATTTTAGAGGCGAAAACCCCTTAGACTTCACCGTTGATAAGATAAAACAACACTCTAGAAATTATGCCAAGAGACAGGAAACATGGTTTAAGCATCAAATCACAAAAGCAAATGCCTCACAATAGAGTGAACAAAACAATGATCAACATTAAACTGTAATTTTAATACATTTGCAACTTGAAAAAACCATTGTCAACTTTTAAAAAAACGATACAACACCCTCTTGGATTGATTGGGTTTATTTTGGTGTCATTGTTTTTTATAATGGGTATTTTGGGCAATGTCATTACCCCTGACAAAACAAGCAATACCAACTTAATAAATTTACCTATTGCCTTACTAAAACCTATGAGCAAGGTTGATTTTTTCAGGGTTGAAAACCCCGTTCAAAAGTCAGTTTTTGAGGCCTGGCTAAGTGGACAAAATGAGCCTATTTACAACACCGCGATTAACTCATTTTCAATAAAAAATGACAGCATTAATTTAAATCTGTATTATCCCGAAAAAACCATGACAGAAAAAATAAGTCTCTCTTCTTTACCCTCGCCATACAAAATAGAAACTCAAACTTTTTTATTAGGCACCGATGGCTTTGGCAGAGATGTATACAGCCGCATCGTTTTGGGCAGTCGTGTCTCATTAGCCGTAGGCTTAGTGGCGGTATTGGTTTCTCTTTTTTTAATTGGCAGCGCCTTAGGCTTGATAGCTGGCTACTACAGAGGCAAAACAGATCTTGTCATCTCTTGGTTTATCAATGTCATTTGGAGTTTACCAACCATGCTATTGGTTGCCGCAATTAGTTTCGCTTTAGGCAAAGGATTCTGGCAAATTTTTATTGCAATAGGCATCAGCTCATGGGTTGAAGTTGCAAGGGTGGTGCGTGGACAAGTATTTAGTTTGAGAGAAAAGGAATTTATTCAAGCGGCAAAAATATTGGGTTATTCGCCTTTTCGTATCATGTTCAAACATCTGTTGCCTAATTTAAAAAGCACATTAATTGTATTGGCCATATCTGTATTTGGGTCTGCCATACTTTTAGAATCCGGATTAAGTTTTCTTGGATTTGGAATTTCGCCTCCAGCACCAAGTTGGGGCATGATGGTAAAAGAAAACTACCCATACATTATGTGGGACAATGCCTACTTGGCTATAGTTCCTGGTTTTGTTATTATGCTTTTGGTTATGGGGTTCAATTTCTTAGGCATTGCATTAAGAGATGCCTTGGATATTCACCTTAAATAATTTTGTAGTTTTTATTCTCCCCTACCCGCCATCCACTTATCTTTTCGATAAAGTAAAGAATGGTTTTTTTGAATCCTAAATTTTTAATTTTGATATCGTATTCAAACTTCCAATTTTTCTTTTGAATTCGTTCTATCATTACCTTTGGATGAGATTCTTTAAATAAAGACAAAGAGTCTACCGTACTGAAATCATATTCATTGATGTCTGCATATTCATTTTCAAGGTAAGCGTCTGAATGCCATAATTTCCTTGCTTGTTTTAATTTTTCAAGTTGTTGCTTTGGGTGTTTAACCCATCCATAGTGAAATATGCTAGAGGCGGTTTCTTTAACCTTTAATTTTTGATCGTTTTTTCTAAACCCTTGAGCATCCTTGTAAGAACGAATTTGAGAATTATTCCTGATGATTCTAATTTCTTTTCTATACCAATGGCGGCTATCTGCAACATAGTCATAACTCCCATAAAAATGCGTATAATTAAAAAGCAAACCATCGATACTTAAATCATTTTGATGTTTCTGCATGAGCAATTTTAGTGGTTCAATAAACTGCTCATGCAAACATTCATCAGCCTGAATATAGAAACACCAATCAGCATCAGGGCAAATGGCATCCATTGCTTTATTGGTTTCTAAAGCCAATACTTTTCCGCCTTCTCTAAGCGAATCGTCCCAAACAGTTTCAATAATTTTGATTTTAGGTGAGTCAAATGATTTGATGTAGGCCAAAGTGTCATCATCACTTTTGCCAACCGCAATAATCATTTCATCGCATAGCGGCAAAATAGAAAACACAGCTTCTTTGATTGGATAATCAGCTTTTACAACATTTCTGGCAATGGTGAAACCGGATACGAACATTCTACAAAACTAAAAGAAAAAGCTTACTTATATTTCTTCTTGACATATTTTATTAGAACCAGCATGTCTTTTTTCCATTTAGCAAAATGGTTAAAGGAATTGAACATGAAATGAATCATTTCAACATCGTCTTTTGGTGCACGTTTGTTTTTTTCGATGAATTTTGCTTCAATGGACTCTATATATATTTTAAAGTCCAGCATGCATTCAAACCAATTTCGATAAATTGCATAGTTGGTATTTGTTGCCCCAATGGCGTATGTCCTTCGCACCCGAGGGAAACGCATTCCACATAAATTGTAATGGGTATAAGACAACCAACTGTAATGGCCATTTGCACCGCTCTCCTCCATTTTAATTGCTAAAAACAGATAATCCCAACGCCCCATATACTTTCGGGCAACCTTATGCAAGGTATCCATATTTGGGACACGTTTTAAATTTAAACCTTTCAGTACATTGGTGGTATCCAAAGACTTAGAACTCGTATCAGCGTGATTAGCCGCAAAGCCCTGCAAGGTAAAAATCAATATAATCGATAGCAAAAGTCGACGAATGATTTTCAAATGATAAATTCAAAGATAAGTCCAAATATTTTTAGCTTTTCAACAAGTTATTGCCAATGCTAATCTTGCAAATAAAATACACAATTTTTATTATATTTGAAGTTTAATTACTATGAAACGCGTTTGCAAGATTTACTATTTAACTCTTTTGGTATGTATAAGCCTTTCAAACATAAATGCGCAGAGTTTTACTGTTTCTGGTTTTCTAAGCAATAAAGAAACTGGAGAGGTTTTAATCGGGGCCTATGTCATTTGCCCGCAAACTGGATCTGGCTCAGTTACTAATAATTATGGATATTATGCCATCAGCGTTCCCTATGGCACGAAAAATATCCTATACATTGGTGAAGGTTTTTATGCAAAAATAGATACCTTACGAATATCATCGAACAAGCAGGCCGATGTCGAATTGTCAGAAATGCATGAAAATGCAATTCAAATTAATCCTTTTGGAAACATTCAAATTTCAGGTGAAACCGAAAATGCGCTTGATGAAATCGATAGCTTCGGTGTGCCCAAAGTCAGCATCAAAAACAGCGATGAAGTTAACAAGCTTATAGCCTATGCTCTTCAGCACAACATGAAGATTATAGACAGAATTGAAAATGGTTATGTAGAAGTGCCTGGTTTTCAAATAAGCCAAATGCCATCTTTGGCAGGAGAAATAGATGTGGGAAGGGCTATTAAACATTTGCCAGGCGTAATGCCAGGAACCGAATTAACCAATGGCATGTATGTTAGAGGTGGTAGCCAAGACCAAAACCTTGTTCTAATAGACGGCATACCCATATACAACACCAACCACGTTTTTGGGTTTTATTCTATATTCAACTCGGATGCAATCAACAGCATTAACCTTTCTAAGAGTGGGTTCTCTGCAAAACATGGAGGCAGACTTTCTGCTGTAACGGATGTGGTAATGAAAGAAGGCAATTCAAAAGCCATTCATGGTATTTTTTTAAACAGTTTATTTTCTTTTACACTCGATTTAAATGGACCTCTTTCTCGAGACGGAAGGACTACTTTTTCTGTTGCGGCAAGGCGATCAAATTGGGACCTTTTGTTTTTCAGACCTATTAATACAGATTCAAACAAATTTACATACACATTTTACGACTTAAATGTCAAAGTTTGCCATAGAATCAATGCAAAAAACAAATTATTCTTCAGCGTTTATAATAACAGAGATCGATTTTACACCTATGATAAAACAACAGAAACGGTCAATAAAATCAAAACAACCTCAGACGAGGAGTTTGATGTAAAATGGGGCAATGTGGCTGGATCATTTAAATGGAACAGGGTTGTAAGTAGCCGTTTGTTTTCCAATCTTGATGTCACCTACAGCCAATATAAGAGTTCAATTGGACTTGGATTTAGTGAATCTGTTGACAGTGCAAGAATAGTTGATTTCTCAAAAATTAATTTTAAATACTTCAACTTTATCCGCGACTTCCAAACGGGGCTGAATTACGACTACATACTCGATAAACGCAACACGTTGCGCTATGGTGCACAATTTTCATTGAAAGGTTTTATGCCTGGATCTACAGCCACCACGTTTAATCAAAATGGAGTGATTTCGAACGATACTTTTTTTGGCTTGTCAAAAGCGCTTAGCACAAAAGAGCTCGCAATATATATAGAAGAAGAAAAAAAGGTAAATAACAACTTGAGGCTAAACATTGGTGCAAGGATGGTTAATTACTTCTACAAAGACCAGACCTTCATATTTTTAGAACCACGTTTCTCATTTAACCGTAAATTTAATAACACCTATGCTTTGAAAGGCAGTTATACGATGATGAACCAAACGCTAAATCTACTCGCAGACAATATCAACTCAAACGTATTGTCATTAAATTTTGACCGTTGGGTTCCCTCAAACAATGCAGTCAAACCTCAAAAGGTTCAACAATTGACCCTCGGATTATCTAAGCCTTTTAAAGACAATTGGGAACTAACCGTTGAGGGCTATTATAAATGGTATTCTAGGATATTGGAAGTAAAAGAGGGTGCTGACATCAACGGAGGAATTTTAAGCAGCAACGACTGGGAATCTAAATTGCTTACAGGCAAAGGCTGGAACTATGGCATTGAAACATTTTTACACAAAAGAAAGGGCGACCTTACAGGATGGATGAGCTACACCTTATCTTGGGCAAAACGCAATACACCTGGTATCAATAGAGGTGAAGATTACTACTACCAATTTGACCGCAGACACTATATTAATTTAGTGGCTCAAACAAAAATTGATGACGAGTATTCAGCATCAGTTAATGTTGTCTTCTCGACAGGGAATGTGCAATCAGTGCCAATTGGGAAATACCTAGACATCAATGGAAATGTGGTATACGACTACACAGAAAAAAACAATTACCGCTTAGCCAATACCTTCAGGATTGATTTTGGCTTAAACAAAATACGCTATTCATCATGGGCCGCTGAGTCGGGCTACCGATTCTCAGTTTACAATGTTTTAGCGAGAAACAATCCAGCTTATATATACATTGACAACAGTGGCAAAACGCCAAAAGCATATCAAAGAGGCTTCTTACCATTTATTCCAGGCATCACCTACTACATCAAATTCTAAAAAAACATGCAATTAAAATACATCATCTTTATGGGCATTGCAGTCTTCGCACTTTCATGTCAAAAAGAGATTGAATTAAACCTTCCTGCATACAACAGTAAATTGGTTGTTAATGGCGAAATGGATACAGAGAATCCAATATCACTAGAAGTTAGCCGAAGTATTCCCATTATGCAATCCAACGATTCTACAGGCTATTTAATTAAAGATGCAGTGGTTCAAATTTTTGAAAATGGAACCAATATAGGAACAGCAAATTATTTCTCAGGCAAATATGTATTGGCGGCGAAACCAAAGCCTGGCGCTTCCTATCAAATTAAAGTAAGTTCAGGAACCTACACCCCTGTTCAGGCCAATTTAAAAATCCCGAAAAAACTTCCTGTTGTATTACAATTTAAAGACTCAATTGGTTTGGATGCTTTTGGATTTAAGGTAGGTCAAATTAGCTTAAGTTTTACCGATGATGGCAGTGTAAGCAATTACTACAAATTATTAATTCGATACTACAATGCAGGAACCACCGTTTGGTTTCCATTTGAAATAGCATCAAACGACATCTTATTTATAAACAATGATAAATTAAATGATGGTGGGTATATGTTTAGCGATAGAACCTTTTCAGGCAAAACGAAAAACTTATATTTCGATGTTCCTTTTGGATTGGCCCAAGGAACACCCAAATTTGAGATATCAATAAAAAGTTTTGATACCGATTACAATGATTACCTGCGCGCAGTAGAAAATTACCGTCAGAATGGCAATGGCCTCAGCAATGAGCCCGTTATATTAAAAACAAATATCACCAACGGCATTGGAATGGTTGGAGGAGTGAGCAATGTAAGAGACACCATTTATTAATCATAATTAAGTCCTATTTTTATCCAAACACAATAAATCTTCAACAAAGACAATTTAGGAGATAATGCACATGAAAAAGCAAACACTTGCAATCATTTTAACTCTAATGGGTTTTCAACAAGTCTATTCGCAAATTGCAGGCACAAAAGCATTTGCTTTTTTAAACATGCCCAGCTCAGCAAGACAATTGTCATTAGGGAGTAATTTCATCAGCAGCGTCGACAACGATTTGAGTCAGGCATGGAATAACCCGGCAGCCTTAAATTCTTCAATGGACAAGCATGTATTTGCAAGTTACAACAATTACATCAGCGACATAAACACAGGCTATTTTAGTTATGGTAAAACCTTAAAGAATAAAGGCACTTTTTCGTTGGGTATACTGTACTTGGATTATGGGACATTTAATGGCTATAGTGAAGGCGGGATTAGTACAGGTACCTTTAAAGCGCAAGACCAATGTTTTAGTCTCTCTTATGGGAAACAGCTAAACCGTAAATTCAGAGTTGGCGCCAATGCAAAGTATATTTATTCTATTTATGAGTCATTTGTTAGCAATGGTTTGTCAACAGACCTTTCAGCTATTTATACCGACTCTGCAAAACAACTTAACATTACTGCCTTTGCGAGGAACATTGGATTCCAAGCCATTCCTTATAGTGGCACAGAGCGCCAAGGCTTGCCTTTAGAAATGGCAATTACCATTTCTAAAAGACTAGAGCACCTGCCTTTTAGATACCACTTAATTTTTAGCAACTTACAAAAACCAGATTTCAGATACAACATCTCTGAAACAGGTGAAAAAGACGAGAATGGGAATCCTAAATTGAGGTCTATGACTATGGGTGATAATATTCTGAGGCATATTGCCCTGGGCGGTGAGCTTAACCTATCTAAACATTTTGTTGTTCGTTTTGGCTATAACCACATGAAACGAAAAGAAATGGGTCAAGAACAAAAAAGAGGTACAGCAGGATTTAGCTGGGGCTTAGGTTTTAAGGTCTCTAAATTTCAGATCTCTTATGGAAGCGCGGGGTATTTTTACGGATACAACAGCAATCAATTTAGCTTACTTCTAAACCTAAATGATTTTTATAAGAAAAAATAAAAAGAGGGTATATAAAACCAATTAAGAAAGATTTGACCCTGACTCTGGATCATAATCTTTTCTCGAAAATTCCTCAAAATTATATTCCGGCAATAATTCACTTTTAACATGCTTAATGGTTTCATTCAAAGCTTCAGAGAACTTATTGAAATCTTCTTTGTACAAAAAAATCTTAGATTTAACATAGTTTCCGTCATCAAATTTCTTTGTGCTTTCGGTTATTGTCAAAAAATAATCATTTGATTTAGTGGCTCTTACATCAAAAAAATAAGTCCTCTTTCCAGCTTTCACACGTTTCGAATAGATGCTGTTTTTTTCTCTGTTATCCTCCATTATAGTCAGTAAATTTTTCGCTAATTAACACCTTTTTTTTAAATACAAAAAATTTTTATTATTTTGGCTGTACAATTGCATCTAAAAAAGATATGAAGCACCTAATAATGATCTTTAGCACCCTGTTTTGTGTGCCATTTTTACAAGCGAATACGGCCGACTCAAGCAGAAGCGTTCAAGTGGGTGATTCTGTTATGCTATCAAGCTGTCCTGCCAAGGGATATGTTTATTTGCAATATTATCAAAAAACCAGATTTCCAAACATCAATTCTACTTATAACAAGTTGACTGGCGAAGACTTTTATGAGTATTTTTTTCTTGATGGTGATTTTGACGCCAAAGCTTTACCTTGTTCTTATGGAAACAAAAAATACCGCATACTAAGCATTCGAACTTTGGTGGACAAGAATACGGGAGCAGATAGACCCGTAATGTTCTTAGACCTCGGCTTAAACACGGTGGCATGGGTGGAATTAAGCGGCGCAGTTGATGCGCTTGAAGTTTTTTTAGACTAAACTATTAAATCAACAAAAAAGCGCCAATAAAATTGGAGCTTTTTATTTTAAAAAACGTAGAATTAATTGGCCATTCCATTGACAATCCAACATTCAATTATCTGTATGGTGCTGTCGCTTAGTTTGTTTCCTTTCCAAGGCATAGGAGTTGCCGGCATTTGGTGTTTAATTGCTGCCATAAAACGCGGTTTAATGGCTTCTTCTTTCAACCGTTCATAAGTAGACAAGTCGATGCCATCAGCATGTCTGCTGGCACTGTGGCATGATTTAGCACAATGCATATCTATCAAAACTTTAACGTTGTTGGTATATGAATTGGATGCACTGCAATTTAATTTTGTGCTAATTGGAGGTGTTTCTACTTGTGAAACTGTTTTTTTCGAACCACAAGCAGATGCAAAACCTAGACAAATGCAGGCAATGCTTAAATATTTAATATTGGCTTTCATTTTGTAAATCTATTGCTATTTATCTTTGGTGGCTTCATCAATATTCAAAACCAAAGGTTTTGCAACTTTTTCTTCTAGCAAAGCAAGATCAAGAACTTCAAGCATACTGCTCACATAACGAAATTCTACGCCTTTCAAATACTGAATTGGTATATCATCGACATCTTTTTTGTTTTCTTTACACATGATAATTTCCCTTATCCCTGCGCGTTTTGCTGCCAATATTTTCTCTTTGATGCCACCAACTGGCAAAACCCTGCCCCTCAATGTAATCTCGCCTGTCATCGCAAGAAAAGGCTTAATTTTTCTTTGGGTAAACAAAGATGCCAAAGAGGTTAAAATGGTAATTCCCGCACTGGGTCCATCTTTAGGAATTGCTCCGGCTGGAAAGTGGATATGCGTATCCCAATTATTAAAAGCTTTATAATCGATGTTCAAATATTCTGCGTTGGCTTTCAAATATGTCATAGCCGTTGTAGCCGACTCTTTCATTACGTCCCCCAATTTACCTGTTAATACCACCCCACCCTTTCCACGGGTTAAAGTACTTTCCACAAACAAAATACTACCACCAACTGGACTCCAAGCCAAACCTGTAACAACACCTGCTGTATCATTGTCTTGGTAAATTTCTTTTTCTAATTTATCAACCCCAAGAATCCTTTCAATGTCTTGACCACTCAGGCTAGGGTTAAAGGCATTTTCACTCGCAATATTCATTGCGTTGTGCCTAACTAAAGCAGCAATTTTTTTCTCTAGATTTCTCACCCCGCTTTCACGGGTATATTCTTCAACAATTCCTTCAAGGACTTTATCGCTTAATTTAAATTGCATGGCTTTTAAGCCATGCATGGTTCTCTGCTTTGGAATCAAATATTTTTGCGCAATTTGAATCTTCTCTTCAACTGTATAGCCACTAATTTCTATTATTTCCATTCTATCCAACAAAGCGGGTTGAATGGTGTCTAACGAATTGGCTGTGGCAATGAACATTACTTTGCTTAAGTCGTAATCCAATTCTAAATAATTGTCGTGAAAACTTGTGTTTTGTTCAGGGTCTAAAACCTCCAACAAAGCCGATGAGGGATCTCCTTTAAAATCTTGTCCAACTTTATCAATCTCATCCAAGACAAAGACAGGATTACCTGACTTTACTTTTTTAAGATTTTGAATAATTCTTCCTGGCATGGCACCGATATAGGTTTTGCGGTGACCGCGTATTTCCGATTCATCGTGCAAACCACCTAGAGATACCCGCACGTATTTGCGGCCAATGGCTTTGGCAATACTTTTACCTAAACTTGTTTTACCAACACCAGGCGGGCCATACAAACAAATTATTGGACTTTTTAAATCACCTTTCAACTTAATTACAGCCAAGTATTCTAAAATTCTTTGCTTCACTTTTTCAAGCCCAAAGTGGTCTGAGTCTAATACTTTCTGAGCTTTTTTAATGTCTAAATTGTCTCGGGTGAACTCGTTCCAAGGCAAGTCTAAGAGGGTTTGTGCGTAATTAAGACTCACTGAATAATCAGGACTGGCAGGGTTAACCCTTAAAAGCTTGTCCAACTCTTTATTAAATGCCTCATGGGTATCTTTACTCCATTTCTTTTTATTGCCTCTTTCTCTAAGACTTTCTATTTCTCTATCTGGAGAATCGTGACCCAATTCTTCTTGAATGGCCCGTATTTGCTGCTGCAAAAAATACTCTTTTTGTTGCTTATCTATATCAACTTTAACTTTGCTTTGAATTTGGTCCTTTAATTTCAACATTTGATTTTCTCTTATCAAATGTTCAAAGACCATATTGGCACGCTCTTTTAAAGTTTTAGAATTTAATATGTGCTGCTTTTCAGGTAAAGTAATGCTCAAATTAGACGCTATAAAACTTACCAGAAAATTATCACTGTCAATATTTCTGAGTGCAAAATTGGCCTCTGACGGAATGTTTGGAGAAAGTTCAATATTTTCTGCAGCCGTATCTTTTATGCTGCTAATTAAAGCTTTCAGTTCTTTGTCGCTTTTTTCTTCTTCTATGTCTATGGCTTTCACTTCAGCCCTCAAATATGGTTCTGAGGACAACTCGGGCCCTAGCTCAATTTTGCGTTTTCCTTGGATAATCGCAGTGGTATTACCATCAGGCATGCGCAAAATTTTAATAATTTGCGCCATTGTTCCAATCGTATTTAAATCTGAAATACCTGGCTCTTCAGTTTCTGGATTTATTTGTGCGAAAACACCAATTATTTTATTTCCTTTATTGGCATCTTTTATAAGTTTGATGGATTTATCTCTGCCAACAGTTATAGGGAATACGACACCTGGGAATAAAACAGTGTTGCGAATCGGCAAGATTGGCAGACTTTCTGGCACAGTTAGTTTATTGCTTTCCTTTTCTTCTTGCTGCGAAAACAATGGAAACAAATCACCACCCTCTGAATCATCAGATTCCATGTGCCCTCCAAATATCTTTTTATCGAAAATCATAATATTAGCTCTCTTAACGCAATAGACGTACCACGAACAAAAATATGACAAAATGTTCGCTGAAAAATATGATAACAGAAAAAATAGTCTAAATGGCAAAGAAAAAGCCCGAAGTCTACTTTCGGGCTTTTTCTTTTTCTGCTTGGCATTATTTATTCAACTCAATAAACCTTTCTATATCAATTTCCTTACCCATGACAATAATTTCGTCTTGTTCATATATGATCGTATTGGATTGGACTACCCCCAACAAATGTCTTTCATGCTCAACTTTTCCTCGTTTTTCTACTTCATATAAGCGTTTAATTGTTATTAGACTTAGGTTGTATTTTACATCAAATTCAATTTTCTCAATGGTCATGTTTTTTATCCCCTTGGGCGCAGAAATTTCTGCTATTTCATAACCATCTGGTAATTGTAAAAATGTTTTCACACTCGGATGAATAAGCCTTTCTGCAACCAATATACCAACTTCTTCTTCTGGCGATAATATCTCAGTTATACCCAGTTTTTCGAGTATTAGTCTCTGGTGTGGAGAACCTGCGCGTGCTATAATACGTTTGATTTTTAATTCCAATAAATTCACGACGGTCAACATCAAAGCTTCAAAATTTTCGCCTATTGCAACCACAACAGCATCCATTTCTTCAATTTTAAAACTTTTAAGTGCATTGATTTCTGTCGCATCCATGGTTATGGCCATCGCTACGTCTTCTTTTAACAATTCAACTTTATCTTCATGGTCATCGATGGCAACTACTTCCGCGCCTCTTCTTGAAAGTTGTCTGGCGATCTTACCTCCAAAACGGCCAAGACCAATTACTGCAAATTTTGCTTTAATCATTAATGCAAAATTAAAAGGTTTGTTGGAATAATTAGTAACATAAACGAATAGTTTAATTCAAGACCATAAAAATGTCTTATAAAAAGGAATTTTTCTGGAGATTAAGGTCAATTGATTTGTTTTTATTTTTCAAATTCTTGCCTTATCTTTGGGTTAAACGAACACTATGAATTTCAAACCTATAATTTTGATACTGGGCTTGCTTTGCTTTATTAAACATCAATCGCTTGCACAAGTCTATGGATACGAGGCATTCTCGTCGTGCGGCAGTTTCTGCAATTCCAACAACTATTTCGCCGCTTTAAACAACCCATCTGAAATGCTCAATTCAAATACCACACTCTCCTATTCAATTAGCAATCCATACGGTGTTCGCGAGCTTTATTCTTCTGGCTTGAATTTACAAACCTCTACAAAGCAAATTGCAATGGGTATGACTTGGCAAAATCAAGGAAATGCAGGATACCAACAAAACACAATTGGGCTTTGCACGGCATTAAAACCCATTAAAGAAATAAAAACTGGACTAAGAGGCAAAATAGAATACTTAAACTTGTATAAATATGGAAAAAGAAAATTCGCCAATATTGATGCTTCTATAAGTGTTCAAGTTCACTCAAAAATAAAGTCAAGCTTTATTGTCCAAAATATTTTCAATTTACCCTCAAGTCAATTTGAGGGCTCTACACAAAACCAAATTGTCCAATGGGGAATTGGGTATAGCATTGAAAAAAGGATACAACTAATATTTGAATTTGAAAAATCGAGCCTCTCCTCAATAAAATTCAAATCAGCTATTTCATTCCGAAAAGACTCTAGTTTCAATTTAAATATTTGCTCCTCGAATGCAGGCAAACAATTGGGTTTAGGTATCGGACTAAAAAAGCAAAAAACCGAACTTGGTTTTGCCTTCACTGCCCATATATTACTTGGATTTAGCACCTGTATTAGCATCGCATATGAAATCAAGTCTTAGTGCATTGCTTATTTTCTCTATTGGCTTTTTAAAGGCTCAAGACATTGAGAATGCGGACCTTGAAAAACGCATAGAATACAATTATTTGAATCAAGACAATGAAATTGATTTTGCCGAGATGGAATTGAACCACCGAAAAATAAAAAAAGTTAATTTAAATAAAATCAGTTCCATTGAATTTCATTCGATGGATTTATTGGATTTTAAAATCATTGAAGAAATAATAGACCATCAAAAACAATATGGTCCAATCAAATCTAAATACGAATTACAGACCATTGATGGATTGGATTCCAACGCCATCTCTGTGGTATTATTGGTGTTTGAAATTACTGATTTCTCTTTTCAAATGGTGCTCAATCAAAAGCGTCATGATTTAATGCGACTTAAGTACAGTTATCGATTAGAAAAAGCAATAGGATTCAAATTAAATGATTCGAATAGGTTTATGGGCAACCGATCCAAAGTTGGATTATTATACCATTCAGAATCTGCCAACCTAGATTATGGATTGCATATTGAAAAAGATGCAGGGGAAACACATAAAATGCTGTTTCAATCTGCTTTTGTATTGCTTAAACCTAAAAACAAAATCCAAAGTATTCTTTTAGGCGACCAACAAATAAATTTTGCACAAGGTTTAAGTATCGGAACTGGATTGGCGAATGGAAAATCAGCATTGGTTATGCAAATCATGCGCAACAATGTAGGCTCTAAACCTTATAAATCTTTTAATGAAACAAGCTTTTTAAGGGGGATTTCTATTGTTAAAAACATATCAAAGCAAATCGAACTGAATTGTTTTGCAGGAATAAGACAATTGGACAGTAAAATATACAATGACAGCAATGGATATGAAATTGGAAGTATTATAAACTCTGGTTATTACAGAACAAAAGACGAACAAAGCAGTCGGCATCAATTGTATCAGTATTTATCTGGTTACCACGGGCGGTATACCAATCAAAACTTTGAGGTAGGATCAAGCTTAATCATTCATAAAATCGATTTAAATCCATTCTCTAAATTTAAAGAAATGGAAATTGCTCAAGTAAAAGGAATCAAAATTGGGGTAGATTGGAAAGCACATTTAAAAAACAATTTAGTGTTTGGCGAGATAACCAGCCACCAGTGGTTTAAAACATCAATGGTTTTAGGATTTTTGAGGACCCTGGGCAAAAAGACAGATTTAAGTTTGCTTTACAGGAGGTATTCCACTGCCGACAATTCAAAATTGAGCAATGGTTTTGGAAGCTCAGGGAATAGCAATAATGAGCGTGGTTTGTACCTCGGATTATCGGCACAATTGCCTTCAAAATTTAGCTTGTGTTTTTACAATGACATTAGCCAATTTAAACGCCCAAAATTCAGAATTGATGCCCCAAGTTTTCAAGTTGAACGTATGGTTGAAATTGCATACAAAACCAAAAATCCGTTTTCTATCTACTTTAGGTATAAGTATATTGAACATCAGCAAAACAACCAAATCACTGAGGCCATCCATAGCATTACCCAGCACCAAAAGACGGCTTATCGTTTACACAGCGAAGTGAAATTTGAAACAATAACAATTAGAACCCGTATAGAATTTGTAAACTATAGAATTGAAAACCAAAGCCCTACAAGAGGAAGTTTGATTTACCAAGACATTCAATTTGCATGCAAGAAAAGAATCAATATTTGCATGCGTTACAGTATTTTTAGTGCAGATGATTTTAACAGCAGAACCTTTGCCTATGAAAATGATGTACCAGGAACTTTCAATATTCCGTCATATAATGGCAAAGGAATAAGAGGCTACATACTTATTAAATATCAAGTACAAAAAGATTTGCAAATTTGGTTTAGATTTGCACGAAGCTCATATGCAGGGATTCAAAGCAGTGGATCAGGATTAAATTTAATCGAATCACCGCATGCCAGCGACCTAAATATTCAATTACAATGGAAATTTTAAATAAGACCAAGTTAAGCGTTAACATTAATAAATTAGCAACTATTAGAAATGCCAGAGGTGGCAATAATCCAGATTTGATTTTATTTGCAAAGAAAATCGAATCATACGGTGCTGAGGGCATAACGATTCATCCAAGACCCGATCAGAGACATATCCGATTTGATGACGTGTACGCCCTTAAAAACACCATAAAAACGGAATACAACATTGAAGGGTATCCGAGCGAAGAATTTATCAAAATGGTTTTAGAAGTAAAACCCCAGCAAGTGACTTTGGTACCTGATCCGCCAGATGTATTAACCAGTAATGCAGGTTGGGATACTAACACACATTTAGATTTTTTAGCCAAAACCAACGCACGGTTTAAAGCAGAGGGAATAAGAACCAGCATTTTTTTAAACCCTAATTCAGATTTAATTGAATCGGCCGCAAAGACAGGAACCGACAGAATTGAATTGTATACAGAATTTTATGCAGCAAATTTCAGCATAAACAGAGAGGCTGCGGTGAAACCGTATATTGAAACTGCCAAAAAAGCAATGGAATTTGGTTTAGGCATAAATGCAGGCCACGATTTAGACCTTATTAATTTAAAGTATTTTGCAGAAAATGTTCCTGGATTATTAGAAGTCAGCATCGGTCACGCGCTTATTTGCGATTCATTAGAATACGGGATGTCCAATACAATTAAAATGTATTTGAATCAATTAAAGTAAAATAAATTTTTGATGCAAAGTTAATACCTGTTCAATTAGCGAATGTTTTTGGTCATTGCATATCACTGAATCTGCTAATTTCAATTTTTCATCCTCAGACATTTGGGCATTAATCCTTGCTTCAATTTCAGATTTAGAAACGCCATCCCTTTCCTGTATTCTTTGAACTCTAAGTTCCATAGGCGCATGAACCAACACAATATAGTCAACAGAATTTTTACTCTCAGTTTCTAACATAATGGCAGCCTCTTTTACCACGTATGTTTTATTGGCATATTGTTGACAAAACTTCCCCCAATCATTCAAAACAAAAGGATGTATAATCGAATTCAACAATTCAAGTTTTTCCTGGTCTGAAAAAACGATAGACGCAATAAAGGCGCGGTTATACGCGCCTTCTATAAAAGAGTTATGCCCAAAGGCATGTGTGATTTTATTTTGTAATTCTAGATTGGTATTTACCAGCTCTTTGGCTTTCAAATCGGCATAATAAACAGGTGCTCCAAGTTTTTCAAAAATAGAGCAAACCGTTGTTTTGCCGCTGCCAATGCCACCAGTTATGCCGACCCTGAGCATAGAATTATGCTTTTACAACTGCAACTGCGTTCAAAGGCGCACTTAAGTCAGATGAAATCGAAGACTTTTCGATTTTCAATCTAGTACCTTCAGAATCGATTACAAGAGTTGAACCTTCGTCAAGTGAAACCACTTTACCATGAATACCGCCAGTGGTAACGATTAGATCACCCTTTTTTAATTCTTCAATGAATTTCTTTTGGGTTTTCATTTTCTTTTGTTGAGGTCTGATCATAAAAAAATACATCACCACCAACATCAAGCCCATCATGATCATGAAGCTGCTTGAACCTCCTTGAGCAGGAGCATCTAAAATTATAATTGAATTGTCCATGTTATTTACTAAATTATTTTATTGAACGCACAGAAGCCTTGAATTTAAGTTCTATTGAACCTTCCTTTATATTGGCCAATACAGTTACGATTTTATTGTTTTCACCTGATTTTCCAGCACTGTCAAACACAACTTTAATGACGCCTGAGGCACCAGGCTTAATGGGTGTCTTAGGCCAATTTGGCACTGTACAACCGCAAGAAGCTCGGCAATCGTTGATCAACAGATCAACTTTCCCTGTATTTGTGAATTCATAGGTGGTTTCAACTTTCTGATTTTCTAAAATGTCACCGAAATTATGATCGGTATTTTTAAAATTCATAATTGCAAATTCGCTTGTTGTAGCAGTTGGATTGCTGGCGGTTGCAGGATTGTTAATTTGATCGTTTGAAATTTCGGAACTGTTTTCAGAGGATGAATCTGAGTTTTCATTGGCGCCAGCTTTATTGTTGCAAGAGGCGAAAAATAAAAATGCTAATACACAAAAGCTAATTTGTTTCATTTAATTAATATTGATTAATGAGGCAAAAATAAATCGAATTATTCGTTTTTCAATCCCCTACCCGTTTTATTTAATTTACCATCTTGGGTCAAAGTGATTCTAATTTTATCCAATACGCCATTTAAAAACAAATGACTCTTTGGTGTGCTGTAGGATTTGGCAATATCCAAATACTCATTGATGCTTACTTTAGGTGGAATGGTTTCAAAATACAAAAACTCAGACAATGCCATTCTGAGCATTATTATGTCGTTTACTGTTAAGCGTTCTGCATCCCAATTGGAGGTATTGTGATGAATAATTTCATCCAACGATTCTTTGTATACTATACAGTTTTGAAACAATGTAACCCCAAATTGAATGTCCTCTCTTTGCTTATCATTGATGATTTCGATTTTCAATTTGTTTTTGTTGTAAAACGTATCAATGGTATTGATCACTGATTTTAAAATATCAGCAGAATCATCTTCCCAATAAAGATATTCATCTTCCATAGATTGTTCAAAAAGCTCGAATTCATTGAACAAGAATTCATACAAATTGGTTAAAAACTCTTTTTGCACTTCTGGACTTGGCTCGTCAAATACACAAAAATCAATAAAGAAATCGTATTGAACCACGTCAATAAAAATGCGGTTGAACATGTCGCCATGCCTTCTCCAATCGTATGGCAATTTGCCGCAAATCTCTTGAAAGTTAGTGCTTTCGGACAATGATTTAAAAAAATCTATCCTTTGCAGCGCATCCGCATTTCGAATATGGCTTTTATTGGGAAAGTATTTCTCCAATTCCAACTCTTTTTCACTTTCCATGAAAGTGTTAAAGTCTATGATAAATTGTAAACTGAAATAATAAAATTTATAAAAATCCGAAAATTGATTTTCTAATGCTTTTTGAAATACAGGTACAGACTTAGCGTCTTGTTGCTGAAAAGCATATAACTGTTGAAGAACTTTAATGCGAATATTCCTGCGCGATAACATTTATGAACGTAATTGGGAGGGTGCGAAGATAAGAATAAAAATGAGAGAGAAAAATATAAAAACAGATTTAATTCTAACTCACCCTGCTCCAAAAATGGTCTTCTTGATGGACCAAAAGGTATCCTAACAACAATTGGTGTTCTGGTTTTTCCAAAGCAGGATCATTTTTAATTACATAGGCTGCTGCGCGCTTAGCCAAATCAATAATTTCTGTGTCTTTTACCAAATCCAATAACTTAAACTCAGGCAAACCACTTTGCCTTGTTCCCATCAAATCACCAGGGCCTCTTAATTCTAAATCTACTTCTGAGATATCAAAACCATTGTTGGTGGCGCACATGGTTTGAATGCGCCTTTTAGCAGGATAATTGAGGTCTTCTTTGGTCATTAATACGCAATAGCTTTGCTCTGCACCCCTACCCACTCGCCCCCGCAATTGATGCAACTGAGAAAGACCAAAACGGTTTGAATCTTCAATCACCATAACAGAGGCATTCGGAACATTCACACCGACTTCAATGACGGTAGTAGAAATCATAATTTGAGTAATCCCATCTTTAAACCGCTGCATTTCTTGGGCTTTAACCTCTGGCTTGAGCTTTCCGTGCATCAAACTAATTTGATATTGAGGTATGGGAAAAAAGCTACAAACCAAATCATACCCGTTCATCAAATCATTTAAATTCAATTTACCAGACTCCTCTATCAAGGGATAAACAATATAAGCTTGACGTCCTTTAAGAATCTCCCTTTTAAGGAATGCCATTACCTCTGAGCGGTAACGCTCTTCCCTTTGGACGGTCTTGATTGGTTTTCTGTTTTTGGGTAATTCATCAATAACCGACACTTCCAATTCACCGTGTATGCTCATGGCTAAAGTCCGAGGAATTGGCGTTGCGGTCATTACCAATACATGTGGCTTAGTGCTGTATTTGTTCCACAACTCAGAACGCTGCGCGACACCGAATCGATGCTGCTCATCAATGACAGCGAGGCCCAATTGTTTGAATTCGACATCGCTTTCGATGAGGGCATGTGTTCCAATCAGAATATGAATTTCACCAGATTTAAGTTCCTCTAAAATGCTTGCACGTTTCTTTTTAGTGGTTGACCCGGTAAGCAATTCAACTTTTATTGGCAAACCTAAAACTTGGTCTTTTAGTGTTATATAGTGCTGGGTGGCCAATATTTCGGTAGGTGCCATCATACAGGCTTGGGCTTTGTTGTCTATGCACATCAACATGCAAAAAAGTGCAACAATGGTTTTACCACTTCCAACATCACCTTGCAGAAGTCGGTTCATTTGATGCCCGCTTCTCATGTCAGAACGTATTTCTTTTATAACTCTTTTTTGAGCATCGGTTAACTCAAAAGCTAAGTGCTTGTGGTAAAAATCCTTTAACAAGGAACCCGACTGGGTCATTTTGAATCCATTCATTTCCTGCCACCTCCTACTTTTTATTTTCTCAGAGCGCATTGCTAGGGTGAACATTTCTTCAAATTTAATGCGCCTTGCGGAAGCAATTGCAGCTTGCTCTGAACTTGGCAGATGCATGTGGTAAAGTGCCGATTTTCGAGAAATTAAATTCAATGGTTTTAGGACGGAAATGGGGATATGGTCTTGGCACTCAAAATCAGGACTTTGGATAATTTGTTTGACCAAAGAGAGTATGTATTTAGAGTCCATAAAACGCGATTTTAATTTTTCTGTAAGAGGATAAACCGGTTCCATTTGATGGCCTTTTTCATCATCTCTAGCATCAAACAACTTAATTTCCGGGTGGGCAATACTCAATTTCCCCATAAAAGCATTTACTTTTCCATATACTGTATAGTTGGCGTCTTCTTTTAAAGCCTTAAAAATGTATTGACAATTTTTGAACCACAACAATTCAATGCCCCCCGATTTATCTATAAGATTAGCGACCAACCGTTTGCCTTTGTCAGCACCGACCACTCGAATATTGCTGAGTTTGCCTCGAATCTGAATCGACCCTAGATCTTCGTTTAAATCTGCAATAAAGGTTATTTTTGATTTGTCTATGTAACGAAACGGAAAAAAATGCAGTAAATCGCCATATCTAAATACATTGATTTCTGATTGCAAAACTTCAGCTTTTTGCGGACCAACCCCTTTGAGGTATTCTATTGGTGTACTTAGAAAATCGCGTTTCAATTTCTGATGGAAAATGTTTTGCAATATCTAACTTTAAAATTAGATTTGCGTGAATTATAATAATAAATGAAAAAAATGAAAAAATTATTAATCTTAAGTCTTTTTGCCGCATGCTTTGCTGCATGCAACAGCGCACCTGACCGATCAGAATCTGCTATGAGAGTGGAAGACCTGGGCAAATGGGTTGATTCAATTAAAAACTTAGTTTCTTCTTCAAGCACATTTGATTCTGCAACTTGGTCTGGCTATTCTGAAGGCTTTAATACAGCAAATGAAGGCATCAATTCAACTGAATTGGACGAGGCTTCAACAACAGCTTACAGCACACTTCAAAACACTTGGGAAGGTATTGGCGAGTCATACCGTTCAGGAATCGAGAACAGCAAAAAAGCAGCTTTAGAAGCTGCCGCGATGGATTCAAACAAGGCAGACACTACCGCAGCAATTGAATTACCTTTGAAATCAAACAAATAATTACAATTCAACAATATTGAAAAAGGCTGGGTTTAACTCAGCCTTTTTTTATTTTTAAACAAAACGACAACATGCTAAAGAACAAAAATATAAATACGAATATCGATACAAATAAAATGCACAATCCGTTGCAATTGTTAGGTTAATCGCATTTGTATATTTTATCTATAACAACAGTAATAAATGAATCATTTTTCAGGATTTAATTTGATTTTTTTTAATGTTTTTTCCATTGCGAAAAAATTTTAAGAAAGAAAGAGCTAAACCTATAGGAAAATTGAAAGTTCTGTATTAAATTTGCCGCCCCACAAAGGAGGAAATTAAATTTGACAGAAGAACAATTACAAGACGGCACCGTGTCAACCGGAGTTGATACCGCCACAGAAACAACAAAAACCGCCACTAAAGCCCCAGCTGCTCCAGCTGCGGAAGATTTCGATTGGAGCATGGACAAAGCAGGATTCGGTAATTACAATACCGCAAAGCATGACGAGATGGTAAGTCTCTATTCAAACTCTCTTAAATCACTTACAGCAAATGAATTAATTTCAGGTACAGTGGTTGCAATCTCTGAAAGAGAAGTCGTGGTAAACGTTGGTTTCAAATCTGACGGTATCATTTCTAGAAACGAATTTAAAGATGTAAACGATCTTAAAGTTGGTGACACTGTAGAAGTGTATTTAGAAAATGTAGAAGATCAAGATGGACAATTGATCATTTCCCGTAAACGTGCTATTCAAGAAAAAGCATGGGACTTCATCATTAAAGCAATGGAAGAAGGCACCGTGATGACTGGATTAGTCAAAACAAGAACTAAAGGTGGATTGGTAGTTGATGTAATGGGCATCGATGCATTCTTACCGGGTTCACAAATCGATGTTAAACCGATCAAAGATTACGATCAATATGTAGGTAAAGACATGGAATTCAAAATTGTGAAAGTAAATGACGTTTTCAAAAATGTAGTTATTTCTCACAAAGCGCTTATCGAAGATGATATCGAGGCTCAAAAATCAGACATCTTATCTAAATTAGAAAAAGGTCAAGTGTTAGAAGGTATTGTTAAAAATATCGCTCCATTTGGTGCATTTGTTGATTTAGGTGGTATCGATGGTTTATTGCATATCACTGATATGTCATGGGGTCGTATCAACCATCCAGAAGAATTATTGCAATTAGAACAAAAAATAACTGTAGTAGTTTTGGATTTTGATGAAGACAAAAAACGTATTTCATTAGGCATGAAGCAACTTTCTGAGCACCCTTGGGATTCTTTAGGTGCTGAGTTTGTAGTTGGTGCTAAAATAAAAGGAAAAGTTGTTACGGTTACAGATTACGGCGCATTCATTGAAATCACTCCTGGAGTTGAAGGATTGGTGCACGTATCTGAAATGAGTTGGTCAAGCCATTTAAGAAGTCCACATGATTTCTTAAAAGCTGGCGAGGAAGTTGAAGCCTTAATTACTGCACTTGAAAAAGACGAACACAAAATGTCCTTGGGCATTAAGCAACTAACACCGGATCCATGGTCTAGCATTGTTGAAAAATACAAAGTTGGAAGCAGACACACTGGTATCGTTAAGAATTTAACCAGTTATGGTTTGTTCATCGAACTAGAAGAAGGTGTAGATGGATTGGTTCACGTTTCTGACTTATCATGGACTAAGAAAATCAAGCATCCGTCTGAATTCATTAAGAAAGACGAGAAAATTGATGTTGTAGTTCTTGAAGTAGATTCTGAAAACCGCAGATTGTCTCTAGGACACAAACAACTTGAAGAAAACCCTTGGGATACTTTTGAAACCATTTTCTATTTACATAGCAAGCATGAAGGTACTGTTGTTGGTGTTAACGACAAAGGTGCTAACGTACAATTGCAATATGGAATCGAAGGTTTTGCTCCAAAACGTCATCTTGTAAGAGAGAACGGTGGCAAAATTAAAGATGGTGATGCATTGGTATTCGAGGTAATTGAATTCAGCAAAGAAAACAAAAGCATCGTTTTATCTCACACCAACAGTTGGAAAGCGGACGACAAAGCCAAAGCTGCAGAAGACCAAGTTGTAAGAGACAAAGCAAACAAATCAAGCAAAGCGCCAAACAAATCTAATGAGAAAACAAGTCTTGGAGAATTGGATGCCTTTAGTGATTTGAAGGCTATGTTCGACAGCGCTGGTGTCAAAGAAGAAAAAGTGAAAGTTGTAAAGAAAGAAAAAGCTGTATCCACTGAAGGAAAAGATGATCTTAAAAAGATCACAGGCATCGGTCCTGCTTTCGAAAAAAGACTTAATGCTTTGGGATTAAATAGCTATGAAGATTTAATCAATCTTACTGATGAGACAATCGCAGAATTAGAAACCAAAGACAGTATGACTAGCCTTGAGCAATGGCATACTTGGATGGAAGAAGCTAAGGCGCTTAAAGCTTAATAAAAATTAAACATCAAAAAGGCGACCAATTGGTCGCCTTTTTTTATGCCCCTTCCCTTCTTAATTATCAGACACTTTTAAGTCCAATGTTTTCAATTTGTAGATTCATCATATTTTGTCTTTAAAATTATACCCTACCTTTGCATGCGTATCTAAAACCATGTCAGAAGTAGAAATGTCTGTTGTCGTTCGCGAAGAACTTGAAAGAAAAGAAATTCTCAAGCGCTATAAATCATTGCTTAGGTCTATTCGCCACGAATTAACGAGCGAACAAAAAAAAACAATACGTGCGGCCTTTGATCTAGCGCTGGATGCGCACAAAGACATGCGCAGAAAAACAGGTGAACCCTACATTTACCACCCAATCGCTGTGGCAAAAATTGCCGCACAAGAAATCGGTTTAGGCACAACCTCGATAGTTTGCGGACTAATACATGATGTGGTAGAAGACAGCGACTACACGGTTCAGGACATAAAAAGAAAATTTGGTGAGAAGACGGCTAAAATCGTTGATGGCCTCACAAAAATAAAGGAGGTATTTGACCATACAGACAGCATGCAGGCTGAAAATTTCAGAAAAATGCTGCTAACTTTAAGTGACGATGTCCGGGTCATTTTGGTTAAACTTTGCGACCGGTTGCACAATATGCGTACCCTCGAAAGCATGGGCCGCAAAAACCAATTGAAAATTGCAAGTGAAACCTTATTTCTTTATGCACCATTAGCCCATAGACTTGGATTATACAACGTAAAGTCTGAACTCGAAGACCTCTCTATTAAATACACCCAGAGAGAAGCCTATAAAGAAATATCGCACAAACTAAATGCTAAAAAAGCAGCAAGAGACCGGTACATTCGGAAATTTATTGAGCCAATAAAAAAGAAATTGGATGAAGCCAATGTAAAATACACCATTAAAGGACGTCCAAAAAGCATTTATTCTATTTTGAAAAAAATGAACCAACAGGATATTCCATTTGAACAGGTCTTCGATTTATTTGCCATTAGAATTATTGTTGACTCACTACCTGAAAAAGAAAAATCTGATTGCTGGACTGCTTATTCCATTGTAACTGATATCTACAAACCGAATCCTTCGCGCACACGCGATTGGATTACAACACCCAAAAGCAATGGGTATGAAAGTTTGCATACCACTGTGATGGGAAATGATGGGAAATGGGTGGAAGTACAAATTAGAACTGAGCGCATGGACGAGTTAGCCGAAAAAGGTTATGCAGCGCATTGGAAATACAAAGACAGCAAAGAAGGCATCGAAAATGAAGCCCAAGCAGGCGTTGATGGCTGGTTGGCGCGCATTAAAGATATACTCGATAATCCATCTTCGAATGCATTGGAATTTTTAGACGATTTTAAACTGCAATTGATCCATGAAGAGATCTTTGTATTTACCCCAAATGGTGATTTGAAAAAACTACCTAAAGGCGCAAGTGCACTTGACTTTGCATTCGAAATCCACACACAAGTGGGAAGTAAATGTATTGGTGCAAAAGTAAACAACCGTTTGGTGCCTTTAAGTCACACCCTTGCAAATGGTGATCAAGTAGAAATTCTAACCTCAGAAAAACAGCATCCAAGAGATGAATGGTTGCAATATGTTATTACTGGAAAAGCGATTGCGAGAATTCGTAATTATTTAAGAGAATCAAAAAGAGAAGCTGCTGACAAAGGCAAAGAATTGCTTAAAAAACGTTTCCACAAAGAAAAAATTGAATTTGTTGAAGACAATATTCAAAAACTGGTTCGCTATTTTAAAGTTCAGAGTTCCCTCGATTTATTTTATTCCGTTGCCAAGGAACTTATATCAGCAGATAAGCTTCAAATAAGCAATATTTTAAACAAGAAAATTGCCACAGCAGCAGCTCCAATTAAAGTTGTTACCGCTCCAAATACCTCAAATAAAAAGAATGAAATTGTGGTAGGTGATGAGTATGATTTACCATACAGCTTGGCTAAATGTTGCAACCCAATTCCTGGCGATGATATATTTGGATTCATAACAATAGGCGAAGGGGTTAAAATCCACAGAACAAGCTGCCCAAATGCCGTTTCACTAATGAGCAACTACGGCTATCGAATTATTAAATCGCAATGGAAAAACACCATGGTTAAAACAGAATCAAGATTCTTAGCAGGGGTTAAAATTATAGGGATTGATGATGTTGGAATTGTAAGTTCATTGTCGGAAATTATCAGTAAAAACATGGGTGTAAACATGAAAGCCATTACCATCGAAAGCCATGAAGGCACTTTTGAGGGAATGATTTCTGTTTTCGTTGAAGACACCAAGCATTTGGACGATTTGATTGCCAACATCAAACAAAAGCACCCAATGATGGATATTTTTAGGATGGAATTAAAGGCTTAAATCCATTAAGTATTTTATTTATTTCAAAAGCAATTCAGTGCAAAAGATTGTGATAATTGCCCGGATTCATAAAAAAATAGAATGTATATTTGCGCTTTATGCAAACCTCAGTCGATAAAATAAAAAAAGTAAAGATAGAGGTTAGGAAAATCTTTACGGCATATCTGGAGAAAAACAAACAAAGAAAAACTCCAGAACGTTATGCCATACTCGATGAAATTTATACGCACAAGGAGCATTTTGATGTTGACACTCTGTTTATTCACATGAAAAACAGAAAGTACCGCGTAAGTAGAGCGACTGTATACAATACACTTGATTTACTCTTGGACAGCGGCTTGGTAAAGCGCCATCAGTTTGGACAAAACATGGCGATGTATGAGCAAAGCTATGGTTACAGTCAGCATGACCATTTAATATGCTTGCATTGCAACAAAGTATTAGAATTCTGCGATCCGAGGATTCAACAAATTAAAAACACCATGGGCGATCTATTAGGCTTTGAAGTGAACCACCATTCTCTTCACTTATATGCTAACCCAATATTGGAAAATAACAATCAATGTAAAAGTTGTCATAAAGAAGTAATCAATAAAGATGAATAAAGTAGATGTCGTATTAGGGCTGCAATGGGGAGATGAAGGCAAAGGGAAAATAGCTGATTTTCTTACGCCACAATACAATATAATAGCGCGTTTTCAAGGTGGTCCAAATGCTGGCCATTCTTTAAAATTCAACGGACAAACACATGTGCTCAATACCATTCCATCTGGTATTTTTCACAGTGGAAGTTTAAATATTATTGGCAACGGCGTGGTCGTTGATCCGGTTAGAATAAAAGCAGAAATTGAAAGGGTTGAAGCAGCTGGCGCAGATGTGAAAAAGCATTTGGTGTTTTCAAGAAAAGCCCATGTCATATTGCCAACCCACAGATTGTTGGATGCCGCAAGTGAACATGCAAAGGGTGAAGCTAAAATAGGTTCTACACTTCGTGGAATTGGCCCTACTTACAGAGATAAAATCGGAAGAAACGGAATTCGCATTGGTGACATCGTACACCCTGATTTCAAAAACAAATACCAAGTCATTAAAAACGAACACTTAAAACTTATTGATTTTTTAGGTTATACCGACTATGATATACAAACTTTAGATGCAGAATTTTATGAGGCTTGCGAATTCTTGAAATCTTTCACTTTTGTTGACACGGAATATTTGGTCAATGAAAAAATGAAGACTGAAAAAATACTGGCTGAAGGTGCTCAAGGCAGTATGTTGGATATCGATTTTGGCAGTTATCCGTTTGTGACATCTAGCAACACCATAAGTGGTGGGGTGTGCAATGGACTTGGAATTGCGCCGCAGCATATTGGAAGAGTGCATGGTATTTTCAAAGCCTATTGCACCCGTGTGGGCAGTGGCCCATTCCCTACCGAATTAATTGATGAAGTTGGCGAAGAATTGCGCAAAAAAGGAAATGAATTTGGCGCTACAACCGGCAGACCAAGAAGATGCGGCTGGATGGATTTGGTGGCACTTAAATATGCAATCATGCTAAGTGGTGTCGATTACCTAATCATGATGAAAAGCGATGTTTTAAGTGGCTTTGAAGAAGTGAAAGTTTGTACAGGGTATAGAGTCAACGGGGTAATAAGTACTCAAATCCCATATGATCTTTGCAATGAAACAGTTGAACCAATTTACCAAAGCTTTAAAGGTTGGACAGAAGATTTAACCATTTGCCGCAAAAAATCAGAACTTCCCACAAATTTCAAGACCTATATTGATTTTTTGGAAACGGAATTGGAAATGCCAATTCATATCATTTCCGTTGGACCAGATAGAGAGCAAACCATCGTCGATTAAAAAATATATTAGACATAAAAAAAGGCGCTTTTAATAAAGCGCCTTTTTTTATGCAATGCATTTAATTATGCAGTTTGTCCTAAACTTGCTTTTAAACCTCTATCAAGCTCATCTAAGAACTCTTCGGTATACAAGTAGTGCTCACCATGGGTTACTTTGTTTCCATGGATACAAACGGCTAAGTCTTTGGTCATTTTACCACTTTCAACTACATCAATACAAACTTTCTCTAATGTGTGGCAGAAATTGATTAATTCTTGGTTGTTGTCTAATTTACCTCTAAACTCTAATCCTCTGGTCCAAGCAAAGATAGATGCAATTGGATTGGTTGAGGTCGGTTTGCCAGCCTGGTGGTCGCGAAAGTGCCTTGTAACAGTTCCGTGGGCAGCTTCAGCTTCCATTGTTTTACCATCTGGGGTAACTAAAACGGAAGTCATTAAACCTAAAGAACCAAAACCTTGGGCAACGGTGTCTGATTGAACATCGCCATCGTAGTTTTTACAAGCCCAAACAAAGTTTCCGTTCCATTTTAATGCAGAAGCAACCATATCATCGATTAAACGGTGTTCGTATACAATGCCGGCTGCTTCATATCTTGTTTTGTAGTCTGCATTGTAAATTTCTTCAAATATGTCCTTGAAACGGCCATCATATTTCTTCAAGATGGTGTTTTTGGTTGACAAGTATAATGGCCAGCCCTTTTGAAGAGCGGTATTAAAGCAAGAATGAGCAAAACCTTTAATTGATTCATCGGTGTTGTACATAGCCATTGCCACGCCATCACCTTTAAAATTGTATACTTCAAATTCTTGAACAGTTCCGTCTTCGCCTTCAAATTTAACGGTCAGTTTACCTTTTCCTTTTGTTACAAAATCGGTTGCACGGTATTGGTCTCCAAATGCATGACGACCGATACAAATAGGTGCTGTCCAGTTAGGAACGAGTCTAGGAACATTTTTACAAACAATGGGCTCACGGAAAACAGTGCCATCCAAAATATTGCGTATGGTTCCATTAGGCGATTTCCACATTTGTTTCAAATTGAACTCAAGAACGCGCGCTTCGTCAGGCGTAATTGTTGCACATTTGATGCCCACATTATATTTCTTAATTGCTTCTGCCGCATCGATGGTAACCTGGTCGTTGGTTTCATCTCTGTATTCAACACCCAAATCATAGTACTTAATGTCTAAGTCTAAATATGGAAGAATTAATTTGTCTTTAATAAACTTCCAGATTATTCTGGTCATTTCGTCACCGTCTAGCTCCACTACAGGATTGGCTACTTTGATTTTGTTCATATTCTAAGGATAGGGATATTTCTGCAAATATAAAATTTAAGTTGATATTTTGGATGCCTATTAAATAAAAAAAACCTTGCCAATTGACAAGGTTTTTAAATATTGTTAAAGCAATAAAGCGTATTATGCTTGGTCTTCAAGAACGATGCCTGAGATGCCTTTATAAGGTGACTGGATATAAACCAGTTTGTTTACATTCTTAAGATTGGTCTTTCTAATACGAGTAAACTCTTTGTTTCTTCTATCTTTACGTTTAAGTCTGGTAACAGCCATGATAATAATTTTTAAGGGTGCAAATATACAATTCAGTCTTTACAAATCAAAACATTTTTACATTATAATTAAAAATACTTTTACAATGTATTTATCTTGACTCCATAACAATGTAAGGGACCATCATTTCTTCGAGCGATATACCACCATGTTGAAAGGTATTGCTGTAGTATTTAACATAATAATTGTAATTATTTGGGTAGGCGAAAAAATCGTCCTCTTTGCAAACCACGAACGACTGACTTACATTTACTTTAGGCAAAAACGCCAATTCAGGCTTTTTAATTTCAAAAACATCTTTGGCATCGTAACTTAGATTTTTGCCTTGTTTGTAGCGCAAATTTGAATTGGTGTTTTTGTCCCCAATAATTTTCACAGGCTTGTTAACCCTAACAGAGCCATGGTCTGTGGTTATAATTACCTTGCATTTCTTTTCTGAAATAATTTGCAAAGCTTCCCATAGCGGTGAGTGCTTAAACCAGCTCTCAGTTACAGAGCGGTAGGCGGCTTCATCTTCAGCAAGTTCTCTAATGATGCTTACTTCAGTTCTGGCATGTGAAAATGCGTCTACGAAATTGTAGACAATAACATTAATTGCATTCTGAAAGTGGTTGGATATTTTGTCCACCATGGCTTTTCCACCATCCAGATTTGTCACTTTGGTATAGCTGTTCTTCCCTTTTATTTGTAAGCGTTGAAGCATGTCCTTAAAGAAGTCTTCTTCAAAATTATTCTTGCCACCTTCGTCTTCGTCGTTGCTCCACTTATCAGGGAATCTTTTTTCGATTTCACTCGGCAATAAGCCACTGAATATTGCATTTCTACAGTATTGGGTGGTGGTTGGCAGTATCGTCAGATATTGATCTTCCTCTTCTATTTTAAACCTTTCTTTCAAAATGGGGGCAATTGTTTTCCATTGATCCAACCTCAAATTGTCGATTAATATGAAAAACACAGGCACCTTTTCATCTATGTGCTGTTTTACCTTTCTTCTAAAAAGATTATGACTCATCACAGGACCATTGTCACCTGTTGGTTGAAGGTAATTAATATAGTTCTTTGAAATGAATTTACTGAAATTATGGTTGGCTTCTTTTTTCTGATTCTCATACACCTCATTCATACTCTTATCGGCACTTTTGTCTAGTTCAAGTTCCCAATAAATAAGCTTGCTGTAAAGATCTTTCCAATCATCTAAGCTTTGAGAATCCATCAACATATTGCTGATGTTTCTAAAATCTATTTGGTAATTTTGGGTGGTTTTCTCGGTTACCAAACGGCTTTTGTCCATTATTTTTTTAATGGAATGAAGAATTTGATTCGGATTTACAGGTTTAATTAAATAGTCAGCAATTTGAGACCCAATGGCATCATCCATAATATACTCCTCTTCACTTTTGGTAATCATCACCACTTTAACATCTGATTGAACTGCCTTTATTTGACGCAAAGTTTCTAAGCCACTGATGCCTGGCATGTTTTCATCTAAAAACACCAAGTCGGGCTTCTCACTAATTGTCTTTGCAACTGCAGCATTGCCGTTGTTTACAGTAATTAACTCATACCCTTTTTGTTCTAGAAATAGAATATGTGGTTTAAGCAAATCAATTTCATCATCTGCCCACAGTATTTTAATTTTATCGTTCATTTATAGTTTGTTTTTTAGCGTGACATTGTATTGCAATGTATGGTAGACAATAGTTCATCGTACTGCATGAATGGATTTTTATTGTATACCATTATGTAATAATCGTTTTCTGTATTGCTAAAATTATTTTCAGTGTACTTTAAATCGGCTTGGCCTTTTTCATCCGGAGTAGCATAGTAATAATTGTAATAGGCTTGCTTGAGCATCACAACTTTTTCATATTGCATTGCCTTTTCATTCCATTCCATTTTAAACTCCTCTTTTAATTGCCAATCGCTTAACTCCCCAAAAATATAGACATCCTTATTCAATTTATCGCTAACGTAGGTAAAATGAACCGCAGCATAATCAGCCCCGATTTCACCTTTTACAGCGCCATCCCTATTGTCAACAACAATTTTCCCGTTGAAATCTATGGTCTGTAAATACGGCGATGACATTTTACTGGCATCACTATATAGCACTGCATTTTTGATGTTATTTTCATCGTATTTACGTCTGACGTTGAAACTCAAGAAACGCAAATTTCTAATGTCAAAGTATCTAAACTCATTTCCGCCTAAAAACACATTACCACTCTCGTAGTTATAGTCTAATATTTTACCATTTATAAAACGTGGTTTTAGGTCAAAAATAGCATTGTCCCATCTTAGGTTCTGCATTAAGGTCGCTTTGACATCGATCATTGGATTCGGAACCACATTATCGCCCATGTTAACACTAAAATCCAATTCTTGGGAGGTAAAACGAACACTCGGATTGGTGGCAACTTTAATGCTTGGTGTTAGCACAAACTTATCGTCTACAACCATAAACCTGTGGGTTAAAATCAAATCACCTTCATCAAAGTTCCTATATACTTTTAAAATATAGTTGCCAGAAAGTTTTGGCTTCATTTCTGCAGAAGGAAAATTGATCCCATAATGCGTATAGACTTGGAATGTGGTGCTAGAGAAAGTGTAATTCGTGATGTTTTCAAACATCGCACCCGTTAAGTATTCATTCGGCTTCAAATTCGAAATTTTCCAATCAGATGAGCAATGAATGAATGTGAATTGATAATTGTCGCTTTCTGGCATCATATCATCAAATTGCAAATTTAACTGTTGGTTGCTATTTAAGTCAATTGCTGGGAAACGCTCATAACTTCCTGATTGAGTCATCAAAGCAGTTTTAATGTTGCTTTCATAAGTTGAATTGGTGCAAGCAAGTGGCAAATAAGCGGCATACATAGTTAAAGGCAATTGCATCAACAGCAAGAATGTGAAGCAGACTTGCTTAATGAACTTTGACGTTGAATGTATCTTCATTTAATCGGTTTATAAACTCAGTAATTGTTCGAATATTGTTTCGAACTCTTTATTTTTACTAACAATTGAATCTTCTAATACTTTGTATTGTTCAGAAAGTGTACCAATTTTTGATTGGTCGTTCAGGTCAGAAATTTGTTTCTCAATCTCCTGTTTTTGAATTTTAAATTTTTCTAAAACTTGCTCTACTTCATCAGCTTGTTTTTGCAATTGTTTTTTGAGCTTACTATTGGCATCTGAGGTATTAAGCTCTTGAACGGGGGCAGACTTGTTAATGGTCTTTTCTTGCTTTGGCTTGGGCGACAATCCATTCTTCTCACGCTGTTGCATAAAGTATTTCCATTCGTCGTAGGTGCCCAGATACTCTTTAATTTGATCTTCTTCAATCCACCAAATCTTGTTGGCAATATTGGAAATAAAGTAACGGTCGTGAGACACGGTGATAAATGTCCCTTCAAACTGTTGCAAAGCTTGAATTAATATATTCATGCTCTGAATATCCAAGTGGTTTGTCGGCTCATCCAGCAGCATAAAATTTGCTTCGTTAACCAGAGCCTTGGCAAGCGCCACTCTAGCCTTTTCTCCACCACTTAGCACTTTAATTTTCTTGAATGAATCGTCGCCAGTAAACAAGAAGCAACCAAGTATGGTTCTCAATTCATTTTCGGTTTTAACAGAACCCATTTGAACCATCTCTTCCAAAATTTCATTGTTTACATTCAATGATTCCAATTGGTGTTGGGCATAAAATGTCTTTTCAACATTGTAGCCATTTTCAACAGTTCCTTCAAAAGACTCACTTTGATCGACAATTCTCAACAAGGTTGACTTTCCTTTTCCGTTCGCTCCTATTAAAGCAATTTTATCTCCTCTTAAGATTTCAGCATTGGTGTGGTCAAAAATAACTTGATCGCCATAGGCTTTAGATAAATTTTTAATTGCGACAATGACTTTGCCAGGTTGCTGTCTAACTTTAAACTTTAGATTCATTACAGATTCATCATTCTGTACCTCTTCGATGCGTTCAATTTTATCCAACATTTTCATTCTACTTTGCGCCATGGTCGCCTTACTGGCTTTGGCTTTAAAGCGATCGATCAAACGCTCTTGTTGTTTGATAAATGATTGTTGGTTATCAAAAGCTCTTTGTTGTAGGTCGTCTCGCTCTACTTTCAATTCTAAAAATTTAGCGTAATTACCAGCCCATTGGTACACTTTGCGGTTGGCAACTTCAACAATTTTTGTCACCATCCTATCCAAGAAATAACGGTCGTGGGACACAATGATTACCGTGCCTTGGTATGACTGTAAATATTCTTCAATCCATTCAATTGAAGGCAAGTCCAAGTGATTCGTTGGCTCATCCAGCAAGAGCAATCTTGGGTTCTGAAGCAATAATTTGGCCAACATAACACGCATTCTCCAACCTCCACTAAATTCATTTAATGGCCGCTCTAAATCAGCAGTTTTAAAACCCAAACCTTCCAATATTTCTTCAGTTTTAAACTGAATATTGTAGCCATCTAAAGCTTCAAATTGCTCTTGTTTGTCACCCAATTGGTTTAGTATTTCATCAGAATGGTCGGTTTCCATTCTTTCTAAAATTTGATCTATTTCACTCTGCACCTTCAAAGCCTTATCAAAAGCTTGAAGTGCCACGTGGTAGATGCTCTCTGTACTTTCATAACTCAAAAGGTCTTGGTTTAAAAAACCAATGGTACAATCTTTTGATTTGGATAGCACGCCTTCTGTAGGCTTATACTCTCCTGTGATAATGCGCAAAAGGGTTGATTTTCCAGTGCCATTTTGCCCCACCAATCCAATTCTCTCACCTGGCTTTATTTGCCAATTGACATCACTGTATAAATAACGACCACCAAAGTCGAACGATAATTCATTTAAAGTTAACATGTAAAACGTGCAAAAATACAAAAAATAAGGCGGATTTCTAAAGCAATTTTTGAGCGTTTTTGCTCACTTTTTCTGAGCAAAAATGAACATAGTATATAAATCCGAATATAAGACTTTTTGGCACTCTAAAAGAAGGCAAATGGGTTGAATACAATGAAACAGGTAGTAAAAAATATGAAATAAAAGATAGAATATTAAAAATTCTTACAGTTTAACTTACACGGTTTACCTTTTATGCAGTCATGGCAAATAACATAAATATTGTCAGAAAATTTGGCGCTTACTGACGCCTTTTTGCCATTGGTTTCAATTAAAAGCATATTGTCGTAGGCAATTCTTGAAAGCACTTTGATTTCACTTCCTATAGCCACGCCTAAATCGATTACATATTTCAAGAAAGTGGGTGAATTGTCTATTACAGCAACCATTTTACATTTTTTACCCGCATCAATTTCAGAAAGCGTTATGCGGTATTGGTATTTAATTTCCCCACTTGCATTTGGAATCACATCACCATGTGGATCGAATTCAGGATAATCTAAAAACTTATCCAAACTGTCAATTAACTTTTGACTTTGAATGTGCTCCAATTGTTCGGCAACTTGATGAACCTCATCCCAAGTAAACCCAAGTTTTTGATACAAAAAAGTTTCCCATAGACGGTGTTTTCGCAATACCTCCACTCCCGCTTTGGTGCCCAATTTGGTTAAACTTATTTTACCATATTTTTGGTAATCGATTAGTTTTTTTTCTTTGAGCTTTTTAAGCATATCATTTACAGTTGCTGGCTTTAAACCCAAATGCAAAGCCAATTCGTTTGTGCCAGCTTCGCTTTTCAACCTGTTTTCATGGATCAATTGAAACAAAGCTTTGAGGTAATTTTCTTCTGTAAATGACAACATCTTTGCAAATATATGAAAATAATGAAACTTTTTTTGTTAGACTAGTCTAACTTTATTAGTTTTGCATATACTAAAACCAAATTAAGACCAATGAAACTCTGCCTATTCTGTCTTTATATAACATCAATATTATGCCACAATAGCTTGTGGGGACAAAGCAACTCTTTAATCCTTCGTTTGTCATTTAGACATATTGGTGTAGAGGGCGTCAAAGTTATTTTGGATAAAAAATATTTCAGATTCACCGATTCAACAGGCGTATGTAAGTTTGAACCAATAGATACAGGCGCGCATGAATTGGAGTTTAGTTCGGAAAGATATAGAGACAGTTCAATAAGCCTTAGAATTGAAAAAGACAAAGGATTAAACATTTTTGCAGTTTTAACGCCAATATCAGAAGGGCTTAAAGAATATGTGGTAACAGGAACTTTAAAACAAATGAAACGGTCTGAAAGTCCTGTTAATATTGAGGTTTACACACCAAGCTTTTTTAAGAAAAATCCAAGTTCAGGCTTATTTGAAGCCATGCAAAACATCAATGGCATTCGACCACAGGTAAATTGCAATGTGTGCAACACAGGCGATATTCACATTAACGGCTTGGAAGGCCCATACACTATGGTGCTCATTGATGGCATGCCATTGGTAAGCAGTTTGTCAACGGTGTATGGCTTATCTGGCATTCCAAGTTCTATGGTAGAACGCATTGAAATCATAAAAGGTCCCGCATCAACTTTATATGGCAGTGAGGCAATTGGAGGTGTAATAAATGTGATAACCAAACGACCCATCAATTCCGCTAAATTAACATTTGAAAACATGAGCACATCTTGGGGTGAGAGCAATACCGACATTGGCCATAAACTAAAAATAAAAAAGAAAATTGACCTTTTAACTGGGATAAACCATTATTGGTTTGACCAAAAAACAGACAAAAACAATGATCAATTTACAGATGTTACCCAGCAGCACCGCTTGTCCATATTTCAAAAAATAAATATTCAGCGCAAAAGCACTTTACCTTTTCAAATTGCAGGGCGCTATTTTTATGAAAACCGTTGGGGTGGAGATATACGATGGAGCAGGCCATTTAGATTAGGAGACAGTATTTATGCAGAAAGTATATTTACATCACGTGTTGAACTTTTTGGAAATTACCAATTGCCAATAAAAGAAAAAATAAACCTTTCAGCCAGTATTAACCGACACCATCAAAACAGTGCATACGGAATAGTTTCGTTTATTGCACTTCAAAAAATTGCATTTTTACAAGGAACATGGGACAAAGACATTAAAAAGCATTCCTTGCTTTTAGGTGCTGCCTGCAGGTATACTTATTACGATGACAACACCGTCGGAACGCAAGAAAACATCACCCTAATTGCTATCAATAAACCTCAAAAAATAGCTTTGCCGGGTATATTTATTCAGGACTTAATAAAATTCAATACAAAAAATAATTTGCTTTTGGGTTTTAGAATTGACTTGCACCAAGTCCATGGCAAAATATACACACCACGCCTTGCATATAAACACATTTTTAATTTAAACAATGTATTGCGCATCAATTCAGGAACGGGATTCAGAGTGGTCAATTTATTTACCGAGGACCATGCCGCTCTGACAGGGGCAAGATCTGTTGTGATAAAGGAATCCTTAAATCCGGAACGCTCTGTTAACATAAACATTAACTACCTTAAAAAGCATCGATTTGGTTCAAACAATTTAATTGGTTTGGATATGACTGTATTTTACACGCATTTTAGCAACCGAATTCAAGCAGACTACCTCAGCAATTCAAACTTTATTTACTACGACAATATTAATGGCTACTCGGTCAGCTCTGGCTTTAGCGCCAATATAGACTTGAATTTGCGCTGTGGTGTAAATGCTCTGTTAGGTGTAAGTTACTTGGATATTTACACCATAGATAAAGGGATCCGAAAAACACCCATATTAACAGAAAAATTTACCGGAACCTGGACAATCTCCTATCCTATTAAAAAGATAAAAACATCGGTAGATTATACAGGAAACATATACAGTCCCATGCAACTGCCCACGCTTGGCGATTTAGATCCACGAAACAAATATTCACCATGGTGGAGCATACAAAATATTCAATTGACGTATACAGGCATCAAAAAAATAAAATTATTTGGCGGGGTAAAAAACCTTTTAAACTTTACACCCATGCGCAAAAATTCATTCATTATTGCAAGGGCACACGATCCATTTGATAAAAAAGTTGAATACGGTGTAAATGGTCAAATAAAGAAAACGCTCGAAAACCCATATGCACTGAGTTTTGACCCCAATTATGTATACGCCCCAAACCAAGGCATACGATTTTTTATAGGGTTTACCTGCACTGTTTTATAAAAAAAGGCAGCTTTCGCTACCCTTTTCAATGTTATGATTAAAATCTTATTGCGCTTGAACTGCTTTTGGGGCAGCGTTCTTAATAGCTTCGCTGCTGCCATCTTCAAACTTTTTGAAATTCTCATTGAATTTATCTGCCAATGCATTCGCAGTTTGATCATAGGCCGCTTTGTCTGCCCAAGTATTTCTTGGATGTAAAATTTCTTGTGGAACGTTTGGACAAGTATTTGGCATTTGAACACCAAAAACAGGATGCTTGGTGTATTCAATTGAATCCAATTCTCCATTCAAAGCCGCTGTCAACATGGCTCTTGTGAAAGACAATTTCATTCTGCTTCCAACACCATACCCCCCGCCGCTCCAACCTGTATTTACAAGCCATACATTGATGCTGGTGTCAGCGTTCAATTTAGCCCCCAACAATTCAGCATATTTTGCAGGATGTAAGGGCAAGAAAGCTTGACCGAAACATGCAGAGAAAGTACTTTGCGGTTCGGTGATGCCAGCTTCAGTTCCAGCTACCTTACTGGTATAACCAGAAACGAAATGGTACATGGCTTGCTCAGCAGTTAATTTAGATATTGGCGGCAATACACCATACGCATCACAAGTTAGGAAGAAGATATTCTTAGGTGATTCTCCAACAGAAGGAACAGCAATGTTGTCGATAAAATCAATTGGATAAGCCACACGCGTATTTTCAGTAACTGAAACATCTTCGTAGTTTACTTTGTTGCTGCCTTCATAGAATCTTACATTTTCCACCAAAGCACCATGTTTGATTGCCTTCCAAATTTGTGGTTCCTTTTCTTCGGTTAGGTCGATGCATTTTGCATAACAACCACCTTCAAAGTTGAAAACTGAATCATCAGCCCAACCGTGTTCGTCATCACCAATTAGTTTTCTATCTGGATCAGCGGACAAAGTTGTTTTTCCAGTACCTGACAATCCAAAGAAAATAGCAGTATCGCCTTTTGCACCAATGTTTGCAGAACAGTGCATAGACAATACACCCCTTTCTTGAGGAAGTATGTAATTCAAAACAGTGAATATTCCTTTTTTGATTTCACCGGTGTAACCAGAGCCACCAATTAAAATAATTTTTTTAGAAAAATTGATGATAGAGAAATTATGCTGCCTTGTTCCATCCTCAGCTGCATTGGCTAAAAATGAGGGTGCTGCTAAAATCAACCACTCAGTTGGATTGTTTTCTCCTTCACTTGGGCGCAAGAATAAATTATTGGCAAACAAGTTTTGGTAAGCCGTTTCAGTAACAACTTTAATATTCAATTTAAAGTCAGGGTGCGCACAAGCATAAGCATCACGGATGAATAAATCTTTGCCCTTATAATGGTTTAATACTTTATCTAATAAGGCATCAAATTTAGATGGTTCAAATTTGAAGTTAACTGGACCCCACCAAACAGTATTTTCTGTTTTGTCATCGCAAACTGTGAATTTATCCTTTGGAGAACGGCCAGTAAATTCGCCAGTATCTGCTGCTAAAGCGCCTTTATCGGTGAGTATACCTTCGTTTCTGTCGAGAGATTTCTGAACAAGTTCATCTGGTGTAAGATTAACAAATGCATTGCCTGCTGCTGCAACAACGCCTGATAAAATGTCTTGGTTTGTCATTTGTTTTTTGTATAAAATTAGGGGTGCAAAATTACAAAAAAAAAATCAAGTTTACATAATATTGCTAAGTTGTTGATATTTATCATACTTAAAACGGGGGAAATCCATGCTTTTAATGTTGTTTTGAAATAGGTACTTCATGCAAATTTATAAATTAATTTTCGCCTTAGTGGGCTTGAGTATATTGCTAATTGTCAGCGCATTCGCCATACCCGAATGGATTTCTCCATTTCAAACCGATGGCATTGAAGCTGATTTATTGTGGAATTACCGAATCCAAAAAACCATCACAGCCCTTATCGCTGGCGCTTCATTGTCTGTTTCAGGTTTTATTTTGCAGCAACTATACAGAAACAACCTCGCAGGACCATATATATTGGGTGTTAGTTCTGGCGCCTCTCTCGCTGTGGCTATCTTAATTATAGGCAGCCACTATTTTCCATTTCTCAACCATGGAATAGGTATTTCATTCGCAGGATTTGTAGGTGCTAGTTTCGTGCTATTACTGGTTATGCTGGTATCATCGCGCTTTGGCACAGGGGCAATAATCTTATTGTTTGGTGTTATTATTGGCCAAATTACGGGAGCCTTGCAAGGTCTTTTAAATTATATGGCCGTGCCTGGTGATTTAAAAAACTTTACACTTTGGAGCATGGGCTCATTTAGCCAAGTGATTGAATTTGATTTATTGTTTTTTGGCGTATCAAGTCTCTTGGGAATTATTTGGGCTTGGCTCATCATGCCTCAATTGTCAACCTTGCTGCTAGGCGATGAAGTTTCTTATACACTCGGCGTAAATACCAAAAGCATTTCAATTCAACTGCTAATTTGCACAGGTATCTTAAGTGGAATTGCCACGGCATTTTGTGGACCAATCGCTTTTATTGGCATGGCCATTCCAAATGTTTCTAGATTATTAATCAAAACCGTAAATTTTAGATTTATGTTACTGGTCAATGCCATTTTAGGCGCCGCTATGGCCTTGGTGAGCGATATTATTTCATCTGCTGAGATATTCAGTTTCAATATTCCTATTAATGTGTGCACAGCCTTAATAGGTGGCCCATTCATTGTTTACATTTTATTAAAAAGAAAACAGTAATGGATCCCATATTAAAATTAGCAAATCTTAGTATTGGACAAGAATCTGTCATTGTCGATTCTATCCATGCACAAGCTTTTAAAAACGATTTAATTGTATTGACAGGTGAAAATGGAAGCGGAAAATCCACCTTACTTAAAACTATTGCTGGTATTACAAAGTCAATTTCAGGCGAGGTTTTTATTTCAGGTGACTCAATTTCATTGCTCCCTCAAAAAAAGCTTGCTCAAAAACTTGCTTTTGCAAGCACTCAAAGAATCAGAGAAGACTATATTAAAATTGAAGATGTTGTTCGTTTCGGTCAATTTCCATACGCTCAACTGGGCGATACCGCAGAGTCAAGCTGCGAAATTGAGCACGCTATCGCTCTTATGGGGATAGCTAAAATCCGTTACAAATACTTGAACCAAGTGAGTGATGGTGAATGGCAAAAAGCAAATATTGCGCGTGTATTGGCACAAAAAACAGACCTGATTTTAATGGATGAACCTACTGCTTTTTTAGACTACCCTTCTAGAATGCGCTTATATAGGGATTTAAAGGAAATTTGTTTGACTCAAAACAAAACAATTATTGTGTCTACACACGATATTGATAGTGTTAAAGGATTTGCAAGCTTTTATTGGCATATAGACCAAGGCAAATTGACTATTTTACAAGATTCCCCCACTTGGATTATTTGACTGTAAACAAACTAAACCACCGAAGCATTCAGAATTTAAGTCGGCATTTGATTTAAAATGCCCATTTAATTCTAAAAATGCCCATTTAATTTCCAAGACTATTTGTTTGTTAAATACTTAACAGTCTTTTAAATTAAAATTTACAAATTTGTTAAACTAAACTAATCCATACTAAAAACATGAAACCAACACACACAAAAAATCCATCAAATCTGAGCAATTGGAAATTGGATTTTAACATTAAAACAGACAGAAACCTTAGGCATCAAAATCCAAGTTCAATCATGGAAAACGAATCGATGGTTGATGGCTCCCAGGATGGCGATTTTACCCAAACGCTGATCATATCGACGTTAAACAATTGGTCGAAACAGCATCTAAACGCATTGCAAAACTTTAATGTTTTTTACAATTGCCAAATGAATCAATTTAAAAACTAAAACCATGCATAATTCCTAGCTTGAAGGCGGTATGGAGAATGCTTCTTAGTTGGTAATTTTCTAGATTTAACTCGGATACCTCCATCCGCCTTTTCGACTTGGAATTAAGTGCTGGTTGCCTCAAAAAAATAAACGACTCATTCTAGAAGTTCGCCTCAGCAAATTTTGCTGTGGCAACTTCGAAGAATGTTTTTTCAAGCTATTTGTAATGTGTCTTTTGTGCCGTGTAAACACAATTAAATTTTACCTTACAAATATGAAAATTAAATCCTTAAACCCCGAACAAAACAAAGACCAAAACAGCCGTTATGACCTCGTTTTACTTGTGTACTGGTTTATCAGCAACCGACACAATTCTAAAACATTTGAAGCATTAAAAAATTTGGAATCAAAAACCACTGGATTGCCCTTAAGAATTGTTTGCCTTAATCCTTTCAATAGCCAAGAAGACATTCTCCAATATCAAAAAAACATGTCATTGCATTTTGAAATGATGTACGATGAAAAACGCACAGCATTGTTTTACCACATCAATACATTTCCAAGTTTTATCGTCATGAAAAAAAGCGGAAAAATACTTCACCGTGAAAACGGCCTCTCGGAAGATTGTTTTCATGAAATTGAAAATGTTATTGTAAAAAACACCCCTTCGAAAAGCTATAACAGCAATGAAAAGAAAGGCAAAATAATCCCGTTTGAAAATTACAGTAACAATCCATCGATATTGTTGAAGAAGATATAAGATAAGTTTATGGTTTTGCTTAATTTTGCTAGCAAAATCTGAGTGATGTCAAACCCTTATCAATTAAACACCATAGAATCTGCGATTGAAGATATAAAAAACGGCAAAGTAATTATTGTTGTTGACGATGAAGACCGTGAAAATGAAGGTGATTTCTTAACTGCCGCCGCAAATGTGACGCCAGAAATGGTTAATTTCATGGCCAGAGAAGGAAGAGGACTTATCTGTGTTCCTTTATTGCCAGAGCGTTGTCTTGAACTAGGTTTAGGCATGATGGTGAGCAGCAACGATTCAGTGCATGAAACGCCCTTTACAATTTCTGTTGATTTGAAAGGACACGGCACAACAACAGGTATTTCTGCATCTGATAGGAGCAAAACCATACAAGCCCTGGTGCATGCTGACACTATTTCAACCGATTTGGCTAGACCAGGACATATTTTCCCATTAAAAGCCCAAAAAGAAGGTGTTTTAAAAAGAGCAGGGCATACCGAAGCTGCAATTGATTTTGCCCGATTGGCAGGATTTGAACCGGCAGGTTGCATCGTGGAGATATTAAAAGAAGATGGGGAAATGGCGCGCCTACCGGAATTGATTGAAATTGCTAAAAAATTCGATTTGAAAATTGTTTCAATTGAAGACTTGATCAAATACAGACTTAAGAATGAAAGCCATGTAAAACGAGAAATAACAGTTAACATGCCAACTTCATTTGGGGATTTTGAAATGATTGCCTATTCGCAAGTAAGCGATGGAACTCAGCACTTGGTGATTAAAAAAGGTGAATGGGAAAAAGACGAGCCAATATTGGTGCGCGTTCATAGCAGTTGTATGACGGGAGATATTTTTGGCAGTTGCCGTTGCGATTGCGGTGAACAATTACACCAATCGATGAAACTGATTCAAGAAACTGGAAAAGGTGTGGTTTTGTACATGAACCAAGAAGGCCGAGGAATTGGATTGCTGAATAAGCTTAAAGCATACAAGCTTCAAGAACAAGGAATGGATACCGTTGATGCCAATTTAGAACTTGGATTTAAAATGGACGAACGCGACTATGGAATTGGTGCCCAAATATTGCGCGATTTAGGTGTTTCAAAAATGAAACTCATTAGCAACAACCCTAAAAAGCGTACAGGCCTAATTGGCTATGGTTTGGAGATTATCGAAAACATTCCAATGGTCACATCACCGAACGCACACAACGCGGAGTATTTAAATACCAAGCGTGATAAAATGGGACATGAAATATAATTCTTCTTGCTCAAGGGCACAGCCTATCAATTTTCCAAGCTTGATCTTCTTTGGTGTATAAAAGTCTGTCGTGTAAACGGCCAGTCCTACCCTGCCAAAATTCAATTGCCTCAGGAATAACCACATAACCACCCCAATGTTCTGGTCGAGGCGGATTTGTCCCTTGGTATTTTGTCAATGCCTCAGACATAGAATATTCTAATACTTTTCGTGATTCAACGGTTTCACTTTGAGCGCTAACAATAGCCCCTACTCTGCTTTCAAATGGTCTTGAGGCAAAATACAGATCACTTTCAGCCTGGCTTATCTTGTGTGCAATGCCCTTAATTCTTATTTGTCTTTCCAATTCTAACCATGCAAAATTTAAATGCACATTCGCATTTTGCTCAATTTGCTGCCCTTTATGGCTATTGTAGTTGGTGTAAAAAACGAAGCCATGGTGTTCTATGCCTTTTAAAAGCACGATTCTGCTTTCTGGTTTTCCATCTGCAATGGTCGACAAGCACATGGCATTAGGTTCTGTAATTTCAGATTCAATGGCTTGTTTAAACCATAGATGAAAAAGCATGATTGGATCAGCATCCACCTCTGATTCCAGCAATTCAGAATGTCTGTAATCTTTTCTTAAGGCCGCTATTTGCTCGTTGTGTGTCATTTTTTATTAAACCAACTGTTTATTTTCAGCTCGATGACACCAAAAAATGCTTCTCTAAAAATCTTGTTGCTCATTTTGGATGTTCCTAGAGTTCTGTCGGTAAAAATGATAGGAACTTCGATAATATTAATATTTTGCAACCAAACTTTAAATTTCATTTCAATTTGGAAGGCATAGCCCTTGAATTTAATTTTATCCAAATTGATTCTTTCCAAAGTTTCTTTAGTGTAACAAACAAATCCAGCAGTAGCATCTCGAATGGTCATACCTGTAATAAACCTTACATAAACACTGGCATAATAACTCATAATAACACGGCTCATAGGCCAGTTAACAACATTTACACCTGTAATATATCTAGAGCCAACAGCTAATCCTGCTTTCTTATTTTCACAAGCGTCAAGAAGCTTCATTAAATCTTCAGGATTGTGAGAAAAGTCAGCATCCATTTCAAAAATAAAATTATACTTGCGCTCTAAACACCATTTAAATCCAGCAATGTAAGCCGTTCCCAATCCATTTTTTTCCATTCTTTGCAGAAGATTAAGCTGGTTTGGAAATTCTAGCTGCAGTTGTTTAACAATATTTGCAGTTCCGTCGGGTGAATTGTCGTCGACAATTAAAACATCAAAGGAAATTGGCAGCGACATAACCTTTCTGATTATGGCTTCAACGTTCTCTTTCTCGTTGTAGGTGGGTATAATAACTATGTTCGTGGACAAATCAATAAAATTTATATAAAAACGGTGCAAAATAGTACTTATTTCGTAGCTTTAAAAACAGGATTTGATGCAAAAGGCAATTTTTTTCGATAGAGATGGTGTATTAAACAAAGAAATAGGAGACTACGTATGTCAAATCGATGATTTTGAAATTTTGCCGGATGCGGTTCAATGCATTAAACTTGTAAAATCATTAGGATTTTTGGCCATCGTTGTAACCAACCAAGGTGGCATTGGTAAAAAGCTATACTCACACGAGGAATTAAAATCCTTTCATCAGAAGCTGCAAAATGCATGTCTTGAAAATGGCACAGAAATCGATGACTTTTTTTATTGCCCACACCACCCTATTTCAGGCAAGTGCTTATGCCGCAAACCTGAATCATTGATGTTGGAAAAAGCAATGGCGAAATACAATATAGACAAAAAGAAAAGTTTGATGATTGGCGACACCGCTAGAGACGTAGAAGCCGCTGAAAAAGCTGGGGTACATGGATTACTGATACAACCAAATTCAAATAAATTTCGTCTACTTGAAGAAGAAATACTTAAGATCAATCAATAAAAAAAAAGTAAATTTGCAATATGTTTAAAAAGACTTTCACAGCATTTATTGTTGCTGGTTTGCTCATAGTTCAGGCGCAACAACCACCTAAAGCTTCAAAAAACAAAGCGACAGCCAAAGCGGTCAGCAGCAAAAAAACAACGGCTAAGTCAGGTGCTAAAGCAACTACCGGCAAGGTAGTATACACCATCAACGGAAAAGTTGAGGGATATCCCAACCATTTGGTAATCCTGAATAAATTCAGAATCAATTCACTTGAATTGGTCGATTCAACCATGACCAATGACAGTGGTTATTTTACCTTTAAAAAACCGATTTCAGAAGCCAGTATTTTATACATTCAATACAACACCCAATCGGCAGTGCCATTGGTTGTGGAAAATGGAGCGAAATTAAATGTTAAAATATCTCCAACACCCAGCGGATTAAATTATGACGTGTCTGGATTAAAGTCTGAGAAATCAAAAAATTTATACAATTTTATTCGTCAGTACACCCGCTCAAACAATGAATTGGCTGCGCTCGACAAAGCAATTGCAGAAGAACCTGATGGAACAAAGATGTACGAGTTGCAAATGATCTTTGGAGGCAAACAAGAAGAATTTAGAAGCAGCATTGATTCTATGTTGAAATTTCATGACCCACTGGAGTCGTATTTTGTATTGTTTAATTTTATGGAGGAGCAAGACTTTCAGAAAATAAAAGCGCTAAAAATGCGCATGGAGCCTAAAGACATTAAAAGCAATTACTACAGCGACTTAAAAACCATATACGACAACAATAAACTCTTAGAAATTGGCGAAATGGCGCCTGAGATTGAACTTCCACAAGTAGATGGCAGTATTTTAAAGTTGTCTGACTTGAGAGGTAAAGTTGTGTTAATTGATTTTTGGGCCAGTTGGTGCGGCCCATGCAGAGCGGAGTTTCCAAATGTGAAAAACCTATACGCAAGGTTTAAATCAAAAGGCTTTGAAATTTATGGTGTTTCTTTGGATAAAGACAGACCGTCGTGGGTGTCCTCAATTAACAGCTTGGGCCTTACGTGGAAACAAGTAAGTGATTTAAAATTTTGGGCGTGTGCCCCAGCCAAAACGTATAAGGTTTCGGGCATTCCATTTACTGTTCTTATAGACAAGGAAGGTAAAATAATTGCTAAGAATTTGAGAGGTGAAGACCTAGAAAAAAAGCTGGAAGAATTGTTCCCGTAATGATTATTTAATCTATAATTAACTATTTGTTCAGTTATTATATCTTATTTTGAACCATAAAAAATTATGAGCTCACACACTTCTTATAAGATTCTGATTGTTGATGATGAAATTGACATTATAGAATTACTTAGTTACAATTTAAAAAAGGAAAACTTTACTGTAGTTGCCGCCATGAATGGAAAAGAGGCGATTAACATTGCAGCTAAAATAAAGCCTGACATTATTTTGATGGATGTGATGATGCCAGAAATGGATGGAATTGAAGCATGCCGTCAAATTAAAGCAATTCCTCAATTAAAAAACATCCCATTAATTTTCTTAACTGCTAGAGGTGAAGAATTTAGCGAATTGGCAGGATTTGAAGCTGGGGCGGATGATTACATCATTAAACCTATCAAGCCAAGGGTCTTAATTTCAAGGTTAAAAGCCATTTTAAGACGCAATATTGCAGACAATACTGCAAATGAAAAAATGGAATTCCCGGATCTTAAAATTGATAGAGAAAGTTTTTCGGTTACCTACTTGGGTAAAGTGCTTCAGTTTCCTAAGAAAGAATTTGAATTGCTTTCATTATTGGCCAGCAAACCAGGAAAAGTGTTTACCAGAGAACAAATATTAGAAGCTATTTGGGGTGATGATGTTTTGGTGGTTGACAGAACCATTGATGTTCACATCAGAAAAATTCGTGAAAAATTGGATGATAACTTTATTCAAACAATTAAAGGCGTAGGCTATAAATTCGAAGTGTGATAAAGAACCCAACCCCTGAGAGAATTACATTGCTAACAACTTTGTTGTTAAGTGCTATTTTTACAGGTTTCCTGATCTATTTCAAAATCCCTTTTCTTCAATTCTTAATTGCCTTATTTACCTTTGCTACGCTAACTTACATCATTATTTTATTTGGTTTAGAGGCATTTATTTACCGAAAAATAAAATTAATCTATAAAACCATACACCATTTCAAGACCAGTAGCTTAAAAAAAACCAGCTACATTGATGAGTACAACTTAGATCCTATTAAACAGGTAAATGAAGAAGTAATAGAATGGGCAAACGACCAAAAGCAAGAGATTTCTCAACTGCGAGCCACCGAGCAATATAGAAAAGAGTTTTTGGGCAATGTATCGCATGAATTAAAAACACCCATATTTAATATTCAAGGTTACATAGAAACCCTTTTAGACGGAGCAATGGATGATGAAGAAGTGAAGGTCTTGTTTTTGAAAAAGGCAGCTGCAAGTGCAGAAAGGTTAAATACCTTGGTTAATGATTTGCTAGATATCAGCAAAATGGAAAGCAATGCAATGAAACTGAGGGTAAATGAATTCGACATCACTGAATTGTGTAAGGAAGTATTTGAAAGCTACCAAAAACAAGCCAAAGAACGTTCTTGCACACTACAATTTAAAGAAGATTGCGACCATCCTTACAAAATTCTTGCAGATAAAGATAGAATACGTCAAGTATTAAACAATTTGATAGGCAACAGCATTGCTTATGGCAAAGAAAAAGGAATTACCTCCATTGGATTGTACGACCTACACCAAAACATCTTAATTGAAGTAACCGACAATGGCGAAGGGATTGAAGCAGAACATTTACCCCGTTTATTTGAACGCTTTTATAGAACAGACAAAAGTAGGTCTAGAAACAGTGGAGGAAGTGGCTTAGGCTTATCAATTGTTAAGCACATTATTGAAGCCCATAACCAAACCATTGAGGTAAGCAGCACCATTGGAAAAGGCACTACATTTACCTTTTCACTTAAGAAGGTTATTTAAAAACTACTCAATAGTTACACCCGTTGGAGAAAATTCTAATTCTCCATCTTCTGTTTTAGTAAAACGGCCTTTTGCGGTCGCTTTTTTACCTTTGCTGTCTTTTGGCATATTAAATTTCTCATGGGTGTTAACCACAAATTCAGTTGAATCATTTTTGAAAGACAACCAACAACCCTTCCCTTGGCAAATATTTTCTATCGTGCCAGTGATAATATAAGTAGAGTCTTTGCCAGAAGCATAAGATGCCATAGCTGATTTAAAGTCAACGGAACCTTTGTTCTCGAATTTTTCACCAAAAGTATTGGTCTTAGAATTTGATTGGCAAGCGGCCAAAGCAAGCACGAGTGTTAGAGCAAATATTTTATTCATGGATTTTTAAATGATTTTACAAATTTAATTGGAATTAAGATTTATTTACCAAATTTAGGATTTATATTTGAACTTCAATTTACCATGAGCAATAAAAACGAAATAATCGACCAACCCATTGACATCGAATTGTCTGAAGAAGTAGCGGAAGGCACGTACAGCAATTTGGCTATCATCACGCATAGCCAAGCTGAATTCATTATAGATTTTGTGCGCATTTTACCAGGCATACCTAAAGGCAAAGTAAAAAGCCGCATAATTATGACCCCGCAACATGCGAAGCGTTTGTTATTTGCTTTAGGAGATAATATGCAAAAATTTGAAACAAACTTTGGCGAGGTTGACATTGAAGGCAATGGCGGAAACAATGGCTTTCCAATTAATTTCGGCGGCATGACTGGACAAGCATAAGACATTAACACCCATAAAAAAACCCGCTTTAAGCGGGTTTTTTTATGGGATAATATTTTCTAATACCCTAAAGTTTTTAGCATACTCTTATAAGTCTGCTCTTTTGAAAACAACTTGGTGTTGTAATCGCCATTTTCATCAAGTGATATAATAATATGTTTTGGCGAAGGTGTTAAGCAATGCTGAATACCGCCGAATCCACCAATGCTTTCTTGGTATGCACCGCAGTGAAAGTATCCAATATACAACGGATCATTTTCATCAAAAACTGGGAGATAAATTGCATTGGCGTGTTGCTCACTGTTATAATAATCATCACTGTCACAGGTAATACCGCCTAACAATACACGTTCGTAGTTCTTTTCCCAATTGTTTAATGGAAACATAATGAACTTTTTATTGATGGCCCATGAATCTGGAAGCGTAGTCATAAAACTACTATCAATCATATTCCATTTTTCTCTATCATTCTGAACTTTTTGATATTCAATTTTGAAGATGGCTCCCCCACTTTCTCCAACAGTAAATGAACCAAACTCAGTGAAAATATCGGGCTCAGGAACGCCATTGCTGTCGCATACTTGTTTAACTTGAGCAACAATTTCCGAGGCCATGTACTCATAATCAAAATCGAACTTTAATGAATTCTTGATTGGAAACCCGCCGCCAATATTTAAACTATCCAATTCTGGACACATTTTCTTCAATTCGCAATACACATTTAGACATTTGTGCAATTCATTCCAATAGTATGCATCATCCTCAATTCCAGTATTGATAAAGAAATGCAGCATCTTTAGGCTCATGTGTTTGTTCTTTTGAATCTTCTCCTTATACAATGGAACGATATCCTTGTACCCAATGCCTAATCGTGAAGTATAAAAAGGAAACTTAGGTTCTTCCTCTGCAGCGATGCGCAAACCAACTTTAAAATCTCCCTGAACTGCCTTGGCCAATAAATCAATCTCTCTAATATTGTCAATTACCGGAATAACATTGCTAAACCCTTCATTTATGATCAATGCAATATTGTCAACATAAGGTTGCAGTTTAAATCCATTGCATACAATGTATTTTTCTTTACTGATTAAACCTTGTTCAAAAAGCGATAAAATCAAGTTGATATCAAAAGCCGAAGATGTTTCTAGATGAACATCGTTGCGAAGTACCTCTTCTAGAACGTGTGCAAAGTGGGAACTTTTAGTACAATAACAGTAATGATATTTAGCTTTGTAATCTACTTTGGCCATGGCAACATTGAACCATGTACGTGCCTTTTTAATATTTTCTGAAATTCTCGGCAAATAGGTAAACTTAAGCGGAGTGCCGTATTGCTCAACCAAATCCATCAAAGGAATGTCATGAAATGTCAATTCTTTGTCTTCATTAAGGCCAAATTCATCAACTGGAAAATCAAAAGTTTGGTTGATCAAATCAACATATTTGTCTTTCATATTTAAAATGTAAGTTACTTAGATTGTATAATTCTTGCAAATGTAACAAACTTAAATGAGAAATATTATGCCATTAACAAAAAAATAACATGCATTTTAAATGCTAACTTAAGGCAATTATTTGTCCTTTTGTTTCAATAGAAACCCAAAAAATCAATAAAAGAAAACTTCTTCCTTCTTAAAATTCTTGAGATCAAACAAATACGAAAGGCCTATTCCTATGTATGATCCTCTGTAGCCCAATGAAAAAACATCCGCATTAGAAGCTTTCGAACCCGATATATGTAAGATACTTTGATTGCTGAAGGCTTGGCTATAATAAACACCAAACACAAACACATTCCCAGCTTTGTTTTCACTGGCTATTTCTACCCCTGTATTTAACATTGGATAAAGCTGCTGTTGCTTGCTTTCTGTGATGGCAAAAGTGTTGCCTTCGTTTGCCAAGATTTTTTGATCTGTTTGTAGTTGATAATTCAAGGTGCCACCCAACAAAAAACGCATCCTTGAGGAGGCTCCCATTTTGAATTTAAAAATCATGTTAACAGGTAGCTCAATATGACTTGAATTGCTCTTCAAAACATTGCCCTTGCTGTTGGTATCGTTAAACACACGGTAGCCTTTGTTAACATAAGACAAACCTGTACCCAATACAAACCTCGGAGTGAACCCGTATTGAGCACTAAAACCAAGTTTAAAACCAGATTTAAATCTGAAATTATAGTTATCAGGCAATTTGTCCAAAACATGTGTTCTTGAGGTGATGAAAGCCACTTGAGGACCAAATTTAAAACCCTCTTGCGCTAGACAAACAGTGCTTAAAATCATTAAAAAAAGTGCTAAAATGGGTTTTGAAATCATTAGTACAAACCTATCATTTTTTTTGTTTAGAAACACATTTTTTTTAGAATTTAGAATCATTTCCAATATGTAACGGATTATCTTTAATTTTGTTCCTTCATTTTATCCCGTGTACAAATCAAACATCATCGATAGTTTTTACCAATTAGGCCAGGCCTTACTTGAGATTCCAGAGGCAATTAAAGAAAAAGCCCAAATCATGAATCCTTGGTTTAGCCAATCCTTCATTCAATTATCTACCAACAATTGGTCAGATGCATTGAGTAAAGAAAACATAGAAGAGTGGCTCAAGGATGAAAACTGTGAATTGAGAGAGCAAACACTTGGAATTATTATGGCAGGGAACATCCCATTGGTTGGTTTACACGACTTGCTTTCTGGTATTGCAAAGGGCCTTAAAGTTTCAATAAAACGCTCATCTTCCGATGAAGTTTTGATGCTATATGCCATAGAAAAATTGATTGAATTTTGCCCCGAACTAAAAACAAGAATCAATACAGAAGGCAAATTAAAAGGCATACAATATTTAATTGCAACTGGCAGCAACAACTCCGCGAGGTACTTTGAATACTACTTCAAAGATGTAGCAGCTGTTATTAGAAAAAACAGAACTTCAATAGCCGTTCTAAGTGGCAATGAAGACGAGGCTGCACTTAAGCGTTTGGCAGATGACATCTATATGTATTATGGATTGGGTTGTCGAAATGTTTCGCATTTAATTTTACCAAAAGGCTTTGAATTGCGCCCTTTGTATGAAGCCTACGATGTGTACATGGACCATGTAAACCACCATAAGTACTACAACAACTATATGTACCATAAATCGATTTTATTGATGAACCTCGATAAACATTACGACAATGGTTTTATGTTGTTTCAAGAAAAACAAGAACCTCATGCACCTATTGCCACTTTAAATTACCACTATTACGAGCATATTGATGAGGTTCACACATACATTGAACAGCACAAGGAACAATGGCAATGCATTGCCTCTAATATGTCAGAACTCAAGCAAGCAGTTGGTTTGGGCCAAACCCAAAAACCCGGTTTATCTGATTATGCCGACAATGTGAATTTGTTGGAATTCCTCTCATAATTGAGCCAATAGCACAAATCCCTAGCCTTTTGAGACCAGGGATTTCTTCCTTCATAATGTAAGAGAATATTTATTGGGCTTTCACAAATGTAAAGCTGTTTATTGTGCCATTAATGTCTTGAATCAATAGTTGGTATACCCCTTCAGCAAATTCAACACTTGAAACAACCAACGTATTTCCAATGGTTGTTTGTTCACAAACTACTTTGCCTAAATGGTCCAGTAATTTTACAGTGAATCCACCCATTTTACCTTCAATGGTTAATTGGTCGCTGAATGGATTTGGATAAACTTTGAAGATTTTGTTGCCAATGCGTTCAATCGAAGAGAAATTAGGTACGGCGATGTTTTGAGCACTTGAATCGATACAAGCATTGGATGAAGTACTGATTAAACGAAGAGTAATGTTAGAATTGTCATAGCCACCCATATCCTTGGTAAAGCTTACTGTATTTCCAATAACAGTTTGGCCTACTTTCCAGGTATAAGATGCATTTGATTGGGCATCGGCTGTAAACGTATAATTTTTAAAAGATCTTGTATACGTAAACGCAGACACCGGCGCTGGATTAAAGGTGAATGTTACTTGTCCGTATGATTTGGCGCACGAATTTATTTTGCCAATTGCCGACAGTTTATCGCCTGAACTTAAGCCTGAAAATAAGTATGTATTGCTTATTCCTGCATTTTGCAAAACACCATTTTTATAGAATTCGTAATTGCTGTAGCCTGAAACAATTGTCATTTTATATTGGTTTAAACAGCTGCTTACTTGACTGGCTTGAGCAATTGTATTATCAAACAGAGTATCTACAATATAGGCTCGTTTTTCAACGATGGCAGGACAAGTTGGACTTAAACTATCAATAATCCTTATGCTCAAACTATCTGACTTAACAGGCATAAATGTGAAGGTGGTGTCTTTGCCAAAAGCTTGCTGGTTAAAAGATATACTGTATTTGGCTGCAAATAATTTGTTGACCACTGCATTAATCTGACCGCCTTTGCATGTTCTTGAATCAAGGTTAACGCTATAAATTAGGTTGGAACAGAAATTTGTTTTAATCAAAAAGCTGGTATCAGAGGATCCACATGGTGTTGCTTGAATGCTTCTGAGTGTAAGAAGATAGGTCGTATTTGGTTGTAGACCTGTTATAATTACGTTTGAATCTGTATTTGTATTGGAAAAGCTGCCTCCATTTACTGCATACTTATACGCTGATATTCCGTTGTTTTTCTTCCAAGTCAAACCAATGGTCGAAGTAGTTTTACTGGATTGAAAATTGCTCGGATAAAGCTTAGGGATTGAAACCAATTTAACAACATTTGAAAAAGCACTTATACAAGAATTTATACTCTTTGCAACCGCGGTCACACTGATGTTGTTTGTTCCTGTAAATACAGTTGTTAAAGTTTTAGTCCTTCGGCTTAGAACACCATTTACATACCAAAGCACACTGTCTATTAAACTACCGCTGGCGGTGAATGTTTCGTTGTAAGCCCCACAAACGGTGTCTTTGCTTAGGGTCTTAGACAATGAAACGCTAGGCTTTCCATACCAATAGAGTTTAAATGGAGCGCTGGTTTTGGCGCATTGGTTGCTGGTACTAGTCACTTTTACTGTATAATTCACACTGTCTTTAGCATAAATATTTCTTACTGTTTTATTGTTATTTAACCATAAATAGGTCAAACCCGTGCCGGTGTTAGCGCTTAAAAATAAAGAATCCCCTTGGCAAATGCTGGCAGCAGATCCATTTAAAATAACAGCTGCAGGAGATGCATTTACGAGTATATCCATTGTATCCGGAAAACTAACGCCCTTGCTGTTCATAACGGTCAGAATCACTTTCTTTAAACCAGTTGTGGTATAGTTAACCGTTGGATTTTGCGCAGTGCTTGTCGTAGGTGTGCCGCCATTCATTTTCCATGAATACGAAGTGGGTGAATTGGTTCCAGTACCTAGAAGTTGTGCATTGTATCCTGTACAGGTAATGGTATCGTTGCTTTTCGCCCTTGCAACAGGCAATAAATTAGAGGGATTTATCTGGAAAGATTTTCCATAAACAATATCTCCTGCATCGTCACTGCCATTGTTATTGGTAGCCATTACAACCATATGAAATTTCACTGGGCCAATGTTTGCAGATGGTGCTTTCCATGTAAACACCCATCTTGTGCTATCGGTGCCAACATTGGCCGTACCAGTTGAGGTATGTTGTATATATTCTCTTGTTTGCCCATTAACCGTTCCTGTAACTCTGCTGGTTCTAGAGGTGGTGCTGGTTAATGTGCCCGCAGGACTATTGCTTTTGTCTAAACAAGTCACTTCAAAACCGAATTTCACTTTTCCTGTTTGTTTAAAGGTTAATTCCATGGTATAAGTTGAATCAGGAATGTAACCGTTTCCAGTAAAATTAGAATTCAATCGGACATTGTTCAAATTACTATTGCCAGATGTCACAATTGAACCACCGTGGCAAGAGGTACAATTTGATTCATTTGGAGCATTGGTGTATGATGGCCCCGGACCAGAAGTATTCATAATTGCACTGCAAAGCACAATAATAAAAGCAAAGCCAAAAATCAAATTCCTTAAGTATATGTTTCTCATAAGTGTATCAAATGCAAAAATAGCTGAGATTCATGAATACAAGTTGCAACATGTATCAAAATGACAATAAATTGACAACAACACAAATGAATACCGCTGCTATTACTACAAAAAAACCGCGAAAAAGTTCAGCCCGAAAAAACAAATTATCTATCTCAGGCAACCAATAAAGGATTAAGACAATCGGTGTTGGATTATTTCTTCGACTTTTTTAAACATTTGCAATGGTGTATATTTTCGCCACAACAAAACATCCAATTCGCCGCCAAAATTTAAGAAGTAATCGATGCGGTGCTGTTTAAATTCATCAAGTACATGGTCTCTAAAATTGACTAAGGCAATCCAACCATCCTCAATATCATCGTACCATTCTTGGTAATAACTGTCATCAGAGGCATGAAAATTGAGCACATTATCACCAATTAGAATAAACTTATCGATGCCTTCATCTTGCATCAATTCAATTAATTCGCGTTTAAAAGTCATGATGTCATTTTGAATCACATCATTCCACTCGCCTATTAACTCGATAATGGCGTATCCGGCTTCGTAATCGACAAATAAAATTTTTGTGTAAAGGGTAGGCGAACCAAAATGATCCCATTGAGGATGAATTAAATAATTGTAAACGGCATTGCTGTATTCAAACTCACTGTGTATTGTTTCGTAAAACGGAGAACGTTCATCTTCTACAGAATTGTACAGATGCAACCAATGGTAGTGTGGTTCGATGTCGTGCATGAGTCCGCAAAGGTAAGAATGATTTCCAAAAAGAAACCATGAAATATTCATTATATAAATGTTGAATTTCTGGTTTCAAATAGTTGAAAATGATGCTAGAAAAAGTCTTAGATTTGAAATGGAAGTGCAATATTGGAAGGCGTTTATCCCTATATTGAAAACAATTAACAATGAATTATGTCTTTTTTTACATTGTAATTTGATTTTTAAGTATTAAAAGCATTATTTTGCAACTCATTTTTCAAAAAATCTGATATGTCCATATTAAACAAACTTAGAAATTCAACTTGGGTCTTAATGATCATTTTGGTATCCCTTGTACTTTTTGTTGTAAGTGATTACTTCTCCAGCAAAAGTAAATTTGGTTTTGGCGGCACTCAAAACGTGGGTGAAATTGCAGGAACAAGTATTTCTGTGTTAGAGTTTGATGCCAAATACAAAGAATTATTGGCTCAATTAAATTCAAATGGTTCAGGTGAAACTGAGCAAACCAAAGAACAAGCATCGTCATATGCTTGGAATCAATTCGTTCAGACTTTAATTGTTGACAAAGAATATGCGTCTTTGGGCCTAGACATATCGGTAGCTGAGGCCGGAAAACTATTGTATTCAGACGATGCACATTCAACGATTAAACAATATTTCAGTAAAGATGGGCAATTTTCTCCATCAAATGTTATCAATTTCAAGAACCAAGTAGCCAAAAAAGACCCGAAAATGATGGCTCAATTTGAACTGATACTGAAACAAGTGTTTATGGAAGTTCAAAGTAGAAAGTACAACTCCTTGGTTGCCAAATCACTTTATGCCACCAATTTGGATGCTGAAGACGATTATTTTGCTTCTACCTTAAACTACAACGGCAAATCGGTAACATTAAATTACGCAACGGTTGATGACAAATCTATAAAAATCGAAGATTCTGACTTGAAAGATTACATTAAACGCCACAAAGATGAATTTAAACAAAAAGCCTCAAGAGACTTAGACTATATTCTAATCAATGTGTCACCTTCAAAAGCAGACACCTTAGAAGTTAGAAATGCCTTAGCATCTGAAATCAATGAATTTAAAGATGCAGAGGTTGATTCAGTTTATGTTCAACTAAATAGCACTGTACCTTATTCTGATTTGTTTCAATCACATGGTTCATTCAATAAAGCCTACGAGTCTAAATTATTTTCTGCGCCTAAAGACAGTGTAATAGGACCGATATATTACGATGGTGGATTTAGCTTGTTTAAAGTGTTAGATAAAAAATCTGATTCTGTAACATACTACCATGCGATTAGGGTTGAATTGGCGATTAAAGGATCAACAAAAGACGACACATTAAAAGCAATAGCCAATGGCAAAAAACTTGGCGCTGAATCCAATTCAAGTTCTAATTCCCTTGAATTCTTTAACTCAAAAGTAAATACAGGGGAAGTTACTTATGCTCAAGACCTAGGTTGGGTTAGAGAAGGTTCGCAAGATGAGCAAGTAAACAAAGCGGTTAAAACCCTTGGAATGGGTCAGTCAACGGTGGTTAAATCAATGTATGGTTTGTCATTAATTAAATTGGTAGATCCTAAATCTTCCGAATTAATTAAAATTGGTGAGGTTAGAAAACCAATTGAAGCACTAAAATCTACCGAAGATGAAGCATACCAAAAAGCCAGCAATTTCAGATCATCACTTTCTGGAGACAACAAAGACGAATTTGAAAAACAAGTTAAGAAAAACAACTTGGTTAAAAGTATAGCAAACAATGTTAAAGAAAGCGACCGCGCCATGACAGGCATCCCAGGCACTATTGATGTTGTAAGATGGGCTTTTGACGACAAAAGAGAACTGGGCGATTATTCAGATGTAATTTCTGCAGGTGATTTATTAATTGTTGCAAAATTATCTAAAATAAAGAAAGAAGGCACTTCAGATGTTGAGGATGTTAGAGAAAAGGTAACCCGTTTGGTTATGGACGAAAAGAAAGCTAAGATCTTAGTCAAACAATTTGAAGATGGTATGAAAAAGTCTAAAACTATTGAAGATTTGGCAACCAATGTAAAATCAATGGTTCAACCTTTTTACAACACCAACTTTTACTCTACCAATGTTCAATTTGCAGGTAACGACTTAAAATTGGTTGGTTATGTATGTGGATTAAAAACCAATACAATGAGCAGACCGATTACAAGCAATGATGGCGTGCATGTTGTTTTGGTTGAAGGCGTCAGCAAAGTGGATGTCCCTAAAGACCTTAGTTCTAGAAAGAAAATCTTATACGACCAAAAGAAGCAACAAGTATACAACTCAGTTTTTGAGGCGCTTAAAAAAGCAGCAGATGTCAAAGATGAACGTTACAAATTCTATTAATATTGGTTAGACATTAATTTATATTAACAAAGACCATATCATGAGTTCAGAAGCCGATTTTCTACCTTTACACGGCACCGATTACATAGAATTATATGTTGGCAATGCAAAACAAGCTGCCCACTACTATAAAACAGCATTTGGTTTTCAAAGCTTAGCCTACGCAGGACCAGAAACAGGGGTTAAAGACCGCGTGAGTTATGTGTTGGTTCAAAACAAAATGCGTTTGATTTTGACCACTCCTTTGCGTTCTGATTCTGAAATCGCAAAACACCATCTAAAACATGGCGATGGTGTCAAAACCTTGGCCTTGATGGTAGACGATGCATACGATGCACATGAACAAACCACAAAACGCGGTGGCAAATCGTGTTTAGAGCCAATGACACTTTCCGATGAGCATGGTGAAGTGCGGATGAGTGGCATACACACCTATGGTGAAGTGGTGCATCTTTTTATTGAACGGAAAAATTACAATGGTATTTTCATGCCAGGTTATAGAAAATGGGAAAGCGCATACAACCCTGGTCCTGTCGGTTTGTTATACGTTGACCATTGTGTAGGCAATGTGGGTTGGAATCAAATGAACCCTTGGGTTAAATTCTATGAAGATGTTATGGGCTTTAAAAACATATTGTCTTTTGATGACAATGACATTTCAACTGAATACTCTGCCCTTATGAGTAAAGTAATGAGCAATGGCAACGGTTTTGTTAAATTCCCGATTAATGAGCCGGCCGTTGGGAAAAGAAAATCGCAGGTAGAAGAATACCTTGAGTTCTATGAGGGTGAAGGTACTCAGCATATCGCAATTGCTACCTTAGACATCGTTTCAACCGTTAAGCAATTAATGGAACGTGGCGTTGAATTTTTAAAAGTTCCAAGTTCATATTATGAAGATTTACTTGAACGTGTTGGCCCTATCGAAGAAGACATTGAACCATTAAAAGAATTGGGTATTTTGGTTGACCGTGATGAGGAAGGTTATTTGTTGCAGTTGTTTACCAAACCCGTAGAAGATAGACCAACTATGTTTTATGAAATCATCCAGCGCAAAGGAGCCAAATCATTTGGAAAAGGCAATTTCAAAGCTTTATTTGAGGCCATAGAACGCGAACAAGCCGAACGCGGTAACTTATAAATGCCTGAAAGCATTGAAGTTTTAGATATGTTGGGCAGGGTTGTAAAGATCCAAAAACCCATACAACGTATCGTTTCATTGGTGCCTTCTCAAACAGAATTCCTATATGAAATTGGTCTAAAAGACAAAATTGTTGGACAAACTGTTTTTTGCATACATCCTAAATCACACTTTAAAAAATCTAAAAAAATTGGGGGAACCAAAAAGGTTCGATTCGATGAACTTGATGAACTTAAACCAGATTTTATACTTTGCAACAAGGAGGAAAACAATGAAGAAATTGTAGAAATCCTTTCTAAAAAGTATCCAGTATGGGTAAGCGATATCAAAAATATCGACGATGCGTTTTACATGATGCGCAGCATAGGTGAAATTATGGATGTAGAAAGCGAAACTGAATCATTGTTGAAAAACATTGAATCAAGTTTAAGCCAAAAGAAAATTAGACACCAGTATTCTTGTTTGTATTTGGTATGGCGCAATCCATATATGGCCGTAGGAACTGATACATTTATCAACCACATGTTGGAGAGATCAGGGTTTATTAATTTGGTTAAACACAATAGATACCCAGAATTAAGTACCGAAGACATGCAAGCGCTTAATCCAGAAGTTATACTTTTGTCTTCTGAGCCCTACCCTTTCAAAGAAAAGCATACGGAAGAATTGCAAAGCTTACTTCCAAATTCAAAAATATTAACTGTCGACGGTGAATTGTTTAGTTGGTATGGAAGTCGATTGCTAAATTCGCAACCGTATTTCAACGAACTGCAAAGACAATTGCATAAAATTAAAAGATAAAAAACATGGCGATCATCATTAAAACGCCCGAGCAAATTGAAGGGATTAGAAAAAGCAGTCAGTTGGCTGCTGAAACATTAAAATATATTGAACCGTTTGTTAAGCCAGGCGTTAAGACCATCGAATTGGATGGACTTATTGAGGCTTTTATTTTAAAAAATGGTGCAACTGCTGCTACAAAAGGCTACAGGGGCTACAAACATGCCAGTTGTATTTCACCAAATGATGTGGTTTGCCATGGGGTTCCAAACGACTATGTCGTGCAAGATGGTGATATCGTTAACATCGATGTGACATGCATACTCAATGGCTACTTCGGTGATACTTGCCGCATGTATTTGGTTGGCGAGGTTAGTGATTATGCTAAAAAATTGGTTCAAACCACAAAAGAATGTTTGCGTTTGGGTATTGCTGAATGTAAGCCAGGCAATCATTTAGGCAATATTGGTTATGCAATAAACGAACACGCAGTAAAAAATGGCTATAGTGTGGTCTTTGAATTTTGTGGACACGGCGTTGGCATTCGTTTTCATGAAGACCCACAGGTCGACCATGTGGCAAAGAAAAACTCTGGCGTGGCGTTAAAACCTGGAATGACCTTTACGATAGAACCAATGATAAATGCTGGTAAAGCACGTTGTAAAGTTGACCGTAAAGATGCGTGGACAGCAAGAACTATTGACGGAAAGTTATCGGCTCAGTTTGAGCATACAATTCTTATTACTGAGGATGGCTGTGAAGCATTGACAGATGTATACGGCGATTTCTAAATCGACGTAATACTAAGACTATTTTTGCAGGCTTAAGGCCTGCGGGCTGCTTAATTTTGCAGCTAAGAATGCCATTGGTATATAGGCCAAAACCAAGTCAGTAATATTAAACCACATTGGGGCTGGTAAAATCATCACCATTTGAGCGCCTCCGGCGAAAAACAAAACACCGATCATCAAAGCCAAGACCATTTTCATTGATACCGCTATACGGACGCAGGCAAGCGCGCCAACAAAGGTTCCTATGGCATGCGCCAGGAAAGGAAGTAAAAAGTGCTTAGGCTCAAACAAATGCAGCCCTGCTTTCAAACCAGCTTCAGTTGTTACATCAACACCCGAAGGTGGTGGAATAATGTTGCCACTTATCATAACAATACTGAAGTTGACCAAACCGCCAATTGCAGCACCCGCCAACAAGGCTAAAACATTTCTAATTATTGGATTCATAGTCTTCAAAAATAAGTTATCCTATTCAATTTTACCATATCAATTCTATGCAAACCAGTGGCATAATAATTCTCTGTCGTATTGGTGCTTCTGAAACCAAATTTTTCAAAAAAAGCCTTTGTATGCTGAGTGGTATCGATGGTAATTGGAAAATCTGAAAACAAATCAAAAGCCATTTCGATTCGGTAATTTAACAATGCACTCCCATAGCCCATTAGATGGAATTTAGCGTGTACCATACCCCAAACCAAATTGAAAAGCTGCTCATTTTTGTGTATATAAAATCCGCCACAAGCAAGAATTTCCCCATTATCTTCTAAGACAAAAAAATACTCTTCTTTGGTGTTTTTGTATGATAATACCTTGTTGTCTTTACCATCCAACCAAAATTCAAAATCATTCAACTCACCTTCTGCAAAATAAAGTGGAACATTGCTGCGGAACAATGCAATGCAATATAATCGATCATCTTTACCATATGGCCTTATATTCATATCTTAAAACAAAAGTATAATTAATTCAGCAAAACAATAGACTTCATCAAACAATATATTTTTCAAGGGAACTACATCATAAATGAAATACCAATTTGGGAATCGCACTAAAGCTAAATTATTTAATATTTTTAGTATATTTACAACATCATAGAAAGCAAAATATTTTCAGGAGGAGGCATTTTACCAATCGTTAACATCCTAAAAGATGGTGTTGAAATCTCTTGCTTTATTGTCTTTAGTTCGAAGCGCGGAATACTTTCCGATGCAGGTGGAAGAGTAGATCTAGGTGAACCTATTGAAAAAACTTGTACCAGAGAATTCTATGAGGAAAGCTGTAAGTTATTTTCTATTGACCATCAATCAATTACAGAGCACGAATACATTGATTTAACGTGTGGTCCTACTTATTATAGGGTTTATTTTCCATTTTTGGATTTTGTTGTTGATAAATCTAAGTTCCATGATAATAGAACAATTCTAAAATCGAAAAGAACTGAATATTTCTATTTGGAAAAGAATGAAATGGTTTTGATTCCAATAAACAGTATAACATTAAGATTGAATGCAGATTCAAATAAAATCTATACGGTTAAAGATATTGATGGCAATGTTCGTCTTGTAAACCGAAGACTTCATAAGTTGGTAAGATTGTACCTTAAATTCAACTTTACACCTAAGCACCTTGCCTTAGTGGAAGTTATTATGAATGATATAAATACATACAAATCTTTATAAAGCAAACACCCTTTGTTTTCAAAGAATTCCCTTTATTACATCTTTAATGTTAATTAAGATGGATAGGTTTTGTTGGTGTATGCAATTTGATTGATGAAGATTTTTTCCAATATCCACAAATCAATATCGGTAAGCTTTTTAATGTACAGACAACCCTTGCTTGCTTTGTGTTTGCCCAATTGAGCTAGTAATGGTTCGCGGTCTTCAAAACCGGAAGAAAGATAAACTGTTAAGGCTGCAGCGCGTGGCGAAAAAGCCAATATGGGTGCATCGCCCTCATGACCACTTTCATATTTGTAATGGTAAGAACCAAAACCGATAATGCTAGGTCCCCATAACTTTGCTTGAAAGCCCGAGACTTTTTCAAGTATTTCTAGCAGGGTAAAGGCATCATTTCTTTTGGTTTCATCTTCGATTTTTAAAATAAAATCGTTGACACTTAATTCGGTTTCTTGGGTTTTGTTTTTTGCCATAAGCTAAAAACAAATTTAATAAGAAAAAAACGAACCATTCTTATTCTCTTTTGTTTTGATACTACAATATAAAAAATTACAGAAAATGGAACAAGTAAACCAAGCCCCTAAACCAAAAATTTGGAAACTATTATTTATTTCTTGGTTGTTCGTTTACCCAGTGATCAATATCATGTTTGCTTTAATATTCCCGCTAATTTCAGAATTGCCACAATTGTTAAAAACCTTAGTTTTCACTTTAATCTTGGTACCCTTAATGGGATTAGCAATTCCAAAATTACACAAACGATTTTGGGCATGGATAATTAAGTAAAGTTATTTTTTTCTGCCAACAAATCGGATTATTTCTTTTTACAAGACTTTATTCCGTCGCGCTAAGGGATGAATTATTTGTTATTTAACTACATCTCCAACATACTCCGGATTGCCACGCTCTTGCACCTGCCCTTGCCCTTGAACTACTGCTTTACTACCCTTCCCACCTGCGGCAATCCATTAATGCTATAACGTAAAAAGTATAGCCCTGCAGTTAAGTGATCCAGTCCGTTAATCTCAATTTTTCCGTCTACTAAGTTGACCATTGTAGAATATACCACCTGGCCTTCTAACGATTGTATTTCAAGCTCTACATCTTGCATATCATTTGCATCGACTGCTATCGTAAGATTATGGGCAAATGGATTTGGATATACTTTTACACTGTGTGTTTTATAGGCAGATTGAACGCTGCTCGTTTTTTCTTGATACACCCGAACATAGTCTACCTCCATCGCAGCTTGGGTAAAGCCAGAAAAAATATTGCCTTGTATGGCCACATTCATCAACAAATACTGTTCTGAATCAAACGGCCAAGTGCTGGCATTTTTATCGCTTGGATTATAGATGTAATGAACAATGGAATCAACACTAAAAACCATTTTATCGGCAGTCCATTCCAAGGCATAAACATGAAATGCTGACGATGCGGTCGATACCGAACGCCCACCAATATTTAACGTAGCACCAAAACTCGAAGGGGTGTGCATGGCGCTTTGTATGTAATTTTGATTGTTGCCCCAATGCTCCATAATATCTATTTCGCCACAGGCTGGCCAAGCAGTATTGCCAAAACCCCTATTGTCCCAATAAGCACCATTCTCATCTATATTTTTACCCAACATCCACAGAGCAGGCCATGTGCCTGCACCACTAGGTAACTTGGCTCTAAACACGACCTTACCGTATTTAAATGCAAACTTTGAATTCAAACGGGCTGAGGTGTAATTCTTGGTAAATCCCTGATCGGTAAAAGTCTCCCTTTTTGCTACAAGGTTTAAGTTCCCATTCTGCATAAACGAATTGTTGATCCGTTTGGTGTAATGCTGAACCTCTCCATTGTACCAAGAACCGCCTTGCGGCAATTTGGTTTGGTGATACCATTTGCTGCTGTCTAAGGCGCCATTTCCATTGAACTCATCCGACCACACCAAGCTGTAATTCTTGTTGTCAACTACTTTAACAAAGGCATAATTAAAGTCGTCGATATAAGCCCTTACTTTATCGGTGTTGTTCTCACCATTTATTTGCAAAAGCACACGGTTAAAATCGGTACGTTGTATGGGTGGCAAAGATCCTCCATTTAAATTGAGGTAATTGTCGTTTTTAAAATCAAACGTAATGGTTTGCCATTGATTGAGCACAACCGATTTAATGATTTCCGATTGGGTTGTCCAAGGCTCAGCAAGCGTTCCGTCTTGGAGCTTCAAAGAAATCTGATTGCTTTGAGAACCGGTCAATCCGCTAGAAGGAATGTAAATCTTAAGGGTAAAAACATGGTTTTCGAGCAGACTAAAATTGCGGCTCGCATCAAAACGCACATTGGCATACAAGCCGCCATTATCGGCATATGACAAAACAGAATCGGATGTATTTTGAGCGTTTTTAAACGGATTGACAAAACGCGTATTGATGCCACAAGCATCACCCGCCCAAGTGCTGATACTGCTATTGCCTTCGAAGTTATCGTTCAGTGCTTGGGCTGACAGTATAGCGGGAACAGAGAATAAACATAGAAATATATGGCGGAAAAAATACATAGGAAAAATATTTTAAAGCAAAGATAAGGAAAACCAATAACAACAGCAATTGAGCTGAGTTACCCGTTTAAATCTTGAAATAACTGCGCATCAGTCAGCATCATCAAGACAGCAAATCGTTAAATTACTTATACATATTGTCGTTGCCTTTTTTTACCGCAATGGCAAAAGCAACGCCGAATAGCAAGGTAATAAGCGTGGCGAAATATGGAATTAAACTAGTCATTCTTTGAATTGTTAATTAATTTCAAATAAATCCCGAAAGCTAGGATTGAAGGCACCCAAATTCCAATAAAACTACCATCTGCTTTTTCTCCTTGAAAATAAAGTATTTCCGAGAATATCAATGACATGAATGCGGCCACAAATAATATTTTGTCTGCTGTTGTAAATTTTTTAAACATAATTAACTTTAATACTCAAACAAAAATCTCCTATTTAAGTTCATTTCTCTTATATTTTTTTTTCACACCAAAAAAAAGCTAGACACAAACCAAATCCATGGTTAACAAAAGATTTCTTAATTGTTTCGTCTTTATCAAATATTATAATTTACGAATTATTTTTTTTTGTATTTCTTGGCACATCTTGTGCAATAAATTTAAAAAACTCCTGTTATTTTAGCAGCCTTATGAAGAAACTCCTTTTTGGTCTACTTTTTCTGTTCTCCTTTTTGCCCGCTTTTGCGCAAACAAGTTTCTCTACTGAAGCACCAGTCTTCATAGATGAATTTGTGAAGTATATGGCTGCCTCCAAAAAACCTGAGGTTGCAAAAATGGCTGAAACCTTCTCGAAAAATTGGAAGACTGGGAAAATCCTTCCAGAACAACAAAAGTTTATCATCAAAATTAGCAACAACATGATGTACAAACAGCTGCCGCGTGATCCGTTTTTTGAACTTATGCTCAGCAATATCGATTTGTATTACCAAAAGAAATTCAGTCCCGATCTCCTCAAACAATGGCAAGAAATTAGCGCTCTGCTCTTGGAGAAAAGCACCAAAGATTACCAATTCTTTTTAGAAACTGCCAACACCTTATTTAAAGACAATACCTTTTACCGCTCGGATGCCCGCCGCTGGTATGCTTCCAATTCAAACTTTGAATTTGCCTACATCAAAAACCGTGTGGTAATTACCTTCAAAAACCTTGACCTTTTTTGTGATGCCGAATTGGATAAAATTAAAGTAATGAATTGCTCGGGCCTTTACTACCCCGATAAAAAACAATGGATCGGAACGCAAGGCCGTGTAAACTGGGAGCGTGTCGGCAAACCCGAAGCCGAGGTGCATGCAGAGTTTAAAAACCATAAAATAAATTTTAATTCAGGCACCTTCATCGTCGATTCGGCCCAACTCACCTACCCTAAAATTTCAAGCACCAAAATTTTAGGGGTCTTGGAAGAACGCATCTCGCAGTCTGCTTCGATTGACCAAGTAAAGAATTCTGGCTTTCCTAAATTTACAAGCTATGAGCCGACCATTGAAATTAAAGGTATAGTGGGCGACAAAGCGGTGTACAAAGGTGGATTTAGCATTGCGGGCGGCAAAACCAACTCGAAAAACTTCGGGGAAGGCTATGCCTCCATTATTTTGTTGTACCAAGGCAAGCCTTTTGTAGAAGTAAGTTCTGCGGCATTTCGTTTAGATTCGAGTAAGGTAATGAGTCAACATGCTTCCATTAAAATAAAAGTGGATACTGGCTTTATTACCCACCCAAATATTATTTTTAACTACAACATTCAAAACAAAAAACTTTTGTTGACCCGCGGCACCGATGGCTTAATGCGCATGCCGTTCTCTGATAATTACCACGGTGTTGAAATTGATGTGGAGCAGGTGATATGGGACCAAGCCCAACCTTACATCGACTTCGATATGATCAACAACGAGAAGGCCGCTTATGTGGAAACAAACTCATTTTTCAAAAAATTCTTATTCGAAAAACAACAAGGTGCTTTGAGCCAAAATCCTTTAAATAAAATGTTTTATTACTGCCGCCAAAGTGGCATTCGTTCATTCAATTTAAACGACTATGCCTCAGCTATTAGTTCTAAAAAAGAATTCTTAATTCAACAGGTTATGGATATGGCCGACGATGGTTTCTTGTACTACTTCCCGGAAAATGATTCCATTTATGTGCGCGACAAATTGTACAATTGGAATTCTAATAACACCGGCGGCAAAGACTACGATGTCTTGCGTTTTGGCAGCGTTATTTCAGGTAAGCCTAACGTTACATACAGTTTCAATACCCACGATTTGAAAATGGAAGGCGTGCGCAAGTTTACCTTCTCCGATTCGCAAAACGTGTTGAGTATTCCGAAAGACCAGTTGCTGGTGATTAAGAAAAACAAGAACTTGCATTTTTCTGGTTTGATCCGTGCGGGTCGTATCGATTTTTATTCGCAAGACTTTAACTTCGATTACTCAGGCTTTCAAATCAACAACACCACCATAGACAGTATGGTTATTTATTACCCCGATGTGAACACCAATTCGCTGCGTAAAGTAGAGAGTGTTTTGTCTAATACCTATGGAAGGATATTGATAGACAAGTCGAACAATAAGTCGGGGCTCAAAGACTTTGCCGAGTACCCTATATTTATAGCCGAACGGGGGTCGGAAATAAACTACGACCGAGCGGCAACCCACAACCATGCCTACAACCGCGACAAATTTAAATTTGAAATCGATCCTTTTACCATCGATAGTTTGGACAACTTCACCATTGCTGGTTTCGGCTTTGGTGGCCGCTTGCTGTCTGATGGCATTTTTCCGGACATAGAAAACATTGCACGCATACAACCCGATTACTCTTTGGGTTTTGTAGACAAGGTGAGTTTGCCCATGTATGGCGGAAAAGGAAAAGGCGATCTGAGCATCAACTTGAGCAATAGAGGATTTTATGGATCGGGTGATTTGTTTTACCAAACCTCTACTTCCCATTCCACTGAGTACTTACTATTGCCCGACGCAACGGTAGGAAACAGTTCGACCTTCGACCTACCTGAAAGTTCTCGTTTCCCTTTGGTGGCAGGTACCAATGTGCGCACCGAGTGGTATCCGAAGCAAGACCGCATGTTCCAAACCAAGATTGACAGCAATTTCCAAGTCTTTAAAATGAAATACCATTTTGATGGCAAAATGACCTTATCGCCGCAAGACCTAAGAGGTGATGGTAAATTGATGTGGGACGAAGCAAACTTTGCCAGCAACGATATGGTACTTTGGCCTAACAAGGCCACTGCTGCTTCATCGTCTATTCAGATATTTGCAGTTGATCCAAGTAAATTTGCTTTCGAGTGCAACAATGTAAAAGGAGTGGTTGATTTTGATACCCGCACGGGACATTTCAACACCAATGTGGTGGGGTCTTACACCCATTTTCCATACAACCACTATTCGAGCAACATGAGCGACTACTTGTGGGACATGAATAAAAAGACCATGGAAATTAAACCTGGAACCAGCATGGGCATTATCAAACCAATGTTTGCAGGTTTGCCACAAGATGCCAAAGACAGTGTGAAATTTGAATGCCATTACGCCAAATTCGACTTGGTAAAGAATGTATTGTTTATGGAGAAAATTCCATACATCGATGTTGCCGACAGCAGGGTCTACCCTTTTGACGGCAGAGCCGTAGTGCGCGAGAAAGCCTATATGGACCGCTTAGACAGTTCGAGAATTGAGGCCAATAAAATTGACAAATTCCACGAAATTAAAAACTGTAGAACCTTTATACATGGCGGTAACAACTTAGCAGCTACCGGGTATTACAGGTATATAGACAAATATAAAACCGAACAACCATTGTATGTTGACAGCATACGCATAGACAAAGACAAACACTTGGTGGGCTATGGCAGAATTGCGGAAGACAAGATTTTGAAACTCGACAAAAAGATTGGCTTCAAAGGCATGTTTGAAATAATTAGTACCCGCCGAGCAATTGAGTTTATGGGTTTTGTTAAACCAATGCATTCGTTTGTAAAAATGGAAACTTTATGGCTGCGCTACACAGATGTGGTGGATCCACAAAATGTAGTCATTGATGTGCGCAACCCTAGAGACAAAGAAAACAAACGCTTGTCGATAGGTGTTTACTACGCCAACGACAGCAACCACGTGTATCCAATATTGTTCGACTTAAAACGCCGTTACAGCGATCCTGAGTTGCAATCGGACACCGGCATTATGTTCTACGACCAAGCCAAAGATGGATTCATGATTGGCAATGAAGACAAATTGTTGAACAACGCTTTAAAAGGAAATTACATACAGTTTAACGACAAAGACCACAGCGTGTATTCAGAAGGAAAATACGACTTCAATGTGGTGGCGCCTAAAGTAAATTTCATGACGGCAGGATCGGCCAAACACGCAGCAACTGATAGTACGTTTAGATTCAATTTAATGGTGTGGCTTGACTTCCCATTCCCTGCAGAGATTAAGGGTAAAATCACAAAGATGTTGACCGCTGAAAATGCCGGGTCAGCAGGCGGTTCATTGAAAACAGATGAAAACAAAATGGCCATCTCCGAATTAATTAGCGATGAGAAAACGGCCAATAAAATGATTAAGACTTTGGATGCTACAGGAAGCATTGCAGGTGAAGGTGAATTCAAAACAGGATTTGTATTTACTGATGTAGATATCGCTTTCAATAGAATCAGAAGAAAGTTCATAGCTACTGGCAGTATTTTAATGCCATTGTTCAACGGCACTGTGGTTAATAAAAAGTATAGCACCACCATTGCTATTGAAAAGAAGAGAAGTGGCGATAAGATTTATATATACATTATGACCGATGGCGGCGATTGGATTTATTTGGAATACATGCGCGGCAATATGATGGTAGCAAGTAACAATGCTGAATTAATGGCCATAGTAACCACTGAAGCAACAAAGATGGCCGACGAACAATTTATCTTGAGGGTAGGCAGTGAAAAAGCCAAGGATAATTTCTTGAAAAAGAACGACGCAGACCCTGATGAATGAGACCATACAATTGATTGATATTCATTGTATTGTGCCGAATATTTTCTAATTAATAATTTTATATTATCTTTGCGTTTAATCTCTTTAAAAAATAGAATCTAGAATGGAGTTATTGTTAATTGGCATTGGTGTAGTTGTCTCATATTTAATTGGCTCAATGCCTACCGCTTTATGGGTAGGAAAAGCCTTTTATGGTATAGTCATTCGAGAGCATGGAAGTGGAAATTCTGGGGCATCAAATACCTTTAGAGTTTTAGGAAAAAAAGCAGGGACTGCTGTTTTGCTTATTGACATCATTAAAGGCTTAACCGCTGCAAGTTTGGTGCGTTATTTAGATTTTTTAGAGCCTGGTACCATTAAATTTGTTAACCTTCAATTGTTGTTTGGTTTGTCATCGGTATTTGGCCATATCTTTCCTATTTATTCTAAATTTAAAGGTGGTAAAGGTATCGCAACTTTAGTAGGCATGGTTTTGGGCATTCATTATTTATCTGCCTTGGCTTGTATCATGCTTTTTATGGTCATTTTATTTTCTACCCGTTATGTATCGTTGAGTAGTATTTTAGCGGCTATGGCCTTCCCTTTGATAGCGGTTCTGGTATATAAGAATGAAGAACCAATGTTCATTGCCTTTGGCATTGCTGCTGCAATTATGGTGGTACTTACCCATCAAAAGAACATTGTTCGTTTGGTGTCAGGAAATGAAAACAAAGCAAAACTTTTAAAGAAACACAGACAATAGATTTTATGTTATTTTCTCAGCATAAACACGAAGAAAAATCTCAATCCAATGTCCTTCAAAAAGAAACCGGTTTTGAAGAATACGAATTGGTTCTTTACAACGACGATTACAATACGTTCGAGCATGTTACCAACTGTTTGGTTAAATACTGTAAACACGACGTGTGCCAAGCTGAGCAATGCGCTTGGATTGTTCACAATAGGGGCAAATGTGCTGTGAAATCTGGAGGATACGCGTTACTAGAACCTTTGTGCACAGCTCTCCTCGACCAAGGTCTTTCTGCCCAAGTTGAACTCATCAGTTAGGCATCCTTTTTGCCTTCTAAATCTTAAACACCAATATGAACAAATTGTTTATTTGTCTGATCACACTCGTTTTTACTAGCGCCTGCAGTAGGGTGCCAATTACCAACAGAAAACAAAGCGCCTGGGAAAGCGAAACTGCTCTCCAGAAAATGAGCGATACCGCTTACATCAATTTTATTGCAAGCAACAAACTTAGCAGCAATAAAAGCCAAAGCGATTTGGTTAAAAAAGTAGGCAAGAACATTGCTGCCTCTATTACTGAATTTTTCAAAACCTATGAAGGCGGAAAATATTACGCTAGAATTTCTGCCTATAAATGGGAATTCAATACCGTTGAAGACCCAACTGTCAACGCTTGGTGCATGCCAGGCGGAAAGGTTGTTGTATACACTGGCCTATTGCCTGTTACACAAAACGAAGAAGGTTTGGCTGTGGTAATGGGCCACGAAATTGCACACGCAATTGCCAAACATGGCAACGAGCGCATGACCCAGCAAATGAAAGCGCAAGGTCTTGGCAATATTCTTTCAGTGGCTGTATCGGGCAGTCCACAAGCAACTCAAAATATATTCGGGTTGGCATTTGGTGTGGCGGGCAACCTAAGCATACTCAAATACTCTCGCAAGCATGAAACTGAGGCTGATAAAATCGGTTTGGTATTCATGGCCCTTGCTGGCTACGACCCTGCAGAATCAATAGCCTTTTGGGAGCGTATGAGCAAGTTGTCTGTTGGCCTTAAACCTCCACAAATATTAAGCACCCACCCGAGTGATGCAACACGTATAGCTGATTTGCAAGCTTGGTTGCCTGAGGCCATAAAATACTACAAGAAAAAATAAGTTTGGCGCCGAAACTTCTCTTAGACGAATTGGGTGGTATAGATTTTATACCCACTTTAGTTGGCAAAATACTGACGCATTTAAACACGCATCCAATAGTTTTATTGAAAGGCAATTTGGGTACTGGAAAAACCAGCTTTTCTAAAGCCTTACTCAAAGAATTGGGTTGTGTGAGTGAGGTGAGCAGTCCTACGTTCAACATCGTTAACACCTACATTTTTGAAGGCAAAACCGTTTACCACTTCGACCTTTACAGAATAAAGCGGGTTGAAGAATTGGAAGAAATTGGGTTTATGGACTATCTCGATTCTAAGCATGTGTGTTTAATAGAATGGCCTGAAATAGTAGAAGACTTTATCGATCTGCCGCATATCAGCATGCAATTGGAACATGCAGATGGAGCAAGACACTATAAAGTCAACTTAATAGACTAATTATTTCAGTCTCCAAATCTCCTTGCCGTATTCGTGCATATCCACCACATAGTATAGCACATTATTGGATACACATAAAAACATAGGGGGCAATAAATTGCTCCTGCTGTAGTCGGCTTGCACCATTGCCGTTCCGCTGCCTTTGCCATTGCATTTCCATAATTCAGGATCGTTGAGTCCGGAGATAGCAACGAAATATAAGTTGCCGTTAAACACACATAGGTTTCTGCAATTGCTTCCTGTGCTACCCTTTTGAATGTCCTTCACCATTTCAGTACCCTTCTCTGTGCCATTGCTCTTCCATAATTCAACCCCATACTTATTCGAATTGGCGGTGAAAAACAATTCGCCATTCAAAACAGTCAGTTCACCAGGATTGGAGTCTTCGTTACCGGCATAAATATCGGCCACCATTGTGGTTCCTTCTGCCTTGCCATCGGTTTTCCAAAGCTCCACGCCTTGCTTGCCATTGTTGGCGGTAAAGAACAATAAACTACCACAAACCGTAAGGTCTTCTGGATTGGAACCCAACTCACCTTTGTTGATATCTGTAACCATAGAGGTTCCGGCAGCAGTGCCGTCCGATTGCCACAGTTCAAGACCATGCAAACCGTTATCAGCGGCAAAGAACAATTTGTTTTTATAGGCTTTAAACGCAATAGGATCAGAGCTATGGGCACCATTGAAAACATCATGCACCATAACAGTTCCTTTGTCTGTGCCATCGGTTTTCCAAAGTTCATTGCCTTCATTGTAATTGTCTGCGGCAAAAAACAAAGTCTCGCCCACTTTGGTAAACCATTGTGGAGCGGAAGACTCAACCCCTCTTTGAATGTCTTTTAAAAGATAGGTCCCTTTTTCAGTGCCGTCGCTGCACCAAATTTCATTGCCTTTTAGTGCCTCATTGGCGTTAAAATAAACCTTGTTTTTAAAGGCGATTAACTGCTGGTCTAGGCCCTTGGTTTTGCCTACATCAAAACTGCGCACGATGCGGGTGCCATTGCTTGTTCCGTCGCTGCACCAAAGATCAATATTCTTTTTGACATCATTTTTACAAATAAAAAACAACTGACCATTTAATTCTGCTTTAGCTTCAATGTCGATATATTCATAGTCAGGGTACAATCGCTTAAGTTCAAGTGTACCCTCTTTGCTGCCATTGCTTTTCCATAGTTGCAAGCCAATCGCTTCGTTTACACAAAAAACAAAAAGGTTATTGGAAACATTGATTAAACTAAGCACATCAAAGGAGTTCCCTTTTTTATTGATATCAATTAAGATCTCTACTTTGCTGAGTTTATCGTCAAGCCACCACAGTTCTTTTCCGTTAGCGGGTGTAGAGGCAAAGAATAAAAGCTTGTTGTTGATGCTGCAGAAACTCGATGGAGACAAAGGAATATTGACTCCATTGGGTATTTTCTTAAGCTCAGGTTTAGACGATTTTAAATCACATTTGTACAAATCTCTGCTGTAAAAAATCAAGTTGTTTTTGAAAAAACAAGCTTCATCATAGCTCCCGTGTTTTAACAAGACTGTTCCCTCACTGCTGCCGTTACTCACGTAGATATCGTATTCTGCAATTTCAACAGATTCTTTGGCAGAGCCAATTCCTTTGGGATTAATGTTGGCATTGAATACCAAACGCTCATCGACCATTTGAAAATCATCTAAGTCTGAGACATTGGGTATGCTTTTTATTTTTAAAGTTCCATCAACTGTGCCATCCGATTTCCACAAGGCATTTCGCTCGCCAAAAAACATTGCACTATTGCCACAAATAAAAGCTGAGTTGGGCCAAGAAGAGGTATTCTTATCCAATGTTTTAAGCAAAACAGGGGCTTTAGTTCCGAAGGTAAACGCCCACAGTTCCAATTTGGCTCCCATTTGAATTCTACCGCCAATGTCTTCAATATCTATCCAAAACACAGTCTGTTTATTTGGAACAAAACCGATATTGCGAATTGAATTTGCTGCACTCACTTTAACCGTCCCAGCGGCAGTGCCATCCGATTGCCAAATGCTTTCACCCTCACCTTTTATTGTAGCCTTAAAAAACAAAACATTTTGAGCCACACAGAGCATGCTTGGGTGCGCGCTGCCCTCGGGATCAATGTCCTTAACCATAAAGGTACCAGTCTCGCTGCCATCGCTGCGCCATAGTTCAGCGCCATTCATACCATCGTCGGCAGTGAAGAACAAAATAGTATTGACATTGCATAAGTAGCGCGGACTGAAATTGCTTCGACCACTGTTGATGTCTTTTACACGCACTGTACCCTTATCTGTTCCATCGGTTTTCCACAACTCCGTACCCTTATCACTCTCATAAGCCGTAAAGAAAAGCGTAGAACCAACAGCCCATAAATTTTTAGGAGATGAACCGCAAATGCCCACGCATAAGTCTTTAACCATAACGGTGCCTTGAACAGTTCCATCGGTTTTCCAGAGTTCACGGCCATGCAAACCATCTTCAGCCGTAAAAAAAGCGGTATTGCCGCAGGCGGTCAGAAAATCGGGATTTGAACCTTTATTGCCCGGAGCAAAGTCACCGAGCATCACAGGCTTTTGTGCAAGCATTGATAGAGAGAATAGGAAACAAAAAAGAAATAGACAAACCGAACGCGTGTAATTCATACCAATGCAATGATACAAAAAGAGTGCAAATAAATTGAAGAGAATAATAGAGAATACCTATTTGCGCGAAATGATTTTAACATTACCTTTGCCTAGTGCACATTAATTTACTCGGAAAAACAGCATTGGTTTGTGGCAGTAGCCAAGGCATAGGAAAAGCAATAGCAATAGAATTGTCTAAGGCAGGTGCTAATATTATTTTATTGGCTAGAAATGCTGAACGCTTGAGTGAAACCATATCGGATTTATACCGTTCAGAAGGCCAAGAACACCAATTTTTAATTGCTGATTTTTCAAGCACCTCTTCGGTGGCGGAAATTTGTAAAACATTGTCAGCTCTTCCCATAGATATCTTGATAAACAATACGGGTGGGCCGGCCGCAGGCAAAGCCATAGATGCTAAGCCAGAAGAATTCATCGCAGCGTTTAACGCCCATTTGATCAACAACCAACAATTGGTTCAAGCGGTTTCAGGTGGTATGCGTGAAAGAAACTTTGGACGCATCATCAATATTATTTCAACGTCTGTAAAAGTTCCTTTGGCCAACTTAGGCGTTAGCAATACCATTAGAGGTGCAGTAGGCAATTGGTCTAAAACCATTGCAACAGAGTTGGCTCCGTTCGGCATAACCGTTAACAATATTTTACCAGGCGCTACAGAGACCGAGCGTTTGAATACCATAATCAACAACAAATCGGGCAAACTAAACGTTGAAAGAGATGAAATAGAAAACGAAATGTTGGCAGAGATACCTATGAAGCGCTTCGGCAAACCAGAAGAACCTGCTTATGCAGCTTGCTTCTTATGTTCAGAATTTGCTGCCTACATAACTGGCACTAACATCGTAGTTGATGGAGGACGTACCCCTTGTCTCTAAAAGTATATATACAAGCCGCGCGTTTGCGCACCCTACCCTTGGCCATTTCAGGTGCCATCACAGGCAATTTATTGGCCTATTCAGAAACCGGAAGTTTTAACCCGAGCATATTTGCTTTAAGTTTATTAACCGCCATACTTCTTCAGGTATTAAGCAATTACGCCAACGATTATGGCGATTTTAAAAATGGCGCAGATACCCACGAAAGAACCGACCGTGTAATGGCCTCTGGGGCTATGAGCGAAAAGTCAATGGTCTTGTCTATTCGCATATTAATTGGCTTGAGTTTAACCAGTGGTATTGCCCTGCTTTTAATTGGCATTGAAACCATCAACCTTTCCTTTTGGATTTTATTGGGTGTTGGATTACTTGGCATAGCCGCCGCTTATTTTTATACCGCTGGAAGCAAACCCTATGGCTATGTAGGTTATGGCGATGTTTCAGTATTTATATTCTTCGGATTGTTGTCGGTTGTAGGCACATACTTTTTACAAACTCAAAATATAGATTCACATATTTGGTGGGTAGCCGCAGCGATTGGCTTATTAAGCACCGGGGTTTTGAACATCAACAACATCCGCGACATTGAGAGCGACAAGGCAAAAAACAAAATCACCATTGCCGTAAAACTGGGTTACAAAAGCGCTTTGTATTATCAATTGGCACTTTTGTTTAGCGCCGTATTTTGCCTTACCACCTACTCTATTTTTAGCATCAACTTGGGCATTATCTTAGTGTCCAATTATCTAATATTTTCATTGTTAATCTACCTGCATTACGAAGCTTTGAAAGCCTGTAAAAGCAGAATGGACTTTAACAAGCAACTTAAATTTTTATCCCTTTTGATCTTAGGCATGATGCTGTATTTTTGCCTTTCAGAAATTTTGTTTAAACCGGTTTGGGATTAATAGCAAGCATCCGTAAGCACAGCCTTAAGTTTAAAAAACCTGCAACCACCAGCAGAGGCAATTACAAAGAGAGAACCATCTATCTTTTATCCATACACAATGCCTTAAACCCAACTGTGGTGGGCGTTGGAGAATGTGCTCCTTTGAGTGGCTTGAGCATCGACGACCGCAAGGATTATGAATCAAAATTGGAAGAACTTGTTAAACAAATCAATAAAAACAAGGCCGACGATTTTCCTTTTCATGAATTCCCTTCGATTAAGTTTGGCTTAGAAACAGCCCTATTGGATTTGAAAAATGGAGGCCGAAAAATTGTATTCCAAAACTTCTACGCCATTGGCAGACAAGGCATACCAATCAACGGTTTGGTGTGGATGGACGGTTTGGAGGAAATGAAGGAAGAAGTGCTTGAGAAAATTGAAAAAGGTTTCGACTGCATTAAAATAAAAATCGGTGCTTTAAAATTCGAAAAAGAACTTGAACTATTGGCGTTTGTTCGCGGGCAAAAAGGTGGCGATAAACTAATACTCAGGGTTGATGCCAACGGGGCATTCAAGCTCAATGAAGCAATGGAAAAATTGGAGGCCTTAAAGCCTTTTAATTTACACAGCATTGAACAACCGATTAAAGCAGGACAGATAGAAGCAATGGCTGAACTGTGCAAAAACAGTCCTATTCCTATTGCGCTCGACGAAGAACTGATAGGCATACACAAAGAAGAAGACATGCTGAAGCTTTTAGAAACCATAAAGCCTCAGTACATTGTATTAAAACCAAATTTAGTAGGTGGATTTGTACAAACAGATTTATGGATTAAGACGGCCGAAAAATTAAATATAGGTTGGTGGATTACCTCAGCGCTGGAGAGCAATATAGGGCTAAATGCCATAGCACAATATGCGGCAGGATTTCCTAAGGCCATACATTCTGGCTTGGGTACCGGTCAGTTATATGTAGACAATTTTATGCCCTACACCCGCATAGACAATGGTTTTTTATGGAGAGATATTGGCAACAATAGCTCTGATAACTTAAGTCCACCCGAACAACCATAAACAAAGCCCTTGGAAAATATCCAAGAGCTTTGTCTCCAATTAACATTGTAGAAATATTTTCGTTTACTCGATAATCACATGTCGGTAAACACTGTAACCCTCAACTTTAAATTCTATGGTGTAAATACCTTTGGCCAATGATGACAAGTCGGTACAACCTGCTTGCAATTGTTTTTCAGCGACCAATTTACCATCTACTGAATATACTTTTATAAATGCTTCAATAAGATCAATGCTGGAAGAATTAAAACTGATTTGCCCATTGCTTGGATTTGGATACACATTCAAATCGATTTTTCTGTAGTTAATGATTCCTGTTAAATCGTCGGCCGTTACAGTAATGGTGTCGTAATAAAAAGTTGGGCAATTGTATGGTGGGTTATTGATTTCGTGTTCTAATATATATTTACCAGGCTTGGTGAAAACAAAAGTGTCCCTTTGCTTATTATAACTGTTATATAAAGGCGCACCTGAATTGCTGCTGTCTCTAATTATATTTTTATAGGTATTTGAAGTCCCACTTGAACCATTCAATGGATTGGCAAATATTTCTACGCCTCCTTTAAACAGTTTTTTATAAACCAGTTTGTCTTTTGCCTTTGGCTTAACTGAAATGATATAGGTTTTAGAGGTTTGACCAACAGCTCCGCAGAAATTGTCATTGGCAATGGCTGTAAATCTATACGCACTGGCGCGGGCATCCTCTTCATTTGTTTGCCAGCAAAACTCGGCTTGTTTTTCGCGGGCTGTGGGATCAATAATTCTAAATGTAGCATTTACAACACCACTGTCCCAAGTTAATTCAACTGTGTCTGAAACAGTTTGCTTAGGCAAAAAAGCATCGTCTTTACTGCTGATGGTAAAACATAATTTATTGCCTTCACATACTGAATATCGATTAATGCCTGTAAAATATGGTGCATTGTTGTCCATGCATTGTTGCACAAACCAAGTTGATTCACGTTTTACATATCCAATAATTTGCCATACCCCAGCACTGTCTTTTCTCCATTCATTGACTTTGAAGGTAATTACACCCGCCTCATCACATTTGATTGGTGTAAAAACCACATCGCCTGTTTCTTTGTCAAAATAAAAACCACGTGGTGGCTTGGCACTTGGTAAAGGTTTGCAATTAAGAGTGCCTGGAGTTGGCGGACAATAAGGCGTCATCGGGTAATTCTGATCAAATGAACCCGTGTAGGTTTCAGGATCGTTTAAGCCCTTTAAAGGCGCTGCCATTTCAAATGACAAGCTATCTCCTTCGGCCAGCTCAATTCCACCATTGTTGTAAGAAAATGGCGTGTTACAGCACAAATTGCGCAATGGAAGGGTTTTAAAAATGGGCGAGGTATTGCCAATGTTTTTAACTGCACACAAATCCAACATGGCCTCCAAATAAAAATTACCAGGGCTCATAGTAGTTACAGCACCTGCGCGGCAACACAATGAAAAATAAAACAAGACCTTACATGAACTTGATTTAATAGAACTATACGGCGCTTGAGAAAAATCGACAGTCGATTCAAAAATATGCTCTTCGGTGCCTGAATTTGTTGTCGTATTGATAGGGTCGCAAGGCAGGGTATCCTTTTTGCAAACCAAACTAATGTCCTTTATGGAGGTTCTATTAACTGTTACCGTTGCATCAACATTTCCATCGGCACTGCTTACACCAAAACGAACCTGCTTTAAATCCAATGGCACACCAGAACATTCGCGGTATAGTTTATACACCACTTTGTATTTAGTGGGCGATAGATAGATATATTTAATGTCGCCGCCCAATACATGCGAGGCTATACTATTTTGAGCAAACAATAAACCTAATAATGTCAGCGTCCATAATTTTAGTGTTCTTTTCATAAAGATTTAGTACTTAGACGTAAATTTAAATTAAAATGTGGTACTAAAAAAATTAAAGTTGTAAAAAATCTGTAAAATTGCAGTTCTTTAAATCAAGATAAAACAAAACTTTCGCAAATGAAACACCAAATTTTTTTCCTTGTTATAGGCTTGCTTTCATGTGTATTATCGAATGCTCAAACAAGAGGCTGCACAGACAAGCAGGCCAACAACTACAATTCGTCAGCTATAGAAAACGATGGTTCTTGCACTTATAATAAAACCAGTTATAAGACAAAGATCATTTGTTCTAAACTTAGTGATACGCTCATTGAAAGCAGTGGCTTGATTTATTACAAGAATTTATTTTGGACAATAAATGACAGCGACAATCCACCAATACTTTATGCCTTTGATAGCATAAGTGGTCAAATAAAACATCAAACAATTTTAAGAAATAACAACAACACCGATTGGGAAGACTTAAGCCAAGATGAAAACTACATTTACGTAGGCGATTTTGGAAACAACAATGGTTCACGCAAAGACCTGCACATCTTGAAAATTAAAAAATCAGATCTGAATCTTAATGTTTCAATTGATACCGTTAATACAGGGAAAATTCGATTCCAATTTGGAGATCAATCTGTTTTCAATAGCGGTTCGCAAAACCACAATTTCGATCTTGAAGCCATGTGCTTACTGAACGACAGTATCCATTTGTTTAGTAAAAATTGGGCCGATTTAAAAAGTAAACATTATAGCTGTCCCACCGATACTGGATTTTATAATTTATCGCCTTTAGAAACATTAGAAACCAATGGACTTGTCACCGGGGCTGCTATAAATAAGAATGGCACCATAAGCTTATGTGGCTACAACATCAGCAATGGCACTAGCTTTTTATACCTCATGTGGGATTATAAAAACAACATTTGCTCAAGTGGCAACAAAAGAAGAATTGATTTAGGTACGGTGATTCATAATGGGCAAAATGAAGCTGTTTGTTTTAAAGGCAACACTTTGTATATGAGCAATGAAAAAAGAATAGCAGATGCTCAATTGCAAAGGATTGAAATAGAACAATGGTTGGGATTGAAAACAGCTTTAAATTCACAAATGAATTTATTTTCAAGTTATTGCAAAGACAATGAATTGTTCGTTGTGTACAAAGCCATCGAAAATCCTGTTGCAATAAAAATAATAGATTCTAGCGGTAAAACAGTATTTACCCAATCCTATTTCAACGGGGAATTAAAACTAGATGTTTCGACTTGGGCTAAGGGTGTTTATACATTTGAAATGGAAGGTGGACCAAATCGAAAAATAATAATCGAATAAGTTTATTTCCAAACCGTGGTTTCAATCATGCGGCTTACATCCTGCTTAATGAATTGGAAAATTGGCTCTATGCTGTCAATCTCTGTCTTGGCATTAAAATACAAAGCACCGCGCAAGAAATGTTTTTGCCCATCGCTGATGTAAAAATTTAGGTTGGTGGCTGTGTTGCCTTTTAATTCGTAGATGATACCACTTGAGTGTGTTTTTGGATTTTGAAGTTCTATTTCCTCAATCTCCTCAGCTCGAACATCATGTTTGTATGCTAGGCGACGGGTATCATCAAACAATTGGTCAAATTCTGAACGGTCTTTAAACTCTTGGTAACTTAAATGCAGCGTCGCATTGAAGGGCAAATAATGCACATTGTACCAATATGGATGGGCATTGCTGTCACCATCGCGGTAAGGTTCTACAATTGCGTATTTTGGGTAAAGGAAAGAATATGGCGCAGTGGTATCAAATAATTGATAGGCTTTTTCAGGATAGTATTCACGAGGATATGCGTGGGGCTTTGGCACATTGGCATCAGATCCACAAGCAGCCAATAATAGTAGAATTACAAATTGTATTACTCTCATTCGATAACAACTTTAATGCGTTTGATTCTGCGGTTGTCTACAGATTCAATGGTAAAACTAAATTGCTTGTAAATTATTGTTTCATTGCGCACAGGAATTTTTCCATGCAATTCCATGATCATACCAGCAATCGACTCTGCATCGCCTTTTACTTGATCGAAAAAATCGTCCTCTGTTTGTGAGATTTTACAAAAATCATTGATCAACATTTTGCCTTCAATAATGTATTTGTTGTGGTCAATCTTACTGTAAGAAAGTGGCTCTTCATCAAACTCGTCATTAATTTCTCCAAATATCTCTTCCAAAATATCTTCCATGGTAACTATACCCAACTTACCACCATACTCATCTACCACGATGGCCATGTGCATGCGTTCCTCTTGAAAATCTGATAGCAACAAATCGATGCGTTTGTTGTCTGGAACAAACAAGGCTGGTTTGAGCAAGCTCTTCCATTCAAAATTATCGGTTTCGTATAGGTGCGGAAGGATTTCTTTGATGTAAAGAATCCCTACAATATTATCGAAGGTATCTTCATAAACAGGAAAACGGCTGTAGCCAATTTCATTCACCTTGCTCAACATTTCATTGAAAGGAATTTGCACATCCAAGGCGGCAACATCTACCCTGCCTTTCATTATTTGTCTAACGGTTTTGCTACCAAAACTAACAATCCCTTTGAGTATTTCTCTTTCTTGCTGCCCCGTGTGCTCGTTGGATGTAATGTCAATAGCATGGGTCAATTCATCGGCCGATACCGTATGTTCATGTATGCGCACTCTACGGTCAATAATGGTTGTAAAACGCACCATTGGATGAACTAAAAACCCAAATAAGCGCTGACAAAACAGCAAAGGAAAGGACATGAATTTAGAGATACTAACATTGCGTTTGGTGGCGTATACTTTAGGAATCACCTCGCCAAAAAGCAACAATATCAGCGTAACAAGAATCACCTTAATTGCAAAATCAAAATAGTCATTCATGTTTGGATCCAATATTTCTTCTAGCCAAACAGAACTGACAATAACGAAGGTAACGTTTACGAAATTATTGCCAACAAGAATGGTGGCAAGTAACTTTTTTGGGTGGCTCAAAAGTTTAAGAACTGCATTGCCAGTCGGCGTATCAGAAGCTTTCATATCTTCTTTGTCCTTTGCAGACAGAGAAAATAAGGCGTTTTCAGAAGCTGAAAACAAGCTCGATAAGAAAATTAAAGTTAATAAGAAAAGAAGCGTGCCAAAAATATATAAATAGCTGGAGCTATCTAAATTTGGATTTAGGATGTTTGCGATTTGAATAATTGTCGAAGGATAAGGGTCGTCTACCATATATTTACGTGAATTAAAATGGCAATGGATCAGAGGCATCTATATGCTCGTTCATTACAATTCCATTTTTTTCATTGTGATCAAGTCCATCAGCACTGGGACTATTAGAAACAACTTGAAATTGCAATGCACGAATTCTTACTGCACTGCGTTTGTTGCCATCTTTGTCTGTCCAAGTTTCGTTTTTGATTTTTCCCTCAATAAAAACGGTCCGTCCTTTTCGAAGAACTTTCTCTGCATTTCGGGCTAAGGCATCCCACATTTCAACATGGTGCCAATCTGTTTGTTCAACTTTATTTCCAGACTTGTCAATAAAAACTTCATTGGTAGCCAAAGTAAAATTGGCGACGGCTCGATTGTGGTCAAGGTGTTTAACCTCTGGATCTTTACCCAATCTTCCCAATAAAAACACTTTGTTAACCATTCAATACAAACTTGCTGATGGTCACAAAGATAATAAAAATTTCTCTATCAAAATAGGTAGCGGATAATTTTGCAATGAGTCGGCATTTACAAACAAAGTGGTATTGTTTTTAAACAAGGGCTGTTGATTAAGATTTACTTCAAAAAAACTGGCATTTATTTCTTGATGGGTCAGAAGATGCTTTATCGAGTTCACATACTTAATTGAATCATTACCACTGCTTAATATTTCGCTTTGAAACAGACTTTTAACCTTATCCACCAAATCGAAAACATCTGTAATATCTAATTCATTGGCAGTTTCTACCAGCGGTAACTGATATAAGTTCTGCCATATATCTTTTTCATTTCTTTTGACTAAATAAAACCCATGCTTGTGCTTTATGTAGAAAAAATTAAAAAATCGCTTCTTCTTAGCCGCTTTTGCTGCCTTAACGGGCAGTTGGGAAGCAGAGCCTAGCTCTTTGGCAAGACAAAAGGTAGAAACTGGACAAATAACGCATTTGGGATTGTCTGGTTTACACACCATTGCACCCAATTCCATCATGGCATTGTTGAACTCTGCTGGGTTAACCCCTTGAATCATTTGATTTAAAATCTCTAAAAATACAGGACGGTTTTTTTGTTCATTGATGGGCAAACGAATATTGTACAAACGAGAAATTACGCGAAATACATTTCCGTCGAGGGCTGGATAAGGTAAATTATAGGCAAAAGATAGAATTGCTGAGGCTGTATATTGACCTATACCTGGCAATTTCATAATTTCTTCCATGGTATTTGGAAAAATACCCTGATGCTTATCAGCCACCAAAACCGCAGTTTTGAGCAAGTTACGGGCTCTAGAATAATAGCCAAGGCCTTGCCAAAGCTTCAAAACCGCCTGCTCATCAGCATTTGCAAGAGATTGAATATCAGGATATTGTTCAACGAAAGCATAATAATACTTAAGTCCCTGATTTACTTGCGTTTGCTGCAGAATGACTTCTGAAAGCCAAATTTTATAAGGATCTTTGGTGGAGCGCCAAGGCAGGTCTCTTAAATTATTTTTATACCAATTGACAATTTCTAAAACATTTTGCATAGTTTTGTGTTTAAATAAGTTAAATAGCAAAAATTGATTAAATAATTACAAAAAAATATGACTAAAGCAGAAATTATCAGTGAAATTTCCGAAAAGACAGGAATCGACAAAGTTATAGTAACTGAGTCGTTGGAATCCTTCTTCAAAGTGATGAAAAACAACATGGCGCAAGGCGAGAACATTTATTTTAGAGGATTTGGTAGTTTTATCTTGAAAAAGAGAGCAAGAAAGATCGCTAGAAACATCTCAAAAAATACAGCATTGGTTATAGACGAGCACTTTATTCCAAAATTCAAGCCAGCAAAGATATTCTTAGAAAAGATCAAAACAAGCGTTCCTGCAGATTTTGTTCCTAAAAAAGAAGAAAAAGAATATTAATTTCGCGGCATGAAACACAAATACATAAAAGCAATCTTAATGGTTGCTTTTATCGTTTTAACCGCTGGCCTGAGCTATCTGGGCTTTAATAAAAAAGAAGCAAGCATTGATTTTGCTGCATTAGAAAAAGAAAAGTCTGCCTCCTCAAATTCTCAGAATGAGGAAGCGTTTGAAAATATTTTAAAAAATATTGGAAACAGCACCAGCTTAGTCAAACCAGATATATTGCAATCAAACGACACGGCCAGATTGTCATTGTCAATTCGCCTATTAGACACTATGAAGCAGTACACCTATGCAGGTGTTTTGGCTGAAAGACTAGGAAACATTCAAAACACATCAGAACGCTATCATTCAGCAGCCCGTTACTATTTACTTGCAACAGAAGAACACAAAAATGAATTGATGTTGTTCAAAAAAGCACGAAAGAATTTAGAAACAGCCATCGCCTTAACGCCTCAAAATTTGGATGCTAAAGTTGACTTGGCGGTTAGTATTTACAACATCAACAATTTTCAGAAACCAGACGATAGAATGGATTTGATGAAGCCAGCTAAACTCCTTTTGGAGGTGGTAAGAACCGATTCAACCCATATCGATGCACAATATTATTTAGCCAAATTGGCTGTTGAGTCAAATCAATTAGAAAAAGCTATTGAAAGATTCAAAAAATTAGTATATTTGCAACCCCAAAATCAGGAGTATTGTCTCGAATTGAGCAAAATTTACGGAACCTTGGGAAACCAAAAAGAATCAGAAGCCTGGGCACTTAAAGCCCAAGCACTAAATTAAGTTAAAAATTAAAAGATATTCATTATGCCAAGCGGAAAAAAAAGAAAAAGACACAAAATTGCTACCCACAAGCGCAAAAAAAGATTGAGAAAAAATCGTCACAAGAAAAAATAGTTTTTTTTAATTTTTCTTTAGATTGTGAATGAGCTTGTCATTGACCGCAACTCCAATGGCATCGATCTAGCCTTACTATACAACAAACAACTCACAGAACTCCACAAGGAGGATTCGGTCTCTTCTTTTCAGATCGGTGATGTTTATTTGGCTAAGGTTAAAAAAATCATGCCTAATTTAAACGCTGCTTTCCTTGACGTAGGTCATGAGAAAGATGCGTTCTTACACTACACAGACTTAGGCATAAACTTTAAGTCTGTACTCAAACTAACCAAAATTGTTACCCAAGGTGGGCTCAAAAACACCAACCTCGATGAATTCGAGAAAGATGAAGAAATAGTCAAAACCGGAAAAATCACCGAATTAATTAAAAAAGGTGACGAAATCTTGGTACAGATATTCAAAGAACCTATCGGAAACAAAGGCCCTAGGATAACTTGTGACCTATCCTTTGCAGGACGTTTTTGCGTGTTGGTTCCCTTTGGTAAAAACACCTCCATTTCAAAAAAGATTTCAGACGCTACCCACAAGAAGCGCTTGAAACAAATGATTGACAAACTAAAGCCAAAAAACTTTGGTGTCATCATACGCACCATCGCTGAAGAAGCGGGTATTGAAGAAATTGAAATGGATTTAAACAATCTTATCGCTCAATGGGATACCCTGATTAAGACTTCTAGGAATGCCAAACCGCCTTTTAAGGTATTGGGAGAAATTTCAAGAACTGAATCTTTGTTAAGAGATCTTCTGAACGATAATTTTATAAACATTCACGTTAATGATGCTGATTACGCTGCCAAGCTAAAAGAATATATTGGGAACATTGCCCCAGGCAAAGAATCAATTATACGCATTTACAGCAGCAAGGTTCCAATTTTTCAACACTTCGGGATTGACAAACAGATCAAAGCTTCTTTTGGCAAAAACGTAATGTTTAGCAATGGGGCTTACCTCATAATCGAGCATACCGAAGCTATGCATGTGGTAGATGTCAACAGCGGACGAAAAATCAGCTCCACAGAAAATCAACAAGAAAATGCTTTGCGCATCAATACAGATGCCTGTAAAGAAATTGCCCGTCAATTGCGTTTGCGTGATTTGGGAGGCATTATTGTTATTGATTTCATTGATTTAAAGAATCCCAACCACCGCAAAGAACTTTTCGATGCGTTAACCTTGGCGATGAAAACCGACCGCTCCAAGCACAATATTTTGCCAATGAGCAAATTTGGATTGGTCCAAATTACACGCGAACGTGTTCGTCCTGAAATCAACATCAACACCTCTGAACTTTGCCCGAGCTGCAATGGCACAGGCACTGTGGTTTCTAGTATGCTTTTGGGTGACAATATACTCGAAAAACTAAGTTACTTGTGGGATACCCAAAACATCAGCAACCTTAGACTTAAAGTTAATCCAATTATCAAAGCCTACTTAACCAAAGGCGGAATAAAAAGTGTACGTTTTCAATGGTTTTGGAAATTTAAAAAATGGGTGAAAATTGTTGAAGACAGCAATTACCATTTAACCAACTTCGCTATTTACAACGAAGCTGGCGATGAATTAAGCTAGACCCAAATCAATTAAAATATTCAAAAAGAGTACTGAGTAATTGGCACTCTTTTTTTGTTTACAAAAAACAACAACAGCAAGAGGGCTAAGTATGGCTTTCGATAATGCTTGAAGTTTCCGTTAAATATCAATTTACCAGTTTATCATTTCCTCAATTTATCAATCCCGTAGCGTGACGCAGCAAAGCGAAGTCTCTGCTACAGGGATCAATTTATCAGTCTTTCCCTTTATCCGTTAATCAGCCCCTTTCAGCTATTTCGTTCTTTGTCCTCCCCGTTTGGCACCATTTTCGAATTTCTTTATTTAATTAATCGAAGTTTTATTCGTCGATGGCACAAACAAAACATATTATTAATTGCTTTAATACTTACATCACCATGCATACTTTAAAAATTATTTTTCCATTCAGCATTTTGTTTTTTAGCCTTGCTTTTATGTCATGTGCTCAAAAACCTAAACCTCAGGTCAGCTCAGGAATTGAAAATACCTGGATGCAAAAATCAGATTCTTTTTGGAAACAAAAACTAAGCGATGAACAATATTATGTTTTGAGAGAGAAAGGAACAGAAAAGCCATATACTGGAAAATGGTTGTTGCATGAAGATTCAGGTACCTATACTTGTGCCGCTTGTGGCAATGAGTTGTTTGGCTCTAGTAGTAAATTTGAATCGCATTGCGGTTGGCCGAGTTTTGACCAGGAAATAAACGGAGGCAAAATCAAAACCCAAGTTGACCATTCTATGGGTATGCAACGCGTAGAGATACTATGCGCCCGTTGCGGTGGTCACTTAGGTCATTTGTTTGACGACGGACCAACAAGCACTGGAAAAAGATATTGTGTAAACTCTTTGTCATTATCCTTTGAAAAAGAAAGCAAGCCACTTAAAACCAGTGATACCTTAACTTTGGGTGGTGGATGCTTTTGGTGTATTGAAGCTGTATTTGAACAATTAAAGGGCGTAAGTAAGGTAGAATCTGGTTTCTCTGGAGGCAAAAATGCCAACCCAAGCTATGCGCAAGTTTGCACTGGAAACACAGGCCACGTTGAAGTGGTGCAAATAATTTACAACCCAAGCATCATTGGTATGGATGAATTGCTAAAGGCATATTTCACGGTGCACGACCCTACCACTTTGAATAGACAGGGAGCCGATGAGGGCACGCAATACCGTTCGGTTATATTTTATAGAAATGAAGAGCAAAAACAAATAGCGACCTCTATAATCTCAGATCTGCAATTAGCCAAAGTCTATTCAAATCCGATCGTTACAGCAGTAGAAGCATTTACAACATTCTACAAAGCAGATATAAGCCACCAAGACTATTACGCCAACAACAAAGACAATGCGTATTGTCAAATGGTGATACAGCCAAAAATGGAAAAGTTTGAAAAGGTATTTAAAGACCGTTTAAAATAATTAGTCTTTTTTGCTGCGTTGCAGTTTTGGCTTTTGGTAAATGAGCTCACCAGCTTCATTGTATTTCTCATGAAGCACCAATTTATCGTCTTCATTAAAGTACTTCCACTCTCCTACCATAATTCCCATTGAATAGGTTCCTTCTGCGTGGGCCTCTCGGTTGTATAAACCAGTTTTAAACTCGCCGTCAAGTTTACCATCCACATAGGTGCCATATTCATCTAATACACGCACATAAACTTTACTTGACTTGGATCGGTCGAACTTTTCATTTTTACCATTCATTTTATCTCCCTGCTCAACCACACCAGAATAATACTTCTTGAAATGGCCATTTAAAAAGTCGTTTTTATAGTTGTAAACCGTTAAAGTGTCGCCGCCTTCATTAAAGGTAATCCAAGTGCCATCTTTTTTTCCAAGCTTGTAGTATTCTTCTTTAAGCATGGTACCAAAAACATTGTCCCAATACCTTGAAACACTATCTAAGTAGCCATTTTTATAATACGATTCTTCAGCCATTAAACCGGTAAGGTGGTAACGGATAAATTGACCTTCGCTCACTCCTTCATTGTAATTTGCCACTTGCCTGATATTACCTGCTTCATAAAACGTTTGCATAAGACCATGAGGCTTTTCATTTTTCAAATTGGTTTTTTGCTCAAGATTTCCATTTTTAAAATAGGACAAAGATTCACCTACACGAACACCATTGTTGTAGTTGTGCACGTATTTAAGATTGCCTGTTTCATAATAACAATTAATGGTGCTGTCCAATTGATCAAATAAGTACTTGCCTTCTAATTTAACTTTGGTGTTTTCGTGGTAATACACAAAATAACCGTTGCGCTTGCCTTGATAAAAATCCATGGTGGTTCTAATAACACGGCCACCTGGGAAGTATTCGGTTTTCAAACCGTGTAGTAAGCCATCTTTCCAGTTAATTTCTTGCTGTTTGGTTTTGTTTTCAAACAAATCAATGCTAATGCCTGTGTAAGGTTTGCCATTATAGCAATAAACTTCATTGTTATTTTGAAGTTCTTGGGTATTAACTTTCCTCTGATACGTTTGAGCAAGAGGTTTGCTTCCAGTATTCTGAGCGGAACTTAATCCAACAATTAGAAAAAGGGAGACAACAAAAAGACATTTCTTTAGCATTCCACAAATTTAAAGGATTGCAAATAGAAAATAAACTTAAGACACAAACAGTGTCTTAAAAATTATTCAGAGAAAATTTAGGGTTTGATGAGCTTTTTGATTTGCTCTTCCAATTCAATTTCACTGCCTTCAGTATAGCCATTGTGGACATAAACGATATTGCCACTTTGATCTATTAAAATGGTTTGAGGCGGGTTGTTAACATTCATTGCTCTTGCCAAGTCTTTATTCTCGTCCAATAAAATCAAATAAGACCATCCCAATGAATTGGCTACTGGTTGAACTTTACTTGAAGTTCTTGCATCGTCCATAGATACGGCCACCAATTCAAGTCCGTATTTCTTTTGCCAATCTTGGTAAATTTCATCTATGTTGTTCAACTCTTTAATGCATGGCGTACACCAAGTGGCCCAAAAGGAAATAACCATGATTTTACCTGTTTTACCATAGTCTTGGATGTTCACAGATGAACCATCCATTTTCTTCACCACCACAGAAGGCAATTGTTGTTTTTGCTTGGTGCTGTCGTTGGCTTGAACCAAAGTCACCGCAAAGAACATAATTAAAGTTAATACTACTGAACGCATAACTACAAATAAACAATCATTGTGCCAAAATTACAAGCAGATATTAAAGGTATTAACATCCGCAAGGCTTATATTTCTTAATCTTCCCTTTTTTGTTTTTAGTTTCTACCATTTGACCCTTTTCATTGAAAAAAATATAGGAGCATAAAACACCATTTTTATAGCGCTCTTTCTTTAGTATGATATTGCCCTTCTGGCAAACCCATACGCCGTCTTTTAACGAATCATTGGTATATTTACCTTTGCAAACAGTTGAGTCATTGGCAAAAGTCTCTAGAGTTAGAAACAAAAAACCAAGGAAGATTAGTTGTTTAAGACTTACCACTACTCTGATTTTGGATCCTCTGTAGTTGATTCAGGAGCACTTGTCTTGTCTTCAATGGCATCTTGTTCTGTAGCATCTTGCAATGTGTATTCTTGCGCAGTGGCATCAACTGGAAGACTCTCAACAATTGCTGGTGTTTCAATTGCTTTCTCTTCAACACTTGAATCGCTTTCCATATAATTCTCGTAATTTGTTTTATGGTCAAACGGACGCTTGCCAATTAAATTTTCAAGATCGTATTGGAACAAAATTTCTTTTCTAAGCAACTCAAGCGCTAAGTTCTCCAATTCTTTGCGTTTGTCGCTCAACATCGCTTTGGTTCTATCGTATGCTTTTTGAATAATTAAACGAACCTCTTCGTCAATCAGCTCAGCTGTTTTTTCACTGTACGGTTTGCTGTAAGCGTATTCTCCGGTTGAATCGTTGAAACTTACATGACCAATCTTAGCATTCATACCGTAAATAGTTACCATAGCATATGCCATGCGTGTAACACGTTCAAGGTCATTTTGAGCACCAGTACTTATTTTACCAAAGATTAAATCCTCGGCGGCTCTTCCACCCAGAGTCATACACATTTCATCCAACAACTGTTCAGTGCGGTAAATGTATTGTTCTTTTGGCAAGTATTGCGCGTATCCAAGTGCTGCAACACCTCTAGGGATAATGGATACCTTTACCAAAGGATCTGCAAATTCTAAGAACCAACCAGCAACAGCATGACCAGCTTCGTGGTAGGCCACAATATTTTTCTCCTCAGGAGAGATTAATTTATTTTTCTTTTCAAGACCCCCTATAACACGGTCAATCGCATCTTGAAAATCTTGCATATCAATTTTATCCTTGTTGTTTCTTGCTGCAATTAATGCAGCTTCGTTACAAACGTTTGCTATTTCAGCACCAGCAAAACCTGGAGTTTGAGCTGATAATTTTTTAGGATCAATTTCACTAGAAAGCTCTTTGCCTTGCAAATGAACTTTGAATATTTGCTCTCTACCTACTAAATCTGGCTTATCAATTGAAATCTGTCTATCAAAACGTCCTGGCCTCAATAAGGCAGAGTCAAGAATATCTGGTCGGTTGGTAGCTGCTAAAATAATAACACCGCTGTCGGTACCAAAGCCATCCATTTCGGTTAACAATTGGTTAAGTGTGTTTTCACGTTCATCGTTAGAGCCACTCATTAGGTTTTTACCCCTTGCACGTCCAATGGCGTCTATCTCATCAATAAAAATGATACAAGGCGCTTTTTCTTTTGCTTGTCTAAAAAGGTCGCGCACCCTAGAAGCACCAACACCCACAAACATTTCAACAAAATCAGAACCTGACAGCGAGAAGAAAGGCACATTGGCTTCGCCAGCAACGGCTTTTGCTAATAAGGTTTTACCCGTTCCTGGAGAACCAATTAGCAAGGCCCCTTTTGGTATTTTACCACCCAGTTTGGTGTATTTCTTAGGATTTTTGAGGAAATCTACAATTTCCATAATTTCTACTTTGGCCTCATCCAAGCCCGCAACATCTTTAAAGGTAATATTTACTTTGATGTTTTTATCAAACAAAGTGGCTTTGCTTCTGCCGATATTAAAAAGCTGACCTGGGCCACCTGCACCACCACCACCACCACCCATGCGTCGCATCATAAAACTCCAAATGAATACAAATATCCCAATCATGATTATCCAATACAAAATTGTACCCGATGAATCATTCTCATATTGCCAATCGCGCACAATAGCTTTCGCCTCCGGATGGGCAATAACTAAATTTTCATAATCTTTATTAAAGGCTTCTTTATTGACTTCAAAATAGTATTGAGGTGTTTTTTGACCAAACATGCCATCGCCTTGGCTGCGAACATCTTTGTACTTTTCGTTTTCTAAGGATTCCTTTTTGAGAAATACTTTTACAACACGGTCGTTGATGATTTCTAAACGCTCAACATCATTGCTTATAATCATTTCGCTTAGCTCATTCCAATTGGTTTTTTTGCCAGGATTACTTGGAAAGAAACTGATGATTATAAATCCAAGAAGTAAAATCCCCCAAATCCAATACATATTAAATTTAGGTGCGTTTGGCTTTTTTTCGCCGAAAGGATTTTCGTTCTTTTTGTTGTTGTTTTGATTGTCCATTAATGTTTGAAAAAGTGGTCTTTGTTTTGGTTCCCTGCAAATTTAATAAAATGTTTAAACTATTTTTAATGTTTTATAGGCAACTCATGTATTTTTGCAAAAAATATTCCATAAAAATGTACGGCAATTTAGAACAACAACTAAAGGATGAATTGAAACAAATCCACGAAGCTGGTTTGTACAAAAAAGAACGCATCATTGTATCTCCACAGGGCGCAGACATTAAGCTTAACGACGGCAAAGAGGTTATCAATTTTTGCTCAAACAACTACCTTGGCTTATCCAGCCATCCGCGTATAATTGAGTCTGCCAAAAAGTCACTAGATACCCACGGTTTCGGCATGAGCAGTGTCCGTTTTATCTGTGGAACCCAAGACATTCACAAGAACTTAGAAGCAAGAATATCAGAGTTCTACGGCACTGAAGATACCATTTTATACGCTGCTGCTTTTGATGCAAACGGTGGTGTATTCGAACCATTATTCAATGAGCAAGATGCCATAATTTCTGACTCTTTAAACCATGCATCGATTATTGATGGTGTGCGTTTGTGTAAAGCCGCTCGATACCGATACAACAACAACGATATGGCCGACTTAGAAACCCAGCTAGTGGCTGCAAATGCTAAGGGACATAGAAACAAAATCATTGTAACAGATGGTGTTTTTAGTATGGACGGTTATGTCGCGCAACTCGATAAAATTGTTGCTTTAGCCGACCAATACAATGCATTGGTAATGATAGACGAATGCCATGCGGCAGGTTTTATAGGTAAAACTGGCAGAGGTACTCCAGAATATTGCGGTGTACATGGCAAAATTGATATCGTTACTGGTACACTTGGAAAAGCTTTAGGTGGTGCAATGGGTGGCTACACGACGGGTAAAAAAGAAGTGATTGAAATGCTTCGTCAACGCTCTAGACCCTATTTGTTTTCAAATTCATTGGCCCCTGCCATTGTCGCAGCAAGTATTGAGGTATTCAATATTTTAAGTGAATCAACTGAATTGCGCGACAAATTAGAAAGCAATGTAAAATACTTTAAGGATGGGGTTCGAGCTGCTGGTTTTGATTTTAAAGACGGTGAAAGTGCTATTGTGCCAATTATGCTTTACGATGCAAAATTGAGTCAAGAAATGGCCGAAAAATTATTGGATGAAGGCATCTACGTTATCGGATTTTTCTATCCAGTTGTTCCTAAAGACCAGGCCAGAATCAGGGTACAATTGTCTGCTGCCCACGAAAAGCATCACCTAGACAAAGCCATTGGTGCTTTTACAAAAGTAGGCAAAGAGCTTGGGGTAATTTCTTAATATTAAACAATTAAAAAAAAGGGTTTTACCATGAAGTAGAACCCTTTTTTTATTGAAAGGACTTTTTAAACTTTTCTTTTTTTAGGCGAAATCAAACTGTCTGCAGGATACCAATTTTCCATTGAATCGCGCATGTTTTTAGACCACTGAATCAGCATTTCTTTTTGCGCCTCGGTCATTTTTGCATTGGTGTGAATGAGGGTGTAAGAAGTCAGAGGCATTTCATCCTCAACAATCATATCGTCAATTTCTTCTAATTTATGGTATTGACGGTGTAAGGGATAATTCAAAAACTCATCGAAATTTAAATGTTTTTTTCCGTCAATAACGTGGTTGCTCAAATACCAAGCGATGGGTTGAACTTTTGAATACCAAAGGTATTCGGTCGTATTGCTGTGGCAATCATTGCAAGCTGTTTTCAAAACAGCTGCAAGCTCTTTATTTACAGGAAATTTCTTGTCTATTGATTGGGCTTTAAATCCACTGATGTTTTTATCTGAATGAATAAACTGAATGGCAAGAAGCACAAGGCCAAAAACAATAAAAGCATTTTTAACAAAGTTTTTGATTTTCATAGGTCAAAGTTAAATAATTTTGCAATAGAATAAACTGATAAGGATTATACTTAGTTTATTTCATCCTGTTTCAACAAATCACCTCTCAGAAAACGGTAGCGCTTCCTAGCCTCGTTGGCGAATAGACTGCCCGTATAATTCAAGACCAACAATTCATATATTTTTTTAGCTTTAGCTGTATCATTCATTTTGAATTCATACAATTTAGCCAAATTAATTAGAGCATTATCGGCCAGGATATCGGCACTAAAATCACGAATTAAACCCAAATATAACACTTCCGCAATGGCATATTTTTCTTGTTTCTCCGCAATCAATGCTTTTGCAAAAATAATTTCATCAATTAAAGAATGGCCAGGAAATAAAATAGGTATTTGATCTAATACCACATTGGCCTCATCCAACTTGTTTTGAAAAATAAATAAATCAGCCTTGGCATACAATCCCAATGCATCCTCGGTACTATCCATACCCAAATTATCTTGAATAATTAACCAAAGCCTCATGGCATTGTTGCTGATCAATTGGGTTGTTGCCTCCTTCAAAACATCTAATTGGGTTTGGCTCCATGCGAATTCTGCCCTATAGTAACACAAACGGGCATATCTATATTTTGCCTCTTGGCCTAATGCATCGTTGACGAATGCCTTTTCAACTTGTTTGTACAAAAGATCGGCTTCCCAAGTTTCACCAACAATTAATTGCGCATCTCCTAAAGCCAATTTACACGCTGCCAAAAGCTTCGGATTAACGCCCGGAATTCCCATTACTTGATTTAGCTGCGCAATGGCCCTTGGAGCTTCTTTCATATAGTAAATATACAATTCAGACAGTTCTTTTATTTGTTCTGCCGTTTGCCAGTTTACTCCATTGTTTGAAATAAAACTCAAATATTCTTTTTCCATTGCCAACAGACGTTCAGGACTTGCTCCATTGCGCAATTTAACCTGCATTATTCCACAATTCAGAACCCCCTGCTGCGCTTGGTAATAATAGCGTTTATCGGCGCCCAATGACTTCACATACTCGAAACATTTTATTGCGTACTCATATTCTTCGTTTAAAATTAAAAGCGGCGCTATTTCTAGCAACTTTCTTCCTTCCTCTTTAAGTCTTTTGTCAACTGCTTTAGATTGAATAAGTGCACCATTCCAATCTTTTTGCTGGGTAAATGACCAAACCAAAAGATCATTGTAAGCATAGTTGTCTGGTTTTTTTTGCAATTGTACAAGCAAAGTGTTGCTAAGAATTTTATACTGGTTTGGGTTGTTGTATGCAATTACAAATTTATTTTTAACCTCTTCGATCATGTACTCGCTGTAACCTGCCATTTTTACCAATTCGAGGGTAGCTAAGTCGACATTTGAACTGTAAAAATACAAGTCCGTTAAACTGTAGGCAAACAACAATTCGTCTTTCAAACTTTTCCTAGCCTCTGTATACACCTCAATTGCTTGGGCATAAAAACGGCGTTTCAAAAATGCATTGGCGAGCAAATCAGCTTGGTCGGAACTCAGTATTTGTATTTTCAGAAGCGACTTGAAAACGTCTTCCTTTTTATCATTTAAATTCTGAAGTTGAAATAGATAAGCTTTGTCAACTCTGTAGGTATAGATTTCATTGAATTTTCTTATCCTTTTATCAACAAGTTTCTCAGCGCTTTTAAAATCATTCAATAAAATATAACATTGCAACAAATTATCATAATAATAGACGGACTCAAGTTGCTTAGATCCTAATTTTTCGTATAGGTCTGCGGCCTCCTGGTACTTTTTATCATTAAAATATTGCGCAGCCAATTTCTCATCTGTGTTCTGAGAAAAAGATAAAAAACAATTAAAACAAAAGATAAAAAACAAGCACCTCATCCTCACAAATCTACTTATTAACGATAAAACTACAAGGAAAATTTCTGATTTTCCTAAAAAAAACTATTTTTGTTGTTTAACTCGAAAATCAATTGCCCATGAAAACATATAAAGTTATTGGTATTATGTCAGGTTCGTCTATGGATGGAATCGATTTGGCATTGTGCACGATACATTCCGACAACGGCCATTACACATACTCTATTGAGGAATCTGAGACCTTTGAGTATTCGGAAGTATGGCGCCTTCGATTGTCACAACTTAGAAAAGCAGATGCCTTATCATATGCCAAAACCGATGTGTTTTACGGACATTATTTAGGCCAATTGGTAAAAGAATTCATAAAGAAATACAATATCAAAGCAGATTTGGTTTCCTCCCACGGTCATACTGCCTTTCATTACCCGGAGGAATTAATTACCAGACAAGTTGGAGATGGCGCATCACTGTCTGCAATTTGTGGACTTCCTGTGGTAAGCGATTTCAGAAGCATGGATGTGGCTAAAAAAGGCCAAGGTGCTCCTTTGGTAGCGATAGGCGACGAAAAATTCTTTAATGAATATGATTATTGCCTAAACCTTGGCGGGTTCGCCAATATCTCTGGTAAAATTGGCCCCTACCGTGTATCGTATGACATTTGCCCGGCCAATATTTTATTAAACAGAGTTGCGCGCGACTTGAACAAAGAATTTGATGAAGATGGTCAAATAGCCGCAGAAGGCTCTATCCACTATCCACTTTTGGAAGAATTAAACAAAATCGAGTACTATGCTATGCCTTTCCCAAAATCTCTTAATAGAGATTGGATCAACAATGACTTGTGGCAAATTATAAAAGATGGAGACAAATTAAGTTCCGAGGACAAAATGAAAACCTTTGTCGACCACATTGGCATACAAATATCAAAAAGCATTGACTATTTAAGCTCAAAAGAAGTTGCGGGCAAGAAAGTATTGGTTACTGGAGGCGGGGCATTTAATCCAGTGCTTATGGACCATTTACGCACCCATAGTGAAGCCGAATTTATTATCCCTGATGCCAAACTGGTGAAATTCAAAGAAGCATTGATATTCGCCTTAATGGGGGTTATGCGAATTGAAAACCAAGTGAACATTATTAAGACATTCACAGGCGCTAAATCAGATAGTGTTAGTGGATCTTTGAATGGAGATTTTAGCCAATTAGTTTAAGTATCATTTAAATGAGGATAAACCTGCATTTTGGCAATGTCGCAATTTTTCAGTATTTTCGACACTAGATAAAGCAATAATTAACATGAAAACTATCTTCTATAAATTTCTTTTTATCTGCATGACAAGTATTTTGTTTTGCGACTGCAAGAAAGAAAAAAGTCCAAGTGAAATAATTCTTGAATATCCAATATTATTTCCGCAAAACATGGAGATTGATACTTTAAATGTGGACAGTTTAATTGTTAGAGAGTCTTACGAATTCCCTGCCAACCTTGATGGTGAATTGGCCAAAAACAACACATCAAAATCAAAAATCAAGTCAGCCAAGCTGATTGGATTCAGAATTCAGGTTTTGGATTATGCTGTTTATGACAGTGTTAACTATTCCAATTTAAAAGACTTATCGGAAATTAGAGTAGACATTAAAAACAGCAATGTTGGTCAAATGGAAGTGGCACGTAAGCTCATACCAGATGTCCGTGTTAAGGCTGTAAACCTTGATTTACCTGACGTTGAAGGCAAAGAATACCTAAAGCAAGACAACTTTAGCATGGTCTTTAAATACAGAAAACGCAGAGGCATGCCAGATGAAATGCCGTTTATCATTTCTTTAAAATTCAAGATTACAGCAGACCCGCTGTAAAATTCATTTCGATTTATCGGCTCCATTGTCTTGTTATTTAAAAATAATTGAATATTATTGCCAATAATTATAAGGCAATATGAACGAAATTAACAAGACTTCAGGACACCCAAAAGGGTTGTATTTTCTATTCTTCACAGAAATGTGGGAGCGATTCAGTTATTATGGAATGAGGGCAATATTCATTCTATTTATGACCAAAGTCCTTTTATTAAACGATGCATCAGCATCTGAAATTTACGGCAGTTACACAGGATTGGTTTATCTAACCCCATTGTTGGGTGGTTATTTGTGCGATAAATTTTTAGGAAACAGACGAAGTATTGTAATCGGTGGATTCTTAATGGCCTTAGGTCAATTCTTCATGTTCTTAAGCGCTTCATCTGGCGGCAACATGGGTGTTACCTTGATGTGGGCAGGATTAACTTCATTAATCATCGGAAATGGTTTTTTCAAACCAAATATCTCTACAATGGTTGGCCAACTTTACCCTGCCAACGACCGAAGAATTGATAGTGCCTTTACTATATTTTATATGGGCATCAACTTAGGCGCTTTCTTTTCTCCTTTGGTTTGTGGTTCTATGGACTTTAAATGGGGATTTTTAGCGGCATGCTTGGGCATGGTGGTGAGTTTAATTTCGTTTATCGTTTACCAAAAGAAATACTTGGTTTCTGAAGAAGGAAAAGAAATTGGTTTGCCCGTTAAACCGTTGGATTTAAAAAACATTTTAGTTATAATCGGTTCTATTGGAATTATTTTCTTCATGTTGAACTTCAAACAAATGTTCAAAAGTGACTTAGATATTATTAGTTACTTCATCTATGGCGCTATGGTTATTATGCCAATTATTATTTTAAGCGATAAAAGCTTAAGTAAAATAGAAATGAAACGCATTGTGGTAATTTTTATCTTGGCATTCTTTGTAATCTTCTTCTGGGGTGCATTTGAGCAAGCTGGAGCCTCATTAACTTTATTTGCCGACAGACAAACAGACAGAACCATATTCGGCTGGGAAATGCCTGCTTCATATTTTCAATCGGTTAATCCATTAGCGGTTATTGCGCTGGCTCCAATATTTACTTTAATATGGGGATTCTTGTATGTTAGAAAAATGGAACCATCTTCTCCATACAAAATGGCATTTGGTTTGGCCTTAGTTGCCTTAGGATACGTAGTTATTGCAATCGCCGTTAAAGGCTTAGGTGTTGAAGACAAGGTATCTATGTGGTGGTTAATCGGATTGTACGTCATACATACCATGGGTGAATTGTGTTTATCCCCAATCGGCTTGTCAATGGTTTCTAAATTGGCTCCTTTAAGATTGTCCTCATTAATGATGGGCACTTGGTTCTTAGCCAATGCCGCCGCCAATAAATTTGCAGGCACCTTAAGTGCATTAATCCCGCCTACTGCCGGAGCAGAAGCAAGCACCGCTCCAATTGTATACCCTTCAATACTTGGTTATGAAATCACCAACCTATATGAGTTTTTTATGCTGTTTATTGTGATGACTGGTGTTGCTGCTGCAATACTGTTTGTATTGAGTTCATGGTTGCAAAAAATGATGGATGAAAAGAACACCGGAGCTGAAGCAGCATAAGGGATAAAATCTTTATAAATATTTTTCGATTTAGACAAACCTACAAAGTTATTTTGTAGGTTTGTTTTTTTATACCCAAACCTTATGTGGAAGAACCATCCTAAAGCCCTACCTTTTTTATTTTTATCTGAAATGTGGGAACGTTTCGGTTATTATTTAATGATTGGAATATTTACACTTTACCTAAAAGATGTAGAATCCGGTTTTGCGATGACCGAGAAAGAGGCTTCAGATTTATATGGAACTTTTATCGCCTTGGTGTTTTTAACCCCCTTTGTAGGCGGTTTGTTGGCCGATAGATACTTAGGTTACAAAAACTCAATTGTTGTAGGCGGCTTGTTAATGGGGGCTGGGTACTTGTTAATGGGCGTGCACAATATCACTATGCTTTATTTGGCGATGACCTTGGTTATTGTTGGCAATGGTTTTTTCAAGCCGAATATTTCAACTTTGTTGGGAAATTTATATTCAACAGACAATTACAAAGAAAAGAAAGACGAAGGGTATAATATATTTTACATGGGCATCAACGTTGGCGCATTTATTTGCAACTTTTTTGGCGCAGCTTTGCAAATATTGCTGGGTTGGAAATTTGCCTTTATGGCCGCAGGTGTCGGTATGTTTATAGGTGTAATTGTTTTCTTGTTGGGCACCAAACATTATGCTGGATTTGATCACAAGAAAGGGGTACAAGATGGCGATATGCCGTTTTATAAAATCGTATTGTTTATTTTATTGCCATCTGTAATATTTGGCGTAATTGGTTGGTTGCTAAAAGGGGTTGCCTCTCCTATCAACACTGACAGTTATATTTTCGGCTCTGACAGCACAGATGCCTTTATTTTCGCCTGTATTCCTGTGGTGTTTTTTTATGGCAGTTTGTATTTTAAAGCCAAACAAGAAGACAAACGTCCAATTGGCGCCTTGCTTACCATATTTGCTGTCGTAATCTTGTTTTGGGCCGTATTTAAACTTAATGGCTCTGCCCTTACTACTTGGGCCGACCGGTACACAGATAGGCAAATTACTGGCAGTACTGAGACCGTATTTAATACCTTAAAACTATCCAAGGAAGTTGACTACAAGAAAGACTATGTTGATTTGTACGATGCAAATTTCAAACTACAAAAAAACGAGGGTATCATTCAAAAAGAGTTCAACTATCCTTTGTATTTTAGAAATGTAGCCAAAGATGAATTGCCAGCAGAAGGAAGCAAGGTTTCACTTTGGGCAACCAATTTAAGTCAATCCATTAACCCTGGTTGGGTAATCATTCTTACGCCACTTGTGGTGGCATTTTTCACCTTTTTACGCGGACGCAAAAAAGAGCCAAGCACTCCGAGTAAAATTGCATTTGGACTACTTATTTCAGCACTCTCGGTATTGGTGATGGTAGCTGCGGTGCAAATCGGAGCAAACGGCACTGAGAAAGTTTCTGTGTGGTGGCTGGTGGCCAATTATGGGGTAATAACCATTGGCGAACTGTTTTTAAGTCCCATGGGCTTGTCGGTGGTATCAAAGCTCAGTCCCACCAATATTACCTCATTAATGATGGGTGGTTGGTTTTTATCAACTTCCATTGGCAACAAACTAAGTGGTGTATTGGCCAGCATGTGGGATACTTATCCTGACAAGGCCAATTTCTTTTGGATAAACTTCGCTTTGCTCATGGCAGCAACCTTGCTGATGTTTGCCTTATTGAAAAAGCTCAACAAAGTAATGAAAGAAAAAGGCATTAATTAGAACACCATCATGGAAGAAAAATACAGCTTAGAATCGATACAAAATTTCAAGGGCACTTACCCTAAACAAATTTGGATACTCTTTTTGGTGGAAATGTGGGAGCGTTTTTGCTTTTATGGCATGCGTGCTTTGTTGGGGTTGTATATCTCTCATTTAATCTTGAGCGCCAATTACAAACCCTTAAGTTCTGAAGCAGTTGTCAACAATGGCAATGCTGCAACTAAAAGCGAGCTTGTTCAAAAGCAAGAAAAGTTTTTGGCCGAGAACAAGGAAGTCTTGAATGCAGAACATCCAAGGTATTATATTGAAACCTCACAGCAATTGGAGCGCGATAAAGCTGAAAGCATTTCGAATAAGCGTTACGGGTTAATTCAAGCTTTTATTTATGCCATGGCATTTATTGGAGGTATGTTTGCTGATAAATTATTTGGATTTAGAAAATCAATTTTCTGGGGTGGCACCTTAATGGCTATCGGAACATTCTTGATGGCTTTGCCTGGCAGTTTTGCTTTTTATTTTGGTGTTAGTATTTTGATTGTTGGCAATGGATTTTTCAAACCCAATATTTCAACCATGATAGGTGATTTGTACAAACCTGGCGATCCGCGCAGAGATGCTGGCTATGGCTTGTTTTACGCAGGCATTAATATTGGCGCTTTGTTGAGTGGAATCACCATTGCTTACATTGGAACTTCAGTGAGCTGGTCGCTCGGCTTCGCCTTGGCGGGAGTGTGTATGGTTCTTGGATTGTCTTTATTTATCTTCACTCAAAAAACGCTGGGACCAATTGGCAAAACACAAGATGAAGAAAAATTCAATTTTAAAATTTTGGGTATAAAAAGAGGTTGGATGATGATGGCCTTGTCTTTATTGTTTATCCCATTTTTCTTCTTGTTGATTTATTATCCTTTTGAATTAGACCTGAGTTTTTTGTTGGGTAAATTAGAAAATGGAGAAGCCAATACAGTGCAGTTTTCAGACCTATTTATGATCAGTTTAGCTGTGGTAATTTTGGCCTACATGGTTATCACTTTAATTAATTTGGCCAAAGAAGAAATTGGCAAAATGTTGGCTGCTTTGATTTTGATTCTATTCTCCGTTTTGTTCTGGTCGTTTTTCGAACAAGGTGGTGGATCATTGAATTTCTTCGCGGTAGGCAATGTCAATAGCCATGGATTTAATATGACCTCTGTGAACAATTCAATTAACGCCTTGTGGGTGGTTGCATTTAGCCCACTGGTAGGATTGCTATGGATATGGCTGGCCAAAAGAAATTTAGAACCCAATACAGTGGTTAAATTTGGTTTGGGATTCGTATTCTTGGGACTTGGTTTTTTGGTGTTTTATGTCAGCAAAAACTTTGCAGGTGCAGACGGGAAAACCCCATTGATGTTATTCTGTTTGGCATACTTGGTTATAACACTAGGTGAATTGTGCTTGTCGCCAATTGGTTTGTCAATGATTACAAAGTTGTCGCCTAAGCGCTTGGTGGGCATGATGATGGGGTCGTGGTTTTTAGCCAGTGCCTATGGCCAATATGGCGCAGGAATTATTGGTGCCTCTTTGGCAGAAAGCGAAAGCACAGAAAACCTAAGCAACCTTCAGAAATTGGAACAATACACACAAGGGTATTATACAATCGGGATCATTGCTGTTGTTGCAGGAGTGGTCTTAATTCTGATTAGTCCGCTCATCAAACGCTTGATGAGGGAGGTTGAAATAGCCGCTTAATTTGCAAGAATTGCCAGAACCCATGGAAATAAAACCAAGGGTAAATTGTTTTGCTTTTGTTGTTTACTTAAACCAATTTTAATAAACTTAATGGCTATGCTTATTTGATTTTCAATGGTTTTTTCATTCAGCTCCATCAGGCTTGCTATTTCTTTGTTTGAAAGAAATTCTTTGCGGCTAAGCACGAAGATTTGCTTGCAGCGCGGGGGAAGTTGCTCTATCAATTTATTCACCAATTCCTCAGTTTGTTTGGCTTGAAGAATTTCAAGAGCAGAGTGGGTTTCAGAAGGAATATCGAAGCCCATATCGAGTTCGGAAACTTCAATTTTGCGCTTCTTAAGTAGATTTAAGCTTTTGTTTCTAACAATGGTATACAAATAAGATTTGAGTGAATCGTCAAGAATCAATTCGTTTTGCTTTTCCCAAGCCACCATAAAGGTGTCATTAACAATTTCGTTTGCATCATCTACAGAACGTACGTACTGCATACAAAACCAATGCAAAGCACCATGGTGCTGCTTGAAGAGTCGCTCTATTTGTTTTAGTTTAGTTTGCGTAATGATACAAAGGTATTGTAGGCAAATACAAATAACATATTTAACTTATTCAACAATGTGGATAGCTAAAATACAGCCTTGTAAATAGGACTAGTTCGCCATATTGCTAATAAATTGCAAGCGCATTAATTGAAGTTCTTCGTAGGTAAAGTCATTGTCAAAATCGACAACTGCCTTATTAACGTCATCTTCCTCCTGAGATTTAAAATACTCAAAAATTTCTTCCTGGTACTCCTCTTCTATTATTTCATCAATACAATAATGGAGATCCAAACTGGTACCCATGGTAACCATTTGCTCCAATTCCTGCATTAAATCTTGATAAGGTATGCCATTGCTTCTTGCAATATCCTCAAGGGCCATTTTTTTATCGATGTTTAATATAATGGCGATTTTCTTTTTAGATTTTTCGCCAGAGGTTTTAACCACCACATCAGAAGGACGGTCAATATTATTGCGCAGAACATACTCCGCAATATATTCAATAAAGGCTTGTCCGTATTTTTGGGCTTTATTTTTACCTACTCCATGGGTCATTTCAAGTTCATCCATGGTAATTGGATACCTGGTAGCCATATCATCCAAAGAAGGATCTTGGAAAATAACATAGGGAGGCAAACCAAATTCCTTAGCCACCTTTTTGCGCAAATCTTTCAAATCGCGCATCAATTCTTCATCAGCAATGCTCTCGAGAACTGCATTTTCAAAATCATCATCGCTAACGAATTCAAATTCGGTATCGAGTGCCATTTCAAAATGTTTAGGCTTTTGAATGGCATTTTGTCCATCCTCGCTAACACTCAATAAACCATATTTTTCAATGTTTTTGTTGATGTAATTATTGAGTAAACACAATCTTATAATGCCCTTCCAAAAGAGCTTATCTTTATCTTTTCCTATTCCAAAGAATGCGAAAGCATCATGGCCATGGTCTTTAACCGAATCCGATTTTTTACCAATAATGTAATTTACTAAGTGGGAAATTTCAGTTTCTGACTTTAGAGAATCTAAAGATTTCAAAGCATTTACAACATCATTACTAACGTCAGATTTAGGCTTAGGGTGTCGACAATTGTCGCACATCTTGTTGCAATTTTCATCTTCAAAACTTTCGCCAAAATAATTCAGCAAAGTTCGGCGTCGGCATTGTGAACTTTCAGAGAAAGCAGAGGTTTCATCCAAGAGCAAGGTACCAATCTCCCTTTCAGCAACTGGCTTGTCCTTCATAAACTTCTCCAGCTTTTCGATGTCACTGGGATTGTAAAACAAGATGCAATCACCTTCAAAACCATCGCGACCAGCCCTACCGGTTTCTTGGTAATACCCTTCTAAACTCTTTGGCACATCAAAATGGATAACGAAGCGAACGTCTGGTTTATCGATACCCATACCAAATGCTATGGTAGCAACAATAACGTGGCATTCTTCCATCAAGAATGCATCTTGATTGTGCACGCGGGTTTTAGCGTCTAATCCAGCATGGTAAGGAAGTGCCTTAACCCCATTTAAAGTCAACATTTCAGCAAGTTCCTCTACCCTTTTACGGCTAAGGCAATATATAATTCCAGATTTGCCTGAACGGGCTTTAATTACAGATATGATGTCTTTAAAAACACGTTCTTTGCTGCCTTTTGGTTTAACCTCATAAAACAGATTGGTTCTATTAAATGAAGATTTAAACAATTTGGCATCACTCATTCCAAGGTTTTTCTGAATATCACTTTGAACTTTAGGCGTCGCTGTAGCAGTCAAAGCAATCATAGGAACATCATTTATGTCCTTGATCATTTGTTTTATTCTGCGGTACTCAGGTCTAAAATCGTGTCCCCATTCACTAATACAATGGGCTTCATCAATTGCAACAAAGGAAATCTCTATACTTTTAAGAAATTCTATGGTTTCTTCTTTTTTGAGTGTTTCAGGTGCAACATATAACAATTTGGTATTGCCTGTGCCCATATCATCTTTCACCTTGGTAATCTCACTTTTTGAAAGAGAAGAATTCAAGAAATGTGCAATGTTGTCATTTTCTCCGAAACCCCTAATGCTATCAACCTGATTCTTCATCAAGGCAATGAGTGGGGAAATAATGATGGCGGTACCGGGCATCATTAAAGCGGGCAATTGGTAACATAAAGACTTGCCTGCGCCAGTTGGCATGATGACAAAACAATCTTCGTGGTTCAACACACTTTCTATAATTACTTCTTGGTTACCTTTAAATCCGTCAAAACCGAAAAAATCTTTGAGGGCTTTTTTCGCGTTCAATGGTCTCTGCGCTAATGTCATATCACTATATTTAAGGTTAAATTTACGTTATTATTTGAGTACACTAAATTAATATTGTTTCGACCATAAAACCAAACGAATTTAAAAAAATTTTTCTTGTCAAAATTTGGCGTTATTTTGCAGAACTTTTTACCCATAATGGCATGAGCAGCCAATCAAATTCAGAAATCATACAATACGGCAAAACCTGCATAGAAGTTGAGTTAAACAGCCTCAACAACCTTGTGCATGTTATTGACAACAACTTTGCAGATGCGGTTCGTTTAATTCTGAACAGCAAGGGCCGCGTTGTAATCACTGGAATAGGAAAGAGTGCAATCATAGCACAAAAGATTGTTGCAACCATGAACTCAACAGGCACTCCTTCAATTTTCATGCACGCAGCGGATGCCATACATGGCGATTTGGGTATTATCCAAACCGATGATGTGGTAATAGCCATATCAAAGAGTGGCACTACCCCTGAAATAAAAGCGCTTGCACCTTTACTAAAGCAATTTGGAAATCAATTGATCGCCATTGTAAGCAATCTTGATTCTGCACTTGCAAAAGCAGCAGATATTGTATTAAACACACCTATTGAAAAGGAAGCTTGCCCCAATAATTTAGCACCTACAAGCAGCACAACGGCTCAATTAATGATGGGCGATGCCTTGTCCGTGGCGCTTCTTCAATGCAAAAACTTCAGTTCAAATGATTTTTCGAAATACCACCCAGGCGGTGCCTTGGGAAAACGTTTGTATTTAACGGTAAAGGAAATTGCAAGCAACAACCTAAAACCAATGGTTGCTCCAAACACGAGCATACAAGAGGTCATTTTTGACATATCAAAAAACAGAATGGGGGCTACAGTTGTTGCAGATAATGGGAAAGTAATTGGAATCATTACTGATGGCGACATTAGAAGAATGATTGAGCGAACAAGAAATTTAGAAGGCATTAACGCATCGGATATAATGAATTCCAATGCCAAAACAATAGATGCAAATGAATTGGCCGCAAATGCCGTTTCATTTATGAGAGAATTAAAAGTTAGCCAATTAATCGTATTGGAAAACGTTGAATATATTGGCATGGTGCATATACACGATTTAAATAAAGAAGGTTTAATTTAAGATGAAAAAGAATACGAATAATTACGTAGTCATAATGGCTGGAGGCATTGGAAGTAGATTTTGGCCTCTTAGCAAACGCAGCTACCCAAAACAATTTCACGACATATTGGGTGTTGGCAAATCATTACTAAGACTAACATTCGACCGATTTGCGCAATTCATCGAAGTAGAGAACATTTTTGTCATTACCAATGCGAGTTACACAACATTGGTTAATGAGCAATTACCAGAGATGCCAGTTTCCAATATCATTGACGAACCCGCAGCTATGAATACGGCCCCTTGTGTTGCCTATGCTAGCTTTAAAATATTTGCACAAAACCCAAATGCCAACTTAATCTTCGCTCCGAGCGATCATCTAATTACCGATGAAAAAACATTTGAAGATAGTTTATTGAAAGCTTTAGACTTCACAGAATCGAATAAGATGCTCCTCACATTGGGCATTAAACCAAACCGTCCAGATACCGGGTATGGTTATATTCAGCACCATGAAAAAGGAGTCAGTGATGGGGTTTATATGGTGAAAACTTTTACTGAAAAACCCACATTGGAAATCGCACAAACCTTTTTAGACAGTGGCGACTTTTCATGGAACAGTGGAATATTCATATGGAAAGCATCCGATATCCTTGAAGAGTTCAATTTACATCAAAACGATATGTATGAATTGTTTCATAAAGGCATGAAGAAATACAACACATCTGAAGAACAAGCGTTCATCAACAAGCAATATCCGCTTTGCAAGAGCATCTCAATAGACTATGCCATCATGGAAAAAACTAAAATTGCAGGGATTGTTCCTGTTGATTTTGGTTGGAGTGATCTGGGCACTTGGAAATCACTCTTTGTGCTCAGGGAAAAGGACGAAAACAACAACTTGAAACATGGCAACAACATTGAAGTTTACAATTCTAAAAATTGTTTAATCGTTGAAGAATCAAATCCGAACAAACTTGTTGTTGTTGAAGGCTACGAAGACGCCATCATTGTGGATACCGACGACATTCTATTTATAAGCCATTTAAGCAAGGAACAAGAAGTCAGAGACATTACCAGTGACATCAAAGAAAAATATAAGGGGAAATTTTCTTAAATCTGCCCCAAACATAAAAAAAGCCAAGAACGACTTCTTGGCTTTTTTTATGTTGTAATATTTCAACCAATTGAACCGCGCACCCTTTGACTATAAAGACGGATTGCTTGGTTGATGTTGATGTCTGGTTTCTGCATTTCTTCAAGACAAAAAACAGCCGCTAGAATGTGGGTCAATTGCTCACCCTCATCTTTGCCTTCTATTTCAATACCCAATGGCTTTTCATCTAAAAGGTTTTCTTCAGCCATTTTGAGTTGCTCGATTGAGTACAACTCAACTATTTTCTTTATGACTTGTATGTTCATAGCTTTGACAACATGTCTAAAAACACATCTTCTTTAGATGTGCTCTTTGCTTCTACTAATTTACCGTGGCTAAAGGTTGCAAAAAATGGCAAGTTGTCTACCCCTGCTAATTTTCTTGCTTCTGGGTTTTGCTCGGCATTTACATCCAAGAAAACGATGTCTTTAAAACGCTCATCTTCACTTAATCTCTTGAATTTGGGTGAAAACAATTTGCAGCTTCCGCACCAATCTGCATGGTACTTAACCACCACTTTATCGTGCGCTAAATCGTTTGCGAAATTTGAATCTTCAGTTTTTACAACAGCCATAATTATTTGTTTTTATCTATTAGTTCATTTATTTTGGATTCTTCTAGCAAGCCTTCAGAGCGGTGCAATATTTTACCATTCTTGAACAACAAGACCAAAGGAATGCTTTGAATTTGGTATTTCTCATTGTATTGAGGAAATTGGTCAACATCAATGCTGTAAACGATTACCTCGCTTGAACGCGTATCGTGCACCTTATCAATACTCGGTTGCATCATTTTACAAGGCTTGCACCAAGTGGCATTAAAATCGACCATTACCAACTTCTCGCCTAAAATTGCATCATCAAATGCAATGGTATCATTAGGGTATATTTTTTTAGGTTCTGTTTTTAAGATTGGCAGGTTTGCATTTTGCCAAGAAAGCATTCCGCCGTCCAATTCATTTATGCTTTTAAACCCTTTGGATTTTAATAACCCAATTAACTTTGCATTATCTTCTTCATTTGCGCCTATTATACAAACTGGAATGTCTTTATATAATAGATCTGTGTATGCATCCAACTCTATACTATTGGGTACAAACGAGGCAGCATTTGCAATATGGCCTGAATCAAACGCCGCTTTTGACCTTAGATCAATTATTTGTGCATTGTTGTTAGATGCTACTTCGTTAAATGCCTGCACAGCCAATTTACCATTTCCTAAATTGTTTTTACAAGATGTAAATACAAGGAAGAACGCTAAAAATGACAAGGGTTTCAACATGCTTGCAAAGGTATTTCTTTTCATATTATAAATAAAATTGATTTGAATCATAAAGATATAAGAAAAAACTATTTACCAAACAATGCGCTTAAACCTTGAAGTCCTCCTGCCATGTTTGCGATATCACCAATTGAAGCTTTTTCTGCTGAATTCAACGCATTGTTTACTGCTTCACACAAATGTTCCTCGAGTTGAATCTTATTGTACAACTTAGATTCTTCAATGTGAATAGCAAGAATTTTTCGATTGCCATTGCAATCAACTGTAATGCCATTGGTGGTTTCTGTAACGGTGATGGCTTCCATTTTAGCCTTAAGCTCATCAGCCTTTTTTTTCATTTCTAACAACTGCGAAATATTACCTAACATAATAATGCAAAGTTAATACAATCTGAAAGTAAAACAGCTTTTAAAACTTTCAAATAGAGATGGCGTTTTTAGAAGCGTCTAAACCAAGTTATCATTGGCAAAGGAATGGTAGAGCTATCCCCTTCAGGTATGAAATAACTTAACATAGCCAAACACACTTGCACGGACTGATAGTCAGTCTTTTTAAAACGCATACCAGCCATTATCAGAGCATAAGAGGAGGTTCTCGTATTGTTTTTCACCGTCGTTATGGCATCGTTTGTATTGGGGATGGGCGTATAGTCGACCTCAGAGAATGTACCTTTTGGCAAGAGCAACATGTTGTCAAAAACAAAACTGGTTTTACTCCCAATTTGCACGATTCCAGAGGCTGAAAACAATGGCCCGCTAAGCATCGATGCCTTAACTGTTGGAATTGGGGTGTAGATACCACCGTTGATTGGATAGCTTCCATTGACATATACCGTCCTTCGGCTGCTCATATAACCCCAACCACCAGAAAGTGTAAAATTGTTTTTTCTATTGCCCTTTGTTAGAGAAAGCCAATGCAAACCGCCAAAACCTTTGCTATTGATCCACCCTGAAGTACCTAGCAAAGTACCTGCAGAGGCATACACCTTTGCCCCCTCTTTACTAAATGTATATTTAGCAGCCACAGCGATTGGGCTAAACAACCAAGTGGTCATTACCCCTAAATTCAACTTTGAGGTCACAGCAAAATGCACTTCAGGACCAAACAAATTCCACATGGCATAATTTTGCCCTTTCTTTATAGGCAGCGCATTGTTGGTAAAGGCATAACGGGTCGTAAATGGACTTTCTTCCACATATTCATTGTTGACAATTTCAGCATCCGTAACCTTCACAATTTTCTTTACATTTTCTTTTTTGATAAAGACCTTACCGGTCAAATCAGTTAACATCAGTATTTCTCTCCCATCGTCTGAGAGAATTTTGCCGATGAATTCTTTGCCATCATAAGTCACAACGACAACCTTGTTGCTGTCTTGTTTTGACAATGAATCGGTCTGAGAAAAACCTTTAAATGAGAAGGCCAGCATTAACAAGAAGAATAGAATATATTTTTTCATACTGATGTATTAAATCGGATGCAATTTAAATTTATTTTTAAAATTATCCAATAGCAAAAAAACAATTACTATGACAAACCGCTAATTACCCCATTGGCATCAATGTGCATACCTTCAGATGCCGGAACACTTGGCAGGCCTGGCATTCGCATCATGTTCCCTAAAATTGGGATTAAAAAACCTGCACCTGCAGCTATTTCAAATTCTCTAACGGTAACGGTAAAACCACTTGGCCTACCTATTTTCTTCTCATTGTCGCTGAATGACTTTTGAGTTTTAGCCATACAGATGGGCAAATTTGAAAGTCCTATTTTCTCGATGCGCTTCAAACCCTCTAAAGCTTTGGAACTATATTCAACGCCGTCTGCACCATAGATGGTTTTGGCAATGGTGTCTATTTTTTCTTTTGGCGATTTGGAATGGTCATACAAAGGCTTAAAGTTGCTGTTTCCTGATTCTATTTCAGCTACAACCGCTCTTGCCAAATCTTGTGTTCCATTTCCTCCCAACTCCCATGCCTTTGCCAAAACTGCCTTAACATCCATGGCCGCACACTTTTTTTGCAATAAGTCTATTTCTTCTTGGCTATCCTTCACAAAATGGTTGATGGCTATAACAGGATTAAACCCAAATGTCTTGGCATTCTCAATGTGTTTTTGAAGGTTAACAAAACCATTCTCTACCCTTTCCAATGAAGGCGTATTTAATTCTTCAGGACTTGCCCCGCCATGGTGCCTTAATGCCCTTATTGTAGCAACGATTACCATGGCCTTCGGTTTTAAGTTTCCATAAACACATTTAATGTCCAAGAATTTTTCAGCGCCTAAGTCAGCGCCAAAGCCAGCTTCTGTCACTACATAATCAGCTAAGGAAAGACCCATGCGCGTAGCAATCAGTGAATTGGTTCCTTGGGCAATGTTTGCAAATGGTCCACCGTGCAAAATTGCAGGATTGCCTTCTAGCGTTTGGACAAGATTAGGCTTAATGGCATCCCTTAACAAAATGGCCATAGCCTCTTGGACTTTCAAATCGCGGGCAAAAACAGGTTCATTGCTGTAAGTAAATCCAACTAAAATATTTCCTATCTTTTCTTTCAGACTTTCCAGATCGCTTGACAGACAGAGTATAGCCATGATCTCGGAAGCAGCGGTGATATTAAATCCATCGCTGCGCATCACCCCATTTCCTTTGCCACCTATACCTATGATAATGTCCCTTAAGCTGCGGTCATTCATGTCTATAACCCGTTTCCACAAAACAGTGCGGGGATCAATCTTCACTTCGTGCTTAGGATTTTGTATGACATTGTCTATAATCGCAGCTAAAAAATTATTCGCTTTTTCAATCGCAGAAAAATCGCCGGTAAAATGCAAATTGATGTCTTCCATTGGCACCACTTGCGAATACCCTCCACCGGCCGCGCCGCCTTTAATGCCAAACACTGGCCCCAATGAAGGTTCGCGCAAAACAGCAAGTGATTTCTTGCCGATTTTATTTAAGCCTTCATTTAGCCCTATTGAAATGGTGGTCTTGCCCTCTCCTGCTGGCGTTGGTGTCATTGCCGTTACTAGAACCAAGTTTGATTTTTCGATTTTCTCAAAGTCAATTAAAGACAGAGGTAGCTTTGATTTAAAGCGACCATAATACTCAAGTAATTCTTCTTTAATATTTAATTTTTCAGCGATCTCAGCGATAGGTTTTAAGGCAATCGATTGGGCTATTTCAATATCATTCATAGGAAGTTCAAACCTAATGAATAAAAAGGGAAAAAATAAAAACCTATGTATATTTTATAAACTGACTTTAAACAGCCTTAACGCATTTTGTTGCGTTTGGCGAAAAACGGCAAAAGTATTTGATCGAAAGACTTGCGCGCATCAGCATCAACAAAATCAATGCGGTATTGGTTGCATTTAAGCTTCAATTCATTGGTAAATTTTGCCATTCTTTTCAAGTAGATATCTCGAACATCATCGGGATACAATTTTAATTCGTCTCCAGATTCAGAATCTACAAACTTATAGGGTCTGTTGTCAAAATTAAATTTACCCTCAGTTTCTCCATCGGTAATATGAAAAACGATGACTTCGTGTTTGCGAAATTTCAAATGTTGCAAAGCACTGAACAAAGCATCGTTGTTCTCAGTATTCTCAAACATATCGCTAAGAATCACAACCAAACTTCTTCTGTGAATTTGTTCTGCAATTCCATTGATGACAATAGACACATCGGTGCTGGAGCTTTTCGGCGATTCCATCAACACTTTTTGCAATTGCATGATGATTGTTCTGTAATGGGAAGTGGATGATTTAACATCCGTTTGCGACACCACTTGGTCGTTAAAACAGGTTAAGGAAACGGCATCCCGCTGATGGCGCATTAAGTTGGCCAAAACAGCCGCCGCCAGGGCCGCAAATTTAATTTTAATGTTAGATTCTGCAGGATAATACATGCTGCTGGAAACATCCATTAATATATGGCAACGCAAATTGGTTTCCTCGTCAAAACGCTTTACAAACAATTTGTCTGTACGCCCATACAATTTCCAATCGATATTTTTGGTTGATTCGCCCGTATTGTAAAGCCGGTGTTCAGCAAACTCAACCGAAAAACCATGAAAAGGACTTTTGTGCAAACCTGTTATAAATCCTTCAACTACTTGAGAAGCCAAAAGGTCTAAATTCTCATAGCTTACAGCAAGTTCTTGAAGATTCATGGTTTTAACAAAATTACAAACTATTGGCCGAAGATTTTTATTTTGGAAGCACGCATAATAGGCGATAAATATTGATCACCTTGCACCGTCGGTATTACAGAAGTATAATCTGCAACATAAGATTCGATTTCAGGCGATGATTTCAAAGGTCTTCTATAAGCAATGGCTTTAGAGGCCAATAGCATTTCAATAGCCAATACCTGTTGCACATTTTGTATCACTTTATAAAGTTTGGTCGCGGCATTAGCGCCCATGCTAACATGGTCTTCTTGTCCGTTGCTGCTTACAATACTGTCAACACTTGCCGGGGTGCACAACTGTTTGTTTTGGCTCACAATCCCAGCAGCGGTATATTGGGCAATCATAAAACCACTTTCCAGCCCTGGGTTATCGGCTAAAAAAGGAGGAAGACCCGCTTCTCCTGAAATCAATTTATAAATTCTACGCTCTGATATTGAAGCCAATTCAGCTAAGGCAATTGCGGCAAAATCTAAACTCAAAGCGAGGGTTTGTCCATGGAAATTACCTCCGCTTATGACCATATCTTCATCTGGGAAAATATTAGGGTTGTCGGTTACTGCATTTAACTCATTCTCGAATATCCCGCTGGTATAAGCTAATGCATCCATACTGGCGCCATGCACTTGTGGAATACATCTAAATGAATAAGGATCTTGAACCCTTGGCTTATCAGCCTTAATCATATCACTGCTGTCTAAAAGTGACTTGATTTTTTGGGCGATAGCAATTTGACCATTCTGTTTCCTAATTCTGTGGGTATGTGGTAAAAATGGCTCAATGCGGGCATTAAATGATTCTATGCTACAAGCAGCAATCAAAGTGGAATGGTGTAAAATATTATCGGCTTGAATTTGACACCAAATGCCATAGGCCAGCATAAATTGAGTGCCATTAATCAAAGCCAATCCTTCCTTGGGACCTAATACCACAGGATATAAATTGTTGGCTTTTAAAACCGGCAAAGCTTCAACAATCTGACCATTTTGCCATACTTCACCTTCTCCAATCAGAGGCAAACTCATGTGCGACAATGGGGCTAAATCGCCCGAAGCACCCAATGAACCTTGCTGGTAAATAGCAGGTAAAATGTTTAAATTGTATAAATCCAATAGCAATTGAACCGTTTCCAATTGCACACCAGAGTAGCCGTATGACAAAGACTTTACCTTTAAAAGTAAAATCAATTTGACGATTTTCTCGGGCACCAAATCACCTGTTCCACAGGCATGTGAGCGCAGCAAATTGTATTGAAGTTGTTGCAATTCACTGTGAGGAACTGTTGTGTTGCAAAGTGAGCCAAAACCAGTATTGATGCCGTATATCACCGCATCAGTTGAATCCATTTTGTTCTTAATGTAAGCAAATGACTTTAATATTGCCGCTTTACTACCCTCTCCAATGCTGATTTTCGCATTTGAATCAAGCGCTTTAGCAACCTGCTCAATGGTCTGAATATCTTCTATGAACATTTATCTATTTGATCACTTTAAAAATCCTATTCCACCGCACTTTTACAAACTCATCTTCTTTGCGTTTACCAGGTTGAGACGGGTCTATTTCTGCGTGTTTGTATTGAATGCTAAAGAAAACAAATAAAGGCTTACCTACAATATGATTTTCTGGCACATAGCCCCAGAAACGAGAGTCAAGAGAATTGTCGCGGTTGTCACCCATCATCCAATAGTAGTCCATTTTAAACTGGTATTCTGCAATTGGCTTACCATCGATGTATGGCGTACTTCCTAACAATTCAAAACTGCTATTGCCTTCATATATCTTAATGGCGCGCTCATAAAAATAGAAGTTATTTTTATCGATTTTTATTTTATCACCGGCCTTCGGCAAATAGATTGGACCATAAAAATCTTTGTTCCAAGGATAAATTGCCATGTTATCAGGGAAAACATTGGTTAAAGGCGAAGTCAATTGGGTTTTAACCTTTATAGAATCGATTTTAGGAATTTCAGCATATTTACTTGGATTAAGATAATTCTCATCCATTAACACATGCAGATATTTTAAGTCAGCAGAAAGAGGTTCACTGTATGAGATTCCAAGTTTTTTGGTCTCTTCATAATTTAGTTTTTGACCATCTTTCATTTTAATAATGGCGTTAAACTCAACCACACCATCTGGAGAATAATAATTTCCTTTTGCCGGAGAAACTTGCTGTCTCACCAAATCAACTTGAAAATCAGATTTGATTTTTTCTAAATCTTCTAAATTCAAAGCCATACGGTAGGTGCGTTCATTTAACAACAAGAAATCGTAAATATCGTATTCTTTGGTTAAGGTTTCGGCTGTTGGAACAGCAGACATTGGCTTGAAAGTTACATAGTAATTGTGCAACATTTTTGGCGGCGCATAGGCTTTTGCGTCGTTAATAAACAAGACACCATTTTTTAATTCCAATTTATCGCCGGGAAGACCAACGCAACGCTTTACATAGTTTTGCATTTTATCTACAGGGCGGGGCGTTTGGTCATATTGATCCCAAGGCACATTAAAGACAATTGGGTCATTGCGTTTCACCGATTGGAAGCCAGGCAAACGCATATAGGGCAATTCGATTGCATCGGTATAGGCTTGGGCACCAAATAAATCTTGGTGTACCAAAGGAAAAGCAATTGGTGTAATTGGGAAACGAGGTCCGTAGTTCATTTTGCTTACGAACAAGAAATCGCCCACCAACATACTATCTTCCATCGAAGACGTTGGGATTTTATACGGCTCCAATTGGAACATTCTTATTAGGTAAGCCACAACGAAGGCAAAAAACAAAGCATCAGCCCATTCTCTGGTGGTGCCGCGTTTTTCAGGAATATATTTTTTTCTAAATTCAGGCGTTCTTGAAGCGCCTAAAAAAACCACCTTTTTATCTAAAGCAATTTGATTGTAAAAATAGAATGGGAAAATTACCCCTAAGACTTGTTCCCAAAACTTAAATTTGCCATAGCTTTCCATTAGATCAATAACCAAAGAAAACCAAATAATTACGTCCGCCGCAGGCAATAGTGCCCAAATCATCCATGTTTTTGGCCTACCGGTTATTTTTATCCAGGGCCAATAGCAAATAATAGGGAAAAAGGCCATCCAAGCCAATTTGGAGTTTGCTTTTCTGAAGAGTAAGAACAAACCTATATGGGTTAAAACATATAATGGAATGTATATCAGTAAAAATGTATTTAGGTTACTTGGGTTCATTATTATTTTGATTAAAATCCGATGATGTCACTCATATTAAAAGTGCCTTTTTTATCTGAAAGCCATTCAGCTGCAACGACTGCACCTGTAGCAAATCCAGATCGGTTGTGGGCGATGTGTTTAATTTCAATATCATCGATAGAAGAAGAATATTTAACTGTGTGGGTTCCAGGAACATCGTCGGTACGTATTGACTTAATAGACAAATCGGCAGCAGAAGTCATTTCTGTATCGAGTTTCCAATTTATTTTGCGGCGCAATTCAGACAGTATGCCTTCGGCAATGGTTATGGCTGTTCCACTGGGTGCATCTAGTTTTTGGGTATGGTGAATTTCTTCGATTTCAACATTGTACTCTGGTAAATTCTCCATGGCTTGTGCTAAAATTTTATTGACATGAAAAAACAAATTGACACCAATGCTAAAATTCGAAGCGGTCACAAGTGCTTGCTTGTCCTTCAAACAAATTGATTTTATTTCATCTAGTTTTTCATACCAACCTGTTGTTCCGACTACCACAGGAACATTTGAGGCAAAGCACTTTTTGATGTTTTCTACGGCGGAATCAGGCTTGGTAAATTCAATTGCCACATCTGCTTTTGAAATTGCTTTCCAATCGTTCGCACTAGACATATGGCTTAATGTACAAATGATGTCATGCCCCCTACCGAGCGCAATTTGTTCAATCATTTTACCCATTTTGCCGTAGCCTATTAATGCAATCTTAAGCTTTTTTGCCATACTACTGCAAACTTACATGATTTTCCGATTACAAAAAACACACAATTAAGACTATAGACCAATCCAATCAAATTGTCGACGTTAAAATAAGAAACTAAAAAGGGCCGTAATGTCCTTTTTTTTAACTTGCTTGGCCAAATGATTTGCAAAGCGCTAAAAGTGCAATTGCATGCTATTGGAAAGTTCATCGACTTTTATGACAAAACTGGCAATTAAAGAACCCAATTTAAAAACAAATCGATGCATAAGCGTCAAAAAGTCAGTGTTTTAGACAGTTTTTCAGTGTTTTAGTGTTTGGAAATGAATTTGAATGTGAATCAACAACAACCTATGAACATAAATAAATTCACAATCAAAGCGCAAGCATGCGTTCAAAGTGCCCAACAAAGTGCATTTGAATTGCAAAACCCAAGCATTGAAAATGCCCATATTTTAAAAGGTATTTTTGAAAACGATGAGGAAATTATATCGTTTGTGTTTAGTAAACTTGGGGCAAATCTGCAAAGAGTTATCCAAGCAAATGATGCAATAATCTATGGTTTCCCTAAGATAACTTCAGGGAATTCTTCTATTAACCTCTCCAATAGCGCCAACAATACGCTCATGCAAGCCGAAAAACTCATGAAGGAAATGGGTGATGAATATGTCTCAGTCGAGCACTTATTGCTTGCGCTTGTACACAATAATGATAACGTTGGCAACTTAATGAAAGACGCTGGCATTAAATCCAATGATGCAAAAAAAGCCATCCAAGAACTGAGAGGCGATTCTAAAGTGCAATCGCAATCGGGGGGAGAACAATACAATGCGCTAAAGAAATACGGACTCAACCTCAATGAAATGGCAGCTAAAGGCAAATTGGATCCAGTTATAGGAAGAGACGAGGAAATAAGAAGGGTTCTTCAAATTCTTAGCCGTAGGACCAAAAACAATCCTGTTCTAATTGGTGAACCTGGCGTTGGTAAAACTGCTATTGCCGAAGGTCTTGCCCGTCGTATTGTTCAAGGTGATGTGCCTGAAAACCTAAAATCAAAAACCATTTTCTCTCTTGACATGGGTGCCCTAATAGCCGGTGCTAAATACAAAGGGGAATTTGAGGAAAGACTTAAAGCCGTTGTCAATGAAGTCATCAAAAGCAATGGTGAAATTGTACTCTTCATTGATGAAATTCACACACTTGTTGGGGCCGGGAAAAGTGAAGGCGCCATGGATGCCGCAAATATTTTAAAACCTGCCTTGGCCAGAGGTGAACTTAAAGCCATAGGTGCCACCACACTCGCTGAATACCAAAAATATATTGAAAACGACAAAGCGCTTGAAAGACGTTTTCAAAAAGTAATGGTTGAAGAACCTGATATTCAAGATGCCATTTCAATTCTACGCGGACTTAAAGAACGCTATGAAGTTCACCACAAAGTGCGCATAAAAGACGAAGCAATTATAAATGCGGTAGAACTATCTAGTCGTTATATCAGCGACCGTTTTTTACCCGATAAGGCTATAGACTTATTGGATGAGGCTGCTGCTAAACTCAGAATTGAAATTGATTCATTGCCGGAAGAGTTGGATGAAATGAACCGTAAAATCATGCAACTTGAAATTGAACGCGAGGCCATCAAAAAAGAAAATGATGCTGGCAAATTAGACAAACTCAATCAAGAGCTTGCCAATTTATCGGAAAACAGAAATACGATCAGTGCCCGTTGGAGAAGCGAAAAAGAAGTAGTTGAGCAAATACAAGCCGCCAAAGCCGATATTGACAACTTCAAAAACGAGGCTGACCAAGCCGAACGCAATGGTGACTTTGGAAAAGTTGCTGAGCTTAGATATGGCAAGATTAAAGAAGTTGAAGCCAAGGTTATAGACCTTCAGAAAAAACTTATTGAAGTTCAGGGCGATAAACCAATGGTAAAAGAGGAAGTAGATGCTGAAGACATTGCTGAAGTTGTTAGCAAATGGACAGGTATACCTGTAAATCGGATGTTGCAAAGTGAGCGCGAAAAACTGATTCATTTGGAAGCAGAATTACACCAAAGGGTGGTTGGTCAAGAAGAAGCAATTTCCGCCATCTCAGATGCCGTGCGAAGAAGCCGCGCTGGTTTGCAAGACCCTAAAAGACCAATTGGCTCTTTTATTTTTCTTGGAACAACGGGTGTGGGTAAAACCGAATTGGCAAAAGCCTTGGCATCTTTTCTATTCAATGATGAGAATGCTTTGGTGAGAATCGACATGAGTGAATACCAAGAAAAACACACAGTGAGTCGTTTAATTGGAGCACCTCCTGGCTATGTTGGTTACGATGAAGGCGGTCAATTAACCGAAGCCGTTAGACGCAGACCATACTCTGTCATTCTTTTGGATGAAATAGAGAAAGCCCATCCTGATGTTTTCAATATCCTATTGCAGGTTCTAGACGATGGCCGCTTAACCGACAACAAAGGCAGAACCACTAACTTCAAAAACACAATCGTAATAATGACCAGCAATATTGGTTCGCAAATTATTCAAGACAATTTTGAAGACCTCAATGACGAAAACAAAGAGGCTGTTCTTGCTAAAACCAAAAGCGAAGTGTACACCGTGCTTAAAAACACAATTAGACCAGAGTTTTTGAACCGCATCGATGAAGTAATCATGTTTGAGCCATTGAGCAGAGAAAACATTCATGAGATCGTAAAAATCCAAATGAATGGCATGATCAAACAACTTGAAGATGCAGGCTTTAAACTTGAAATAACAGACGAAGCGGTCGACTGGCTAGCACAATTAGGTTACGACCCTCAATTTGGTGCTAGACCATTAAAACGGGTGCTTCAGAAAAAGGTTTTAAACGAATTATCTAAGCAAATATTGAGTGGTGAAATAAACAAAGAAAAGACCATAATAGTTGATGCCATTGAAAATCAAATCGTTTTTAGAGAAGGCAAGTAAAAGTTCGAATTCATAAAAAAGGGATTAGCATGCTAATCCCTTTTTTATTTTCAATTCTTATTGAATCAGTATTTTTTTGACGGTGGTTTTATCGCCTGATTTCAAGTGAATGAAATAGATTCCTTTTGACCAAGCTTCTGTGTCAATGGTTTTAACATCATTACCATTTAGTATGGTTTGTCCCATTGCATCATACACTTGAATGGTATAAGCCTCAAGATTAGACAGACTTAAATTTATTGTTCTATTGCTTGGATTTGGAAACACCAAGAATTCACTTTCTTGAGCAGTCTCTATCGAAGATTTGTCATTAGACACACAATTTAAATGGTGCTTGGCGTGATTTAAACCATCAATTACAATATTTTCATCTCCATTTTGATACAATAAAAACGAGAAATAAAACAGCATCATTTCGTCGGTAGTAGCCTCTCCTACTGAAACATCTTGTGGCGGGCTATTGGGATTGTGCGGATTGTTTGCTGTATTATCGTAAACGCCTTCCCCAATGAGCTTTGTTCCTACAGGGATTTTAATGGGTGATTTAAAATTGTAAAAACCTTGCCAATGAAAATCCCAATCTGGGATAGCAATTATTGGAATGGTATCGCCCGCTAAAGTAATCCCATATGATTTCAAACTCTTGCACAACAAATGAGCATGTGGCCCTAGACTTATAATGGTGACATTGGCAGGGGCAATAAACTCTTCTCTAAAGGATTTAACTGTATTTTTAGGAATAAACAATGGCCCATTAACCATATTTGAATTGTGGTTTAAAACCGCTGCATCGCTAATATTCCTAACATTATTTGAGGTGAATACAAAATTAAATTTACTGGAGTCCACCTGCCCCGAAGCATACTCAGGGTAATGAATTTGAACCACTATTTTGGCATTTGAAGGCAAACGCTTCCCCATACCATTGGGCACAAAAATTGGACTTGATCCCGGCACCCAAGTACCCAACAAAACGGCACTATTTACACCGATTCCCCCGGCTGATGTATATCCAGGATTGGGATCTGCCGCATCAAGAATGCTGCTGTTTCCAGTGGTATCATAAAAAACTTGGGCATGGTGTACTATGTTTCTGTTGCCCGGAATAATTTCAATTCCAGTTATAAATTTTTGAACATTCAAACCCGTTGGCAACACAAAGCAACGGTACAAATCTTCGGTAATATTCGGAATGGTATAGGTAGGGATTTTGAGTTTTAAATCGGGGAAAGGGATTTGTAAGGAAGTGTTGTAAACCGGCTGAGAAGGTGCATTGGCTGAATTGCCCTCGGGCGAACCATTGTTAACCCATTTAACAATTGTTGAGATTTCCTGATCGGTTAAACTTCTGTCGTGGGCAAATTTTTTGTAGGCATTGTTTACCGGCCATGGTGGCATTTCTTTGCTTTTTACTTTATACTGAATTGAAGATGCACGGCTAACAGCATCAGAATAAGTCAGCAAAGAAAAAGGGTCTGATGATGTTGCCTGCATTGTTTATTCGCATTGCACCAGTTGTCACAATCCCAATGGTTCAGGCCAAGTTGGGTTTTGTGCTTTTAAACCCAATAAAATAAATAAAGAAAATACAGTAAACAGGTGTTTCATAAAAATATTTAATTAAATGCAATTTAAAATTTTCTTCTTTCTTTTTCATATTTTTTTTACACAAATCTTATTTTTTGCAATAAAATCATGTTTTAAAACCATTTTAGTAAAAAGTAAATTAAATTTTGAAACAACACTTAAATAACCCAAGCGAAATAAATCCTCGTTTTAGAAATTTATATTTATTGAATTGTAATTTTTTTACTAAATTTGTTTCAATTAAAAAACACATGAAGTATTTTACAAAACTCCTTGGTAAATCCATTTTTGTCTTTTTGCTTTTTAGCAGCTCAGCCTTATTGGGTGCATGCGTGGTTAGCGGGCCTATCGATGTCTGTGAAAACCAGACTTACACCTACAGCACACCTTCTAATCCGGGTGAGACTTATGTTTGGAATGCCACAGGTGGCGGAACCATTTTGGGTAGTGGAAATTCAATTTCTGTAGCATGGACCAATATTGGAACGGGTGCTGTAACTTTGGCAGTCAAAAACAACTTAAATGTTGTAATCTGTACCTATGTCGTAAATGTTACGATACATGGCAAACCCAACCCCGTAATTACACCCTCATTCCTCTCTGGCTGCGGCGGACGGAAAGACGTCAGTGGACAAAGTGATAAAGCAGGTTGCATAGTGGCTTGCGATTCAACACCAATAGCCTACACAACACCTTTTCATACAGGAAGCACTTATACTTGGACTGTTGTTGGTTCTGCCAATTATTCAAGCAGCAGTAATACCCTTAATGTTTATTGGACTGGCGTTGGCACTGGTTCTATTAAAGTTATTGAAACCAATGTTTGGGGCTGTTCTAAAGAATCTGAAATTTGCATTGAAATAGTAGGAAAACCTAAAGCTGCTTTTTATACCCTTCCTGGTTTAACAGGTGGAGTGGTTAACGCTTGCTTGGGTCAAACCATTCAGTTTATCGACCAATCATCGCCCGGCTTTGGCTCTCCTATCAATTCATGGTCGTGGTACTTCGGCGATGGAGGAAACGCATTTTACAATGCACCCGGCAACGGCAATACTTCACATGCGTACAGCTCGCCTGGCACCTACAATGTTATGTTGGTAGTAGAAAACCAATGTAAATGTAAAGACACTGCTTATATTACTGTCGTGGTAGCCAATACCGTAGGCCCAAAAATATTTTGTATTAGCACGGTTTGCCCCGATGCTACAGTTACTTATTCGACAGACGCCCAAGCTTGCAACAACTATTTATGGACCGTTACCAACGGCCTAATTATTGGTTCCAATACCGATTCAACTGTTACCGTTCAATGGGGCAGTGTTGGACCAGGCTCTATTACCTTAAGTGTTAATTGCCCCGGATTTTGCAATGCGCCAACCACAGTCTTTGTTCCTATCATAACCCCTAATGCAACGATTAACGGACCATCACAAGTGTGTCTTGGTAATTGCTATACCTACCATATCAGTTGCGACATCCCTATCGACAGTATTCAATGGCATTTCCCTGTAGGTGTAACAGTAAATATGGATTCAGTTAATGTCCATGAAGTTCAAGTGTGTTTTTACAATTATGTTTCAGGCAACATTACAGCCAACTATTGGCACAATACTCCCGGAAGCGTTCCTCCTTTAAATTGTGGCGGAAACTCAAGCATACCTGTTGCTGTTAAACCACAAATGTTCATGAGTGGTCTATCTCAAATCTGCGCCAATCAATCTTATAATTATACGATTTCACCTAGTCCTACTGGTTCCATTTATTGGACCATTACCAACATCAGTGGCAATACCACTTACACATCCAGCACCATAGCGGGTCCTTCGCCTTTTACTGGGGCGTGGACTTGGGGACCAGGACAATTTATCGTTACAGCCAACGATGTTTCTGGAAATTATTGCAATGGGCCACTTAAAAAATATTTAACGGTTAATCCAATTCCGCCAATTGTAGATTCATTATATGGTCCTAACCCTATTTGTCCAAACAATTCATATGCTTATTTTTCAATCCCTACTTCTCCTAATTATTTTGTAGGATGGCAAGTGAGCAATGGAAGTCCTAGCACTGGCATAGGAAATACATTAAGCATCACTTGGGGACCAAGTGGACCTTACAGCATCAATGCTTTCCAAATTGACCCAGTTACCGGTTGCAAATCGGCCGCAGTCTCCATGTCTGTGCTTAGCGCTTTGCCACTATCTCCAACACCTATTTTTGGCAACGACACGGTTTGCGCCAATGGCATTCAGTCATACAACACCTCTGCACCTGGCGACGATTATGTATGGAGCATTAACCCTTCCATAGCTGGAAGTGTGGCAACAGGACAACATTCTGCCAATGTCAATGTTCAATGGAACAATTACAATGGCAATGCCTATTTGGTGGTTCAAAGAAAAATTTGTGGTTCTTTTAGAAAGGATTCAATGTTAATTTTAGTGAATGGCCCAGCCATTCCAACAATCACCAGTCCTTCAGGTTTGTGTCAAGGATTAACCCTAGCCGCTTTTAGCTCAGTAGCCAGCAGCTATTTATGGGATTTTGGTGATGGCGGAACATCAACAAGCAATCCAGGCACACACGTATACAACAGCCCTGGAAACTACACAATCAAATTAACTGTAACATACGGCAGTACTTGTCCAGGAACAGCTATAAAAACCAAAACTATCTCTATTTGGCCAAAACCAAACATCAATATCTCAACACCAAACCCTAATTTATATTGCAGCCCGCCTATTTCTACAACCATGACTATTGCAGCTCCTCCATCGGGCGTTAGCTTCCAATGGTATAACCCATCTTCAATCCCTTTAGCAACTAATACTTCTTACACAGCAACAACTACAGGCAATTTCTTTGTTGTGGGCATCAATAGTTTTGGGTGCAAAGACACCAGCAACTTAATTCCAATCTCCACAGGAAATTGCCCGAACTCTTGTAAAGCAGCACCTTATACCTTGACTTGGAATAAGTATAGAAAAGGTTGCAATACTGACAGTTTTAAAGCAATTATCTCTGCAGGGGTTATCAATTTAAGTTGGAATTTCGACGACCCATACAACCCAAGCTCTGGAAGTGGAACACCTGTGATGCATACTTTTATCGAGCCTGGTTACTACAGAGTTAAATTATGTGCAGACGTTCCAAATGCAAACGGAACGGGCTATTGCAATGTGTGCATGTATAAAGTCGACACCATTAAATATGTACCTAGCTTTTTTGACTCAGCCTATTGCAGAAATTTCTCCGATTCTGTAAAAGTAAAACTGGTAAATACCACCAAAGTATTGAGTGGCTATCCTGCCCCAACCTATTCTTGGGTCGTGACTCCGGGTGCTTACACCAGTTCAATAAAAAACCCATTATTCACTTTAGCTCCAGGCGTTTATACTATCAGCTTAACCGTTGCTGGAGTTTGCACTTACACCAAAACCATAACGATAAACGCCTTGACCAATGCATCCTTTACCGTGGTCGACTCTGTGTGCAAAGGCACACCTGTCTTGTTCAACAACACAAGTACGGGAGCGGCGTTGAGTTTCAATTGGGCCTTTGGCGATGCAGCGACCTCCCTCATTTGGAGTCCTGTTAGAAGTTATACCAATGCAGGCACCTACACCGCCACATTAACAATCATAAACGTTTATGGTTGTACCGACACCGCTAAGCGAAAAATAGTGGTATTGCCTCACACTTTACTTGGATTGATATTGGCTTCTGGTCCATTAAAATTCTGTGAAGGCGACAGTGTTAAACTGAATGCAATTGCAAGCGGTGGCTACCCTGCTTACAACTATTTCTGGTCAAATCTCGCTACCACACAATTTGTGTGGGCAAAACAAACCGGCAACTACAATGTCGAATTTACCGACAGCAAAGGCTGCTATTATTTAACAGGCAACACCAATGTATTGGCCAAAACCAGACCACATCCTAACATTATAGGTCCTAAAGATGTGTGCAAAAACCAACAATATTCCTTTGTAGCAAACTACCCTAATTTACCAGGCGCTAGTTTCTCATGGTTAATGGATGGTGCCCCACAATTCGTAAACAACAACACCATTAACATAGGCATGTACTCCATAACGCCCGGGTCTCACCAATTGGTGGTCACGGTTATGAGCCCAGATACTTGTTTCGGTTCAGACACCTTGAACTTTACCTTACATCCAAATCCAAATGTAAACATTGTTGCCTCACCGGTATTGTGCGCTGGTCAAAGCAATTTGCTAATTGCCAATAGCACCTCAACAAATTTAATGGGATTTTATTGGAGCAATGGTCAAGTGAACGATAGCATTTATGTTGGCGCAGCGAATATTTACACGGTAACTGCAATTGATACCTTTGGCTGTAAAGCGCAAGCAAGCACGGTTGTAAATCCGCTACCTGATCTGTGTGGCATGGTGGTAGGATGTTATGATATCTGCGACACCGTTAGCCAATTGGTATGGTATGCCCCTCCTGGTTATGCGAGCTACCAATGGTTGTACAATGGCAATCCGATTCCAGGTGCCACCAGTGATACCATACATATTCCTTTGTATCAATCGGGTGTGTATACTGTTGAAATTATTTCAGCGGCTGGTTGTAGCGTCGTATCAGATGACATTAAAATAGACTTTGTGAAATGCGGTGGTTGCAAGTTTAATGTTAGCGGAGAAATCAAATGTGGACCGGTTAATGAATTAGGATATCAAACTTACAGTTTAACTTTAAACATCAACAACAGTTTGGGCGCTGGGGCAAATTTAAGTATTACCTCGCCAAATGGAACAGTTTCATCAATCAGTCCTTCGATTCTATCCGCTGGCATGAACACCGTAACAGCGACCTTTACCGATGTGCCGCCAATTGATAACCTCGCTTGTTTTAATATTATAATCAGTGATCAAAACCAAATTTGCGATACGACATATTGCATAAAAGTTCCACCATGTGGAAATAAAAACTGTAAATTAAGTTCTAAAATCACCAAGTTTGATTGCGCAGGAACCGATGCAAATGGCAACCCACAATACTATGTTTGCATGGATGTGGTTTGGGGCGGCAGCAGTGGCTCAACACTTACATTGAGTTCAAGTACAGGCAACTTTGTGAACAACCCGGTAACAATCAGCAACGGCGCACAAAACATTTGTTATACCTACACCGATATCCCGCCTTTAAATACCTTTACGACCATTTATTTGTATGCCTATGACCCAGTAACTGGCCTGGTGTGCAAAGATTCTATCAAACGCGAATACAAGCCATGTCCTAAGGACAGTTGTAAAGTTGGGGTCTACGGTTTATGCGCACATTGCCATATGGAAGAATTGGGCAATTGGACTTACGATGTTGACTTAACCGTTATGAATCCGTTCGCTGGCAATGCAACGGTTACAATATTACCAATAGCCGCAGGCACATTCAGCGCTATAACACCTAACCCTATTGCGCCTGGTTTACAAGCCATCAGCACCCAGTTTACCGACCTTGCACCAAGCAATTCAATTATCTGCTTTAAAGTCTTGTTAACAGAAGTATCTTCGGGCCGCTCATGCTGGTCGACCATTTGCTTGGCCTTACCTCCATGCGATTCAATAAGCAGTATTTTGGTAAACGTAGCGGAAAATTACACCCTTATGTTGTATCCAAATCCTGCTGCTGATTATGCTAAAATCAATTACGATTTCAATGGTAGCGCTGAGAACATAAGCTTTGTGGTACGTGATGTCAATGGCAGAGAAATCGAGCATTTTGACAGCCAGATTAACAGTGGCGAAATCGTGGTCAACACCAGCGATTATGCTGCAGGACTTTACTTTATAGATGTGTTAAAAGATGGCAGACATGTTGGAAACACCAAATTGATTGTCTTGAGAAATTAGAAAAAAATTGATTATATTTAAAAAACCGGATTTTCGAATCCGGTTTTTTTTATGTTTAAGAATTTGGGCGTTCCCGTCTGCTTAGGCAGGACGGGCGGGCTATGCGCTGCTATCTTCTGTTTTTAAAAACAGAAGGATATCCGCTGCTATCCCTAACGCTCGGTGGTAACGAGTATATCGCATTCACAATGACAACCGCAACAGGGCTGAGTTGAGTCGGAAATAATAGTAAATTTCGAATTTAAAAAGAATCGTAAACGTTTACCAAATTATTTTACCAATGGCTTTGTTGGCGAGGAACTAAGCGATAGCGTTCTCACAACTGAAAGGAGCACTCCAACAACATGTTTCACGTTTTGAGGATGACAGCTCCAGAGAATCATCTCTACACAATATTAACTTCGGGTTCGAGATGAATTGAAAATTTGTCTGAAACGCTTTTAATAATGTCTTGGGCAACTTGGAATATTTCAGCACCGGTAGCGCCGCCGTAGTTTACCAAAACCAAGGCTTGCTTGGCGTGTGAACCGGTATTTCCAACACGCTTACCCTTCCATCCACATTGTTCAATCAACCAGCCTGCAGGAACCTTAATTCCATCGTTTTGGGGATAGCCTTTAATGTCGGGAAATTGAAGTTTTAAAGCCTCAAAATGTTCTTTGGTAATATGTGGATTTTTAAAGAAACTTCCACTGTTGCCAAGTACTTTAGGGTCTGGCAACTTGCTTTGACGGATTTGTATAACCGCAGCGGAAACATCTTTGATGCTGGTGGTTTCAGGACTTAATCCTTTCTCATTTAGTACAGCCTGAATATCGCCATAATCGACGTGTATGATTGGCTTCTTACTTAGTTTAAATGTTACTGAATAAATAAAATACTGGCCTTTTAATTGGCGTTTAAACACACTTTCGCGGTAGCCAAAAGCACATTGTGCTTTATTGAAAGTCTCAAGTTCTAAGGTGTTTAAATTCAAGGCTTCGAGATGGTCAAACACCTGCTCTAATTCCACACCGTAAGCACCAATATTTTGCATTGGCGCAGCGCCAACAGTTCCAGGAATAAGGGATAAATTTTCTATACCACCCCAATTTCGCTCCACACAATACAAAACCGTATCGTGCCAAGATTCGCCGCTGTATACTTTAAGTAAAACATGATCATCATCTTCATGAACAATTTGTTGTCCTTTGATGGCATTGCGAATTAAAAGTCCTGCGTAATCGTTGCACAACAAAACATTGCTACCACCGCCGAGAAACATAAACTGCTCGTGGCTGGTTTCTGCAATGGCTTGTTTGAGGTCAGCAAGTGAATGCACTTCACAAAATAATTCCGCTTTGGTGTCGAGACCAAAAGTATTGTAAGGTTTGAGCGTTATATTGGATAAAAAATCGATAATTAATTAGTCTTTGTTAAGGCGGGCTTTAAGGTCAAGTCTGTGCTCGCGTGCAGTGTCTTTTGCAATATCGTATCCAGCATCTGCGTGGCGGATAACACCCATAGCAGGGTCGTTGTGCAAGACACGTTTTAAGCGCACTGCTGCATCGTCGGTACCATCGGCAACTATTACCATACCTGCGTGAATGCTGTAGCCTATACCAACACCACCACCGTGGTGCAGGCTCACCCATGAAGCACCACCGGCAGTGTTAATCAAGGCATTTAATACTGGCCAATCGGCTATGGCATCACTGCCATCTAACATGGCTTCTGTTTCGCGGTTAGGACTGGCAACACTGCCAGTATCCAGGTGGTCGCGACCAATGACTATCGGCGCACTAACCTCTCCGTTCTTCACCATTTCGTTGAACGCAAGACCCGCTTTTTCGCGTTGACCTTGACCCAACCAGCAAATGCGGGCAGGAAGTCCTTGGAATTCGATGCGGTCTTGGGCCATGGTAATCCATCTTCTCAAGCCTTCATCTTCAGGGAATAACTCTAATATTTTTTTATCGGTTGCGTAAATATCTTCAGGATTACCGCTAAGCGCTACCCAACGGAATGGTCCGCGGCCTGCACAGAATTGAGGGCGGATAAACGCAGGTACAAAGCCTGGAAAGTCGAAGGCATTTGTCAAACCTTTTTCTAAGGCACGACCGCGTAAATTGTTTCCATAATCGAACACCACACTGCCTTTTGTTTGGAATTCAATCATTAATTTCACATGGTGCACCATGGTGCTATAACTTTCGTTGGTGTAACGGCTAGGGTCTGTTTTGCGCAAACGGTCGGCACTTTCCACATCATATCCTTCTGGGAAATATCCCACCAATGGATCGTGTGCAGAGGTTTGGTCGGTTAAAGTATCAGGCACTACGCCTCTAGCTTTTAAACGCTCTAACAAATCAACCGCATTGCAATGAACACCGATTGAAACAGCCAAGCCTTCAGCCTTCGCTTTAAGCGCCATATCAATACCTTGGTCTATGTCTTTGGTCATCACGTCAAGGTAACGGGTTTCCAAACGTTTTTTAATGCGCCATTCTTCCATTTCGGCAGCCAAACAAACACCTTCATTCATGGTGATGGCCAATGGTTGAGCGCCACCCATACCACCCAAACCAGCGGTAACATTCAAAGTCCCTTTTAAGGTACCATTAAAATGCTGACGGGCACATTCAGCATAGGTTTCATAGGTGCCTTGAACAATACCTTGAGAACCGATGTATATCCAAGAACCAGCGGTCATTTGACCGTACATGATTAAACCTTTTGCTTCTAAATCTCTGAAGTAATCGAGATTGGCCCAATGTGGCACCAATTGAGAATTTGAGATAATAACACGCGGCGCATCTTTATGGGTTGGCAAAATTCCAACTGGTTTGCCCGATTGAACCAATAAGGTTTCATCTTCATTAAGATCTTCCAAAGCTTTCACAATTAAGTGGTAGCTTTCCCAGTTGCGGGCTGCTTTACCGGTTCCACCATAAACCACTAAGTTTTCTGGTTTCTCAGCCACATCAGGGTCAAGGTTGTTCATCAGCATGCGGTAAGCTGCTTCAGTAACCCAGTTTTTACAGTGAAGGGTGCTGCCGATAGGCGATTTAATAACGTTGTGTGAAGAATCTGTGCGGCTCATAAAGTTACAAAAATAATATTTTTTTAGGCATGCAAATGCATGGAATGAGAATTAAACATAAAACCTTAAAAAAGGTTTGTAAGCATTTAATAGAATTGTAAGCTTTTATTCATCGATACTCGCCTTCAGGGCTTCGAGATCTTTGGCAAAATCAAACTGAATGTCTTCGTGCAATTTGCCCATAGACTTTTCTATTTTATCGACCTGCCTCGCATAGATGTTTTCAAGGGCGGTGATGGGATGCTTGCCCACTATGAGTTTTTGCAGACGTTGACAAAAATGTACCAGCAATTCAACTTCGGTAGCAGGCGTTGCCGAATATTTAATGTGCTTGGCAACCAGTCTTAAAATTTTTCGAATTTGTTTGGTGTAATGGTAGGCACCGAAAAATTTAAGCTCATCGAAGAAGGCATCGATTTCTAATTTAAGGTTTTCTATATATTGTGCTTCGTCTTTGCTTTCAAAAAGCAAATAAGCCAAAAGCTCTTTGTTTTCTTTTTTGTATTTGGCCAAACGCAAACAGAGCGCCGTTAACTCATGCGGCTCCATGGTAAGCAATGATTTCTTTATGTCATTCAGCGGATGCGTTTGCATGGAGCGAAGATACTTAAATTTTACAGATTGGAAAAAGAGGCTTAAAGCGATGGGCAAAAATTTATTAATCCAGTTTAACAAAAGTGAAACTTTATTTTATCAATTTTGTATAGAAATTCAACCCCCAACAATATGTCAAAAAACGTTTACCATTCTGCAGACAGCAGAGGCAATGCCAACCATGGTTGGTTGCAAAGTTTCCACACCTTTAGTTTCGCCAATTACCACAACCCTGAGCGCATGCATTTCGGTGTTTTAAGGGTGCTTAACGATGATACCGTAGCGGCAGGCATGGGCTTTGGCACCCACCCACACGAGAACATGGAGATCATTTCCATTCCATTGAAGGGCGATTTGGAGCACCAAGACAGCATGGGCAACACAACCGTTATTCGCAATGGCGACATTCAGGTGATGAGCGCAGGAACAGGCATCAGACACAGCGAATACAACAAGAATAAAGACCAAGAAGTTAAATTCTTGCAAATTTGGATATTCCCAAACAAGAAAGATGTAAAACCGAGGTATGATCAAATAACGCTCAACCTTGAAGACCGAAAAAACAAACTGCAACAAATCTTATCGCCCAATGCAGACGATGCGGGCGTTTGGATACAGCAAGACGCATGGTTTCATATTGCACAACTAGACGAAGGCAATGTCCAAACTTACGCCCTTAAAAAAGAAGGCAATGGGGTTTATGTATTTGTATTAAGTGGAGAATTAAGTGTTAACGGACAAAAGCTAGGCCGAAGAGATGGGCTGGGACTTTGGGAACTTTCAGAAATAGAGATACTAGCCCACAGCGATGCAGAAGTTTTGCTGATGGAAGTACCGATGTAAAGCAGATTAATACCAAGCAAGCACTTCATCGCTCAACACAGGACCGAGTGCCACACCCATGCCGCTCATGCGCACACAGATGCCCAGATGTTCGTCAACTTTCTTGACTATCGGCAACTTCTCCTTCCCCATTCCCATAATTCCACTCCAGTGCATATCGACTTCGAAAGGGGTATTGGGTAGAATCCATTCCTTAATATAATCAGTCAAGAAATCTTTTAGATTATCCGTGCCTTGCATATCAAAGGTATTTTCTTGCTCGTAGAAATGGTTTCTTCCCCCTCCAATGAGTATGCGGTTGTCTATTCGTCTGAAATAGATATAGCCTTTATCGGCGTGGAAGATAGCATCAAAAGGAAGATTGTCTATTGGTTTGGTGATAACAATCTGCCCCCTTGCAGGTTCTATGTCTTCTTGAGGCAATAGATTTTTTGCAAAAGCATTGTTGGCGATGATGAGTTGATTGGTTTGTATTTCCATGCCAGAATCAGACACTAAGGTATAGCCATTTTGAGAGGCGTGGTAAGAAATAATGTTCAGACCATACAAAGGAATAATATCTAAAGTATGGGCAAGGCTGTTAACGGTTTGGTTGAGCATTCCAGAATTCAGCATACCTTCATAAGGATTGTAAATGGTGGTCGGACCAAAATTCATTTTAAGATTATCGGCACTTTGAAGATTAAAGACCTGTTTGTATCCGAAGCGTGCATTCAATTCAGAGTTTATTTCTTGGTATTGGGATTCTGCAACTTGAAAATCAGCATCCGATTGAAAAACCTCAAAACTTCCCGTTGCTTCAAAACCGATACTGGCTTCGCCAAATTCCTGTTTCAACTGTTGAATTCCGGTAAAACGTTTTTGGATAAGATTATAAACTTCATTTTGGGGACTTCTTTTAAAGTCATCGACGATTTCTGAGACGCTTCCTAAGCAGGCAAAACCCGCATTTCGGGTGGAGGCACCATAAGAAATCGGCATTTTATCGACCATTGCAACCCTTGCTGAAGGAAATTTTCGCTTGATTTTTATGGCAATTTGTTTGCCTATCAAACCAGCGCCAAGTACAGTAAAATCAAAGGACTTGAGCAGTACTGACTTTTCCCAATAGGATACAAAATGTTGCATAAATAAAAATATTTAAAAAATTTCTTGGAGCAAATTTAATTTTTTTTCTATATTTGCACCCCTAAACGGAAAGAAAAGTTCTTTAAAAATTGCGAGAATAGCTCAGTTGGTAGAGCGCAACCTTGCCAAGGTTGAGGTCGCGAGTTCGAGCCTCGTTTCTCGCTCCAAAAAGCCCAAACCATGGGCTTTTTTTATTTCCTTCATTCTTTAGAATGGGACGGAAATATGCCCAGGTGGTGGAATCGGTAGACACGCAGGACTTAAAATCCTGTGGCTTCACGGCTGTGCGGGTTCAAGTCCCGCCCTGGGTACAGAAGAATAAAAAAGTCAAAGCGAAAGCTTTGACTTTTTTTGTTTTACGAAGAATTTAAAAAACCCAAGTTTTTATAATTCGGAGTAAAATAAAAAAGAGGACAAAAAGGCTCTGCTTTTTGGACTTTTTATTTCCCGAATGACACTAAGGGACTCGCCGAAGGCAACACCGCCCATAATATTTGAAAAACATAAAAAAGGCTCCGCTTTTTGGACTTTTTTATTTCCCAAATGACCAACAGGGACTCGCCGAAGGCAACACCGCCCATAATATTTGAAAAACATAAAAAAGGCTCCGCTTTTTGGACTTTTTTATTTCCCAAATGACCAACAGGGACTCGCCGAAGGCAACACCGTCCTAAAAGCAAGGGCCCAGTTGCAGAGAATTCCGCTCCCCATGGCAGAATTCGCTATCAGCTTCGCTAAAGCTATTGTGATTAAGACATTCTGCGAATACGCCACAGGGCAGGTCTCTTCATTCACCCTGCACTAGAATTTTGTTTCACAAAATACAGAGCAGGACAAAGCGCAACGGGCTTTAGCAAGTGCGGGGCAATCGGAAATACTTGAACATTTCGAAAGCTATAGAGATTTCAATAAAACATTTAACTGAAACAACAACAGCAAGAGACAGCCTTCTCCGCTAAAGCTTCTAAGGCCGAAGGAGGAAGGCCGGCATTCGTGATAAAACATTTATTCTTTTTATAAAAACGCATTCACCTTAGCATTCACTCTAATTCTCACATTCCCTAAGCGCCCCGAAGACTGCCGTGTAGCTCTTGTGGCGCTCTGGCCACAAAGCCGAAGCGAAGCGGAGACAGAGGGCGACCCCATAGTAGAGTTTCACAAAGCTGAAACACACTATGGGTTAAAAGGTTAGGCGCACAAACAAGAAGCAAGGGCAAGAGGGCTGAGGGGAGCGATTTCACGACCGAAGGGAGTATTATTGAGTGGGGCAATTAAAATCACTTCAATATTTCAAATTAATTTAAAGATTACTTTTCTAAAACTCAAAGGTGAAAAAAAACCTTAAAACGACATTTCATTTATTGAGTTCAGCCTATCGATTTATCGGTTTCTATTTTAAACAGTTTCAGAATTTTTCAGTTTATACAATCGTAAACAACTGCAACATCATCCCACTGTAGGCGTTGTTGGCAGGGATTCCAACAACATGTTTCTATTTTTGCATAAAAGAACCTTACCCCCCTACTCGCCAAGCTACTCGATTTACCCGTTAAACACCTTCCCTTATTCCATTAAAAATGATTATCTTCGCAACTTTATTATCATGGACGCATTGATTATGGCAAGTCAGATTATTCTGGCATTAGCAATTTTGGTTACCTTACACGAATTAGGACATTTCGTAGCAGCGAGAATGTTTGGCATTAAAGTAGAAAAATTCTATCTTTTCTTTGATGCGTGGGGATTTAAGCTGTTTAGTTTCAAACGTGGAGATACCGAATACGGAATTGGTTGGTTGCCGCTTGGTGGCTATGTGAAAATTGCTGGCATGGTGGATGAAAGCATGGATACAGAGCAATTAAAAAAAGCGGCTGAACCTTGGGAATTTAGAAGCAAACCAGCTTGGCAAAGACTAATTGTTATGATTGGTGGTGTGACCGTGAACTTTGTTTTGGGTTTTCTTATTTTTATACTCGCAACTTGGTATTATGGCGAATCAAAACTTCCACTAAGTGAAGTAAAATACGGCATACACGCTCAAGAAGTTGGCCGCAATATTGGCTTAAAAGACGGTGATGTAATTTTAGGTGTTAATGGCGTTCCTGCTAAATATATCGACGAAATTAAAAAACCATCTGTGTTTTTAAATTCAGGTAATTATTACGATGTAATGCGCGACGGACAGTCCATTAAATTGACTTTACCGGACAATATCATTGACCAAATTTCGGATAAGAAAAATTCACTCTTCGATTTGCGTATGCCATGCATTGTTGACAGTGTTGCTCCTGGCTTTGAAGCAGAAAAAGCTGGTTTGAAAAAGAACGACCAAGTAATTGGCTTAAACGATACCGCTGTTGAATGGTACCACGAATACAAAGAACGCATTGTTAATTATGCAGGAAAGAAAACAAATTTAAGTGTATTAAGAGGTACTGACACCTTAAGCATCCCTGTTACTGTAAGCAAAGACGGTACACTTGGATTCTTCCAACAAGTATACTATTTCAAGAACTTAGAAAATATTGACTACTCATTTGCCGCTGCGATTCCAGCAGGTTCAAGCAAAGCGAGTGAGGCTTTAACTGATAACATAACAGGATTAAAGAAATTGGTGAGTGGTAAAATCGATCCCCGCAAATCGGTGCAAGGTCCAATTGGCATTGCAACCATGTTTGGTTCTACTTGGGTTTGGGAAAGATTTTGGGCATTAACCGGTTTACTAAGTTTGATCTTGGCCTTTATGAACCTATTGCCAATTCCGGCTCTTGATGGCGGTCACGTCGTATTCCTATTGGTCGAAATGGTTATAAGAAGACCTTTAAGTGAGAAATTCATGCAGGTAATGCAAGTTATTGGCATGGTGCTATTGCTTGGATTAATGGTCTTTGCCTTCGGCAACGACATCTATAAAATATTCGCTAAATGACGCTTCCCGTTTTAGAGAGACCAAACACCAACAACTACTTCCTTTTTTATGGATTGGATGAGGTGTTTGATATCGATAAAGCGGTGCTAAAAAACTGTTATTTAGACAAGAGTAAGCTCTACCATCCTGACTTTTACGGTGAGGATCCGCAAGCGCAAAACATAGCGGTAGCAAGTTCGTCATTCAATAACATTGCTTATAAAACCTTGAGCAATGACATTCGCCGCGCGCAATACTTGGTGGAATTAAAGCTAAGCCATAGCGAAGAGGCGATTAAACTGCCTCAAGAATTTTTAATGGACATGATGGAACTTAATGAAATCATTGACGAAGCAGATGCTGAATCAAATACGTCTATTGGCGCGCAAATTGAAAAATTAAAAACCGAGGTACTTGATACCATAAAATCCAATGCCACCCAAGCGCTTTGGCTTGAAACGCAAATTGCGGTTTTAAAATGGAAATACATCGAACGTCTTGAGACTAGAATGCAGTTGTAAATACCCTATTGACCTGGTTTAGCTTCGCGTCAAAATGCAGGACATGCCTATTTGATGGCCAATTGGTTTTAATCAAAGACACAAAAAAATAAACTCTATTTTTTAACTTTTCTAACTTCACGCAAACGCAAAAAGTTAATTGGATTTGCATTCAAACCCTGAATCCATGTTTGTGTCATTCTGATACTTTCGTCGTAATACAGAACAACACAGGGCTGCTCAGTCTTCATAACCCCCTCCGCTTTAGACAGCATTTGCATGCGGACAGAATCGTTGATACAAGCATTGCTTTCTTGCACCATTTGGTCGTAAGTGGCATTGGAATAATGGAAATAATTAGGTCCATTTGGACTAAAATTTCTGGTTTCAAAACAAACCAAATAATTTTCAGGATCAGGATAATCGGCTATCCAACTGCCACGCCAACAGCTAATTTCTTGGTCTTTTCGCAATTGGCGCAGAAAACTAGAAGGATGTACACTTATTTTCACAGGAACACCAATTTTCGCCCACTCTTTTTGTACAAAAACCATCAGCTCTAAATAGTCTTGGGTGGTATTAAGTTCGAGTGGTTTCATGGTTTTTACGTCAATTTTAGAGGCTTTTAAATAATACAAAGCGCTGTCCAAATCAAACAAAGTCTTTTGAATATTGGCGTATTGATAATTGGGCAACCCAACGGGTGTAAAACCGTAATAGGCAGGAATTCCAACGCCATTGCGTAAGAAACCGATTAATTTTTCACGGTCAATGGCAAAGTTTAAGGCCCGTCTAAAATACAAATTGCTACTGGCCTCGCTTTTAAATTTAGGGTTCAGGTTAAAACCGATATATTCTGTATTCAAGAAAGGCGATTTCAAGAGATTAAATTGTCTCTTGTATTTGGGTTTCAATTCCCCTGAGTGGTTTAACAATTCGTCTTTAATGGTGGCATCGATGCCATTGAAAAAATCGTATTCCCCTTGAACAAACTTCATAAAAGCGGTTTGTTTGTTTTTTACATTATCAATTAAGACACCGTCTAAATAAGGTAAACGCACGCTATCTTGAATTCTGTAGTATAAAACATTTCTCCCCAAGAGCACACTGACCTCCTCTTCCCATTTGCGAAAAACGAATGGGCCTGTGCCTATTGGATGGTTTCTGAAATCATTTCCATCCATTTCTTTAGGCACAATAAAACAATATGGCATGGCCAATATCCCAAGAAATGGGCTAAAAGCATGGGTTAACGCCATTTGTATGGTGCTGTCATTGACAACCCTAATTGGCATTTTAAAGGCGTCCGCATTCTCAAAAAAGCGAAGGTCCATTTTGTCGTTAAAAATCCATGCACCGGGAGAGGCCGTTTTTGGATCAGCTATTCTGGAAAAACTAAAAACAACATCTTCTGCCGACATTTTTCTAATTGAATCTTTAAACAAAGGGCTCTTGTGGAAATAAACATCCGTTCTTAAATGAAAGGTATAGATTTTCCCATCTTCACTAATGTTCCAAGATTTGGCCAAGCAAGGCTTAATATTTAAACTGTCATCGTACTCCACAAGACCTTCAAAGATTTGAGACACAGCCCAAATCTCACTCTGCGCTTTCACAAAGGCAGGGTCTAAAGTGCTTATATTTTGATCTTCATTATAGAAAAAGTAATTCGAAAATTTCGAATTATCCACAATTTGACAACTATTTATCCAAATTGCAATGGGGAAAAATAGCCACGTTTTAAGAAAATATCTAGATTGCTTCATCCTATTTTTGAAAGTTCAAATTTAAGTACAAATGAAGGTAAAATATTACGGGCATTCTTGTTTCAGTATTCACACAAGTGGAAAAGCCTTGCTATTTGACCCTTTCATTTCAGAAAATCCATTGGCCAAAGACCTAGATATCAACTCAATAGAAGCCGATTACATTTTTTTAAGCCACGCACACCACGACCATACAGCTGATGCTATTGCAATCGCTGAACGCACGGGCGCTAAAATTATTGGCATTTGGGAAATCTCAGAATGGGCCAAACGTCAAGGCCATGAAAACACGCATCCAATGAACATTGGCGGCTTTTTTACCTTTGATTTTGGGACTGTTCAAATGGTAAAAGCAGTTCATTCAAGCTCTTTTTCAGACGGAAGCTATGGAGGAAATGCAGCTGGTTTTGTTATCAGCTCAGAAGGGAAATCGTTTTATTACAGTGGTGACACCGCCTTGACTTTCGATATGCAGCTAATAGCCGAGAGACACAATTTGAATTTTGCCTTTTTGCCAATTGGCAATAATTTTACCATGGATATTACAGATGCAATTAGCGCTTCCAAATTCATTAAATGCAACCATATTATTGGCATGCATTATGACACTTTTGGGTATATTTTAGTTGACCACCAAGAAGCAGTTAACCAATTCAACTTATCAGGCAAACTGCTCACCTTAATGAATATCGGACAAACCTTAGAGTTATAACAAACACAAATACAAACAATGGGAAAAATAATCACAATAGCCAATCAAAAAGGTGGAGTAGGCAAAACCACTACTGCCATTAACTTAGCAGCCAGTCTTGCAGTTCTTGAATTCAAGACACTCTTAGTTGATGCAGATCCTCAAGCAAACTCCTCATCTGGAATTGGATTTGATCCACAAAACATCAAAATTGGTTTGTACGATTGCTTAATCAACGACACGGCGCCGAAAGATGTCATCTTAAGTACTGACCTAAAATATTTAGATTTATTGCCTTCGAACATCAACTTGGTTGGTGCCGAGTTGGAAATGATAGATTTACCAAACCGCGAACGCGTTATGAAACGTGTTTTTGAGCCATTAAAAAAAGAATATGACTTTATCATTGTAGACTGCTCGCCGTCATTGGGTTTAATCACTACCAATTCATTGTGCGCGGCCGATTCAATTATAATACCAGTTCAATGTGAATACTTTGCATTGGAAGGATTGGGCAAATTGTTAAACACCATCCGTATTGTTCAAAAAGAATTGAATAAAAGCCTAAGTATTGAAGGCATCTTGTTAACGATGTACGATTCGCGTTTGAGACTAAGCAACCATGTGGTTGAAGATGTAAAAACACACTTTCAAGACTTGGTATTCGACACCATTATTCCAAGAAATACAAAATTGAGTGAAGCGCCTAGCTTTGGTGTGCCTGTGATTGCACATGATGTTTCAAGTAAAGGTTCTACTACCTATTTGAACCTTGCAAGAGAAATCTTACAAAGAAATGGCATGACAAGAATGGATAAGACAGACAAAATATTGGAATAAGGCACAAATATGAGTGAAATGAGCAAAGAAAAAGAAAACCCGTTTAAACAAAAAAAAGGCGGTTTAGGCAGAGGCTTATCAGCCCTTCTTAACAACGCAGACACCGATATAACTGTAAGCGACGAATACCGCGCTGGTGGTGGCGTGCAATTAATCGATGTCAACAACATTGAAGCCAATCCTTTCCAGCCGAGAACAGAATTTGAAGTAAAAGCTTTAAATGAATTGTCAGAATCCATAAAAGTACACGGTTTGATACAACCTGTTACTGTGCGTAAAATGGGTTATGACAAATACCAACTTATAAGTGGTGAGCGCAGAACCAGAGCCTCCATCATGGCTGGCTTAGAGCGCATTCCTGCCTATATTAGAATAGCGAATGACCAAGAAATGCTAGAAATGGCATTGATTGAAAACATCCAACGTGAAAATTTAAACGCCATTGAGGTTGCCTTGAGTTATAAGCGTTTATTGGAAGAATGCAATTTGAATCAAGAAGAATTGGGCGATCGTGTGGGCAAGGAAAGAAGCACAGTGACCAACTATTTGCGTTTGTTGAAATTGCCGGATGAAGTACAAATTGGTTTGCAACAAAACAAAATCAGCATGGGGCATGCGAAGGTTATTTTAAGTGTTGAAGACGAAGATGAGCAAATTATATTGTTTAAACGCATTGAAAACGAAAGTTTAAGCGTAAGAGCTGCTGAAGAAATTGTTAAGCAAGCGAAAACAAACAAAACCAGCCCTTCTTCAACGCCGAGCAAATCAGCACCTGCAATATTCGAAATAGATGATTCATTAAAATTCAAGATTGAAAAAATACATCAAAACCTAGACAGCAATGTCGCCATAAAATCAAAGGGCAATAAAGGTGAAATTATTATCAGCTTTAAAGACTATGAAGATTTGGAACGAATTTTGAGCAGCTTAGCTGACAATGGGTAAGTGGATCTTATTTGGTTTATTCATCGCTTTTCAAAGCGCAACATTCGCTAGAACGCTTGAACCTAAGTTTGTGTTTTCTGGTGTTTCACTTAAAAAAGACAGTCTGAAAATACCTGCCAAACACTCGCCGCACAAGGCAAGTTTGTACAGTGCATTATTGCCTGGATTAGGTCAAGCCTACAACGAAAAGTATTGGAAAATTCCGATTGTATATGCTGGTATTGGCATATCAACTTATTTTATGTTCAAGAACCGCGATTCGCTGAGAAAAAGACAAGATGCGTTAAACTTATTGTCCGACAACGACAGCAACACCAATCCGGCAAAATACTATTCTAGCATCCCGATAGCATCACTAAAAGCACAACGGTCTTATTACAGAACCAATAGAGATTACAGCATCATCGCGATGGCGGCATTTTATATTATCAATATTGTGGATGCTACAGTCGATGCACATTTTTACAAATTCAACATCGACAAGCCATTGGCTGAACGAAAAGAAAAAAGATGGAATATTTATTCCTCAAGAGTGGGCCTTACCAACACCGTTGGTTTTGCCTGGCGGTTTTAGTTTAATCAAGCAAAGTTTAGAAATTCTTTTTATTATTTTCAAGCAATTAGCAATTGTCTAAAATGCTATTATTTGAGCTTTTCTATTCAAATATTTTGAGTAAAACGTATTATATTTGCAATCCTTTTTATGTCGGAAATTCAAATCACATTACCAGACGGAAGCGTCAGAAACTATCCCCAAGGTGTTACAGCCCATCAAGTTGCGCAAAGTATAAGCGAAGGCTTAGCGCGCAATATTATCGCAGCAAAAGTTAACGGAATAGTCGTGGAAACGGGAAGACCAATAACTGAAGATGCAAATTTGGTTTTGTTAAAATGGGACGACAAAGAGGGCAAACAAACCTTTTGGCACTCATCTGCCCACCTTCTGGCCGAAGCCTTAGAGGCTTTATATCCAGGGGTTAAATTTGGTATCGGCCCAGCCATTGACAGTGGTTTTTACTACGACATCGATTTGGGCGAGCACAAATTCAGCAGTGATGATTTTGCCAAACTAGAAGCCAAAATGCTTGAATTGGCTAGGCAAGAGAATGCTTATGTGCGTAAGGAAGTTTCAAAAGCAGAAGCACTTGAGTATTTCACCCAAAAAGGCGATCCATACAAATTGGAATTGATTCAAGATTTGACTGATGGTGAAATTACGTTTTACGAACAGGGCAATTTTACCGATTTGTGCAGAGGACCACATTTACCAAACACAGGCTTTATTAAAGCAGTAAAGTTGTTGAATTTGGCCGGTGCATATTGGAGAGGCGATGAAAAGAACAAACAACTAACAAGAATATACGGAATCACTTTCCCCAAAAAATCTGAATTGGATGCGCACATGTTGATGCTTGAAGAAGCAAAGAAACGCGACCACAGATTATTGGGTAAAGAACTAGAGATATTTGCATTTGATGATGACATTGGACCAGGTTTACCACTTTGGCTACCCAAAGGTGCGGCCATTATTGAATTGTTAGAAGGCTTTGCAAAGAAAACAGAGAAAGATGCTGGCTACATGCGCGTAAAATCTCCACACATTGCAAAAGAGAGCTTATACATCAAAAGCGGTCACCTTCCCTATTACAAAGACAGCATGTTCCCGCCAATGGAATTGGATGGTGTTAATTACTATCTAAAGGCGATGAACTGTCCGCACCACCATAAAATATTTGCGGCAACACCTAAATCATACAGAGACCTACCTGTTCGTTATGCTGAATATGGGACATGTTACAGATATGAGCAAACGGGTGAATTATTTGGTTTGATGCGCGTGCGGTCATTACAAATGAACGATGCCCATATTTATTGCACCAAAGCTCAGTTTGAAGCTGAGTTCAAAGCCGTAAATGAATTGTATTTAAAATATTTCAAGGTATTTGGTATAGACAAATATGTGATGCGTTTCAGCAAACACGACCCTAAGAAACTTGGTCAGAAGTACATCAATTCACCCGAATTATGGAAAGAGACAGAAGACATGGTGCGCAGTGTTTTGGTTAATGCGAATATACCCTTTGTTGAAGTTGAGGATGAGGCTGCATTTTACGGTCCAAAAATCGACATCCAAGTATACAGTGCGATTGGCAGAGAGTTTACATTGGCAACCAATCAAGTCGACTTTGCCCAAGCAGAGCGTTTTGATTTATACTTCATCAATGAGAAAAGCGAAAAGGAAAGGCCATTGATCATACACAGAGCACCATTGAGTACCCACGAGCGTTTCATCGGATTCCTGCTAGAGCATTACGCGGGTAAATTTCCATTGTGGTTGAATCCGGAACAAGTGATTGTTCTTCCGATTAGCGAGAAATTTCAAGAATATTCAGAAAAACTTTTAAATGTCCTAAAAAAGCATGATATTCGCGCCCTCATTGACGACAGGTCGGAAAAAACTGGCAAGAAAATACGTGATGCAGAATTGAAGCGCGTTCCCTTAATGCTGATTATTGGCGAGAAGGAACAAACGGACAACACTGTAACAATTAGAAAGCAAGGTGGCGAAGATTTGGGGTCAATGTCAGTAGAAGCATTTGTAACCTATGTGAATGCGGAAATTGAAAAACAATTGAATTAAAAACTTAATATAATATTGCAAAAGAAACCGTTTAAACCAACCGTAAAGCCAAAAAAGCCTAGTGGACCTCGCCCAAACCGTGGAAGAAGGGAAGCATTACACCGTATCAATAAATTTATTACGGCACCTGAGGTCAGAGTAGTTGGTGACGATATTGAAAGCGCTGTGCTAAGTTTATCTGCAGCGATGAAGTTGGCCGAGCAAGTCGGATTGGATTTGATCGAAATCTCACCAAATGCAGAACCGCCGGTTTGTAAAATTGCAGATTATAATAAGTTCTTATACGAACAAAAAAAGAAACAAAAAGAACTTAAAGCGAATGCTGTAGTTAATGAAGTTAAAGAAATCAGATTCGGACCAAATACCGATGAACATGATGTTGACTTTAAATTAAAGCATGCAAGTAAGTTTTTAAATGAAGGTGCTAAAGTGAGAGCCTATGTGTTCTTCAAAGGACGTACCATCATTTATAAAGAAAGAGGAGAAGAATTGTTAATGCGTTTTGCCAACAAGCTGATTGAAGAAGGCGTAGCCAAATTAGAATCAACACCAAAGCAAGAGGGCAAGAAAATGATTATCCTATTAGGACCAACGAAGAAAAAATAAAAGTTAATAAATAGTACAGTTATGCCAAAGATGAAGACCAACAGTAGTGCAAAAAAAAGAGTAAGCATTACAGGCTCAGGAAAAATAAAACGTAAAAAAGCGTTTAAAAACCACATCCTAACCAAGAAAGCAACAAAACGCAAACGCGGATTGACCCAAAGTGGACTTGTTAGCGAAGTGGATATGCCGAACATGAGATTTATGCTCACCATCGGTAAATAAATAGAGAAACAAACATTGTCAGGCCTAAGTTATTACCCGTGTAATACGCCTGCCATAACTCAAATAACTCAAAAAGTAACAAAGTAAAAAAATGCCTCGTTCAGTTAATCACGTCGCCAGTAAAGCACGTAGGAAAAAGGTTCTTAAAATGGCCAAAGGCTATTTCGGAAGAAGGAAAAACGTTTGGACTGTAGCTAAAAATGCTGTAGAAAAAGGTTTAACCTATGCTTACCGCGACCGCAAACAAAAGAAAAGAAACGTTCGTTCTGTATGGATCGTTCGTATTAATGCTGCCGTTAGAGAATACGGCATGTCTTATTCAGAATTTATTGGTAAATGCAATGCTACCAATATCACTCTAAGCCGTAAAGCTTTAGCCGATTTAGCATTGAACCACCCAGAAGCTTTCAAAGCAATTATCAATGAAGTTAAAGATGCGACTCCAGTATCTAGACCTGATAATGCTCCAAGAGTAAAAAACACCGCTGCTGCAGCGGTTGTTGAAGCTCCAAAAGCAAAAGCTAAGGCTGCTCCAAAAGCACCTAAAGCTGAAGTAACTGAAACACCTGCAGTTGATGCAAGTGCTGAAGAAGCTCCAGTGAAAAAAGCAAGAGCAAGCAAAGCTAAAAAAGAAGACGAACCAACTGCTGAGTAATCAGCCGTCACCATACTTAAAAAGGGAAGCTTTTGCTTCCCTTTTTTTATGCCTTAATTTTATTCTTGAATTTTCGCCAAGCCAATGCCATTAATCCAATAAGACCAATGAGGATTCCAATGGTCCAAGGGCCTAATTTGAATCCTTGTTTTTTAGGGATTCCTAAATTACCCATTACTGTGCGTTTCTTAGAATCGGGAATTGTTACTGCTTCAGATAAAATAGTGTCTCCCATTGTTACCACAAAAGATGTATCTAATGGACTGGCAACAAAAAGAGTTGGCGTTATAGATGGCCCCCAAATATATGGCGAAGGAATTCCCATATAAGAGATTACCGGGATCTCAGGGATACTCCATTCATACTTATATGGAAGCATGTAAGTCCATGCCCCATCGGCCAAAGGAGTAAATACAATGTCACCCAAACCCAAAACAACGGAATTTAAATAAAAGGTATCCCCTTTAATATTGAATAGTTCTACATCCGCCCTTTCACCACTTAATGATTGTGGTAATGTGACACTGGCCCTGCGGCTGCTATCGATGTCCACATCAATTGAAAAGCTGTCTATTTTGATTCTCATTCTTGAAATGCAAGCTTCACGGGTACTGGCTTCGTTAAATGTTGCATTGATAACCCGAGTCAATTGAACTGAAATCTGAGACACGGTCTCTTGGCTGCTGTCCTTGCTTATTTGGGGATTGTTTTGCGCGTTTAAAGACGCTGAGGAAAATAACAAGACACCGCAAGCAGCTATCGCCCATTTAGGTGACATGCTTGTCCTGCGACTTAAATCGCGCCCCAATTGTGTACCTTTAAAACGGCCGCATACATTTGTTCCTACCTTGAAGAAATTCATAATTTCAGCATCCGAATAACTTGAAAAATCATGAACCGTTTTTTCGCATTTTCCACAATGCCTTCCGTTTTGATTCGGACTCATCCCATACCAATTCTCGTGGCAAGGTTCTGCGATATTTATTCTCATAAGAAACAATAACGAGACCCCTTGGAAAAATTGCATAAAAAAAATCTTATGACATTTGAATGACATAAGATTTTTAAAATACTGTAAACTAAGTTTAAGCTTCTAGCTCTCTAACAACACCCATTTTGCTGAATTTATCGATTCTTTCCATAATCAACTCTTCAGATGGTTTGTCTTTTAATGTTTTATAAATCTTCTTGATTTCTTTTTTAACGGCTGCGATGGATTTTTCAATGTCATTGTGCGCCCCACCAAGTGGCTCTTCAATAATACCATCGATCAAACCATTTTGAAACATATCGTTGGCCGTTAATTTTAATGCATCTGCTGCTTTTTCTTTAAACTCCCAGGTTCTCCATAAAATGGATGAACAACTTTCTGGAGAAATAACAGAGTACCATGTATTTTCCATCATAAGTACTTTATCGCCAACACCAATTCCTAATGCCCCACCGCTGGCACCCTCTCCTATTATGATGCAAATTACCGGCACTTTCAGTACGGCCATTTCCATAAGATTCTTAGCAATAGCTTCACCTTGACCTCTTTCTTCAGCTTCTAGGCCTGGAGAAGCCCCTGGGGTATCTATTAATGTAATGATAGGGCGGTTAAACTTTTCTGCCAATTTCATTAAGCGCAAAGCTTTTCTATAGCCCTCTGGATTGGGCATACCAAAATTACGGTATTGTCTGTCTTTGGTGTTTCTGCCTTTTTGTTGACCAATAAACAAATACGATTGGCCATCAATGCTTCCAAATCCGCCAATCATAGCCTTGTCGTCTTTTACATTTCTATCGCCATGCAGCTCCATGAAATCAGGGGCCATTCCATAGATATAGTCCAATGCATAAGGGCGTTCAGGGTGTCTTGAAATTTGAACTTTTTGCCATCCGCTTAAATGGCCATAGATGTCCTTTTTAGTCTGTTCAATTTTAGCTTCTAAAGTTTTAATTGTATCGTCCATAGCAACCTTACCTTTTGAGTGGGTTTCTTTGGCTTTTTCAAGCTGATCAATCAGTTCTTGAATCGGTTTTTCAAAATCAAAATGCATAATCTACTTTTTTACCAGGGGGCGAAATTAAATATAAATTTACTCTTTTTTATATTTTAATCCTGAGGCCACCAAACTATGGTCGCTAGAAAGCTTTATGGTCTTGTAAAACGATCCTTCAAAAGCCTTTGGATATAGGATGTAATCTATTCTAAAATTAGGCATCATGCCTATGTAGGTCCTACCCATGCCAAACCCATTTTCAACGAAAGCATCTTTTAAACCCTTGCTCAGTTTGGAATAAGAATACGAAACAGGAGGATCATTAAAATCGCCCATCACAAAATATGGAACCTTGCTTTCTTGCATGTGTTCGCGTATTTTTTCAACTTGCTCAGAACGTTTCAAATAGGCGCTTTTCATGCGCTTTAATAGCCCTTTAGATTGTTTGATTTTTTCGTCGTTGTCTTCTGGAAGCTGTTTCACGAATTTATAATCTTGTTTCTTAAACTTAAACGATTGCAAATGCACATTATAAACCCTTTGCACGCCAGAATCCATTTTCAAATCGGCATAGAAACACATGTTGCCCGTTAGCCCATCAAAGTGAACCAAGGCCGTTTCTAAAATTTCATATTGACTAAATATGGCCATGCCATACTCGCCATTTTTACGGCCATCTTTTAAAGATTGAAAATAGGCGTAATTGAATCCGCAAAGACTCTTCATGCTGTCCATTGTGGACCTATTACCATTTTTTAAGTTCAAAAATTCTTGAATGCAAAGAATATTTGGTTTTAAATCAACAACCTGATTTGCCAACTCCTGCATATTCCATTGTGATTGAAAATAACCAAACAAGCCGGCATTATATGACACCAATTTTATATCTGATTCAGCATTTTGAATGTCTTTCCGAAATTGAAACGATTGGTTAAAAAAGCTTGAGCCAATGGCAATTGCAGCTATACTTAAGAGGGCTTGAACTTTCAATTGAAACAACCAAAAAAGCGCAAAAAGTATATTGACAATTAAGATCAACGGATAAGCCAAACCGAGCAAAGAAAACATCCAAGCTTCTGCCGGACTGATTAGCACAGAGAGGTAAGCGCCAATCAAAAAGATGGCGGCAATGATATTAAATGCAAAAAAGAAGCGTCTAAAAAATTTTATCAAATCTGATTATTCCTGACTGGCTTTAAACAATATATCTTTCTCTTCACTGCTCAATCGGTCGTATCCTGACTTTGATATCTTATCCAGTATGGCATCAACTTCTTCTTGGCTTGGATTGTGCTTTTTAGAAGCTTGACTCGATTTTATTGGTCCTGAATTGCCGCGGGTATGCTCTACCTTTAGCTTTCTTGAATTGTATTTTGATTCAGACTTTGACGTTGGGATTTGAACCTGCAATTTACCCTGCCTGAAAAGGGCAAAACAACAACCGAATATTGCACCTCCAATATGCGCGATGTGTCCACCCGCATTGGATTCTGAAATAGAAATCAAGTCCATTAAAATATAAGCAAGAGCAATCCATTTTAATTTAACTTGAAACACCCCAAATAAATAGACCTTTATGTTGGGCGCATAAACCGTAGCTGCAAATAAAATGGCCATTACTGAACCACTAGCGCCAATTAAGGTATACGAATTGCCTTTAAAAACCGGAATATAGTTGGATGCCAATACAAAAAGCAAAGCCGCAACTATCCCCCCCCAAACATACACTTTGAAAGCATCTTTCTTCTTAAAGAAATCAGAAAATATGTTTCCAGCGAAATAAAGAACCAACATATTAAATGCAAAATGAAAAACACCGAAATGGCTGAACTGATAAGTTAAAATGGTCCATGGTTTGATAAAAATATCAGACCAAGCAGAGGGCAAAGACAAGGATGGTGATAAAAACTTTTTAACACCCAAAAACAAAAAAACGATTAAATTAAACAGCGATGCAAATATAAAAACACCCGCATTAATAAATATTAATTGCAGAGTTGGGCTTGCATAATTGAATCGATATTTCAACTCACTAAAATTGTTCATTCGCACTTACGAATATAACAAAAAAGATGCTTAAATGTTGTCTTGTTCGATGAAATTTATTGAAATTTCGTAAGAATTAAATTGAAGGTCTCTGATTCGATTTTTACAATTAGAGGATTCTCAGAATCGTCTAAATAACAAATCTTATTGACACCATCCGTAATCACCACACAATCAATTAATACCTCTTTATTTGACGCATTAAAAACTTCAACCTGTTCGTGCCCGATTACCCTGTAAGCGTTTAATGGCCCTAAACCAAAACCCAATTTACATGTTGAATTTTCTTTCAAGGTCTTGTATTGCGCTTTGCTTAACCATAAAGTTGAATTGTTTTCCAGCAAGCTCACATCTGCATCTGCATTAAATTCTAAAGTTTGTAACAATGCTGAATCTAAGGCCTTTGTAGCTATGGTGATTTTGCCTTTTTCAATACCGCTAGGGTTAAAACTCTTGCCTCTTTCCCAATTAAACTGGATACCTCCCCCATAATTAAATTGGTTTAAATTAACTATGAAATCGGCATCACCTAATGAATAGGTTAGCTTTCTGTACTTCATTAGGTCTAACGATTTGCCCATATCTTTACAAAATTCAGACAAATCAAATGCCTCTCCACCCTCGGATAAACGCACTTTTTTGGCCAAAAGACAAGCGGAATCGGAACGACCTGTTAAATTCAAATACTTCGCATTTAAAATCCAAACATCTGCTTGCTCGGGCGCATAGGAATTTAAGGTATCTATATCTTGTTGAACATCCGTTTGCTTTAAATCCAATTTGTATTTAGACCTTAAAAATATCGACGTGTATTTATCATTTCCTGTAATTCTTGGAATAATCTCATCAAGACGGCTAATTGCACCGATGGTGTCACCAACGCCATACAAACATCTTGCGTAAAACAGATTTAAGTAAACCCTATTTAAAGTATCTTTCCAGGTTTTGTTAAAGCTGATATCAAAACAATTTATGGCATCTTGATAATACCCGCCAGCCATTGCCACCATGCCTAAATTGGCATAACCATCAGCATTTCTACTGGCAATTTTTATGCTTTTTCGGCATAAAACTCTTTTTATACTGTCACTTAAAAACATATAGTTTAAATGGGTAACTGCAAACTTTGCATAAACTTCAGGTTCTGTTGGATAGAACTTATACATTTTATCCAAATTCTTCCACATCTCTTCAAAATTGTTGTTAAACATGGCAATATTGGCCCTCATTAAATGAGCATCTCTATTTTTGGGATCCAAAACCAAAATTTGCTTAATTACTTTTTCGCATTCGGCATCTTTTGAATCTCTATAAAAGGCATAAGCTTGCTCAGTTAATTTAACGACCTGAGGATTTGGTTTTTTCGCTGCAGCTGTAGCAGGTTTTGCGGCCGATGCACTTGCTGGTTTTTTAGCCGTGCTTGTTGCTGGCTTCTTTGTTGCAGTGCTAGTGGCTGGCTTTTTGGCGACCGCGGGTGCTTTTGGTTTTTGCTGCGAGAAAACAATAAAAGGCGTTAGCAATAATATTAAAAGGAATTGTTTCATGTATGTTCGGTGATGCTTAAAAGGTTTCAAATATACGGGGATTTGCTTTAAATGGGAAGATGAAAATTCGAGTGTTTAAACAAAATTCCCACCACAATAACGAATACTGAAACGTGTGAAGCAGGCTTTTTATTACACGCTGCTTTCGAAAAAAAAACAAATAATTAAATACGGCGATTCAAGGGTTTAATACTTCTCGCCCAGTATATGCCTCATGGCAACACTTGCAACCGCGAAGTCGAATACTGCAGGCATATAACTTAGTGTTCCTATAAGCGCGCGCTTAGGATACGCTTTCACAGTGCTTATAATTTTTGACTTATCATTATGATTTCAATATTGCGTTTAAAAACTTATTTTTGTGACTTAAAATCATGAAAAGATTCGCTCTATTTTGTTTGTTTGTTTTTATATGTTATTCAAATCTTAAAGCACAAACTTGGCAAAGATCATTTAAAGGAAGGGTGGTCGATTCGAGCAGTTTAAAACCGATAGCAGATGCCACCATCAGTATTTTTAGTGCGAAAGATACCATGCTTTTGAACTTTGGATTTACAACGCCCAACGGCAATTTCACCCTTAGCACAAAGTCTAACGACTCGGTTTTAATTATTATAAGTATTATTGGATACAATGAGCATACCATTAAAGACCCAATGCAAGCGGGTGGATGGATGTTTGAAGATTATGGAGACACCAAATTAAGCCCCTTAGCGTTTTCACTTAAAGGTTTTACTGTTCGAACGTCTGCCATTAGAATGAAAGGCGATACCATAGAAATCAACGCAAGCCGTTTCAAAGTGTTACCTGGAAGTGATGTGGCCCAGCTGTTTAAAAAAATCCCGGGCTTTGAAGTCAGTGTTAAAGGTGAGGTTAAGGTTAACGGAGCCGCCGTAAATACAATCATGGTGGATGGTTCTGATTTTTTCGGAAACAATCCTGGCATGGTATCCAAAAACTTAAGTGCCGATATGATTGAGACCGTTCAGGTTTTTGAAGAACGCAATGAAGATGGGTCGCCAAAAGAAGAAGCATCAAAAATCATCAATTTAAAACTCAAAAAAGGCAAACGCAATGGAACGTTTGGCGATTTTCTTGGCGGGTATGGCAGCACAAACAGATACGAGAGTGGTATTCGATTGAACAATTTCAAAAACGACCGCAAGGTTTCATTTATCATCAACAGCAACAACATCAATGAAACAGGGTTTGATTTTGGTTTTGAAAATTGGCATCAAACCTTAAATGCAGAGCGCAATGGAGGAAATAACAATGCTGACTTTTATTATTACTCTGGCAACACCAACGAGGGCAATATCAACAACAAAACGAGCACGGGCTTAACCTATTTCAATGAATTTAAGAGGCGTAGAAAACTCTCGATCAATTGGTTCGCCGATAGAAACGATTACAGCAGCATATCTGCAGCTAATGGCATCAGTGCACTAAACGATAGCACTCAAAGATTTAATAAAGACTCAACCAATACCAAAGGTTTGGTATTGGGAAGTAAATTGGAAATTAATTTTTCTAAAGAAATTGATAGCACCGGTGAATATGATTTTGGTGTTGTCGGCTATTTATCTCAAAACAAGAACACCATCAATGGCATTAACGAAATAAAGTTGAACAATACCTTATTAAATAAAGGTGTTACAACCGTTCAGAACCAAAACAATTCGAACAACTTTGAAGCCAATGCCAGCTATAGACGTTATTTGCGCAAAGACAAGCGCTACACATTTTACCTAGCAGGTAACTATAAATTGGCAGACAATAAAAACCAGTATTTTCAATATTTACAAAACGAAAGCGATACGTTTAACAACCGCAATCAAAGAAATGTACTAAGTCAAGAATGGTTAACGAAATTGTACATGGCTATGCCTTTGGCTAAAAATTTGAATTTGAATGTTTCAGCCGACCGCTGGCAAGTAAGCAACAACAGCGAGCAAAGAACCATTGCAGCTATCAATCAACAATCCAATGATTTTGAACAGGTATACAGTAAAAAGATTGATACCTTAAGTGTACTTTTTAAAAACACGCAAGTTCAAAGCAGTGTCAAAACATTTTTGTCTGTGCGCAAGAAATATTTCTATACCCAAGCTGGCGTTACTTATTTAAATTTCAACCTTCAAAACACCAATGATGCGGGACAATTATTGTTAAATAAAACCTATCCTAAACTCCTTCCCTTTTATGGTTTGAGTTATTATCCAGGTAAAGTATATGTTTCATTTAATGCCTCAAAAGTCAGTGTCTTCCCAAGTATTACCGATTTACTACCTGTTTTAAATATTTCGAACAATTATAACCGCAGCATTGGCAATCCTAACTTAAGCCCTACCGACAACTACACAGCAAGAACCTATGCCAGCTTTTACAAGTTAAAAGGTTTTAAATATTTTTATTTGGGTGGCTCTGGCACTTATTCCAACACAGCAAAGATTTGGGTAAGCCGACAAACCGAAGATGGTATTATTGTGCGCTCACCTGAAAATGCCAGAGATTACCGAACAGCAAATGTATGGATGAATGCGTCACGTAAATTGAGCAAGGTAATAAACTTCCAATTGAATCTCTCTAAAAACTACAGCCACAACCCAATGGTTATAAACAATCAAAAAGCTTTTGGCAACAGCAGTTCATTCTCAATTAGCCCGGGTATTAATTTTAGCAAGGCAGATAGTTTAGAATTAACATTGGGAATGGATTGGAGTAAGAACAGTTACTTAAACACCTTGAACGAACGTTTGAATTATAAACAAAATATATTTACTTACAATTTTGAAATGAGGGCCATTTTAAAATTTGGAACTGAAATTAACAGCAGTTTAAATGTAAGCGACCAAAGGAATGTGCCGGGTATTGGCAAAGTCGTTCCTGTATGGAATGCCTACATTCAACAACCATTAGGCAAAACAAACAAATACTATTTAAAGTTAAGCGCTTACGATATTTTAAAACAGAATACCAACATCAGCCGCACAGCGATGGACAACTTTGTTTATATTACCCAAAGCAATAGGCTTCAACAATATTTCATGTTAACATTGGTTTACAAAATCAAAAAGATGGGTGGAGAAGAAGCCATGGATTACGTGTACTAATTGCTTGTGATTTTAACTTAACACAATAGAAGCATAGATATAATTGAAGGTTTTCGACTTTGAAGCTTTTTAGAGGTGTTTAAAACAAAACAATTTATTTACATTAAACTTTAAATTATGATATATAATTAAAAGCGAATTAATATAGGCTTAATATCGGAGGGACAGATTTGTAGCATCAAATTAATCAAAAATTATATGAATTTAAATCTTGTAAAAATGAGTGCTTTAGCGATGGTTGCTATCACTGCATTTAGCTCTTGTAAAGAGGAAGTAATTGTTACACCTCCAGTTGAAGTTCCAACTTCAAATGTTGTTGAATTGATGGGTGTATTAAAAACTCAAACTTTAGACGCTACTAAAAAATACCTTATTAAAGGTGTGGTAACCATTCCAGACAGCGCGATCGTAACTATCCCTGCTGGTACAGTTTTGACTGGCCAAAAAGCTACTAAAGGTACTCTTTTGGTTAAGCCAGGAGGAAAATTAGTTGCTGAAGGTACTGCTGCGAAACCAATCGTTTTTACAAGTAACCAAGCAATTGGCGAAAGAGAACAAGGTGACTGGGGTGGCATAGTTATGTTAGGTAAAGCAAATGTTAACCAAAACAACCCAGCTATTGAAGGTATTTCTCCGGCTGCTAACTATGGTACATTTAACAGCACTGCTAACAACAATGACAATTCTGGTATATTGAAATATGTACGTATCGAATACGCTGGTATCGCTTTAACGCCAAACAATGAAACCAATGCTTTGACAATGGGTGCTATTGGAAACGGAACTACAATTGATTACGTTCAAGTAACTTACGGTGGTGACGACGGATTCGAATGGTTTGGTGGTGTAGTTAATTGCGCACACTTAGTATCTGTTGCTTCATGGGATGATGATTTTGATGCAGATTTCGGTTTCAGCGGTAATGTACAATTCGCTGTATCAGTTCGCGATCCATTTAACGCTGACCAATCTGGTTCAAACGGATTTGAAGTTGACAACGATGCTTCTGGTTCAACTGCAACGCCTAAAACTGCTGCTGTTTTCTCAAACATCACAATATTAGGTCCAGTATTTGACTCAACTAAATCTTTGAGCAATAACTACCAACATGCTATGCACTTGAGAAGAAACTGTGAGGTTTCAATTTTCAACTCTGTATTTGCTGGTTTCCCAATTGGATTAAACATCGACGGTTCTGCTGCTGTAACAAACTTCACAACTGGTTTAGGTGTATTAGATAAAAACATATTGGTAGCTACTGGTGCCAACAAAAAGAACCCTAACCCATTCGTTAGTGGTACAACTGCTAGTGTTCCTGTTGCAACATACTGGAATACAACAAAATCAAACGTAGTATTTACCAAAACAGCACCAATGGCTGGTACCATCCCTGCTTCTAAATCTTTAGGAGATGCTGGTATCCCTGCTGAATTGTTTATGAACTACAACACAGTTGCTGGTGTAGCTGGAACTTACCCAGTTGATCCTAGCTTCGCTACCTTCACAGGTTTAACTCAAACAGGTGCTGCTTTCACTGATGCTAAATTGGCTTCAGGTTTCACAGCAACTGCATTCAAAGGTGCTTTCGGAAGTTCAGATTGGACTGACATGTGGAGCAACTTCAACCCACAAAACACAGCATACTAATTGCTCGTATTATTATTTTCATAACAACGAACCCTGCAGAAATCTGCAGGGTTTCTTTTTTTATATGAATTCCAAAAACTTTATTTAAGTTTGTTCTTTCATCAATCACTTATGAGCAATAGAAGAGACTTTATTAGAACTGGTTTGCTGGCCGCTGGGGCAATTGGGCTTGGAAGTAAAAGCGTATTGGCAGCACCTTTGATTCCTCAAGACGCAAAGGCTGATGAAAACTATTGGAAATTGGTAAGGGCGCAATTCCCTTTAAGCCATTCGAAAATCTTTTTAAACAATGGCACCATTGGTCCGTCGCCCTACTCGGTGCTCAACGAGGTGCAGCAAGAAATGCTTGAAATAGAAAGCAGCGGTCGTTATGGTGGATACGAAGACACAGCCATCAAATCATTGGCTCAATTCTTAAACACCAAAGATTCCGAAATTAGTTTAACCCGCAATGTCACTGAAGGCATTAATGTGGTTTGTTGGGGGCTAAGCTTAAAAGAAGGCGATGAAGTGATAATGACCGGACATGAACATGTAGGACACGCAACACCCTGGTTGAACAGATCTAAACTTCATGGCATAAGTATAAAAATTTTAACTCTAGGGAAAACCGCAGAAGAGACGATAGAAAATTTAAAAAAAGTACTTACAAAAAAAACAAAAGTCATCAGTGTGCCCCATATTCCTTGCACCATAGGTTATGTATTGCCTGTAAAAGAAATTTGTAAAATTGCCAGGGAAAAGGGCATCATTAGTTTTTTGGATGGCGCACACCCACCTGGCATGTTGCAATTGGACCTGAAGGACATTAATTGCGATTTATATGCAGGCTGCTGCCATAAGTGGATGCTAGGTCCAAAGGGCACAGGATTTTTGTATGTTTCAGAAAACATGCGCAATCAAGTACAAGTGTATTATGGTGGTGGAGGCTTTGATACGGGTTGGGATATGTTAAGCAATCCGCCAAGTTTAAAGGGTTATGCAGACAATGGGCACCGCTACTATTATGGTACTCAAAATCCTGCACTTTTAAAAGGCATTTCAAAAGCAATTGAATTTCAAAATCAGATTGGGCGCGACCGCATTGAAGCAAGGGTTAAGGAATTGGCAAATTATTTACAAGACCATCTTATGAACATGACTAAGGACATCGAAATGTTAACCCCAACAGAACATATTTCCAAAGCTGCTCAAATTTCATTTAAAATAAAAGACAGAGACGTTCAAAAGTTGCAATCACAATGTGCCGAGAAAAAAATCATAGTCCGTTATGTGGCAGAAAACAACATCAATTGCTTGCGCATTTCAACCCATATTTACAACAGCTTTGAAGAAATCGATTTGTTTCTAAAAGAAGTTGATACCTTTTTAACTTTAAAATGAGTTTAAAGGAAGCCACTGATTTTTTGAGTGCTTGGGACGAAGGGGCCAATGAATTTAGTGTTCAGAGTTCAGGCAGTACGGGTGAACCAAAAACCATTGTACTTGAGCGAAAATGGATGGAATGGAGCGCCAGGCAGACGGCTAAGTTCATGCATCCGCAAAGTCACGAAACTTTAGTTTGCTGTTTGCCCTTAAATAAAGTAGGCGGTTTAATGGTCTTGGTGCGCGCAAAAGTTTGGGGATTACAATTAATTGTTGAAGAAGCAACAGGCAATCCTTTGAACGAAAATATTGATGCTGATATAATATCTGTAACGCCGTTTCAAATGCAAAACATTTTAGCGGATGAATTAAGTCGAGAAAATTTAAAGCGTTTTAGAGAAGTGTTAATTGGGGGTGCTGAAATATCAGAAGGATTGGAACTTCAATTGCAGCGTATTCAATCTGGCTGTCAAATCCGTCAGAGCTATGGAATGAGTGAAACCTATTCACACGTGGCGGTGAGGAATATTAATGGATTAGACCAGAGCAAATGGTTTACACCCCTTGAAAACATAGAAATAAGAAAAGACAGCGATGGATCGGCAATAATTTTCAGCCCTTTTAATCCAGAGGGCTTACACACGAATGATTTAATTGAAATGGATGAAGCAGGGCGGTTTAAGGTTTTAGGCCGCAAAGACTTTGTGGTGAATTCAGGTGGCGTAAAACTACAAATTGAAGAAATCGAAAAAGCAATTCATGAAAGGTATCCAGAAAATTTGAAATTTGCAATAAGCGCTATTAAAGACGAGAAACTAGGAGAAAAAATGGTCTTAGTATGCGAAAAAAAAGCCCAGATCGAAAATTACGACTTGAGCTTTTTAAAAGAAATTAATATCTATTCGGTTCCTAGAGAAATTATTGAAATAAAGGAGCTTCCATACAACGAAGGAGGAAAGCTAGATAGGATACGAATAAAAGCTTTGATTAATAGTTAACAGATTCGATCAATTTGCCATTTTCATCAAATGATTTCCAATTGCCAACACGCGCACCGCTGTGGTAGTGCATTTCAGAACGCAAAACACCTTGAGCATCCCATACTTTCCAAGTTCCGTGTTTCAAATCGTTTTTATAAAATGCAAGTGATTCTAAAACACCCTTATCATTGTATGAACGCCATTCACCAACTTTAAGGCCATTGTTAAAAGAACCAAGTTCTTTGGTTGTTCCGTTGATATTGTAGACAATCATTTGACCATCTTTAATGCCATTTGAAACTTCATAAAAAGATTCTTTTTGGCCAGTAGCATAGAAAAACTCAAGACTGCCAGTTAAAAACTCTCCAGCAGAATTAACGTATTTTCCTTGTGTATTTAGTTGAACATCTGAATTTTGAGCGCTTAAATTAGCGGATGAGAACAGAAAAAGGGCGGCAATAATTAATGTAGTTTTCATGATGACTTAACAATTTAGTAACAAAGGTACTAAAAAATTTACCTATTATCCAAAATAATTTTAGAATTTATTTCGTAAGTCTTTAATAGGGTAGATTTGTAAGAGACACAATCAATCTTCACCGATTGGCATTGCTTGTAAATTTGTATTGGAACATAGCACTCACCTTTAGAATTGGTGTAGTATACTTTACCGGTTCCTATAAGTTCAACCTTTGCACCTGAAACCAATTCGTTGTTCTTGTCAGATACCTGTATTAATTGCACAGCAGATTGGTCGTAGGCAAAAATATTTGCACTTACCAAAACGATTAACAACAATACAGCCTTCATTACAACAAAATACGTTTGGTAAGATTAAGGGAAACAAATTTGAATATTATCAAATTGTTACTATTTAGGCAAAAGTCTTAAAATTGTAAATATACTGAAAATATATTGGTAGCATTGGGATTATCCAAGTATAGGCTAAATAAGGGCAGCGTAAAAATTCATTTTAGATTAAGACAAACTTAATATTACAAGTCGTGTTTTGCATTATGAATAGGACCATACGAATTTTCATAATCACATTCGCATTATTAACCTCAAAACTTTCTGTTTCTCAAACTTCCACTATCAAAGGCTTGCTTCAGGAGAGCTTGAAAAAAGAAGCCGTCCAAGGTGCAACGATTACCTTAATTGGGGAGAACAAGGTTGAAATTTCAGGGACTAAAGGCGAATTTGCAATTACTGGCTTAACGCCAGGGGTCTATTCAATTTCGATTAAGCTGTATGGTTTTTTAAACCGCCAGGTTGACAGCATTCGTGTTGGTTTGGGGGAAACTAAAAATATTGGCATTGTTTACCTGCAAGAAAAAACCGAAACCAAAAAAGGTGTTAGGGTAACCTACAGAAAGCCACAAACCACTGTTGCAGCTGGAATTAAAGATCAGCAAAAATCCGAAACCATTACCAACGTTATTACCAGCGCTTCAATTGCAAAGAGCAATGATGGTGATGCTGCAAAAGTAGCTGCACGTGTACCCGGAGTTACCTTAATGGAAAACAGATTCATCATGTTGCGCGGTTTGAGCCAACGCTACAACAGTGTGCAAATTAACAACATCAATGCCCCAAGCACAGAAGTTGACAAAAGAGCATTTTCATTTGATTTGGTTCCTTCTAATATGTTGGACAAAATGTCCATTTACAAATCGCCTTCATCTGATTTGGCTTGCGATTTTGCGGGTGGTGTTATCAAACTTTTAACCAAAAGCGAAATTGAGAAAAACTTTGTTTCGTATAGTTTCGGAATCGGGTTTAGATTGAATACAACGTTTAGCAGCCATCTTAACAACAATGTCAGCGCCACCGATTATTTCGGGTTTGACAATGGCAGCAGAGCTCTACCAAGTGCATTTCCGAGCAGTTTGTCTACAATGTCAAACAGCCAAAACATTGCCTATGGTAAAATGTTTAACAACAATTATTCTTTGAGTAATTTCAGAAGCCCCTTAGATTTTGGCGCTGGTTTTGGATTTGGCCAAAGCATTAAATTTAAAAAGGAGAAATACAGCAGCAGGAGTTTGTACACAGTAAATAACTTTTCATATTCTACCAGCTACCAGTTTTCTCAAATGAAACGTTACAGGTACCAAAATGATCCTAGCAATTATGTGCAGCAAATGTTCAATTACACAGATGACAATTTATCTATAGAATCCAAATTCAATCTGTTGAGCAACTGGATTTATAGAGTGAACAGCAAAAGCACCTTTACATTTAAGAACATTTACAATCAAATTGGAGAAAATGAGACTACCATCAGAACAGGCGTAACTCCAACAGAAAGGCCAAATGATGAATGGAAAAACTACAGCTTTCATTACACCTCTAGAAGCTTATACTTTGGACAGTTTGAGGGCAACCACAAAATCGGCACAAATGACAAATTGGTATACACCCTAGGATACAGCAATGTTAAAAGAAACGAACCTGATTTTAGACGTTTCAGAACCGTAAGGGCAGCCAACGCAAACAGTGTATTTACCTTAGTTGATCCTCCTAGTGCGAATTTGTTTGATGCGGCTAGGTTCTTTTCTAACTTAAAAGAAAACACACTGGCTGTTAACATTAACTACGAAACTAAATTTGCTTCGAAATTTGATTCTATAAATGGTATAACTTTACGTTTTGGAACCTATGCAGAAAACAAATCTAGAACCTTCGCAGCAAGATGGTTTGGTTTTGTTTATTCAGGAAACCCCGCACTTAAAAACGACTTCTTACAAACACCAATCGATCAGATTTTCAGTCCTGAAAACATCAACAGCACATCAGGGTTAAAACCAGCAGAGGGAACAAACCCAAGTGATAAATACACTGCTCAAAACCAGCTAATCAGTGCTTATGTAAATTCAAGTATTCCATTCAATAAGTTCAATGTAAATTTAGGTGTAAGAACAGAATACTTCCAGCAAGGTTTAAAAAGTGCCATTGGAGCAGACAAAATCAACATCAACTTAACCAACCTTAACATTTTGCCTTCATTTAATGCGGCATACTACTTCGACAAGAAGAAGAAAAACCAAATGCGTTTGGCCTACGGAAAAACGGTTAACAGACCTGAATTTAGAGAACTTGCTCCATTTGTTTATTACGACTTTATGTATGATGTGAACATTGTCGGTAACCCAGATTTGAAAATTTGCACCATTGACAACTTGGATTTGCGTTTTGAAAACTATCCAAGTTCTTCTGAGACATTTAGTTTAGGTGTTTTCTATAAACGGTTTATTAATCCAATCGAAAACTTCGTTCAGCCAATTGGTTTGAGCCAACAATTCCAGTTAAAGAATGCCATGAGTGCTACCAATATGGGGGCAGAATTAGAATTTAGAAAATCATTTGAGAACAGTACCCAAAACAAACAACTAAAAAGATTGTCTTTCTTAATCAATGCTTCTTACATCATAAGTAAAGTTGATTTAGGAAAAGACAGCACTTTAAGTCAAGCGCGCACCAGGCCCTTGCAAGGTCAATCTCCATATATCTTCAATGCGGCATTGCAGTACAAAACAGACAGTGGCCTGAGCATCAATGTAGCTTATAATATTTATGGAAAACGCATTGTCTATGTAGGAAACAACATTTTCCCTACAGTTTACGAAATGCCAAGACATTCTTTGGATTTAACCTTCACCAAAGAAGTCAGCAAAAGGGTAAGTATTAAGTTTGGCGTAAGTGATATTTTGAACTACAAAAACAGATTGTGGCAGGACACCAATGGCGACAATAAAATAGACTACAAGAAAGAGCGCACAGACCAAGAATTATTGTCATACAGAAGAGGTCAAATGTTTAGTTTTAGTTTCTCATATAAAATTACTCAAAAATAAAAGGCATTAAATAAAAAAAGTGAACTTCGGTTCACTTTTTTTTTGAATTCTTTTTCTTCTGCACTCAAAAAAACAAAGAATTAGCAAACTGCCTCAAGGAATTGATGTTGACATTTAAATAAATGCAAGTAATTATTTTCTTGCATATCCGTAAAATTGTGTAATTTATATCGACTTTTTATCAATAAAATACCCAAAACCCATTGCTAGACTAAGGACTATAAAGTGGAATTAATTTAAATAAGCGCATTGTAATAGGCGTCTAAAAAAAAATACTTTTTTTAAAAAAAAATTAAAAACATTAGTTCGGAGAATATATTTTTGCAGTGACAAGAATTCACACTGAATGGATAAAAAACGTAGAATAGTAGATTACAGCAACGTGCCTGATGAAATTTTAAATCAATTAGGAGAATTGTATCCAAATGGATACGAACGCGACGTTATTAAATTCCCTAACGCAAAAGGAGAATTAATTTCAGCCGTAAGAGTAGAGACAGAGGACACCATCTTTTTGATAAAAGTTTCTTCACAGCTTAAGCAAATGTTCGACGATTTAGATATCGAAGAAATGGACTTTAGCAATGAAGAAAAGGACGAAGTTGACGGCGAAGAAGAGAGCGACGATCAATACAGCAAAGACAAGCCAGTAGATGACTACGAAGATTAAAAAAGATCGATAAGATCTTCCATCTTCATTCCCCTTGACCCTTTAATCAAAACACTTAAACTTTCGTTTACATTTTCAGATACAAATTGTCTGGCTTGTGATTTTGTTTGAAACAAATGAATCTTATCGGATTTTGTTTCTGTCTTATAAAAGGCTTCGCCAATCAAAACCACACTTGTAAAATCAAGTTCCTCGCACAGGGACAAAATGGCTTGGTGCTCTTGCGCTTCATGAGCACCTAACTCGAACATATCACCAAGCAATACTATTTTATTGCCTTTCATTTGAGCGAAAGTTTTTAGTGCCATTTCTACACTGCTAGGATTTGCATTGTAAGCATCTAACAAGATTTTATTGTTGCGTTTGCCCTCTATCCATTGCGAGCGGTTGTTCTGTGGCACATAGCTTTCAATGCCTAATTTAATTTGAGTGCCACTTAAATTAAAAAACTCTGCCACAGCAATGCAGGCCAAAATATTCTGAACATTATGCAAACCCATTAAAGGAGAATGAATAAATTGTTCTTTATATTTAAATCGAATGTCGGGAACAATCTCCAATTCGAACAATTTCGAACATTTCATTCCATATTCAGACTTATTGTTTATCCTCTCCCCCATTTCACTAATCCATACATCGTCCATATTTACAAAGGCATAACTGTTGCTATCGTGCACGTAATTAAACAGCTCGCCTTCCGCGGCTGCAACACCTTCAATATCGCCAAAACCCAACAAATGTTCTTTTCCTATATTGGTAATCAAGGCCAGTTCTGGTTCTGCAATGGCGCATAATTCACTGATATCTCCAGCCTTATTTGCGCCCATTTCAATTACCGCAATTTGATGCCCAATACGCAATTGCAAGAGTGTCAAAGGCAATCCTATGTGGTTGTTTAAATTCCCATGGGTAAAATGCACATTATATTCAGTAGACAGAACAGAAACAACCAATTCTTTGGTGCTGGTTTTACCATTGCTCCCGCCTATTCCCAGTACCCTTGTTCTCAAAGTTTGCCTGTGTAATCTTGCCAAATCTTGCAAGCTCCTTAATGCATCCTCTACTTTAATTATTCTGCTGTTTTCAAAATCACCTTCATCAACCACGGCATATGCCGCACCTTTTTCAAGCGCTTGCTCGGCAAAGAAATTTCCGTTAAAATTATCGCCCTTCAAGGCGAAAAACAATTCTCCATTGCCGAGCTTACGGGTATCTGTTGATACATTCATGCCGCATTGAAGGTAGATTTGATAAAGGTCTGAAATTTGCATAATGTTATCCTACAAAAATAGGTTTTTGAAAATTTATATGCAGCGTTTTATTCGAATTTGTGTCTTATTGATTATATTTGAATGTATGAAAAGATTAAGTACTTGTTTTTTATTCTTAATAATTTGTGTGTCATCTTCATTTGCGCAAACAAAAAAGCTGCAATATTATCTTTCTGATAGTTTGCAAATAGTAAACAGCAGCAATCAAGCACTTCAATATGCGTTTTCAGGGGGTTACCACTGCCCACAGTTCAGTCCATGTGATGTTAATGGAGATGGCAAAAAAGATGTTGTCATTTACGACAAGTTAGATGGGGGCATATCAACCTATATTAATGTGGGTGGAGTTGGTGAAGCAAAATACACCTTAGACAACCGATACGCGGCGTATTTTCCAAAAATAAAAGCATTGGGTTGGATGCTTTTGCGCGACTACAACAACGATGGATATGAAGACATATTTACCAGCGGGCCACAAGGTTACACGGTTTATAAAAACATCTCATTTACAGTTAGCGGAAGACCCGAATTTATTGAAATCCCACCGTTAAAATACCGCAACATGAGTCCAACGGGCTCCTTCATTGAATACAATGCTTTGTCTACCCCAGCAATACATTTACCAGGCATTTATGACATTGACAATGACGGCGATTTAGACATCATGAGCTATTCGAATATTGGTGGCGCTATCTATTTGTACATGAATTACCAAGTTGAAGACCAGCTACCTCCTGATTCCATGCGTTTCTACCATGTCGATTTGTGTTGGGGTTACTTCAATGACAACAATTGCAACAACTATCTTCTTAATACTTGTTCAAAAAATAGCGACAATAGACTATACGGGAAACGCCACACCAGTGGTTCTTCCATAACCTTATTCGATGCCAACAACGACAACGACATTGATTTGTTGATAGGCAATGAAGGATGCAGCCATATGACCATGCTGTACAATGCAAAACCTGCCAACCTCAATAAATATGATTCGTTTTACATGTACGATACCAATTATGTGAGTTCGAGCAACCGTGCTAGCGTTTCTATTTATCCTGCGGCATATTTTATGGATGTCAACAACGATGGAAAACGCGATTTAATCTATGCACCAAACTCTGTAAGTACCCAATACATCATTGAAGAGACCAAACAAATCCGTTGGTTTAAAAACACCAATACCGACAAATCGCCAACTTGGGCTCAACAAGAGCCCTTATTTACAAACGATATTCTTGACAATGGCAACAAAAGCAATTGGGCTTGTGCCGATTGGGACAAAGATGGTGATTTGGATTGCATTTCAGCCACCAATGCCGATGCATACATCAGCAAGGATACAGCCGACCGAATTTATTTATACGAAAACATAGGCACAGCAAAGCAAGCCAAATTGAAATTGGTAAACACCAATTTTGGGAATATTTTTAAAGATAAAATCAATAAAATAGCACCTGCCATTGCCGATATGGACAACGATGGAAAATTGGATTTGGTTTTAGGAAACGAAAGAGGTGAAATTCTTTTTTATAAGAATACTTCCTCAAGCGCAAACACACTCAGCCCTAGCTTTGCAAATTCAAATGGTTCATACCCAGGCTTCACAATTGACGTGGGTGGATTTAGTGCCCCTGCAGTGGCAGATATTGACCGCGATGGGCTGAAAGACCTCGTTATTGGCCGCAGCGACAGCATGCTTTCATATTATAGAAATTCAGGCACCCTTACCCAGCCTAGCTTTAGCATTGTTACCAATAAGTTTGGCAACATGAAGCCGATTGATTCTATTGGTTTTCAATATGTATACGATGATACCTTCGCAATTATTGGTTATTACCCAGTGTATGAAAAAAATGTGTATTCAAAGCCTGTGATTATGGATTTGGATGGCAACGACACCTTGGATATTATTGTAGGCAATTCGTTAGGAACGTTGAGAATGTATACCATCAATGGAAGCAAGCCAACATCTACCTTTAAGCAAACAGATTCGTTTTATTACCAAAAGGCATTTCAAGGAACTAAATTTTATAAAACAGATTTAGGCAATTATATATCTCCATGTTTGGGCGATTTTAATGGCGATTCAGTGCCAGAAATCATTGTTTCTACAAACCGTGGGGGAATATTTTATTTGAAAAACAACTTCAATTACCGCCGCAAGACATCCATTAACAATTACGCCTTAAAAAACATTAATGCTTACCCTAATCCTGCCAATTCTCAAATTGAGTTTGACCTGGGTAAGGAGGCTATTTATACTGTAAGAATATACAATACCCTAGGGCAGGAAATCGATTGCGAATTAAAAGCGAATGGACAAATTTCTGTTTTAGATGTCAGCACCCTGAATTCCGGTTTTTACATCATTAGTTTTCAGTTAAATGACCAAAGCATTTATACCTCTAAATTCCAGGTAATACATTAATCTTAAGCCTTAATTGGCTTAAGCTACCAACAAATTATTAGGTCTGCCTAATGCATGCATCATTTTGAAATGCGATTTTAAAGCCATCCAAAACGAAGGGAATTCGTTGTGTTGAATGCCGTATTTATTGGCCAATTCTACTACGATTTTTCTAATTTCAGGGTAATGCACGTGGCTAACCTTTGGAAACAAATGGTGTTCAACTTGGAAATTGAGCCCGCCCAATGACCAAGTTAAGAATTTGTTCTCAGGGCAGAAATCGAAAGTTGTTTTTAATTGAAAAATCGCCCAATCTTCATCGATAGCAAGCACTCCTGTTTCTTGTGCATCTGCAAATCCAACCCCTTCCACAACGTGGGCCAATTGAAACACTACAGACATCACAATACCCATGACGAAATTGAAGAAAAAGAAGCCAAATATAAATTTGCTAAACCCTAAAAAAACCAAAGGTGTAACAATATAAAAACCAATGTAAAACAGCTTGGTGGCCCAAAAACTAATGTGGTCTGCCATTTTCTTTTTAGGCAAATCGGTTGTGTGCACCTTATCGGTGAAGTACTTTAAAGAATCCATCCAAAACACCCAGAACATGGTTGAAATACCATACAAGAACAACATATACCAACTTTGGTATTTATGCAGTGGCAAGTATGGCTGGTTGGGCGACATGCGCAAGAATGGCGGCTTGAAAATATCATCGTCTACCCCATCCACATTGGTATAGGTATGGTGCAGTACATTGTGTTTTACTTTCCAAAAACGGCATTCTGCACCAAGGAAATTCATGCTGTAGCCAAACACATCGTTCACCTTGCTGTTGTTTGAAAAAGCACCGTGGCAAGAATCATGCATGACATTAAAGCCGATGAAAGCAAGGAAAGTCCCGAATACAACAAGCAAAGCAATGTTTAGCAAAACAGAACTCGGCTGAACGAATACTAGAACTGCATAGCAAGAGAGCACGACTGTATACATAAAGAAGGCCTTGAAAAACAATTTGGCATTGCCCCTTTGGCTTATGTTTTTGTCTTTAAAATATTGTTTAACACGATCATTTAATTCAATGTGAAAACTTCTATTGTTGCTAGCAAATGATATTTGTGGCATATGTAATGTCGGCAAAATTACATAAAGAAACTTGTATTTTAAAAGAACTGGGTAAAATCAGCCTATTGATTCTGTTGATAATTTGAATTTCATTAATTACCAATTAGATAGATTTTTAATTAAAAATAAATAACCTTTGCAGCATGCTACAAGTTATGTCTTTTACCTTCGGACCTTTCAGTGAGAACACCTATGTTTTATCAAATGAGCATGGAGAATGCATCATTTTTGATCCGGGAATGTATCAATCGTCTGAGGAGCAAGAATTGGAGCGCTATCTAACGGCTTCTAAACTAAACCCTGTTTTACTAATTAACACACACTGCCACATAGACCACATTATGGGCAATACGTATTGCGCAGAGAAATATGGCTTGAGTCTTCAGGCACATGCATTGGAAAAACAAGTCTTAGACATGGGAATTACTTCTGCCAATTTGTACGGATTGCATTACAACCCATCTGTATCAATAAGCCACTATTTAAGCGAAAATGACAGCATCATTTTGGGTGAAGATCGATTGGATATTTTATTTACCCCAGGGCATTCACCGGGGAGTTTGAGTTTTTACAATGCCAAACAAAATTTTGTTATAGCCGGCGATGTCTTGTTTAGAAACAGCATTGGCCGGGCCGATTTACCCGGTGGCGATTATGATACCTTAATCAAGTCAATAAAAACAAAGCTTTTAACATTACCAGGAAACACAACTGTATACAGCGGTCACGGCCCCAGTACGACTATAGAATTTGAAGCTGAGTCAAATCCCTTCTTAAATAATTAAGGATTACTTTTTGTTTTCTTCTAAGGCAGCATCCAAATCAAAGATCAGTGTAAAACGCAATTGATTTTGCAATGGATGTCTTTGAACAAATGGCACCAAGTAAGCGGCATCTAGACCGAACACTTTGTAACGAATACCAAATCCGAAAGTCGCATATTTTCTATTCCCTTTGGTTTTAGCCTCATTAAAGTACCCGGCTCTTAAAAAGAATTGCTTCGCGTAAATGTATTCCAAGCCTAAAGAGATGTTGTATTCTTTTAATTCTTCTTTTAATCCACCTGGAGCATCATAAAATGATTTCAAGGCTGAGGAGATAACTGGGTCATCACTTCTGGTTCTTTCAAATACTTTAACGCTGGTGCCGTTATCATCAACCAGCGAATCGCTAAGTCCAGTGTAATCTTTTAAAACATTGATGCCAGGCGTCGGAACCATAAGTTTGTTAAAGTCCAACATCCCTGTAATCGAGTTGTATTGGTCGATGTCGTAAGACCAAGCAGTACCAATTTTTAAATTTGCAGGAATGTATTCTTTATTGGTTTTGTCTGAATAAGTGATCTTAGCGCCGAGGTTTTGCAAATTAATTCCAACGGTGTAACGCAAGTCTTTTTTCTCTCCTTTGATTTTGGCCTTTAAACTGCCTTTGTATAAAGCAGAAATATCTCCAGCTCCACTTCTGCCAACTTTAGGGGTAATTCCGTTTAAGGGACGCGTACCTGCCAAATTAGAGTTGACGTATTTCAAGGTTGTTCCAATCGCCCAATGCTTACTTAATTGAGTTGCATAGCAAATATCAACTGCATATTCAGATGGCTTGAAAGTTCCTAGAGGATTTCCAATATCATCCGTAAAGTTAATTTCACCAAAGGTAAAGAAACGAAAAGAGCCTCCAATTACAGAGCGTTGGTTGCTTCTGATTTTAGTGTATCCAGCTAAGTAGTTGTAAGAAATTCCGGGAACCAAGGCACGCAACCATGGTGCATATGATGTGGCGACACCAGCTTTTTTATCGGCGAATGCTAAGGAAGCAGCGTTCCAAAACACTGAATTGGCATCAGCGGAACTTGCAACACCAGCATCACCCATGCCAGCTCGGCGGCTGTCTGGGGTTATGGTTAAAAAAGGAACGGCCGTGGTGATAACGTTTTGCTGACCAGCTAGCATGCTTCTGCTAATGGTTGTTTGAGCATCTGCTTGAGAGACACCAATAAAAAAGGACAAACTGGCAACAAAACCAATTTTTAGGATGTTTAAAATAGACATTAACAATTAAAATTATTTGCGTAATTTTCTAATCAATAGAGGGCAAATATATCATTCTTTGGATAATTTTTAGTTTAATATCACTAATTTTTCTACTTTTTCGGCTTTTTGCCCATCCTCAGTGGTCACCACAATTCGGTAAATGTAAACGCCCTTGGCAGGCTTGTCGTCAAAATCATCTCTACCATTCCAATGTATACCACTTATGTGTGCTTCCGCATTGCTAAAGTTTTCATCAATGGTCTTAATTACTTTTCCGCTAATGGTCATTACATTGATTACAACATGTAAATTTTCGCCTGAACGGTTGTGGTCGAACAAGAAACTGGTGCTGTTGTTGAATGGATTTGGGTAATTGTAAACATGTTCAATGGTGAATTGGGCATTGTTTTTAATTACAAATTCTATTGTCGCCTCACTTGAATTGTTGTATACATCCCAAACCTTTAAGGTGTAGGTATGTTTTCCATCGGCAATGCCATCCAATTGGTAACGGATATCGCCGCTGGTGTATGAATTGAGTTTTGCTGAATAAAAGCCATTTAAAACAAAACGCTTTTCTTGAGCGGTTCCTTTGTCAATAATGGCAATTATATCACGGCCTATGCCTATTCCAGAAGTATTTATTCCATTTTCATCAAACACGCGCGCTAAAAGCAAAGGACTGTTATCCGTTAATCCTCCGCTTACGAAGGAATGATCGTCTACAAACAATTCTATTTCTGGTCCTTTTACATCTTGAGCACTCGAATTGGAAGTACCCCCTACCATGAAATCCAAAAAATGCCCACTTGCATCGCTTACTTGGTTCTCGGCGTATAAACTAATTTTTCCAAAACCATAATTGTAGTTGATGTCTTTAGGGACTACAAAAGAAAATCTATAATCGCCATTTTGAACAGAGTTTTCACCCTTATACAAGACACTGCTGTACAATTTAAAAGGAATTTCTTCGTTTGGCAAATCGTTGCTCAGTGTTTTAAAAGTAGATTGTTTGTCGTAAACAATTGGGAATATACTGCCATTAAAACCTGTTTGCTTTGATCCAAAGACATCTTCAATGTGACCGACAAAAGTTACCTTACTCAGGGCCTTAAGTGTGTCCGCTTGAGCATTGATGCCCAAATTATTAATGCTGTCAATCAATACAACATGCTCCGGATAATTCATCACAAGGGCAGGATCAGCAAACAATGTAAAGCGTCTGTCATTAGAATTTTGACCACCCCAATTTTTAAGTTTTTTATAGACCTCTCCGAGCGTTGGCCATTTGCCATTTTGTTTGACATAAGCGCAGCTCGACCAGAAATAATTAGTCAAAGCTGCATTCGCTCCAGCATATACGATTCTAACGGTCGTAAACATAGCTACCGCACCACCATTGGCTTGGGTGATTGCATATTCACCAGCACTTTTGCGCAAGGCGTCATCGTAGCGGCTAAACTCGCAGGTGGCGGTAAAAAACACCGGTAAATTGTTGGTGTTTTTAAGCGAGGTAATGAGTGGAATATCAATTACCTTTTCTGTGGCTAGGTATTCTTCGCCACCGTGCCCAACATAGTTAAATATTAAAGTACCTTGTTCAAACTCCTTTTTAATGGCTGCTTGTGCCTCTGGATAGCGCTGAGAACCACTAAGATTTTCTTGCTTAAAGGCATCTAAATACACTTTTCTAACATTGAGGTTTTTGAAGGTAGTGTCGATGTTTTTGGATATGGCTTCAAAATCTGTTACAAATTCTTTTTCCCAAGAAGCATCGGCATCATCGGCAGTTAAAGTTACCACATTGCGCCACGATCCTAATGATTCTTTGTCTTTATAATGCTTAATTTTATCGACAAGGATGTTTGCCTCACTAACACTGGCAACTGGAAGTCGGGTAACGGCAATCTCTAATTTTTGTTCATCTTCCCACTTGCCATCCAACGGATCTAGATAACCGAAGAAATCGTCAGAACAATAATAATCTTCATACAAAGGGATATTCATTTTTGAATCCGATTCATACACGGGAACAAAACTGCTTTTAAAGCCCAGTTTGTTTTTATAGTCGTAACTCGCATCGCCCATAAACATGGCATATCGGAGTTGGTTAAGCGGATTTGTATTTTTGTAATACAACAACTTAAAAAAATCGCGGATTGCTGAAATGTCTTGTGAACCAGAAGAGAACTCATTGTAAATTTGTTGAGGTGTGACCACCAAAACTTCCAAATTGTCGCGGGTTCTATGCCAAGCAGCCAAATCGTTTGCAGCATCTATAAATTCAGGCGCAGCAACTATAACAAATTGAAAATTACCCAGGCCATGAAGATCTTGGTTGATCACTTGCTCTTCAAAAACAGGACTTAAATAGTTCCCGTCAGTAAGCCCAAATTCTTTTATTTTTCCTAATGTTTGGTCTCTAAAAACCAATTCCCCGTTTAAAGAGAACATATTTTGCAAGAGGGGATTTAAAGGATCCGAAACATCAAAAACTTGAGCAGAATTTGGCAAATTACTCAAACGGTATTCTGTAACAGTGCTTGTTTTCGAATTTACATTTCGAAAGCCCATAAACGACTCGCTGTAGCTAAGATTTCTAGCACAATGTATTTCATAATAATCCAACCATGCTTTAGAACTAGAAATGGGTTTGTTGTAAGAAAATAGCAATTGCAAGTTTGCGGCCATTGGCACCTGCAAAGTTTTGATTCCGGATTCTACAAAACAAGCATCAGGGTTGAACAATGTAGACATTGATACAATATCGGTGGTATTGGTATTTGCCTTCAAAACAATAGTGCTAGGCACAGCTGAAACTGAAGCAACTTGGTATTTAACAAGCAAAGGCGAATTGTTGCTAATATTTGGCAAGTTATGGTTAAAGGTATGGCTTAAAGTTTGGTCAAATTTCTCTCCTAATAAGGTCCTGCCTTGGTGGCATATATTTTCTTTTTCATCTTCATGGTATTCGCAGTAATTAAACCAATTGAAACTCGAGTCAGCCAAAAGATTGTTGCCATCAGATTTACTTGTAATACGCTTTCCAGGAGCACCATTGGCGGTAATGAAAAAATAGGTTTTATCGGAATAAATATTGGTCTTATGAGAGAAAGCAGAATTAGATGTGTTTGCAATCCATTTATGTGGCGCTTGCGCATAAAACAAAATATAATCGCCGGGACTAAAAACCCCATCATTCTCTCCTACCACAGTTATAGAGTTTTCAGGTAAATCATCGTAGCGAAATTCGCTATTGTCTTCAGGAAGCATTCCTCCTTGATGGCTGTATACTTTCAAATTCTTGGGATTAACAGCATTCAAATCTAACCCCGCATTTTGAAGGGCAGCTCCATCGATTTTATAAAAACCATCTTTGGTAACACTGAATTTAAACCATTTTCCAGAGGCCAATGCAGAATTGGTAAGTGTTCTCTTCCTGGAAGCAAAGGTGGAAAGTGGAACAATAGGGCCAGCTTGAATTGTGTATTTAAAATCCACAAGCTTGTAATATCTTCCGGCGTCTTCTTTGAAAGGACAGATGTAAAACCCGGAGAACAATTGACTGCCTTCGTAAGAATACCAAATAACAGGCTCTTGAGAACCTTTTAGGTTTTTCAATTGAGTGGATTTGTACCCTTCAAATCCATCTAATAATTCATATTTTAGATCTGAGAAAACAAAGGTTGAGCGAGAATCTGTTTTGAAATTTTGTGCAATTGCAGGCAATTTGATGCCATTAAACTGATGTGACGAAATAGAATAATTGAAACACAGAGGCAGAGAATTGGGATTAGACTGCATCCAATCAATATGATTTATTGTTTCTGAGGCAACGTTTTGTGAAAAAACATTGTTTAGTATAAAAGAGCTTAGCAACAAGAATATGATCGAGATTTTTGACATTTTGCGAAACAAAATTAAGATTTAATTAGCACTTGAACGAAGCCCAATAAAAAAAATTGTAGAAAAAATATGAAATTACCAAAAAATGACAATATCTTTGCTTCAAATCCGTTTTACGACAAAATGAATATGAAAAAAATCTACGGTTTAATCATAGGTCTTGCATGCACAGCTCAAGCATATGCTCAGGACCCAGAATTCACGCAGTTCTATGCTGCCCCAGTCTATACCAATCCAGCGATGGCAGGTACAGCTTTTTGTGGCAGACAATCTGCGGGAAGAATGTCCATCAATTACAGAAACCAATGGCCTAGTTTGCCAGGTACTTTCCGTTCATTCAACGCAAGTTACGATCAGCACTACGATAAAATCGGTGGTGGTATTGGCTTAATGGCGACATATGACAGAGCAGGTGCAGGACTGCTAACCACGACATCTTTGAGTGGCGTTTATTCTTATGTATTGCCCATTAACAAATATTTCTTTTTGAGAGGTGGTTTGCAGGCATCATTTGTAAACAAGTCAATTGACCACAGCAAATTGAGATTTGGCGATCAAATCCACCCAACCCAAGGTTTCGTATTGCCAACGCAAGAGCCTACCGCTGATGCATCTGTTGTTTATCCAAACTTCGCTGCTGGTTTATTGGCCTATTCAGAAAGATTTTACGCTGGTTTTGCGATGCACAACATCACCCAACCAGTTCAATCGTTTTACAGCAACAACGACGGTATCGTTCCAAGAAGATATACTGTTCACGCTGGCGTTGTAATTCCATTGGATAGAAAAAAATTCTCACAAGCTACTTTTTCTCCAAATGCATTGTTTATGATGCAACAAAATTTCACACAAATTAACTTTGGATTTTATGTAAATAAAGGACCCATCGTTACCGGTTTATGGTATAGACAAACCCTAGGAACCTATGGCAACTCTGACGCTTTAATGGTGTTGCTAGGATTCAGAAAAGACAGATTCAAATTTGGTTACAGTTATGACATCACCGTATCATCAGCGCGTTCAGCTGCTCCTGGCAGCCATGAAATCAGCGCTACTGTTGACTGGTGTTTAAGAGACAGACCTCTAAGATTTAAACCTTTAAGATGTCCTGACTTTTGATAAATTTGGTAATCATACAATAAAATAACATATTTGCAGTTAATATAGTATCCAACACACAATAGATCAAATGAAAATAAGAAAAAATTTATTTGCCTTATCGACTGTTATCGCAGCTACTTTAATCCTTGCTCCATCATGTGGAAAGAAGGGTGGTTCACAAACCACAGGGTTTGGCTACAATAGCAAAAAATGGGGCGGTTTTGAGAATCACAAATACAAAGGACAAGAAACAGGTCCAGGATTAGTCCTAGTTCCAGCTGGTGCATTTGTTATGGGTTCAGCAGAACAAGACGTATTATATGAATACAACAGTATAGAAAGAAAAGTAACCGTTAACTCATTCTATATGGATGAAGCAGAAATAAGCAACTTACAATATGGTGAGTATGTTTATTGGTTGCAAAAGGTTTTCATTACCTACCCAGAAGTATACAAACAAGCTTTGCCAGATACCTTATGTTGGAGAAACAGATTGGCATTTAACGAGCCATACGTAGAATATTACTTCCGTCACCCTGCTTACAAAGACTATCCAGTAGTTGGTGTAAGTTGGTTGCAAGCAACTGCATTCGCAGATTGGAGAACTGACCGTGTAAACGAGATGATTCTTGACAGGGAAAAAATACACCCATACGTTGACAAACGTGTTGTAGATGCAGACAACTTTAACAGCAAAACATATTTGGCTAACCAATACGATCCTGCTACCCGTAAAAAGAGTAAAGGCATGATGAGGGATTACAGAACCAAAAAAGGCAAAAGAGATGTGGCTGTAAAAGATGGTATTTTATTGCCAGAGTATAGACTTCCAACTGAAGCTGAATGGGAATATGCTGCTCAAGGTGCAATTGGTAATTCTCAATTTGAAAACACGGATGAGAAAAGAATATACGCTTGGAACGACTTAAGTGTTAGAATGTCTCATGGTAAAGAAAAAGATAGAGGTAAAATCATGGCCAACTTTAAAAGAGACAAGGGAGACCAAGGTGGTATAGCGTCTCAATTAAACGATGCTGGTTTCATAACCACTCCTGTTTTCTCATACTGGCCTAACGATTACGGTTTATACAACATGGCTGGCAACGTTAGCGAGTGGGTAAAAGACGTATACCGTCCATTGTCTTTAGAAGATATGGATGATTTCAATACCTTCCGTGGCAACGTGTTCACTCAAGTTCAATTGGATGAGTATGGTGAAATCTCTGAAAAAGACTCTTTAGGCCGTTTGGTATTCGAACCTGTAAAAGAATCTCAAAATATCAACAGAAGAAACTACAAAGTATCTGATAACATTGGTTACAAAGATGCGACCACATACAACAACGAAGAGCAACAGTATGAATATGGTATAACAACCTTAATCAATGACAAAGCTCGCGTTTACAAAGGTGGATCTTGGAACGATAGAGCGTATTGGATGAGCCCTGGTACCCGCAGATGGTTGGATGAGAACTTATCTACTTCTACCATTGGTTTCCGTTGCGCTATGATTAGAATTGGTTCTCCAATTGGAAACAGCAGCAAACGAAACAAAGTACTTCCTTCAAGTGGTATTGGAAAGAAAAACAAAAAAATGAGATAATCTCAAAACAATATTTAAAAAGTCCCGAAGAAATTCGGGACTTTTTTTTTGCATATCCTTCCCCATTCCATTCTAGAAAGGAAAATTAAAACTTTAAGAATCTATTGAGTACTTTTGCAAAGCGATAAGCAGCAGCAAGCATGAGATTTGAACAATACGATTTCCTACCCCTTATAAAAGAAAATTTGGCCAGTTTAGGTTTTAAAAAACCTACAGATATCCAGTACAAAGCCATTGGTCCGATTATGAAAGGTGAAGATGTGCTTGCCATTGCTCAAACAGGAACTGGAAAAACCGCTGCATTCGCCATCCCTTTGATAGATTTTATAGCCAAACAAAAAAAGGTTGTGAAGTACAGTGGCATTAAGTGTTTGGTGATGGTGCCTACAAGAGAATTGGCCATTCAAATAGCAGAAGCATTTGATGCCATAGGAAAAGGAACCTCAGTTCATATTTTAAGTTTGTATGGAGGAGTCGACCAAGACAATCAAATATTTAAACTAAAGCATGGTGTCGATATTTTGATCAGCACGCCAGGTCGAATGTTTGATTTGATTAGCCAAGGTTATGTGGATTTGAAAAATTTAGAAACATTGGTGGTTGATGAAGCCGACCATATGCTTGATTTAGGCTTTTTAAAGGACATTACAGACATTATGCGCCATATTCCTAGGGAAAGACAAACCTTGTTCTTTTCGGCGACCATAAATGAGCGCATTAAAAAATTGGCCTACAGTATTGTCAAAAATGCAATTCGTATCCAAATTTCACCAGATAATCCTGTCAATAAAAACATAGAACATGCTGTGGCTTTTATAGAAATGGACGACAAACGTTTTTTTATGGAGCGATTGGTCAATGAATTTCCTGGAAGCAAAATTATTATTTTTGTTCGAACCAAGGTAAGAGCTGAAAGGGTTTGCAAGGCTCTTGAACGCGCTGGGATTCATTCTCAGACCATACACGGGGATAAGGAACAAACAGACCGCATGGACGTTCTTAACGACTTTAAACTGGGCAAAAACAACATCTTGGTTGCAACCGATGTGAGTTCTAGGGGGATCGACATTCCGAATGTCGACTATGTGGTTAACTACGATATACCTGAAGTACCCGAAAACTATGTGCACAGAGTTGGTCGCACAGGCCGCGGTGTTCAAAAAGGGCAAGCCGTTTCATTTTGCAGCATAGAAGAGAAGACACTGTTAAAAGACATAGAAGAATACATCGGCAGCCCTGTTGAAGTGATGAAAATCGGCAAAGGCTTGTACGAAGAGACCATTAGTTTTACGAACGACGAGACCCAAAACGATTGGCGCTCATTGCTAAAGGAGGAAGAGGAAAAATCAAAGAAAGTATACGTTGCTCCAGTTAAAGGAAGACCGAAAAAGAAACACAAGAAGTAATTAGTCCTTTTTAAAAACACTTAACATTCTACTGCCTTTTATAAGGCATTCTTCGTACTCCTCTTCAGGGCAAGAATCGTAGGTTATTGCACTTCCAACATTGTAAGAAATTTCTTTTTGTTTGGCATTGTAAATTAAGGTTCTAATGCTAACATTAAAATCAAAATTGCCATTTGGGTCGAGGTATCCAATGCAACCACTATAAAAACCGCGTTCTTGGTTTTCGTAATCTAATATGTGTTTCATCACTTCTATTTTGGGTGCACCGGTCATGCTGCCCATTGGGAACAAGGCATCAAACGCATTTGAGCAGCTAATGTCTTCGATTAACTCAGATTCAACTGTAGAAACCAAATGGTTTACTGATTTATACGCATAAGCGCCACAGAGCTCCTTCACTTTTACAGATCCAGGTTTGGAGATTTTTGACATATCGTTTCGCACCAAATCAACAATCATCACATTTTCAGCCCTTTCTTTTACAGAACTGCTCAATACATTTAATTGATGCGTATTTTCATGGCCTAGCAGCCGCTTGTTGGTGCCTTTAATTGGCTGCGACAATAAGTGTTGACCATCCCTTTTAATAAAGCGCTCAGGTGAGCTGCACAGCATAGTTAAGCTAGAGTGTTTGATATAAGCGGCAAAAGGTGCCTGCGTTAAATTGTTGAGTTTTAAAAAACATGGCAATAAATTATCTTCATTTAGATTGGCTTTGAATTCGATGCAATAGTTCATTTCATAAAAAACCCCATTGTAAATATCCATTCGAATTTGCTCAACCTGTTTTATGTATTTTTCTTTTGACGTATAGGCTAAAAAATTTGCACTGATATCAGAATTTACCGACTCATGAGATGCTTCAAAATTCACAAAAGCATTGAATACATTATCAAAACGGTCTTGGTCTATACCATTGTTCAAGATCTGGAGTATCTTGCTTCCTTTGAGAATGGAAAACACCAGCAAAGGTTCGAAAACAAGTGCAGAATTAATCTCTGAAACCTGTCCGTATGGTATGGCTAGAAATTTCCAAAACAGCGATTGTTCCGCTTCCTCCAGCTGTTTGCTTAAGTTACCTGAAAAAACTTTTTTAGAACCAAGGCCGAGCAAGAATTCATAAACATCCTCAGAACAAGCAGAATCTTTTTGGTTGCTATCGTATATATGGCAAACCTCAAATTGATTTGCAAATTGGTACAAGCGTGTTTTTAAGTCGCTTAGATTGTCAAACTCAATTGTTCTCATTAAAATGCTGGTATACGGATTTTGCCAATTTCGGCCCTATAACTTTCGTTAAATCTTCCTCGGATGCCTCTTTTATTTTTTTAACAGATTTGAATGCAGACAAAAGCATTTGACTGGTTTTTTCACCAACGCCGTCTACTTCTGTTAAAGTGGTTATTGTAAATCCTTTGCTGCGCCTATTTCTGTGGTGGGTGATACCAAAACGATGGGCTTCATCGCGCATTTGTTGAATAATTTTTAAGGTCTCCGATTTTTTATCCAAATACAAAGGCAAGGAATCGTTGGGATAATAAAGCTCTTCAAGTCTCTTAGCAATGCCAATAACCGGAACTTTTCCATAAATACCCATGGCCCTGAATGCCTCTACGGCAGAGCTCAGTTGACCCTTACCACCATCCACAACCACCAAGTCGGGCAAATCAGAGCCTTCTTGTAACATGCGGGTATAGCGTCGGGTTAGGACTTCGATCATGCTTGCAAAGTCATTTGGCCCTTCAACGGTTTTAATGTTAAAATGTCTGTAATCGCTTTTGCTCGGCCTTCCATTTCTAAACACCACGCAGGCTGAAACGGGATTCGTTCCTTGTATATTGGAGTTGTCAAAACATTCAATATGGCGGGGCAAGGTTCTTAGCCGCAAATCCTTTTGCATTTGGGTAAGCAAGCGATCGACTTTAAGCGTTGGGTCTAATTTATCGGCAGCCAATTGACGCTCCTGTTTGAGGTAAAACGCATTTTTCATGCTTAGGTCGAGTAATTTCTTTTTATCGCCAGAAATAGGAACCGTCATAGGAATTTCAGACTCAATTTCCAGCTGAATGGGAACAATAAACTCCTTACTCTCCCATTGGTTAGAATTTTTAAATTGTGCGATAGCATTCAACAAGATCTCCTCGTCACTTTCATCAATTTTCTTTTTGATTTCAAGGTTTTGAGATTGAATGATCATGCCATCTACCACCCTCAAATAGTTTATAAATGCGGAACTGCTAGAACTTATAATTCCAAAAACATCCACATTGCTAATGCTGTTGTTAACGACAGTCGATTTTGATTGATAAGACTCAAGAGAAATCAATTTTTCTTTATACTCTTGTGCTTCTTCGAAGGCTAATCGGGCAACTGCATCTTCAATTTGTGTCTTGATATGACGTTTCACCTCTGCCAAATTTCCCCTTAAAATATGCTTAATATTGGCAATAGTTTGCTTGTATGATTCTTCCGATTGCAGGCCTTGACAAGGACCCTTACAATTTCCAATTTGGTATTCGAGGCAAACTTTAAAATTACCCGCGGCAATGGTCTTTGCATTTAAGTTTAAATTGCAATTCCTTGTGGGATACAATTTTTGAGTTAATTCAAGAATCGTGTGCATCATTTTACCACTGGCATAGGGACCAAAATATTCACTTCCATCTTTTATTGGATTGCGCACGGCATAAACTTTAGGAAAAGACTCTTTGGTAATTTTTATAAGTGGGTAAGACTTATCGTCTTTTAAATTGATGTTGTACCGGGGTTGTAGCTCTTTTATTAGCGTATTCTCCAACAGCAAGGCATCAAATTCCGTATCAACAATGGTGTATTGGATGTTGCGGATTTTAGATACCAATACATTGGTCTTGTTGTTGTCGTGTTTTTTTACAAAATAAGAATTAACACGCTTCTTTAAATTTTTTGCTTTCCCTACATAAATGATCTCTTCTTTTTCATCAAAATACTTATAAACCCCTGGCTGTTCAGGAAGATTAGAAATAATTTGCTTGATATTAAGTTGATCACCCATTGAAGGCTCAAAGATATAAATAAGTAATGAAAAGGAAATTTAGAAAATTAAGGATCGATTGCCTTTTTCTTCTCTTGTTTCCTGCATTAGTCTTTAGGGGATAAATTGGTTTAATGACCTCCAAAGTTTCAATCAAGACTTAGCTGATAAAATTACCATTGTAGGGGAATTAATTACAAGAAATCCCCAAATAAGTGCTTAGTGTTTAAAATGGCGAATGCCAGTCAATACCATGGCTTGACCGTTTACATTTGCGGCATCAATACTCTCTTGGTCTTTAATGCTACCGCCCGGTTGAGCAATTGCAATAATACCGGCTTGATGCGAAATGTCTACGCAATCAGGGAAAGGGAAAAATGCCTCTGATGCCATCACCGCGCCATTGGTATCAAAACCAAATACTTTTGATTTTTTAACCGCCGACTCAAGCGCGTCAATTCTTGATGTTTGACCACAACCCATTCCAATTAATTGTTTGTTTTTAACCAAAGCAATACCGTTAGACTTAAGGTGTTTTACGGCTTTAATTGCAAATTCCAAATCGCTTAATTGCTCAGGTGTCATCTGCTTTTCGGTTACAATTTTGAAATCATTTGATGATTCAGAACTCCAATCAACTTGTTGTTCAAGTACACCATTCAACAAACTCTTGAACATGGTTTTGTTGTTGCTTGCCTTTTTTAAACGGATAATAATTCTATTCTTTTTTTGTTTAAGAACAGCTAAGGCTTCTTCGGTATATGAAGGAGCACTTAAAACTTCAAAAAACAAATTGTTGATTTCATTGGCTGTTTCTAAATCCACTTCTCTGTTGCAAGCCAGAACGCCTCCAAAGGCAGAGGTGGTATCACAAGCATAAGCCGCTTTGTATGCTTCCAAGAGCGTTGCTCTACTTGCAAGACCGCATGAGTTGGTATGTTTAATAACGGCAAAACTAGGTTCTGAGAATTCAGCAATTAAGTTTAATGAAGCTTCAACATCCACTAGGTTGTTGTATGACAATTCTCTTCCGTTTAAAATTTCAAAAACCCCATTCAAATCGCCGTGGAAAGTTCCTGACTGGTGCGGATTTTCTCCATAACGAAGCACCTTGGAATCCATTACACTGTGTTTAAATGCCGGCAAGGTCAAATCCTGGTTGAAATAGTTAAATATGGCCGTATCGTAGTGCGAAGAATTCATGAACGCTTTCCCTGCAAAAAGTTTACGGTCGTTTAAATCTGTGGAACCAGATTTTTCTATCAATAAATTCAACAAATCGGTGTATTGATTTCTATTTGAAACAATCACCGTGTCATTAAAGTTTTTGGCTGCGGCACGAATTAAAGAAATACCACCGATATCAATTTTTTCAATTATTTCAGCTTCATCGTTGCTGTTTTTTACGGTTTCTTCAAATGGATAAAGATCAACAATAACCAAATCAATTAAATTGATTCCATGCTGACTTAATTCTTGCATGTCTTTAGAATTGTCTCTGCGGGCAAGAATACCACCAAAAATACTTGGGTGCAATGTTTTCACACGACCGTCTAAAATCTCAGGAAAACCTGTGTATGCTTCAACCGCATTTACTGGCAGACCCAAATCTTTTATAAAACTCAAGGTTCCACCAGTTGAATAAATTTGAACACCGAATTGGCATAATTGTCTGACAATTGGCTCAAGATTGTCTTTGTGGTAGACAGAAATTAAAGCAGATTTGATTGTTTTTGATTGGCTTTGCATTGCGCCGCAAAAGTACAATTTTTATCCCCTTCTATTGTCTACCAATTTTACACAAAAGAAAAAACAAACTTATTTTTACTGAATAACAATGTTTCGCAGAAGCACTTTGCCATTCAATACCATTTTAAGCGCATATAAACCAGGGTTTAGATTGAGTGTATCGAGAACAATATTGTTTATCCCTATTTCACAGCCATGGAAACTTGATTGCAAGAGTTGGCCATTAACATTATAAACCTCAATTTTTATTGGAGAAGCTGAACCAAGCTTAAGTTTGATGTTACAAATCCCATTTGAAGGGTTGGGGTAAAGGGAAATCGTTTCAGCCATCACATTTTCTTGCCTTACTGAAAGAAGATCCCAAAGCGGTGCGCTGGCTGCGTTAATAATTGGACGGTTAAACACATCGTTTTCATCATATTCTTCAACAAAACCAATTAAGTTAATATTTGCCGGAATGTGAATACCCTCATTTTGACCGATGGCGTCGATGGTGCTGCAAAACTCTGAATTGTAATCGCTGTTATAAGACACAAAACTTGCGGCCGGCAAGGTATAGGAGAAGTCGGCAAAGTACTCTGAATTGGGCGCTACAAGTTGAGGAATCAAATTAGAAATCCCCCACACACCCGAAGGGTTTGCTTTTTGAACATGTTGATGCCAATAGCCATCTACCACGACACTTTCATTGTACAATGGGTGCGATATTCCACCAGCTGGCCCGCTGGGATTGTTTTTGCTGTAATAATTATTTTGACTCCAAATAAATGGATTGGCCATGCCTCGAACTTTATCCTCTGTTACAGCGCTTCCAATGCGGAGAACGCCATACCAATAGTCTACAAACTTAACCCGAACACGGTATGAAATAACTCTAGACTGAGGATTGAAAACTTTATTTTGGATGCTAACTTCTACCGGCGCTTTAATATTGATGCGCGAGGTCATTTCAGCCAACCAGGTATTGTTGCTACCCAATAAAATTTTACGGTCAATTATGGCATCTGGGTAACTGTTGATGTATTGACTTAAGAATAAATTTCCATCATCCGTGCCCATGCTGTCATCAAAATGGTAAGAAATAGGTATTACCCGCCTACCATATTGTTTGTATGCAGAATTGATAATCAAATTGGCGCCTGGACAATAACCGCACCAAGCACCGGTGCCCTCTTCAACAAGTATGTTCCGATCTGCTAAATTGGTGTTGTTATTTCTTAGCACGGTTTTGCGAAAATGGCTATTATCAGCTACCCCATCTATACCATTATTAGGATCAGACAACCAGATGTTCACATCATTTAAGCTTCCTAAGGCCCCGCTAAGCCATGAAATCGGGTGGTTAAAAGACATGTTGCCTTCGCCGTTGGGCATGAGATTTAGTTGATCAATTAAATATGATATGGTGTCACCTGCGTTTATCGAATAATTTACCGTGTAAGAATTAACAACATTTTTGCCCCAATTGGACATTTTACCCTTAAAATTAACAACAGAATTAAAAGGGTAAACTTTTTCAACTTTAAGATCTTTCAATGCAAGGTCGAATGCAGATTGAGACCCGTAATGAAATTGGTAAACGATGAAATCATCTAAATTAAATGAAAATTGATAAGGCAGATACACCAAAGAGTCTTTGAATAAAGTTGATGACGTATTAGAGGCAGACGCGCAGCCAATACTTCCCTTTGAAAATTTATTGCCATAAGGGGAATAAACAAGATCAAATCGACCTTCAGGGCCCTCGTGTAGAATGATTGCGAATGCAAATATACTTGAATTGTTAATGGGAGGATTGAGCGGATCATTGGCCAAACTTGCACCGTAGTATTGAATAATATGGCTGCGCTTGGGAGCCTTCCCTACTGTATAGGAATATACTTGTGTGCCCACCCCTTCATTTGGTGCAGGTAATTTTTGCAGTTTAAAATCTTTGCCAAATACGACAATACTATTTTCAGGCAGGGCTGTATCTGGAACAAGCGAATTCAAAGCATTTGGGTTGAATGTGATATAACCATTATCAGAGGCTTTGTAATAGCTTACGGGTGTATTGTAGAAATAAAAATCAAAAGGTATTTGGTCTTGCGAGGAAAGTACTTGGTTGGACGGCTGGTTGAGCAAAATGGTTTTATCTGCGTCATAAATTTTATCTAAGAAATAACCTTGAGGAAGCGCACCGTCATTTCTGAGAGCAAAATAAGACTGACCAAAACCAGGGACAGCGCAAATCAATACGATAAGTTTTAAACTTAATACCCTCATTTGAAAACAATAATACCAAAAAAAAAGCAAAAAAAAAAGTCCTGAATGAATTCAGGACTTTTTAAAGTTGTAAAACTTTTAATTAGTTTTTGTGCAAGTGCGCATTTACGAAATCCCATTGGGTTCCGTTCTTTTTCCACAGCAAAGTAGCGATCTCAACATTAGCCATGTTCCATGCAGCATCTTTTGTGATGGTGATGGTTTTGTCAAATTGAGTTCCAGAAGCTACAGAACCGCTGCTTACCATGGTACCCCAGTCTCCGTTTGAAGAACGCAATACTTTGTGGTGAGAAGCGTTTGCGCCACCGTTAGGACCTGATTGGTTGGCGATAACTTTATCTTCTAAAACAATAACAGAGATGTTGTATTCACCTGTAGCTGCTTGGAAGAATTTGGTTCTGGTATTAACAACAATGTTGTTGCCTTCTACTGTATAAGTCAAACCACTGTTAGCAACTACTGCAGCAGCTTTGTGCTCGCTGATTTTGGTTTCAATATTGGCAGTCATCGCTTGTAATGTTGAAGCGTTGGTCCAAGCATCGTAGAAATTAGCAGAGAAAGTTGGGTAACCTGCTTTAACTGGTAAACGTTTGTCCATTGCAGTTGCAAAAGAGTTGATCAACAATTGAGCAAAAGAGTTTTGGCTGTAAGAACCAATACATACTGCATCAACACCGTGGTGGGCGTCAATTAGACCAGTAAACATTGGCCAACCCCAGTCACCACAATAGTAACAGTTTGTGCCAGTGAATTTATTGATGATTGATGTGTTTTTTTGTTCTACAACGATACCTTGAGCAGCTGCAGGTCCTTCAGTAGTCTTTTTGCAAGACACAAATACAACTGAGGCAAATGCAAAAGCTGTAAATAAGATGGCTAATTTTTTCATTTTGAATTTTTTATTGAAGCAAATGTAGGAAATAATTTTTAAAAACAAAAAAGTCCCGAAATAAAATTCGGGACTTTTACAAAAATTTTACAATTAAATGTATAAGTTATTGAACATCAATTTCAATAGCATTCAAAACATTGGTTTGTCCTTGAGCGACAAATGCAACTACCTTTAAATTATCTATGATAACAGCACCACCACCTTCAACAGTAGTTCCGTGGTAATCGGCAGGCACAGTATATTTATATATTTTACTCACTTTGGTTCCAACAGACTTTGAACCTGCAATAACTTCACCCCACTGACCCGTAATAAAATCTCTAACAACATGGTTTTGCTCATAATTGTTTGCGTCTGGGGTTCCACCTGATTGTTTAGAGAATAGGCCGTCTTGCAACAAAACAACGTTTATATTGTTTTGAGCTGTTTCTTCAGACGTGTAGTATAAATCAACTTTAACATTTAAAACTCTACTACCTGCATCAAAAGTTGCTTTAGCACCAATGTTAACTGGGGCAGGCATTGCTATAACTTTATTGGCTGCAGCTGCCCAAGATCCACGACTCATTGCATAACCACCTGTAATTTGCGGTGTTACAGCAAGGTCAGAGCACAACATTCTACTAACTGTACCTGCTGGAAAACCTGATACTTTTGCTTGGGTTACCAAAGCATTGCCAAAAGCAGTTGTAAAATCAGCCCATCCGGTAGCCGGTGTTGCATAAGAACCTGCATGCACAGCCATAATAATAAATTTTCCAGGATTAGCATCTGCTACAGCCTTTGCCCTTACATGACCATCTGGGCAATAGCCGCATCTAACGCCGGTAAAATCTTCAAGGATTGCAACCCTGTTTTGTGGAGTTGTTGATGCAAGAAACTCAGTATTTGCATCATCTGTTTTCGTTTCTTCCTTTTTACAGGCTGTGAACATCATGCTTAAAGCAAGAAAGCCTGAGATTAAATACGTAATTTTTCTCATAATGATTAATTGATATATTGAGCAAATATAAGAAAATTGAGAGATAAAAAAAGCCCGAAATAAATTTCGGGCTTTTTGAAATATCAAAAAATATTATTGGATGATGAATTTCTCCATTGAAGAGAAACCATTGCCTTCAATTTTAACGGTGTAAACACCTTTAGCGAAAGACTCAGTGTTTAAAGTGATGCTGTTAGCACCCTGTACCAAATCGTTTGCATCAATACTTAAAACCACTTGACCTAAAGTGTTGTAAACATTTACTTTTACCTGTTCAGTGTTGTTTAAGTTGAAACTTAAATTGGTAGAACCAGCAGCACTTGGGTTAGGATACACGCGGATACCAGAAGTTTCGTTGTTTACATCGTCAACTGACAAGATGGTTCCAACTGAATTTGTTGCTTGGAAAACTTCTTTGGTGGTCAAATCTTGAATATACACAACAACCTCACAGTCTTGTAATTCTTCAATACTATTCTCAGTTGCAAGATTGATGATGTTCGCATTGGTACCGTCCAAAGGCAATCTTACAACACCAGGCACAATGTATGTCATAGTTGGGAATACTTTTGCATTGCCTTTAGTTACTGCACCTAGAGCAGTACCGCTAGCATCAGGAAGCATTTTTTTCAAAACGTGGTGGAATTCAGTTTCACCGTTTGATTTAACGTTTTTAACTGTTTTCTTTTCAAGTATAGCAACAAACACCTTCATGTTAGGGTTGTTAAAATCAGACAATGGAGTTACTTTAACATCAACTACCACTTTCTTGAAGTTAATGGTATGGGTAGCTTGAATTTTGATGTAAGCAGGTTTGTTTGTGAATTGGTCAAACAAAGCAGTTGTATAAGAAGATGCATTGCTGTTCCAAGCACCATCTACTTGCATATTTGGAATTGAATTAACCGCATATAAAGTTCGTCTAACGTTTCCTTCTGCAGTAGTGTATGGGTCACCAGTTCCAGGCCAGCTCATTTGGTATTTAATTACCGCGTATTGGCTAGGATTGTATTTAGGGAAAATATTTTCATCTGTATTTCTGTTACCAGCAACACAAGGACCGCAAGTTGAAGAAGTGAAAATTTCATGTAAAGCTACTCTTTGAACGAAGTCAGCCAATACCGTAACGGTTTTTTTAACACTGTCATTTGAGCCTTCTCCATCAGGATTTCCATTGATATTACTCAACCAAGCATTAACTTTATAAACACCTACAGCAGATGGAGTCCAATTGCTGGTGGTAGATACAGTTGCATTGGCATTTTGAGCGATGTTAACAGTAACTGGTGTTGAAACAGCAGGACCGTTGTTGATTGAATAATTAAAGTTACAAGTTGTGATAGCAGAAGTGCCTATATTTCTAAATATGCCTTTAACAACAAACGGAGCTTGAGTCAATGCTAAGAAATCAGGCACTGCAGTATTCCAACCTTCAGCATTGTAAGCTGGTTGAGAACCTTGAGCAAAAGTATAGTAAGAGTTGTCTACAGAACTAAATAGATTTTCAGTAATGCTTTGAGCCCCTAAAGATGGTGAACCAGCAATTGTGTATGCATCGGCAGCATCAATTTGGATACCAGCAGACATTTTCACGTTAGAGGTACATAATTGACCAGCAGAAGTAACACATAAAGTCTTCATATCTACAATATGGATTTTGTTGCTACCTTCTTCTAATACGATTGACCAATAGGTCCAACCGCTTTGGATGTTTGCTTCTGCGAAGAAGTTAAATTGAATCCAATATTGTCTGTTTGGCGCTGTTCCAAAAGTTTTTGTTACAATATTTGAAGGGTATGTAGTGTTTGAGTTTGGCTTCATTCCCAAAACACATACTGATTTATCAGGGATAAATGCACTTGGCAAACTAAGATTAGAAAAAGCAGTTGGAATGGTTGTTGAGGCAACATCGAAAGTAATAAAACCTGCATTACAAGCTTTTAAAGATGTTACAGCATTTCCATTAAATTTAAAGGCAAATGGAATCGTTTGAGTCGCACTGTAAGCAACTGCTGAAGATGATGGACCAGTCCAAATAGAGGCCCAACCTGTTAGCAACGAGGCTGGATTTTCACCTTCGGCATTAATACCGCCCGGGTTCTTTCCTGCTTTCGTATAAGGTACATAATAGTACTGCGCTGAAACAGCACTTAAAACAAGAAATGAAATTAAAGTTAGTAAGAGTTTCTTCATATAATAATTATTTGATTGGTCAAATGTAAAGATTCTAAGTTGTTGAATTCACAAAAAATTTACAATTTTTTCATCTCAGTATCAACAACTCCTACAACTGTCTGAAAAATAGAGCCTTGCAAACAATACACCATGTCTTCATCGTGGTGCAAATGGGAAAGCCTTTTGTAATGGGATGACTTTTTCAAATAATCCATCAGATTCCCCTTGGCTAAATTGTATAAATCAATAGACATTAATGCGGCATCACAATCAATCAAACAAGCCGTTTTATCCGACAACATACTAGCCATTGAACCGGCAAAAAGAGTATCCTCCAAGTTAAAACTGTCTTTCCACCCTGCGCAAAACAAAACCACATCGCGGCCATCCTTAACCAACCAATCGGCAGTAGCATCTAAATTCAAAAAACTTCCACTTAAAACATTTGCGGCACCATCATTGGCTGCAGCTTCAATACATTTGGTTCCATTCGTTGTTGTCAATGCTATTTTTTTACCCAATACAGCACCATTCATACATTCAAAAGGAGAATTTCCCATATCAAAACCATCTATTTTTTGGCCATTTCTTTCTGCTGCAGTTATATATCCCTCAACGCCAAGTGCCTTAGCCTGCTCGACGTCTTTTACTGCCTTAACTGCCTCTGCACCTTCATGAATGGCTGTACAAATGGTTGAAGTTGCTCTTAAAATATCGATTACCACAACATTTTTGCTGCTAATATCCGACAAGTGCAATAAAGCTGGACTCAATACCACTTCAATATTCATCATTCCACAATAGTAGATATCTATTTTTAATTTTCAAATTTTAAAACTTTAATTTTGTTACTTTATGCAATTTAGACCCTTTGCTCTAATCCTTTTATTGACATTTATTAGCGAGTCAGCTGCAATGACTACAATCGATTCTTTTATGCTTAAAGGCATTTCCCTTTTACAAGAAAAAGAATACAAAAACGCTATTTTAGAATTCGACAATTGCATCAACCAAAAATCCAATTATGCGGCGGCCTATTTCCAAAGGGGCACTTGTTACCTCTTGCTAAACAAACCCAATATTGCCTTGGTTGATTTTAACCAAGCCTTAAGATTAGACTCCAGCCTTTACGAAGCATATTACAACCGTGCGTTGGCCGAACATGCAATTAAGAACTTCACCTTTGCTGAGGCCGATTTTTTACTTTACAAAAACAGAGTGCCCAAGGACGATCGGGTAACAAAAAATCTTGCCCTCTTAATGGAAGACATGCAAGAATACCGTCTGGCAATTTCCTATCATACTGAATACTTGCTCTTACATCCCAATGATTTTGAATCTTTAAAATCGAGAGCCATGCTGAATGCGGAAGTGCATTCAATAGACTTAGCGATCGCTGACCTAGACATTTGTTTGCGTCCTGATGCCAACGACACGGCCATTTGGATGTGCAAAGGCAATATTTATTATGATGCTCAGCGATTTGCTGAAGCCATTGATGCGTATAATGTTATTTTGCTTTTGCATCCCAACAACAAAGCGGCTCTTTATAATAGAGCTGATGCATACACTTCACTTAAACGCTATGAGGAGGCAATCAGAGATTATCAATTGTTATCGGCTGCCGACAAATACAATTCTGAATACTATTTTAATTTAGGTTTTTGCTTTTTGCAGTTGGGCAAAAACCAAGAATCTATTTTAAGTTTTGGCAAAGCATTAGATACAGATTATTCAAACTTAGGCTTATTGTTAATGCTAAGAGGCGTAGCATACAACAACCTTGAATTGCAGGGAGAGGCTTGCTCTGATTGGCAAAAATCGGTAGAATTTGGTTACAAAGAAGCCCAAAAGTACCGCACTGAATTTTGTAAATAATTTAGACTTTAAAGATTTTACTCGTTAAAACACCCCATTTATTAAGGCGGTAAAGTATTGACACCTTCAACACACCTAGTCCATAGATACTACTTCTTTTAAAGTTAATGCTGCTGGCCTCATCGAAATATTTGGTCGGACATGTTAGCTCGCCAATATCAAATCCGGCATAAAATATTTGAGCAATCATTTCATTGTCAAATATAAAATCGTCTGAATTGGCTTCAATATTAATTTTATCGAAAATCTTTTTATCAAAAGCTCTGTACCCCGTGTGGTACTCAGACAACTTCTGCCCCATCATAATATTTTGAAATAGTGTTAAAAGCCGATTAGCAATATACTTATACATTGGCATACCGCCTTTCAAAGCACCTTTTCCCAAAATCCGGCTGCCAAATGCGACAGGATAAACCTCATTGGCAATCATGTAAGACATACTCTCTATTAATTTCGGGGTGTATTGGTAATCAGGGTGCAACATGACGATGATATCAGCGCCGATGTCCAACGCTTTGGTGTAACATGATTTTTGATTTCCACCATAACCTCTGTTTACTTCATGTTTAATGATATGCTTAATTCCAAGCTCTTTGGCTTTAGCTATAGTCTCGTCACGGCTATTATCGTCTACCAAGACCACTTCATCAACGATTTCAAATGGAATTTCGTTATAGGTTTTTTCCAAGGTTGCCGCCGCGTTATACGCTGGTAACACAACTGCAATTTTTTTCCCCTTTATCATAAAGGTCACAAAAATAATCGATTATTTATAAAATTAATATTAAATACTTGATTAAACACAAAACATATCATAATCTTGAAACATGAAATACTATTTAACACAATTCAGAGATCAAGTTTTTAATGGGTCTATGTCTCTTTACAAACGCGTTTTTTTTCAGTTTTTATTGTTAAACATTCTTATTGGCATCATTTCATTGCTGGTATATACCCCCTTAATTTTAAACTTATTTAATTGGGGTTTTTCTGATTTAATCAACTTACAAACCAGCATGCAAGAAATGGGAGAAACCATTCAAAAAGGCGGCGACCCTTCTGAGGCTCTAGAAGGTCTATTTGGAACACCGAATTATCTTTACATGTTACCACTTCTTCTTTTTGCGCTATTTATAACTATCTGGACATTAAATCTTTATTACCAATTGAACGATTCAGAAATAAGAAACAAGAATAGAGGTATTTTAAATGCACTTAGGAATTCTATCTCTCCTCAACTATTCACAATTCTTGGATTTATGGTTTTATATTACCTTATGTGCATCGCATCATTTGCAATTTTTATGTTTACTGTTGTTATGCTTATGCAAATCAGTAAAATACTAGGCATTTTAATTGGCTTTATTGGAATCTTTTTCTTGATGTTTTTCATTCTCCGTTTTTCACTCGGATTTGCTGCAATCGTGCATGGCAAAATGAGCATAAACGAAGCTTTTGGTTTTAGTTTTACAAAAATAACATTTAAAAGAGCGGCTATACTTTTTTTAATGGGCATCGTAACGCTAGTGGTTATGGGTATTGCAGGCGGAATTGGCGGCATGCTTGTTCATGCATTGGTTAGCCGAGAGCATTCAGACCCTATGACTTATTATGTGGTTAACCAAATTTTTGGAACCATAATGGGCGTGGTGGTTAGCACCTTTGTATTTACTGGAAGTAGTGCTTTATACTTCCGCTATAGCAACGATGACGATCAAGAAGAAACTGAATTAAGCGAGCACTTAATCAACAATTAAAACAGAGGAATACCATCCATTTCGGCGGGTATTTGTATGTCCATCATTTTAAGAATGCTAGGGGCGACATCGGCCAACTTGCCTTTGTGGCTTAGTGCTGTGCATTTATCGCTGATGATAAAGCAAGGCACAGGATTCGTGCTGTGTGCTGTATTAGGCGTGCCATCGGTATTGCGGGCTTCATCTGAATTTCCATGATCGGCTATTATTACCATTTGATACCCTTTTGAAACCGCTAAGTCTACCAAGCGTTTAACACAAGCGTCTACCGTTTCTGCCGATTTAATAATCGCCTCCCAGACACCAGTATGGCCTACCATATCGGTATTAGCAAAATTCAAGCAAATGAAATCAAAATGTCCTGAAGCAATGGCAAGTTCTACTTTATCGGTCAACAACAAAGCGCTCATTTCTGGCTGTAAATCGTATGTAGCAACCTTAGGCGATGGTTCCATAATCCTTGATTCACCCTCAAAAGGCTCTTCCCGTCCACCAGAAAAGAAGAAAGTAACATGGGGATATTTTTCGGTTTCTGCACTTCTCAGTTGTGTTTTGCCATGAGCGCTTAAAACTTCGCCTAAAGTATTGTTTACGTTAGAGGAATGAAAAACCACATGCACGCCTTGGTAGGTGGCATCGTATTCTGTCATTGTTGCATAGTACAATTTCAATTTATGCATACCAAAATCAGGGAAATTGGTTTGGGTAAGGGCTTGGGTAAGTTGTCGCCCTCTATCGGTTCTAAAATTAAAACACAAGACTGCATCGCCATTTTGCATACACGCTATCGGAGCATTTTCTGCATCTACAATAAGCGATGGCTGAATAAATTCATCCGTAACACTTTTACTGTAAGCAGCTTGAATGGCTTCAATTGAAGAATAAAACGAAGTACCTTTTCCGTTCACCATTAAATCGTAAGCAAGGTGAATTCTTTCCCAACGTTTGTCTCTATCCATGGCATAATAGCGTCCAATCACGGAGGCTACTTTTGCATTTGTATTTTCGATTTCCCTTTCTAAATATTGAATAAACCCTATTCCGCTGTTCGGATCCGTATCTCTTCCATCGGTGAAAGCATGGATAAAAATGTGTTTTACACCCTTATTTGTAAATATTTTGCATAGTGAAATTAAATGTTCAAGACTGCTATGAACCCCTCCATCACTGACAAGACCTGTTAAATGCAAGGGCTTATCATTTTCTTTACAATAATTGACTAGATTGTTCAATTCAAGCTCTTCTGCAGCCGTTCCATCCTCGAATTTTTTATTGATTAAAGCCAATTGCTGCCACACTACCCTGCCTGCACCAATATTCATGTGACCAACTTCGCTATTGCCCATTTGCCCTTCAGGCAAACCAACTGCATGACCAAAAGTAGTAAGAGTTGTATTGGGAACGGAATCGAACAAAGAATCTACAAAAGGTGTTTTTGCATTGAAAATCCCATCTGTAAAATCGCGCTTACCAATTCCCCAACCATCCAATATCAATAAGAACACCTTGTTTTGATTTTGCATGGAGCAAAGGTAAATAAAATGAGTGAATCAGACCAATGCGGAGCATCATATAAAATCGGGATATACATCAAGTCGTAGATTATCTATATTTGCGTCATGGAACTTCAACAGATCAGTGCTTCGCTTAATTCTATTGTTACCGAAACAGGGCATTTTATTGCCGAGCAACGCAAAACATTTTCTTTGGAAGCTGTCAGTGATAAGGGCTTAAACCAGTTGGTGAGCTACGTTGACCTTGAAGCTGAAAAACTTTTGGTGAATGCATTGAGTAAATTGGTTCCTGAAGCTGGACATATAACCGAAGAAAACACCAGCGATGTAGGTCGTAAAACATTGAATTGGATAATTGACCCTTTGGATGGAACCACCAATTTCATACATGGATTACCAGTCTATTCAGTTAGTGTTGCCTTGGCTGAGGGCCAAGAAATATTGGTAGGATCGGTTTACGAAATTGGGCGTAAAGAACTGTTTAGTGCCTGGAAAAACGGTGGTGCATGGTGCAACGGTCAGCAAATTTACGTTTCTAAAGAAAATGAGTTGAAAAACAGTTTAATGGCTACAGGATTCCCCTACTATGATTTTGAACAAATGGAGGCTTACATCCATACTTTAAAGGACTTAATGCAAAGAACCCATGGATTGAGAAGAATGGGTTCAGCGGCAGTAGATTTGGCGTATGTGGCTTGCGGGCGCTTTGAAGGTTTCTTTGAATATGGACTTCATGCTTGGGATGTTGCTGCAGGTTGCTTATTGGTAAAAGAAGCCGGTGGCACATTATGCGACTTTGAAGGCAAAAACGATTATCTGTTCGGCAGTTCTATTGTTGCAGATAACCAAGGCATACATAATGCCTTGATGGAAATAATAGAAAATAGATTCTAAAGATTTAGTTTAGGATTAATTTCAAATCAGCTTCGTTGCTGTTGTCGAAATTAAGATGTTCTTGTAAGGTTGTAGCCATGCTGGTGCCAACAAAATCTGCGCGTATTGGATACAATCTATGGCTTCTTGAAGCCAGCACTGCAACTTGAATCTTGCGTACTTTTTTCGAAACCAAAGGCATCATTGCCATCATCAATGTCTTGCCCGTATTGAGCACATCGTCAACCAAAACAATTGTCTCTTGATGCAAGTTATCCATTGAAAACTCAGAATAATACCTTGCTTCTAAGGTATCAGCATCCAATTCAATTCGTATGATTTGAATTTTCTGTTCACTAATTTTCGCCAATTCGCTTGCAATTATATTGGCAATATACATTCCTCTTTGGTCGATACCCGCTATCCAAATAACGGCTTCATCCATATTGTTTTCAAATACCTGCCAAGCCAATCTCGTCAATTTATGACTGATTTGCTTATGGTTTAGTATAATATCTGAAGATTGGCTCATATGCGGTTTCAAACCTACAAGAAATTCGAGTAAAAAACTAATCCAAAATTGCTTTTACACCAGGAAGCTCTTTGCCCTCAAAATATTCAAGCAAAGCACCTCCACCAGTCGAAACGTAAGACACTTGATCAGCCAAGTGAAATTTGTGAATGGCTGCAGCACTGTCACCGCCGCCAATTAAACTGAATCCCCCATTCTTGGTTTGTTCAGCAAGCGCAAGGGCAACGGCTTTGGTACCAGCTTCAAAACTGCTCATTTCAAATACGCCCATTGGTCCATTCCACAATACGGTTTTTGAATTTGATATCACCTCACAAAACAATTTGCTTGCTATTGGTCCAATATCCAAGCCCATGTAATCATCTGCAATATTGTTGTTGTCAGACACATTGGTATTGGCGTCGTTGGCAAAATTATCAGCCACAACACTGTCTGCGGGTAGATACAAATTTACCCCCTTAGACTTTGCCTTTTCAATTAATTCGAGCGCAAGTGGCATTCGGTCATCCTCGCAAAGTGATTTGCCAATTTTGCCGCCTTGGGCTTTTGCAAAAGTATAAGCCATACCGCCACCAATAATAATATTGTCGGCGATGTCCATTAAATTTTCTATAATTAACAATTTATCAGACACCTTAGCCCCCCCAACAATTGCGGTAAATGGTCTTTCAGGATGTTTGACTACTTTTTCAGCATTGGCAATTTCGTTGGCCATTACATAACCGAAGCATTTTTTCCCAGAAAAAAATTGAGCGATAACAGCGGTTGAAGCATGCGCTCTATGAGCAGTACCAAAAGCATCGTTAACGTAAAAGCTACCATATTTTGACAATTTCTCGGCAAATTCCACATCCCCTTTTTCTTCGTTTTGATAGAACCGTAAATTTTCAAGCAACAAAATTTCACCTGCTTGAAGGTTAGCAGACAATTCTGTTGCAGTTGCGCCAATACAATCGTCGGCAAATAAAACTATAGAACCACTTAGTTGTTCAATTCTAGCAACAATGTGCCTTAAAGAGTATTTATCGGCAGGTCCTTCTTTTGGTCTTCCTAAATGGCTCATTAAAATGCAAGAACCTCCATCATTCAATATTTTTTTAATGGTAGGAATGGCTGCAGTAATTCTAGAATCATCGGTGATATTAAAATTAGAATCTAAGGGAACATTGAAATCGACACGGATAAGAACTTTTTCGTCTTTAAAATTGAAATTGTCTACGGTTAACATTTTATTGAATTAAATTTTGAGTCAGCAAAAATAAGTCAAAATATTATTCTTTAATTTGCAATTCTTAATTTCCATTCATTGGGCGCATCAATAGACCATATCAAACTACCGATTAACAAAGAACTAGAAGCTTTTGAAAAAACTTTTAGCAGCAGCATGAAAACCAATGTTCCTCTGTTAAACACGATAATGACCTATATTGTAAAGCGCAAAGGCAAGCAAATCAGACCCATGTTTGTTCTGTTTTGCTCTAAATTGCATGGCGAAATAAACGAAAGGACCTACCGAGGTGCGAGTTTGATCGAACTATTGCATACGGCAACATTGGTGCATGATGATGTGGTTGATGGCAGTGACATGCGTAGAGGGTTCTTCAGCATTAATGCCTTATGGAAAAACAAGATAGCCGTATTGGTTGGCGATTTTTTATTGGCCAAAGGACTATTGCTTTCAATTGACAATGATGATTTCGACATGTTGAAAATCGTTAGTGAAAGTGTAAAAAAGATGAGCGAGGGCGAACTTCTACAACTCGAAAAGGCTAGGCGCTTAGACATTACTGAAGAAGTATATTACGACATCATCACAAAAAAAACAGCCTCTCTAATTGCAAGTTGTTGTGCGCTTGGCGCTGCGGCAGCCCATGGCAGCAAGGAGGTAATAGAACAAATGCGGCAGTTTGGCGAATACACAGGCATTGCTTTCCAGATAAAAGACGATTTGTTTGACTATGGCGACAACAACGTAGGCAAACCAACAGGCTTGGACATAAAAGAAAAAAAGATGACTTTGCCTTTAATTTATGCACTAAACAATTCGAGCAAAAAAGAAAAGCAACATATCATTACGCTCATTAAAAACAAGAGCGACAAAAAGAAATCAGTTCACGAGGTCATTAACTTTGTTATTTCTAAGGGAGGATTTGAATATGCTCAAAAATGCATGAAAGTGTATCAACAAAAAGCTTCAGAAATATTGTTAACCATGCCCGACAATGCTTCAAGACAGAGCTTGCTTGAATTATTGGATTTTGTAATTGAACGCAGGAAATAAAACCGTTCAAGGCCGACACTAAAAAACCCCTAAACAGCTAAAAATCAATAAACAAATTCATATTTTATTTTTTGAAATATTTTGAATTTGATTATTCTACAATTCTGTAAAAATGAGTAACTTTGCAGAAAAATTGAAGTATGCTCTCAAACTCGTATCTTAGCAATGCCGATGTCAACTTTATTGACGATTTATACAAGCAATACCAAAGCGACAAACTATCGGTTGATTTCGGATGGCAAAAATTCTTTGAAGGATTTGATTTAGGTGCAGGAAAAAACATCCCTGGTTCTGCTGCAATCAGTGAAGATGCGATTAAGGAAATCAATGTATTAAATTTAATCAATGCCTACAGAACCCGAGGTCATTTGTTTACAAAGACCAACCCTGTTAGAGAGCGTCGTAAATATGTTCCAAGCCTAGACCTTTCAAATTTTGGTTTGTCAGACAAAGATTTGGAAACGACTTTCAATGCTGGCCATGAATTGGAAATTGGTTCTGCAAAATTAAAAGACATAGTTTCTCATTTACAAAGCACCTACTGCGAAAGTATTGGTGCGGAGTATTTGCACATTGGCGATCCAGTTAAGATTGAATGGTTGAGGAAATTGATGGAAACCACCAAGAACCAACCCAACCTTAGTATTGAAGAGAAAAAACAATGTTTAAACAAACTAAACCAAGCAACAGCATTTGAAAACTTTTTACACACCAAATTTATTGGCCAAAAACGTTTTTCATTAGAAGGATTGGAATGTCTAATACCTGCCCTTGACAGTGTGATTCATTACGGTGCGGAACTGGGCGTAAATGAATTTGTAATGGGCATGGCGCATCGCGGCAGATTAAATGTACTGGCAAATGTTTTCAACAAAACCTATTCAGATATTTTCAGTGAGTTTGAAGGAAAAGTATTCCAAGACGACCAATTTGAAGGCGATGTAAAATACCACTTAGGTTATACAACCATTGTGAACACGCCAAACGGCAAAGAGGTGAAATTAAAATTGTCTCCTAACCCATCCCACCTTGAGGCGGTTAATCCAGTAGTTAAAGGAATGGTAAGAGCAAAACTTGACCATATCTATAACAACGACATCAATAAAGTTTGCCCAATCCTAATCCACGGAGATGCGGCTATTTCTGGTCAAGGCATTGTTTATGAAGTGGTACAAATGAGCAATTTGGAAGCCAATAGAATTGGAGGCACCATGCACATAGTAACCAACAACCAAATTGGATTTACAACCAATTACACCGACAGCAGAACAAGTATCTATTGCACCGATGTGGCTAAAACAACCAACTGCCCAGTATTCCATGTAAATGGCGACGATGTTGAAGCAGTGGTTCACACCATTAAAATGGCAATGGCTTACCGCAATGAATTTAATTGCGACGTGTTTATCGATTTATTGGGATACAGAAAATATGGACACAACGAAGGTGATGAGCCGCGTTTTACCCAACCATTGCTATATAAAATCATTTCCACCCATCCGAATCCAAGAGAAATCTACAAAGAAAAATTGATTTCTAGGGGTGAAATTGATGCTGAAATTGCGCGTGAGATGGAAGAACAATTCAAACAATTGTTGCAGGTAACACTCGATGATGTTAAACAAAACAAAGCACCAGAATCCAAATTAAAAATGGATGATCTTTGGAAAGATTATCATTTCCCTGTAAAAGAAGATTTTGAAAAATCGCCAAACACCTCGTTTGATGCCAAACGTTGGGCAGAATTGGCCAATAAGATCAACCAATTACCAGCAGATAATTTACCAATAAAAAAAGTTCAACAATTGTATGAAGGCAGAATTAAAATGATTGCAGACAACAAATTTGATTGGGCTATGGGTGAGTTAATGGCTTATGCCACTTTGTTGGATGAAGGCCATTCGGTAAGATTGGCTGGACAAGATTCTGAACGCGGAACCTTCAGTCACCGTCACGCCTTGGTTAAAAAAGAAGATTCTGAAGCAGAATACACTCCCCTTCAGCATGTCAGCGACAAACAAGGTCAGTTTTACATCTACAACACCTTATTGAGTGAATACGCTGAATTGGGTTTTGAATATGGATACAGCACCACAACACCAAACCATTTAACCATATGGGAAGCACAATTCGGTGACTTCGCCAATGGCGCTCAAATAATGATAGACCAATTTATTGCCAGTGCTGGAACCAAATGGGGCCAATACAGCGGCTTGGTTTTATTGTTGCCACACGGTTATGAAGGCCAAGGTCCTGAGCACTCGTCAGCGCGTTTAGAGCGCTTCTTGCAATTAAGCGCAAACAACAACATGCAAGTGGTTTATTGTTCAACACCTGCTAATTTATACCACGCCTTGCGTAGACAATTGAAACGCAACTTCAGAGTTCCATTGGTGGTAATGACCCCTAAGAGTTTGTTGCGGCACCCATTGTGCGTTAGCAATGCAAGTGATTTTACCGAAGGTCAATTCCAAGAATTGATTAACGATAAAAATGCAGATCCCAAAAAAGTAAAGCGCGTTTTGTTCTGCACTGGTAAGATTTACTACGAGTTGCTGGCCAAACAAGAAACTGATAAAAGATCTGATATTGCCATAGTAAGAATTGAGCAATTGTATCCATTGCCTGAAACACAAATGAAGACCGTGTTTGAGCAATACAAGAACGCTGAATTTATATGGGTTCAGGAGGAGCCAAGAAATATGGGAACATGGATGCACCTTGGCCGTTACGACTTCCCTGTGGTTTTGAAATATATCGGAAGAAAAAGTTCTGCCAGTCCAGCAACAGGATTCAAAAAGACCCACGACAAAGAACAAGAAGCAATACTAAACGAAGCATTTGCTTAATTAGGTTTGAAATTATTTTACAAACAATATGGCGAAACTGGAGAACCCATTTTTATTCTCCACGGCATTTTCGGCATGTTGGATAATTGGCACAATATTGCAAGGCAATTAAGCGCGCAATTTAAAGTTTTTACCATTGATGCCCGCAACCACGGCCAGTCGCCACACAGCCCTGAAATGAGCTATGCCTTAATGGCTGAGGATGTGTTCGAATTGGCTGATGATTTGGGTTTTGACACCTTCAATTTGATGGGACACAGCATGGGTGGTAAAACCGCTATGTTGTGCGCATTAATGCACCCTGAGAGGATTAAACGACTATTGGTTATTGACATTGCACCTAAAGGTTACAAGCCTGGTCACGAAGCCTATTTCAATGCATTCCAAGACGTCAATTGGTCTATTTTACAAAACCGTAAGGAAATAGATGAAGCTTTAATGGAATACGAAGCCGATGCAGGTGTTCGTTTGTTTTTAGCCAAAAACATAGAGCGCAGAGATGAGGGTGGTTTTGCTGTAAAAAGCAATATCCATGCGATTAAAAATGCCTATCAAGGAATCATTGGTGAATTCCCGATTTCAGGGATGTATTCTGGACCAACAATTTTTATTTTGGGTGCCAATTCTAGATATTTGAACGAGGATGACAAGTTAAAAGTTCAAGCACATTTTCCAAATGCTGAATACAGCAGCATTCCTAACGCAGGACATTGGGTGCATGCCGATAACCCAAAAGAATTTTTGGAAGCTTTGAATTTATTTTTGAATTAAAAAAGCGTCAACAAAGCGCTTAGAAACCGTTTCAATATTGATTGAATTTTCAATAATCGAAAGCGACTTTTGGCCCAATTTCCCTCTGTCCGCTTTAAACATTTTTTCAATTGCCAAACATAGAGATCCTAAATCAGCGTCTTTGAAATAAAAACCATTTTCATCTTCATAGACCAAGTGCTTTTCGGTGCCATCAGCAACACAGCAGACAATTGGTAAGCTATGGGCCATGGCCTCGTTGATGGACAAACCGCCCATGCCAGCGAGTACGTAGACTGACGACTTCAAGAATTCAAGACTTTGAGCTTCCCCTTCATAGATCGCCCCAAGAAATTTGACCTGTTCGCCTAATTGCATGTCAGCGCTCAATTTCTTTAAAGTGGCTTCCTCTTCACCATTTCCAAGTATTGCCAATTCAATATCGGGGTATTTATCTTTCAAAACATATACTGCACGAATCAGCATGTCTGTATTTTTCCATTTCACAAGACGACCAACATGAATCAACCTGTGTGGATTTGCTTTCAGATCAGGATATTTTGACTTCACCTGAGCAATGGAATGCTTTAAGTTTTCTGTATCAGGAGAATTGTAAGTTACAGTGATTTTTGATTTAGGTAAACCGTAGGAACTAAGAATGTCAATTCCCATTTCTGTATAGGTTAAGGCATAATCGAAGACAAAGGTATACAGGCATTTTCTCAAATATTTATGAAAGCGAAACAGCCAAACATTAGAGAACATTTTTTCAGTCTTTTGGCTGTCAACACAATGATCTGAGAAATCTTTTAGACATTCATTGAAATAAGGTACAGTAAATGGAATTTCACGGCCATAAAGCTTAATACCAGACCTTTTCAAGTTAATGGTAAGCAAAGGCATGAAAACAAAAGCAATAAAATAGGGCCAACCTGTAACGATAATGTCCGGTTTTTCCTTTTTCACTGTTTGGTAGAACCCTTTAAAGAAAGGTTTACCATACCAAGTTTTATATTCTTGTAGTCGGATAACTTTAAATTCTATCCCTTCATCGGTTTGGTGAACACCGCTTCCAATGGTCGCCCCTTTGCTGCTGGGCGCTACAACGCATACTTCAATATTGGCATCAGCATTAATTTTATTTAACACCTTATTGAAATAATGCGGCAGACCACCGAACATAAAGAGTACCTTCATTGAGACAAAGGTAAGGAAAATGTGAAATAGTAAAAGTTTCGACTAAGATTATCCGAATAAATATTTAATGGATTGGGGGCATTGGACTATATTTGCAATTCTACATTAATTACGATGGGATACTGGAAAGACAAACTACCAACTTGGCTATTTGATTTTATAGAAACAAAGAGGAAAAATTGGATTGGGAAACCTCAATTAACATACTCTGGTGAGGCCGAAGATTTAATTATTGAAAAGTTCACCAAGCACATTAAAAATGGTTGCTATGTAGATGTGGGGTGTTACCATCCAAAAGTCGGTTCCAATACTTTTAAATTATTTAAAAAAGGCTGGTCAGGGATTAATATTGATCCTAATCCAGAGACCATTCGTTTGTTTAATCAATACCGTCCGAATGACACCAATTTAAACATAGGCATTTCAGAGATTGGAAGTAATTTGACCTATTATGAATTTAAGGAAAGTGCAGTGAGTACATTTTCTGAGGAATTCTATAAAATGAGATTACAGCAAGGTGCCAAATTTGTTGAATCTAAAAATATCCCTACAAAAACTTTGGCGGAGGTTTTTGATGAACAATTGAAGGGCAGAAATATTGACGTTTTGGATATTGACACAGAGGGAATAGACATCCAAGTATTAAAATCAAACAACTGGGAAAAGTACAAACCAAGTGTCATATTGGTTGAAGACCAAGATGAAGACGTTGAAAATTTAGAGAACTTAGAAACCTATAAATTTTTAAAGCCATTGGGCTATAGACTAATAGCAAAAACAATTTCAACCGCTATTTACACCAAGTCCTAGAATATGATTATTTCTAAACTCAAGGCGATTAAACAGAATTTGGAAATCAATTTATTTCCATTGTCTTACAAAAAGAAATATTACGAAAGAATTGATTCATTAAACTGGAAAAACATTAAGAATAGAAATATTGAAAATGAATTGCTTTTGATTCAATATTTCTTAGATTCGGATTCAACATTTATTGATGTGGGCGCAAATCTAGGACAATATGTTTTCAAAGCAGAGGGCATAATTCCAAGAAACAATATATATGCTTTTGAGCCACATCCAGCGCTCAATAAGAGACTTTCTAAATTGTTCACTGGCATACATTTATCACAAGATGCTTTGTCTGATGCAGAGGGAAATACACAATTTAAAATACCTTATTTTAACAACAGAGAAATTCATACAAGAGGGACCTTAAAGACAGAACATGTTGAAGCTGATGAAACCAATTCTGTGCTAATAGATGTTCATATATCTACTCTAGATAAATTTTCAGAAGTAAACAAAATTGAAAAAGTATCTTTGGTTAAAATAGATGTTGAAGGAGCTGAATTTGACGTCATCAATGGGGCCAAAGAAATGATAGAAAAATTTCATCCAGTTTTCATTATAGAAATTGAACAAAGGCATCACAAAACATCAATTTTAGACTTTATAATGCATTTGGAAAAAACTGGGCAATACACTTGTTGTTATTTTGACACGATAGATCAGCAATTAAAGACAGACATAAAAGACAAGAAGATAGAAGACATTCAATCTTTAGACAACCATGGGAAGAACCGTCTTTTTATTAATAATTTCATCTTTATTCCTAATGAAGACGCAGCTAAAAAAGTTGAAGAGATAAACCAGAAAATCCAAGAAGCAATTAACTAATTATGGCATCAATTCAGTTGCGACTAAAACGTCTACCATTTGCTTAAATGTTAACGAAGCTTCCCAATTGGTAACTCTTTTTAATTTCGAGTTATCGCCTTGTAAAACGGTTACAGATTTTTTCAAAATGATGTTTGAGTTAACCTTTACATAGTCTTTCCAATTAAGATTTAATTGATCAAATGCAATTCCAACAAAGTCTTCAATGGTATGCAAGCTTCCACTTGAAATTACAAAAACACCCGATTCACTGACTTGCAGAATAGCATGCGCGGCTTTAACATAATCGGGTGCAAAACCCCAATCTATTTTGGCACTTAAATCGCCTAGAACCAATTCTGAGGCCTCTCCTTTTGAAATTTTAACAGCCGTTTCAATGATCTTTTTGGAAACAAATTTGGAACTGCGTCTTGGTGATTCATGGTTGTAAAAAACACCTACGGAACAGAACACCCCTTTCTGTCTGTATAAGTCGCAATACTGCATACCAAGCGCCTTACTAACGCCATAAATCGAAACAGGACAATACGGTGTTTCCTCATTTTGAATCAATGTACTTGTTCCGCCAAAAATATGTGAAGAGGATGCATAAAACAGTTTGCAATCCAATTTGTGTTTTACAATACACTCTAAAAAATTCAATAGCCCATTGGCATTGACATCAATGGTCTCTTTATAAAAGCTTAAATCATCGTAAGACTTTTCAATAGAAGATTGGTGCAGTGCGGCCAAATAATATACTTCATCCGGAAGTATGGCTGTAAAAACCTTTTCGCAAAACGCAAAATCAGTAATCAAACCCTCTCCTACATCAAGGTCATCTAAATTTAATCGAGACGAATTAGAAAAGCCAAACACTTCATAGTTTTGGGCTTCAAGTGTCTGCGTTAAATAGAAACCATCTTGTCCAGAATGACCAATAATGAGGGCTCTTTTTTTCAAGTTTAAAGGCTGTATATTTCTATTTGAGGAAGGGGGAAAATTAATTTTCCGCCATTCTTAAGAAACGCATCTTCTCTTACAATTATTCCGTCTCTAAAGTGCCAAGGCAATACGAATAGGTAATCAGGATTTTGGGCTTTAGCCTCTTTCTCTGAAATAATTGGAATCAAAGTATTTGGGGTAAATGAACCGAATTTGTCTGGATTCACCTCGGCAATACAATGAATGTCTGCTTCCTTAATTCCACAGTATTGAAGCAATACGTTGCCTTTGGTTGAAGCACCGTAGCCGAATATTTTCTTGCCCTGAGATTTTAAATCGTTAAGTAAATCCATTAATTCAGTTCTATGCTTACTTACATTTTCGGAAAACACTTTGTAAATTTCAAGACCTTGGTAACCGGCATTGTTTTCAGCTTCAATAGCCTGATTCAATTTCTCAGTTTGAATTGGAAGGCTTGAAATGCTTTTAACGGCTGTAATTCTAAAACTTCCACCGTTGATGTTGTTAAATTCTATATCAGCAATCTTGAATCCAATTTTATCAAATATCCACTTAATTTGTTGGATTGCGTAATACTCTAAATGCTCATGACAGATCGTGTCGTATGACGTTGTATCGATCATAGCAGGGAGATAACTTTGTTCAAAAACCCATACCCCATTGTCATCCAAAACATCATAGATGTCTTGAACGAATTTCATAGGTGCCTCTAAATCATAAAACATGGCAATAGAGGTAATAACCTTTGCCTTTTTATTGAAAATCTTATTGTAGGTATCAGCACTAAAAAAGTCGGCTGTGTTGCTGATGTGGCTCGGATAGTATTGTTTGAATTTGTTAGAAGTTGGATCAATAACCATTAAATTCAGGCCTTTGTCCGAGGGATACGCTTGCAACAAGGTCGAGTCATTTCCTCCAATATCTACAATAACATCGTCTGCATTTAATTCAAGCAATTTGCAAATTTCTTCCACCACACTTTGCAAGTGCCTAACCATAGATTGGTTAAGACCTGAGCGGTAACCATAATTTTCGCCATACATTTCGTTGCTGTCGTAGGAGTGGTGCAATTGAACCAAACCACAAACATCTTCGCCATTTTGACTAAAACATTTAACCAATTCCAATGGACCGCTTGTGATTTCGGTGCTTTTGTTTTTAGGAAACACACCGGTTAAGGTTTGTTCACCAAGGTGCAACAATGAAACTAAGTTTGAATTTCCACATATTCTACAGCAGTTGATTTTCTTATACATTTCTTCTAGTCGATATTAATTCAGCAAATATAAGAAAATTCAACAAATTTAAGACCCGCTATCAGATTAGTCTTTTGATTAATTCAGCTGGTGAATATTGCAAAGAAATCTTCAGGGCATTGGCTTTTAATTCCTTTATAATTTGAGGCTTATTAAACAATTCCACAAACAAATCATGCAGATCTGAATACGCCTTAAATTTCACCACAGAATCTTTAAAATCTTTATCCAAAACAAAACTTTCAGGGAAAACCCCAGGCTTGGCACCTCTTATCATATGAAAAACGGCAGCTGTTTCTTTGTTTTGCAAACCCAAACTGTCATCCAATAAGATGTTGCTGAGGATAATATCAGATTTATAAAGCTCTAGATCAAATTGTTTTACATCAATAAAGTAATTGTATGAAAGAATGTTTAAACCCTTTTCTTGCATCACTCTGATTCTTTCGATTAATGCAGTTTCACTTGGCGGAATAAACCCAAGTAAATCGAGAATAAAATTGGATTTATAAAAATCTAAATTGGATTCAAGCACATCGAACAATTTGTTGTACTCTCTTCTTATTTGGGTCACCGAACCTGGTATGCAAACCCTAATTTTAGTATTGTCTGTCGATAAATCTTTGTAGAAATCAGGTTCAAAAATCAAGGTTGGAAACACAATTGCATTCTTTGCATTTAAATACTTTTGTAAATGGAAACGCTGTGCTTCGCTTAAAATGACAATGTTTGTTCCGTCCTTGGCTATTTTTTTAATGAATTTTTTTCGGTAAAAATCCCACAAAACATCTTTCACAGAGTACTTAATTTGCCTCATGAAATCAATCTTATTCTTGTCTTTAAAAAAAACCTTATAAAGACGTTTAATCTGAATAATTAAGGCTGAATCATACCATAAATCAATGTTATGAAAATGAAAAAAGACTTTACAATTAAGATTCGGTTTAAAAAAATAAAAGGCTTTAAAATGCTTAGAAACAGTGGTATAGTGAATCCTATCTAATGGATACTCCTTGATTTTTTCGAAAAAACCATTGACGTTGCTTTCTTGATCAAATAAAACATATTCTATTTGTGGACCATCATTGTCCTGGGCCATAATTAAATCTTTTGCACCTTGAGTGGTGAAGATGAATATTTTGTTTGCAGGGTCGCTTGCATAAGTCTTTACCACTGCATTTACCACCATGTAATGCTCTTTAACACATATTTCTAAAATTCCAATATTCAATTTTTCGTTTTATTAACTCAGCGCAAATATATAAAATGGGTACTAAAAAGTACACGCTTGTCGAAATTACTTAAGAAAGCAATGACAATTAAGTTTAAATTTGCCACATTACATGGGAGTTATAATCAGACAAGGATTTAAAGCAGCATTATCCAATTACATTGGAATGGGGCTTGGGTTTTTAAGTTTATTCATCCTACTTCCATTATTCTATACCCCTGAAAAACTTGGTGCAGTGCGTTTGTTTATCGAATTGGGCACTGTCTTATCTTCGTTTGCTTTGATTGGAACCCATTACAGCATCAATCGATTTTTCCCATTCTTTAAAACGGCAGACGAGCAACACCACGGTTTCTTTTTCTGGGTTTTAATCTTTCCATTTATTGGATTTTGTTTGCTATTGATTGTCTTGCTTATTGGTGGAGATTCAATTTTTCTTTTTATAAATGCCAACGCATTAAAATACAAAGAGCTTTTCCCTATGCTGATTCTATTGGTATTTATTATATTGTATCAAGTTGTATCTGAAGTGACTTGCGCCAACCATGGCCGCATTGCAGTGCCCAATTTCATGCGAGAAATTGTTATGCGCGCTTTGATCATTGTGGCAGGCTTACTTTACTATTTCAATGTTGTAAGTTTTACCCAATCGGTTTGGTTAATCGTGCTTGCATATGCAATAGCTTTGCTGGGAAATCTATGGTTTCTCGGCCAATTAACTAAAATCAATTTAAGGCCGAATTTAGATTTTATCCGCAAAAATCCACACATTAAAAAGGACAGTTTGCGATTTACCATGCTATTGTTTTTCTCAGGCATAGCCTCCTTGCTTTACACCAAAATGGATTTTTTTATGATCTCTGCTTTGCAAAAAGACTTGTCGGACGTGGCCATTTATAGTATTGGATTTTATTTGGCAACATTTATTGAAATACCCAAGCGCACCATATTACAAGTGGCGACACCTGTGTTTTCGAATTTAATGAAAGAGTCTAAATTCAAGGAAGTTGAAGCCTTAAATAAAAAAAATGGCAGCAATCAACTTTTGGTATCAGGCATATTGTTTTTTATGATCTGGTTGAACATCGACAACCTTTATGAATTGATGCCTAGGGGAGATTTTTACCAAAGAGGAAAATGGGTGGTGTTTTTTATTGGGATTAGCAAATTGATTGATGCGGTAGTTTGTGGCAACAGCCCCATTATTGTAAATTCAAAATTCTATGGACTTTCCACATTCAGCATTATAGTGGCAGTAATTTCATCCTTTATTTTCAACTACATTTTCATCACAAAATTCGGGATAATTGGAGGTGCGATTAGCACCATATTGGTTATGATTTCTGTTAACCTTTGTAATTTATTGGTTCTACAATACAAATTAAAAATCAATCCTTTCCACAAGGATCAGATTAAAATCAGCCTACTTCTAATTCTGTTTTTCGCCTTTACATTTATCGGCGATTGGGTCAGCAATCCTATAGTAGATTCAATCGTTAAATCGTCTATTTTGGGTTCTGCTTTAATCTTCACGGTTTTCAAACTAAAGCTTTCTCAAGACTTCAATAGTTTGCTGTGTTCTAAAATACCGTTTTTGAAGAACCTTTAATGCGCCTCTAACCAGTTTTTTCCTGTACCTGCTTCTGCAATTACAGGAACATTGAGTGGCATGGCATTTTGCATTTCGGTTTTTACCAAATTGGTAATTTCTTCTACTTCGTCTTTGTGCACATCAAACAGCAATTCGTCATGCACCTGCAGCAGCATCTTTGATTTGTATGGCTTTTCTTGCATGCGTTTGTGTATGCGTATCATGGCCATTTTAATCATGTCGGCTGCCGCACCTTGAATCGGTGCGTTGATGGCATTTCGTTCCGCAAAGCTTCTTACGGTTGCATTATTAGAATTGATGTCACGAAGATACCTTCTGCGACCCATTAAGGTTTCCACATAGCCATGGGTTCTTGCATTTTCAATCACATCGTCCATATAGGTGCGTATACCCGGAAACTGCTTGAAATAATTATCTATTATCTCTTTTGCTTCCGTTCTGCTTATACCAAGGTTTTCTGCAAGGCCAAAGGCTCCTTGTCCGTATATCAAACCGAAATTAACACTCTTAGCTTTATACCTCTGCTCTTTGGTCACCTCTTCCAAAGGCACACCAAACACCTTGGCCGCCGTGGCTGCGTGGATGTCTAGGTTTTGTCTAAATGCCTCCATCATACCGGCATCGCCGCTCATACTGGCGATAACGCGCAATTCAATTTGCGAATAATCTGCTGACAAAATCAAAAAGTCTTCACTTGCAGGAATAAATGCTTTACGCACTTCTCTGCCTCTTTCGGTGCGCACAGGAATGTTTTGCAAATTTGGATTCGTGCTGCTCAAACGGCCAGTTGCTGCAACCGCTTGGTTAAAGGTTGTGTGTACGCGGCCTGTATTTTCATTGACCAACAATGGCAAGGCATCTACATAGGTGGACTTTAATTTTTGCAAGCCTCTAAAATCCAAAATATCTTGAACGATTGTGCTTTTATGAGAAAGCTTTTGAAGCACATCTTCACCTGTTTGGTATTGCCCAGTCTTGGTTTTTTTCGCTTTCTCATCCAAATTGAGTTTATCGAACAAAATCTTGCCCAGTTGCAATGGAGATGCAATGTTAAACTTCTCGCCTGCTTGCTCGTATATTCTTTGCTCGATTTCTACTATCTGCTTTGCTAAATCGACACTATAATCTTGCAAGAAAGCAGCATCAACACGAATACCTGCGCGTTCCATTGAGGCCAATACAGGCACCAAAGGCAATTCAATTTCATTAAACACTTTGCTCGCATTCTGATCGATGATAAAAGGATCTAGAACAGATTTTAATTGCAAGGTAATATCTGCATCTTCCGCAGCATATTCCTTTACTGTTTCTATATCCACATCTGACATTTTAATCTGTCCTTTTCCCTTTTTACCGATTAAGGTTTCAATAGACACTGGATCGTATTTCAAATAGGTTCTCGACAATTCATCCATATTATGGCGCTTGTCTGGTTCTATTAAATAATGCGCCAACATGGTGTCATAAAAAGGCTCTTGAACTTGAACATCATAATTCTCTAGAATTTGCAAATCAAACTTTAAATTCTGTGCAATTTTTAAGGCCTTAGATTCAAATGCCGGCTTAAAAAACTGAACATCTTCTTTGCTAGACAATGGCACATAATAAGCCTCGCCTTTTGCTATTGAAAAAGCCAAACCGATTGCATTTGCATTTAAAACATCTAAGCCGCTGGTTTCAGTATCAAAACAAAATGCAGCGCTATTTAAAAGTTTGCTTAACAAGTCTTGTTTAGCTTCATCGGTATTAACCAAAAAATATTGGTGCTCGACATCCTGTATGGTCTGGTATTGTTCTTGTGCTTCCTCATCCGCCTCAGAGGTCTCATCAACTTTTCCGCTTGGTTCTGCAGCTGCAGGTTGGCTAAACAAATCACCTTGAGCAGGATTGGACTTCACCGGTGTTTTTTTTACGGCAATTTCTGGGGCTTCCTCACCTAAAACGCGTTTTAACAATTGTCTAAACTCAAGCTCCGCAAACAATTCTCTTACGGCTTCCTTATTAAAGTCTTTTAAAATATAATCTTCCAAATTATGGTCAATCGGCACAGCCACATTAATTGTTGCCAATTGTTTAGACAACAAGCCTTGGTCTTTAAAATTAATTAAGTTTTCTTGTTGCTTGCCTTTGAATTTATCGGTGTTGGCTATAATATTTTCAAGACTTCCGTATTCCTTAATCAACTTTTTTGCTGTCTTTTCGCCCATGCCTGGAATGCCCGGTATATTGTCTGAGGCGTCACCCCAAATGGCCAAAATATCTATTACTTGATGGATCTCGCTGATGTCCCATTTTGCCAAAACTTCTGCTACACCCATAATTTCAAAATCATTGCCCATGCGGGCAGGTTTGAAAATGAAAACATTTTCGTTTACCAATTGCCCAAAATCTTTATCGGGCGTCATCATGTACACTTTGCAATCAGGAGCTCCATCGCGCAGGGCCATTGTTCCAATGATATCATCCGCTTCATAACCATCCTTGGTAATGACAGGAATATTGAAAGACTCCAAAATACGAAAGATATAAGGCAAACTTTTTCGCAAATCTTCTGGCATTTCTTCTCTATGCGCTTTGTACTGTTCGTAAACCAGGTGTCTTTCTGTTGGTGCTTGGGTATCGAACACACAGGCTATATGGGTAGGTTTGTGGTTGCGCAAAACATCCAATAGGGTATTTACAAATCCGAACATTGCAGAGGTATTCAAGCCTGTTGATGCAATTCTGGGGTTTTGGCTAAAGGCAAAGAAAGCGCGGTAAATAAGCGCCATCCCATCTAATAGAAATAATTTTTTCTCAGACATATCTTGCAACGAAAATACGAAATTTCAAGCGCGCTTTTTCTAGAGTAACCCACCTTTTATACTCATTTTATCAGAAGAATATATTTTGAATTTGAGACAAATTAATGCACATTTGCTCAATTAATATGAAAACTATTTTCCAGATAGGCAACAAAAAAAAATACACTAAAGTGGTGGGATTAAATGACCTGGCCGAGTTTGAAAGTGGCGAAGTACACAAGGTATATGGCACCTTCGCTCTTGGGCGTGATGCTGAGTGGAGCAGCCGTTTATTTGTATTAGAAATGAAAGAAGAAGACGAAGAAGGTATAGGCACTTTTTTGAACATCACCCATAAATCGCCTGCCCTATTAGGCGACACAGTTGTGTTTGAAGCCTGCATTTCTAAATTGGAAAAAAATAGTATCGATTGTACCGTTACAGCCACGGTGGGTGAAAGAATTATTGCAGAATGCAGCACAGGGCAAAAAATTATTACAAAAGAAAAGTTAAATTTGCTGTTCGAAAGTCTAAAGTGAAATGAGTGAAAAAGCCGTTAATATCATCAACCGCAAAGCTGGGTTTGAATACCATACGGATTTAAAGTTCACGGCGGGCATGGTGCTTACCGGTACAGAAGTAAAAAGCATTCGCAACGGCAACATCAATATAAGTGATGCCTATTGCATGATAGAAGACGGTGAATTGTATGTAAAAAACATGCACATCAGCGAATTCAAACAAGGCACATACAACAAACACGAGCCTTTAAGGAACCGCAAATTGCTATTAAACAAAAAAGAACTTGGCAAAATCGGAACCCGTTTAAAAGAAAAAGGCACAGCGGTTTTTCCTATTAAATTGTACGCCAACGAAAGGGGTATTTTAAAACTAGACATCGGCTTAGGTAAAGGTAAAAAAGCCTTTGACAAACGCGATGATATCAAAACCAAAGACATTCAAAGAGAATTGGCTAGAATTAAATTTTGAGACTTTTTTTAAGCATCATATTGCTATGTATCTCAAGTATTGCTCAGGCGAAGTTGTTTAATTTTGATTTGCCTTACCTTCCCTATTAATGCCAGCGTTGTCTGCGCATTTCTTTTTTAGAAAACAGTCCAATATTTTTTACCCGTTTTCTCGATTTTGATTGTTCAGTCACATTGCTTGCATCATCGCAAGTTTTTGCTTTACAAGAAGGCAGAGAAATTGCCATTACAAACATTCCGATTACGTAATAAATAAAGAATCTATTTATTTTCATTGATACGAAAATAAAATAGTTTTTTCATTAAACCACAATTACACAAAAATTGCAATTCAAATATTTCTGATTAAGAATAGTTGATTAATCCCCTTAATGGTCTTAATTCAAGATGTTATAATAAATATTTTCATCATTTATATTTGATAATATTGTAGTTTTGCTCCACAATATGAGCCAATCTATATACGTAATTGATGCCGTTAGAACCGCAATTGGAAAATATGCAGGAACCCTTTCTGCAAGCAGACCGGATGACATGGGCGCCCATGTGATTAAAGCACTAATTGATAGAAACCCTAACATTCCTTTTGATCAAACAGAAGAAGTGATTTTGGGGGCTGCCAACCAAGCTGGGGAAGACAATAGGAATGTGGCACGTATGTCTGCATTGTTGTCGGGCCTTCCTACCAGCGTTTCTGGCTATACAGTCAATAGATTGTGTGCCAGTGGACTTCAAGCCATAGCCAACGCGTATATGGAAATTAACGCAGGCAATGGCGGATTGTATATTGCCGGCGGGGTTGAGAGCATGTCGCGGGCGCCTTTTGTAATGGCCAAATCAGACACCGCTTTTGGCCGTGCTCCAGAAATTCATGATACCACCATAGGTTGGAGATTTACCAATCCTGCCCTATCAAAACTATACCATCCATTTACCATGGGTGAAACTGCTGAAAATATTGCTGAACGCTGGGAAATTAGCCGTGAACAGCAAGACCAATTTGCCTACGATTCACAATTTAAATGGAAACAAGCCCAAGATGCCGGGAAATTTAAAGAAGAAATAGTGGCTTACGAAATTCCACAGAAAAAAGGTGAAAGCATCCTATTCGATACCGATGAACAAGCCCGTTTAAGCAGCATAGAAACATTAAACAATTTAAAACCGGCATTTAAAAAAGATGGCAGTGTAACGGCTGGAAATTCAAGTTCGGTAAACGACGGAGCAAGTGCTTTGGCAATCGCTTCTGAATCGTTTGTAAGAGCCCATGGTCTAAAACCTAAAGCCCGCATCGTTGCCACCGCGGCATCTGGAGTTGAACCAGCAATTATGGGTATAGGACCGGTTGAAGCGGTTAGAAAGGCCTTGAAACGCGCTGGGCTCAACATTGAAGACATTGGATTGTTTGAACTAAACGAAGCCTTCGCCTCTCAAAGCATCGCATGCATAAAAGAATTAGGCATAGACATAAATAAAGTGAACGTAAATGGTGGAGCAATCGCAATTGGCCATCCTCTAGGTTGCAGTGGCGCTAGAATTAGCAGCACCTTAATTCATGAAATGCAAAAAAGACCCGATGTGAAATATGGCATAGCTACTATGTGCGTTGGTGTTGGTCAGGGAATGGCCATCGTTTATGAGAATATTTTATAATTGGTATAGTTTGGCACATTTTTCTCCTCTTTTTTTAAAGTAGTGTAACTTTGCGGCACAACAAATTGAAATATTTTCCTAGAATCATTGGCAAAGATTTAATTTTTAGCAAGATCAGTTCTTTTTAGCATTGTTTAATTCTCTCGCATTCATCAAAGGTGGAATTGCAATTACCAGAATGTATGTCCGATTATTTTTAGGCTCACGCGTTAAAACCTAGCATGAAACACCTTATCAATCATCATGAAAATTCAATTATTTAACCCATCAATCATTTTGTTGTGTTTAATGACCATATTAAGCAACGCAACAAATGCCCAAGTAAAAACCCAAAACAATAATATTTGGGTACATTATGTCGGCAAAGTCAACTTCAACAAGAAGCTATCTTTTATAATCGAAGCAACAAAGCGCAATACCGAATGGGTTCAAAAACCCCAACAGTGGTTTGTTCGCCCATCGATCGACTATAACATCAATAAACTATTTACCGCTGGCATTGGCTACACATATTATAAAACATTTTCTTATGGCACACCTGCAATTTTCAAATCGCTAATTGAAGAAGACCATATTTGGATGCAGTTAAATGGAAAGTTTAGCATTAAATCATCAACCTTACAAACGCGATTAAGAGATGAGAATAGATTTATTGGGACAGATAGGATTTACAGAAACCGTTTGCGCATTATGGCACTATATACGCATCCAATCATAAAAAAACAAGACGCCCCATTGTTGAGTTTTGTCGTTGGTGATGAAGCATTCTTTAATGTTGGTTCATACAGCGGAAAATCGTTAATGAATCAAAACCGCATTATCGCAGGCTTTGCATACAATTTCAACAAACACAATCAAATACAAATCAATTACATTCATCAAAATATTTGGAATTATTCTAATACCATTTTAGAAAGCAATCCAACAATCAGATTTTCATATTTCCAAACCATTAATATCAACAAATATGAGCCGTCAAAAAAATAATATGCCGAAAGATGGCTTTACCGGATTAAAAGAAAACTTTGCGACAGATGCTTTATCGGGGTTTAGTATTTTTTTATTGGCGTTGAGTTAGGGCATTGCCAAAACTTCAGAATTTCCTCCTATTATGTTCCTATTAATTGGCAACATTATCATAAGCCATGCTTAGAATTGGAAACAATATTCTTGTAAGTCCATTGAATAGATTCAACAAATGAGGCTTTACGTTTAGAACAATCTTGCACTGAACAAAGTGCGCATTGTTTGGAGACGCACCCATCAATATGGATAAAGAACTCTACCCTTTCTTTAAAGTGCAAGCGGAGCATGTCTGTTAAGGCATCCAATAAACCATGCGCCTCATTGACATTGATGTAATATGGAACGGTTAAGTGGCAATCAATGTGGTAAAAACCGGCATAATTAATTACACGCATATTGTGCACATCTATCCAATCCGCACGCCTGTGTTGATTTAAAACCACCACAATTTCATTGATAATTGCGCTGTCTGATTCATCCATAATACCGGATATAGAACGTCTAATAATTTTATATCCAGTATAAATAATTACGAAAGCCATAATTAGAGCGGCAACGCTGTCTAACCACAAAAAGTCCGTCATATAAATCAAAAACACACCCAACAAAATCCCAAGGGTTGAATAGGTATCTGACTTAAGATGTTGCCCGCTAGCTAACAAAATTGGAGAAGCTTCTTTTTTCCCTTTTTGAATGCATAAATGTCCCATTATGAAATTCACCACTGCAGTAATTGCTATAAGTACCATACCGCTGTCTAATTTTTGCAAGGCATGTGGATGTATAAGATTGTTTAAGGACTCGTAAACAATAAACAAACCAGCAATTGAAATGAGCAACCCTTCTAAAGCCGAAGATAAAAACTCAACTTTGCCGTGGCCATACGGATGCTCCTGGTCTTTTGGCTTGGCCGATAAAATGATACTGTACAAACCGATAATACCGGCCACTACATTCACAGTGCTTTCTAAGGCATCGGTTAAAATAGCAACGGAACCCGTAAGGTACCAAGCGGTAATTTTTATAACAAAAAGCACAACGGAAACAACAAGCAAAGATTTTTGCATATTGACAACACCAATACCCTTGCTTATTGCTACCATGATTCTAGTATAATTGATTTAAGTTTAAGTTTAATTATTCGGCGGTATTCTTTGCCATCATCAGCAAATCATAAGCCCCATTAACGACCACTTTAGCCCCTATTAATTGAGGATTTTCTTCGATTTTCAGCATGCCCTTGCTTCTAGACAATGCTTTAACCGTTACCATTTCAAAGTGCTTATTTGACTTTTCAATAAATACATACTCAACACCTTCATGAGATACTACGGAAGCTTCTGGTAATGCCAAACCTAGTTTCGAATCCGATTCTAGTTCAGCATTCATATACATTCCAGGAATAAGAATATTGCTGTAGGTTTGAAAATGGCAATGCACTTGAACGAACCCTTCTTTTGAAACGTCCTGACCAATTAAAATAACATCGCAATCGTATATTTTATCGGGATTGTTATTTGAGAAGGCCTTGACTTTGCTTCCAATATGTAAACTTTGTAAATCCTTTTCGTAGATGGTTAAATTTAAATGAATGTCATCAGGATTCACCAATTCAAACATCACGTCTGAAGGACTAATGTATCGACCTATATTTACATTAACTTTACTAACAAAACCATTAATTGGCGAATACACATTGATGCTTTTGGACATGTTATTTTCGTTCAATTGAGCAGGATTAAGACCGATTAACTTTAGCTTTTCAGACAAGGCATTGATCAAAATCTTTTGGCTTTGGTAATCAGACTTAGCTTGTTCGAACATTTTATCACTGCTTGCCTTGCTTTGGTTTAATTCTGCTTGCCTTTGGTATTGGCTTTCAATGTAGGAAAATTGTGCCTTAGCAGTCAAATAATCTTGTTGTAGTTGAATGTATTGTTGGTCTTCCATTACGGCGATTACATCACCTTTATTCAAATGCATGCCTGGCAAAAGCTTAGTCTTAACTAAAAAACCACCCAAGGGTAAACTCACTGATACCATATTTTGTGGCGGCACATCAATTACCCCATTAACTTTAATCGTTCCTGATAGTTTCACGATCTTGGCCGTATCGAAGCCAATGCTTGCATTTTGCATTTGCGCGTCGGTCAAGGTAATTTCCTTTACACTTATTTCATTTGTTTTTGTTTCGCTTTTTGCAGCTTTGTTGCTACAGGCTTGCAGTATTGCGGTTAAAGACAATACCAAAAGCGCTAAATTTATATGTTTGAACATTTCTTTATTTTAAATTTTATTTTTCCATCAAGTACATTAATTCTATTGCGGCTTCGTTGTACAAACGAAGCATTTCCAAATAGTGGCTTTGGGCCGCTATCGATTGGTTGCTCAAGACCACCCAATCTGAGTAAGATATTTCACCCGCTTCCAATTGCCTATTGGCAGAGTTCTTCAAATTATTTGAGTTTTGAAGTCCAACACTGTCGTAAAAGTCGACAATTGATTTGTAATTGGACGCCTTTGTGGCAGCTTGTGTCCATTGTTGCGCAATGGTTCTTTGTCCGATGTCAAAACTATTGGCAGCAATTTCTTTGTCAATTTCAGCCGCTTTTACAGCCGCTTTTTGCGCACCTACAAATATGGGGATCCCCACCCCAACTTGCATCGATTGGAACCTGGTATTGGAGGAGTAAAAATGGTTATCTGCTCCAACTCCTTTCATACTCATATTCGAGTATGACAATTGCAAATCAGGTAAAAACCTTGACTTTTCTAACATTGATTTCGATTGACTAATTTGTAAGTTCTGCTGCAAAACTGCTAGTTGAGGATGGGTTGTCAATAAATTCGAATCCAAAATAGGCAATTGAAGCATTAGCTCATCCGTATTAGGCAAGCAATCGTTTGTCGTATTTAACAGCCATTTTAAGGACAATATTTTAAAAGCAATGTCTTGTTGCACCTCTGTTAATTGGATGGCAATTTGTTGTCTTTGCAGAGCGGCTGCAGACTTCTCCAAATTGCCCGTTTCACCCAATTTGTATTTTGTTTCTGCTCTTGACAAGAAGGCTGAATACATTGAATCAGATTGCAACAAAACATTTTCCTTAGCGAGCAAATACACCAAGCTGTAATAGTTTGAATACACTTGACGTGTCAAATCAAGTTCTGACAAATTGAGTTGCAACTGACTCGCTTGTTGATAGGCCTCCATCAATTGTTTTTGTCTCTTGTAAACCTGAGGAAATTGAATGTTTTGAGACAATCCAAAACGTTGGTCTATATAGCTGCTATTGATTTGCCCATTTTCAAAATTAAGATTGGTTTTCGGCAAATTATTTGCGGTCTTGACCAAGGCTGAATTATATGCCAAGGCTAAGCGGTCGCTGCGCAAAACCAAATTATTTGCGATGGCAGAATCGACCGCAGCTTTAATGCTAATTTTATTTTGGGCACTACTATTGGATGCGAAAAACAGACACACAATTAAAGTTATTTTGGTGCTTGAAAATTTCATTTTAAATCCCTGTTCAGAAATTCCATAAATTATTGGTAGAACAAATAAAGTTAAGAAAGTTGCAATGAGCAAACCACCGATAACGACTGTAGCCAGTGGCCGTTGAACTTCTGCACCTGCTCCATTGCTCAGCGCCATAGGCAAGAAACCAAGCGAAGCCACTAAGGCGGTCATAAGCACAGGCCGTAAGCGCAAAGAAGTACCTTTAACTACGATTTCACGTAAATCAGTAATTCCATCAGACTTCAAGCGTTTGAATTCTGCAATTAAAACAATCCCATTCAATACAGCAACCCCGAACAAGGCAATAAAACCAACACCAGCACTAATACTAAAAGGCATACCGCGCATTGCAAGGGCTAGTATTCCACCTATTGCAGACAGCGGAATGGCTGTAAAAATCAATGCTGCTTGCTTGCTTGAATTAAACGCAAAAAACAAAAGCAGAAAAATCAAGAATAAGGCAATTGGAACAGCAATACCCAAGCGTTTTTTTGCAGCATTTAAATTCTCAAAAGCACCACCATAGGTAATATAGTATCCAGCAGGCAATTTAACTTTTTGAGCAATTTTAGTTTGTAAATCATCAACGATAGATTGAACATCCCTTCCGCGAACATTAAAGCCCACCACGATTCGCCTTTTGGCATCTTCTCTTTGAATTTGATTAGGGCCATCTTTTATTTCCACATCAGCCAAATGGTATAAAGGCACATTCATTGAAGGGCCAACAGGAATTAATAAATTTTGAACATCTGACAACTCTTGTCTCTGATTTTTATTTAACCGGACCACCAAATCGAATCTCTTTTCACCTTCATAGACCTTGCCAGCACTTCCACCGGCAAAGGCTGTATTAACCGCCCTATTGACATCGCTAATTTTGACACCATAACGGGCAATTAAATCGCGTTTGTAATTGATCACAATTTGAGGAATTCCTGCTACAGGTTCAACATAAACGTCTTGAGCACCGTCGACAACACTGGCAATTTTCCCAAGTTCAGCAGCATAATGGGCCAAGGTATCAAGGTTTTCGCCAAAAATCTTACAAACTACATCTTGCCTCGCCCCCGTCATTAGTTCGTTAAACCTCATTTGCACAGGGTATTGAAAACCAAAAGTTACACCCGGTACATCCTTAAGTGCCTCGCCCATTTTCTCAGCCAATTCGTTAAATGTTTTAGCACTTGTCCATTCTTTTTTATCTTTTAGGATAATCATTAGATCTTGGGCATCAATGGGCATTGGGTCTGTAGGCACCTCGCCACTTCCAATTTTGGCAACAACTTTTTCTACCTCAGGAAACTTCGTCATCAAAATCGCAGATGCTTGCTTTGCTGCTTTTAAACTAACATTGAGATTGCTACCAGGTAATACCCTCGTTTCTAATGCAAAATCGCCTTCTTCAAGGGTGGGAATAAATTCGCCACCCAATTGCATCAACACAATAATTGCTAGTGCAAACAAGGCCAATACTGAAGTTAAGACAATTTTAGGGTAATTGAGTGTTTTATTCAATGCAGTTCTATAAACACCTTCAAGCTTTTCCATCATTTTATCGGATAGATTCTTTTTGGTGTGTATGGTCTTACTTAGGAACACACTACTCATCATTGGGATGTAGGTTAACGATAAAATAAATGCCCCCATTAATGCAAAAGCAACAGTTTGCGCCATTGGTTTAAACATTTTGCCTTCAATGCCTTGCAAAGAAAATATAGGCAGGTATACAATTAAGATAATAATTTGGCCAAAAACGGCGCTGTTCATCATTTTACTGGCTGAATGCTTGACGGTTTCGTCCATTTTATTTTGCTCAAGCTTTAAGAACCCTATTTTAGAACTGTGGTTGGTAAGCGCGTGCATCACAGCTTCAACAATGATAACGGCACCATCGACAATAAGACCAAAATCGAGTGCACCTAAACTCATTAGGTTGCCGCTGACGCCAAACGTGTTCATCATAATTACTGCGAACAACATTGAAAGTGGAATAACAGAAGCAACCAATAACCCTGCTCGGACATTCCCAAGAAATAAGACCAAGACAAAGATGACGATTAAGGCACCTTCTAACAAATTGGTTTCAACTGTTCCAATGGCATTGTTTACCATTTTTGTCCTGTCTAAGAAAGGCTCAATAACAACGCCTTCTGGCAATGATTTTTGAATAAGCTCAACTCTTTCTTTAACATCTTTAATTACCTCACTGCTGTTGCCACCCTTAAGCATCATAACAACAGCTCCGGCCACTTCCCCAAGGGTATCGTAATGCATGGCTCCGTATCTAACTGCGGTTCCAAGTTTCACCTCTGCAATATCTCTTACCAATAAAGAAACACCATTTTTCAATACCTTGACAGGAATATTACCCAAATCAGAAATGCTATTTACCAATCCTTCAGTTCTAATGTATAAAACAGTAGGACCTTTTTCAATATAGGCACCGCCTGTGTTTTCATTGTTGCTTTGTATGGCATTGAAAACATCTTCAATGCTAATGTCCATAGATTGCAACTTATCAGGGTCAATGGCTATTTCATATTGTTTTAAAAGACCACCAAAACTACTAACATCCGCTACACCTTTTACACTCAACAATTGTCTTCGCACTATCCAATCTTGAATGGTCCGTAATTCAACACTGGTATATTTATGTTCATAGCCCTTTTTAGGTCTAATAACATATTGATATATTTCGCCTAAGCCAGTGGTTACAGGTCCTAGTTCAGGGCTTGCAACGCCCGGAGGAATTAATGCCTTAGCAGACTGTAAGCGCTCAGAGACTTGCTGTCTTGCCCAATATATATCTACCCCTTCATCAAACACAATGGTCACCAAAGAAAGTCCGAATCGGGAAAAACTTCTAATTTCGTGCAGGCCAGGTATATTGCTGTTGGCTTGTTCTACAGGAAAAGTAACCAAACGTTCAATATCCGTTGCACCTAAAGAAGGCGCAATAGTTATTACTTGCACTTGGTTGTTGGTAATATCAGGCACCGCGTCAATAGGTAGACGGGTTAATTCGTATGCGCCATATAAAATTAGACTTATAGTAAATAGCCCAATGATTAATTTGTTTTTAATTGAAAATCCAATAATTGAATTTAGAAACATGTTGTTTGTTTTAATAAGACTTGAAATTGTGGCTAATAAGCCAAAGCATTATTTCTAAGGACCGAAAGCAAAAGCAAGAAATAAATGAAACTCTTTGTAAAGCACAAAGAGGGTTAAGATCCTTATTTAACCAAACTGCGGAGGTTGCCAAATAGCACCCAAACTACTTGAAGTATAAAAAACCTCTTGGTAAGCAGCAGTTGTTATGGTGCTAGGAATTGATTTAAGGGGCGTAAACGAAGGGAAGTCGCATACCAATACCGATTGTAGCATATGCTGACAACCATGTGATTTAAAAGGCAATTCTTCATGGGTCTGATCCTCTAAATCCATGCCATCACTATAGTGAATAAAAATAAAATCTGTAAACGAAAGTGAATTGTCTAAAGATTTGTGGTGCATAAAATGTTGAACCAATATAGGCAGTTTCATCAATTGATGAAACTCTGTATTGCTGATTAACAACACAGACAAAAGGCATATAGAAACTATTTTTTTCAACAATACAAAGGTATAGCATAAAAACAAAAAAGCAAACTTTTCGAGGGCTTGCTTTTTTAGTTTATTTAATATCAATATTATACACCAACGTCGTGGTGCGCACTTTCGTCAATGTATGGATGCTTAACCGGAACTAAACCTTTTTTACTTAAAGCAGTAAGTACCCAGTAGATAAACAACCCAGCGAAAGCTAAAGCCATTCCTACTTCAAGGAAACCAATGCCAGCTTGTTTGTCGATGGTACCTGGCATTAACATTAAGTATAAGTCATTCCAGTGACCGATAAGAATAACGATTGCAACAAAGGTTAAAATCTTAGGATTTCGTTTGTTGTTTCTAGTCATTAATACCAAGAAAGGAATTAGGAAGTTTAAAATTAGATTCAAGAAGAAATGCAATTTGAATGGAGACTCCCAACGTTTGTAATAGTAGATGGTTTCTTCAGGAATGTTTGCATACCAAATTAAAATAAACTGAGCAAACCAAAGGTAGGTCCAGAATATAGAGAATGCGAACATAAATTTACCCAAATCATGTATGTGTTCATCGGTAACCAAATTCAAATATCCATTGCGTTTAAGGTATAAAACAAACAAGATAATAATAGCGATTGTACTAACCCAACCAGTGGCGAAATTATACAAAGAGAAGATGGTACTATACCAGTGCGCATCAACACTCATGTTAACTACCCAACTTAAGATAGACAAAGTAAAACCGAATACCAAAACAAAAGCAGCACCGAGGCGAATAGATTTATTGAAGAAAGTTAAACCACCCTCAGCATCTTCTTTGTATGACAAACTTCTAAGTTTCATGCCGAACAAAATCCATGTTACTGGAATTGCGATAAGGAAACCAACAACTACTTTGCTGTTAAGGAACCACGATTTGCTGTCTAGTATCTTATCAAAACCAACTTGGCCTTTGGTTAAATGCAATTTTTCGTATGCCAACCAATGGTAAATGTTTTCACCATCGATAAAGAAAACGGCAAGAATTACGATTGCTCCAATTGGCAAGAAGGTACTCATTGCTTGAGGAACTCTTAAAAGGACTGTCGCCCAACCAGCGTTGGCAATGTATTGCAAGGCGAAGAAGAACAAGCCACAAACTGAAATTAAAAGAACAAAATATCCATTCAATAACAAGTTCATGAATACTCTAGTGGCAGCAGGTTTGGCATGCTCAGAAATAACAGGATACAATTGCTCATCAGCATGACCAACGTCAACACCATTGATGTTTTGTCTAGGATATTCGTGGGCTGTTGCAGCATGCTCAGTTGCATGTTCTGCACCGTGTTCCGCAACAGACGTTGCAACTGCCGGCGCTGCATGATGATGCTCTGTAACAGGTAAAGTAAAGATACCAATCACGGTAAAAAGAATACCGATTGCAAGTAAAGCTAAGCTCAAGGTTTTAGCTTTTCCTTTGAAAAGATAATTTTCTTGGTGGATATGGATTTCGTGTCCGTGGCTCATTTTGTTGTGAATTATTTTTTAGGTTCTTACTTTACGGTTTCATTTTTTTAATAGACTTGCTGCTATCAATTACAGCAGCAGTTGTTGCGGTTTCAACAACACCAATGGCTTTAATGACAGGTAAATTACCCAGGCTATCCATCATACTTAAACGTTTAACATAGGTGGCAACACTCCATCTTTCTTTGGGTGTTAATGCATAGGCATAACTACCCATATTGTTTTTACCGTAGGTTAAAGTGTGGTATATTTTACCAATAGGCAATTCTTTTATGTATTTATCTTGGTAATTAGGCCATGATGGCTTTAATGCAGCTTGTTTTGTTGAAACAGGCCCGTCGTTTCCGCCCATCATTCCATGGCATACTGAACAATAAATACCGAACAATCTTTCACCTTCTAATTGGTCTTTTTCAGACAAACTAATCTTCATACTCAAACCAGCACCTGCAGCTTCGTAGCCATCTGGTGTGTTGTCGTATGCATATTGGTAATCAAGTTGACCTATGGCTACAGAACCTTTAACGGGCTCTCTCATACTCATGAAATAAGGATTATATCTATATTTGTTGGTGTCAGAATATTGTGTCATTGGCTCATACCCTTTTGAATAATACATGTCTGGGGCATATTCAATACCTGGGTCATTTTCACCTGCTTTCCACCCGCAAGAAGAGAGGGAGATGACAGAGATAATACTTAGGATGATATTAATTGGTTTCTTCATTGTGATCCTTGATTGATTAATTTGCACTTTTGATTTCAACTTCCGTGAAATCTTCGTATCCATTATTGGTTCTTTCTTTTACTAATACAGCACCACCGCTAAATAGCATGTTGCTTAATTCATTTTTGTCAACAGCGTTGTTGTCGGTTGCAATTGCAATAACCATTCTGTCGTCAGTTTGTCTAAAATCAATGCGTTCGCTTGGCATCTTACCGTGCAGCATTTTGCTTCTAGTGAAGAACAATATTGCAAGGCCAAATGCGGTGAACAAAACAGTTGTTTCGAACAATACGGGCACATAACTCACCCCAATGGTTGGTTTGTTGCCAATAATCATAGGCCAATCAAAGTGCATGGTGTAAGATTCCAAAGCTGCTGCGGTTAAAAAACCTAGGCAACCACATATAAAAGCACCAATGGGCAAAAGCGAACGCTTCAATCCCATTGCTTTATCAATTCCGTGCATAGGAAATGGTGTGTAACAATCGATGATTTGCGCACCTTTTTGGTGAACTTTAGAAACCGTATCTAAGAACTTATCAGGGTTTTCAAATATCCCGAACATTACGGTTTTGTTTTTATCTAAAAATAATTTACTGTCTATCATGTATGTACTAATTAAGAAAGATTATTCTCTATTTTTCAATATGCCTTTTACTTCTGCAATATTAATTACCGGTAAGAACTTGCTGAACAAGAAGAAACAAGTAAAGAACAATCCAAATGAACCTAAGAAGATTCCGATTTCAACCAAAGTTGGTGAATACATCACCCAACCTGAAGGCAAATATTCTCTATGTAGAGACGTTACGATAATAACGAAACGCTCGAACCACATACCAACGTTTACAACGATTGACAACATAAAAATGAACCAAGGTGTTGTGCGGGCCCACTTGAACCAGAATACTTGAGGGGCAACTAGGTTACAAGTCATCATACTCCAATATGCCCACCAATAAGGTCCAGTCGCTCTGTTGATGAAAGCATATTGCTCGTATTCAACGCCTGAATAAGCCGCTACGAAGAACTCTGTAATGTAAGCCAAACCCACCATAGTACCTGTTAACATTACCACTTTACACATGGCTTCTAAGTGGCCAATGGTAATGTAATCTTGGTAGTTCATTACCTTTCTGGCGATAACCAATAAAGTTAAAACCATACCGAAACCAGAGAAAATTGCACCTGCCACGAAGTATGGAGGAAAAATTGTTGTGTGCCATCCCGGAACAACCGAAGTTGCAAAGTCCATAGATACAATGGTATGAACCGATAATACAAGCGGAGTAGATATACCCGCAAGGATTAGAGAAACCACTTCGTACCTGTTCCAAGTTCTAACAGAACCTGTCCATCCCATTGAGAAGAAATTATACCAAAATTTTCTACCTGCTGTTGTAGCTCTATCTCTCACTGTTGCGATATCTGGAATTAATCCAAGGTACCAGAATACCAATGAAACTGAGAAGTAAGTAGAAATCGCGAACACGTCCCATAACAATGGTGAGTGGAAGTTAACCCATAGTGAACCAAAGGCATTTGGCAATGGGAATACCCAGTAACCTCCTACCCAAATACGACCCATGTGGAATAAAGGGAAAATAGCCGCACACATTACCGCGAAAATGGTCATCGCTTCAGCAGAACGGTTGATTGACATTCTCCATTTTTGTCTGAACAACAACAAGATCGCAGAGATTAAAGTACCAGCATGACCAATACCAACCCAGAATACGAAATTGGTGATATCCCAACCCCATTGAACGGTTTTGTTTAGTCCCCAAGTACCGACACCAACATAAAGCGTGATGCCCAATGTTAGTAACAACAAGCCAAGGAAAATGGCTGAAATGGTAAATCCAACTTTCCAAGAAACCGACGGTTTGTTTTCGATTGGACGACAAATTTCTAATGTAACATCATGTAGGTTCTTATCGCCTGTTACAAGGTTTGGTCTTATGATTGAATCGTGAATCATTTTTTATGGCTTAATATTATGCTTGTTTTTCTGTATCTCTAACTTTCACTAGGTATTTAACCGCAGTCATTGTATTTAGTTCTTCTAGAACTCTGTATGAACGTTCGTTCTTGAACAATTTACGCACTTCGCTGTTCTCGTCGTTTACATCACCAAACACAATTGCGTTTGCTGGGCAAGAACGTTGACATGCTGTTTTAATTTCGCCGTCAGCCAAGGTGCGTTTTTCGCGTTTTGCTTTGGTTTTTGCACCTTGTATGCTTTGAACACACATGCTGCATTTTTCCATAACACCCCTTGTTCTAACCGTTACATCAGGATTGATAACCATTTTGCCCAAATCGTTGTTGAAATGGAAGTCAAAACGGTCGTTGTCGTTGTATCTAAACCAATTGAAACGTCTTACTTTGTATGGACAGTTGTTTGCACAATATTTAGTTCCGATACAACGGTTGTAAGTCATTTGATTTAAGCCCTCAGAACTGTGGGTAGTTGCCAATACTGGACAAACTGTTTCGCATGGTGCCTGACCACAATGTTGACACATCATTGGTTGGTGAACCACTTTTACATTTTCCCAATAGGTATATTCTGCACCTTTCTTAGCTGATTCTAATTTATCCAATGCAGCTAATCCAGTTTCTTTGGTTACATTTTTACCTTCAAAATCTCTTGATAAGAACAATTCGTTGGTATAGTCTGTATTGTTTATATTTTCAAAAGTAAAGTAGCGGTCGATACGCATCCAGTGCATTTCTCTTCTTCTTCTTACCTCAGCTCTACCTACAACTGGAACGTTGTTTTCAATGCTGCAACTTACTACGCAAGATCCGCAACCAGTGCAAGCATTTAAGTCGATGGCCATAGCCCAGTGGTGATTTGGCGCGCCATCTTTCTTATAGTCTTTGGTTTCCCAAAGTGTATATAAGTGAGGAGCTGATTTATCATTACCCGCTTTTGGATTGGCTTTAATTTCACCTAAAGTGGTCTCTCTTACAATATCTCTACCCTCTATTGAGTGGTGGGTTTGTGTTTGAGCCAGTTCGTATGAACCTGAAATTTTTTCAATTTTAACACCATTGGTAACGGTGCTGTATGATCCGTTTTGTATGGTTAAGAATGGGTATGCATTTTTACCGATGGCATCAAATACACCTTTTTCGCCCACTTTGCCTTGACGACCATATCCAACAGCAACACCGATGGTTCCGTTGCTTTGACCAGGCTGAACAAATACTGGCATACCTTTCATAGATACTGCACCTAAAGTAATGTTCACCATATCGCCATTCTTAATGTCTTTGCTTTCAGCCAAAGCTTTAGGCAAAGAAATATAGTTGTCCCATGTTACTTTACTCATTGGGTCTGGCGTTTCTTGTAACCAAGGATTATTGCTTAAACTGCCATCTTTAACAGAAACGTTTTGATATAATACCAAGTCGATTTCGCCTTTTTTACCAACTGTTTTTTCTAAGTCAGCAACAATAGAATTCAAAGCGATAGCGAATGCTGGTACACTTGAAGCTTTTGCAGCTGTGGTATAAACCCCATCATGCAATGCTTTGTTAAATGCTTCATCAGATGCTACACCCATCGCAGCCCATTTAGACTTGATGTACATGTAGTAAACTGAAGCAGAAAGTTTTTGGCTATAAATACCTTTGTTAGCAAATGGATCGTTAACTGGTTTTGCACCCAATCCAGCCCAAGTCAACAATGAAGTTTGAGCTTGACGTGTATCAAACACTTCAGAAATGGTTGGCTGAGTTAATTGGTATAAACCAAGCTTAGGCTCAGCATCATTCCAAGACTCAAGATAATGGTTGTCTGGGGCAACGTATTGGCAATTCATTGCAGTTTCGTCTGCTGTGCCAGCAAATGAAACTGATAATTTAGCCTTTTTCAAACCTGCGCTAATTTTCCCTGATAAAGGAGACGTATAAACAGGATTAGAATTCATGAAGATAACACCTTGGTATGCACCTGAACTCAATTCGTTAACAAATTGAATAAAGTCTGCATCTACACCTTTGTATTGGTTTGAATGGTTTTCTAAATCGATGGTTTTACCATAGTTGTTTAGCAACAAGTTGATACCATTAACCACTGATTGAATTTTAGAGTCATTAGAACCTGAAATAACCATTGAAGCACCTTTTTCTTTCCAAAGTGATTCAGCCGTTTGTTTGATTGCACCACCTGCCAATTCACCTGTCATTGTCATTGGCATTTGAGCCACACCAGCTAGGCTTGCAAGGTTGTTGTATAAAGCGGCAATGTATACTGCTTCTTGAGATGTTTTCATTGGGAAACGGTAATCTGCATTGGTACCTGTTAATGAAAGATTGCTTTCAAAAATGATGGTTTTCAATACTTTTCCGTCAGCGCTAATGCCATCAACTTTTCTCTTTGCAGACCATGCTTTGGTATATTCAACCGGAGAAATCCAAGTTCCTAGAAAATCAGCTCCGAAACTTACAACCACATTGGCTTTATCAAAATTGTATGATGGTATGACTTGTTTACCGAATGAATCTCTGTTAGCCATTAATATACCGCTGTATCCCATTGCATCATGCGTGATGTGGGTAATCGTATTGGTGTATTTGGTTTTGAAATCATTGATTACCGCCAAAGTAGAAGGCGAGTGAATGGTTCCAGAAACGATAGCCACTTTACCACCTGCCGTTTGAATTGCATTTAATTGAGCTGTTACGGCTGTATCCAAAGAAGCCCAATCGGTGCTTTCTAGATTTGCACCATTCACTTTTTTAGGCCCATCAAGTCTTTCGGTATCGTATAAACTCAAAATTGACGCTTGACCAGTAGCACACAAACCGCCACCTGAAATAGGTGAGTTTACATTTCCATCCACTTTAATTGGACGGCCTTCACGTGTCTTAACTGTTACACCACATGCAGATGAACAAGCACCGCAGGTTGAGTTGTAATAGTTTGCTACGCCAGGGGTAATTTCTTCCGGTTTAACTAAATAAGGTACAATGTTTCTTACAGGCGCCTTGTTACAAGCTGCCAAAGAGACAGCGGCAACGCTGAATCCGAAAAATTTCAGAAAATCTCTTCTGTTTGAATTTAGACCTAAATTATTTTCACTGAAAACTTCATCTAGAGGCAATGCTTCGTTGAACTCGTTTTTTTGAGAAGCAAGGAATTCCTTGGATCTCAAAAGTTCCTCTTCGCCTTTCCAGTATAATTGTTTTTTTGCCATTGTTATGTTAGCCTTTATATTGTTGTATTAATAGTGACATTTTGAACATTCTAAAGCACCGTTTTGAGCAGGAGAGATATCAATCTTTCCATCTTTGGTGAAGTATTTAGAATATGTTGAACTCTTGTTGTCTTTTTCTTGTTTGATTTTAGCGTGTAATTTTTCGTAGTAAGGGTTATTTTCTACGTCAATTTTACGCTCCTTGTGACAGTTGATACACCAAGCCATTTGCAAAGTTGAGTATTGCTCTACAACTTCCATGGTTTGAATAGGACCGTGACAAGTTTGGCAAGTTACGCCTGCTCCTTTAACGTGCATGCTGTGGTTAAAGAATGCGTGGTCAGGAAGGTTGTGGATTCTTATCCAACGGATTGGTTTAGGGTTGTTGCCATAAGTTTGATCTTCTGCATTGTAATCCATTGCAGCGTAAATCTTCTTGATTTCTGGCGAAATCTCACCTTCATATCGGTCACGCAATTGCACCGCCTTATGACAGTTCATACAGGTGTTAACACTTGGAACACTTGCTTGCTTTGATTTTTCAGCTGTTGAGTGGCAATATTTACAATCAATTTGTAATTCTCCGGCATGGATTTTATGCGAATATTTAATTGGTTGTTCTGGACGGTAACCTTGCTGAACACCAACTTCTGTAACGCCAAAGTAAAAACCATAAGAAGCCAACAACAACAATACAACTACACCAACACCTAGTTTGAATATGGTTGGGTTTGTGCGTTTTTTGTAGTAAGAAAGTTTTTCTTGGAAAGCACTTGGCTCAGCAATTTCTTTAACTTCACCCTCAATTTCTTTTAATGATTGCTTTAGAGAATTCTTAGTTCTTCTTAAAATCAATAAAACAACTAATAATATTACCATCAAGAAACCCAGGATGTATAAAGTTGTTTCGCTGTAGAAATTCGCCTTTGGAGCCGTTTCGCCATCCGCTGGCTTCGCTTTTACCGGAGCAGTCCACTCTTTAAAATATGTTACAATACTTTTTACTTGATCCTCAGAAAGGTTTTCAAATAAATTCATTGCTACTTTGTTGTTTTCATTAAAAACTGCGATAGCGTCTTTATCTCCGCTTGCTCTTAATTTCTCATTGTTTCTTATCCATTTCACCAACCACTCTTCAGAACGTCTGGTGTGAACACCTTGCAGGGCAGGCCCTACTTGTTTGATGTCCATCGCATGGCAGGAGGTACAGTTGGCTTTGAAAAGTTTCTCTCCTTCTGTTGCCTGCGCAGACAACTTTGCAGCTTCTGCAGCCAGACCAAGTTGGGCGTTGAAAGAGAGGTTCAGTAAACATACAATTGAGAAGACAATTGATTTTACTTTCAGATGCTTTTTGATTAGGTGTTTAACCATGTGTTTTTGACTGAAAAATGACAATGCTAATTAGACCGCAAATATATTGCGTTATGTTCCAATGTAAAAAGTATTTATTAACAATTATTTCAATTTAGAATTATTCTATTTTAATTCTATAAATTCTTAAATATCAATAAAATACATAATTAAATGTAAATGTAAATTCTGTTATTTATTGACAGCTATTGTTGAAGGATTTTTTCTGTAAAAATTTGATTTCCCACTTCAATGTTCAGAATATACATTCCGGAGGCACATCCGCTAAGAGAATATTTGCCGCTTATTATGTCAAATTTTAGATAATTTGAAAGGTCTCTGCCATTAATGTCCAGTACTTTTAATTTGTATTCTTCATTGCATTGAACTGCAAAAATGTTTGCTCCTTGAACGAATGTATACGGCACGATATTTTCAGGTGTTACAGAGGTTCTCTTTGGTGTTAAAGTATACACTTGACCTCTACTTGGATAGCTCGAGATGCCGTTGAAAGTACCTGCGTTTATAACTCTCACCAAAACTGGGGCTTTAGCTGAACTATCAATTGACAAATATGGGCTGTTGTCATAATCTATAAGTCCTATATAAAAATACGTGAAACTTGGATCCGTAATAATGGTTGATCCAAAATGATACTCAATGATATTGCTTGCCTCGTACAACCAAATTTGAGTATTTAAACTGTATTCTAAAGACAGGTCAACGGTTGACTCATTGATATTTTTGTATTGAATTTTCAAAATACGGTTTGGCGCACTGCCAGTTAACAGATAAGAAATAGGCGATTCTGTAGGGATATTTCCCTTGGGTTTGAAATTATCAGTGCCATAAAAAATATAATCATCTCCGGTATCAGAAAAATAAAAACCGTCAAAGGTGATGTAAATATTGTTGTATTTTTGACCAAAGTATTTGAATTCAAAGGGCATGCTCATTGTATGAACAGAAGTCCAAGCATTTACGGAAACATCTGTAGATCCGCTTAATTCTGTGTAAGTCGAATTAGAATAAGTAAGAGAATAATCCAATTGCGCTTGGGCACTCATGAATAAACTTAAGAAAATAAAAAGTAAAGTTTTTTGCATAATAAGGTCTGTTTTATTGTGCAATTATAACCAAATCGCGCGACCTTAAGAAACTTTTATCACGGCATAACAGTAACGGTGCCTTTTTGCGTGTAAAATTTATTGTCCCATCCCTTATAAGTAACAACCCATATGAACACATCGTTCATGGCTGATTTACCTCGCGTAATCCCATCCCATTGGGTGCCCTTAAAATCATTGTCCCATACTTTTTCGCCCCAGCGGTTGTATACCATCATTCTAAATTCTTTTACAAATGCATGAGAAACACCCCATACATCATTCGTGTAATCGTCGTTTGGAGAAAAAGCATTTGGAACAAATACCAAAGGTGGTTGTATGAGCCTAATTTCATTGGATAAACTTGTAGCAGAATAGCCTTTTCCACTGTCGTCAAATCCTTCATAAGCTTTCACCACATAATAATACGCTCCCCACCACAAATCCAAATCATCGTCGTAAAACACCCTTAACAAATTGGTGTTTGTAATTTTTCTCAGTTCGCCTGTATCCACACGTCGTTGCAGCTCGTAGCTACCTACTCCTCCTACCCATTCGCGGTATGGCGACCAATCCAAATCGAAGGCCAAAGGTGCTACACTTCCTTTTAAAACGATGTTACAAGCATCATTGCTAGGCCTGCTAACATGCCCGCACTTGTCGTTTACACCGATTCTGTAACAATAACTTTTCTCTGCAACATTTACTTGATAATCTATAAAATTAGTATCATTCAAGCTGTTTATGGTTTTAATTTTTCTGTAGCCAATTGATTTCCCATTTATATTGTCAGCTCTAAAAACCTCGTAGCTTCCAAAGTCAAGTTCCTTGCTTTTAAACCAATTGATCTTAATTGCTTTGTTTTCAAAAACCGTTGCATAATGCATGTAGGTAGAATCTATTGGAGTGTTAAATTCTTTCATTGTGTTAACACGCAAACCTGCATCATATGGCTTTCCACATATGTTGTAACCTACCATGTAATATTGGTAGTTAACCGACTTGGGGTCAAATGTTGGAAAATCCTTTATTTGCCCCACTGTGTTGCTGAAAATGGTATCTAATATTTTTGTGCTGCCATTCGGATTTTGTCTGTATAAAATAACATAATTGAAGAACTTATTTTTAACAAAAGATTTCCAAGATAGGTTGATGGACCCATCTTCATTGAACATCATGCAAATGGTTTCAGGTGTTATGGTTAAAGGAGGATCCTTAACTACAATCCTTATAATGGCCTGATTGCTGTCTTGGGTTGGACAACCTCTATCGTATACTTTAACCGTTAATTTTATGGTATCCAAACCTGCATGTTTGCAATTCGAATACCAAACTATTTTAGCCTTGATGGCATTGACGCCTGGCATCCTGGTGTAAGAAACAATTTGAGGCAAGGGTTTGGGGAAGTTCGGGTCTTTAAAAATATCCCCTGTTAAAACAATGCGCAAACTGTCGCTTTTGTCAGGATCAGAAACGGTGACATCAAAATTCAAGGTGTCATTTGCAAAGACATTGTAAAGAGAATCTTTGGTTTGAGGCTTGCGATTTAAATTCTCAAAATCAAATTTGAACAAGGCATTGTTGCAATTCTTTGCTTCGTTTTTATTGCTCCAAGCGCCTGGCGTGGTTGGAAACAAGCTTTGACCACCACAACCAGCACAAACAGATTGGTACATAATGCCTTTTTTATCAAATCGACTGGTACCTCCATCCACGTGTTCATGTGCATCTATAGTTCCATTGCTCTTGCCCCCAAAGTAAGTGGCGTATTGCAATTCTTCAAAATTCTTACTAAATACAGCCAGATAAAAATCATACGCGTCTGTGGTTTTTTGGTAGGCATCTGCAGTTAAAGGCATATTCGCTGTACCACCGCCAGAAAAGCCAGTAGTAAAATTAATTCCACCCCAACCCGATATAAATATCCGTTCGCATTGATCCACTAAAAATGCAGTGGGCGACAAATCTGGTTTGGATTTATTTAAGGCCCCAAAGGTTGTTTCTGCTTCAATTCTATCGCAATTAAAATCCAATTTTTTCAAAAACATTTTTGCATCCTTAACAGAATACACCCCGCTGCTAATTCCATTAATGCCCTCAGACTGCCCATATATAAATGGCTTTCCATATTTATCGGTTTTTACAAAATAAGATTGATCGTACGAACTTGTACCTATAAAGGTGTAAGCACTTACAGCGAAAGAATTTAAATCGATGCGCAATAAGTAACCATCTGCACGTCCGCCGTTATTAATTTGTTTGAGTCCCGGGCAAGTGTAGCCAAAAGAACTGCTGTTGCTTCCACCTGTGATATATAAATCGCTGTACAGTCCAAGATCTAATCCATAGCCAGCATCGTCAGAAACTCCCCCAATGTATGAGCCAAAGACCATTGCACTTAGGTCGCTACTCAACTTAAATACACATCCATCTAAACGGCCATTGTAGCTTGGGTCAAATGCATTTAAAGTTGGAAAATCGCTTGAAGTGGTGCTGCTGGCAACAAAGACATTGTCCAAATCATCCACTATAATTTCACCTCTAAAATCGTCTGCATAATTGTAAAGCAAGGCGCTGGTGTTGTTGCTTGGTCTGTCGCCATTCAAACCATCGAAGCCTGTGCCACCTACAAAAGTACCTGACAACAATTGAGAACCATCTTCGGAGAACTTTACAACGAAAATATCAGACAAGCCATTGTGGGAATCGTCAAACGCAGGGGCAATGCCAATTGGAAAGTCGCTCGACTTGGTGGTTCCCATGACCAACAAATTGTTTTTGCTATCAACAATCATACTATGGGGTTGCTCGTTGCTAATACTACCACCCAAATAGGTTGAAAAAAGTATCGACTTACCATCTTTACTGTATTTTATTATTCCGCAGTCTCTATCGGTGTATCCAATTGGGTTGGATTCAATATTGCCGCCAGCAAAGGTCATTTGATAAGCCCCTGCGCTGCTGGGAAAACCAAAACTAAACACCGTTCCGCCTGCGTATCCATGTCCTGCAGTATCAAAGGTTGCAGTGTATCCAAAATTATCTGCTTTTGAACCGCTAAAGGTTGAAAAAACCAAAATCGGATCGATCACTAAAGTTTGATTCAGATTTCTTTTGCCATTTAGTCTAAATGAAAGCACATTTTTATTCAAGGCGTAATTCGATGAAATGGTTTTTCCAACAAGATCTCCATCCATCTGATAAACCAAAGGCTTTAGTTCATTGATTGCGCCAAAAGTGTAATTGACCTGCACGGTTTCATTTTTTAGAAAAACACTGTCAGCTCCATTGTATTGGATTTGAATGTCATTTGGATTCCCGCCAGGCAAAACAATAAAATTGTACTTTATTCGCCCTTGGTCTTCAAACAATTCAAAGTCAATGTTTTTGTAAATGTCTTTGACATATAGCTTGTGGTAACTCTTAACATGCGATTTCCATTGATTTGGATTACTGCCTCTGTAATAATTGCTGTAATCTGAGTAGGCCGTTTGACCGGTATATTGCGCTTTTGGATTGGCGTTTAAGAACTTGACTTTTATTGCATGAACTTGAAAGGAATCCCTTTCTTTGGGGTTGTGCTCTATTTCTGAAATTTTAGCCCCATCGTAGAAGAGATAGCACAATTCCCCATTGGCGACAAACAATTTAGCAGAAACCAAGTCGGCCCTAAATTTCACTTCAGGCTGCCATTGTCCAAGGTTTTCAGTGATCCTAAATTGAGCATAAATATTTAACCCTGCAAGACAGAGAAAAGTCAATAAAATATTTTTAACTTGCCGTCTCAAATACAATTCGAATATAAATATTTTCTATTCATTTTACAACTTAGACCAAAAAAGCGACAATAATGTTGCATCTTTTCGAAAATAAATGAAAACAAGGTTTAATTTTGCCCCATGCCATTGAAAGACAAATCAAGCCTTAGAATTATTTTTTTTGGCACCCCTACTTTTGCTGCAACATCCCTTAAACTTATATTTGACAAGGGTTATAATGTTGTAGCAGTTGTAAGCGCACCTGACAAACCTGCCGGAAGAGGTTATCAAGTTCAAGCATCTGCAGTTAAAGCCTGTGCGCTTGAATTGAATTTACCCATTTTACAACCCAGCAATTTGAAGTCGCCGGAATTTATTGAGACATTAAAATCATATCAAGCCGATATTCAAATTGTCATTGCATTCAGGATGTTACCAGAAATGGTTTGGAACATGCCGCCTATGGGCACTTTCAATTTACACGGAAGTTTTTTACCTGCCTACAGAGGCGCGGCACCAATCAACAGAGCCATTATGAATGGAGAAACAGAAACAGGTCTTAGCACTTTCTTTTTAAAACATGAAATAGATACCGGCAGCATATTGCTACAAGAAAAAACATCAATTTTACCAGAAGACAATGCTGGCACCTTGCACGACAAGATGATGGAACAAGGCGCGGGCTTGGTTATAAAATCATTGGAACAAATTTGCACAGGAGAAATCAATTTGACCCTACAAGCTGATGGCGACTTTCCTCATGCCCCTAAAATATTTACCGAAGACTGTACAATTGATTGGAGCAAAACAGCCCAGGAAATACACAATCAGATTCGCGGCTTATCCCCCTACCCGACTGCTTTCACAGAGTTCAGGGGCAAAAAACTAAAAGTTTTTGCTAGCCAATTGGGAATCGAAAAATCAGAAAACATTGGTCTGATTGAAGCCATTGGCAAGGACAAATTATTTGCCCATTGCGCAGATTATAAATTGGAATTAACGGATGTTCAGTTGGAAGGAAAAAAACGCATGCCTGTTAGAGACTTTATCAACGGCATGCAAAGCCTTACTTAAGACAATCTGATACCGCTTGAATGGTTTCTGCGTTATACCATTCGATACCCTCTACCCTTTTCAACTTCTCTTTGCCTTTTTTGTCGATTAAAATGGTGGTTGGATAGGCGCTTACACCTAAATCGGTTTTCAATTTTGCATCGCTGTGGTAAAAGTTTAAATTGGATTGAAATCTTTCTTTGAATGCTTTAATTTTAGGAATGGGCTCATCGCTCACCATTAGGATTGTAAGGCTATCGCCAAAACGGTTTTGCAATTTCTGAAGTTCAGGTTGTTCCTTTACGCAATCGCCGCACCAAGTTTGGAAATAAGAAACCACACAAACTTTACCTTTCAAAGATTTCATATCGTAAGCCTGGCTGTCCAAAGTTTTTAACGCAGGAATTTTAATATCCATTGGTTTTCTCATGCTTTTGATGAACACAAAAGAGGCAACACTTGCTAAAAGCAAAGACAAAATGATGTTTGTTTTTAATTTCACCATGCAAAGGTAAGTTAGAAATCTGAATGCGTAAATTGAAATTTCGATAGAAATGATCTTGGTACACATTAGAATCCGAAGAGAATGAAATTTTATCGAAAAAGCTTTAAAATGAGCATTCAAATAGCTAATTTGCCAAGCTTTAAAAGACATGACACGTAACTTACCCATAACATTGCTCATCTGCTTATTTGCAAGCAGTACAACGGCAGCTTTTGCCAAGAAAAAGAAGCCTGAACCACCAGCAGCACCCAAACCAGCAGCGACAATGACCATCGCTGAAAAGGTCAAAAAATGCAAAAAAATAGATGGACTTTTTACATTATACAGAGACACCACCAATGGCTCATTGATGATGTTGATTAAAAAGACTCAACTAAATAATGAATTTATTTATTTCAGTTATGTAGAAAACGGAAATACCACTACTGGACATAACAAAGGTACATTTAGAGACAATAAAATCTTTACCATTTCTAAATACTACAACCAAATAGAATTTATAACCAAAAACACCTCTTTCTATTTTGACCCAAGCAACCCAATTTCAAAGGCTGCCGATGCAAACGTTACAAATGCGGTAATGGCAAGTGAAAAAATTGTGGTAGCAGACGAGGTAAAAGGAGAATACTTAATTGAAGCAGACAATATTTTCTTGAGTGAAACCTTGTATCAAATAAAAAGAGCAAGCTCTGGACCAGGCTTTAACTTAGGTGGCTTGAGCAAAACAAAAACAAAATACCAATCGGTTAAAAACTATCCGGAGAACACTGATATCGTGGTTAAATATGTTTATGACGATCCGAATTCAAGAGGAAGCAGCAGTGAAGCCATTGCCGATGGGCGCTACGTTGACATCGTTTTGCAGCACAGTTTTATTGAAATGCCAAGAAACGACTACAAGCCAAGAATGGATGATCCAAGAATTGGTTATTTCTTAACAGAAACAAATGACATGACCACCACGGAGTCAATTAATTACAAAGACTTAATTCACCGTTGGAACTTGGTGAAAAAAGACCCTACAGCAGCATTGTCTGAACCAGTTAAACCAATCACTTGGTGGATTGAGAATACAACGCCCAAGGATTTAAGACCAACCATCAAAGCAGCAATTCTGCAATGGAATATTGCATTTGAAAAAGCCGGTTTTAAAAATGCAGTTCAAATATTTGAACAACCAGATGATGCCACTTGGGATGCTGGTGATATGCGTTACAATGTGTTGAGATGGACCAGCAGCCCTGAGCCTCCATTTGGTGGTTATGGTCCGAGCTTTGTCAACCCAAGAACTGGCGAAATATTAGGTGCAGACATTATGTTTGAATGGGTATTTATCACCAACAGATTAAAATCACAAAAAGTATTTGACAAAGCAGGTATTGAATGGTTGATGAATGAAATTGAATCAGAAGAATCCCATCCAACTTATAGCTGTGAGGCCGGCGAGCACATGCACATGCAAAACTTATTGGGTTTGCAATTATTAGCTTCACAAAATGCGAGTGAAGATGAGGTAAATACCTTCTTAAAAGAATCTTTATACTATTTGGTGTTGCATGAAGTAGGCCATACCCTAGGATTAAACCACAACATGAAAGCCACCCAATTGCATGGTTTGAATGATTTATACGACATGAACAAAACCAGAAGTATGGGATTAACTGGCAGTGTTATGGATTACCCTGCGGTAAACTTTAGCAATAGAAAAGGTGTCAAATCTCAATATTATACAGACAGACCAGGACCATACGATTTATGGGCCATTGAATTTGGTTACTACCAAGAATCAGACAGCAGCATAGATGCAAGTCGCCGCGACAACATATTGACAAGAAGCACAGAGCCTGCTTTGTGTTTTGGAAACGATGCAGACGACATGCGCGCGCCGGGTAAAGCGATAGACCCAAGGGTAATGATCGGCGACATGAGTAGCGACGCCATCGGATATGCCAGAGAACGTATTGGTTTAATTAAAACCCTACAAAGCAACTTATTGGCTGAATATGGAAAAGAAAACAGAAGTTACAACGAGTTGCGCAGCAACTATTTGGTATTGAGTAGCGAATGGGCGGTGCAAGCTGGTGTGGTTTCAAGATACATTGGAGGTGTTTATGTAGACAGAAGTTTTAGCAACCAAAATTCTACAATTAAGCCATTTACTGCCGTTCCATTGGAGACTCAAAAAAATGCAATGAAAACACTAAGCGATTTTGTTTTTGCACCCAATGCCATGGAATTACCCAATGAAATAGCAGCTTATATGCAACAGCAAAGAAGGGGTTATAATTTCTTTAGTTCGGGAGAAGATCCAAAACTGCACAGAAGGGTTTTAAATGTGCAAATGGCGGTACTGACCCATATTTTACATCCAAGTACTTTACAAAGAATGGTAGACAGTAAATTGTATGGCAATCAATATGAAATTGGTGAAATGTTCAAAGATTTGAGCAACGCCATTTTCCAAGCAGATATGAATGGCAGCATCAACACCTACAGACAAAACCTTCAGATTACTTACATTGAATTCTTAAGCTATATTTACGAATCGCCTCTATATGACCCAATTAGCAAAGCTAAAGCCCATGCTCAGTTGACAAATATTCAGAAATTAATTAGCGCATCTTTGCCTTCGTCGATGGGAGATGCCAAAGAACACAAGAATTACTTACTTTCGTCGATAAAAACCGCTTTAGAGCCAAAGTAAACTTTTTTTAAAAGCTTCGTTAAAAAGCCTTAACTATCTGTAATAATGATGGTTAAGGCTTTTTTCATTAAGGGTTCAAAAGTTAAATTTTGATATCTTGTTCTAATATTTAGATTTGTCTTGCATTAAAAAAAATCGCTTATTGAAATGAGAATTTACATTGGAAATTTAAACTACAGATTGCGTACGGAGGAGCTAAAAAACGTCTTTTTACCATACGGTGAAGTGATCGGGGCAAAGATTGTACGGGATTTAGAAACCAAACGCAGCAAAGGCTTCGGATTTGTCGAGATGGCAAATGAAGCGGATGGATTAAAGGCCATCGAGGAATTGAACGGTTTTGATTTAAGCGGAAGAAAAATGATCGTTACAATGGCAAAACCAAGAGAAATTGTTCCATTGGACAATCCGAATACAGACGCTTAAAATTTTCTATTTTTCTATTTTGAAAGGCAACATTCGTGTTGCCTTTTTTTTGACCAAAACTCTAAATAATAGATTTTGTAACCAAGAATTTTAGAAGTTCGATAACGAAATTGTCAGATTTGAGCTGCACAGAGGAGAAACGCATATCTCTTTGCGTTAACAAATTCCATTGCACCATTTTATTGCCATTGGTTTGTGGCATTTTACTGGCCGTGCACACCAAAGCACCAGTGGAATTGAATATACTGTATTGTATGATCTTTCCGTTGGGTCCATCCAATTCTTCTTCTTCACAACGCCCCAAGAATATCCCATCTTGAGATATTTCGATATCCTCAATTTTTATCTCCGCCATTTTATTGCGTTCAACAATAAAGAGCTTTTCGGCGTCTACTTTCTTGGTGTTTTGCAAATCAATACTAGCGTTTATGGTGGCGAACATTTCAGATTTAAGGGTATCTAAACCGTCATTATTGATTAATGCATATTCACAAACAATATCATTCACTTTACTTACTTGCCCTTTGGGTTTAAAATCTGCAATCATTTGAATATTCGGGAATTCAAAATGGTAATAGAGCGCATTTGTCGATTTGTTGACCATAGGCTTAACGCTTAATAATACTCTGGGATCATTAAGATGGTAGTAGTATGTTGAAGCAAATGAATCGCCAGGCATCTTAAGAACCATCAACTTTGACAAAGGCTTTTGCTTGCAAAACAGGGTGTCAAATTGCTTTACTTTATTTTTGCGCTTTTTTAGAGTATTTGCAGAATTATTTACTGAATGAATATCAGCAGAAGCTGTATTTGAATAAAACAAAAATAAGCCTAAAACTACAGATAAAACAAAGGTTTTAGGCAGGTTTGATGTGTAGGTTTGAGTTCGTAAATGCATATTCAATGGGATTATTACCGGCAATAATTACAATTTTATCTTTGATATCATTCAAACAATTTTTATACCAATCTTCGCCCTTCGCATCCATGTTTGAGAGTGGTTCATCCAATAAAAGAATTGGCGAATTGCTGCTTAAACACAAAGCTGTTTTCAACCTTTGAAGCATGCCTGAAGAAAATAACTTTACAGTTCTTTGGGCTTGTGCTTTACTAAAATCACTGAAAGCGAGAAATTCGTCCAAATTGGCATTCATCTTTTGGGTCCGTTTGTACAAATCGTGTATTTCAATGAGGTTAAATTCCATTGGCAACTCGAGATAAGGCGCACTTAAAGCGATAACTTCATGGGGTTTGTAATTGGAATTTCCATTGACCAAAACCTCCCCTTCACTGGCTTGCACCAAGCCATACACCACTTGTATAAAGGTCGATTTTCCGCTGCCATTGTGGCCTGTAACCGACAAACTATCGCCCAGTTTGAGTTCAAGATTGATGTTCCTGAACAACCATTGGTTTTGGTAGCGTTTGCCGATATTGTTTATTTGAAGTTGCAAGGGGTACAAACTTAATTTTTTTTCAGAGGCTAAACAAAGGCTTTTATTTTTTTTGCCACGGTAATCTCCCGTTTGCCAAACGGTCCCGGAGGGCAATCGATTTCAAATCCGAGTTCCTTTAAGTTGCGTTTAAATTGTCCTTGAGAACAATAGGTAACAAACAAAGCATCATCAGCCATCAGATTTGTAACAGTTCTTAAGATTTCCAAAGTCCACAGCTCAGGCTGTTTTGAAGGCGCAAAGGCATCGAAATACACCAAATCAAAACTTGGGAAATCGTGCTTTTCTACTTGCAAATCTTCCAATTTGGATTCAATTAACTTGAAATTAAACTGTTCATTGATGGTTTGCATGCCTTGTGTTTGAATAAGCTTGTGCAAGGCTTCTAAACTCTTCGGTTTATCAGAAAACCCTTGGTAATACTTGTTCAACAATTCTTCTGAAAGAGGAAATGCTTCAATGCTGTAATAATTAATTTTAGTATTGGGCGCTTGGTGGTCTATACTAAGCAAGGCATTTAAACCTGTACCAAAACCAATTTCTAAAATATTAATGGTCTTTAACTGAGGAGAGAGACGCTTTAAACCATTGTTGATATAGACATGCAAACTTTCTCCAAGTGCACCATGCACGGAATGGTAGGTTTCGTCGAGCACCTCATGAAAAAGGGTATTGCTGCCATCGGAGGTGGCAATGATTTGCATAAGAATTACGCTTTTTGTCTTACCGTTCTTTGTTCAATACGTTTTTCATAGTTAGAACCTTGAAAAATGCGGTGAACATAAATACCAGCGGTGTGAATTTGGTTAGGATCTAGACTTCCTGCAGGCAGCAATTCTTCCACTTCGGCAATGGTAATTTTACCAGCCATAGCCATCAAAGGATTGAAATTGCGGGCCGATTCTTTGAAAATCAAATTGCCATGGGTATCGCCTTTCCAAGCTTTTACAATAGCAAAATCCGCGTCGAAAGCATATTCCATTAAATAGGTTTTGCCATTAAAATCGCGGGTCTCCTTGCCTATCGCCACTTCAGTTCCAACACCAGCGGGAGTATATATTGCTGGCATGCCATAACCTGCTGCCATGCAACGGGTAGCCAAAGTGCCTTGGGGAATGAGTTCCACTTCCAATTCACCTGACAACAACTGTCTTTCGAATTCAGCGTTTTCACCCACGTAGGAAGAAATCATTTTCTTAACCTGCTTGGTTTGCAACATCAGGCCAATACCAAAATCGTCGACCCCGGCATTGTTGGAAATACAAGTTAATTCCTTGCTTCCTTTTTTTACCAAGGCTGTGATACAATTTTCAGGAATACCACAAAGACCAAAACCGCCAAGCATGATTACTGCGCCGTCGTTGATGTCTTTAATTGCTTCTTCTGCATTCGAAACCACTTTGTTCATGCTGCGAAGATAATTAAAAAGGCCAAAGGCGAAAAAAAATGAAGGGGTGAAATTTAGAGATCTTTCTTCTAGAATATCAACCATCAGAGATACTCGAACATGTTTCTGAAGAGCAGTTTAAAAAAATTTTAAATATTTTTTTAAAATCCATGCAACGAAGCCAGTAAGTCCTGTGTCTTTGATGCGTGCATGCTGTGGTTATTGCATGTTGTAAATATTTTCAAGATTCATTTAATGCGCAAAAACCCTGATGAACAATCAGGGTTTTTTGTTTTACCAAGTGCCGCGTATCCAATTGCCTAAAAAACCGCCCAATTCCATGAGCCAAGCAATGCCCATATGCACCATAATGCCTCCATAAATACTTCGGCTGTGGAAGGCCAAGACCCCTAAAATGGTTCCGCCAAAAAACGAGCTAATGGCCTCTCCCATTGGTTTGCCATAATGTATAGACATGTAAAAAACGGCCATAGGTAAAATGGCATGCGGTCCTAGATAACGGATAAAGGCCATGACCATAAAGCCCCTGAAGAAAAGTTCAATAGAGACAAAATCCATTCCATAGAATAGTTCATAAGTCAACATATTTAAAACGGTGCCACCAGCATTATTTATCTTTCTAAGTCGCGGATAGTAATCTAAAAAATCGCTAAGCATACTAGCGCCTGCTATGAGTGGAACCATACACAAAAGCAGTATCCAATAGACTTTTTGTTGATGCCCAATGCCACTAAAACCGTACAAAGGCATTTCTTTTTTGTCTCTAAAAAACCAAATAATGGCAACTGGAACACATAAATACAAAAATCTGAAAATATCGTTGTAAACCAAATGGTTGATGTAATAATGCCATTCGACAGAAAAGTAATCGATAATTTTAAGGTGTTGCCAAGTCACCGCGCGGAAGGCAAAAATCATAAAGCCCAAAAGCAAAATCAGCCAAAATCCAGGCTTTCTTAAAAACCCAAAAGATCTGGACACCAATGCATACAAAATGAAAGCGAACAAACTATGAACTGCGTACAACAGCACGTATGCCCCATACTCATTTAGTCCGTGCAAGGTATCCATATAAGCTTGTAAGCCCCAGGCATAATTTACATAAACACTAAATGCACAAAAAGTCAATAGAAAAATCCAATACCACAAAGGGTAATAAGAAATATAAGATTTTAGCTGAATGATTATCTTCTTCATACCAATAAATTACAACCACGTGTATCGCTGTGGTCTATGCGACCTAAGACTTCAAAGGTCCCATCGTTATACACTTTACCCAAATCGGAACTGGCAATAAATGCGCACGAATGCAAGTTGGCTAGGTCAATTATGTTTATGGCTCCATGTTTATTAACGATAGGCTTACTCAATGGATCGGTGATTTCGCGGGCACTGACACGCATCCAATTGGGTGCTGTGTATAGACCATCTTTTACTGCGTAGGCTTGGCTCATCAACTCGGTCATTCCATATTCTCCAGCAATTGAGAAAACAGAAAATGCTTGCTTAAGTTGACCGTGCATTTCATCGCGGGTAATTTCTTTTCTTCTGCCTTTCATCCCCCCAGTTTCAAGCACAATTGTATGCTTTAAAGAGATATTAAATTTTTCAATGAAATCGAGTAAAGCAAAGCTTACACCCCATAAAAGCGTTGGAATACTTTGACTTTCATTTTTCAAAATATGTGCAGCCAATTCATCCCATTGGTACAAATAAAATGAGGAACCTAAATGTTTGGTGTCTTCAATAAAACCGTTCACTTGGTAGACCAAAGAAGAATTTTTCCGCTCCAAATAAGAAGGCAATAAAGCCAAATGGCAATAGCTTGTATGAGGGCCAAAGGCCAATTTAAAACTGGATTCAAAAGCTTGTTGATACAAGGCTAAAGATTTTACAAAATGACGGCTAATGCCTTTGCCGGTGGTACTGCTGCTTTCAAAAACAATTTCGTTTTTAAAAGAATTTGTTTTGACTTCAAACTGTTTAAAAAACTCGATTGGCAAGTAAGGAATATCTTCTAAATGGTTTATCTTTGAAGCATCAACTTGTAAAAAACTGAGATAGCGGCGGTAGACTTCACATTCACGGCTTTGGGTTTGAAATACTTGCATGGCCAAGTCATTGAATTGAGATTTATCCAATGTGAAAACAGCTTGCTGCAGCTTGTCAAACTCCATGCTTCAAAAGTATATCAAAATATCGGTATTCGTATTACTAAGCGCCTGCAAATCGGAAGTTTTTAATTTCCCTGTAGAGCCTGTCTTAAGCATTAAAAAACCAGTAGAACAGATTAAATTGAATGGCAAGGATTCCATTTTAAGAATTACCGTGCATTACACGGATGGCGATGGAGATATCGGACTAGAAACCAGTGACACCTTAGCGCCATTTAATTTTGGAGGTAAATATTTTTACAATTTATTGGTGAAAGTTTATGCCGTTGAAAATGGTGTCGGGAAAAGAATCCCAATACCTTCGAGCACCGATACGGTCAACTTCAACGACCGTATTGCGAACATTACACCAACAGGCAAAAACAAAGCAATTTACGGGGATCTAACAATAACCTTAAGGTCGATTCCCTACCCTGGCATAAAACCAGATTCAATGTATTACACGGTACAAATTGCAGACAGAAGTTTACACTTCAGCAACATTGTTCAAACGCCTACTATGCGTTTCGAATTTTAGAATTTATTCTTCCACATCATACTCTCAACCGGGCGGATGGTGCGTGTGTTGTATTTTGCATTCTTCTTTTTGTTGTACATGGTTTTTACATCGCCATTAACGACAAAATAGATTAACTGACCGATAGGCATTCCATAGTAAATTTTTACAGGTTGGGCCACGCTAATTTCCAAGGTCCAGGTATTGCAAAAACCAACATCCCCTTTACCCGCAGTGGCGTGAATATCGATACCCAATCGACCAGTGCTGCTTTTTCCTTCTAGAAAAGGAACGTGGCTGTGCGTTTCGGTATATTCTTCGGTAACGCCCAAATACAAAGTGCCAGGTTGTAAAACAAAACCATCTTGTGGAATTTCGAAATGGTCAATTTTATTGTGTGCCTTGGAATCCAAAACGCGGTCTTGATAGGTTGCAAGATATCTTCCAAGGTGCACATCATAACTATTGGTTCCTAAACACTCAGGGCGATAAGGCTCAATTAAAATGGTTCCTTTTTCAATTTCTTCTAAAATTTGGTAGTCTGTTAATATCATTTTTGGTCTTGGATTTCGAAGCACATCAGCGTGCGGTCATCACTGCACGAAATAAAATTGTTTTTGTCAAACCACAAAATTTTATTCACTGAACTTCGATGCGCGTTTTGCTTCGACAAATTTACAACTTTTAAAAGTTTGTTTTCCGTTACATCCCACAATTTTATTTCTTTGTCCATACTTCCACTCAAGAGTCTTGAATTTTCTTTGTTTACAGCCAAAGTGTGCACGTGCAACAAATGGGCATTTAAGGTCTCTTTTTGTATCAAGTTGTCGTAAAAATTGATACGCGCATCTTTTCCCCCGCTGAACAATTTGCCAGTAATTGGATCGTAAGCCAAAGAAAAAACACTACCATCATGGGCCAGCAAAACGTCGTCAATTTCTAAATTTGTATCTAGAATCGTAATTTTTCCATCGGAACAAGCCAAAGCAAATCCAGTTTTATAAACAATTATTTGTCGCAGACTTTTCTTAGAAACCTGAAGTGTTTTCATTAATTCAAAATCAAGGTTAAAAACACGAAGACAACCATCGCCACAACCTACAAGAAAACGCTCTTGGTCGAACAAAATATCAAATATTGGAGAATCCGAAACGTTTAGAAATTTAAATAAATTAAATTTAAGGTCAAACACACTGAGGTTTCCATTTTGGGTGCCTGCCAATATATAATCTTGGGTCGAACACAAAGCATAACATGCAGCATCTAACTTTGCACGCATTACGCCGTCTTCCTGATTCAAATTCCACTCAACCAAAAGGGTGTCGGCCCCTGCACTAAAAAAAACGTTTCCATGCGGATTTAAACACATTGCATATACTGCTTGTGTATGTCCTATAAACTCGCGTATTTTTACCACGTCAATTGCCATGCCTCTTGTATTTGAAAAACAAATTACGTCTGCAAAGAAACTCGCTGTTTGGGATATAACCGAGCCCTTTGATTTTTTTCTTGAAAAATTAAAAATCGAACGCATTCCAAACCGCAATGAGCAAAGGCAAGTTGAGCAAGCTGCCGCCATGCATTTATTGAATGTATTGTCTGGCAAAGACCTTCACTTGGCCTTGGATAAAGACAAATTCGGAAAACCATATATTACCGACCAAGCGTGCTCGGTTTCTTTTAGCCATTCAAAAAATCTAGTGGCTTGTTTGTATTGTGCTAACGGATCAGCCCTTGGAGTAGACATTGAATACCAAAGAGACAACATACACTTATTGGCCAAGAAATTTTTATCTGATAGCGATAAAACCGGTTATGAAGGCAGTCTTCACCAACAAACAGCTTGGGGTGCAAAAGAGGTGTTGTACAAAATATATGGCATTAAAGAGCTTAACTTTATAAAAAATCTGCATTTAAGTTTTGAAAATGAGATGCTTTTTGGGCAAATTTCTAAGGGGGATTACACCGCTAAATTCCAATTGGAACACACAATGATCAAGAACTCGGTTTTGGTTTGGAATGTTTGAGTTTTGGGGATATTTTTTTAATCGCTCATTTTATTAAACAAAAAAGGTGCAATCATTTAAATTTCAAATTGTTAATAACATTTAACCCAACACGGTTTTGCTTAAATAAGCAAAAAACTTTACATTCCAGAGGCAAAAAGTTTGCTCCTCAAAGCAAAAACACCTATTATTGTTCAAGATTTTTAAAACCTGCATACCACATTTTAAAGGTTTTAGATGTCTAAATAAAAATGAAACATTTAAAAGCGTCGATACTTTTTATTTTGCTTTTGCGTCTGTGCATGGCAAATGCCTGCGACGTAATCAATGGGTCGGACATTATTTTCAGACATTTGGGAGGCTATAAATACCATGTGAAATTTGTTTTATACCACCAATGCGTTTGCAAACTTGGCATTATGCCAAAGTTCACCATGTCTTGCGACAAAGCAAGCTTAAGCATAGTTCCGCCTAGGACAAAAATTAGAGACATAACACCGGTATGCAGCAATGGCCAACCGCCTTGCACCAATGGCGGATACAGTGGAACCCGTTATGGCATAGAAGAACACACGTTTGAAGACACCATCGATTTTGCAAAAAGCCCATACAATACCTTCCTAAACAACAACTGTTGTGAAATAAAATTTAGAGTATCCCAACCTTGGGGATTGGTTGGGACTACAACTTCAACAACCACCTACGGTGGAGAGGCAATGATGAATATTTGCCTCATTAAAACCAAAGGAAACAACACCCCGACCCTATCGACCATTCCAATGTCGTTTATGTGTTGCAACCAGCCGTTTACATTCAACAATGGGGTATTCGACAATTTGGACAGCGACTCCTTGGCATATTCGCTTGATGAACCTTTAAGCGCAACCTTCAATCCTGTTTCTTGGATCAGCCCTTTAAACAAAGACATTCCATTAACGCCGTATTGCCCGCCCAATCCTGGAGTTGTTAATTGCCGCGCCTTGCCAAATGCAAAACCACCCAGGGGTTTCTATTTTGATAAAGAAACTGGCGACATGGTTTTCACTCCGACCAAATGCGATGAATCAGGTCCTGTGGCCATTCGTGTAAGCGAATTCCGAAAAGATTCCATAACTAAAAAAATGGTCATGATTGGGTATACTCGACGTGACATTTATGTGACAGTAGTAACCTGTTCGGACAACAATCCACCTTACATCGAAGGACTCAACAAATATAATGTTTGTGAGGGCAAGAAGATTTGCTTTACAATAAAAGCCAAAGACGACCCTTATTTACCAAAGCAAACCGTTCCAGACACCGTTGACTTGACATGGAACTATGGTATTCCTGATGCCACATTCACCATAATAGACCCAACAGCGCGCGAAAAAGAAGCTCAATTCTGCTGGACTCCAAAAATTGGTGACGCACGCAACCAAGCCTATTCATTTGCGGCAACAGCCAAAGACGATGCATGCCCTCGTCCTGCTTACACCATCAAAGGTTTCAACATTAAAGTGAATCCGAAAGCCAGATCAAAACGCCAATATGAAGTTTTAGATTGTGGCAAATTTAGATTCACCTCTTGGGCAGGAGATACCGTTAACTACAACCAAAAGAATTACACTTACAAATTCACTATTCGCGACAGTTCAAATAGTGGCGTTCCAGTTTATAGAGGATATGTAAAAAGAGACAGCATTAAATTTAAACGCGGGGGCAAGTACATTATAGAACATGAAATAAACAACCCGCCGTTTAATTGTATCACCATTTATTCGGATACTGTTATAATCCCACCCGTTTTATCGGTTGACCTTGCCTTTGGCAAAGATACTTTTGTCTGTGCTGGCGACAACATTACCCTTGAACCTAAAATCGAAAACGGGGTTCCTTCATACAAATATTCATGGGAATCCCCATTTGGAACCATCGACCCTAAAGACACATTGAGTAAGTTTACATTAATTAAACCGACGGCCACCACCAAAGTGGTATTGAAATTAACTGATGCAAAAAAATGTGTAGACCGCGACACCATATTGGTTAAATACCAGCCTAACCCTATTGTAGAAATTGGCCCCGACCAGCGCATCTGCACGTATGAAATGACCCTATTGTCTGCTCAAAACGCTGATACCATGCGTTATTTCTGGTTGCCAAATGGAGACAGCACCCAATCTATATTAGTCAGCATAGCTGATCGTTACATTGCTAAGGTTATCGACAAACTTGGCTGTCATACCAGCGACACCATGCGGTTATTTGTAAACGATACGGTTGTTGCAATAGCAAAACCCAATCTAGAAATATGCATCAATGACACACTGAAATTCAAAGCCAGACGCAGACCATTGGGCCATAGTAGAAGCATGGCATGGCGGGATTTAAATACAGGTGTTACCATTTCAAACGACAGCTCATTTGCTCAAAAAATAAGCACAATGGTTCCTAAGCGTTATGAATTGGATTTGAAAGTTACCCAAGGTGGTATCATGTGTCAAGACAAAGACACCCTTGAGGTTCAAGTAAATGCTTTACCTACCTTCGTGTTTGCTGGTTTACCTCCTCGTTGTTACTCAGATGGGGCCATTAATTTAAGTCAATCAAAAATTGCCAAAGCAAGTTCTGGCGACAAAACCCAAAGCACCTTTGATGTGCGCTACTACCAAAACAAAAAACCGTCATGGATTACTGGTGGGCCAGTGGGCGTAAATGTATTTACCTACAACTACCCTAATTTTATAAAAAACTACCAGGTTCCGAAAGTGGGCTTGCGCGATACCATTTGTTACGATTTCAGAGATTACAAAGGTTGCTACAATAAAGATTGTAAACCGACCAAACTGAATCCGAACCCTGATGTGTTTGTGAAAGACAGCACCTATTGCCAGCGTGTGGGACAGATAACGCTTGACAAACAAGTGGTAAGACCGTTCTCTAAAATCGGTGGCATAGAAACCTTTAAAGTTCTTGAAGTGCCTCAAGGTTCGAATGTTGATCCAACGGCCATTATCAGCACCAATAGCAGCAACACACCACCTACCACCGAAATGGATCCGGGTAAAGAAGGTGAAAATGAAAAAACGGGTAAGTATGTTATTGAATACTGTTTTAAAGACGCTATTACCGGTTGCCAAACTTGCGATACGGCCAATGTCTTTGTAATACGCTTGCCAGAAATACAATTCACTGAATTCAACAAACAATGTATCAATTACCCATTGCTGGCATTGGACAGTTTTGTTGTCGATAAAAACACAGGCAACAGATTCCCTTATGGCACTTGGGAGACCATAGAATATGCAGGTTCTAGAGACTTAAGCAATCCGAATGTTGCACCTAAGATTTTAAATTCTGTAAAGAGCAAAAAATACTTCGACCCTAAATATGGCGCAGGACAGTACTTGGTAAAATTAACCGATGTATCCAGCGGATGCCCGGTAACGGACAGCACAGAAATATTGGTAAATGGACTTCCAATCATACAAATAAATGTTCCGGATACCGTATGTTCAAGCGCTGCACCATTTACATTAAACAACATATTGCCTGCTGGAAATGTAGGCACATGGTCAGGCCAAGGCGTGAGCATGCGAAAATTTGACCCAAGCATTAGCAGCAAAACCAAATTATACGAAGGACCGATTAGCGTTAAGTTTGAATACTCAAATCCTTTAACCACTTGTACGGCATCTGACTCTCAAAAAATATTAATACAGTCGCAGCCAGAAGTTGTCATTGGCAATAAGAAACCATACCAGCAGTGTGAGGGTATAGATTTTAACTTGACTGCTACAAAAAATTGGGCCAATGCAATTACCTGGAGTCATAATGGTGATGGACAATTTAGCGATCCTAAAAACTTAATAAGCATCTATAAACACGGTTTGAAAGACACTGGCATAAACGATATGGCGGGCAAAGTAATTTTGACCATCAAGACCGATAAACTAGGCGTTTGTCCGCAAGCCAAAGACGAGTTGCCTTTAATCATAGAACCTTATCCTCAGTTTGACTTTACCGCCGACCCAACCTTACAATGCGAACCAGCAGTGGTTAACTTCCAAAGCTTGGTGAGAAAACCATTAGGATCTAGCAACTTAACCTATACTTGGGATTTTGGAAATGGACAGACCTTAAACCAATCGTTGAACGCGGCACCACTTGGCATTCGTTATGATACAGCAAACCGCAATTGGTATGATGTTGTATTAAGAATAGACAACCAATGGGGGGTGGGCGCAAACGAGACTTGCCCGATTACCAGAGACTCATTAGACTTCATTAAAATATTGCCTCAACCGAAAGCAGGCTTTAGCAGCGACCCTGGCTATTACACCACGGTGGCCTTCCCTAAATTCAGGTTCTTCAACGAAACTAAGACTCGATGGATTAGTCCTGCCGCGATAGACTACATTTGGCATTTTGGCAGCAGCGATCCTGACGATACCAGCACGGCTAAAAACCCGATACACAACTACCCTGCCGATACCATGAAATACCGTGTGGTATTAACCTCAAGCATTTCTTATGGCGGTTTGACTTGTTCAGACAGCCTAGGCCAGGTGCGTGAAATAGATCCGGACGTTACGGTTTTTGTACCAACAGCCTTCAGTCCTGAGGGCACAGGACCAAAAGACAACAACGTGTTTAAAGCGGTAGTGAATGGCGAGAAATCCTTTCACATACAAATCTTAAACCGTTGGGGAGAGAAGCTATGGGAAACCAGCGACAAACATGCCTCATGGGATGGCAAGTCGCGCGGCGAAGATGTGCAACAGGATGTTTACCTATGGGTGATTAAAGTAGCTGCATTTGATGGCGAAGAATACACCTATGAGGGAACGGTGACGTTGTTGAGGTAGTGGGTTTGGAAAAATGCTATTTATTTAACAAACTACTATTTGAATGGAAATTTAAAACATAAGTTTCACCCTACTCCCCATGCCCCATCGCCTAAATCATTAAAAGCTAAATTATAGGATTTTCAATAGCCGCACCTGTTGGACCCATTAGGATGCTATTAAACGCACTTTGGGTAAAAGGGCGTCTTCAGGCTCTGTTACAGGAATGGATGCAGCTCTGGCAGATACTGTTTACGGGTTCATTGCTGGTTTTGGACTTCATATAAAGTTTTGTACTTTTGACACTTAGTTTTTTAAGAATGGTTTCGGATTTAACGCAACCCCAGCATCTTAAGGCCACAAAACGTTATGAAAAGTTTAAAATATTTCACAAATGACATTTGATAAATTAAAAAACAACACAAAACCATCGTTTCATGAAATATTAGACATTAAAGACATTCATTTTGCAAATGCAATGAATATCTATGATGAAGCTTTCCCTTCTAACGAAAAACAGCCATTAGCATTAATTAAAAAAAGGATAACAGAATCAAGATCTAGATTATTTGTTGGTCTTCTGAATGAAGATGTTACGTGTATGGCTTTATTGTGGGACTTTAAAGACTTGGAATTTGTGCTTTTGGACTATATGGCGGTTGCTAAAGAATATAGAAACAATCAATTCGGCACCGAATTGTTTAAGCACCTCAGCAACACGATAAATGCCTGCAATAAATACATGGTCATTGAGGTTGAAAATCATCTATTCGGGAACAACAAAGATCTAAGGAAAAAAAGAATTAACTTTTATATAAAAAATGGTGCCCACGTTTTAAACGAAGTCCCATATATACTGCCCTCTTTAGATGACACTGAAACAACCGAAATGTTGCTTATGATATCGCCGAAATATCAAAAAGACATGATTGAATTTGATAAAATAGAACCATTAATTAAGCGACTTTATTTAGATTTGTATGGAAAAACAGAAAACAATAATTTATTGATTTCAATCTTAAAAAATACGCCTAATCAAATTACATTTAACAATAAAATCATTTTATGACAACAATCGAATTTTGGAACTTAATAGTTAGTTCTACAGCAACCATTTTAGCTGGAATCGCAATTTTACTTTATATAATTATGTGGTATAAGGATAAATCAAATAATTCGTATGATATTTTTGATGCTACCTATTTAGATATTTTAAAAACAGGAATGGAAAATCCATCGTTTCGAAATTCTATTTTAACCAATGATTATTTAAAGTCATTTTCAGAAAACGAAAAAATCAAATACGAAATTTATGCATTTATAAGTTGGAATTTTTGTGAAACTATTTTTGACAAGGGAGACGCTGAACTAATGAAAACATGGTCAGTGGTAATTGAGGTAGAAAATTCTTTACATAGAAAATGGTTTGACAATCCTGAAAATACAAAAAAGTATAAGGAATCTTTCAGGTTATATATACAGAATAACTTTCATGCCAATTTGAACTAAGCTAGCCTTTGATGGAGTGTAAGCAATATCGCGCTTCAGCTACATTGTATTTAATCAGTTGGCGTTAATCTTATTACAGAATTCCAAAAGAACATTTTTATAACATAAACACAAAAAATATATTTCTTTTTTAAATTTTGTTTGTGTCTTTGTATGGAAACAAAATGAAATGAATGAAAAAATTTAAAGTCGTATTTCTGACAGAAGAGAAATGAAAAACACATGAAAAAGAATTAGAAATGTTCTCTTTTGACAAAATAAAAGATGAATTCATAGGCGTTGCTGGAACTTTAAAAAGAACGCTTTATGAACAAGAACTTCAGATGGAAATTCTTAGCGATTCAATCTTAAAGCCTTGAGCTGCAAAAAATTAAAAACGCATAATAGTAAAAACTTTAAAGTTTAATCCTATTGTCTTTGGGAATATTGGCTTTGTATTCTTGTATGAAGGCATAACTTTAATAAATTCAAAATCAAAAAATTTGTATACTTACCAATTTTTGGTAACTTTGTAAAAGCTTTATATTTTATGAAAAATACATCAATATCACTAGGGGATTATTTTGACCAATTTGTTAGCAGCCAGGTATCAGGAGGGCGCTATAAAAACGTGAGTGAAGTTATACGTGCAGGGCTGCGACTTTTAGAAGATGAAGAGAGTAAAGCAATAAGTTTGAGAAACGCGATTCAAAAAGGTCTAGAGAGTCCAAGAGTTGAAAGTTTCAATTTTGACGATAATTTAGAACTGCTAAAAGTGAAAAATAGAAAAAATGGCTAATGTTATCTTAAGACAAGAAGCCATTAACGACTTGAATAATATTTGGGAATACACTTTTGAAAAATGGTCTGAAACGCAGGCAGACAAATATTATGAAATGCTAAAACTTTCTTGTTTAGAAATAGGGAACAACCCTAAAATTGTTAGACAATACGATGAAATTAATGAAGATTTACTCGGTTTACATTCAGGAAGACATATAATATTCTATCAAAGTATAGATAAATACGAAGTTGAAATTATCAGAATTCTACATGAAAGTATGGATTTGAAAATCAGATTGAATGAATAAAAGACTTCCAATTAAAAAACATTAAAACAAGAAAGTCCCGACTATAAGCCGGGACTTTATTTTTATAAAAATTTGTTTTTAGAACGACTTAGCGATGTCGATAAAATCGCGAGAAGCCAAAGCAGCTCCCCCGATTAAAGCACCATCAATGTCAGACATAGCAAACAATGACTTGGCATTGTCTGGTTTAACGCTACCACCGTATAGAATAGATATACCAGCAGCAATCTCGTCGCTGAACATGCTGGCCACACATTTGCGGATGTGGATGTGCATTTCGTTTGCTTGCTCCGCAGAAGCCGTAACGCCTGTGCCAATAGCCCAAACGGGTTCGTAAGCCAAAATACATTTAGCAGCATCTTCTTTGCTCAAGCCATTCATAGCCGAAAGTTGTTGCTTAACAATGTCAAAATGTGCATTTGCTTCGCGCTCTGCCAAGGTCTCGCCGATGCAATATACCGGAACAATGTTGTGCTTAAGAGATGTTTGAATTTTAGTCGCACACGACGCATTTCTTTCGTTGTAGTACTGTCTTCTTTCACTATGGCCAACAAGGGTGTAATGGATATCGATGGACGTCAACATGGAAGCAGAAACCTCTCCAGTGAAAGCGCCTTGTTCGTTTTGGTTGATGTTTTGGGCCCCAACTCCAATGCCTGAACCAGCCAATTGTTTGGCAATGGCTTGAAGGTGGATGTAAGGTGGGAATATTAACAATTTCGCTTCTGGCATGACTTCAGTAGCTGCCATGGTTCTAATTTCTTGAGCTAAGCCTTGACCTTCTTCAAAGGTTTTGTGCATTTTCCAGTTGCCTGCAGCAATTTTTTGTCTTTTCATGATTTTTCCCAATTTCTAAACTTAGATTCTAGTGTATATATGTAATTTAATATGTTTTTATCGTCTTCTGATAATTCAATATGTCGTCTTTGCATCACCAATTCAGCCGTTTGAAAGGCCTTGGCTGGCGTATAGGTATCGAAGCCTTGTGCCCCGCCCCAACTGAAGGAAGGAACGAAATTGCGCGGAAAGCCCGAACCGAAGATATTGGCAGATACACCCACCACGGTTCCTGTATTGAACATGGTATTGATGCCACATTTGCTGTGGTCGCCCATAAAGAGGCCACAAAATTGCAAGCCTGTTTTCTCAAAACGCTCGGTTTGGTAATTCCACAATTTTACAATCTCATAATTGTTTTTTAAATTGCTGTTGTTGGTATCGGCACCAAGGTTGCACCATTCGCCCAAAACAGAATTGCCTAAGAAACCGTCATGGCCCTTGTTTGAGTATGCGAAGATCACCGAATTGCTCACCTCTCCTCCTACTTTGCTGTGCGGGCCAACAGTGGTACCATTGTATATTTTAGCCCCCATTTTAATGCCGGCAGACTCACACAAAGCAAATGGCCCTCGGATTAGTGCACCTTCCATAACCTCCGAATTTTTGCCCAAGTAAATAGGGCCTTCAGAGGTATTAAACACCGTAGCTTCCGCTTTGGCTCCCTCTTCAAGGAAGATTGGGTGTTTGCCAATAACGGTATTGGTGGAACTTAAAGTTTGTGAAACCCTATTGGATGTTAAGCGTTCGAAATCGAGATTGATTTGATGGTGGTTGAACGAGAAAATATTGTGTATGCGTGAGATTTGGAAAAATTCATCGGTAAATTGCAAAGACTTGGCCTGCTCCGCCTCGGCCAATTGAGCTCCGCGGTAAGCGATAAGGCCATTTTCACTGCGCAAAGCCTCCCCAGATTCAAGGGCTTGAATAGCGGTAAGCAAAGCGGTATCAGGCAGCACACTTCCATTGATAAACAAATTCTCAGCCTCCAATTTAGCTGGATATTTGGCGCAAAGATGCTCTGCACAACTATAAGAAATGTCGGCAGAGAGACAAAGCTTCCATTTTTCTGCCAAAGTTAAAATTCCGCAACGTATTTCTGCTGCTGGCCTTGTTAACGTAAAAGGATAAAGATGGGAAACTTCTTGGTCGTCAAATAGAATTGTATTCATGTTTCAATCATCAAAATAAGGTAAAAAAATAGACATAAAAAAAATCCCGACGAATCGGGACTTTCTAAAGCGTTTATTTAAATTATTTTTTAACGTAACGTTGACGGAATTTATCGATTCTACCAGCTGTATCCACCAAGGTTTGTTTTCCGGTGAAGAAAGGATGGCTTTTATCTGATATCTCCAACTTGTAAATAGGATATTCGTTTCCGTCTTCCCATTTGGCAGTTTCTCTTGTATCAACACAACTACGTGTTAAAAATGAGTAATCACTGCTTAGGTCTTTAAAAATGACAAAACGATAGTTCGATGGATGTATACCTTCTTTCATGATATTTCTTTTTGGGAGTGCAAAAATAAGAATAAATATTGTTCTTACAAAAAAAAATTGAACAATCTTTGATATTTGTTTGCTAATGGGCCAATTACAGTAGCTTAACGCCAACAAAAACAAGCATAAACAAGCCAATTTATCTAAAAAATTGTTTTGAATATTTATTTGAATAAATGACGCCTCGATAAAAAATTAAACCAAAATCTGCTTTAATTGTTTATAAAAACCTTGAGGTTGTAAATAACAGTATTGAATGTGGACTTATTTTCGCTCTTTAAAGTTTTATGGCAATTCAGGACACAACATATTCCGAAGACAGCATTCGGTCGCTTGATTGGAAAGAGCATATTCGGATGCGTCCAGGTATGTATATCGGCAAGCTGGGCGACGGCGCATCGGCAGATGACGGTATATATGTACTGGTAAAAGAAATACTCGACAACAGTATTGACGAACACATGATGGGGCATGGTAAAAAAATCGAAATTACCATTTCTGACAACAAAGTGGAAGTTCGAGATTATGGCCGTGGCATTCCATTGGGTAAGGTAATTGATTGCGTAAGCAAGATCAACACCGGTGGAAAATACGATTCAGGCGCCTTCCAAAAATCGGTTGGTTTGAACGGTGTGGGTACTAAGGCTGTAAACGCCCTCTCCTCTTATTTTTGTGTGCAATCGTTCCGCGATGGCAAAACCAAAAAAGCCGAATTTGCAAAAGGTGAATTGGTAAAAGACTATCCGGAAACCACCACGACTCAGAAAGATGGAACCATGATGGTGTTTGAGCCAGACAACACCATTTTCAAAAACTACCGTTATATTCCAGAATTCCTTATTGAGCAAATGTGGAATTATGCGTTCTTGAACTCTGGTCTTACCCTTCAATTTAACGGTCAAGCTTATTTTTCAAAGAATGGATTAAAAGACCTTTTGGAGCGAAAGGTAGATACAGAAACGGTTTTGTATCCAATTATGCACTTTAGAGAAAACGATTTTGAAGTCGCATTAACCCATGGACACCAATACGGGGAAGAATACTATTCGTTTGTTAACGGTCAATACACAACACAAGGAGGAACACACTTAAGCGCCTTTAAAGAAGCGGTGGTAAAAACCATTCGCGAATTTTATAAAAAAGACTTTGATGCCTCAGATGTTCGAACCTCAATTTCAGCTGCCATAGCGGTTAGGGTGCAAGAACCCGTGTTTGAGTCTCAGACCAAAACCAAACTTGGTAGCACTGAAATGGCTCCAGGTGGACAAGGCATGCGCTCTTTTGTGAGTGAAAACCTCATGAAGGTAATGGACAATTTCTTGCATAAAAACCCCGCCACTGCGGATGCCATTTTAAAGAAAATTCTTCAAAATGAACGCGAGCGCAAAGACATGGCAGGTGTGCGTAAATTGGCACAACAAAGGGCTAAAAAAGCCAACCTGCACAACAAAAAATTGCGCGATTGCCGCACACATTTTGGCGACAACAAAGACGAAAAATTTGACACCACCATATTCATCACCGAGGGTGACTCTGCAAGTGGAAGTATCACAAAAAGCAGAAATGTAGAAATTCAAGCGGTATTCAGTTTGCGCGGTAAGCCCCTTAACTGCTATGGTCTAAAAAAGAAAGTTGTGTATGAGAATGAAGAGTTCAACTTGCTTCAACACGCTTTAGACATTGAAGAAGGCTTGGACAACTTGCGCTTCAACAAAGTGGTAATTGCAACCGATGCCGACGTCGATGGTATGCACATCCGTTTGCTTTTGATGACTTTCTTTTTACAGTTTTTCCCTGACTTGGTAAGAAATGGACACGTTTATATTCTCCAAACACCTTTGTTTAGGGTTAGAAACAAAAAAGAAACCATTTATTGTTACAGCGACGAAGAGCGCCAAAGGGCAATTATAAAGTTGGGCAACAAGCCAGAGATAACCCGATTTAAAGGATTGGGTGAAATATCTCCAGGTGAATTCGAAGCCTTTATTGGTGAAGAAATGCGCCTAGAGCCAATTATCTTAACCAAGGAAACCAGTATCGAAAAACTTTTGAAATACTACATGGGCAAAAACACCCCTGAAAGACAAGAGTTCATTATCGATAATTTATACATAGAAAAAGACATCACCACCGAAGAAAAAGTGGTGGAGTTAGAACCTGAAGAAGAAGAAGAAGCAGTTTAATGATGGAAAACGAAGAAGAAATAAACGACGGGATAGTGCACCATGGGCACCGCGATCGCAATGAAGTATTGCCAGTATCGGGCTTGTACGAAAACTGGTTTTTAGAATATGCCAGTTACGTTATTTTAGAGCGTGCGGTACCAAACCTTTATGACGGCTTAAAACCCGTACAGCGCCGTATCCTTCACGTGATGAAGGAAATGGACGATGGACGATTTAATAAGGTTGCAAACATTATCGGTTCCGCCATGCAATACCACCCCCATGGTGATGCAGCTATTGGCGAGGCCATTGTCAACATCGGCCAAAAAGATCTGATGATAGAAACCCAAGGCAATTGGGGCGATGTAAGAACTGGCGACAGCGCCGCTGCTTCGCGTTACATTGAAGCGCGTTTGTCAAAATTCGCTTTGGAAGTTACGTTTAACGAAGAAACCACCACTTGGCAAATAAGCTATGATGGCAGGAAACGCGAACCCGTTACTCTACCTGTTAAATTTCCGCTCATCTTGGCCCAAGGAGTTGAAGGTATTGCGGTTGGCTTGGCCACCAAAATCATGCCGCACAACTTTATCGAATTGTGTGAAGGCAGTATTGATGTATTAAAAGGCAAACGCACCAATTTATACCCCGACTTTTTGACCGGTGGTATGGCCGATTTTACCAATTACAACGAAGGCCGCAGAGGTGGCAAAATCCGTTGCCGCGCAAAAATAGAATCGGCCGATGGAAAGAAGGTTTTAATTAAAGAAATTCCTTTTGGAACCACGACTGAAAGTTTAATTGACAGCATTCTAAAAGCCAATGACAATGGCAAAATAAAGGTTAAAAAGGTTATTGACAACACCGCACGGGATGTGGAAATTGAAGTTCAACTAACGCCAGGTGTGAGCACCGATATGACCATCGATGCCTTGTATGCCTTTACCGATTGCGAAGTCAGTATTTCTCCAAACGCCTGCGTGATTGTTGAAGACAAGCCCTTGTTTTTAGGGATTAACGATATGTTAAAATTGTCTACCGACAATACCCTTAAACTGTTAAAAACAGAACTTGAAAATGAATTGAAGCATTTGGAAAACAAATGGCATTTCAGCTCATTGGAGAAGATATTCATTGAAAACAAAATCTACCTAAGCATTGAAGAATGCGAAACTTGGGATGAGATTTTGCAAATGATAGACAAGAAAATCAAGCCGTTTAAAAAACTGTTGCGCCGGGAAGTGACCATGGAAGATATTGCCCGTTTACCTGAAATAAGAATCAAACGTATTTCTAAATATGATGCATTCAAAGCAGACGAATACATCAGCAGCTTGGTGGATCAAATCAAACAGGTTCAAAACTTTCTGGACAATTTAACGGATTTTGCCATAGACTATTTCAAAAACTTAATAAAGAAATATGGTAAAGGCCGCGAACGTAAAACAGAGGTTAGGCTGTTCGACAAAATTGAAACCAATGTGGTGGCAGTGGCAAACGAAAAACTATATGCCAATTACGCCGAAGGTTTTGTGGGTTACGGCTTGAAAAAAGATGCCTATATCTGCGATTGTTCAGACATCGACGATGTGATTGCCTTCAGAAAAGATGGCACCTATTTGGTAAGCAAGGTTTCTGAAAAACAGTTCATGGGCAAAGACCTCTTGTATGTTGATGTGTACCGTAAAAACGACGAGCGCAAGGTATACAACGTGGCTTACTACGATGGGAAAACCGGAGTGAGTTATGTAAAACGTTTCAATGTTTTGGGGGTAATCCGCGACAAAGATTACGATGTTTCATTGGGAACTACTGGCAGTAAAATGTTGTATTTCTCGGCCAACAATAACAGTGAAGCAGAGAAAATTGGCATATACCTGAGCAATATGGCCAGTGCTAAGATCAAATATTTTGATTACGATTTCACCAATTTGGAAATTAAAGGCCGTGCCTCAAAAGGAAACACTCTAACCAAACATCCAATTCGTAAAATCGAATTGAAAGAAAAAGGAAAATCGACCTTTAAAGGCAGGGATATTTGGTACGACTCTGATATTGGAAGATTGAACGTAGACAACCGCGGGCAATATCTCGGCAACTTTACGAGCGAAGACAAGATATTGTTGATACTCAACGATGGCAGCTATGAGTTAACCGACAACGAATTAACCAACCGTTATGAGAACAACGACATCTTCTTGATTCAAAAATTCCACGAGAAGCAGCCCATCAATTGCATACATTACGATGTGTCGTCTAAGAATTATTACGCCAAACGTTTCTTGGTAGAAACCACCACCACTGGTAAGAAGTTCTTATTCATCAACGAACGTCCTAGCAGCAAATTGATCTTGGCTTCTACCCACGAAAATCCTGAAGTGGAAATTAAAACCGTGGGTGCTAAGGGCGAGAAGAAAACCGAAATGTTAAAATTGGCAGACTTTATTGAAGTAAAAGGCTGGAAGGCAATTGGCAATAAAATCACTTACGACACTTTCAAATCGGCGAAGCTAATTAGCGATAAAGTAGGCGCTTGGGTGCAAGAAGAGCCCATTAAAGAAGAAAACAGCATTAGCCCTGCAGACAGCATCGTTATTGACGAATTAGACGGACAAAAAACATTATTTTAAAAAACATAATTCATCTAAAACTGTTAGAAAACATATCCAACATGAAACAAACCATCAAAAAAATCAGCTTAAGTTTAATGGCCTTAGCCATGGCTTTCATTTCTCAGGCACAAACAGTAAAAGTACCGGCGCCGAGTCCTTTACAAACCTTAAAACAAAATTTCGCATTATCAGAAATCACCATTGAATATTCGCGCCCTAGCGCCCGCGGAAGAGCGGTGTATGGCGATGTGGTGCCATTTGGCAAAGTTTGGAGAACTGGTGCAAACGGTTCAACTAAAATCACTTTCGGAGAAGATGTTAAAGTAGAAGGCAAAGCGGTTAAAGCTGGCATCTATGCTTTATACAGCATTCCTGGAAAAGACAGCTTTACTTTTATGTTGTACAAAGACTTAAAATTGGGTGGCGATGTTGCCAATTACAACGCGGAAAACGAGTTGATTCGCTTCGCTGTTAAATCAAGCAAATTGACTGAAAAGGTAGAAACCTTTACCATGAATGTGGCTGACATTACTGCAACAAGCAGTAACATTGAATTGACTTGGGAAAACACCCGTGCTGCATTTAATGTAACTGCTGACATTGACGCCAGCATTATGGCAGCAATTGACAAAGCGCTTAACAAAGACAACAAACCATACTACCAAGCGGCTTCTTATTACTACGACAACAACAAAGACCTTAAAGTGGCTTTGGAGTGGGTAAACAAAGCGGTAGAGCAAAACCCAAAAGCATATTGGGTAATGTTGTTAAAAGCAAAAATTGAATTGAAATTAAAAGACAAGGCAGCGGCAAAAGCATCTGCTGAAAAAGTAATCGAAATGGCTAAAGCAGACAAAGACGATGCTTACGTTAAAAACGGCGAAAACCTTTTGATTGAAATCAACAAATTAAAATAGAAATCTACTTCACATTAAGAAAGCCCGCCCATAGTTTTGGGTGGGCTTTTTTTATTTTAACTCACGGCCACTTTCTCCGGCCAGATTTTTTCTATGCAATAGGCCAAAATCAAGACCAACAAACAGCCCATAACATTCAACCATAAGAAGGCGGTTAACTCCGTTACCCATGCGAAGATTAAGAAGGCTTCGCCAATTATGGCGGATATAAACACAGCCCTGCCGCCTACCTTTTTCATGTAAAACGCCACAATAAACACACCCAAGATGGTGCCGTAAAACAAAGAACCTAAGATATTCACTGCTTCTATTAGATTGCCAATTTTACTGGCATATAGCGCCACGACTATGCAAAACACTCCCCATATAAAGCTCGACCAACGGGAGGCATTCAAATAGGTTTGATCGCTGCCCGTTTTATTGAAAATACGTTTGTAAAAATCAATCACTGATGTAGAAGCCAAGGCATTGATGCCACTGGCGGTTGCGCCCATACTGGCCAAAAAGATTACGGCAATTAATATGCCCACCACCCCTACCGGTAAGTTCTCGGTTACAAAAATCAAAAACACATAGTTGCTGTCGTTGACATCGGCATCTACATTGTTTTTACTCATCAGTTCTATGGCCTTTTTCTTAATCGCCATGCTATTAGCCTCTGCGGCTTTAACACGTATTCTGGCCTCATCTATTTTCGCTTCATCTTTGGCATGTATGGCAGTAACCAATTGATGTACTTCTATTTTTTTAGCCTCATTGGCTGCCACAAAATCTGAATTCAGGGCCTTGTATTCCTCTTTGTAAATACTGTTTTCAATACGGTTTACCTCTACCTTGTTAAAGAACATTGGCATGGGGTTAAACTGGTAAAAAGCAAACACCATGGCTCCAATTAACAAGATAATAAACTGCATGGGAATCTTCACCAAACCATTCATCAACAAGCCCAAGCGGCTTTGATTAACCGTGCTACCGGTGAGGTAACGCCCAACCTGCGACTGGTCGGTTCCGAAATACGATAGATGCAAAAAGAAACCGCCTATAATACCCGACCACAAATTGTATTTGTTGTTTAAATCGAACTTCGTGTCTACTGCATTTAGTTTGTCCATTTTACCTGCCACATGCATGGCATCAACAAAGCTGACATCCTCGGGCATTAGATGCACCACCATATAGGCGGCAATAAACAATCCTGAAAAGATAATGCCCATTTGCAAAACTTGGGTAAAAGAAATGGCTTTGCTACCGCCATAAACAGTATAAGCAATTACCAATACACCCATAAAAAAAACAGTAAACTTAATGTCTATGCCCAAGATGGTTGACAAGATAATGGCTGGCGCGTATATGGTTATACCCGTTGAAATCCCCCTTTGGATAAGAAACAACAAGGCGGTAAAGGTTCGGGTTTTATTGTCAAAGCGTTTTTCTAAATATTCGTATGCCGTGTAGACATTCAGTTTGTGAAACTTGGGCACAAAGGTGACGCATAACACGACAGTAACCAGAGGCAAGCCGAAGTACATTTGTATAAAACGCATGCCATCTGTAAACCCTTGTCCAGGCCCCGAAAGAAACGTAATAGCCGAGGCTTGGGTTGCCATTACAGACAAACCGATATGGTACCAAGGCATTTGACGGTCGGCCAATAAATAACCCTCAATGTTTTTTGTGTGGCGGCTTTTCCAAATACCAAATCCTATAATCCCAACTAGGGTAAAAACCAAGACCAACCAATCGATCCAATTCATTTGAAATATTGGGTAAAAAAGTACAACAAGGAGATAAAAACTATAAGCGAGAGAATCAAACCTAGATAGATTTTATTCCAAGTGCGCAAACTTTCTGGCGATTCGTCTTTCTGCATGGCTTATGGTTTTACAGGCTGTGAAATAAGGTTAACAAAAAGTTTATACGCCCCTGGCACACCCGCTGGCAGTTGTCTGAAAAACGCCAAACCAGTGTACACAAAATAGCCCTTGCCATAGTTTGCCATTATTAGACTTCCATTTTGAAGGTCTTCGCTCGGGTCTTTCATTTTAAACACCGTTTGGTAATTGGAATCCAAGTCGGTAGCAAAATAAATTCCACGTTCTTGCACCCAATTTTTAAAATCAGCTTGCACAATATGGTTGGGGTAATTCAAGACCTTGGCACTGTCGTTGACAAACAAAACTTCAGCCTCTTCATCTGTAACACGGTTGCGGGAGATGGTAAATTTATACGGTCCGATTCCTGCTTGCAGAGGCCCAACGCGCGAGTTGGTGTTGTATTGTACCAATAAACGGCCACCATTTTTAACATAGTCCATCAACTGCTTTTGAACCAAAGGCAATTGCTCGTTGGTGTTGTACGCCCTAACGCCAGTGATAATGGCATCATACACCGAAAGATTAGAATTTTTTAATTGCTCGATGCTCAATTCAGTAATTTGGTAACCCAATTGTTTCAAGCAGGCCGCAACATTGTCGCCAGCCCCAGGAATATAGCCAATGTTTTTACCACCCAATTTCACATCGACTGTTTGCACCTTTATTTTGGCATCGTTTAATACAAAACGGTAAGGGATATGGTCGTAGTTGATGCGCTTAATGCCTTGAGAAAAACGAGCATTATCAACTATAGCAGTAGCTGTTACCATTGAGGTCGCAGGCGAATTTAAGACCGCCTCCATTAATTGTTCGTCGCCTTTTTTGGCTAGACTAAAATCTCCTGAATTAACCCAAGAATAAGCCCATTGCCAACCTAAAGTGGCATTGCCTTCAACAGACAATTCGAGTTTGCCCTTTACATTGTCCGCATTGGCTTTTACCAAGAAAAACACATGTTTTGGGTCTTGGTTATTCACCATTAAAATATTTTCAAAAGGGGTAACTGTTACCAAAGGCAATACCTCTACCGGTCGGTATACCTCGCCCTTTACGGGGTCGGTCGACTTGTATTTGATGTCTATTGTTTGGGTAAACTTAATCCCTTCAATGATCCAAGTGATGTAAACTGGCAGAGCATCGTTTTGGGGTTTTCCTCTATCAGACTGATTGGCTACAGAGTACAAACCATTGCTGTGGGGCACGTTTAGCCAATAAGGGTTTGAATAGGTGTAAGTTGAGGGCAGTATAAACGAACGTTTGAAATAAAAATTTTGATTTTGCTTCAAAGCCATGGCTGCGGTGGTATCGGCCAGTTCGTCAAGATTAATGGAGGATAAAACCACATTGGCCTTATTGCGCATGAGTATTTGGGTACTCAAATCGATGTTACGACCAGGAATTAAAGCGAAGTCCTTGCTCACTGTTTCTGCAAAAACACCCGCAGCTTGCAACATAATATTTTGTAGTGCTTTTAATTTTTGTTGTTTCCACCAAGCCGTGTTTTCATCGGTTTCGGGCAGAGCAGAAATTTCAATGTACAATTTGGCTAAGGCCTTTAAACTATTTTCAGGATGCTGGGAATTAAAAGTGTTCATGCAGGCTTGTAATTGTTTGCTAATCTTGGCCGCATTGGGCAAGCGGTTCCAGCTTGTGGTGATGCCATCAAACAAATCGTTTTGAACGCTGTCTCCCTTTAACAATTTGAAATATTCCAATTGAGAGCCCCTTTGCATAGAAGAACCGAAGCCTTGGCTTTTGTGCATGCTGCGGCTGCAGGCAGCAATTTCGCCGTAGCTCTTTCCCAATAAGGCGTTGTATACACCGACATCAACTTTTAATTGATTCGGCGCTGTGGTATTGGTGCCTCCAAAGTTAAAGGTATTCCAAAACACCCTTTTGGCTTGCCACACTTGAACAGTTTTGAGTTGTTCAGGAAACTTACTTGGATCAGCGGCCAAAGTAAACGCTTCTAGAGCCAATATTGCTGAGGCGGTATGGTGACCGTGTCCCCCTTCACCCGTTGTTGGGAAGCGACAAATGATCACATCGGGTCTGAATTTTCGGATGGCAAACACCACATCAGCCAAGACACTGTCTTTGTTCCAGAAACGAAACGTTTCCTCAGGATTTTTAGAGTAACCAAAATCGTTGGCGCGGGTAAACCATTGTTCAGCGCCATCAATGCGGCGGGCCGCAAGCAGTTCTTCGGTGCGGATAAGTCCCAACATTTCCCCTTGCTCGCTGCCAATTAAGTTTTGCCCCCCATCTCCACGGGTAATCGAAAGGTAAGCGGTGCGCATGTGGCGTTCTTTGGCCAAATAAGCAAGCAAACGGGTATTTTCATCGTCGGGATGCGCCGCAACGTACAAGACACTCCCAAGGGTATTGAGTTCTTGTAGCGATTGCAGAATTTCCGAAGAAGGCACTTGTGCTGTGGCTTTAGCGCAAAAGAACAAAGCGGAAAATATAGTTAAAAAGCTTTTTGTCATGTAGTTGAGGAAGTACTTTGGTTAAAAAACGACTTCGTTCAAAAATATGGGTATTCGTTGAGACGAGCAAGGGGAATTGGTTTTTAGTTAATGGTTATTAGTTAATGGTTAATGGTTAATGGTTATTGGTCCCTGTACCAGAGACTTCACTCCCCATGTCAGAATTCGCTCAAAGCCGCGAATACGACACAGGGCAGATCGTTACGTCACGGTACGGGATAAATTATTGGTTATTCGTTTCGGTTATTGCCGTATCAGGGATGTTTTCCACCCCTGATTATTAAACGAAATCTCCAACACATACCGATTGCCCTGCTCAACCCAACTCCCTTCGGTGTACTCCTTTCAGTCGTGAAAGCGCTTTGCTAAGTTCGTTAGATCGCTGTGCTAAGTTCTTGCCCTTGCTTCTATATCGACTTGCCGCTCTGCTGCCATTCCCAAGCATCCGCTATAGCCAGCTGCGTTTGATCATTTTAATTCTTATTAGCGCACACATGGGCTTACTGCCGCTCGCCATTTACAAAAAATTAGGCTGCACCTTGAGTGCAGGGTTTTATTTTTTGTTATCCCGTAGCGTGCCGCATTGCAATGTGGCTCTGCTACTGGGAGCATCCACTTCCCAAACTTTCACTCGTCAACGCATCTGGGCTGCCGTTGCTGCTTGGGGCAGTTTCGAGAAAACGATTAGCAATCGTTTCTTTTGATATTAATATCGATAAATAGCTGTTTAATCTTAAAATATTCGCTATATTCCACATGATAAATCCTGTTTCGTGTCAAAAATGCAGCTTGAGGAATAGTTTAAATATTATATAATTCAGCACCTACGGAGCTGTTTTTCGCTGTGTGCTATTATCTATAATAATTTAGCTTCTCCGAAGTATAAACCCAATACCGTGACGCAGCAAAGCGAAGTCTCTGGTTTCGGGGCAATCATAATTCCACTCCTACGGAGTGAACATTTGCAACCATCAAAGTAAACAATGAAATAATTCCGAAACAATCTATACCCTAAACCCTTTCCTAAAACTAGACCCTATCCCCTACTTTGCCCGCTGGAGTGAAACGAAAGTGGGTACCCTATACCCTTCTTTCCACTTTCATCGATTTTACAAACATTTAACCTTAGCAAGCTTTTTAAACTGCAATAAATTCCTATTTTTGAATCCACAACATGCATTACAACGCAATTGCTTTATCGGAGGGTTTTGACAACGGTCGCAGCGCTGGGATATTGGAGACTAATTTTGGTGGCTTGAGTTTTACCGACCTCAACAATAAGGTGCATAAAATGCCGCTTAATGGGGTCGAGATGCGCATTGGTGGGGCTGGAAACCGTTTTGTATTCTTTACCCATCCCCAATGTCCAGGGCTTACTTTTTATACCGACGACCGCAGTATTTTGAATGCCGATGAAATTCGTTTTGACCCTGAATTGAAAAAGGTTTTGGGCAAACTGAAAATGAAAAGCCGCAGCAATTACAGCATCATTGGTGTAATCATCGCTCTTTTCGTTATTGGTATTGGTAGTTTGTTTGTTTTTCGCGTTGCCATTGTTGAGCATATTGCCAACTTGGTTCCTCCTTCTCAAGAAACCGCTATTTCAGAAAGCATGCTCAAAGCGGCAATTGCCGACAAAACCGTTTTAAAAGATTCTTTAATTATGGCTCAGTTGGATGCCATCACCAAGCCTTTAATAAAAGCACTTGACGACACGGCGTTTAAATTTAGTTTTACCATCATAAAAGACAAAAGCCTGAATGCTTTTGCCTTGCCGGGCGGTGCCGTGGTGATACATTCTGGTTTGATAGAAAAAGCAAACAGTGCCGAGGAAGTTGCCGGTGTTTTGGCCCACGAGATTTCACATGTGAGCCGTCGCCACCACTTGCGCGGTATTATTGGCAATATGGGCATCTTTATGGTTATCCGAGCCCTATTGGGCGATATCGCAGGTATTTCAGGTGAAATTGCAACAGCAGGCGCTACCTTGGGTTCTTTAAAATACAGCCGCGACTTTGAACGTGAAGCCGACGACAACGGATTTATGTTGTTGGAAAAAGCCCATATCAGCACCAATGGTATGGTGAAGTTTTTCGAAACCATGAGCAAGGAAGGACCAGACTTGGGCATGGCCGATTTTATTAGTACCCACCCTGCCACCGGCGAGCGCATAGCGCGTTTAAAAAAGAAACAAAAAAAGGGTTTGAAAACCCAAGCAATACCATTGAATTTTACAGCATTCAAAAACAATGTGAGCGTTTACTTTAAAAAATAACAACAGTATTACTATATGGAATTTACAATTCAAGGCGCCCCAGCATTCGGATTCATGCATGTGGATCTGGAGCCCGGCGACAAAATTATCACCGAATCGGATGCCATGGCCAGCATGAACTCCGAAATCGACATGAAGCCTCGCCTCAATGGCGGTTTGATTAAAGGTTTAATTCGCAAATTTTTGGGTGGCGAATCGCTTTTCATCACCGAGTTTAGCAACAACACCAGCAACAGACTTAGACTTACCATCACCCAAGCCTTTCCGGGCGATGTGCGCTTAATGGAAGTTAAAGATGGTGAGAAATTCTACCTTCAAGGTGGTTCATTTATTTGCTGCGAACCTGGTGTAAAAATGGGCTTAGAATGGGCCGGCATCAATTCATGGATTGGTGGCGAAGGCTTGTTCAGATTGTCTATGTCTGGTAACGGTAAATTCTTAATCGGCGCCTATGGTGGACTCATGGAAAAAGAAGTGAACGGCGAATTGATTGTAGACACCGACCATTTGGTGGCGTATCCGCAAGGGTTCAGCATTAAAACCCAATTGTCTGGAAATATCATTTCGAGTATCACCAGCGGCGAAGGTTTTGTGATGCGCATCAAAGGACAAGGAAAAATAATATTACAAACCAGAAGTTTTTCTGGCCTGGCAAAATGGGTAAACAGAAACATTTAATACTAAGCACATGGAAATTGATATACAAATGAGACCCGGAAGTTCTGTAGCAAAAGTACAGTTGGGTCCTAACGAACAATTAACCGCAGAAGGCGGGGCTATGATTGCCATGAGCAATGATATCGACATGCAAACCACCACCCACAAAAAAAATGGCGGGGGCATTATGAAAGGATTAAAACGCATGTTGAGCGGAGAGAATTTCTTTATCAACCACTACACAGCAAGTGCCAATGGTGGTGAGGTTTATTTAGCACCAGCAATGCAAGGCGACATGATTGCCAAAACATTGGACAACGAATCTTTAATCGTACAAGCAGGTTCTTACCTTGCTTCAGAACCAGGCATAGAAATAGATTTTAACTGGCAGGGTATGAAATCTCTGTTTTCTGGCGAGAGCTTGTTTTGGTTGAATTTAAACGGCACCGGCAAAGTGATTGTTAACAGCTATGGTATGATATACCCAATTGAAGTAGACGGCGAATACATTGTAGACACCGGACACATTGTGGCATTTGAACCAAGTTTAAAATTCAATATCAGCAAAGTGGGCGAGTCGTGGCTGTCGTCATTCCTTGGAGGAGAAGGCTTTGTATGCCGCTTCAAAGGAAAAGGTACCGTGTGGTGCCAATCGCATAACCCAAAGAGTTTTGGTTCGTCTTTAGGTCCTAGTTTAAAACCCCGTTAATCAACACAATTATGGAAGAAAAATTCAAACACAACATCGATCATAAACCAGACTACAGTTTTCTAACCGTTAGAATTCCAGCTGGAGAAACGCTCAAAGTAGAAGCTTCTGCTATGGCGACCATGGATACCAATATTCAAATGAAAACAAAATTCAAAGGCGGCTTAGGCCGTTTTATTACCGGAGAATCTTTGTTTATCAACGAATTTACTGCACAGAACGGCAGTGGCGAAATGACCATAGCCCCCTCTGCGCCCGGCGACATGGACCATGTGTATTTAGACAATCAAACAATTTACTTACAAAACAGCGCCTTTGTAGCCGCAGACCCAGCCTTAAAAATTGAGACCAAATGGCAAGGACTTACCAAAGGTTTTTTCTCTGGCGAGAACTTGTTTTTAATCAAGGTATCTGGAACTGGCGACCTATGGTTTAACAGCTACGGTGGCATTATGGCCATCGATGTGAAAGACGCTTATGTGGTAGACACAGGACATATTGTTGCGTTTACGGAAGGACTCGATTACCGCGTTTCAAAAGTTGGAGGTTACAAATCGTTGTTCTTTAGTGGCGAAGGATTTGTTTGCCGTTTCAGTGGCGAAGGCAAGGTGTGGATACAAACCAGAAAGATTTATCCGCTATTGAGTTTCTTAAGACCGTTTAGGCCGTCGAAGAATAATTAGGCGGAAAAGCAAGAGCCCTGCACGAGAGATTGTTCAAAGCAACAATCACCATGCAGGGTGAAACAAGAGGGTTGAGGAAGGCATTAGGTAATGCTTATTTGTTTCGTGGTTTTAATAAAATTTGACTTTTAAAAAAGGAGGACCTTTGGTCCTCTTTTTTAATGATATACATGTTGTTGGAGTACTCCCGTTGGTCGTGAGATCGCTACTCTTCGTTCCGCTAAGTTCCCCGCCAACAACGCCAACAGTTCGATGATCTGGCACATGTTTACGATTATTAGCAAATAAGAAAAATATACTATAATAATAAAAGATGGTCTTTGGTCCAATTGGAGTTACTCAGCAATACTCGGATTTGGATTGTTTTAACGAAATGTGCGCCCCGATGACCGGCGTGAAGCTCTTGTGGCGCTTCGGCCACAAAGCCGCAGCGAAGCGGAGACATAGGGCACGGATAGGCGCCAAAATTCACCTAAAAAACTAGACCCTATCCCGATAGCTATCGGGACCTAGCCCCTAAATTAAGCGTATTCCCGCCTCCTCCATCACAATCAACTTTTGCTTGTACAGCAAACCGATGGCTTTTTTGAAGGTCTTTTTACTCATACCTATTTGTTGGTAAATGTCTTGGGGATCGCTGCCATCGTGCAAGGACAAATAGCCATTGTGCTTGCGCATTTCTTCCAATATTTTATTGGCGTTGGGCTCAACGTGCTGGTAGCCGCTAGCTTGCAGTGAAATATCGAGTTTGTTGTTCTCTCTAATTTTTTTCAGGTAACCTTTTACTTGGTCGCCACTGCGCAGTTCTTGAAACACTTCGTCGTGGTAAATTAAACCGGCATATTTTTGGTTGACAATAACGTTAACGCCCAATTCAGAGTCGTTGGCTACAATAATGTCTACCTCCGCGCCTTCTTCAATATCCAATTCGCGGTTGTCTAAAAACTTTCTAACTTTTTGAGATGCCACCAAACGACCAGTTTCTACGTCTTCGTACAAATGAACCAAGTAGTATGCACCGACACGCATTTTGCTCATTTGTTCTTTGAAAGGAACGAACAAGTCTTTTTCCAAACCCCAATCTAAAAAGGCTCCAACACTGTTGGCATCCTTCACTTTTAACATGGCAAAACCATTTAAAGTAATGGGTGGTTTGATGGTAGTGGCTACTTCCCTTTCGTCGAAATCGAGGTAAACAAAAACGGTTATTTTATCGCCTATTTCGTAATGGGCGGGCATGTATTTGTTTGGCAACAACACTTCATTTTCGTCGCCATCTCCTAAAAACAAACCTGGAGACACGTGTCTAAGAATCTCAAGTGTATGGTATTTACCAATCTGTAACATGGCTGCAAAGATACGGAATTTAAGGTTTAGGTAGGCTCAAGCCTTAGTAATCGAATTTGCGCAAACTGGCGTTTAGGCGTAAACCCAAACTAAAAAACAGATTGCTATTGCCCGCAAACTGACGGTAATTGACACGTGCGTCAATAAACCAATTGTAACGTGGCATGTAGCTAATGCTTAGGTCGTATAAAAACAAATCGCTGCGTTTACCCATATACATTACCGAATTAAATTCTGTTGCACGGCTGTCGTAAGATCGTAAAATATTGCCTCCGTAATTGCGGCCATTTAAGAAACTGTCTCTGCCCGTCCTTGCAAAAATAAGACTGCTTTGCAAATGCCATTTTTTACCCAAGTTGTATTTTACTTCAAGTATTGCTTCGCTAAAATTAGCCCCCAAAGGATGCGCTAAAGCTTGGTTGAAATGCGAATAGCTTTGGGTTGAGCGTCTGTGGCTGTAGGTATAAGGGCGCACGTGGTTGTATTCGGCCAAGAGGTCGAGGTTTTTTATTTTGAAGGCGTTGATGGCACGGACGCCTATTTGGTAACCGTATTTATTGGCCCACCAATTTGGTTCTGTTTTTAAGTATTTTAAATGGAATTCATCGAGTAAAAATTGCCCATAAACAACATAGCGGCTTCTAATTTTCCATGAAAAATCGAGAGCCATCAAACTGTTGTCGGGGCTACCCAAATTGTGTTCTATGGAACGGTAAAATATCACTGGGTTTAGGTAATTAAAATCAAACTGATTGGCCTGGGTGCTGTCCATGCGGTCGAAAACCACTATTTCGTTGACGCCAATGTTGATATTCTTGGTAACGTCAAAACTTAAGCGGTGAAAGGCTGCATATTTCTTTGTAAAGGAGCTACCGCCTAGAAAGGGGCCGTTGTCTGTAAACTGGGTGAATAAGTTTTGATAGTGGAACTTCCCTAAATCGGTATTGATTTTAAAAAACAAGTATTGAGGGGCGTAATCGCTTAAAATGAGTGAACGGTAACCACTGCCTATTTTGTGTTTGTCGTGGCCAAATTGAAATTTAACCAAGTTTTTAGCCGCACTGAAGGTCACGTAGCCGCGGGCTTGAAAATAATCGACTGCGCCTTTGTTCTTAAACCGTTTGTAAACAAATTCATTGGGCACAAAGTTCAAAGAATCGGTCAATGGACGGTATTGAATGGGGTATTGCTCTTGGTTTTCAGTGAAATAAGAATAAAAACCAATGCCGCGTTCTAAGCCGCCTACATTGCCTAAAATCTCCCCCCCACGGGTATTTCGGTATACCATAGCGGTATCGCTGCGGCCCGAGGAAAATTGAAAAACAGGATTGATTATCAAGGTATATTTTCCAGGTTCCTGCACTTTATAAAAAGCATCCTGCATTTTGTAAAAATATTTAAACAAAGGCCTATCGACGAATTGCTGCTCGTCTATTATCTCAATTATTCTATCGGTGTCCCTTTCAATGTGGAAAAGAGGGCGGGCTATTCGGTTCAATTGCCCATCTGATTTCACAGGCCGCCAAGCTGTAAAATTGTTGCGGTAGGCCTGCCAGTATTGCCAAGATTCAACAGGGTAAAACACCTCTTGTGCAAAAAGGGTATTTACACACAAACTTAAAACTAAAATTGAGAGGGCTTTGCGCATAGTGCTACAAACATACGCGCGATAGGTCTTAAAAGCAAACAAGATCTTGATTTTAGCCTTTGGCCTGTATGGCCGCTTTCAAGGCTTTTACCAAAACATCCAATTCGTCGGTGCTCGTAAATACATTGGGTGTTATGCGGCAACCGTGCACACCGGCATTGTCTATGGCCACAGTCCAAACCTTCCAAGTTTCCATTAAATATTTTGCCAATTCGGCAGGCTGATATCCCACAACGCCTACATTGGCAATGCCACAAGAGCGTTCAATAGCCGCAGGGGTATTGAGAATGATGTTCTTGTATCCACGGACCTGGTCTGACCAATAGCGTTGCAAAAAACGCAAACGTTCTTCTTTGCGCTTGCTGCCAATGGCTTGATGGAATTGAATGGCTGCTGGAATGCTCAATTCTGAATGTATGGGGTAAGTACCTGTGTGGTTGAGTTTGCGTATATCGGCATTGCTGTATCCGGCTTCTCCAAAAAGAGGCCATAATTCTTTGATGTTCTCTTTTTTAACGTATAAGAGTCCAGCACCCAGAGGAACGGCCAACCATTTGTGCAAACTTGCGCCGTAGTAGTCGCAATTCAAATCGCTGATTTTAAAATCGAGATGGGCAATGGCATGGGCGCCGTCCACCAAAACCTTTACACCATGGGCATGGGCCATGTCACAGATTTTGCGGATGGGCAGTATTTGTCCAGTGATATTCACCATGTGGCTAACAAGGATTAAACGGGTCTTGGGTGTAATGGCTTTTTGGTAAAGCCCTACAATTTCTTCATCGCTCGAGGGGTTGAGTGGAAGATTGAGAAATTGATTGAGCATGCCATAGCGTTTGGCTTGTTGCTTAAACATATCGAGCATTGAGCCATACTCTTGCTCGGCCATTATAGCTTCATCGCCAGGCTTCCAATCGTATCCACAAATCACAGTATCCAAAGATTCGGTTGTGTTGCGGGTAATAATGATTTCGTCAACGGGACATTGCAAAAAATCGGCTAGCGCTTGACGGGTATTTTGTTTGTCGTCGACCATACGGGTACGCATGTAATGAGAACCTTCAAGATTAAGGGCTTGCATTTGCTGCCATTGGACATTCAGCGTAGCCTGAGGCAGAATATTATAGTACCCATTTTCGAGGTTGATGTAGTCTGATTTTAGGCTATAGGCTTTGCGCATTTCCAGCCAAAAATCCTTGCCCTGCATGTGGGTTTCGCTCATATTGAAATTTAAAAAATGATTGAGTTGGGCAAACGAAGCAAAAGGCAGGCCCGCGCCTGCTAGACCAATGGTTTTAATAAATTCGCGTTTGTTCATAAGCCTGATGAAAGATTGCAATTTCAGTGATTTATATCAATTCTACAAACAATGATTTTGCGTTTGAAAGGCTTTACCTTTGCACAGCTATGAACAATGAATTTGAAAATTTTGCCATTGAAAACACCTTTCAGCTCTTTGGCGAAGAACCAGAGCACATGGATGTTTATAGCCTTAAAGAGTGGTTAGAAAAAAAGGTCTTTGAGCTTTTAAACCACGACTTCAACAAATTGGTCAACTTGCTTTACCGCATAGATGTTTATGAAAGCAAGGCAAAGGAATGTTTTGGCAAACAGAACAAAGAAATCGCAAAATGCTTATCCGCTGTGATATGGGAAAGGCAATGTGAAAAAGCCTTGAGGAAAAAGTCGGGGAGTTAATTCATTATGGTTCCCAATATCTCCGCAATGGCATTGCGCACCTCTATGAGTTGCATGTGGTAATGCAGTAGAGATTGTTTTTGATGGTCTTCAGTGGCAGAGCCCAATTCATCCAAATTGGCTTTAATGAGTTTTTCCAATTTGTGTTTTTTTAAGAATAAAAACAGCGATTGCAGGTCGTTGACATAGTTTTCCTTTTCCGTTTTAATCAATAGGCCATTGTTGAGCCAGGTTTCACTAAGTTCGTGGCGTTCGGTCATAAAATCAGCGGCCATTTTGCGGATATCACCATCCTCGTGGTTGATAAAAAACTGTTCATCAAACACCAGTTCCTTTTCCATTTGAAGCGTAACCTCGTTAAGCACTTTTTGGTACAAAGGATTTTCAATTTGAAGGGCATCGTCGTCTTTTAATTCTTTGAAAATAAAATCGGCAACGGTAGCATCTTCCATAAATTTTTTGTGCCCGCTTTGCATCAGCAAGCGCACCAAGTTTAGTTCTTGTTCATTGCTGCTGCTGTATACCTCTTGCTTTGGCAATTCGGTTTGGGTGTGCAAGATTTCTTGAATTTCGGCTGAAATCACTTGCTTGTCGACGGCCGATTTGCCTTTGCGAAACCTATTGATTTCTACCAATAGCAATTTCTCATCTGCATCCATCAATCGGCTGCATTCTCGCGCATAGGCCGAACGTTTGAGCGCATCGGGAATTAGGGCAATACTATGCAGGAGATTCTTTACCACTTCGGTTTTGCGGATTGGGTCGTTGCCCACACCCTGCATCAACAAATCGGTTTTGAATAAGATAAAATCCTTTTGCTCTTTTTCAATATAGACTTTAAAGTCAACTGAGCCGAGTTTCTTGCAATAAGAATCAGGGTCTTCGCCCTCTGGAAAACTTACGCAGCGAACATTGAGACCTTGCTCTAACAAAAGGTCAATACCCCTTAATGAAGCTTTGATACCAGCAGCATCGCCATCGTACAAAACGGTAACGTTGTCGGTGAATCGTTTGATTAATTTTATTTGACCCTCAGTAAGAGAGGTTCCAGAAGAGGCCACAACATTTTTAACGTCTCCTTGGTGCAGGGTGGTAACATCGGTATAGCCTTCTACAAGGTAACAATTGTTCAGGTTTTTAATGTGTTTCTTCGATTGAAAAACACCGTATAAAACATTGCTTTTATGGTATACTTCTGTTTCTGGAGAATTGAGGTATTTAGGTGATCGGTCATCCTTCACCAATTGTCTTCCACCAAAGGCAATCACTTTTCCAGTTAGGTCGTGGATTGGAAAAATAACACGGTGTCGGAACATGTCAAAATAGTTTCCATCTTCCTTCTTTTTGATCAGACCCGCTTCAACGAAATAGTCGAGGTTGAATTGGTTCTTCTTGGCTTCGTCAACCAAACTTTCCCATCCCTGCGGTGAGTATCCGAGTTCAAACTCATCCATGGTTTGTTTGGTAAAACCACGTTCTCTGAAGTATGAATCGCCTACCCTTTTTCCCTCATCGGAGAGCAATTGGTCTTTAAAATAATTTTTAGCAAACTCAAGAGCAACAAGCAAGCTCTCTCTTTTTTTCTGTTGTTCGTTGTATTCTTCGCGGTTAACAATGGTATCCTCTTCGAGCACGATGTTGTATTTGGAGGCCAATTTGCGAATGGCATCAGAAAATGAAAGGCTGTCGTGTTCCATTAAAAACGAAACTGAGTTACCCGCTTTGCCACAGCCAAAACATTTATAGATTCCTTTGGTAGGGGAAACGGTAAAAGAAGGTGTTTTTTCGTCGTGGAAAGGACAGCGACCGAGCAGGTTAGATCCACGTTTTTTAAGCGCAATATAATCGCCAACCACTTCATCAATTTGGGCGGCGTGAATAACTGCGTCTAAGGATTGGCGTGAAATCATAAAATATTAAGCAACAAAATTAACCTTTTAAATTTAAAATTACTTAAAGAGAATAGACTGTGCAAAACAAAAAAATCCCGGCAAAAACCGGGATTTTTCAATCAACAAAAAGCCTAAGACCAATAATTAGTCTTTGCTTCTAGAGCCAATAAGCAACAAGTCGTTCACCACAATTTCAGTGATGTAACGCTTAATGCCTTCTTTGTCGCTGTAGTTGCGGCTAACCAATTTACCTTCGACAGCAACTTCTTTGCCTTTGTCTAAAAACTTGGAAGCAATTTCAGCAACTTTGCCCCAAGCCACAAGATTGTGCCATTGGGTTTCACTGATTTTCTCACCTTTTTCGTTTTTGTAAGACTCCGTTGTTGCTAAAGAAAAACGGGTTAACGATTTGCCACTTTCTAAGGTTTTAGATTCTGGACTTGATCCTAGGTGGCCAATAAGGACCACACGATTGCGTAATGAATTCATAAATTTTATGTTTTATAAAAATGTAATTCAAAGATGCAACGAGAAAAATTACACAGCAAATATTAAGCATTTAAAACCCGTATATAACCGACAATAAGCGTTTAAGATTTTTATATCCAAAAACAGAAAAAAAATTCGTAGTTTTCCCATCCAATTTATGTTTGCGGTTATTGACATTGAAACCACAGGAGGAAGGCCAGAAAGAGACCGCATTACCGAAATTGCAATACTCTTGCACGATGGAGAAAAAGTGGTAGACCGCTTTAGCACTTTGATTAATCCTGAATGCAGAATACCCCTAGAAATTCAGCGCATAACTGGCATAGACAATGAGATGGTGTCCAATGCGCCAAAATTTTATGAAGTAGCAAAACAAATTATTCAATTTACCGAAAACGCAGTCTTTGTTGCGCATAACGTCCGATTTGATTATGGTTTTGTCAAAGCAGCATTCAGAGACCTAGGGTTTTTATACCAACGTAAAACTTTGTGCACGGTGCGAATGGCTAGAGCAGCTTTTAAAGGCTTGCCGTCCTATAGTCTTGGCCGTTTATGCGAGACACTAGACATACAAATAAAAGACAGACATAGAGCCTTGGGCGATGCCGAAGCCACCGCCATTTTATTGAGTAGAATAATAGCGAAAAAAGGCATACCTGAGCAAGACTGGGTGGCTGATGAAAGCAAAAAAACGTCTATACCTCCTCTGCTCAAAGAATCAACCCTAGAAGCCATTCCAGAGGGTTTAACCGGTGTATATTATTTTCACAATTCAGGTGGCCATGTCATTTATGTTGGTAAGGCATTGGATATCAAAAAACGTCTATTGCAACATTTTATGCTAAGCACCAAAGACAGCAAAAAGTCTTTGCAAATGAAAACAGAAATTGCCGATATCAGTTATGAAGTAACAGGCGATGAATTGGTAGCCCTTTTGTTGGAATCAGATGAAATTAAGAACCTAAAACCCATTTACAATGTTTTACAGAAAAAAGCGCGTGCAGTGCCTTTTTTTGGAATATTTAACCAATACGACCAATATGGTTATATACAATTCAGCATACGTAAATTAAAAGAAGGTGACGAACCATTGAGCACCGCAGACAGCATGTCGGCCGCCAAAGATGTTTTACACCGCATGGTTGAACACCATCAACTCTGCCAATCTAAATGCGATTTACACCAAATGCCCGGTCCTTGTTTTCATTTTCATTTACACAAATGCAAAGGTGCCTGCACTGGCTCTGAAGCACCTGAATTATACAATGAAAGGGCCATTGAAGCCATAAAGCGCTATAGTTTTCATTTAGAAAGTTTCTTTATAGTTGGCAAAGGACGGGCTGTGGAGGAGCGTTCAATAATATGCATTGAAAAAGGGCAATACAAAGGATTTGGATACACCGATATTTCTATTTCAGAGCCAGAACCAACGCAATTGCGCGAGCAAATCAAAAGCTACCCGCACAACCGCGACATACAACAGATTCTATGTACGTATTTAAAAAGGAATCACAAAAAACTAAGTTACGACGCTTAATGTTTGTTTTTGGGGAATGCGGATACCGTCGCAGCAGTTGACAAAAAGGTAGCGCAATAAAAAAAGCCTAGAAAAATCTAGGCTTTAAAAGTATTTTCTGTCTTTTTTTAGAACAAACCGTTTAACTCGGCTTCAATTTTATTGATCACAAAATTGGCATCGTTAGGGTCATTCTCAAAGTCCAATTCATCGATATTCAAAATTACCAATTTTCCTAAATTATAGGTTGAAATCCAAGCTTCATAGCGTTCATTCAAACGTTTCAAATAATCCAAACGGATGCTGTCTTCATAATCTCTGCCCCTTTGCTGAATTTGTTTTACCAATGTAGGAATTGTTCCTCTTAAATAAATCAACAAATCAGGTGGTTGTATCATATCGTTTAATGAAGTAAACAAAGAGGTGTAATTTTCAAAATCTCTAGTACTCATCAAACCCATGGCATGCAGGTTAGGTGCAAAAATATTTGCATCTTCATAAATGGTTCTGTCTTGGATAACTGGCTTACCGTTCTCTCTTATTTTTTTAATGTTTTTGTAACGTACATTTAAAAAATACACTTGTAGGTTGAAGCTCCATCTTTGCATGTCTTCGTAAAAATCGCTAATGTAGGGATTGTCATCATTGTCCTCTAATTGAATTTCCCAACCATAGTGCTTTGATAGCATATTTGCCAGCGTTGTTTTACCACTGCCAATGTTTCCTGCCACAGCAATGTGCATTACTTTATTTTTTGTTTTGCTCATTTGAGTGCAAACATATTGAAATTATTCTATAAGTACTTAGGATTTTTGCAAAATGTGGAAAGAATACAAAAATTCAGGATCATTCCATGATTAAAACTTAAAAAAATAGGATTAATAGTATTCAACATATTTTGTAATTCAATGATTTAAGTCTTTAAAAAATGATTTTGGCAAAAGCAACAAATAAGACATAATGCACATGCCCATGAATATCCCCAAATTCATTAAAAACCAATCCATTACATGAAAAAGCAATAAAAACAAAAACAAAAGGAGGTCAAACCTTTTGCTCATTAGGCCCAAAATAAAACTCAATTGCATTAGCATTGCCAGAAAAAAGAAGCTCCAAGCAATGTTTGGATGGCTAATCATCCAAAATGCAAATTGTGACCTTAAGGCATCAGAATGAAAATAAAAATAGGCAGAATGCTGGTTTTGCAATGTATTTGAAAAACTGTCTAATGATAAATACCCTTTGCCAATTAGCTTAAAAAACCCAGCAAAGAAATAGGTGACACAAACCATAATTCTTGCAAAGTTTGCACTTAAATAAAAGTTCTCCTTTTTAAAATAAAAAGGCAAAAGGGCAAAATGCAATCCGTACAAATGGTGCGTGTGATAGCCCACTTTATAATTGAACAACAATTGATACAGCAACAAAAAAACGCCTGCAATGACCGTTAAAAATCTCTTTTCAATAAAAAAAAATGATGCCAACAAAAACCCAATCAAAGCAAAGGAAAACAGTATTGAAGTGATGCCATTGTACAAAATCAATTTTGGCAAATGCGACCAATGCAAAAGCCAGAATGCAATATCAGCACCTTTGTATTGAAATGGAGAATCATAAATATTTTGTAGCATCAAACCTGAATACCACAACCATATAAAATAGAAAAACACTGAGGCTAAAACCAAGCGTTTCCAAAACCATAAATTCTGCAGGTTATTGAACATCATGGACGCTTTTAATTTTTCCATTTAAAAATCCAAACTCTTTAATTTTATATTGTTCCGACAACTCGATGCCTTGGCGTTTGGCATACACTTTATACCAAGTGGTAAACTGTTTTAATTTTTCACAATCGCAGGTATTGTTGTCGCTCAAACCAATGCGCTTTAACTTGTGGTTCATTTGATTGCAATTCTCTGAACCTTTTAATATTTGGTAACGCGTTGGCAAAATCTCCATCATAATAAAACCAGTGCCCGGCAACTGATAAATGTCTACAGGAATATTATCTTCTCCTACACTAGGAAGTATTTGGGTATAGGCATCCAACTTAGGGGTTGAATTGCTGTACAAGGAAAAATAGCCAAGTGGCGTTATTTCAGTTTTTAAAACCAATTGAAGGGCATAAACCACAAAAACAATAAGTACAAACACGAAAAAACCAAAACTGGATTTACGGCACTGTCTTAAGTAGTTTAGCAGCAGCATCTAGCGTTCAATAAAACCGTTTAAAACCAATAATTTCCCTGACCTCAGAAATGGTTTTATTGGCGCTTTCTGACGCTTTTTCCGCGCCCAATTTGGCGACCTTACTCAACAATGCTTCGTCAGCTAAAACGTCGTTAATTCTGCTCCTAAAGGGATCCAAAAAACCATTCATATCATCGGCCAATTGCTTTTTTAAATCGCCAAAACGTATGCTTCCGTCGTAATAGTCGGCCTCGTATTTTTGGATAACATCTGAGGTGCAAACCAAACCCATCAAATCGAATAAATTCTGAATAGGCAAAGGCTTTTCTGAACCTGGCTCTGTAGGACCATCAACGATAGCTGTAACGGCCTTCATCACTTTTCTGCGCATTACTTCTTCCGAATCACTCATGTAAATTGAATCCGCCTCTCCAGCACTTTTGCTCATTTTGCCTTGACCGGTTAAACCAGGAACTTTAACCAAATTTTGATTGTAATTAAAGGCTTGCGGCTCAGGGAAGTATTCGACATTGTATAAGCGGTTAAATCGGTTTCCAAATGTTCTGGCCATCTCGAGATGTTGCTCTTGGTCTTTCCCAACTGGCACTTTCAATCCTTTGTGCAATAAAATATCAGCAGCCATTAAAACGGGATAGGTTAATAAGCCCGCATTTACATTGTCTGCTTGGTCTCGTATTTTATCTTTAAAAGAAGTTAAGCGCTGCAATTCACCCAAATAAGCATTCATGTTTAAAAACATATACAATTCGGCCGTTTGCGGAAGGTCACTTTGCAAATACAAGGTGCATTTTTCAGGATCTAAACCCAAGGCGATGTATTCCGCCAAAACACGCTTAACTGAGCTATGCAAATCGGCCGGCGTTGGATGGGTGGTTAAAGAATGGTAATCTGCAATAAAGAAAAATGCATCAAATTCGTTTTGCATACGAATAAAATTCTTAACTGCTCCGAAATAATTTCCAAGATGCAGTTTCCCAGTAGGCCGAATGCCACTTACTACTTTTTCCATGATGAATCTTGCAAATTTACACAAAAAATTGGATTGAAGATTTAGAATATTAAAAGCCCTTATGCTTTGTAATTCATGTTAAACCTCTTAATTTTGAATTCAAATTCTAAGAAACATCAGCATATGAAAGCAGTGATACCTGTTGCAGGCATTGGGACTCGACTTAGACCCCATACCCATACCCAACCAAAATCTTTAATTCCAGTTGCTGGCAAACCCATTTTAGCCCATATCATCGACCAATTGGTGGATGTTGGTGTCAATGACTTTGTGTTTATTATCGGATATTTAGGTGATAAAATCGAAGAATATATTTCAAAATCTTATCCAAACATCAACGCTTCTTTTGTTATTCAGACTACCGGAAAGGGCACAGGGCATGCAATTTGGTTGGCCAAAGAACAAATCAACAACGACCCAATACTGATCGTTTTTGGTGATACCATCTGCGAAGTAGATTGGAAAGAAATTATCGATGCCCCTAATTCTTTACTAGGGGTAAAAAAAGTTGAGGATCCAAGACAATTTGGCGTTGCAGAAGTCTCTGAAGACAATAAAATCACAAGACTGATAGAAAAACCTGCTATTCCAAAATCGAATTTGGCCCTGGTTGGAATTTATAAAATAAACGAAACCAAAGATTTGATGCATTGCCTTGACAACATCATAGACAGCAACATCAAAACCCAAAATGAGTTTCACCTTACCGATGCCTTGATGTGTATGGTTTCTATGGGCATTAACTTTTACACCTACAATGTAACGTCATGGTTTGATTGCGGCAAAAAGGAAATCCTTTTGCAGACCAATCAATTGCTATTAAAACGTGGAAACTTTGAAGCGGTAGATCCTGAATCGGTTCAAAACTCCATCATCATCCCTCCTGTTTTTATAGACAAAGGATGCAGAATTAGCAACAGCATCATTGGTCCAAATGTGAGTATAGGTGAACATGCAATAATTGAATCATCAATTATTAAAGAAACCATAATCGGCCCCTTTGCAGAACTCAATTACGCGGTTTTAAACAATTCACTCATTGGCAATGACGCTTCCTTGCAAGGAACTGTTCACAGCCTAAATCTAGGCGACAGCGCAGAAATAAATTTCGGATAATGACATACACCCAAGAAGAAATCATAAAAGCCAACGGTCCTTTTACAGCACCTGAGCAAATAACCGAGGAATACCTCGGCACTTGCATAGAAGAAATCGCAAAATTCCCCAAAGCCTTAACCTCATTTATGATGTCTTTGCAAGCAGAGCATCAATTCCACTGTTACAGACCAGAGGGTTGGAGTTACAGACAAACCGTGCACCACATTGCCGACAGCCACATGCAGGCTTTTACCCGTTTCAAGCTCGCTCTAACAGAAGACATACCAACGGTTAAACCCTATAGCCAAAATGCTTGGGCAAGCACCTCAGATAGCCTAGAAGTTGATGCCCTCATTTCATGTGCTTTGATCATTCCTTTGCATGAGCGTTGGTTGCACCTTTTAAAAACCATGGAACTTAGTGACTTTGATAAGAAGTATTTCCACCCAGAATATGCCAGAGAATATCCCTTAGGGGAAGTCATTGGTTTATATGCATGGCATGGAAAACACCACTTGACCCAGTTGCAAAGACATGCCCACAACCAGGGCTGGATTACTTTAGCCTAAATGACCCTTAACAAACTTTTCTCACCAGGAGTTAAGCTCATGTTAATAGCAAGTTTTGCTTTTGCATGGATGAACTTCAGTGTGAAAAGCATTGGTCATATTCCTGTTTTTGAAGTCATTTTATTTAGAGCTGGAATAACGCTCTTAATCAGTTATGCCATTTTGAGGAAAAGAAAAGTTTACCCTTGGGGAACGTACCACAAATTTCTTTTGGCCAGAGGCTTGTTCGGCGCAGGCGGTTTAATTTGCTATTTCTACACACTGCAGCACATGCAATTGGCCAATGCCATTGTCATCCATTACCTCAGTCCAATTTGCACCACCTTAATCGCCATGGTTTTCCTTAAAGAACGTGTGCGCTACATGCAATGGATTGCATTTGCCATTTCATTTTTTGGGGTCGTTATGGTTAAAGGTTTTGCGAATGTCGACACCTTCGATTTTTTAATGGGTGTGGCTGGGGCTGTATTTTCTGGCTTGGCTTATAATGCCATTCGCAATATGAAAGACAAAGAAGACGCGGATGTCATTATCTTTTATCAACCGATGATCGCTTTGCCCTTAGTTTTAATTTATTTTTTAATTTTCCCTCAAGAATTTGTTATACCAAAGGGTTGGGACTGGTTCTATTTAATTGGCACAGGGGTATTTACTCAAATCGGACAATACTACATCACACGGGCTTACCAAATGGATACTGCAGCCCGAATTTCTAGTGTGAGTTACATTGGAATATTTTGGGGTGTAATAATGGGTAAATTTATTTTCAATGACACTTACCCAGCAAGCGTTTTATTGGGTATGTCGGTGGTATTATCAGGTGTGATGTTGAATTTAAATGCGCTTAAAGTTCGAAAATTGGCCGATAAAGTAAGAACTTTATTCATACACGAGTAAATAAAAGTATTACGACTGCCCTTTTTTAAAGATTAAAAAATATTTTCTTTTTATAAGCCACGAATTTAAAATTGAACTTGTCTTCAAATAAATTCAGCGCCTATGAAGTCAATTTACTCTCTAACAATTCTAATCATTTTTCACTTCAGCAGCAGCTACACAATTCAGGCGCAGGGTGAAAACGACCAATGGATTTTCGGCAACTCATGTCATGTATCTTTTAAGAATGGAACACCTCAGGTTTTAGCCCCATTAAACACCTTAAAAACACTTGAAGGCTGTAGTTCGGTGAGCGATAAATACGGCAATCTTTTGTTTTATTCAGACGGTATTACTGTTTGGAACAAGAACCATGTTGTTATGCAAAATGGAACTGGCTTAAAAGGCGACCCATCTTCTACTTCATCTTGTGTGGTGGTTCCATTTCCTAAAAGACCAAATTTATATTATTTGTTTTGTGTTCAGTCTAACATGAGTTACACCCATTTATTAACTTATAACATTTTAGATATTAATGCAAACGAAGGACTGGGAAAAATCATCAAAAAAAATGCAATACTTGTTGAAAATTCAGATGAAAAAATTGCAGTAACAAAAAACTGTTCTAGCGATGGGTTTTGGCTTGTTATGCATAAAGCGTTAAGCAATGAATATTTAAGTTTTTCTATCGATTCGAGCGGAATTAATACCAGCCCGGTTAGCAGTTTTCAAAACATAAGTGTCTCTAAGAACATTGAACTTGGCTATTTGAAGTTTTCTACTGATGGCAATTATTTGGCTAATGCACAATGCCATGGCAGAACCATTGAATTGTATAAATTCGACAAACAAACTGGTCGAATAACATACTTCGCACATGAAACTTTACCCATGGGAGACGACCAAACATTTTACGGCCTCTCATTTTCGCCAAACAATGGTTTTTTATACACATCCTTAGTAGACAGAGGTGAGGTTTTTCAATTTAATCTAAATCAAAATCCAAAACAAATTTTCAAAAATGGCATTTTAGTGTTAAAAAGTCCTTCAAGAATTGGCGCCCTTCAGCTAGGAAAAGACAATAAATTATACACCAGTAATTCGTACAGCTCTAAAACGCTAAACTGTATTTTATTTCCTGAGGAGTTGGGATTGAAATGTCAACCCATTCTAAATTATTTAAAACTAAATGCCAAAAGCCATATCGGATTGCCAACTTATGTAGAAAGTTTGGACAATTACTACAGCTTAGGCAAAGACAGCATCATCGATTACCACAAGAAAACGTTAAGCGCAAACTACAAAAACGCTCAATATTTATGGTCGACAGGCCAAACCACCGAAAGTATTGTTATAGATAGAAGTGGCAAGTATTGGATTACCATTACAGACTTTAATAAATGCATTTTAATTCGTGACACAATTGAAATAAACTTGTTGCGCTACGGGGCAGAAATGAAGGCTTTGGCTTTTGATTCATTATCAGTATGTCCAGGCGATATTGTAAGATTCCCAAAATTTGAGAGTGACAGTCCAAATATTCGCTACTATTGGACCAATGACAATCCGAATGTAGGATTGGCAAAATCTGGTTGGGGACAAATTGCAGATTTCAAAGCACCTAATGTTACAACTATTGAAAATGCAAAAATTGTAATATACCCAAAGGCAGATACAGCAAGGGGAAAACCACAAGTTTTTAAACTTTCTATAAAATCAAAAGTTAAACTTGAATCTGTAAATTCATATACCATATGTGCTGGGGATAGTCTTACAAAAATCATTTTCAAATCTAACCTCAGCGATTGCAAGATAGATTGGTATAACAGCAACCCTACTTTCGGATTAAATGCGGCAGGAAATGCACACATCCCTGCATTTAAAAGCCAAGGAATTGAGAACGACCAAACAGCACAGATACAGGTAATAGGATCAAACAACTTTTGCCCTGCAGATACCCTTAATTTTGAAATCAATGTTTTAGGGCTTCCAAAAATCACGCAAGAAAAAAACTTGGAATTTTGTGCTGGCGAAAAACTAAATGCTATTGTATTTAAAAGTTCTACAAATGGCGCAAAGTTTAAATGGTATAACAACAACAACAGTATGGGTATATCTGATTCTGGAATTACATTGATACAAGCTCTATACACATTGAACGCTAGCACCAATCAGCATTGTATAATTACCGTTTTTTCAAACAATGGCAAATGCAAATCTCAGGCCATGCAATTCAATATTGACATCAAAAGCAAACCTATAATCGACCTTATTAATCCCAAGAAGTTTTGCAGTGGCGATAGTTTGCAAAAAATCAATTTTACCATAAAGAATCAATTCGATGAAATCAATTGGCAAAACGACAATTCAGTCATTGGAATAGCCTCCAGTGGAATAAACTTTATCCCTTCTCAAAAACTCACTATTTTAGAAGAAAATCAAGTTTCAAATATAATGGTTGAAGCAAAAAATGGCCTATGCAGTTCAGATCCAATGAACTTTACCATTCAAAGTATTGCAAAACCTCGTATGACCAATTCAAAAATATTGAAAATTTGCGCAGGTCAACGCATTGAAGAAATTGAACTTAAATGCCATCCACAAGCATCCAGTATTTCATGGATTTATAGTGACAGCATCTATGGTGAATTTAAGTCAGGCACTCAGAATATCGCAAGTATCCAAACGTATAAGTCGCAAAAAATAAGTCATTTTAAAATCATTAAGCAGGCAGAATATCTTGGTTGCAAAAGCGACACCGCTCACTTTGATTTAATTGTAAACCCTGTTCCTAAACCCTTGTTTACAATACAAGTGAGTGATCTAAAAGATGGTGTTATAAAAAACGAAATCAAAACAAACAATAGAAGTATTGGGGCCAATTATTACACATGGTATTGGGGCGATCAAGAAAGCAGTGAAGATTTCGAACCAACACATATATATGCTAAAAACAGTGCCTACTCTGTCAAACTCTATGCTGAAAATGAGTATAATTGTTCTGATACCCTTTCACAAAATATAAAGTTTTTCAAGTATCTACAATATTACATTCCCAATGCTTTTTCACCAGACCAAAATGGCAAAAACGAATCGTTTCGCATCTATGGCGTATCTGATGAATCTGCAAGTTATGAAATCTTTAACCGCTGGGGTGAAAAACTATTTGAAACAGCCAACAATACTGCTTGGAATGGAAGCTATAAAGACAGCGATTGCCAAGCAGATGTTTATATTTATAAAGCTAAAATTGTATCAAAAGAAGGAAAGTTAATCGAGTTATCAGGGACCCTTAGTTTGCTGAGATAAAAAAACAACTCAAAAACTACGTTTGCAAAACACCAACATTAAACGGCTTAACCGGCGCATGGTTTGCCATGGCTATGCCTTCGCTAATTACCTTTCTGGTTTCTATTGGATCAATTATCCCATCCAACCAAATGCGCGAAGCGGCATAGTATGGAGACAGTTGTTTTTCATAACGTGCGATGATTTTATCCAACAATTCTTTTTCTGCTTCTGGTGTGATTTTTTCACCTTTGGCTTCCAAACTTGCTTTTTCAATTTGCAACATCACTTTGGCCGCTTGCTCTCCGCCCATTACCGCTATGCGTGCACTTGGCCAAGCATAAATCAGACGAGGATCGTAAGCCTTTCCACACATGGCGTAGTTTCCTGCGCCATAGCTATTGCCAAGTATGATGGTAAATTTCGGCACCGTACTATTGCTCATGGCGTTTACCATTTTAGCGCCGTCTTTAATTATCCCAGCGTGCTCGCTTCTGCTACCCACCATAAAACCGGTAACGTCTTGTAAGAACACCAAAGGAATTTTCTTTTGGTTGCAGTTCATGATAAACCTAGCAGCTTTATCGGCACCATCGTTGTAAATAACACCCCCAAATTGCATTTCTCCTTTTTTGTTTTTTGTCGTCATGCGGTTATTGGCTACAATACCAACAGCCCAACCATCTATGCGCGCATAACCGCATAAAATGGTTTTACCATAAGCTTCTTTGTATTCTTCAAACTCACTGTTGTCAACCAAGTGTTGAATTAAAAACTTGCTGTCATAAGGCTTGGCCCTGTCCATTGGCAATATTCCATAAATATTTTTAATGTCATGCAAAGGTGCTTTGGCGGCCACGCGGTCGAAACCGGCTTCCTCAAATTTACCAATTTTATCCACGATATATTTGATGCGGTCGAGGCACGATTGATCATCCGGGAAACGGTCGTCTATTACCCCCGAAATTTCCGATTGAGAAATACTTCCACCCAAGGTTTCATTGTCTATGTCCTCTCCCACTGCAGCTTTCACCAAATAGGAACCGGCTAAAAATATGGAGCCTGTTTTATCTACAATCAAAGCTTCATCACTCATTATTGGTAAGTAAGCACCTCCGGCAACACAGCTGCCCATAACTGCAGCAATTTGGGTAATACCCATGCTGCTCATTACCGCATTGTTTCTGAATATGCGTCCGAAATGTTCTTTGTCTGGAAATATCTCATCTTGCATTGGCAAAAACACCCCAGCTGAATCGACCAAATAAATAATTGGCAAACGGTTTTCCATGGCTATTTCTTGGGCCCTAAGATTTTTCTTCCCACTAATTGGAAACCAAGCACCCGCTTTTACCGTTGCATCATTGGCAACAATCATACACTGACGTCCACTCACATATCCAATTCCACAAACAACGCCACCACCCGGGCATCCACCGTGTTCAGGATACATGCCATCGCCAGCAAAGGCCGCAACTTCAGTAAAAGGGCTATCGTTGTCCCTCAAATAATCAATACGCTCGCGGGCCAATAATTTACCCTTTTCTTTTTGCTTTGCAGCCGCTTTCTCGCCTCCGCCCAAACTCACTTTTTTGTGTTTGGTCTTTAGCTCAAATACCAACTGTTTGTTGTGGTCTTCGTTTTTGTTAAATTCGATATCGATTTTGTCAGACATAATTTAGTCTTGCAAAAATAGAACATTTAGACTCAATACAAACCAATTTAGGCAAGAATACAATTCAATGCAATGGCTATTTTTTCTTTAACACAGAAATCTCCTGAAGATCAATAATAAGCAACCACCTTCCCGAGGCAATTGAGTCGTTAAGTCCTTGTATTAAAACTTGTTTTTCAATAGGATATGTCTCTGGTTCAATACGCGACAAAACAATATACTCTGCGTCCTTAACAATGGGATACATATAGGCTTTGTCGCGGTATGCAAGATGCGGCAGCAGAGGCGATTGTGCACTAACGCTAGCATTCGTCGGAATTTGCTTTAAATATTGGTGAATAATGTTTATATTGTGTCCTCTGGAATAATGGCCTTTTTGATAAATACGCAAACGGTTGTAATCGTGCAGGTAAATTGTATGGTCCATTAAACGAATGCTTACAGACAAAGAAAAAACACAAGCGACAATGGCTAAAGTTCTTTGCAAATTTAAAGACTTTAATTTTCCTAAAACCAAAAACAAACCCAAAGTAATTATGGGTGCAAACTCTATGGAATAATGGCAATCAATACCCCATATGGCTGGGTCATCGTAACACATTTTTGACACGATTGGCACAAGCAACATCAATAAATAAGTCGGTTTAAGTAATAAAACGAAAGCTCCGGATAAGGCAATAAAAATATAGAACTCAGTTTTTACCCAGTCATACTTTGGGTTCCCGGAATGGTTACGAAACAAATGACTTAAAAACTCGAGGGGATGAAATACAATATTTTTCAATGCATCAAAATAGTCGGTACCCAAAACATGGTATTTGAAGTTTCCATATGTTTGCTCAGGCGACAAGGCTGGCATAATGATTTTAATGGCTAAGAGAAAATAACCCAGTGAAAACAAAGTGGCTAGGCTCAAATATAAAACACGCTTTTTATCCCCTTTATATTCAATAACGAGTGCAAAACAAATTGAAGCTAACCAAAGGGCAATCGACTCTTTGCACATGAGCATAATCAATAAAAAAACGGAAGCTTTGATTAACTCGTTGCGTTGCAAAAACAATAAAAACCAAGGCAAGAGCATCGCAGCCAAAACATTGCTGTGGTAGTCGAACGACAGAGCAGAGTATATTCCAAAGAATAAGAAAAAATGCAAGACTGCAATCAAAGCCAGAGAAGATTTAAGATTGCTTTCTAACAAAAATTTATAGACCCCAAGACCCCCAAATAAAACAAAAACAATTTGCGCCAACTGAAGGGTATATTGACCAAAAATAAGCGATATAGGCCCCAACAAAATTAGAGTAAAATCGAGGTGATCGGAAAGCAAGTTCCTTGGAATTTCTTTGAACATTGACGCATCATTCCATTGGCCATGGGCATAGTCGTATAGCGCATTTGTGTACACACCCAAATCGAGGGCAAAAGTTCTAAAGCAATAATGGTTTACAAAGGCAATAAGGCCATAAATAAGGGCAAATAAGCCCATTAACAAAACGAGTTTATACTTTTGAATGAAACCTGTAAGCATTAAAACCAAACGGTTAAATTGGTGATGAGTAAATTGCTAAAGGGAATAGATTTTTTGCTCGGACTTTCATACACATTTTTCTCTGAATAGTAGGTTCTGCCTTCGAAACGAAACAAAGCATTAGCACTTATTTTCAAATTGTAACAGAGTCCACCACTAAAGGTGCTAAAACCCGCAACTTTTGTAATTGGTGTGATTTGAATTGAAGACGCATCTTCAAAATACTCTAGGCGTGCAGAAAGCGATGACTTTTTATTAAAACTATACCTTCCAATTACATTGGCTTGCCACCATTGTCCTTGTGAATGTATTCCAAATGAATCCTTTCGCTCTTGCAGCCCTGCATAAACACAGGATGTCAATGAGAATTTACCATCAGGGTTGTAAATGGCATATAAATCGGTGAAATACCGCACACCAAAATCAGGATTAATTTTTGAACCTTCGTTGCCTACATAGGTATTCCAATTCAGTAATAATTTATTGTTTGGTCGATATTCAATTTGAGTTCCAATCGACAATTGCTTGTTGGCGTCTTGAATCGATTGCCACCCGTTTAACAAATACCAATACGCACTAACTTTCTTATTAATTGGTGTCGACAATTTGACTCCAGTTAAAAAATATGGCACAAATTCCGGCGCAAATGAGCGGGTATACATGAGATGGTCTTTAGAAATGGCCGACTCATTGGTGTACGGAGAGGGCAAAACACCCGCATCCAACCATATATCTTTTTTCTTGAACAATTTCACTCCTGCATTGGCTTCAACTATATTTTTTAGCGATCCCTTTTCGGCCGCATAATTTGAATTGATGTAGTTTCCAAAGCCAGGCACAAAGTGCGCTCTAACATTGTCGTTGATGTATTTAAAATCTGCGTAAGCAAGATTTATGTTCACCTCATTGTGTCGAGGAGACGACACACTATAGGGACGGTCTGATTCGAATGGCCTATTAAAATCAAAACCATAATACACATCAACATAGGCCCCAACCGTTATCTTCCCTTTGGCAGCGGAGTCGTATACATTCACCATACCGGAATTACTCACCTGAGCTTGAAGATTAAATATGAGAGAAATTAAAAATATTGTGCTACTAAATTTCATTTAATATAAAGTGAAACAAAAGTAAAGTATTGTAGTTAAAAAAATTCGAGAAAAACATTTCCAATAAAAAAAGGGAACAAAAAATTGCTCCCTTTAGAATACATTATAAACTAGAACTATACCAATTGAGCATCAATTTTTGAAGCCAACATTGTTTTAGGCACTGCGCCTACAATTTTGTCAACGACTTCACCACCTTTGAACACCAACAAAGTTGGGATGCTGCGGATACCATATTTAGTTGCCACGCCAGGGTTTTCATCTACATTTAGTTTACCTACCAATGCTTTGCCTTCATATTCTGCAGAGAGTTCTTCAACCAATGGACCAATCATACGGCAGGGGCCGCACCATTCTGCCCAAAAATCTACCAATACTGGTTTGTCCGAACCTAGTACTTCTGTCTCCCAACTTGAATCTGTGAAATGTTTTGCCATGTTATTTATTATTTACGAATGAATTGATGTTCAAAAAAACAATCTTTTTATTTGAAGTTGCAAATTTAAAATCCACAACCGAGTGTTCAACATCAATTTTACTGATTAAGCTATAGGCTTTTTGATGTTTATAATTTTTCAAATTCAGATTGAATAAAGTGACTTAAGTCCTCTCCTTTTAGCAAACCCTTTGACAACATGGCCAAATTAAGTGCTTTTTCTGCCACCGATTTTGCCTGTTCTGCATTTTCGGAAACTAGAATTTTAGCTTTGGGGTGGTTGGTATTTAAAACCGTCTGATAATTTATAGGTAAATTACCAAACATATTAAACCCGTTCATCTTGCTCATTTCACGCATCCGTCTGTCGTATTCACTTTCTGTTATGGTTAACAAAGCCTCTGATGGAGAAAGGGCTTCAGTACTAAATTTAATGTCCGAGCGGCGGTTGGCCGATTCAAAAACACTTAACAATTGTTTTGCCTCTTCTTCATTTAACAATGAAATCTCTGAACGGTCCGATTTAATCAGTTTATCCAAGGCATCGGCATCCACACGCTTACACTGAACGTTCTCGTTATGCTGTTCTAAGTAACCTGTAAAATGACTGTCCAATGGACCTTCAAGTTTAAGCACTTCATAGTCGCGGCTATTAGCAGCGCTTACATACGCGTATTGTTCTTCTGAATTGTTGGTGTATAAAACGATTAATTTTGAATCACTATCGGTTTGAATTGCTTTGATTTTTTCTAAATGTTCCGACATGGTGTAATAAGCCCCATTGGTGCTTTCCAATAAGCAATAGTCTTTTGCTTTTTCAGCAAACTTTTCATCACTTAAAATACCATACTTAACAAACAAGTCGATGTTTGGCCACTTGGCTTGAAAATCGGCACGGTCTGCTTTGAACAATTCAGCCAATTTATCGGCTACCTTTTTGCTGATGTGGGTGGTAATCTTTTTAACGTTTGAGTCGCTTTGCAAGCTACTTCTAGAAACGTTTAATGGAATGTCTGGTGAATCGATTACACCATGCAGCAACATTAAAAATTCAGGTAGAATTTCTTTTACATTGTCTGTAACAAATACTTGGTTGCTGTACAATTGAACCTTGTGTTTTTCAGCTTCAATGGCACTGTCAACTTTCGGGAAATACAATATGCCCGTTAAGTTAAAAGGATAATCGACATTGATGTGTATCCAAAACAAAGGTGCTTCTGCATTTGGATATAAGGTTTGATAGAATGCAGTGTAATCCTCATCTTTCAGATCACCAGGCTTGTTCAACCACAATGGCTTTTCGGCATTGATAATTTTGCCATCAAACTCAATGGGCACTGGTAAGAATTTGCAGTATTTAGTTAAAAGGCTTGAAATTTTATACTTGCTGTTAAATTCCAAACTGTCCTCAGCCAAATGCAAAATAATGTCTGTACCACGCTCTATTTTGTTGCCCTCGCCAATGGTGAATTGGGTGCTTCCGTCGCAAATCCAAGAACTTGAAACGGAATCTTCTTTGTAGGACAAAGTTTGAATTTCTACTTGAGCAGCCACCATAAAGGCGCTGTAAAAACCTAGTCCGAAATGCCCAATAACATTCGCATCGGCTTTGTCTTTGTATTTTTGCACAAATTCCTCTGCACCAGAAAAGGCCAATTGGTTGATGTATTTTTCAATTTCATCTTCGGTCATTCCGATACCATTATCACTAATTGTTAGCGTTTTATTTTCTTCGTTAAGGCTTACTGTAATTTTAAAATCACCTATATCCCCTTTTGCTTCGCCTAAACTTGACAATGTTTTTAACTTCTGACAAGCATCGGTGGCGTTTGAAACAAGTTCCCTGATAAAAATCTCATGGTCACTGTATAAAAACTTTTTAATGATAGGGAAAATATTTTCCGTATTAACTGAAATTGAACCTGTTTTACTCATATTACAAAAATGTGTTTGATAAATTACAAGAGTCAAATTCCATACCTAGAGAAAAGTCAAGTAATTTTGTCATATTTGCAGACAAAAATGTTTTTTTATCTGTCAAAAATATTGTTGTTTCTCATCAAGCCCCTTGTTTGGGTTTTTCTCTTCTTGTTAGCAGCTTTGTTTAGCAAAGAAGAAAACAAGACAAAAAAAAGGGTATTTTTAGGCTTTCTAGTCTTATTTATAGCCTCCAATAATTTTATTGTAAATGAAGCACTTTTGGTTTACGAAGACCCTTCTAAAACAGCATTAGATTCAAGCTATGAAGTTGGCTTGGTCTTGGGTGGTTTTTCTGAAAAAGACACCAATTTAAACCGAGCCGTATTTTACGATGCCAACGACCGCTTGATGCAAGCCATCAAAGCATATAAACAGGGTCAAATAAAAAAAATAATGATCAGCAGCGGCAGTGCTTCAGTATTGCACCAAGAATTGAAAGAAGCGGATGCAGTCTGCGAGTACTTAATAGAAATTGGGATTCCTGATTCTAGCGTAATCATTGAAAATCAAAGCCGAAATACCTATGAGAACATAAAATTCAGTCAGAAAATACTGGATTCACTTGGCATAAAAAGCAAAGTGCTTATTTTTAGCAGTGCTTGGCACCTTCCTAGGGTAAGAATATGCTTAAAAAACAACATGCAAGCAGACCTTTTTGCTTGTAATTTCCTTTCAGATAAAAAACGCGATTATTCACCCAGCAATTTATTGGTCCCTACAGCAGCAGCCTTATCCAACACTGAATTACTGTTCAAAGAATTGGTCGGTTATGTTTTTTATTGGATCAAGGTTTCATAGTGGGTGGTTATAGACCTGAAATCAAGACAGGAAGAAGACAAGATTTTTTTGTTCTATCAAAATTTTAACGTCTATTTGCATGGAAGATGAATATACATATTTTAGCATGTGGCGGTGCAGTAATGCACAATATTGCCTTGGCTTTGCACCAATTGGGTCATCAAATAACGGGCAGCGATGATGAGATTTTCGAGCCAGCATTGTCGCGCTTAAAAAAAGCAAATATTTGTCCAGAAACATTTGGGTGGTTTCCCGAAAAAATCAGTACAGATTTAGACTTCATTGTCTTGGGTATGCACGCCCGTTCGGACAATCCTGAATTGTTAAAAGCAAAAGAACTAGGCATAAAAATATACAGTTTCCCGGAATATGTTTACGAACATGCCAAAAACAAAACCAGGGTGGTAATTGGAGGCAGTCACGGCAAAACAACCACCACTGCAATGGTTATGCATGTTTTAAAGACCTTGAAAAAAGATTTCGATTATTTGGTGGGTTCTCAATTGGAAGGATTTGACACCATGGTGCGTTTTTCTGATGCCCCGCTTATGGTTATAGAGGGCGATGAATACCTCACCAGCACCTTAGACCCTATTCCGAAATTTTTAAAATACAAGCCGCAAATTGCCATGATTACGGGCATAGCTTGGGACCATATCAATGTTTTTCCTACTTGGGAAAACTATGTTGAACAATTTGAATTGTTTGTGAATTCAATAGAAACCGGTGGCAGTTTAATCTATTTTGATGGGGATGAAACTTTGAAAAAAGTCTGCGAAAAATCGACGCTTAAAAAACAAGCATACAAGACCCCTAATTTTCACATCAGAAACAATAAAGTTGTTGTAAGTAAAGGAGAAAGACATACCCTTGAAATATTCGGAGAACACAATTTGCAAAATGCCGAAGGCGCTTGTTTGGTGTGCAAAGAATTGGGTATAAGCGAAGATGAATTTTATGATGCTTTATCGAGTTTCTCAGGCACGGCAAAACGCTTAGAAAAAGTGCATGAAGAAGCCAATCTTATTGTTTTTAGAGATTTTGCACATTCGCCAAGCAAACTAAAAGCAAGTATTGATGCGGTAAGAAAACAATTTAGTAGCCATCATTTTA
>JBIISM010000007.1:0-121454 GCA_044341025.1 Bacteroidia bacterium | reverse complement strand
GCAGAATGTGGAGATTGCGTTTTACAGATCCTGCAAATCCAGAATTGGGTGGAACAATTACAGCGGTATTAGACGGAACAGAAGGACCAAAAATGATGGACAATTTAACCATCGACAATTATGGTCACATCTTAATTCAAGAAGATCCAGGAAATCAAACGTATTTGGCTAGAATTTGGGAGTATACAATTGCGACTGATGCTATTGTTGCAACAGCGGAGCACGATGCTACAAGATTCTCATTGGGTGGATCAAACTACTTAACCCAAGACGAAGAGTCATCAGGAATTATAGATGTTCAAGGTATCTTAGGTGCAGGAATGTTCTTATTATACGATCAAGCGCACTATGCAGTAGCCGGTGAGCAAATGGAAGGTGGTCAATTATTGGCTTATTACAACCCAGAGACCTTTAAATCTAGTCCTGAAATCACCATCAGTGGTAATGACGAAGAGATAAAGAATGGCGACAAGTATCCAGTAAATTACGACAATACTGATTTTGGTACTGTTGTTAAAGGAAGTAACCTTGTTAAAACCTTTGAAATTAAAAACAACGCGGTAGGTGATTTGAAAATGAGTAGCATTAGCATCTCAGGTTTAAATGCTTCTGAATTTGTTTTAGAAGGTTTGCCTACTTTCCCATTAACTATTGCTTCAGGTTCAGTTCAAACAATCACTGTTAGATTCACTCCAAACAGTGCTGGCTTGAAAACTGCAGTATTGAATGTAGTAAGCAACGACTTTGATGAAGCTGCATATAGCTTTAACATCCAAGGTTTAGCTAGTCTTTCAACTTCAATTGATCAATTGGCTAATGAGAATGGTGTTAAGTTATATCCGAATCCAAGCAATTCATCAGCTGTATTAAGTATGGAAATCAAAGAAGCTGGTTCGGTATCAGTTAAGGTTTTCAGCATGAATGGCCAAGAAGTAATGGAAGGATTTGAGCAAACACTTGAGTCAGGCAAACAATCAATTAAAATGAACACAGCAAACTTAAACGCAGGTGTTTATTTAGTTGAAGTGAGCATAAACGGACAAACCAGTCGTTTGAAAATGACTGTAATGCATTAATCCATTTAAAGTTCTATAGTAAGTCAGTGTGCTTTTTCGAAGGCACACTGACTTTTTTTATTTGAAGACCTATGAAAATTAAATTTTTTACCATATTCGCCACCTTATTCGGACTCATTTTTATGGCTGCTTTCCGCAATGACGATGATTCCAATGTTTATAAATCAACCTATTCACATTTTTTAAATGTTTTTGAGAATTCTAGTGAACGCATGCAACGTTATGCTAGTTCAGGTGAAGGTAATGAAGACAGTTTGAGGGCCTTGATTCATCAAGCCCGCATGGATTTAAAGCCTCTTGATTTTTGGTTTCGATATGCAAATCCCATTGAATACAAATTGATTAATGGGCCATTGCCTGTTGAGTGGGAAACAGAAGTTTTTGAAAAATATGAAAAGCCATATAAAAGAATAGGCAGCGGCTTAACACTTGCAGAAATTGCATTAAATGATAAGGACACTCAGAATGTATTAAAATACATTGCCTCTATTAATACAGCATTGAATCATTTTAAACCAGATTCAATGGTAAATCTTTTCAAAACCGCAGACCATTTTGCCTTTTGCAACAGATTGTACATACTAAATTTATCTACGCTTTACACCACTGGTTTTGAATGTCCTGATCAAGGTCAAATCATACCTGAATTATTAAGCATGCTAAAAGGGGTGAAGACTATTTACTTAGCGTACACAAACACCTATACACAAAACCCACTGAATGAAGAATACTTAAACAAATACGATGATTGTATCCGTTGGGTGGAAAACCAAGCAATGAATCCTCAATTGTTTGACCATTTTACTTTTGTTTCTCAATACGTCAATCCATTGTACCGTTTGCAAGCAAAATGGATACTTAAAAATGATTTCAGATCCAAAAGCATGCTTGATTATTCCATAAATAAAGAAGCACAATCAATTTTTGATAAAGAAATATATAAAGGCCAAAACACGAAAGGTGTGTTTTTAAGGGTAAACAATCAAAATGATTTAAGCAAAATTGAGCACTTAGGTCGACTATTATTTAATGAGCCCTTGTTGTCTGGAAATCTTCAAAGGAGTTGTGCGTCTTGTCACAAACCTGAACAAGGATTTACTGACACCACACAGGCTACAGCTTTAGCATTTAATTATAAAGGCAAACTTAAACGCAACGCGCCTAGTTTGTTAAATGCAGAATACAACCATTTAATTATGCAGGATGGAAAACATTTAACGCTTCAAGAACAAGCATTATCAGTAATTACCAATACAAACGAGATGAATTGTCCTGAATCATTCATAATGAAAAGGATTTTATCATGCAAGACCTACAAAGTAATGCTTACAGATTTAAGTAAATTGACCCCACAAGAACCTGTGCCATCTATAACGCATATATTGTCTGCTTTAACGTATTACTATTCTAAATTTAATGCTGCCAAATCAAATTTTGACGATGCAATGGAATTGAAATCAGACTTGCCAATAGAGGCAAAGCGTGGGTTTAATCTTTTTATGTCGAAAGCCCAATGTGCGACCTGTCATTTTTTACCACTTTTTAATGGTGTAAAGCCACCTTTTGTAGGTTCAGAATTTGAGGTTTTAGGTGTGCCCGATGATACAGCCTTTACAAAATTTGGGGCAGACTCTGGTCGGTACTTAATCAATCCAAGTTTTGAAACACTTTACGCATTCAGAACGGGAACATTGAAAAACATCAATAGAACAGCACCGTATATGCACAATGGGATCTATAAAACCTTGAGAGAGGTAGTGGTTTTTTACAATGAGGGTGGAGGAAATGGAAGAGGATTGACTCTAAGCAACCAGACGCTTTCATCTGATAAATTAGAATTAACGGAGCAGGAAATTTCAGAAATTTTAGTTTTTCTGGGTACATTGAATGAAAATTACTCAATAGATAAACAAGCTATTGAATTGCCAAAATCAAAACAAAAAAATTTTAACAACAGAGTTATAGGAGGAATATATTAATGATAAAATACAGTTTAATTTTAATTTTAACCATTAGCATCTTTAGTATGTGTGCTAATAAAAAGTCGATCCAGTTTGAGTTTCCTGAAAACATGTCTGAAACTTTAAAAAATGCGAATCAAGTTAATGTAGAGAAAGGTTTAGCCTTATATAGAATAAGTTGCGCTAAATGCCATACAGATACTGTAAAAGGTAAGGAGGTGATACCAGATTTCACATCAGAACAACTATCGAACTATGAGTTCAGGTTTGCCAATAAAAAACATGAAAATAATTTGGGTGAAACACAAGTAACCCAAGACGAATTGATTTTAATTAATATGTTCTTTAATTACAAGAAGAAGAACAAATAAATACTAAGCATAAAAAAATCCGATTAGTAATCTAATCGGATTTTTTTAAATATTGTTAGCTTTAATTAAGCACCAAGAGCGATACGTTTGAAGCTAACAACTGTTAGTCCAGCTTCAGTATCAGCCAACATTTTTGCAATGCTTTTGCTGCTGTCTTTTACAAACTCTTGGTTTAAAAGTGTGTATTCTTTGTAGAATTTATTCAATCTGCCTTGTGCAATTTTCTCAGCCATTTCAGCTGGTTTGCCTTCAGCGATTGCTTGTTCTTTACCAACTTCAATTTCTCTCGCGATGGTTTCAGCTGGAACTTGAGCCTCATTCAAAGCAAGTGGATTCATAGCAGCGATTTGCATGGCTGTGTCTTTACCTGCATTCGTATTGGCTTCAGAAGGCGCGTTGTTCATTTCTACCAATACACCCATTTTGTTTCCGGCGTGTATGTAGGCGATTACGTTTTCACCATTGATGATAGCGTATTTAGAAACGTCCATTTTCTCACCTGTTTTACCCATCTCATCCATTAAGCGTTGCTCAAAAGTAAGAGAACCGATTGATAATGCTTTTAAAGCATCGGCATCAGCTGGTTTGTTGGTTAGGGCTAGGTTAGCGATTTCATATGCTAATTTTACGAAGTCTTCGTTTTTGGCAACGAAGTCAGTTTCGCAATTCAATTCAACCACTATACCTGTTTTACGGTCTTCAGAAGTAAGAGCGATCACAGCACCTTCTTGAGCTGCTCTATCTGCTCTGTTTAAGGAGATTTTTTGTCCTTTTTTTCTAAGGTTATCGATAGCTGCATCGAAATCACCATTGCTTTCTATTAGGGCTTTTTTACAGTCCATCATACCAGCACCGGTCATTTGGCGCAATTTATTTACATCTGCTGCACTAATTGTTGACATACTACTCATGTTAAATGTTTTGAAAATTGATTAAGCCTCAGCTGTTGCTTCTTTTTCTGCTTTAGATTTCTCTATTTCAGCTGAATCTTTTTCTTTTTTACGGTCTAATTGTCCTTCTTCGATTGCTCTTACAATTACATCAACAATTAATTTGATAGATTTAGAAGAGTCATCGTTGCTAGGGATAGCAAAATCGATGTTAGTAGGATCACTATTGGTATCCACCATAGCAATGGTAGGGATATTTAATTTGATAGCCTCAGCTACAGCCAAGTGTTCTCTTTTAACGTCAACGATAAATAGAGCAGAAGGAAGGCGAGACATATCAGCGATACCACCAAGCACTTTAGCTAATTTAGCTTTTTCGCGCTCTAGCATCAATTTTTCTTTTTTGTTGATGTTTGCATACGTGCCATCTACAGCCATCTTGTCAATGGTCTGCATTTTTTTGATAGATTTACGTACGGTAGCAAAATTGGTTAACATACCACCCAACCATCTTTCGCAAGCGAAAGGCATGTTGGTTTGAGCAGCAGCTTCTTTGATGATTTCTTTTGCTTGTTTTTTGGTGGCTACAAATAAAATTTTGCGACCAGACTTAACCATGTTTCTAACGGCTGAAGCAGCTTCATCCAATTTTAACGAGGTTTTGTTAAGGTCTATGATGTGAATTCCATCTTGCTCCATGAAAATGTAAGGAGCCATCTTTGGATTCCATTTGCGGGTAAGGTGGCCAAAATGACAACCTGCTTCCAATAATTGTTCTTGTGATACTGAAGACATTTGAATATAGTATTAGCGTTTGCTGAATTGAAATCTTTTTCTTGCTTTCTTTTGACCAGGTTTTTTTCTTTCAACCATTCTGTCATCTCTAGTTAATAAACCTAGTGGTTTTAGAGCAATACGGTTTTCTACGTTCAATTCACAAAGTGATTTAGAAATAGCCAATCGGATAGCTTCTGCTTGTCCTGTTACGCCGCCGCCATCAACATTTATTTTGATGTCTAACTTTCCAATATTGTCAGTTACTTGTAATGGTTGAACCACTTTAAACTGATTAACCAATGTTGTAAAATATTGGTCGTATGGTTTGTTGTTGATAAGAATATCACCATTGCCGGCTTTTACATAAATGCGGGCAACAGCTGTTTTTCTTCTTCCTGATGTGTTTGATACTTCCATGAATGATCTGTATGGATTATTTTATCTTTAATTCGGTTGGTTGTTGAGCATGGTGAGGATGTTGATCACTGTCGTATACGAACAGACTTCTATACATTTCAGCACCTAGCTTGTTTTTTGGCAACATGCCTTTTACCGCTTCCTCGATTAGAGCAATTGGTCTTTTGTTTACCAAATCTGAAGCAGAGATTCTTTTCTGACCACCTGGGTAGCCAGAATAAGTGATGTACTCTTTTGAGTTCAGTTTGGTTCCAGATAATTTTACTTTTCCAGCATTCAACACAATAACGCAATCGCCATTGTCAGAATGAGGGGTGTAATCTGTCTTATTTTTGCCGATTAAAGCAGAAGCGATTTGAGAAGCCAAACGGCCTAATACTTTTTCGCTCGCGTCAACTACATAAAATTTTTTGTTTATGCTTGTTTTGTTGGCGTAAATGGTTTTATAACTAATTGAATCCACGACTTTGGGTGTTGATAAAAATTTGGGACGGCAAAATTAGATAATCATATTCGAAATACCAAACACCTTTTGAATTTTTATTGTAATTACCTTGAAAGGACATCGTAAACCTTTGATAGTATTGGCGTTTGGCTTTTCCAATCATATTTCTCAAAAACGGTTTTTTTGCCGTTTTTAGCCAATAGTTCACTTTTTTCGACAGCCATGTGCATAGCAATTAGCTCTTTTTTCAATTCCTGTGCATTTAATGGGTCGATGCAAACCCCGCAATTATTTTCTTCAATAACTTCTCTATAAAGCGGAAAATTTGAGGTAATAATTGGCAATCCACAACGCATATATTCAAACAATTTTGTAGGGTAACTTTCTATTGAATTCTTCATTGGCCAAATCAGACATAATCCAATATCCATATTTTTTGCCATCTTATAACCTTCTTCCAAGGGCATACGTCCATAAAAATGGATTTGATTTTCAATTTCTTTATAATATTCTAGGGCTTTGATTTTTTTATCCAAGTCTGAATACAATTCACCGACGCAATGAAAATCTGCCCGGATTCCTTCGTTATTTAATAGGTTTATTGCTTCCAGTATTTGTAAAATGCCTCTGTTCTCTAGGATGATGCCAATGTAAAAAAGATTCAAAGAGTCTTTGAACTCAACTTTTTCAAATGGCTCAAAGAAATTGGTGTCGCAGAAATTTTGAACAGTTGAAATGTGTTTGCATTTGTCCAAATACCTTTTTTCGTAAGAGCGCTCAGCCAAAATAATATAAAAAACCTTACACGCAATTTTTTCAAAAAATGCAAAAAGATTAAATACCAGTTTTTGTCGTTTAATCCAGGGTTTGTCAAATAAGTCTTCTGCAATGTTTTCGTGGATGTCTAAGATAACTTTTTTGCCAAGGATTCTTAATAAAATGCCGCATGGAATTAATTCTGGGTCGTGCAAATGGTAAATTCGAGCTTTAACTTTTATCGCTTTAAAAAACATAAACAACCAGCCGAATAGAATTCTGAACTTGCGGTTATGGTAGCGCTTAAATGGAATTATATGGACATTGTCTTTAACTTCGTCTTTCTCATGCACCGCAATTAAGGTAACCGCGTACGTTTGACTTAAAAATCTACACATCCTGTAAAAGATTCTGGTATCTAAGGCAAAATGCACCGAACTAAGATGGCAGATTTTTATGGGTGTGTTTTCAGACAAGGATGCAAAGGTAGGGAGTAGGGGAGCAAGAAGCAAGTGCTATGCAAGGGGTTAGGGGTTAGCTCCCGAAAGCTTTCGGGATAGGGTATAGGTGGGAGAGCTCTTGATTTTTATGATCATAGGTATACGGAATTACCGCATTCATTCTCATTCTCACTCTCATTATAATGGCGCCTTTTCTTTTAACCCATAGTGTGTTTCGGCTCTGCGAAACTCTACTATCGGGTTGCCCAACGAATTCTATATAAGTAATTCAAGAGCCCCGTACTAGAGTTTTTCACTTTGTTACAAACACAGTGCGGGGTGAAACTGCACGGCGGTCTTCGTGGCGGGCATGTCGTTAAAGCATATGGTTTACCTAATTATAAAAAGGCCAAAACAAGTTCAAAATTCCTTTGTTACTTATAATGAATTTAAATAAGTCCAAATTTTTACTTTTGTCAAATAAAAGGATAAATTTGCGGCGAATTCAAAATTTAAAACTTTGAATGGAAAACCATTAAATAATCGAAATAACAAGTAATACATGAATTGGCTAACAAATTTTCTAAAATCAAGTATCGGTAGAAAGCTACTGATGGCCTTAACGGGCTTTTTCCTTTGTGCATTCCTATTGGTCCACTTAATAGGCAATATGCAGTTGTTTAAGCACGACCATGGTCTTGCTTTCAATACCTATGCAGTGTTTATGACCAGCAATCCAATTATTAAGTTTACTTCTTATGGATTATATGCCACCATTTTGTTTCACGCCTTCTGGGGTTTGTATTTGGTAAATACCAACCGCAAAGCACGTCCAGTTAATTACGCTGTAATTGATGGCAAAGCAAACAGCTCATGGAACAGCAGATGGATGGGTGTTCTTGGAACCATTATCCTTGCCTTTATTGTGTTCCACATGGCTGATTTTTGGGCGGAATACAAATTCGGTGAGGTGCCTTATGTTCAATATTCACAAGACCTTAATACTTTAGAAGTTTCTGCCATGCCAACAGATGCTATTGATTCCAAAAAGATTCAATTCACTGAAAGCAATGTTGAAATTACCATCGTTAAAGATTTATACCAAGAAGTTGCCGTTGCTTTTAGAGAATGGTGGATTGTTTTGTTGTACGTTCTTGCCATGGCATCTATCTCTTTTCACTTGGTGCACGGTTTTAAAAGTGCTTTCCAAACTTTAGGATTCAACCACAAAAAATACAATGGTCTAATCAACTTCATTGGTGTGTGGGTATTCGGTATCATCATTCCAATTCTATTTGCCGCAATGCCGGTGTATTTTTTCATTAACCAATAACCTAAGCTAAAGATTTTTTATATGTCAAATATTTTAGATTCAAAAATCCCTGAGGGTCCAATAGACCAAAAATGGACCAAATATAAATCCAGTGTTGCGCTGGTTAACCCTGCAAACAAAAGAAGTATTGAGATCATTGTTGTAGGTACTGGTTTGGCCGGTGCTTCTGCGGCAGCTACTTTGGCTGAAATGGGTTACAAAGTGAAAGCTTTCTGCTTCCAAGATTCTCCAAGACGTGCGCACTCAATTGCAGCTCAAGGAGGTATCAATGCAGCTAAAAATTATCAAAACGACGGTGACAGTGTTTTCCGTTTATTTTACGATACCATCAAAGGTGGCGACTACCGTGCCCGTGAAGGCAATGTTCACCGTTTGGCTGAAGTGAGCAGCAGCATCATCGACCAATGTGTGGCGCAAGGTGTTCCTTTTGCCCGTGAATACGGCGGATTATTAAGCAACCGTTCATTTGGTGGTACCCAAGTGCAAAGAACTTTCTATGCCGCCGGACAAACTGGTCAACAGTTATTATTAGGTGCATACAGTGCTCTTCAAAGACAAGTTGGTATGGGTAATGTTACCATGCATACCCGCCACGAAATGATGGATGTTGTTACCATTGATGGAAAAGCCAGAGGCATTATAGCCCGCGATTTGGTAAGTGGTAAATTGGAAAGACATTTCGGTCACGCTGTAGTTTTGGCTTCGGGTGGCTACGGAAACGTTTTCTACTTATCAACCAACGCAATGGGAAGCAATGTGTCTGCTACATGGAAAGCACACAAAAAAGGTGCATTCTTTGGCAATCCTTGCTTTACTCAAATTCACCCAACTTGTATTCCAGTTTCTGGCGATCACCAATCAAAGTTAACCTTGATGTCTGAGTCTCTAAGAAACGACGGACGTATTTGGGTACCAGCGCGCAAAGAAGATGCAGAGGCTGTAAGAGCAGGACAATTAAAACCGAATGATATTGCTGAAGAAAATAGAGACTACTACTTAGAAAGAAGATACCCTGCATTTGGCAACTTGGTTCCAAGAGACGTGGCATCAAGAGCGGCTAAAGAAAGATGTGATGCCGGTTATGGCGTTAACAAAACTGGTCAAGCGGTTTACCTAGATTACGCTGCTGCAATTGAGCGTTATGGCAAAATCGAAGCAACTAAAAAGAATCTAAACAACCCTGACAAAGCGACTATAATTGTTTTAGGTAAAGCGGTTGTAAAAGAGAAATATGGCAACTTGTTCGATATGTATGCGCAAATTACAGGTGTTAACCCATACAATGAACCAATGCAAATTTACCCTGCAGTGCATTACACCATGGGCGGTTTGTGGGTTGATTACAATTTAATGACCACCGTTCCTGGTTTGTATGCAATTGGTGAAGCGAATTTCTCTGACCACGGTGCCAACCGTCTTGGAGCTTCTGCTTTGATGCAAGGTTTGGCTGACGGATACTTCGTATTGCCATACACCATCGGTGCATACTTAAGCACTGATATCAGAACAAAAGCAATTCCAACAGACCATGAAGCATTCGTTGAAGCTGAGAATAAAGTTAAAACAGTTATCGACCACTTAATCAATGTTAAAGGAACCAAGTCTGTAGATTATTTCCACAAAATTCTAGGTAAGATTATATGGAATGAATGTGGTATGTCAAGAAATGCAGAAGCTCTGAAAAAAGCCATCAGCGATATTCAGGTCTTGCGTGCTGAATTTTGGTCTAGTGTTCTTGTTCCAGGAACTGCAGATGAGTTCAATACCGAATTGGAGAAAGCCGGGCGTGTGGCCGACTTCCTTGAACTTGGTGAATTGATGTGTAAAGATGCCTTGGAGAGAAATGAAAGTTGTGGCGGTCACTTCCGTGAAGAATACCAAACCGAAGAAGGCGAAGCATTAAGAGATGATGAAAATTTCAGCTTCGTTTCAGCTTGGGAATTAACCGGAGACAACCAATGGAACTTGCACAAAGAAGAATTAAAATACGAGAATATTAAAATTGCAGCACGTAGCTATAAGTAATTAGGGGATAGGGTATAGCGTATAGGGTTTAGTGTGATTTTGTAAAAATGAAAATTAAACCGTATCTTTATATTCAAAACCTAAATATTATGAATAAATTGAAGTCTTATAAAGATTTATTGGTATGGCAAAGAGCCGTTGACATTTCTGTGGAAGTATACGCAATTAGTGCAGCTTTCCCGAAGGAAGAAGTATTTGGTTTAACCAACCAAATTAGAAGGGCATCAAACTCCATATCTCTAAATATTGCAGAAGGCTATTCAAGAAATTCAGCTAAAGCGTATTTGAATTTTCTCAACATAGCTCAAGGTTCTCTATTTGAATTAGAATCAGGAATCATACTTGCTGAGAGATTGCAATTTGTAAAATCTGAAAGTTTAATAAAACTATTCAATTTAATAACTGAAGAAAGTAAAATGTTACGTTCACTAATGAACAAAATCGAAGAAAAAACCCTAACCCCTAAACCCTAGCCCCTAACCCCTATTATAATGAAGATTACATTAAAAGTCTGGAGACAAAAAAACAATGCTGCTAAAGGGCAGTTTGAAACCTATAAATTAGACCATGTGTCTGAGGATATGTCCTTTTTGGAAATGTTCGATGTGTTGAACGAACAGTTGATCAACGAAGGCAAAGAGCCTGTAGTATTTGACCACGATTGTCGCGAAGGTATTTGCGGCAGTTGCTCAATGTACATCAATGGTAGACCACACGGTCCGAAAAATGCTGTTACAACTTGTCAATTGCATATGCGTTCATTCAAAGATGGTGACATCATCGTTGTTGAGCCTTGGAGAGCTGCTGCTTTTCCAGTGCTTAAAGATTTGTCAGTTGACCGTTCGTCATTCGACCGTATCATGTCAGCCGGTGGATTTGTAAGTGTTAACACCGGAAACGCTCAAGATGCAAACAATTTGCCAGTGGGTAAAGAAGTGGCTGACGAAGCTTTCTCAAGCGCAGCATGTATCGGTTGTGGTGCATGTGTAGCTGCTTGTAAAAATGCAAGTGCTATGTTGTTCGTTTCTGCTAAAGTATCTCAATTGGCTTTATTGCCTCAAGGTCAACCAGAAGCTAGAAAACGTGTTCTTGCCATGGTTAATCAGATGGATGCAGAAGGTTTTGGTGCTTGTACAAACACTGGTGCTTGCTCTGCTGAATGTCCTAAAGAAATTAGCTTAAGCAATATCGCTAGAATGAACAGAGAGTATCTTTCAGCTGGCATCATCGCTGAGTAATATTATAAATATTTAAATTGAAAATGGCTGCCTAATCCGCAGCCATTTTTTTTTAGATTAATTTTTTCTAACTTCGTGGTTCATGAAAACAAATGAACCTATAACAGATTACGCCAAGTTGGATCCAAATGCATCGTATTCGTTTGTAGATTATATGCGTTGGCAGTTTAAAGAACGCGTTGAGTTGATAAAAGGCAAGCTCTATAAAATGAGCCCTGCAGCCAATATTAACCACCAAACGGTGTCTGCTAATATTAGCTGGTTGTTGTTTAATTATTTTTTAAATAAATCTTGTCGTGTTTTTACAGCACCTTTTGATGTAAGGCTTTTTCCTAAAACCAATGGGAAAGACCAAACCGTTGTTCAGCCAGATTTATGCGTGGTTTGTGATGAAAACAAACTCGACAAACAAGGTTGTGTAGGTCCGCCCGATTTAATTGTTGAAATTCTTTCACCCTCAAATAGCCAACACGACTTGAACACAAAATTCAATTTGTACCAAGAAGCCACAGTAAAAGAATATTGGATAGTCGATACACAGAACAAAACGCTGATTGTTTATACCCTGAATAATGGTAAATATCAAGGTTCAAAAATCTTCACAGAAGAAGAAACATTTAACTCCGTATTATTCCCAGAACTCAATATTATTATGAAGGAGGTTTTTCTTCATGTTAAAGAATATTGAATTTAATCCAAATGATTAAAAAAGCAATCTATGCACTTGTAAGTGTATTTGCAATGGGCTTGAATGCCCAAAACAACTACACCCAATACGTTAATCCTTTTGTGGGCACTGATGGCCACGGACATACCTTTCCAGGTGCTACCACACCTTATGCCATGGTGCAATTAAGTCCCGATACCCGAATAGACGGTTCATGGGATGGTTGCAGTGCTTACCATTACAGCGACAGCATTATTTACGGATTTTCTCACACCCATTTAAGTGGCACAGGTTGCAGCGACTATGGAGATATTGCTTTCATGCCCACCTTTGTCAATAAAGCCATTGAGCCCATTTGGAATTTAGACAAACTTTCTTATTCTTTCTCGCATAAAAATGAAAAAGCCAGTCCGGGATACTACAGCGTTAAACTCGATAATGGCATTTTAGTGGAACTGACTTCAACGGCAAGAGTTGGACTTCAGAAATACACCTATTCTCAAGATGGATATGCTTGGATAACCCTCGATTTGAAACACCGCGACATCTTGTTAGAAGGAAAGATCACCCAAATAGACAAGCACACTTTTAGTGGCTTAAGGCGCTCAGAGGCTTGGGCGGTCGATCAATTGCTGTATTACTATTTTCAAGTGAGTAGAGATGCTGATCAAATTCATGTAACGAAAGACAGCAGCGGGCAAACCAAAATTAACCTGGGTTTTCAAGTTAAAAAAGGGGAGTCGATTTTAGTTAAAACCGCTTTGTCTGCAGTAGATGAAAAAGGCGCTCAAAACAACCTTGAAGAGGAATTGGCCCATTGGGATTTTAAGAAGGTGAAAGACGATGCCAATAAAGCTTGGAACCTTGAGCTAAACAGAATAAAAGTATACGGTGGAAGCTTGGTAGAAAAGAAGAATTTTTACACCGCACTTTACCATTGTATGATGCACCCCAATGTTTTAAACGATGTGGATGGCCGCTATATGGGAAGAGATAAAATGATTCATGTGGCGGAAGGATTTAATTACTACTCTGTGTTTTCACTATGGGATACCTATAGAGCTTTGCACCCTTTATTGAACATCATTGACAAAAAACGTTCACACGATTTTATCATGACATTTAACGCCCAATACCAAGAAGGTGGGCGCTTTCCAATGTGGGAATTATGGGGCAATGAAACCAATTGCATGATTGGTTTTCACAGTGTGAGTGTTATACAAAATGCCTACTTAAGAAATGTCATAAATAAAGATGAGTTGAGTGGTTTGTATCCAGGTATAGTAGCAGAAACCATGAACAACAGAACAGGCTTGGATAAATTCAGACTGAAAGGATATTTGTCTGCAGAAGATGAAAGTGAAAGTGTTTCAAAAACACTCGAATACAGTTACAACATGCATTGTGCATCAAGCATAGCCAGTTTTCTAGGGAAATTTGAAGATGCTCAAAAGTATCAAGCGTATGCCGAGGCTTGGCGCAATATCCGCAATGTCAATACTGGCTTTATGACCCCAAGGGTCAATGGGGGCTGGTTGCCCGATTTTGATCCAAAGCAAGTGAACAACCATTTTACAGAAGCCAACGCCTGGCAATACACCTTTGCTGTGCAACACAATTTAGACGCAATTTACGATCTTAATTTGTTGTCAAAATTATTTAACACCGATTCAAAAACAACAGGCAGAGAGCAAGCGGATATTACAGGTTTAATTGGTCAATACGCGCATGGAAATGAACCCAGCCACCACTTTGCTTACCTGTTTAACAACATCGATTCGACGTCTAAATATGTAAAAAGAATTTGCCACGATTTTTATAAACCGACACCCGATGGTTTGTGCGGCAATGAAGACTGTGGGCAAATGAGTGCTTGGTATGTCTTCAGTGCCATGGGCTTTTATCCTGCCAATCCTTCAGAGTTGAAAATGGTTTATGGCAACATGTTGTTCGACAGTGTGCGCTTTGTTCAGGGCGATGGATCTGCAGTAATTTATAAGAACAAAAAACCAAAGAGCAGCGAAGATTTAGTCAAAAGTTCAAGCATAAAATACTTTGGAAATTCAAAAGCCTATTATTTCGGGTATGATCAATTTCGAATGAGCGAGGAATGGACCCACAATGGCTTGTCAGCTCCGGTAATTCATTCAGCCGGAGAGGTGTTTAGAGACACTATGTTGGTTCGCCTAAGCAGCAACAATAAGGCAGAATTGGGCGATAAAATATATTACACTTTAGATGGCTCAGAACCTACAAGTAAATCGCTCTTATATGTGGATGGGCAAGTTTTGAAAATTAGTCAATCTTGTTTACTAAAAGCAAAATCTATTCTTTCTGAGCAGTTGAGCAGTCCTATTGCTATGGCTCGATTCCAAAGGTATTACAACGACTATTCTATTCAATACAATTGCACGTATAACAAACAATACACTGCTGGTGGAGATAAAGGATTGATAGATGGATTGATAGGCGATGTTGACTGGAGAAAAGGCAGATGGCAGGGTTACCAGTCTCAAGACTTTGAGGTGGTAATAGACCTTAAAAAGCCAGTGTTTTTTGACACCATAAAGATTGGATTTTTACAAGACAAACGCTCATGGATTTTTTTACCTGATAAGATTAGTGTTTATGGCTCTGAAGATTCTGTACATTTTGAAGAATTAAATATAGGCGATTACCTGCTCGATGAACGCGACCTAACGGTTGGGCGCTACCCAATGGTGTTTTCAGGATTCAAAAAAACCACGCCCTACCGCTATTTAAAGGTGTTTGTTAAAAACTACGGAAAGATTCCGGCCTGGCATCCTGGTGCTGGAGGAGATGCCTTTATTTTTGTTGATGAGATTGAGATCAAATAGATTCATAAACGAATTGAATACGTTTGTCGAATTCAATCAAAAACATGCTTTGAGTAAATAATATTTGCAACATGATTGAAAACCACGAAATAGACTTTCGCATTCTTGGAGAAGAAATGCAATGCGTAGAAATAGAGCTTGATCCTCAAGAAACTGCTATCGGTGAAAGTGGCAGTTTTATGATGATGGACAAAGAAATTCAAATGGAAACCATATTCGGTGATGGTACCCAACAAACGGGTGGTTTCTTAGGTAAATTGATGTCTGCTGGTAAAAGGGTTTTGACGGGCGAAAGCTTGTTTATGACCGCCTTCACCAATGCGGGTAACGGAAAGAAGAAAGTGACGTTTGCGGCGCCTTATCCAGGTAAGATTATTCCTATGGATTTGTACAGACACAACGGAAAAATTATCTGCCAAAAAGATGCTTTCTTATGCGCTGCAAAAGGCGTTTCAGTGGGTATAGAATTTCAAAGAAAACTCGGTACTGGTTTGTTTGGTGGCGAAGGGTTTATCATGCAAAAATTAGAAGGTGATGGCATGGCCTTTGTTCACGCCGGTGGCCATGTCATTGAGCGCGAACTACAAGCTGGTGAAATGATAAAAATTGATACAGGTTGTATTGTGGCATTTACCCAAACAGTAGACTATGACATTCAATTTGTTGGTGGCATCAAAAACACAATTTTTGGTGGCGAAGGTTTGTTTTTCGCAACCTTACAAGGTCCCGGAAAAATATGGATACAAAGTTTGCCAATAAGCCGTTTGGCTTCTAGAATTATAGCCTATGGGGGCATTGGTGGAAGGCGCAGAGAAGAAGGATCAATCTTAGGTGGATTGGGCAATTTGTTGGATGGGGATGGTGTATAAGCCGGAGTAATTTAATAAATAAAATTTCCAAGCAATAATTCCCGATTTTTGTTCACTTAAAATGACCAAAAAAGAAAAGATTAGTTATATACTTCCTACCTTGGAGTCTTTGTATCCTGAGGTGCCAATTCCGCTCGACCATAAGGATCCTTATACCTTGCTGGTGGCGGTTTTGCTTTCTGCTCAGTGCACAGACAAAAGGGTTAATCTAATTACTCCAGGATTGTTTCAGCGCGCCGACAACCCGCACGATATGTTGAAATTGGAGGTTGAAGAAATAAGGGAAATTATAAAACCTTGTGGCTTATCTCCTGCCAAATCAAAAGCCATTTGGGGCTTAAGCAATATCATTATTAATGAGCACGGCGGAGAAGTTCCTCAAACATTTGAGGCGTTAGAACGCTTGCCAGGTGTGGGGCATAAAACGGCTTCTGTGGTGATGTCTCAAGCCTTTGGTTTTCCTGCCTTTCCAGTGGACACACACATTCACCGATTGGCCACCCGTTGGGGCTTGACCAATGGTAAAAATGTTGAGCAAACGGAAAAGGACCTCAAGAAATTAATGCCAATCGATTTGTGGAATAAGGGTCATTTGCAAATTATATTTTTTGGCAGAGAGTACTGTCCTGCAAGAGGTCACAAACCGATCACATGCCCAATTTGTTCAGTCGTTGGATGCAAGGGAAAATAGGGTTTTAATGGTTGTAATTCGGTTTAATTTTGTAACGTAAAAAACTTCTTTTGCCTATCTTTGCCCTATGCAAAATGTAATACTTCATGATCTTGGTTTAATGGCCTATGAAGAGGTGTGGCAGTTGCAAAAAGACATCTTCAATAAATCTATTGAAGAGAAAATTCAAGGTAAAATACCACAACAGCATTTATTGGTTTGCGAGCATCCGCATGTTTACACCTTTGGCAAAAGCGCCAATCAGGAAAATTTGCTTTTGTCTGAAGCCGAATTAAAGAATAAGGAAATTTCAGTTTATGACATAGAACGTGGCGGCGACATTACCTACCACGGCCCTGGGCAATTGGTTGTGTATCCAATTTTTGATTTGGAACAGTTAAACATCGGCGTCAAAAAGTTTGTTTTTAACATTGAACAAAGTATTATCAATGTATTGCAGAACCATGGAATCAGCTGCGAGCGTATTGACGACAGAATTGGCATTTGGCTTGACAAGGGAAAATCAAATGAACGCAAAATTGCAGCCATTGGAATCAAATGCAGCCGACACATCAGCATGCATGGCTTGGCCTTAAATGTTAACACCGATTTGAGTTTATTCAAGAATATTATTCCTTGCGGGATTGCCGATAAGGGTGTTACGAGTATAAAAAATGAACTTGGTCGGGAAATTTCAATGGTCGATATAAAAAATGAAATGATCAAAGAATTTTCAGCTAATTTTGAAATCAATACAATAAGCCCTGAAATTATTTAAGGGTACAACAAATAAAAACACAACAAAAAAAATGAAAAAAGGAACGATTATTTTATTATCAGTTTTAGGTTTTTTTGCATTAATAGCCTTTAACGGATGCAGCACATTTAACACCTTGTCTACCAAAGATGAGGCAGTAACTGGTCAGTGGCAGCAAGTAGAAGTAGCTTACCAAGCGCGCATGGACAAAACTAAAAACTTGTTTGAAATCGTACAAGGTGCTGCTGATTTTGAAAAGCAAACCTTAACCGATGTTATTGCAGCAAGAAGCAAAGCAACATCTATCAACATTGATGCAAGCAATTTGACCCCAGAAAAATTGGCTGAATTTCAAAAAGCACAAGATGCCTTTGGAACTTCCTTGGGCCGTTTGATGGCAGTAGCTGAGCAATACCCGCAACTACAAGCCGTAGGTGCATTCAGAGATTTTCAAGCCCAATATGAAGGCATGGAAAATAGAATTGCAACTGAGCGCAGAAGATTTAACGAATTGGGCCAAGACTTTAACACATCTATCAGACGTTTCCCAAGAAATGTTTGGGCTGGAATATTCGACTTCAATAGAAGAAATTACTTTGAGTCTTCAGAAGTTGCGGAAGTTGCGCCCGACATCAAATCGATGAGAGAAGGCAAGTAAGCCTATTTTTAAACATGAATGTAAAGTCATTTTTTACCGATGAGCAAAGCAAGCTCATACAGCAAAGTATTGCAGATGCTGAGCGTATGTGCAGTGGCGAAATTCGCGTGCACATCGACATGAGGTGTAAAGGTGATGTGATGGTTCAAGCAAAAAAAGTGTTTGAGAAACTTAAGATGCACAAAACAGCTGAGCGCAATGGGGTATTAATTTACCTGGCTTTGGCCGACAAAAAAATGGCCATTTTAGGCGATAAAGGCATCAATGAAAAAGTGCCAGAAGGTTTCTGGGATTTGGCCTATAGCAGCATGAAAAAATTGTTTGCAGAAGCAAATTATACAGAAGGATTGGTAGTCGGTATTGGTATGGCAGGAGAGAAATTAAGAACCTATTTCCCTTACCAAAAGGATGACAGCAACGAATTAAGCAATGAGATCAGTTATGGCGATTAAATTTATTAAAATTGGGCCAAGACATCTTTTGAAACGTTGCTGTTATATATTAAGCTTGCTTTCGGTTTTTGCATTTTCTCAATCGGCATTTGCACAATCGGAAGGACTGCCTGAGAAACCCAATCCACCGCGTTTGGTTAATAACCTTTCAAAGGAATTTCCGGGTTTTTTTAGTGCAGAAGAAACAGCTTTATTGGAAACCAAGTTGCAAGAATTGTCTAACAGCAGCTCCAACCAAATTGTGGTGCTTGTGGTAGACGATTTGAATGACATGGAACCATGGGCTTACGCCACCGAGTTGGGACAAAAATGGGGTGTTGGCCAGGGAAAAGAAGACAATGGAATAGTGGTCTTAATTAAACCCACCAAAAGCGGCATCGGAAGGAAAACGCATATTGCTGTGGGTTACGGCTTAGAAGGGGCAATTCCCGATTTAACCGCCAATAGAATTGCTGAAGAGGAAATTAATCCAAGTTTAAAAGCTGGTAGAAATTTTGAGGCTGTAGATAAGGGCATCACTGTTTTAATTGCTTTGGCCAAGGGCGAGTACAATTACAAAACCTATGATAAATCTTCAAAAAAGGTTCCCGGAGGCTTGATTTTTAAATTAATTGTCATTATCTTAGTGCTCATATTGTTTTCCAGAAAGAATAGGGGCGGTGGTATGAGCATTGGAAGAGGTGGCGTATTCATGGCCCCAATGTTTGGAGGTTTTGGCGGCGGATCAGGAGGTGGTGGAGATAGTGGTGGATTTGGCGGATTCGGCGGCGGAGGCTTCGGCGGGGGCGGTTCTGGTGGCAGTTGGTAAACCCAATTACACAAATGTTAAAAAATGTACAATTACAAGATTTATTGGTATTAGATCTTGAAACCGTTTCTCAATTTGCCACATTCAATGAATTGGATGAGGATTGGCAAGAGCTTTGGACTAAAAAAGCAGGTGCTTTAAACAATGCAGATGTAAACGCTGCTTTGGTATACGACCGTGCGGCTATTTATGCTGAATTTGGAAAGATCGTTTGCATTGGCTTAGGCATATTTCATTTGTTGGATGGTGAAATTAACTTGAAAGTTAAGTCTATCTCTGGGCATGACGAAAAGGCTATTTTACTCGAATTTGTAGACTTGCTAAACACCCATTTTAATATAGATGGAAAGCATCGATTGGTAGCTCACAACGGCAAGGAGTTTGACTTTCCTTTTTTGTGCCGACGCATGCTGATTCATGGAATAGAAATTCCGAATGTGTTAAACATTGTCGGAAAAAAACCATGGGAAATTATGCATTTGGACACCATGGAATTGTGGAAGTTTGGAGACTACAAAAACTACACATCTCTTAATGTTTTGGCAAAATGCTTCGGCATCCCATCACCAAAAGACGATATCGATGGAAGCATGGTAGGGCATACCTATTGGCAGCAGAATGACCTGGATAGAATATCAGTTTATTGTAAAAAAGACATTGTTACCACTGCGCAAATCTTAATGAAATACAAGCATTTAGCTCTAATTGCGCCTGATAAAATAAAAATTTCATAGTTCAGACAACCTTTTTTGATTATTTTTGTCTAATAATTCGAAGAATTATTTTTCTAGAACCGTGATCCTTAAACTACACAAAGCACATCTCCTAACCGGAATTTTCTGCCTTTGGGCATTAATTTCCAATGCAACGCGTCCAACGGTTCAGCCATCCAATCTTAGTGTTAGCAACATTAATTGCAATTCAGTGAATCTTAATTGGACGGATGGTGATGGCAAAATGAGGATAATCGTTGCGCGCGAAGGTTCAATGCCTAGCTTTACTCCCACGGATGGAACAGCCTATAGCCCTGACCCAACATTTGGACAAGGTACGGAATACGACGCGCCAAATAAAAATTACATAGTTTTCAACGGTACCGGTGTGAATTATGTTTTGGTAAAAAATTTATTGCCAGGAAAAACCTATTATTTTGTGATGTATGAGCACGATAATGACCCTACAAACACTTTGTATTTAACGGCCAATGCGCCATCAATAAGTGTTACGACATTTGATGCTACTTTGGCTTTTACTACCACTGTTTTAGACAGTTGTCAAATGAGCAACCGTTTTACGTTTACAAATACCTCAACCTCTACTATTCCAGGGGTTAAATACTACTTCGATTTTGGCAGTAATGACACCACCTCAAAAACCCCAGTGACCCATCATTTTGCAGGTGCCGGATTGGTAAATGTTTACATCAAATTAATTACATCCTATACAGGTTGTCCATCATCTTATGTCAGGAACGTAAGGATTTTTCAAAAGAAAATAGCGTATATTGATAGAACCTTATTTAAAGATACCCAATGCTTAGAGAACAATTATTATAGATTGGAAACCAAGCCAATTATTGGTCAATTCCCATTAAGCAATCAATACAAGTGGTTTATGGGCAATGGCGATTCGTCTACTTTTCCGAAACAGAAATACACTTACAAAACCAGCGGTGTCTTTAAAATTCAGTTGGAACTCACCATTTATTTTAACAATTTAATTACCAATTGTAAAGATACATTAAGTTATGATGTCACAGTTCTTCCAAGTCCTGTAGGAAGTTTAAGTATCAACGATACCGTTCAATGCATAAAACACAATAAATTTATTTTCAATAACCCTGACAACTCTTTAAATTATTTTAAATGGTATTTTGGGGATAATGACTCAAGCGATCTTCAAACCGTGACGCACCGTTATAAATCAGTTGGAACCTATAAAGTCATACACATTGCTTTTGCTAACACTGGATGTAAAGGACGGGATACGGTAGATGTTTTAGTTTTACCCGATTTGAATAGTGGTTTTACGGGCTTAGATACTTTTTATTGCGCAAGCAACACCATTGATGTTTTGACAACTAATGTAAGTGGCGGAACTTTCTCAGGATACCCAACTAACGGCAATGATTTAACCCCAAATACAGTAGGTTCTCACAGTTTAACTTATATACTAAAAGACAAATATTGCAGCGACACAAGCACGCAAAATTTTAGAATAGCGCCAGTTCCCGATCCTTATATAGGAAGAGATACGGCGATTTGTTCCGCTTTGAATTACAATATTAATACCAGCGAGCCTGGGACCTATTTATGGAATACAGGCGCTACGGGTTCCAGTATTTCGGTGTCTAATACTGGCACCTATTCTGTTGATGTGACGTTGGGTAAATGTTCTGCTTCCGATACCATGAGCATTGTATTTAGCAAGGCGCCAAAAGTTCAGTTGGGTTCTGATACAGTTCTTTGCAGGGGCGGTGGTTTGTATTTAAATGCAAGTTCACCAAAATCTACTTATTTGTGGAGTACTGGTAGCACCGATAGTGCCATATATGCATTTAATGCAGGTAAATACAAGGTAACTGTTAGCAATCCTTGTGGGCAAGTTCAAGATTCAATATTTATCTTTCAGCAAAACGAATATTGCGATTTGTTTATGGCAAATGCATTTTCGCCAGGCAATGACTGGGTGAATAATGTATTTATTCCAAGAGGCAGAAATATCACGGTTAAATTGTTCCAAATCTACAACCGTTGGGGTGAATTGGTTTTTGAAACAGACCAAGACAATGTTGGTTGGGATGGCAAATACCAAGGGGAATATGTGCAAGAAGGATTGTATATATGGAAACTTTTTTACAACACTGCAAACGGTCCTTACATTAAGAAAAACAATGCTTTCGGACAGATCCTTTTAATTAAATAATTAAACTTTCAAGAAGTTTTAAGCAGTTGTTTCTGCAATGATCGTGCGTTCAATAATGTCGCAACACGCATTCACTTGTTCTTCGGTAATGACCAATGGTGGTGCAAAACGTATGATATGGTCGTGTGTTTGTTTTGCCAATAAGCCATTTTCTTTAAGCGCCAAACAAATATTATAAGCCGTTTTATTTTCTCCATAAGGTTTAACAACTACCGCATTTAATAAACCTTTTCCTCTTACTGTTTCAATATGTGAAGAGGGTATATTTCGAAGTCTGGTTCTAAATATTTCGCCCATTTTCTGCGCATTTTCTGCCAAGTTTTCGTCTGTTACCACTTTTAAAGCTTCCATTGCCACAGCGCAAGCCAATGGATTTCCACCAAAGGTACTGCCGTGCTCGCCTGGTTTAAGTGTCATCATCACCTCATTGCTAGACAATACAGCAGAAACAGGAAGCACACCAGCTCCAAGCGCTTTTCCTAAAATAAGAATATCTGGTTTTACATCTTCATGGTCGCAGGCCAAAAGTTTGCCGGTTCTGGCAATACCTGTTTGCACTTCGTCAGCAATCATTAAAACATTGTGTTCGGTACAAAGTGCTCTTACCGCTTTTAGGTAGCCTTCATCTGGCACTACCACGCCGGCTTCGCCTTGTATCGGCTCTAGCATAAAACCAGCTACATTAGGGTCTTTAAGCGCTAGGCGCAAGGCATCAATGTTGTTGTAAGGGATAATTTCAAAGCCAGGGGTAAACGGCCCAAAGCCTGAGTAACTTGTCGGGTCAGTGCTTGAACTTACAGCAGCAATGGTTCTTCCCCAAAAGTTGTTTTCAGCGAATAGAATTTTAGCTTGATTTTTAGCAATGCCTTTTACTTCGTATGCCCATTTACGGCATAATTTAAGGGCTGTCTCACCACCTTCAACGCCCGTATTCATTGGCAGTACTTTGTCGTAACCAAAATACTTGCAGATAAATTCAGCATATTCTCCAAGCAAATCGTTGTGAAAGGCACGCGATGTTAGGGTAAGTTTTGAAGCTTGTTTGTTTAAAGCACCTATAATTCTTGGGTGGCAATGGCCTTGGTTAACAGCGCTGTATGCTGAAAGGCAGTCGTAGTATTTCTTGCCATCGACATCCCAAACATAAACACCTTCACCTCTTTCAAGGACCACAGGCAATGGATGGTAATTATGCGCATTGTAGTGTTCTTCGAGGTGTATATAGTATTCAACTTTAGAATTTGTAGGCATCGACTTCATGGTTGCAAAGATAATTGATAAACCTGAGACAGCCCATGTTTAAGTCAATTGAAAAAGTGTTTTCATGTCTAAATTGACAAGAAAATGACGGCTTAAAAAGTTGCTAAATAAAAAAGGACAGCCAAAGCTGTCCTTTTAGAAATCAATTATTTTATTTAAGCGTTTGCTTTAGCGCCTAGTATTTCTGCCATTTTAGCCCCAATTTCAGCTGGAGACTCAACAACGTGAATTCCACATTCGCGCATGATAGCCATTTTTGCAGCAGCTGTATCATCTTTGCCACCAACAATAGCGCCAGCGTGACCCATTCTGCGTCCTGCAGGGGCAGTTTGTCCAGCGATAAAACCTACCACTGGTTTTGTGCCGTGTGCTTTTATCCATCTTGCAGCTTCTGCTTCCATTCCACCGCCAATTTCACCAATCATGATGATGCCATCGGTGTCGGGGTCGTTCATTAACATTTCTACTGCTTCTTTTGTGCTTGTACCAATAATTGGATCGCCACCGATGCCAATTGCAGTGCTTTGTCCAAGACCGGCTTTGGTAATTTGGTCAACTGCCTCGTAGGTAAGGGTACCCGATTTAGAAACGATACCGATTCTACCTGGATTAAAAATAAATCCTGGCATGATACCAACCTTAGCACCGCCTGGAGTCATCACACCTGGGCAGTTAGGTCCAATCAAAGTACAAGACTTAGAATTTAAATATTCTTTAACTTTCACCATGTCTTTTGTTGGAATTCCTTCAGTGATACAAACGATTACAGCAATGCCGGCATCTGCAGCTTCTAGAATTGCATCAGCGGCAAATGCTGGTGGAACGAAAATAATCGTTACGTTAGCACCTGTAGCTGAAACAGCTTCTTGAACGGTGTTGAAAATTGGTTTGTTCAATTCCGGATGCGCGGTTCCGCCTTTGCCTGGTGTAACACCACCAACAACATTGGTTCCGTATTCGATCATCTGAGTTGCGTGAAAGGTGCCTTCTTTACCTGTGAAGCCCTGAACGATCACTTTAGAGTCTTTTCCTACTAATACTGACATTATTATACAATTTTGGTGCAAAAATAGCTGAAAAACTCTGAAATATTCAACTTTAAATATTTAGTTTTGCAGACTCAATAAAAAATAAGTTATGGACTTCGAAAGCTATTCGCAATTAATAGAATCAACATTTGCCTTTCTAGGCTTAAATCCTATGGAAACAAGGGCTGCAGAAAAAGGTCAATGGATAATTTACAATGGCGACACTGAAATTTACATCGATTTATGGGAAGTAGAAAAAGAAAATGCTTGGTTGTATTTCGAATCCGATGAACCAGTATTTGCATTTCAAGTGGTTTCTCCAGTGTGTTTATTGCCTGAAAATGGACATGAACAGCTGTATGAAGAATTGCTTCACAACAATTTAAACATGTTGTATGCTTCGTATATTATTAACAAGGATCAAAATATGTTGGCGGTCAAATTTAGACGTCCAGCAAAGGGATTGACGCAAGAGGAGATTATAGAATCCATAGAAAGTATTGGTTTTTATTCTGAGTCTACTTATAAGGCATTGGAAGACCGATACACAATTGGTAAAATAGTTCCTGAAGAAAATTAAAAAAAATTAGATCCTCAGGCAACCTATAGCCTGAAAAATTCTTCTAAAGGTAAATTGAATTGTAATTCAAGGTGTAAATGGCAGACAATCATACAGATAAACTAAATACCATTTTAGCAGAATGTATTGATAATCAGCCAAAAGCGCAAAAACAGTTATTTGATTTACTAGCTCCAAAAATGTATAGCGTTTGTTTGCGATATGCGAAGGATGAAGATGAAGCGAAAGATATTTTGCAAGAAAGTTTCATAAAAGTTTTTAAAAACTTAACGAAATTTGAGCACAAAGGGTCTTTTGAGGGATGGGTAAAAAGAATTTTTATCAATACCAGCATTGAGTTCTACCGCAAAAACCAAAAACATAACATCGTTGACAGTATTGATGACGTTGCAGAACGACCAATTGACAGCCATACAATTTCAATATTAAAGACAGCAGATTTAATGAAATTGGTAAATAGATTGCCAAATGGTTACCGCACAGTTTTCAATTTATTTGCAATTGAAGGTTATTCGCATGATGAGATTTCAAAACTTTTAAAAATCAGTGAGAATACGAGTAAAAGTCAATTGCATAAAGCGCGCATACATTTGCAAGAGTGGGTATTAAAAGAAAATTTAAAGTGAAAGTAAACAACACGAACGAAGAATTATTTGATGGTCTTTTTAAACAAGACCTGGGCAGCACGAGTTCTCCTGTGCCAACGGGTGCTTGGGAAGGCATTTCGAGTTCATTAAGCTCAAGTGCCAGCGTTGTTGGAGTTGCAGTAAAAACTGCAATATGGATGAAGGCAGCTATGGGTGCTGTGCTTGTTTTAGGGGTTTCCGCTGCAGTTTATCAATACAATGTTAGCACTGAACTTAAAACAGATGCACAAAAACAAGAACCTATTGTTGTTGCAGAATCAAACACTGAACAAGTAAATGAGGTTGAAGTGAATTCTGATTTGGATTTAAAAAATAAAGGCGATTTAAAAAAGTCAGAATCTGTTGAAAAAATTGACCCTATAAGAGCGGATGAGCATTTAGATCATGTAAAGGACCACTTCGATATTTTTGATATTGATTTGCCACCACCAATAAATGATTACCCTTTTAAAGCCATACCAGAAACAAGAGAAGGCAAGTCGGAAACAAATAATGACGGGTTAGATAATTTGGTTGTGGAAGAGCCTCAAGCAGTGTTTTTAACCGATCCATCAATTAAGGACAGCTCTTACATTGAAGTTCCCGATGCATTTACCAATGATGGAGACGGGATTAACGATACCTATCTTATCAAATTGATAGGAGAAGAAAGGGTTGAAATAATCATATATACCGCTGAAAATCAGATAATTTTCAGAACAACAAACAAATATGCAGCTTGGGATAGCCGCATGCCAAATGGTGATTTGGCACCTGAAGGTTTTTATTTTGTAAAGGTTATCTATAAATACAAAAACAAGTTAGAATCAAGTCCAATTATCCGACGAATTACTTTAATCAGATAAAAATTTGGAAAATTAAAAAAATGAATATAATATGCAATCTTAAATTAATATGAATATCAAGCAAAATATAATCCGTCTGACAAGGGCTTGGGGCTTAGTGCTCACAATGCTTCTGACGTATTCTTATGCGAATGCGCAGTGTAGCTTTACTGCTTCATCTCCAGCCTGTATTGGAGAACCAATCCTTTTTAACTGTAATTCGCCTGGGGCGACTAACATGGTTTGGGATTTTGATGGCATCGGAAGCAACAACACATCACTTACTCCAACTTTTGTGTTTAACACAGCTGGAAATAAGGTAATCAAACTGACTTTAAAGTTGGCGAACGGCAGCAACTGTTCATATACTTTAAATGTTGTAGTTAATCCAAAACCCAAGGTTGATGTAAAATTGATTGTGAAGCAAACCCAATGTTTTGCTAACAACAGTTTTTGCTTTACAGATAGCAGCAAATCAATGGCCTCTGGTGGCACAATTTGCAGCACCACAGTGGTATTTGACGATGGTACAAAATACACCTTCGGAGGCAATGGCCCAAGAAGTTTTTGTCATTCATTTCAAGATCCAGCGGGTGGTACCTATGGTATGACCGTTGAGGTTATTGATTGCAATGGTTGTATAACCAAATCAAGATACAATGCAGTTGCTATTGTTCAGCCTTCATTGGGCTTGAACTTCACATCGCCACAACCTAAGCGTTGTGACAGTGTGCAATTGTGTGTTACCAATAAATCAACAGTTCCGTTAGACAGTATACAATCATTCTCATGGGATTGGGGTGATGGTAAAGTTGATAATGGAAACAAAACTACCAACAACCTTTGGAGAGCCAATATTCCAAACGGAATTTGCCATTGGTTTAAGTCTCAAGGACCCAACGGTGGTAATTTCACCACTGTTTTAACAGTTACAACCAATTTTGGATGTACAGAGAAATTTAAGTTTGTGGCATCCGCTACCAACTTAATTGTTAAGCCTGTAATTATCGCTGACTTTGACTCCTTGTGTGTCAACGATGCAACTTTTAGTTTTAAGTTGAAAGATGGACCAATCCCACAAGCTGCCAATCCTTTGTATATTTATGAGTTGCCACCTATTCCAGCGAACCTCACTAGGAACTGGACTGGTACCCATAAATTTGGTGGCTTAGGACCATATCAAGTAACATTCTCTTTTACGCACAGCATTCCTGGTTGTGGAAGAACAGTATATGACACCATCCTAGTTATAGGACCACTATCTATTATTGAGGGATCAGTTGCCTCAGGCATGCGTTTCTTAGAAGACACACAAAGATACCAATGTGTGATTAAAGATACTGTTCACTTCTATAACTTCTCTAAATTCTACCACAACGACTACAATAAGGTAGACGACGACTCACTTGTTTTGATTTATGACAGTGGTATTGTGAACAAAATTACACGCGTATTGTTGCCTTCAAATACAACATTTGACCCTTCAATTCACGAACGTATCTACCCAGGATTTAACCGTCCTTTGGTTCACTCATTTATTAAAGGCAAGCCAGGATCTCCAGATGGGCCGCCGCCAGTATTAAAAAGAGCGAATCAAAAAAGGGGTAACGAGTGTACCACGAGATTATGGGATTTTGATGATGACTATTGTGAAAAATGTACAACAGATACAAAATACGGAATCAACGTAGGTAAAAACTGTAAGTTTAGCAAAGACTCTTTGCCTTCACACTGGTATACGCCTTGGGATTCATTGTACCAAACCCGTTTTGGTTTAACATCTGAGAGCGTGTTGAACTACAGCTCTGACTCAGGCTTGTGTTACCAAAAGAAAATGTGGGCTGACGATTCAGTAGCAATCATCAGAGACACTTTCTTATTCTATGGTAACAATGCTTTAGCAAATAAAACAAAAGACTCTAGTATTTTCTCAAGTATTACCAATAAAACAATGGTTGCTACGCAAATATCTGGACCGGCTCAAATAGATATGACCACTGCTACCAAGTTTTACTTGCAAGTAGGTGATACAGTATATATAGACTTTAAAAATGGTCTGCCTCCTAATAGATTTGTTGGACCCCGTTACCTAACGGTGCAGCCAGGAAATACTTTGGTGATAAAGAATACTACAGACAAGGCACTTTACAATGTTTGGGTAATATATACCCAAGACACGATTCCTTTATTTATGGTAAAAGGTTACCATAATGTATGGAAAAAAGAGAGAATTCAAGGCTATAATCTTGGAGACAGTGTCAATGCTGCTGCCCACAGACAAAAATTCTATGCTGGAACCACGGTTAAATGTTTCAATGTTAGATTGAACCACAAAGACTTTTGTCATCCATTGGCTTGCGAACACGAAGCGATTGCCCAGCTTGCTTTGCAACCACCTAGTGCTAAAAAATTAAGAAAGATTGGAACCCAATGTTTGGGAAGTGACCAAGACAATTATGGTTTAACCTTTATTTTAGATGATACCAAGCCAGGTTGCATGCGCACTTGGGCTGAAATCAACTTCGATACAGCTTTAAACAAAACCAAATGGGAAGCCTTGGTTGGTGCAAACTTAACTCCAGGTGCTGTTTCAATGGGTGGTTTGCCTCCAATTAACCCTCCTTACCAAGTGCCAACGCCAGGATACCAAATTAATGGTCCTGCAGGCAACAGATTCTCAAAACAATTTACAGTAGATGACATTAAAGACACCATTACTGGTTACATAAATGTTGGTTTATTGGTTGGTAACGGCATGTGGCCAACGAGTGGATCTGATTATCCGTCAAACTGCGTAGATACCCAATACTATCCTAAGTTTGCCCGTTTCCCTATATTGGATAACCGTTTTAGAATCGTTAAACCAAAAGAAGGCGAAGAATTCACTAAAATTTGTAAACGCGACACTTTAAGTATGACTACTTTGGCTTGGAACAGAACTTATGTTCCTGACGTAGAAGAAGCAACTTGGAGCTTAGAGGGTCCGAACGTTGGCAAATACTACAACACCTATTACAGATTAGCTGTAACTGAACGTTACAAAAGATTCGCCCGTTTGAAAGGTGACAAAACAAAGCTAAATGACTCAACCATTTTAGAAGACAGATTGGAAATTGTTAAAACATCTTCATTTGGTGGTAAAACAAAAACCACTGACTCTGTTGAGTTTAGAACTGCTAAGGTATTAAAATGGCATACTGAGGCTGATATCACCCCGGTATTTGACATCATTAAATTGATTTTACAAGCGAACAAAATCGATATCTATGAATTGTCTCCAGCTCAAATGAACCAATTAATTTGGAATGGTCTAGGAACTTTCGGAAAGCCTTTTACAGGGTCTAGAGGTTGCTTAGATACCACTGGTTTTGGTCGATTTATCAGATTCTATAAAGTAGCAGACAAAAAAGATTCAATGCACTTTAGAGATTCTACATTGTTACCAGTGGATTCAATAAAAGGTTGGGATGGTAAAATGTACCGAGCCTACAGTTTCATTCCTCAATATTCAGGTTATTATGGCGCAAACTTCGGTTTAAGAAGCAATGCACCTGAAAACTGTACCAAGAAATTGGGTACTTTGAAAAAAGTTCTTGTAGGTTTCTATGGCGTAATGAATTACACCGATACAATTTTATGCCATGGTCAGGCAGTTACTGCTCAGCCACAGTTTAGATACTTTAACGTATACCCAGAACTGAACGTTATTTGTAACATAACAGGCAACTCCTTGCTCGATTGTGTTGACTACTGGAGAAACCGTATTTCTGAGGCTGGCAACATAAAGAGAGAAGGATACACCAGACATGACTTAAACAAACGTGATGATGGTCAAGATCCTAAATCTACTTTCGGTGGTTTCCCTTGGTCAATTACCGGTTTGGATAATGCCCCAGGTCAAACCTTGATTTTAGGTGGTGGAACTGGTAGCAAATACTACAATGCTGATACAGGATTATCATACTTAATCAGAACTGCCGCTTCAGACAGTTTAGGTTGTAAAGACACCATCCCTCAAAAAATCTATGTTACGGCTTTAAGAGCTAAGTTCAGATTAGACCAAACGCGTCCTCAGTGTAATACCATCGTCGAGTTGTTTGACTCTTCATACATACAAGATCCTTGTATTGCTGAATTGGGTTCTCCTTGCGATAGAATTATCAAATGGACTGTTGATTGGGGCGATAAAAACAAAAACTCTATCAACTCGTTCTTTAATAATCTGCCGGGTAAGATAGGTCACGATTACACCAAGAACGGATACTTCTGGATTAAATGGAGAGTTGAAACTGAATTGGGTTGCGTTGCTTTTGATTCTGCAAGAATTTACATTCCTGGTCCTGTTCCTGAGTACGATCGATTTATGCCAACCAAGTATTGCGTAGGTGAGAAAGTATTATTTAAAAACTTAAGTAAACACCAAAGAGCTGATAGCAGCATTTGGATTTGGGAATTTGGCGATAACGTTGTGGCTTCTCAAAGAGATACCATTACCGGCACAAATGATACCACTACTCATAAATACGCTGCTCCTGGTAGATACTACATCAAGTTAACACAGTTTTACCAATTGAAGATAGGTGGCTCAACTAAAAACTGTTATGTATCTTACCCAGATACCACCAATGGTGATACCATGTTCTTTATTGATATCTATGCTTATGATACCACAAAAGTATTGGCTAAACCAATGAAGGTCTGCTTGGGCGATACCATAACATTTACAGGTAATGTTAAACCTTTAGGTCGCTACACGTCTTATGTATGGAACTATGGTATAACAAGAACGGATACTTCAATCTTAAAAGATACAGTAACCAAGAAAGTGTATGCTACGCCAGGTAAATATACCGTGAAGTTTATGGGTGACGTAACGTCCGCTCCGACTACTGGTAAGATATGCGCGATGCAAGACAGTGTCATCGTGGAAGTACAGGGTGTAACTGCCGACTTTGATGTTGACTCTACACGCAAACCTATATTCTGTTTCAACAACACGTCTAAGGCATCATCAGGTAATGTAATAAACAACCGTTGGAGCTTCTACAATCCAGTTGATTTGATGAGTTTGCCAACGGTAGCAAGAGTGTTTATTCCTAATGGTAAAAACACTGGCGACTACAACAATCCACAAATCTGCGAAGACTACAGAGACTCACTTGGTGCTTACTGGGTATGTCTTGAAGCTGAAAGCGACAATGGATGTAAAGACACAGTTTGTAAGCGTATATTCAACAACTTCAAAGCAATTGTTCGCCCACCAAACGTATTCACACCAAACGGTAAGTTTGATGGAAAAGACGATGAAGGATTGGTAGGTAATGAGGTATTCAATATCTTAATTGAAGGTGAAGACAAATACGATTTGGTAATCTTCGACCGTTGGGGTGTTAAAGTATTCGAGTCTTCGGATAAAACCAACGACTGGAATGGTAAAGTAAAAAACACTGGTGCTGAATGCCCAGATGGAACTTACTACTACATATTGAAATACCGTTACAAAGGCATTGATAAAGACGAACCAATATTGAATGGTATCGTTAAGATCATCAGATAATAATTATCTAAACACTTTGAAAAGCCAACCCGTAAGGGTTGGCTTTTCTTGTTTATATGCTCTATGTTCTTCTGCTTTCTGAATTTCCAAGTGTATATTTGCAGTGCTTATGTATACAGCCAACATTTTTCCTGACGATACCATAGTTGCGCCCGCTACTGCAAATGGCCTTGCTGCTTTGGGTGTCATTCGTGTATCTGGTAAAAATGCATTTGCAATCGTTAATCAGGTTTTTAAGGGTAAGGATTTACAAAAGCAAGCTACCCATTCTATACATTATGGTCATATTGTAGATGGGGAAGAACCCATAGATGAAGTATTGGTTTCTGTATTTATTGGTCCTAAGAGTTTTACAGCCGAAGACAGTATAGAAATAAGCTGCCATGGCTCACCTTATATACAAAGACAAATAGTAGAATTGTTAAGCCGACATGGGGCCCGTTTGGCAGAGCCAGGGGAGTTTACCATGCGCGCTTATTTGAATGGAAGACTTGATTTAGCTCAAGCCGAAGCCGTTGGTGATATTATTGCTTCTGAAAACCGTTCTCAACTCGATTTGGCCCTGAAACAAATGCGGGGTGGCTTGTCTAATAGCTTACAAATCTTGCGTGTTGGACTGCTCGATTTTATCTCTTTAATTGAACTTGAATTGGATTTTGGAGAAGAAGATGTAGAGTTCGCAGACCGCAGCAAATTGCGCACGCAGGTTGGCGATTTAATGCTGGCCATTCGTCCGTTGTTAGATAGTTTTAAATATGGCAACGCCATAAAAAATGGCATTCCTGTAGCGATAGTTGGCAGGCCTAATGCGGGTAAATCATCTTTGCTCAATGCCTTGTTAAGTGAAGAGCGTGCTATCGTTTCTGAAATTGCCGGAACGACCCGCGATACCATTGAAGAAGAAATACACATTGAAGGAATTAGTTTCCGTTTTATCGACACTGCAGGTATTCGCTCCACAGAAGATAAGATTGAAAAAATAGGCATCGAAAAAGCTATTCAAAAAATAACCGAGGCCAGTATTGTCTTATACATTTACGATTTGTCTACCATTTCACTTGATGCGCTAAAGTTTGATATTGAAATGATAAAATCGAAAAATTCACAAGCACAAGTTTTGGTTTTGGGCAATAAGCTCGACCAAACACCGTCGCTCAATACTAGTGAACTTCTTTCTGCATTAAATGCCGAGGAGGTGAACCAGCATTTTGAAATTTCATTAAACGAAGTAAAGTATGATGTATTGGAAGCGTTGCGCAAAATGCTTTGGGATATGGCACAATTGAATCAGAATTCATCAGACACCATAGTTACCAATACCCGTCATTACAACTGCTTAAAAGAAGCCACAGAGGCATTGGAGCATGTGTTGGTGTTGATGGATCAATCTGCAAGCAGCGACCTTCTCGCTTTTGAATTAAAAAGGGCAGTAAATGCCATAGGCGATATCACTGGGCAGATCAGCAACGATGAGGTTTTGGGTAATATCTTTGGGAAGTTTTGTATAGGAAAGTAGTGGCAATATTACTCTATATGAATTAATACAACTTAATCTTATTGAACTATTGTGCACCAACGTACTTGGTGTGTTGTTGTTTTATTTTTAATTCACATATATTTGGATTTAGTATGATACTTTTTGTACCTTTGTTGTACCTTGGTGTAATGAGGTACAATTTTTTGAGTTTTTTTGCTCTTTTTATTTACAATTTGTTACATCATGTTACAATATTATATAACCTTATACAAAATGAGTAGCAACATAACAATTCCAAAAATCTGTTTGCATTGCAACAATGGATTTATTGCAAAAACTACAGTGACCAAATTTTGCTCGCACAAATGTGCAAGTCAAGCATACAAGTTCAAAGTTAAAATAGAGAAGACCCAAAAAGCGCAAGTTCAAGAATATAATAAATCAGTAGGAATTGATATGGAGCTGATTCAATCTAAGGAGTTTTTAAGTATAAAGGAAACTTGCTTACTTCTCGGAATAAGTAGAATGAGTTTATATAGGTATATAAAAAACAATACCATTACAACTTCAAAAATTGGAGGGAAAGTGATTATTAAAAAACAAGTATTAAACAGTTTAATAAATTAAAACATGAGTGTTCATTTAAGAAAAAAGAAAATTGCCAATGGTAAAGTAAGTTTATATCTGGATTTCTATCCACCAATTAGAAAGGGTGATGGTAAATTTACCAGAAGAGAATTTCTAAATCGTTATTTATATGAAAAGCCAATGACTCTGGATGAAAAAAATCATAACAAAGAAAACATACTTTTTGCAGAAGGAGTAAAGAACCGAAAAGAAAGAGAAATTTTAAATGAACAAGATGGGATTTTTAATGTTCAAAATAAAAAACGAGATTTTTTAGAGTACTTTCATGATTTATGTGAAAAACGCAAAGAGAGTGATGGGAATTATGGTAATTGGTTAAGTGCATTTCATTATCTTAATTCATTTACAGAAGGAAAATGCAAAATGGGCGATTTAACTGATGATTTTTGCGATAGGTTTAAAGAATATCTCTTAAGCGCAAATAGACTAAATACAGTTAACGGACTGCGTTTGAGTCATAATTCAGCCCAAAGTTATTTTAATAAGTTTCGATGTGCAATTAACGAAGCAACTGAGGCTCGATTATTAAATGAAAATCCTTTAAGAAATGTTAAGGGGATTAAACAAAAGGATACGAAACGTGAATTTCTAACTCAAGAGGAATTGCAACTTTTGGTACAAACAGAATGTGATTTGGAAGCATTAAAAAATGCAGCCATTTTTTCTGCGTTGACTGGTCTAAGATGGTCAGATATTGAAAATTTAACATGGGGTGATATTCAACAAACCAACGGGAGTTATTTTATCCATATAATTCAAAAGAAAACGAGTGATGTTATTATGCACCCCATTAGCAATACATCAGTAGAAGTTCTCGGTCAAATGGGTGATTCAACAGAAAGAATCTTCGAAGGTCTAAAATATTCAGATAGTAATAATGATAAATTAAAAAGATGGGTTTTAAAGGCAGGTATTAAAAAGAAAATAACTCTGCACAATTTTAGACATACATACGCAACATTGCTATTAAACCAAGGGGCTGATATGTTTATAGTCTCCAAAATGCTGGGACATAAGAATATTAAGACAACTATGATTTACGCAAAAGTGCTTTCTGAAACTAAAGTAAAGGCGGCTAATCTTATAAATTTAAATTTATGATTGAATTGCCTTTAGAAATTAGATTAAAATATGATTTAGATGTAACTCAATTTAAAAATGAAATTAAGCGATTGAATCGCAAAGCCGAAATAGCAAAGAAAACTTTATTTGCCGAACAATTATTTCAATTTGAAGACAATTTTGAACCAGATGATAAGATTGAATTTGTTAATCAGTTTTTATATCTCGTGACCGATTTGGTTTTATTCCCCGATTTTGATCTCTTACAAAAACTTAAACAGTATAGGTTTTCTAATAGTACTCTAAAGTGGTTTGTTAACTTAGAAGATGTTTTATTTGAATTAGACCGTTTGTCAAAAGTTGATGGATTGTTTTTTTTACCTAACTCCTGGTTGTTTGCTGTTCAATCTCATTTAGAAAGTAAAGTATTCGTAAGTATTATCGAAAGTTTTGAACTTGATTCAATATACAATAACAAGGAAACTAACATACTTTTTGAAGATTTTAGTAAACGGTTTCGAAGGAGAGAGTATAATGAACAAAAAGGACAGACTCCGAAAAGCAATTGGTTTGAAAAAATTATGAATAAACAAATAGACCTATTAGAAAATGCGACCGGGAATAACAAAGATTTAGTAAAAAATATGTATTTAAAATATGCGCAAGCAGACACAAGTTTATTTTTAGAAAATTTGAATACATTCCATGTTGAAGGGATTCCTAAAAATAAAGTGTATTTAGAATTGTTTCCGTTACTTAAGTTAATCTTAAAAGACAGAAAGTTATTGTCCGAAGATGAATTTTTACAAGAGGAAAATGTTCCATATGATGCGGATTATAGCAAATATAAGATTGCTCGTGTAAGAAAAATTCTTCTTAAAAAATAATCCAATTTTTTACGAAATATTGTAAAACGTAGGTTTTTTCTATGGATTGGCATCTTATTAAGTTTGCCTTGTATTTAATCATAATAATTAAAATCAAGTCAAATGAATAAAGAAGAAGTAACAGTAATTGAATTACTACCCAAAATCTACCAACATATAAATTTGGTAGTGCGCTCTGCAGCAAAAGAAGCAATGGAACAGTTGATAAATGGCAAATTGCCTAAAAGACCAAGCATGGATGAGGATTTCTTGTCAGCCGAGCAAGCAGCATCTTTTTTGAAAATCAAAAAAAACACAATTTATTCAAAGGCAGAAAAAGGGGATTTGCCATTTTACCGCAGTGGCAAGCGTAAACTGCTTTTTTCAAAAAAGGAATTGGAAGAATATGTTGCAAAAAGAAAGGTAAAAAGCCTTGATGAAATAAAAGCTGAAGTAGATTCTTATAAAACAAAGCGATAATGGTTAATGAAATTGAATTGCAGAACTTAAACTTGTTAAATATATTCTCTTTATAGGTTTTAATTTTGCTTTCTGAAAATGAATAATGAATCGGAAATTTGAGATTTTGAAATGCCTTTCTTAATAAGTTTTATTATATTAATATATCGGTCAATTAACTTAAATTTCCTAAGTTCATCATCGAGTTTCCCGATATTGTTTTGAATGGCTTAAGTACAGAATTATTCACTTTTTTACTCTGATCAATAGCTCATAAAAGTTCATTCTTTTATCATACTTTGAAGCTGTAACTCAATAAAAAAAGTAGATGCTTAAGAGAAAAATTTGCTATCAAAAAGTACTTTAGATGTGAACTAAAATCTAATAATCTTAAAGATTTTTATTATATGTGTGTAGATACTTTTAATCAATATTTATACAGTTATCTATACAAATATGATCGTATTATTTTAATGGATACTATGCATTCTAGTTGTTTAAATTATTTGGATTTTTCATATTGCCAATTGTAATATTTGAGGATGTTGATTCTCCATATGATTTATTTAATCTTAATTAGAATTTATTTGTACTTAGTGGTATGTATTTTAAGAATTCTTTGTATAAAACAATTCAAAACAATACAAAAACTTCAAAAATTATGACATATTTGCAAAAACCAAAAAATATTATAATATTTGATAATTAAAAAATAGTGTCGTTTGTAGGTGAAGTAGGTAGTGCCTTTGTCGGAAATAAATTTAGAAATGATTCGATGGTTATTGAATAAAATAATTTTGATTATAAAGAAAAATATTTTGATTATGATACAATTCCAAAATGGCAACAAGATAAATCTAAATAATTTTTTAAGATGAAGAATATTAAGTTTCTTGACTTATTTTACCTAGAATATATAAATACCTTGATTATTCAATAAATCAACAAACAAAATATTTTGATAAGTAGCAGAGAATTTACTAAATTTGGAACAACAAGTAACGGTTCTTGGGTAGATAAAACGTATACTGGAGCAGCTCAACTTACAACTATGAATAGTAACATTAAAACATTAACGAGAGGTAACAAACAATTTGAAATGTGTAACCACTTAGGTAATGTATTGGTAACTATTCAGGACAGAAAACGAAGTGTCGATTTGAATGCCGATAATGCTGCAGACTATTACATGCCATACTTAAGAACAGTTACAAACTATTATGCTTTTGGTAGTGCGATGCCAGGTATTGGAGGCTCTGTAAAAGAATGTTCTGTTTCAAGTTCTACTGCAACATTAAAGAAATTTCCATATTACCATACTTTTAGTAATGACAGCACAAGTGGATTTACACCTGGTTCAGGTGCGAGAACGGTAAGTAATCCCACACACAATGTATTGCATTTGGAATCTGTTTGGAGTATCAGGCCACTTGCCAATAAAAGCATCTATTTGAAAAGTGGGGTGACTTACGACTTAAAGTTTAATATTGCGGGCTTTTCGGTAGTAAGTGGTTATTCCCATACAGTAAAAGTTAGAATTTTACTACCAGGAAGTGTTTTGTCATATACTTATACTGCAGCAGGTAACCAAACAATACACTTTACGAGCAATACTACGGGATATGTCACAGTTGAAATAAGTTCACAAATTAATGGAAGTGGTTCTTACTCTATAAATCCATATATTGACATCGATAATTTTAATTTGAGTTGGGATAGCACGTATAATACTTCGGTAAATAATTGTGGAACCAATCCAGAAAATTATAAATACGGATTTAATACTCAAGAAAAGGATAATGAAATAGCAGGGGAAAACAATATTTATTCTGCAGAGTATTGGGAGTATGATGCCAGGGTGGCTAGAAGGTGGAATGTAGATCCGATTTTTAAAGAATATGAAAGTCCATTTGCTTGTCTTGGTAATAACCCTATTTGCGTGGTTGACATAAATGGGGCAGATACTTTTGATACAAATGGTAAACTAATAAGGGAAACTAAAGACCATAGCATTAATATTCAATGTATAGATAATGGAAAAGAAGTTACTAAAGATATTACTGCGATGGCATTAACTACAGTTGCCCAAAGAATAATTATTGCTAGGGTCGTTGAATATTATGCAAATCAGATAGGAATAAAGGATATAAAAAAGGGTGGTGCAGGTTCAATTGGTCTTTGGGCTGTAGGAGGTATACATAGTGTTGCATTTACTCGATATGATGAAAAGAATGGCTACGGAATTTGGTTGAATTTTAGAGCAAATGGTAAAATTGGATTGCAAAAAGAATTAACAGATAAATATTACCTCATTAATGCAATTTATCATGAAAAATTGCACCAAGATGACATGGTTGCATTTAAAAAAACTTACACTGGTGATATGAAAGATTTTAATGCAAAATTTGAAAACTCTAGATATAACTATTATTCAAGGCATGCAGAAATATATATAAAACAATTTGAACATTTTTCATTTAGTAAGCTTGATAAATCTCTTCAAAAAAGTCAAATAACCATTTTTTTAGCCTATGTTAGGGGTACAATTAATCAAGACGGCGATGGGAATAATACTGCAAACAATCTAATTAATCAATTTAATGCTAAATTTAAAGGTACTTATGAAATTTTATATCATGAAGTAAATAATGGCTTATGCACAGAAAAAACTACGTATACACTTTATGATATTAAAGCAAAAACAACTTTACAAATTACTGAAGATGAATTGCAGAAAATTAAAATTTAGTAGCTCTTCGATTTTATATTTTGCCATGTTACTTTTAGTTGGATGTTTAAGTTTTACTGAAGAGACATTTAAAAGGAAATTAATTAACAAAGAATGGGAATTAGTAGCATTTGAAGACACTATTAGGTTTTACAATGTCAATAGAAATGCTTTCTTAAAACCTAAACATACACATGATAAATACTTGTATTTTGACAACTACAATAAAGCAAATGCTTTTTGGGATAAGCATAGCCAGAGCACTATGGATCATTTGGATTGCAAATGGTCAATTGATGATTCAATTATAAAATTGAATTTTGATTTATTTAGTTTTGATACTTTTCAAAATTCAAGAATTCCGATTAGGTTTAAAATATTAGAATTGACAGACCATACATTGGAACTCCGAAATCTAGATAGTCCAGACTCATTGAACTTTTATATCTTGATGTATAATGAATACAACTCCATGTTTAATCAAAATAGAGATTTAAAATTAAATAAAAAAAGAATTTGAGCACTAAAATAAAGATATCACTTTTGATCACTATGTTCATAGTAACCTTGCTTTTTTTTATTTTAGACAAGGAAAGAACGATTGATATCAAAAGGGATAGAATGTTAGATATTCAAAAAGATATCTTAAATAAACCTTGGAATTATTATATTTATAAATACAGAGATACTCTACATTCTGGTTTTAATGTAATTCAAAAGAGAAATTTAAATCGATATGCAATATTCTTGCAAAATGGGGTGTTTGAAAATGTTTTTTTTAGTGTAGAAAAAAGATCCTACATGAAAACTTTTGGAACTTGGATTATTAATGATTCCACTTTGAAGATTTCGTTTAAACGAGATTCTGAATGGAGATATTTAGGAAATACTGATAGTGTTAGAATTGTTGGTGATATACAACGGTTTTCTAAAGAATGCTTCATTTTGGTAACAGTTAAAAGATCTGAAGGAAAGCGATATAATGGTTTTTTCTTTAAATCGCAAATCATTAATTCGCCGATTAGTAAAAAATAAATTAATAATTTTGATAACATTTAGAAATAAAATTTTAATCAAACATTTTAAACAACGGATGTTTTGGATGAACCATGTAAATACAATTGCACTATTGATATTAATGATTTTTGCATCTTTTTCAACAATTAATTCTCAAACTACAATTCCTGCAAACTCCGCCCTCCATGGCACACTTTCTAAAACGGCCTCACCCTATTACATCAAAGGTAATATTTATGTCCCCCAAGACTCAACCTTAATTATTGAATCTGGTGTTCAAATGCGTTTCGATGGAAAGTATCAAATGTCTATTTATGGTAAAATTAAGGCATTAGGAGCAGAAGGAGATACCATAAGGTTTTATCCCTTAGATACCAATAACAGATGGAAAGGTATTCGGTTTTATGGTCAAGGTAAAATAAGCGATAGTGCAATATTTAAATATTGTAAGTTTGAAGGAGCGGGTCCAAAAGTTACTTACTTTGAGTCCTGTTTGTATTTAACCCAAGGCCATTTTAGAGTTAACCATTGTTTTTTTACAAATAATAATGGTGTAATTTTTTCAAATTCTTTGAGAGCAGATTCGGTTTTAAGTCTTATAGTCAATGATTGCTATTTCTTTAGAAACAAAAATATCAATAAAAATCTGAGTGTTTTATATGGAGTAGGAGGGACAATGGGCATATCTAAAGGAAAAGTAATCAATTGTAAATTTGTAGAGAATGTTTCCCGAAATCCGTTATACGGTCAAGATGAATATGAAGTTAATGGTTTTGGTTCAGGTGGGACGCTTATTGTATTTGACGTAAATCAACCAAATTCAAGTGCAGAAGTAAATTCATGCACTTTTTTAAGGAATTCTTGTGGATTGCAAGGTGCTGGTATAGGCATTGGTTATTTGAAGTCTTCGAAATTGCTTGTCAAAAATTGTGAATTCAGAGAAAACAACACTGGCCGTTATGGAGCTGTCACATTTTTAGGTAATAATAATTCCATAAAAGGCTATTTAAAAATAACCATTGACTCGTGTAGTTTTATAGGTAATACTGCGGCAAATACCACAACAGGTCCAGGTGATGCAGCTGCTTTATGTGTTGCAGCATTTTCTTCATATGATTCTTTGATAGTTAAGAATTGTGTATTCAGTAAAAATGTGTCTTTTTTTAATTGTTTAATCTTTGGAAATCAAAATGAGAAGAATTTGTTTCTCATTAACAATACATTTAAGAACAATTATTCAGGATGTGTTAATTCAAGGGTAAACAGTCAATTGTATTCCATTGGAAATAAGTATTACAATAATTTATGGGGTAATTATATAGTCGGTAAAAGCGTTGATAATCAATTCTATTCTATTAATGACTTGTATGCTTTCAACGGTTTTAATACAGACACACTAAAGTTAGCGCAAATTTGGAAAAAGAAATATGATGGTTTGAATTTTATGAATGCAGAGCCAGGTTCTGCAAATGATGCTACTGTAGGTTCGGTATACAGAAACTGTATATTTTGGGGTAATAGATTTTATGGTGGCAAATTAAACCATTTAGTCAGTTATGGCACAAAGTTTCAAGAGGTGAGCAATTGTATTTTTCAAGGTCATGTCGATTCAACAGTGACGGTTTCTTGCGACACTTGTCATTACCCGTACAAATACAATATCAAAAACAGAAGCAATCTTTATTACAACAATCCTGTTTTTATAAAACCACCTTCAGATTTTGGACCAGATGCAAATACTGATAGTGTTGATTTTCGTTTGGTAAATTCATGCACCCAATTGTCTCCTGCTTACAATACAGGTATAAATTCTGCCATTGCAGATTGGGCGAATTATACTGATTTTGATGGCAAACCTAGAATCAATTGCGATACCATAGATATAGGACCTTATGAAATACCTAGTCAGTTCCACCGAGTTAATATCTTAAAAGAACCAAGAGACAGCAGTTATTGTGACAACGAAATGTCAATTTCATTAGTAACTACTTGTAATCCCAATCCTGCTTTTACTTGGCAAAAAATGCAAGGAAGTACATGGTCGACAATAGCAAATACACAATCGTCAACCTACTATTCCAATACTCCGCAATCGGGCATCTATAGAGCCATCTACACCCAAACCAATTGTCAAATAGCAGACACCTCTTTGCCATTTAATCTAGTATTGCGTCCTTCTCCAAAACCAAATTTGGGTAGAGATACAGCAATAGAACAAAAGGCAAGTTTGCTATTAAATGCAGGTAACTTTAGCTCGTATTTATGGCAAGATAACTCCAGTGCACAAACGTATTCTATAAGTGGCAATTCACAAGGGATTAGCAAAAAGACCTATTGGGTTCAAGTGGGTTCTAATAATGGCTGTTGGGGAAGAGATAGCATCAATATTACAGTGACATGGAACAGCGCTGTTCAATCACTCTATAAACAAGGTTGGAATATTTACCCTAATCCAACAAAGGACATTATAAACATTACAAACGCCGACAATCAAGCGTATAAATGGTCAGTATACAATGCTATGGGACAGTTGTTGTTCCATGGGGATGAATCTAACGTTATCAATCTTTCAACTGTGCCACATGGTGTTTATTTGATACGTATACAATCTGATGGAATCGATGAGACCATACAAGTAAGTAAGTTGGAATAATTCTGTTCTATACTAAAAGCCTTTTAAAACTACTGAAACTATTACTAATTATATCATTACTCTTAAGTTTTAGCGTAAATGCTCAAAATTTTAATAGTTCTTTTTATAAGGATTCGCTAAAGATTGGTTTAGTAGATTCGAGTAAAAAGACATTTGTGAATCGTATAGACACAGGTATTAATATTGGAGCTGAAAAAATAAGTTCTAAAATAGAGTCAGAAAAAACAAAGTATACAACAAGTTCAAATCAGAAGATTGAAGGTGTAAAAAGTTCAATAAATAGTATTCCCAAAAGAGCGTTAACTACAATCCAAAATAAGCAAAAGTCTTATTTTGAAAGATTCAAATCCAAACTCCCACCCAAAGAGAACCTCTTTAAATTCTCATTGCAATTGCGTTCAGAATCTTTTGCAACCAATGCTCAAAATCCAATGCAAAGAAATGAGTTGATGTATAGTAGGTTGTATGTAAGTCCGAAGTTTACAGTTCTGGGACTACCATTTACATCAAATTTGTTTTATACCACTGAGTCTAATAACACATACAAGAATAACTATTTTGCATTTAGGCTGGATGTCAATAGTCTGAGGCAATCGGCTGCAGAACAAATGCAAAAAGAAATTGATGAATTTAATAAAATAGACAGATTGCGTCAATTCGAAATCAGTGCTAAGTCAATTGAGTCCGACAAAATCAATCAGCAAATGGAAGCACTTAAAAAACAAGTCCCTGATTACGACAATTGGCAGCAAACTTTGAAACAGGAAGCAGAAAGAAAGGTCAATGAAAAACTAGATGCCGAGAAAAAGGCTTTAGAGGAAAAACTCAAAACCGCATCAGAAAAGGAGAAAGAAAAATTGATGCGGGCTTATGAGCACAAGAAAGACTCTATGCTTTCGACTATTAGGCAGTCAATAAACGACTCTATAAGCGCTTTAAAGGCAAAAACTGGAGAGAATGTAGACACTACCAAGTTGAATAAATTGTTGGCATTAGAAAAGCAATATGAGTCACTACAAAAGCAAAAAGAAAAACTTGAGCTTCTTCGTAAAGCCGATACAACTGGTATGGCTTCTAAAATTGCTGGAATACGAAATCCAAAGAACATAAGAGAACAAATGAAGTCTGGTATGCCAAATCAAGGGCTTTTGAAAAGTGTCTTAGCTGTTGATAGACTTGGGATAGGTTTGACTGGTGCTATGTACACGGATTTTACTCTAAGTAATATGTCTTTGAAAGGAGTTGATATTGGGGTCAGTAAGAAAAAATACTTTTGGGATGCAACAATTGGTAAAACATCTAAGCAGTTCATCGTACCTTTTTCTTCAAGTAAAATAGTATATAATCGACCTACAGGCGCACTCCGATTTGGAATAGGTTCCAGGAGTTCAGATTTTCTTGCACTTACTTACTTTACTGCATTTGATTTAAATACAACTGATTCATTATCTCCCAATGTAAATAATTCGGTATTGAGCATTGGGGGTAAACTTAGTTTATTAAAAGGAATGATTGTTGAAGGAGAGTGGGCCCAAAGCCAATACAAAGAACAATATCATTACAAGGTTATTACCACAAATCCATCAAACAATATATCAGCTAATGGCACCATGTCATATCAAATTAAAGCTGTTCAACAGGCTGGTAAAAATACAAAGTTTGAAATACAAACACGTCAAGTTGGCGCAGCTTTTAGAACAATAGGCAACCCATTTTTAAGAAGAAACTTTAGAGAGCTTGAGTCAAAAGTTGAGCAATTGTTTTTTAGCAGAAAATTAAATTTTCAGCCAGTTACAAAGAAATGCGAGACAACCTAAATGAGTTAAATATTACTACAAACAGAATAAAGGGCTATGGATTGAAACTAAACACATCGTTTGATAAATACCCAAACTTGATGCTAAGTTATAGCCCCTATATTCAAGGAAACAACCACCCGGATAGTTTATATAGAACCAATAATCAATTTTCAATCACTACGGCAACAATAAATTATAAAAAGAGGTATAAAATTTACAATTGGGTTGGATTGGTGAATTACACAAAGTCGACCATGGAAATTGGAGAAAAAGCACAAGTAGCATATAAAAACATAAGTACAACCCATTCGATACAAGCTGGTCAAAGACACAACATGCTCTTGTCTTTTTTCAGAAACATTACCGCCCCATTTGTCGATTCTTTAAATTCAAATTCAGTTCAAATAAGTTATAATTATCTTGCTAAAAAAGGTCTATCAATTGGCCTCCAAACCGATTATTTAAAATACAAGAACAACTCATACAAGCAAGGCGTTGGAATAGTTGCAACATCTACAATTATAAAAAATCTTTCAATTTCTGGAATTATACGGTATGACAGAATTGATGGCTTGTGGAACTTAGAAAATAAAGATGTGTATACAGGGAAAATGGTTTTGGTTTGGAGGTGGTAGGGGGGGAAGTAATAAATTAATTTGCTCCAATTTGATAAATTTCTTGAAAGAAATTTTCTAAGACATAGTGATTGTTAAACATGTTTAATATTTCATGTTTAATGTTCTTGTTTTCTCTAATTGAGTTGCGATTAAGCATAAAATAAGCACTTGTTTTTACATCATAATTATGCTCAAAGTTTTCCTCTTTAAAAAAGAAACTGGCAAATTTTTGATAAACTCTATACCGTTTGGTGTTTAGTGTTTTGTTGGTAGGTCTTTTAATTTCTTCTAACGTCGGCATTCCAAGAAAGCCAAATGAAGCTAAATTGTTCTTTTGAAGCATTTCAATTCCAATGTTTACACAAGTCATGATTATTTTTCTTGCTATGAATTCGTTCGTTAAAATAGAATAACGTTTATTTGAGTCCGAGTGCTTCTCCCAAGCATAAGAATTATGCTAAATAGTTATAAGCATCACTCCTGTCATTTTCTAATTCTTGCTTAGATTTTACTTTGAAATCAAATTTATTTAGATTCCTAGGATTTGACGGTGTTTTAGGTTTATTGGGTTTACTTTTTCGGTTATTAGATAATAAAAAAGAAAGTCCTATAAGCGTAAGCAAACCCAGAATTAAATTTCTGTTAGAATTGTTCATGTAAAATCAGGTTTTGGATAATTTGAAATGGGTACTGCAAAATTACAACTAAATTTTTGAAAATTTAAAATTTCCTAATTTATATTAGTCGAATATCTGTTTCTTTGATTTTTGTTCATTTAGTGTGTTGTTTTTCAAGTTTTTAGTGAATTGTTTTTTTGTTATAGCCAATGAGTTTGCAGAGGACTTTGTCGACAACTATAATAATTTGTCAATTAAAAAATAACCTGTATTCTTATTTTTGTGTAAAAGATAAATTATATGTCAAAACAAAACTCTAAAAACACGAAAATTACGCCACCAGAGGTACATAAATCACCAAGACCTGAAAACAGGAAAATCTACAGGTAAAAGTATCGAACCTGCAAAATGATGGGATCAAGGGAAATTTGGAATTAATCGTCCTTCGTCTAGAGGTAAAAAATAAAAAAACTGATTCAAAATATAAGACCGGAGATAACTAAAACTGCATTGATTAAGGATAGTATTGTTGTCGCACAATCAAATTTTTTGCTTTTAGATTTATATTCTTCAATCTTAGTTTTACTGTTTAAAAGATCAAAGTTCAAGTAACCTTTGTTTGTCTTTAATTCGTCTTCCCAATCACATTTCAAATAATAGTTGTGATTCAATAAGCGAAGCATTCTCACGACTGAAAGGAGTAACTAAGCACAGTGTTCTTTAGAACTGAAGTTAACGCAGTGGAGTGATTTCACGACCAGAGTGAATACACCGAAGGGAGTAGACTGCGTTTTCGGTCTCCCACGTTTGATGTTTAACGCAATAAATGAAACGACATTTCAACATGCTGTATTTTGCCTCGCAGTGGAACAACATATAATCGGCAAATAAATACACCTTCTTCACAATTCTGCCCCTGAAAAGTGCCGTCCCAGCCCTTATTGACATCATTTGTTTCAAATACCTTTTCTCCCCAGCGGTTGAATATTTCCATGACATATGAATGAGCATACAGAGCCCCGATTGGCTTATACTCTTCATTGAGATTATTGCCGTTCGGACTGAATGCATTCGGTAAAAACAATGTAAAGTCTGGTAAAAGGCTGCCTGTATTAATAGTAAAGGTATCTGCACAGCCTTCACTGTTCTTAACTGTCAAGCTGACCTGCCTGTTATTGGAGTCTTTAAAATCGACAAGTGGTTCTTTCAAACTGCTGGTTCCAGCATCTTCAAAATTCCATTGATTTGAAACAACATCGGTAGAAGAAAAATTATTAAATTTGAGCGTGGATACTAACGCTTGTTTATCTTGCATCCTCGTATAGGTAAAATAAGCCTTTGGCCTTTTCCTAACAAGGGCACCCTTGTTTTTTATGATGGTGTCAGCGCATCCGTATCCTGAAATTGCCTCAAGTGAAACGGCATAAGCACCTGGCTGTAAATAATTCCTGAGAGGGTTTACCAAGTTCGAATTCGTCAAATCCCCAAAATCCCATTTGTAGATGTTTATACTGCCCACAGGAATTGTTGAAGTATTTTTGAATCTTACAGGTTCTGGAAAACATGGAGTATCCGTTGTAAAACGCGCAAGTGGTTGTGGATGAACCATGATATCAAGAAATGAACTGTCAAGGCATCCATTTATGGATTCCGTGGCAAGCAAGATACTATAACCGCCTGCCGTGAGATACCTATTTAAGGCAAGCGAACTATCTGAGGTATTTCCATCAGCAAAATTCCATTCCACTTGATTATATAAAATAGCCGGATCGGCACTTTTTGCGAACATATTAAAGATATTTCCCTTCAGGCATTGCGAGTCATTACCAATAAGTTCTATAGCGGCGTTCTTGTTTTTCTCCAAGTAAACTTTTTGAACACTAGTATCTGCACAATTAAAAGAAGAATATAAACTCAACAAGATATTGTGATATCCACCCGTATTGAATTGTTTTGCAAAGATATTCTTATTGCTGTCGGTTGTAATGTCATCAAAAATCCAGCTGGTATTGAAACTTCCATAAGCAATACTGCCATTATTTACCAGATCAAATGCGTGATTGTTCAGGCATTGTATAGAATCATTCACTGTAAAAGCCGCTTTGGGATGCGGCAATAACACCAGTTCCTTTTCAATTGAATCCATACAGGTGCGGTCTGTAGTGACCAAGAGTCTTACTTTGTATGCACTACCGGTATCGTAGTGTTTTATCGGATCTGTTAATACACTGCTTGTGCCGTCGTTAAAGGTCCAATTGTAAACAATATTGCCAAATTTTATACTGCTTTTATTCGTTAACGTGAATTGATTAAAACGCAGACACTGGGAATCCGAATCAACGATAAAATCAGGGATAGCGTGTGGAGCTGCCAAAACCTGCTGGGTGAAGGTGTCAGAACAATTGCTAAGCAATGAATAAGCAACAAGTTGCACCGGATAATACTGTCCCTTGTCATAACTCATGTTCTGGGCATTTAAACCGGCAGATGACTGACCATTTCCATAATCCCACTGGTAAGCCAGGCTGTTTGCCAGGCTGAAAGTACTCAAATTTACAAAACTGAACATATTACCCACTAAGCACTGCACTGAATCGTTTACGGAAAAAACGGCTCGAGGTCTTTCTATAAGTGTGACCCTTTGACTCGATGAATCTATGCAACCGTGTTCTGATACAAGGGTATATCTGATGGTGTATTGAGCGGAGCTATTAGCATATTGTTTGTTGACAGGCGTAAAAGCGCTATCATAAGTGCCATCACCGAAATTCCATCTGCTGAGGGACTTCCCATATTTTATGGCGCTTTGATTGATTATCGTGAAATAATGCTGATTCCAGCACTGGCTATCCCTTGGAACAGTAAAGCGTGCCATCGGTTGTGCAAATGTGGTAACTGAACTTGTAAAAGTATCCATGCATCCCTTGTCTGATATTGCCACTAAACGTACCTGGAAAGTATCTTCACTTCTGTACACAAAATTGGAAACATTTGCATTATTTAATTTTATGGTATTGCCCATATCCCAGGCATATGCACTTATGCTATCGTGCCGGATGACCGATGTATTGTTGAAATTAAATAGATTGCTCCTGAAACACTGAGACACTTTATTTACATAGAAACCTGAAACAGGATGAGGAGAAACTGTCATTACTTTTTGCAAGGTGTCACTGCATCCGTTTTTCGCAAAGGTGTACAATGTAACTTTATAGTTTGAATCTTTGGAATAGGATTTTGTTCCGGGATTCTTTTGTATACTGCCACTGCCATCGCCGAAGTCCCATAGATAATTGCTGATACTGTCACCAATAATAGCTGATTGGTTCGTAAAAACAAAATTATTGCCTCTCAGGCATTGTTGGCCTTTATTGATTGTGAAAGCGATATCCGTATTGGGAAGGGTCCTGACTGTGTGTGTGATGGAATCCTTACAGCCATGCAGGCTTTCTGCCACCATTTTTATACGGAAGGAATCTGTTTTATAGAATATTTTAGATGCAATCGTATCGATGATTTTGGAATTGTCTGGAAAATAAAATGTACTGCGCTTCCATTGATCTTCTGTATATGTACTGGTGTTTTTCATCTGGAATGCTGATTTTCTGCATAATATGATATCTTTTAGGTCAAAAGCAGCAACAATCTGCGGATTATTCACTTCCATTGTATCAGAATCTATACACCCTGTTGTATCAAGTGTCTTGACAATATAAATGCCTTTTTTATTTATTGATATGCTCTGCGTGGTCTTGGCATTTGACCATGCATAACTCAGGAAATTCTTGCCAGGAGCAAGCTTTACTTGAAAAAAGGAAGTATTACAAAAAGTGGTATCCCTGCCAATATAAGGTTTAGAGCTGACAAGGGGAACTTCCCGGATACTCGTATCAGCAATCCCATCTAGAAAAGCCACCAAAGTGACTTTATACTTGCCAGGTGTTTTATACACATGCCCTGCATTAGAGACGCTAGTTGATTTGTTTAAATTTCCCGAACCCGAATCGCCAAAATCCCAATGCACAGAATCCACCAAGGGATAAGATAATTTGAACTTAACACTGTCATGGATACAATTCCTGGTGTACTTGAATTTAACATTAAACATGGAGGGAAGTATATTAGGGAGCCCATACTGGCAAGTCCTGCCCCCAAGATATACAGCATTTGAAATATAATTGCATTTTATACCCGGTGAATCCGGATATTGTATGAGGTTAAGATACCCTGTGTTCCTGATGGCGTGGTATATTTTCTTATCAGGCCCGATTTGCATAGCACCGACTTTGGAAGCCCCAAGATTCGAAATTGTTGTTTTTGAACTGATAATATTACTTTTATTACCGCTTTTCAAATCAAATTGAAATACATCTCCATTCGCTTCTGAAATATATAGATATCTACTAGAAGGAGAAAATTCCAGACCGTATTCACTGTATTTATTCACATATATTGGGTTGGAAAATTGCCCATTGGATGCATTAAAATTGCAAATCACAAAAGAATCTACTCCTCCAAGTGCTATGGCTACAAAACGGCCATCAGGTGAATATTTCATGTACCCTGAGCTTATTGGAAAATTCCTTCCAAAAACACTTTTCACGGGTGTATTAACTACACCGTTTATAGTCAGCAAATATGCGTAAGATGTATCACTATTGTCTTTAATAGTCGACACCCAAAAATCTCTCCCGTTTGCATGTTGTACAGCCGTGAGTTTTTCACTGGTCCTGCCATTCATGAGATTTATATTTTTATTGCTGTTGATGGCCCCAAGACCACCGTTTAGTGTCATGTCCAATTCAGAATAGTTTAAGCCATTCCCAATACCCCATTGATCAGTTGTGAAAATATAATAAATTTTAGAGTTACCTGGTTTGGGAATGATTATAGCCGATTGTGTGGACGATAGATGACCTTTAAGCCCATTGCCATTTAACATGATACTATGTGAACTATCCCATACTGTCAAACCATTAGTATAAAATAGGAGACGCCCACGCTTGTCGGCGATGCTTGCACATCCTTCAACTGCAGACATCTGGCTGTTTAAAAGTGCTGTTGGCGTACCTGAAGAAAAATCAATACCTGCATTGTTGCCCAAATACCATTTATTAGCTTCTTTTTGAGCATATAAATCATGAGTTAATAATATACATAAAGCCCAGAGTAGTGCCTTAGAAACAAAGCATAGAAATGCAGCAAAACTCCGAGTAGTTAAGCCTGAAGAGATAAAAAAATCAAAAAATAAGTCCTTTCTGTTAGTTTTGCTCATCTCGTTTTAAAATCTGATATTGCATCGCAAAACAAATATAAGTATAATCATATAAATAACAGGTATTTAATGATTATACTTAAAAGATGCAATTATTAATTTATATTCATTGTATATAAATCCCATCCTGGTGTGCACCCCGTTGAACCACCCACGCTATAAATATATCCAAATGATGTAGGCGATGCCAAACAGCTACAACCTGGGCATCCTGGGCTTAAGCAGCTCAATGGTGAAGGGGTAAACTGCCCCATAGGGATACTAAACGAGCCACCACAACCCCCTATTTCAGTAAAAATGCAAATTGCAGGTATCGAAGAGATATTCACGCAATAGACATTGCCTGAAATCGCTGTCCCGCTCACCAATAATGTACTGGTATTATCATATATTGCAAAAGATAAATTTGTATAACATGGTACTCTGTTATTACTTATTACCAGCTCAAATTGTGCATTTGCAATTTGACTTGTTGATATAAATGCCAAGATAAATATCAGCTTTTTTATATTTTTAATTTTGTTCATATTTTTTATATTTTTGTTAGTTTTTTATTTTCCTGTTTATTTTTCCTGGCCAAGAAGAAACCAAGTTTTAAAGTTGATTGATTCAGCAATGGGTTATGTTGGTGATTTTCTCATGGTTTTTTTAAGGTATTAACTAAATGCCTACTCTTCATCGTTTTCAGCTTCCCGAGTTAAAGGTTTACATTTGACTTTCAACTTATCAAAGGTGTGCTAAAAATATCCAAGAAAAAGAATGAATTGATATTCGGAATAAATATTTCACATTTGCTAGAATATACCAACTAATTTTATGTTTTTACAACAAATGGCACGAATTGAAAATAAACGGTATGATTTTACCATCGATGGGATGTTTTGAAAGCAATAGGATGGGATTGGAAAAAACTGAAGAGCTTAACCAAGCGAAGCTTTCGATGATAGAAGTATTTTTAATATCTGCTGTCTTTTGCCTCTTGATATCCTTTCCTGAGTTGAATCCTTGAACCACACAGCAGGATATGCCCCTGGTAAATAAGACGACAAGTGGCGAATATTTGCCAAACATGTATTGTGTATCCTGTAAAAAAAATATTCAGTCAATATCTTATCAAAATGACCCAAGTTCTTAGTTATAGTTGTTCGTTTGTTCTCAGTTGTAAAAAATATTGAATACGCGCCGTCAGATTTGATTTTAATGATATCTTTAAGATTAAGAGGATATATCCCGTCATTTCCGGCAAGCAAAATACTGCCTTCATATACCTGGTTTAACCTTAAAGCTGTTTTCCCAACATATTTTCTTTGCTTTAATATTTCCTTGGCGTGCTGCAGGGATTTGGTTAATTCTTCAAGTTTCACAGGTTTTTCCAAATGGGTTAAAGAGTCAAATTTGATGTTCTTTTTTGAGAATATCTTATCATTTCCTATCCATATGACTATCATTTCCTCCGGTAATTCCAACCATGCCAAATCAAAATCCAATTGGCTTAGCTGATGTGTTCCAATAATCAATATATCAGGGAGTAATTGAAAAAGCAATTGCCTAGCATCTTCTATTTTAATTGCAATTTCTACAATCTGACACCCTGGAAAAAAGTCTCTAGAAATTCCTTTTACAATTTCAACAGTTTGTTGATCATTTTCTAAAATTAATATGGTCATAGTGTTTAGTTTAAAGCTCCTAAAATACTACAAATGTTCCATTTTTAAAATAAGTTTATACGATTAACAGGGATGTCCTCGGATATTATTTAATCAATAAATGATTTTCTATTATTCTAGTCAATAATTATATTATTTGATGAAAAAAATTAACATATATAGCAGTGTTTTAAATAAAAGAATAGTAATTTTTTTTCAATGTTACACTTAACGTTGAAAATCACAGAAAAACTGAATAACCCAAATCATAAATTAAACTTAAATTAAAGAAACAATATATTTCAATTAATTCTTGAAACAATTAGTGAATCTAGTGTAATGAATTGTTTACAAAAAAAAGCTAAACATATCAATAGGAATATCATCTTTCTTGCAGGAATTTCATTAATGTATCGTTGTACACTTGTACAATATAAAAACAAAAGCATCCTTGCACAAACATACAAGCATGCATTTTTTATTAATAGAAAAGGAATCTATTGATCCTAATGAAAGTGACTTTTAAATAATCCTGGTTCATTCAATTTCTCAAGAAATCTCATTGAAACTCAAGAATTCTTGGGATTTCTCGAGAATTCTCGAGAATCGATCAAGATTAATTCCATTCTGTTGTTTTTAAATCAAGATAAATGAACCTCCTTTTACAAGTCATAATAACTAACATCTTAAGAATTTATTGTTTAGAATCGACAAGAAGAAACAATTAAAATTAGCTTACATCTGTTTATTTTAAAATAATATTTACGTATTTGCAAATACATGAAATTAGAATCAAAAAAAGGCCTTTAAATCACTGATTTGAGTATTTGTTACACAACTTGGTTTTGTAGATTGTAGTTGATTTTAAAATCTCCTAAATCTTTTGCGTTTTTTCTAAAAGAAATGAAATTTAATAAAAATGCCTATTTTCGTTTTTTATATAAAATATGAATTCTATAGTGTCTGCTACAATATTAGAAAAACTTAAAGTTCTAGTTGTAGATGATCATCTCTTGTTTAGAAAGGCTGTTGTTTGTATAATAATTTTTTTATTTAATAGTAATGAAATATTTGCTAATATGAATGATAGTCTCAGAGCTTCAAGAATTGATAAGCATAGTAAATATTTCCTTCTCACGCCAGGTTATGCAAAAACATATGGAGAAAGTTATATAAAGGGATATGCAGTTGCAGCACAATTTGATTACGAAACATTTTTTATTGATAAATATTCCCTCACTGGTAGAATTGGATGGAATTATTCATATATTATGTTCTCAAATGATGCTTTTGATTTTTCCATGGGAACTTGTTTGAAAAAATACGTGAAAATCAAAAAGTTCAATTCTTTTTATTTTTTCACAGGAATTGTAGGAAATGTCGTCAAAATTAATGATCTACAATCAAATACTTCAAGTGTTTCATCTATAGGTATTACCTCTTCAACTGGCATAGGAATTCATATTATCCCATTAAATAGACGAAAAGGGCAATTAAGTAAATTTGGTTTAGATTTTGGATATAGTATTCTAAATTTCTATTATCTATCAGCCTCTCCATATACTACTTTTGCTTTAAAGTACAGGATAAACTAGCATTCATATCTTATTTTTAAAGGGTTGACAAGTAATTTGTCAACCCTTTTTTAATTCAAAGATTCCTTTGTAATTTTAACTCGTTAATTCAATTGGAAATTCCGGTGAAATTGACCTCCTGAAACTGATTGTCTTGTCCTATGGGTCACACAAAAAAGTGTAATTATGAAAAAAATCATAATACCCAAATCAGTCAGATATTTTACTGACGAAGACAAGCGTGAAGTTATTAAGGACTATTTATCCAGTGGTTCGAGCAAGGGTCATATTTGGAGAAAGTATACTGGTAAGTCTGACCACGGTCGATTATTAAGATGGATGCGAGATCTTGCCTATATGTCAAAACAGAGCCAATTAAATCGTAGATTTGCATCTCAGACTAATAAAATGCCAAAGAAGAATACTCACCCTCAGCCAATTGTAACTGCAACTTCATGAAATTATAATCAAAAAAAGGTATTTAGTTGCAAAATCCTGTCAAATTGCCGCCCCTGAAAAGAGTGTTTAATTGATGATTGGTTTGAATAGATTATGATTTAAAACCGCAAATAATATCAAATAGCCCAATCGTTGTGAGTAAAATTAGACTTATTATTCGCTATCATTGTCAAGGTATTGGCAGCAAAAGAAAAAGCTCGATGACAAGAGATATTGGATTTCGTTTACACAAGCTCAACTTGCTTAACCCATTCTGATTAAAATCATTAGTAAAATCAATAAACAATTCGAGATTAACTGGTGGACTATTATCTTTGTCTCAGTATTGGAAAGCATTAGTGGTAGTAAAAAAGAATGATGAATAGTAAGAAAGACTTGAAAATACTTTTACCCGTGATTTTTTTCAATAAACAAGTATTTTGTACCTTGTGTGTACCTTTTGGCTCTGAAAGCATTGTTATATAAGGAAAGTTACTTTCTGTATAGGAAAGTAAGCACCCCAAAAGAAACATACACAAAACCCACTTTGAATTCAGTGTCGTTATGTATAAAATCAAGCATGCTGGAGTATGTTTCGAACGATTGATTTTAATTTACGTTTTGTTTTGCCTTTTCCATAAAGTTGAGTTGCCTTCATTAATGCATCAGCATTAAAGCTGCTCATGTTATTTGGTAATTTATCCAAAGTTTGAGATTGGTCTTCCGCAAGATTTTCCATGTTGTTTAATAAATCAACAAGTAGATATTCTCTTGTGATATTCTTGGGAAATGATGATTTCAGTTTGAATTCAAAAGTCTTTCCGTTGAGTTGAAATTCGCCTTTGCGCTTATGGTTATATACCCATGTGGAATTGTAAAGTTGTGTTAGGCCTAGTCCTAACGAATTATAACTATTTGGGGATACCAAAAGAAAATCTTCGTCCTTCAGAAAACTTTCTACTACTTGGCGGTCATCCGGCGGAACAACACCAAATTTGGATTGCTTTGGCGCGTAATACAATCCTTGGTTTAATTTTACCAATGTTCCGTCTTTGGTTAATTGAGCCAAATGTCTATCTATGGCCGTGGAGTAATATTCCAGATCAGAACGGCGATATACCTCACCCTGCTTGATATGTTGACGGAGCAAATTCATTTCTTTGATACAAAAGTACAGATATTTTTTGAATTGCATGCAAAAAATAGGAAAATTCATGCAATAACTACCAATATCCACCCATCTCATTCAATTTCGCTACTCTTTGCAGCATAAACCGAATGTCTTCCTTGTAGCTTTTGATATTAGAAGATTCCGGAACATGCAATAAACCTTGTACTTGGGATATGGCAAAGTGATTTCGTTTGCTGATTCTCACTGGAGTGAGTTTCCCGGCTTTGATGTAATTATCAATAGTACGACGGCTAACACGAAGCATGCGCATAGCCTCAAAAGTATCCATCCATTTAGTTAAAAATGTTCAGCTGGATACTAATGCCACACTGATGCAAAACCCTTGTTAGCGCTAAGTTTTATCCTTAGTGGCTATTTATGAAGTTATTGAATTCGGTCTTTGCAGTTGAACTTTCGAATAGAGAGCCGTGTTCACCACCAGTAATCTCAACAAACTGTCTGTTCTTACAACTTGTACAACTTAGTACATCTTGTTTAAAAGTTGGCCACGAGTACATTTGAATGGGCGTGTCATTAAGTCCTTGAACAAATAAAATGTCAGACTTGAAACCATTTTTGAAATTAAGTAATGACCTTTGAAAATACGCGTTTGGGTTGTTAGAGGTAGTTCCATACACATTTTTTAGTTTGGTACATACAGCACCAGATTGAATTTGCCCATTTTCTTCTAATTGACATCTATAAACAAGGTTTAATGGTCCTGGTGCATTAGCAATTACGCCATCTGTTTGATGCATCGTATTAAGTCGTGTTACCATATAGCCTCCTTGTGAATGTCCACCTAAAAATACCTTTTTTACGGTTATTCCTAATTCTTGGCTTGCTTTATTTTTCAACCATAACAAGGCAGCTTCGCCTTGAACAATATTGTCACCTAATAGTACATTTTCTTGGGGATATGCAACGCTTACAATCATCATATCATTTCTATCTAAAATACTCTTGAATTTGTCAAGTGTATTATTGGCAGCAGTCATAATGCTGCTATCATACATAACGGTGCCGTGGAATACCAACAAGACATCAACTTCATTTAATGCCGGTTTGTCAATTACAACGTCAACATTAATATTATTATAAGTAATAGTCTTTGTTTTTCTATAAGCCACAGGCGTATTATGCTCTGTCGTGTTGTCCTTGTTACACGAGAAAAAAATTAATGTAAATAACATCAATAACCTCATAAAAATAAATTTGCAAATATTCTGTTGTATTGTTCTCATTTAAAATGTTTTAATATTGTTGGACAAACTTACCGCTAACGGATTATTTTTTTATATAATCTTCAATAATTTTCTGAACTAATCTTTCTTTTCCTAGTCCTTGTGCAACGCCCGCGATAGAGTATTTTGTAAAATCTTTTGCCATTATTTTTGTTTAACTATTTATTTTTTTAGAATCAAATTTTTAAATGTAACAGTTTTACAAATGTATTGTCTAGGAGTTAAATATGCACGGTCTTTTTTAAAATTTAAAGTTTTTTAAACTAAATCCTCACTTATGCGTTTCTTATTCTACCTCTTGCATTTACATGCCTACAGGGGTTAGAAAATGCCAAAACAAGAAATCAATATTGTATGGTTTAAACGCGATTTGCGTTTGCTCGATCATGAGCCTTTGCAGCTTGCGCAGGCAACGACCCTCGTAATGGAAGGGCTTTCAACCTTGATAAACAAGCCAAGACCTATGATCCAGATTCAGAATATAGGCAACTTTGGTTGGAAAAATAGTTTTAGCCAAAGAGTTCTTTTTAAAGCCAATTGACTTTTTAGTTGTAAAACTATCTGTTGGTTTATTTGTATTATAGTATATTTGAGCGTTATTAAAATAATACAAAGACATATTGATTTTAAACAAACAGGAACTTCATTTGCTGCTAAAAAATTGTTGCTTCTTATTGGCGTTTTATTCATTGCTTTTCAGGCTCAGTCGGCCCATATTGTTGGAGGTGAAATGTTGTACACCTACACAGGGACTTCCAATGGGAATGTTAACTACACCATAACCATGAACTTGTTTGTTGATTGCAAGTCAACCAATACCAATGCCATAGAGCAAGATAAAACAGCTTTTTTCAATGTTTTTAGAGTTAATGCCACCAACTATACACGGTATAATAGTTATACCTTAAATAATTCAAGAACAGGTCCATTTCGTGTTTCTGATAATTCTTATAAATGCATAAAAAATGTGCCGAATGTCTGTGTAGACAAATACGTTTACACCATGAACTTAAGTTTGCCTGCCAACAATCTGGGTTATGTGGTATCCTTTGAGAGGTGCTGCAGAAATTCAACAACCACCAACATCCTAAATCCAGGAACGACTGGTGCAACTTACTGGACAAAGATTCCTGGTAGTGCTTTGGTGAGTAAAGACAATAGTCCAAAGTTTAAATTCACCCCGCCAACTTTTATTTGTCTTAATGCGCCTTTAACCTTCGATCATAGTGCTACCGATGCCGATGGTGATTCATTGGTGTATGAATTGTTTACACCCTTTACAGGCGCAAGCTCAACGTCTCCAATTCCATCAGGGAATGCAGCCACCAACCCGATCAACTTTAAAAATGTTTCATGGTCCTCTGCAAATGGATATGCGCCGAACAATCAAATTGATGGAAACCCTACCTTATCAATTAATAGGAAAACAGGTAAGTTGACCTTAACACCAACCGTTGCAGGACAATTTGTTATTGGTATAAAAGTATTGGAATACCGCAATGGGGTTTTAATTGGCGAGACCAAACGAGACGTTCAATTCAATGCCATTATTTGTGTTTTTGAAGTTGTTTCTGCTTTCTATACCCCTTCTGTAGCATGTTCAGAAACGGAGTTAAATATATCTAATTTTAGCCAAGGCGGTACCAGTTTTTCTTGGGATTTTGGCGTAGTCTCTACAGCCAGTGATACTTCCAATGTAAAATCACCTAAATACAAATACGACAGTGCAGGAAATTATTCAGTGCGTTTGGTTGCAAGAACCAGTGTATGCGCAGATACGTTTTACAATGAAGTTATAGTAAAGCCTAATTTTGATGTAATACTTCCGAATGATACCTTGTATTGTGGTCCATTTCAAACAACATTAAGCAGCAATTTCAAAAACAAGCAAAAGCTTTGGAATACAGGCGATACTGGTATAAGTATCAATGTTTCTAAGGCAGGTGTTTATTGGTTAAAGGTTTCTGATGATCCATGTGTGGCAGTCGATTCCGTTGTTTTTCAAAATGATTTAAGTAAAGTGGATCTTGGGCCTGATACGGTGATATGTGCAGATGATTTTGCACCCTTTTACCATCAAGGGCCATCAAATTATAAGACATACAACTGGGGAAATGGGCACGTGTCAGATACCCTATACATTTCGACTCCAGGTAAATATATTTTGGAAGTTTCAAACACAAACAATTGTTTTTCAAAAGATACAATCGACTTCATTGAATATCCGCCACCAATGTTTGATTTGCGTGACACTTTGTTTTGCAGAAATACCAGTGTGCTACTCAATGCATTAAATACAGATTTAAGTACCCAAGCAGAATCAAAATATTTATGGAGCAACGGGGCAAGCTCGGCAAGTATTTCAGTAGGTGTTGAAGGGAAATACAGTGTTTGGGTAAGCAATAAGTACTGCAATCATTTTGACTCTGCCACTTTAACCTTCATAAATACGGGTCTTGAGTTGGGTCCGGATACATTTTATTGCGGACCCATATTGCGCACCGTTAGAGCCCAAACATTTTTTAAGTCATACCAATGGCAAGATGCTTCTTCGCTCGATTATACCGTTGCTCAAACAGCCGGAAAATACAAATTAACCATTGTGTCGGTTGATGGATGCATTGAATCCGATTCAATGGCTATTTTTCAATTCCCTGTTTTAGATCCAGGCCTAGGCAATGACACCCAAATTTGCATTTCTTCCTTTATTGATTTAAATGCCATTTCAGGCATGAATTCATACTTGTGGAATACTGGAGAAACCAGCCAAGCCATTCGTTCTTACAACAAAGGTAAGTTTACGGTATTGGTTAAAAATGCTATTGGTTGTATTGCACAAGACAGCATTAATGTTACGTCCAATCCTGATGCAGTGCCAAATGAATTGTTTATGCCCGATGCCTTTACACCCAATGAAGATGGGGTCAACGATTTTTTCCCTGAAAATAAATACAGCAATTTATCTTCTCCCTACAACTTAAAAATTTACAACCGCTGGGGCGAACAAATTTACGAATGCGAGGCCTCAAATATCAATTGGAATGGGTTTAACAAAAACCAGTTAGCACCTCAAGACGTCTATGTTTTCTTGGTGCGCTACACAGGTTGTGACGGCAAAGAACGGACCATAAGAGGTACGTTTAATTTGTTGCGTTGATTAGTCTTCTATAAAGTTTAAATTCTTACCAAAAGTTTCATGTCTCAGTAGGATTGACAGCAATGCAAATGTCCAAAAAATAATGTCTGTAATAGACATAATTATTCTTTTAAAGCGGACACGAGTTCGCTTATCTCATCGTAATTGCTAATGGTTTCGCTGTCGTTAAATACTAAGTTTGCACTGCCTTCCATAGAGCGAATGCTTTGTTTGCAAGTGGCATGGATTTCTTTACAGCCAGTATGTTCAATTATGTTTTTTGCATTGTTCACAGAAACACCTGCGCCGGGCATTATGTGAATATGCATGCCCAAATCAGCTTGTATTTTTTTTAAATTTTCAAGTCCGTCCATCACATGAAGTGCGCCGCCACTGCTAAGTATGCGTTCAAATCCTAGATTACAGATATCCTTCGCAGCTTCTTGGTAATTATTGCTTCGGTCGATGGCACGGTGGAAAGTGGCTGGGCCATTCCACGCGTCTAAGAGTTTTTTATTAAGCGCCTTGTCAATTTCACCACTTGCGGTTAAGCAACCAAAAACAATTCCTTTAATAGCAAATTGTTTGCAAACTTCTATGTCTTCTAGCATAATATCAATCTCCTCATTTGTGTAATGAAAATTTCCAGCACGGGGTCGGATCATCACATAAATGGGCAAACTTAATTGACTCGTTTTTTTAAGCATTCCAAACGAGGGTGTGCAACCCCCATCTGCCAGGTTTTCAAAAAGTTCGATTCTGTTCGCCCCTGCATTTACTGCATTAAGGCACGACTGATAGCTGTTGCAAGCAATTTCCAATTGTATCATTTTTATAAAATAAATTTAGATTTTACTTGGTAGGTGCTCTTGTTTAATTCAGTAACGCCATAATCAAATCCATCTTGGAGGGCATAAGAACCATATTCGCCTTTTTTGTTAATAGCAATAAATCCGACTTGAATGTCTTTAGGGTTTCTTGGCGTCGCTTTTTGTATGCGTTCAACCGCTTTTTTGCATGCTTGTTCAGGGCTATATCCTTGGCGCATAAATTCAACCACCAAGAAACTGCCACAAATACGAATAACCTCTTCTCCATGGCCGGTTGCAGTGGCAGCGCCGACTTCGTTGTCAACGTATAAACCAGCGCCAATAACAGGAGAATCGCCAACCCGTCCACGCATTTTAAATGCCATGCCACTGGTGGTGCAAGCCCCGCTTAAATTGCCTTCTTCATCCATTGCAATCATGCCTATGGTGTCGTGGTTAAATTCGCCCGATTCAAGTTCCATAGGCATTTGTGGTCCATGGTTTTTTTCGATGTTTATTAGAGGTTTGTATTCGCTTTTTTTAAGCCATTCGTTGTATGATTTTTGAGCATGATCGCTAAGGGTTTCTTCTTCCAGTTTGGCCCCTTGAGAAACTGCAAACTCTTGAGCGCCTTTTCCAACGATAAACACATGGGGAGAATTTTCCATTACTTGTCTTGCAACATGTATTGGGCTTTTAATTCGCTCCATAGCAGCAACTGCGCCGATTTGAAATTTGTGGTTCATGATGCTGGCATCGAGGGTAACATGGCCTTCGCGGTCGGGGTTTGCGCCCAAGCCAACACAGCAATTGTTAACGTCGTTTTCACTCACTTGAACACCAGCTTCAACGGCATCTAGCGCTTTGCCTTTGTTTTCTAAAATATTCCAAGCTGCTACATTCGCAGTTTGCGATTGGTTGAACCAAGTACTCAAAACAATAGGGCCTTTTCGAGATTTACTCGGTGCGGCAAAGGCTGTTTTTTTCAAGCCAAAAACAAGGCCAGCTAGGCCAATGGTTTTAATTAATTCTCTGCGTTTCATGTTATATGACAATTGACTTCGATGCCATACAAAACTAGAATTTAAAATGAAAAAAACAAGCGCATAAAAAAGGAGCGTTCCTTTTGTAAAGGAACGCTCACACACAATCAAAATAATTATAAAAAAAATATACAGATTCAAAAACGAGAAAAATCACGATCTCTTTTTGTATTAGACACCATAAGATGTAAAAATGTTGCAAAACTTTAGAAATATTTTTCAGAAACTTTTTAAAACCGATTAAATTTTATTTTAAGTCTATATTTGAGCACACTATTTTTAGAATGAAAATGAAACAATTACTTACGCCATTTGGTTTTTTAGCCCTTATTTTATGCTTTGGTTTTATGGGAAAACTCAATGCCCAACTAAGCGAGGCCAATTATAGAATTTATTCTGTGAAGCTAGGAAAAGAAGTAACACTCAATGAAATTGTGGAAGACATGGCCAATGCAGATGTTTTGTTTTTTGGAGAAGAACACAACGATTCAGTTACCCATTATTTAGAACAAAAAACATATGAGTTGATGTACCGTAAATTTGGCGCAAAAACCACTTTGTCGATGGAGATGTTCACAAGAGATGTGCAAGCGGTGATGGACGAATATCTGCAAGGTGGAATAAGAGAAAAACATTTTTTAAAAGATGCAAGGGTATGGAGCAATTACAAAGACTATAAACCGATGGTGGAATTTGCTAAAACCAATAAATTGCCGATTGTGTGCGCCAATGCCGCAGGACGGTACAGCAATTTGGCAGGGCGTAAAGGTCAGAAAGCTTTAATGGACTTGCCTGCAGCATCCAAATTGTTTTTTGCTCCACTGCCATACGATACAGCTTCAGGAGCATACTACGACAAGCTAATGGGCTTAAGCGGCCATTCTGCTGCGCCTGACACTGGAAAGAAAATAATGCCTGTGGTGTCTATGGGTGGATTTAGTTTGGTAACTGCACAATCATTATGGGATGCCACCATGGCATATTCCATTTCTGAACATTTAAAGCAGAACAAAGGACAAAAAGTAATGCATGTAAACGGACGTTTCCACAGCGACGAGCGTTTTGCAGCGGTTACCCAATTAAAAAAATACAGACCAAAAACGACAGCCTTGGTGGTTTCGTGTGGCTCTGATGCCACTTTCCCTAACATTGATTGGAAACAGTATTTAAGTTTGGGCGATTATATTGTTATTACGGATCCGGCGGTACCGAGGACGTATAAGGATTAATAGGGGATAGGGTTTAGAATTCGGTGATGCCTCATTATTCCGATTTTTAAAGTAATTGCGTTTTAAGTGAGGGACTAGGGTCCCTGTAGCAGAGACTAAACTGCGTTCCGTCTCGCTACGGGATCAATTTAGGGGATAGGGTCTAGTATTTGGTGGTGCTTCGTCGTTCCTGTTTTTAATATCTTAACTTGATTACTGTGTATTCAATAGTCTATAAGTATTCACCTGAAAATTAATTTGAAGTATTCAATTCCTTAAAAAACGTAAAGTTCAAGTTTACTCAATAAAAACTATACCCTAAACCCTAGCCCATAAACCCTCGGTTTCCTCCAGTATTTTTTATTTCACAAAAAAAGTATTTATTTGTACCACTAGCTATGAAGAAAATTATTTTACTATCGCTCAATTTATTTTGTTTGTATTTCATTCAAGCGCAAACGCAAACCATACGTGGGCGCGTGCTCGATCATGAAACTCGACAAGTGCTTGAAGGTGCAAAAATTACCATCACGACCCCTGGAAAGGATAGTGGATTGTTTGCTATGAGCAATGCGAGTGGTGATTATACCATCGCTGACGTTTCAGTTGGTCGTCATAATTTATTGATTACACTCGATAAATACAACGACATCGTACTGCAAAATATTATTCTCTCATCGGCCAAAGAAATGGTCTTAAACATTGATATGTCAGAGGCCGTGAGCACCTACAAGAGTTTTGCGGTTAAAAGTAAAAAAAGGGCTTTAATAAACAACGACAATGCCTTGGTGAGTGCACGTTTGTTTACCGTCGATGAGACCGATCGTTTTGCCGGAAGTAGGGGCGATCCTGCGCGGATGGCGAGTAATTTTGCAGGTGTTCAAGGCGCCAACGATTCGCGCAATGATATTGTTGTGCGTGGAAATAGTCCACAAGGTGTATTGTGGCGTTTAGAAGGCATTGACATTCCAAATCCTAACCACTTTGCTATTCCCGGAACAACGGGTGGTCCAGTGTCTATCATCAACAATAAAATATTAGCCAATAGCGATTTCTTTACCGGGGCATTTCCTGCAGAATACGGCAATTCAACAGCAGGGGTTTTTGACTTGAAATTGAGAAACGGTAACAACCGCAAGCATGAATTTTCTACCCAAGTAGGTTTCTTAGGTTGGGATATTTTGGCTGAAGGTCCTTTTTCAAAGAAAAGCAAATCGTCTTTTTTATTTACCTACCGATATTCAACCTTTGCAATATTTGAAAAGTTAAACATCAAGATTGGAACCGATGCCGTTCCTAATTATCAAGATGCTTCATTTAAATTGAATTTTCCAATTGGTAAAAAAGGGAATTTATCATTCTTTGGAATTGGCGGGACCAGTAAAATTAACATCATGATTAGCGACCAAAAACAGAGCAGTGGCGAGTTGTATGGTGATGATGACCGCGACCAATTGTTCGGTTCTAAAATGGGTATTTTGGGTGCAAGTTTTATATGGAACCTTAACAGTAAAAGTTATTTGAAAGCAACAGTAGCAAAAAGCCATCAAAGTGTGGATGCAGTGCATCACTTGGTCTTCAGGCATAATACCGATACCAGTGTTGTCAATGGAAAAACTATTTACACCTTTGCATTAGATTCATTGGTTAGGAATTTATTTTATAATTTTAGAACCAATACCACGGGTGTAAATCTGTTTGTGAATACAAAAATAAGCAGCCGAACCACTTTGCGTTATGGTGTAAATATTACTGAATACGATTTTCGATTCCGTGATTCAGCCCGCAATTTTGATTCTCAAGATACTGCACGTTATTGGAAATGGTATACCCGATGGAATTCAGACGGTATAGGATTGAATGTGATGCCTTATGTGCAAGTGAAATGGTTGGCAACAAAAAAAATAACGGTTTCGGGTGGATTGACTGGGCAGTATTTTATGGTTTCTGATAAAGCATCAAACACCAGCAGCAGCACTGCACAATATGTACAACCACGTTTGGGTTTGCGTTACCAATTAAACGGCAAACAATCACTTAATTTTGGATTCGGCGTTCACAGTCAAATGCAACCTGCGTACACTTATTTCTATATTTTGCCGGGCAACACCAAGCCGCATAATTTGGGTATGGGATTAACCAATAGCATTCACTATGTATTGGGCTACGATTTGGCTATTGGAAAAGACAAACGTTTTAAAGCGGAGACTTATTACCAATCGCTATCAAACATTCCCGTAGAATTAAAAAAGAGTGCTTTCAGTTTGGCTAATACAGGCAGCGGATTCAGTAGATTCTTTCCAGATACATTGCAAAATACAGGAACTGGATACAATTATGGTGTGGAGTTTACATTCGAAAAATCGTTCACCAAAGGCTATTTTTACATGGCAACTTTAAGCTTGTTTGATGCTAAATACAAAGGCAGTGACAATGTGTTAAGAAATTCGGATTTTAACACCAGTTATGCTATGAATGCTTTGTTTGCAAAAGAGTGGAAAGTGGGGCAGAAGAGCATTTTAAATTTTGGCGGTAAATTTACCACTGCGGGGGCTAGAAGGTATTCGCCTATGGATTCAGCAGCCAGCAGACGACAAAGGGAATACATCGAAGAAGACGCCAAGAAAAACACTTTGAAATTCGGCAGCAATTATGTGCGTTTGGATTTGCGCTTGTCTTATAAAATAAATGCAAAACATGTCACCCATGAATTTGCATTAGACTTTGTGAATGTTACCAATCGAAAAAATATATTGAACTATTCATACACCAATGAATCGCCATACTACAAGCAAGAATATCAATTAGGCTTCTTGCCATTGTTCTATTACAAATTGGATTTTTAATCCAGTTTTCTGAATGTATTTTTTATTTAAGGGGGTAAAAACCCTCTGAATAACCGTTAAGAAAAGTAATTTGGAACGGGTTGATTACAAAATCTCAAGCCCATCTTCCAATGGTATTTTATAGAAGTTGAAGCTGTTTTTCTTATCTGCATTTTCAAGCACATCTATGGATTTAGCACTGAAGGGGATGGCTTCAAAATACAGGCTAAAATACAACCAATCGTTGCTTGTTTTGAAGCTTAGTTGATTGGGCGCAAATGGAATGTTTTCGGCCTTTAAAAGGGTATATTCTTTTTCAATTCCTTCAACGCATACAAATGTTTTTTTATTGATGTGCACCCAACCACCTCTTTCGTAGTAATCGGTGCTCGTGTATCCAAAGTCAATCTTTGTTAATTGGCTGCTAATTTCCACCCTTAACAATTGAAGATTTTCTAGTTCTGCGCGCTTCGATTTAATGGAATATAAAATGCGTTTATTCTTCACGTTTTACTCCTTTCTGTAAATTTTCAACCTTTGTTTTTATCCATAGAGGTTTTTCAACGGTTAATTGACTGCTCCACATGCAAAATCGGTCAATTAATTCTTGAGATGGAATAAGTTCTATCTGTAAACGCAAATCACCATACTTGCCGTACTCAATAATTTTCTGACTTTCGTGGAGTGGCTGTGAGAGCATATAATTACCCAACATCGCATTCACTTTAAATACAATCTTTTCGGTTTTTTCTCTTAATGGAAACACACCAAAAATGTCTTGAAATTGACGTACAGGATCGAATTTTGAATCCATATGAAAAGCTGCTTTTAAAACGATGGGGTCAAGTATTCTATCGATGCCAAATGTGCGTACTGATTGGTGCGATTCAGAGAAGCCAATAATATACCAACGGTTTTGAAACTCTTTTAATAAGTATACATGCAAAATGACATTGCTAAATTTTCTTTTGTTATAAGAGAAATGAGCAAACGCTACTGGTTTGCGTTCTTTAGCGGCTCTGAAAAACAAATCGAAGTGCTCGTATCCTCTTTGCTTTGGCGGATTTTCTAATTGTATTATGCTGCGTTTACCTGGAGCCCTTTCGTACTTTTCTTGTACAGATTTTAATATTTTGTCTACTGCCGTTTCAAAGTGCGAGCTCACGCGATCGCCACTAAAGCTACTTAATAAATCGGTAGCTGCCAGCAAAGACTCAATATCGCTTTCACTCAAGGGTATTCTGCTAATGCTATACTCTTTGTTTTCGTAGTAATAACCATTATGGCTTTTGCTGAATTTAATTGGTGCTAAAAATCCCAAGGCCTCATCTTCCTTCATAGCCTTAATGTCTTTTTGAATGGTGCTAGTAGAAAATTCCTTTCCCAACTGATCGGTACAAGCATCCATTAATTCATCCATACTAGGAAACGGTTTGCGTTGGTTGCGCAAGCACGAATCAATGATCTTATAACGTATGGAAGCTTCTTTATTAAAAGACATCGTTGCGAAGATAGGGGTTAGGAATGAAATTTGTTTTGCTTCGACTTTTTCATTTTAAATTAGGCTTTGGGGTATCGAAAGGGTATAGGGTTTAGGGGATAGTTTTTAAGAAAGGGTATAGGGACTAGGGTTTAGGGGATAGTTTTTATTGAGTAAACTTGAACTTTACGTTTTTTAAGGAATTGAATGCTTCAAATTAATTTTCAGGTGAATACTTATAGACTATTGAATACACAGTAATCAAGTTAAGATATTAATAACTAAAATAACGAAGCATTACACATACATACTAACCCCTAGACGCTAGACCCTAACCCCTCTGTAGAAACGCAATGATTTAAATTAATGAAATAATGAAACACCACCGAACAGTAAACCGCACTTCCACTGCGTTTAACTGCAGTTTCTTTGTAACATCTTTTACAAGTTAATTATGAATGAGAAAGAACTAGCAGCTCAGTTTAAGGCCTATTATGCCCTGTTTAAAAGCGTTGTGAAAAACGAAGGAGAGTCTCCCTTTGAGGAAGTAGATGATAAATATCTGCGCATAGATTTTGTGCATTATGGCAGTCCCAGGTTTAAAAATGGAGGGTGGGTTCAAATGTATAGCCGCTCATATATCCAACCGGTGGGTTCCAAAGAAAAATATTATTTACTAGGCACCAATAACATACCCATTGCACCTGATAAACATTGCTATAAGACTAAAGGGGAAATCTTGGTGTATTCATTGTTCTTTCCCAAGCTTCCAAGCGGCGTTACACACATTGACATCATTGAGTCTAAAAGGACAAAGAATGCTTTTAATCTTTACAATGTGTCAATGGAGGCCATTCAAAACAGTATCATTCCCGTATTAATATAACACACATCATCATGCAATATTCAAACATCAACAACAACGTATTTCGCCAGTTCTTATCAAGCCTTGAAGAGGTTTATTTACACCAACACATCAAAACATACTTTGATGAACCAAAGTTTTTATCCGGCTTGCTTATTAATGAAACTTTGCACTACAAAATCTTGTGCAATTTATTTGGTTTGAAATACCAAAAAGGAAACTTTGTTTTCATGTCACAACAACTGGAGCAAAAATTCAAGCAGCTCGATTTGATCTATAATTTTGAAGACTTAAGAAAATACGCCTTGCTTCAAATTTATTCGAATGAGCAGTTAATCAATTTGTTGATTGTATGCACCGAAGAACACAACCGTTTGCAGTTTATCCAAAACCAAGAATTAATCAACCAGTCTTGCGATTCAACAGCTGACGAAGCGTATCCTTCGAATGAGTTAACCCCAGAATATAAGAGCATGGAAGTTTATGCGTATAACGAACACCATTATATGGTTAAGCGGATCTTGGAGAGGGCGGTTTAGGATAGGGTATAGGGGCTAGGGGATAGGGTATAGTTTTTAGGAAAGGGTATAGGGGATAGGGTATAGTTTTTAGGAAAGGGTATAGGGGATAGGGTTTAGGGTATAGTTTTTAGGAAAGGGTTTAGGGGCTAGGGTTTAGGGGATAGTTTTTAAGAAAGGGTATAGGGACTAGGGTTTAGGGTATAGTTTTTATTGAGTAAACTTGAACTTTACCTTTTTTAAGGAATTGAATGCTTTAAATTAATTTTTAGGTGAATAATTGTATTCTGCAGCATAAAAGTAATCAAGTAAAGATATTAATAACTAAAATAACGAAGCATTACAAATACATACTAAACCCTAGCCGCTAGACCCTATCCCCTCTGTAGAAACGCAATGATTTAAATTAATGAAATAATGAAGCACCACCAAATAATAGACCGCACCTTCACTGCGTTTAACTAAACTTTCTTTGTACTATAAATAACAAACAACATGCATACAAACAACAGCACCAACTACACATCGACTAAGAAATTGAACGCGATTTTAGATGCAATGAGCGAGAACGAATTGCGCAACTTATTGCAGACCTGCATGAAGCTAATGGCTGCCGGTCCTGCGAAACTTGAAAAGTTAAGCAACAGCAAGGTTTGGACTAAGGCCGCATAAATGAGATTTTTTTGTTGTTCTAAGCCACTTAGAGTGGACAAACCAGTTTGGCTAGAGGACGATTTTCTTTAGATTAGGAGCTTAAGTAAATAAGATCTAGCACAAGCTGAGTTTTGGTTTTATAATTGGGATTAAAAAGGCTGAGTTTTACTCGGCCTTTTTAATAATATCCAAAATTGACTTGAATTATCAAAAATTTATGATATCATTGTTTTCCATTTGTTTGTGTTTAGAATAATAATTTGATGTTCATTCAACGGATGTTTTATTAACATGAATGGTCGGTTTTAGCCCATGAAAAAACAACTTAATTTAAGTCTTGCAATTCGAAGAGTAAGGAACTCACTGGGGTTTAGTCAAGGTTATGTGGCTAAAAAATTAAAAGTGAGTCAGCAGGCCTATTCTCAGATGGAAAATGTGCCAGAGAAGATTACAATAGAACGTTTAAGTGAAATTTGCGAAGTGTTTAATGTAGATTTATACACCATGCTTAATGAGGGAAGACCTCCTGGTAAAAAGGCATCGGCAAAAGCAGCCCAACACAACGCCCGTTTTAAAGAGGTCATGACCCAAGCACAAATAAGCATATCTATCAGGGAAATTAATAAAAAGTTAGATGTCTTGATTGAGGGTAAAAATTCCGAGGGTACATCCTCTCAATAATTTTTTTTGCATATCTGAGGGTTTAGGTGCCAGGTCCCGAAAGCTTTCGGAATAGGGTATAGTTTTAGGGAAGGGTATAGGGTATAGGGTTTAGGGTATAGTTGGCATTTGTGATACTTCATAACTTCCCGTTCTTATTGATATTGTACATGTCGCTCCGTAGAAGCGATATTATGATTGCTTCGTTGAAGCTGAATTATATTAATTAACGAAACAATGAGGCATTATCGAACACTAGACCCTAAACCCTAGTCCCTAAAGATACCGCAATTGCTTTAATAATCGAAACGACGAAGCACCACAAAATACTAGACCCTAGACCCTAGTCCCTAAAGTATGCCGCAATTAATTTAAATGTTGGAATAACGAAGCAACATCGAAAACTACCCCCCAAACAACCCAGCACTTCTCTCGCAATAGTCCTTAAACTCGCAAGCATAAGGATGCTTGCAATGTTCTCCCATAGGCACTATGGGTTCCGATTTGGAAGCGAGCACCGCTTTGAATTCAGAAATATTGGCAATAACTTCTGCTTGTCGCTCTTCCAGTTCATCTTTTAGGTCGATGATGTTGAAGCCATTTTGTTCTTCACGCAAAACCACATTAAATGCCTTGATGTTTTTGAGAACAGATTTGCAAACATAATATTGAATAGCCAGGTCCCATTTAATGGTATCGGATAAGATGCGCGAGCGTTTTATTTCATAAATACTAAAGGCGTTGTCTTCTTTATGGATTACATCCGCTAGTATAAGCACCTCATCGTGAATGATGCCGGCTTCAAAAATGCTTACTGTTTGATTGTTTTCAAGAATGCTTTCTGTGTAACTTGGGTATTTGCTGATCAGCTTGCCAAGCTTTTGGCTGATGTCTATGCCTTCTGGAAATTGTGCCCTAAACAAAGATTCAAAGTCGCGTCCTTGGTTAAATAGGTCGAGGGTAACTGAATCGTGTGGTGTTTTAAACTTTGGTTTATAGCGGTTGAGGAACAATGATTTTTTACATTGTATGCCTCTTACGAATGTGCTCTTAGAAAGAATGTATTTAACAGACAACTTATGCGGGTAATGAAATAAATAACAGAATAGTTCATGGTTTTGGTTTGATGCAAAGTACAAGTATTTTTTTGAGAACTTGTGTCAACAAATAAAAACTTTCATTTTTTTTAAAAATAAACTTTGAAAACGCAGCCAAATAAAAGTGCTTTTTTTGCTCAAAAAAGACAAAATGAGTATTAATACTTATACTTTTTTTTAATTCTTTTTGTGTATAAGCTCTAAAAAATGCGGATTTTTGCGTCTATTAAAGTGGAAAAGTAGTGTTTTTGCGGTATTTTGAATTGGTTTTAAAATAAATACCATAAAAGTATTTGTATTTATTGGGGTGAAAAATAGTACATTATAAGAAAATTAGTGATTAATTCGGGGAAAGTATCTGTAATTTATTTTTTAATCAACAAATCTTCTATACATTTGCCGCCAAGAAGTCTGAGTATATATACTCAATTTCATTAAGAAGTAAAAATGCTTATGAGATTGCAGGTAGTGCCGAAGATTTAGTTAGGATACAAAAAAACATAAATACACAATACAATGAAAAACCCAATCAAAACCCTGACCATACTATTGGTCACGTTTCTTTTCTCTAACGTTGCTAACGCAACAGTTTATTCTGTAAGTTTTCTTACAACAAGCCCATTTACAGCAACTTGGAAAGATGCAGGTGGTGCAACCATTGGGGCTCCAACCCTCACCATTAATGACGATCTAACTGTAACAGCAGGTACATGGTCTGTTGCAACTGGTTTAAAGTTAAAAACACTTACTTTAAACGGTGGTTCATTTACAATAGCTACTGGTGGTTCATTAACAAGTAATAATTCTGGCGGAGCCACTTATCCAACAATACTTGTTAAAGCAACTGCAGCAGTAAGTTCTGTCGCAAGATTGGGAGCCATTACAGTTCAACCAGGTGGGACCTTAACCATGGGAAGTACTTTTACCGCAAGCTCGGTTGCTATGACTGGAGGAAATTTAGATGTTAGCAATCGCACATTAACAGGTGCAATTACTGCTAGCGCAAGTGGAACAATTTCTGGTTCTGGTACTTTTCCAAACATAACTATTAATGGAGGAACACTTACTCTGGGCTCTGATATAAAATCAGGAGTTTTAACTTTATCAGGTGGAAATATAGATTTGGTGTCATACAAGTTTTTATCGTCAGGAGATAATACTGTCTCTAGCAATGCAACCATCAAAAGCTCGGGTACAGGTTTATTCTTCAATAATAGCCAAAAAACAACTATAGGCAATAATGTTACTCTAACAATTGACAATGCTGAATATATCACCGACGATCTAACATTCAACTCTTCGGCAAATGATATTGAAACAATTAACGGAGGTGTTTTCTCTTTCGACAATAGTGGACAATCAGGGACAAATGGTTCAAACGGGGCTTCTGCAAGCAGACATATAAATGGTACAGTTAGGGTTTATTATGATGGCAACAGTAGTTCTGATACAAGAATAATTCCATTGGGAGACGGTACAGCATACGCACCAGTAACAATTCTTTTTTCAGTAAATGACATTAACAATAATGCATTATCCAATATATCAATTGACTATGGAACTCACTTCATTGAACTTTCTTACACAGGTTCAGGTAGCAGTAACAAAAATATTAACTTCAGTTCACTTCCTGGCGGGGTTTCTGGAACAGAATTTTGGAGCGTTAATACTTCAACAACTAATCCAGGTGTGAAACTTACATTTAGACTTAACACTTCACTATTAACTTCTCCAAGTTCAAGCAGTGTAAATACACATGTAGAACTTGCTAATAATACCTTAGCTAATAATTCAAGTCAATGGGGCATGGTTGCAGCAACTCCTTCTGGTTCAGGTGTTGAACGCCCTGTTATTACTGATGCTTTTGTTTCACCAAAAGGTTTGATCACGTTTGGGTCTAACAATAGCGGAACTACCTTTGTCCTGCCACTTCCAGTATCCCTCATCGACTTCTCTGCAAAAGCCAACGCTAACAACATTGAAGTTAAATGGTCTACTGCTTCTGAAAAAGACAATGCTTCATTTGTAGTTGAAAAATCAATCGAAGGTTTGGTTTGGTCATCTATAGCAACCGTTATGGGGGCTAAGAATTCAAATGTGGTAAACAACTACGGTGTGGTTGACTACAAAGCAGTTGCTGGTTTCCAATACTACAGATTAAAACAAACCGACCTAGATGGCACTGTCACATACAGCAAAGCCATTGCTGTAAACTTCTCTAAAGCATCTACTCTTAACGTTAACCTATTCCCTAACCCAGCCAAAGATGCTTTAAACATCACAACTGAGAACAATGCAACAGGTGAGGTTAACATTCAAATATTAAATTCAATGGGCGAAACAGTATACAACAAAGTTGTTGAAGCTGGCTTGGTTCAATCAATTGATATCGCTTCATTCATCCCAGGTGTTTACTACGTATCTGTTATCGCTGAAGGTGAATCAAAAATAATCCGTCTACTAAAGAACTAGTATTCGACATCGATCGTGTTTACTAAATGTAAATAGATCTCAATTTGTGTAATTGTGTAAAATGAGCGGGTAATCATCAGATTGCTCGCTCATGATTTTACAAATCGGGAAATTTCCTAAAAGTCATCAGTTCATTCTGATGGCTTTTTTTTAGTTAGCGCAAAGCCACAGGGATCAATTTATTTTGCAAAATAAGCCTTAATTGCATCTTGAGTGCTCAGCCAGTTGCGGCCCTCTTTGTATGCATCAAGCTTTCCTTTTCGTGCAAGTAAACTAAGATATTCTTGGCCATAGGGTAAATTGGCTTCTTCAATAAGTTGAGAGATTGGTTTGCATAAGTTGTTGGTTTCGTCGAGGGTGTTGATGTAAATATTCAATGAGCGCTCCATAGCCTGAGAAACAAGAAGGATCAATTTGTTGTAGTCGGAGTTATTGGCTTTGTTTAAAGCATCGTAATATTTTTTACGGTCATTTCTTAAAATAATGGCTGGAGGAAATCCGTCCCGCATCAATAGCAAATTCATGATTAGCCTAACGGTTCGCCCGTTGCCATCAAAAAATGGATGTATCCAAACAAAGCGGTGGTGAAATACACTTGCAAGTTCAAGGCTGTTTAGGTGTTCAGGATTTTTATTGATGTAGTCAACGAGTCCGTCTAAAAGATCAGGAACTTTTATCGCATTTGGCGGTGTAAAATTAGCGCCTGAGATTCGTACACCTGCATTTCTGATGCGCCCAGCGTCTTGGTCTTCAATGCTTCGTAAAACCAAAGCATGCACAGCTAATATATCTTTGGTGTCCAAAACGTAGTTGGGTTTGCATAAAGAAACTACATAATTAATGGCCTTGTCATGATTGACCGCTTCAAAATGTTCCCGAAGTGAAACACCTTTAATCGTAATTCCTTCTTGAAGAATCAATTGCGTTTCTCTAAGGGTCAAAGTATTTCCTTCTATGCTGTTAGAATTGTACGTCCATTCGATGGCCAATTGTTCGGCAATTTTTTTAATGGCGATACCAGGAATAGGCCGATGCTTAGTTAAAACCAGTTTTTTTTCAATTAATCTTGAATAAAGAGCTTTTAAATCTTGATCAATATGCGACAAATCAACCGGCCATTTCATTTTACAAAAATATATCGGATAGTTTAAAAATACAAGTCATCCGATGTTTATTTTTTTATTGAGTTATTGGTTAATAGTTTGTCGATTGTTGATGCATAAACAAGGTCGACCGTTTTAAACTAACTAACTATATGCCGTCTCAGGGGGTGTTTCACAAAAGGTATTAAAAAAACGAAACACTGCACCCATAACGTGGCGTGAATGTAGTGAAGCGAAATTCTCTGCCACTGGTATCACCCCTGAGTATTAAACGAAATATTCAACACATTCCGACTGCCTTCCTCTCCAAATAGCTATCTGGACTTGCCTCCGTCGGCCTTAGTCCGCTTGTCGCCGTAGCTTTTCTTAATCACTGAAGCTCAAGCGGAAGGTGATAGCGAAGAATGCTTAACCCGCTAATGAGTTATATTAGAAAACGTATCAATGAGGCTTCCTAAATGACAGCTATCCCCTAAACCCTAGATTCATCCCGTAGCGTGACGGAACGCAGTGTAGTCTCTGCTACAGGGACCCTAGCCCCTATACCCTTTGCTTAAGGCACCGGATCATGCCCATGCCCACCACCAGGTCTGCAGCTAGAAAGTCTTTTTAATGTGAGCATGCCACCTTTTATAAGGCCATATTTTTTAATGGCTTCAATGCCATACTGGCTGCAGGATGGTGTATAACGGCAAGAGGGAGGGAGCAATGGCGATAAAGTCCATTGGTAAATTTTTATCAAAAATACACCCAAACTACGCCCTGGTCGAATCATGTAATTTTGCAATTATTTTTTTCAGGGATTTATCAATTGACAAATAATCTGGAAGTTCTCGAGAGGTATAAATTAATGCAAATTGGATGTATTTGCCGTTTAGTGCTTCTGTTAATTCAGGCTTTAGTAACCTTAATCGATCGCGCATAACCCGTTTTATACGGTTGCGGTCAACGGCTTTTTTAAAGTTGCGTTTGGGTGCAGCAAATAAGGCTTGAATTTGAGCTTGTTGAGGTTTTTCGAAAAGCAAGTAGCTGAATACCAAAGGGAAACCTTTGATCGAAGTAGCATTCTTAAATAAAAAGTCTATCTGTTTAACGTTTCGTAAACGTTCTGGTTTAGAAAGACTTAACTTAAAGGTATATTCACTCATGTTGCTCATGAGGTTGCATCACAAAGACTAGCGCTTGTGTCTGCCTTCGTCAGAAACGGTTAACCTTTTACGGCCGCGTTTTCTTCTGGCTGCTATTATTTTGCGACCGTTTGCGGTGGCCATTCTTTCTCTAAAGCCGTGTTTGTTGCGTCTTTTGCGTTGTGATGGCTGGAATGTACGTTTCATTGCTTGAAAAAATTAAAGGACTGCAAAAGTAGGGGATATTTCCATAAATGCAAAAAGGTTTCAAAAATATTTTTGAAAAATATTTAGTATCTTCCCTTCATTTGCTCAAACGCTGATTGCACTAGCTGAATGTGATAGATGAAATAATCGAACAATATATAGCATAAGATGCTTGTGATCAAGAGAATACCGCAATATCTCGTTTGGATAGCCAATGCGATTCATTTATTCTTGCTCAGTTAGAAGTGCCCTTCAATTGATGGCATAAAAAAAATCCCGCAACGGTTATCGCTACGGGATTTTTATTGCCTCTTGTCTAGGCCTATAATTTAGAGAAGTCGATGTTGTAATAGATTATTACTTCGTCTTCGTAATTGCGGTTGTATGCTTTGGCTGCTTTGAATTTCGGGAAATCATCGATTGATGAGTTGATGAATTTTACCACATCAAATTTATCTTCACAGTTGTCATCATCGTCACCATCGGGAATTTCCCAACGGCGCTCTGTGATATTGCCATCTTCGTCAATGCTTAAAATGCAATAGGCAACAATGGTGTATTTTTCAGCTTTAGCCGCTTTGAAATCTAATTTATCACCCAGTCTAGAGTTGATTTCTTTATACATCTCATCTTTTCCGCCTGGATATTCAGCATCTTTAAATAGATCGTCTACGGTTACTTTTTTGCTTAGTTTTTTGCCGTCTTCATCAAAGAAAGTTCCTTTGGTGAATTTGCCTTTGCTGTTGTAATCTACCTCAGCTGATTTGTTGCCATTTTGGTGAAAGAACTCCCAAGTGCCGCTGCGTTTATTGTCATTGTATTCACCTTTGAAAGCCAATTTGCCATCTAAGAAATAGCGCTCGTAGGCACCATCCAAACTGTCTTTAAGGTAAGAACCTTTGCTTTTTACTTTATTGCCTTTGAAATAGATTGTGAAATCGCCATCTGCCTTGCCTTTTTTGTATAAGAATTCAGATTTTTTATCGCCATTGTCATAAAAAGCTGCATAAACGCCATCAATATCCCCATCGATGTAATTTGGCTTAACCTTTACTGCTCCATTCCTGTGGTAAAATCCCCATTCGCCATCTTTGTTGTCTTTTACATAAGAACCTTCAGATTGAATTTGACCATCTTTGTAGTAATAGGTCCATTTGTCTGTTGCTTTTCCACCTTTGTAATGTCCTTCGATGCGTTTTTGTCCATTGCAATAGTACCAATTGAAGTCGCCATCTCTTGAATCATATTCTAGTTTTTTAGATTTATATTGACCTTCCATCTTCATCTGGTTGCCTTCAATGAAGTATTCGGTTACTCTGAATAAAGACCCTTGAGGGACGATCATTCTGTAGTAGTGGGCGGTTTTTTCTTTACATTTAACATCGTTGACGTTAAAAAATAATTTTTTTTGTGCGGCTATATTTAAAGTGCTAAAAATAAATAATAGCGAAAGTAGCGTGGGTTGCAAGCGCATTTTCATGGTATTCATCAGATTTTATTGGTTTACAAAACAAACGAATTTATTTTAAATTAAAAAAGACTTTTGTAAAAAACTTTAAGTTTCATGGCTGTGAATAGTATGCCTTTGAATGGCGTTTTTAAAGGTCCTTCCCACTTTTTACCCATCTTGAGCATTTTTTTATAGAAGTAGCCTGGGCTGATTTTCCATTTTTGCATAAATGTTTTACGCCCATCGTTTTTGCTAATTTTACCCGTCGATTTGCTCATAAAGTGGTATACTTTACTCTCCCCAATTCCTTTAAAATAGCGGACACCTTCAGCCCATAACTTCATTGAGAAATCAGGGTCACTGTACATGCCAGGACTGAATTCATCACTGTATCCGCCTACTTTTTCCCATAAGGCTCTTGGTACAACATTTGGAGGCCAACTGGCGCCATTCCAATTTTCCATTCTTAGGTCTTTGAAGCCTTGCACCAATTCTCTTTCTTTAAAAGAGTCTAGATCGCCGAAATCGTGCCCTTGCAAAATGTTTAAGTCATTTCCAGGTTTGGGTTCTATCATGGTTGAGGAAATGAAAAAATTCTGATGTCCAATGTTTTCAATTTCTTTCACCAGGTGGTAGTCCCAGCCCGGAAGGGCGTACATGTCGTCGTTAAAATAACAAATGTATTTGGTTTTGGCTAAAATAGAGGCTTGGTTGAGGGCCTTACAAATACCAATGTTTTGGTCGCTGAAGGTGTGTTCAAAGTTATTGTCTTTTACCCATTCGGTGGTGCCATCTGCGCCCTCATTAATATGAACAATTATCTGATGTTGGAAGCTTGAGTTTTTAATTATACTCTCAACGCAAACCTTGAGGTAGGGTAGGTTGTTCCAAGTTGGTATCAGGATCGTAAACATCGCTGGCAAATGTAAGTTCGATTTTCTTGATTTTCAAATCGCCTTATTTGAACCGGTAATTTAACGCAAAGCTGGTGTAAATGAGTTTTTGCGGATATTGGGCGTATGGCCTGCTGTAAAGAGTGTTTTCTAAATTTACAGAGTTATTGATTCCGCGGTTGTGCAAGATTTCAAAACTCAAGTGTTTGTTTAAAACAAACTCAATGCCCAAGCTATAGGCCAACGAGTAGGTCTTCATTTTGCTGTTTCCCAAAGTATCCGTCCACGAAATGTAAGTGCCAATTTCTTTGTTGTCAAAAGTGTTTTTAAGTTTGATGCTATGGCTTAATCCATATTCCAAGTTGAGCCATTTAAACATGCTGTATTTGCCAAGGCTGTTAAAGATAATTTGAGAATAGTGGATATACCCCTTGTGGTTTATGATGCCGCCCGGACCAACACTCCAACCCAAGCGGTCGTTGTATAAATATTGCAAAGACGATTTAGAATAAAACAGGCCCAGGGACAATGCTTTTTTATCGGTAAAACTTTTTTCTGCTTTAGCACCGATAATGAAATTTTTAAGTGGATTTACACCATAAGCAATAAAAGTCATATTGGGATCTAGAATGCCTTTGTTAAAAAGAAAGCTGTTGCTTCCAAAACTTGCGCTGTATCTTATTTTAGAGTCTTCAGCTTTGGTTTGTAATGAGGCCAATAAGAAAAGAAAAAATAAAAGTCTTTTATGCATGAAGCAACGAAAATAAGGATTATTTTTGGTTTAGAAACTCAGATAATTTGAGCGGGTCTTGTCTGTTGTCTCAGAATGCGGCAATGATTATTTGAGCGTTCTTGATCTGGTAAAAAATACTATAGTGTCCCAGAATTAATATTCTTGTATTGGTAAAGTCAGCAGTCTTTCCTAGCTGAGGATTTAAAATCAGCAAACTTATGTGCTCCTTGATTTTAAAATTTAATTTGGAGACATAAATTCGACTCCCATTTCGCTTAATCCAATATTCAAAAATATAATTTCGCTGTTTGACTGCAGTAGAAGTCCAAAATATTTTTAGGCGAGCCATTTTCTGTCCTGCTCGTCAAGTTCTTCTTCAGAAACCAAATTCCCATTTAAAATATCTGCTTCACTCATTTGAAGAATTTCTATTTCTTGGGAAGATAAATTGTATGTTTCTTCAATTTTATTTGATTCGAAAAGATTTTCAATGGCGTGTAAAATTTTTTCATTTTTTGTAGCCATGATATGATTTATTAGATTGCTTTTAATGGTTTCTAAAGGGGACATAATAATTTGCTGTTTTTTGTAATCAAAAAGAGAAAGATTTTATTCTTCATACAAAAATATAGAAAAACCCACAAATTTTTAAATAGTTTTTTAGAATGTTGGATGCCCCCCTGATAGAAGTCCCTGAAGCAGATCGCGCATGCGCGCGAACGCTACGGGATGAAATGCCAGCCAAAACAATCCATAAAACAAAGCATATTCTAAGTTTAAAATATTCATCAAATTCCCCTTATTTTTGTGCCTTAGAATTTTATGTCAGAACAAATATTAGTTATCGGATCATGCGGACAACTTGGAACCGAGTTGGTTGAATCGCTTAGAAATATTTATGGGAACAGCAATGTTATTGCATCAGACATTCGTCAGAGTGATGATGAGGTGTTTAAAGCTGGTCCGTTCGAAGAGTTGGACATTTTAAACAAACAGCAATTCACTGACGTGCTGAATAAATATAAGCCTTCGCAAGTATACCATTTGGCAGCTTTGTTAAGCGCTACTGCAGAGGCCAAACCAAAATTGGGTTGGTCTTTAAATATGGATGGTTTGTTTAATGTGCTGGATGCTGCCGTTGATTTTAAAATCGGCAAAGTATACTGGCCAAGTTCTATTGCTGTTTTCGGCCCTTCTACTCCGGTGAACAATACGCCTCAAAATTGTGTAATGGATCCAAACACCATTTATGGCATAAGCAAATTGGCAGGGGAGCGTTACTGCGAATATTATTTCCAAAAGAGAGGTGTAGATGTGCGCAGTTTGCGTTACCCTGGTTTGATTGGGTATAAGAGTGAGCCAGGTGGTGGAACCACAGATTATGCAGTAAGTATTTACCATGATGCCTTAACTTCGGGTAAACACAATTGTTTCTTAGGTGAAAACACCGAATTGCCAATGTTGTATATGCCAGATGCTTTAAAAGCAACCTTGGACATTATGCATGCAACAGCTGAACAAGTAAAAATCAGAAGCAGTTACAATTTGGCGGGTATGAGCTTTGACCCAAAAGAAATAACCGCATCTATACAAAAATATGTGCCTGGTTTTAGCACCGAGTACAACCCCGACCACCGTCAAAAAATAGCCGATAGCTGGCCAAACAGCATAGACGATTCAGAAGCACGCGAGGATTGGGGATGGAAACCTGCATACGATTTGGATGCAATGACCCAAGACATGCTTAAAAATCTTGCGCCCCGTTATGGCAAAACTTTAAGCCTATAAAATGACAGAACAAAGACCACTGATATTAATATCAAACGACGATGGCATAACTGCTCCTGGGCTTAGAGTATTGGTAGAAGAAATGTCGCAGATTGGAGAAGTAATCGTGGTAGCGCCTGATAAGCCTCAAAGTGCTATGGGGCATGCAATCACAGTAAGTCTGCCGCTTAGACTAAAACGAAATTTTATTTTCGAAGGTATTGAAGCATACGAGTGCAGCGGTACCCCTGCCGATTGTGTAAAATTGGCTTTGGATAAAGTATGCAAGCGCAGACCTGATATCATGGTATCGGGTATTAACCACGGACCAAATTACAGCATCAATGTGATATACAGTGGAACCATGAGCGCAGCGGTTGAAGCAGCGGTTGATGGGGTTCAAGCAATTGGGTTTTCATTGTGCGACTTTAGCCAAGAAGCCAATTTTGAATACTGCAGACCACACATCCGGCATATTGCCGAAACCATACTTAAGAATCCTCTTCCTTATGGCACTTTGTTAAATGTGAACATGCCGAAGACCGACCAAATAAAAGGTTTGAGAATCTGCAGACAAGCAGGGGCCAAGTACGCAGAGAATTTTGATGAGCGCAAGGATCCCTCAGGCAATACGTATTATTGGATGACGGGTAAATTTATCAACCTTGATGCCGAAGACAATGACACCGATTTGTGGGCGGTTGACAATGGATACATTAGTGTGGTGCCAACCAAATTTGATTTAACATCACACGGTGTGATGCAGCATTTAAAAAATATTTTATGAATCCAAGGAAGCAGTTATTGTTAGGCTTAGGTCTCGGAATTCTCACGTCTTTTTTGATTTCATTTGTGGTTTTTTTAAGCAGCAATCCAGGTTTCACAGCCTCAGATTATTTCAATATTTATGTGAATGGAAAAATTCTAGCACCAGTGTTAAGTGTGGCCTTGGTAGGAAACTTAGGTTTGTTTTTTCTTTTCCTTCGCTTAGAGAAAGATTTGATCAGCAAAGGTGTTTTAAGTGCTACGATTCTGGTGGGTGTGGTAATCGCTGTTTTGAAGTTTTTTTAAGAAGTAATTCTTATTTCTTGGGAATGTTCTTCATGTTAAGTTAGAACACTTATTTTTTACTATTTAATTTATGATTGACGTTCTTATCCAATCTCTTTCACAAGCGCTGGCCCATGGTAAATAAAACCAGAATAAATTTGCACGAGTTCGGCGCCTGCCTGTAATTTGGCGTCAGCATTTGCTTTGTTGGATATGCCACCAACTCCAATCATAGGAACTGTGCCTTGAAATGCTTGGTTGAGGTATTGCAAAACTTCAGTAGAACGTTCGAAAACGGGTTTTCCACTTAAACCACCTGCGCCCATGGCTTCGATATCCGCTTTGCTGGCGCTCAAACCTTCTCTGCTGATGGTGGTATTGGTTGCAACGATGCCATCGATGCCAGTTTCTTTGGTTAAGAGTACAATATCATCCAATTGTTCGTTGCTCAAATCGGGTGCAATTTTTAAGAACACGGGCAATTTCTTTTGACCAGCATCAATTAAACTTTTGCGTTTGTTCAGCAAAGTATTTAAAATTTCAGTAAGAGGTCCACGGTCTTGCAAAGCACGCAAACCCGGGGTGTTAGGGCTGCTTACGTTTACCGTAAAATAGTCGACATAAGGGTATAAACCTTCAAAGCAAATTAAGTAATCGTTAACCGCTTCTTCATTTGGGGTTACTTTGTTTTTGCCAATATTACCGCCCACGATCAATCCTTTTGGTCTGTTTTTTAAACGCAATTTAATTTCCTCCAAACCATCGTTGTTAAATCCCATACGGTTAATAACCGCTTCATCGGGAATGATTCTGAACAAACGGGGTTTGTCGTTGCCAGCTTGGCCCTTTGGGGTTACGGTTCCAATTTCAACATGACCAAATCCAAGGGCTTGCATTACGCGTAAATACTTTGCGTTTTTGTCAAAACCCGCCGCCAAACCAACACGGTTGGGAAAGGTAATGCCAGCAAATTCTATAGGTTGTTGGTTTTTATTTTTATAGAGCGCCCTCATTAAAGAAGATAAAATGGGAATGCGCAGTAAGACGTCTAAAACGTTTAATGTGAAATAATGCGCTGTTTCTGCGGGCATTAAAAATAAAATAGATCGGATAATTTTAAACATGGGGATTGCAAATTTAAGCGCATGCAAAGGTCATAAACCTATGCTTAATATTTATAATCAATTTGAATAAAATTATACACGAATACGCAAATAATGACTAATTTCGCAGGGTTATACAAAAGGCATGAAATTCTTCCAAAAATCATGGTACAAAATACTGGCGGTGCTCATTGTAGCATACTCCTTGGTATATGGAATGCTCATTCAATTGCCTACCGATGTGGGCATTTTGGATGAAACCATTCGCAATTTATTCTACCACGTTCCCATGTGGTTTGGTATGATGTTGATCTTGATGGCGGCTTGGGTGAACAGTATAATGTTCTTAAGCAAGCCAAGCACCAAGCGCGATGTGTATGCTTCAGAACTGACCAATGTTGGAATATTAATGGGATTTTGTGGCTTGTTTACAGGCATGTTTTGGGCCTACAACACATGGGGTACTGCTTGGACCAACGACCCAAAACTAAATGGCGTTGCAGCAGGAATGGCCATGTACGGTGGTTATTGGTTGTTGCAAAAATCGGTAAACGATGCTGAGAAAAGAGCCAGACTTGCAGCGGTTTACAATGTATTTGTTTTCCCGCTTTTCTTAGCCTTAATAGTGGTAATGCCGAAATTGGCACAATCAAGTATTCACCCTGGAAGTGGCGAATCAGTTAATTTTAAATCGTACAATTCAACAAACAATATGGAAATGGTGTTTTATCCAGCTGTCATTGGTTGGTGTCTTTTGTTTGTATGGATAGCAGAACTTAGAACCCGTTTTCGTTTATTAGAAATTCAAAAAGAACATGAAGAAAATAACGCTTAGTCTTTTGTTTTTGATTGCACTTATTCAAGCAAGTGCTCAAGGCAATGAATCATTGTTTAGAAGCTCAGGAAAAATATATGTGGTGGTAGGAATTATCAGCATCATTTTTTTAATGATTGTGCTTTACCTCTACAGATTGGATAAAAAAATCAGCCGTTTAGAAAAAGACAAAAAATGAAACCGGTTCACATCGTTATTTTAATTGTTGTTTCTATAGGTATAGCCATTGCTGTCAGTTTTTATGGCGATACAAGCAAGTATGTTTGTTTTAGAGAAGCAGATTCCATTGCTGTCGATCGCCCAAATATGAAATTGCACGTGGTGACTACTTTGAGCAAAACCATGCCAACAACCTATGACCCTCAAAAAGACCCGAACTATTTTGAGTTCTATGCTAGTGACACCACCGGCATGGAGAAAAAAGTGGTGTATAGAAATGCCAAACCTCAAGATTTGGAAAAGACCGATAAAGTGGTTCTTATTGGGTACAGCCGAAACGGCAATTTTGAAGCGACTGAGATTCTAAAAAAGTGTCCTAGCAAATACGAAAAAAAATAAACTTTGGAAACCATTGTATTTAACAACGAGCATTTAGCGATTGGCAATTTTGGCCACTTTGCAGTTGTGCTTTCTTTTGTCGCATCCTTAATATCTGCTATTGCCTATGCGCTATCAGTAAACAGAGATTCCAAGTCATTAATGCAACTGGGTAAGTGGATGTTCTTTATCCATTCCTTTGCGGTAATTGCCATATTTTCTTCTTTGTTTTACATCATACACAGCCATTATTTCGAATACCAATACGCTTACCAACATTCTTCAACAGAACTCCCGGTTTATTATATGATCAGTTGTTTTTGGGAAGGACAAGAAGGAAGTTTCTTGCTTTGGATGTTTTGGCATGCCGTGCTTGGCTGTATACTTATTTTCAAATCAAAGTCTTGGCAAGCACCAGTGCTTACTGTTATTGCCTTGGCCCAGGTTATACTTGGAAGTATGCTCTTGGGTTTTGAAATCGGTGATTTCAAAATTGGCAGCAGTCCTTTTCAATTGATGCGTGAGCACAATCCTGAATCTTTGCTCCTTCCAGTGCTCGACCGTTTGGGTAAGGCCAACTATTTAGAAATATACAAAGAAGGAAATGGTTTAAATCCTTTGCTTCAAAATTATTGGATGGTTATACATCCACCAACTTTGTTCTTCGGTTTTGCCGCCACCATCGTTCCATTTGCATTTGCATTTGCTGGTCTTTGGACTAGGCGTTTGAAAGAATGGATGGTACCTGCCTTGCCATGGGCCTTGGTGGCCGTTATGGTTTTGGGTACAGGTATTATCATGGGTGGATACTGGGCATATGAAAGTTTAAGTTTTGGAGGCTATTGGGCTTGGGATCCAGTTGAAAATGCATCCCTAATGCCATGGCTATTGCTTATCACAGCCACCCACATGTTGTTGATCAACAAGTCGACCAACAAGTATCCGGTGCTCACATTTATACTAACGATATTCTCATTCTTCATGGTATTGTACGCCACCTTCCTTACACGGAGTGGAATTTTGGGCAATGCCAGTGTGCACTCGTTTACCGACTTAGGATTATCCGGACAGCTTATCTTATTGTTGTTCTTATTTATATTCTTGACTTTTTCATTGAGTTTCAAAAAGCGCTCAATGGCAAGTTTGTTTTTCCTTATCAGCTTCAGTGCAATAATGGTCTTGGCCTTGGTTGATTTCAAAACCAATATTACCATAATCAGTGTTTTAGGTTCTATCGTTTTGCTGGGCAGCACCATTTGGTTTGTTCGCAATTTGTTTTCTTTATACGGAACACAAATAGAAACGGATAAATTATACAGCCGCGAGTTTTGGATGTTTGTTGGTAGCATGGTCTTGTTGTTGTCTGGATTCCAGGTGATCATAATGACCAGTATTCCGGTATTCAATAAATTGTTTGAAGGCAGCAAAGCCTCTGCAGGCGAGGCGTATTACAACCAGGTGCAAATTTGGTTTGCCATTCCAATTGTTATCCTTACCGCCATTGGTCAATACTTTAAATACAAGCAATCGGATGTGCGCAAGGTGCTTGAAAATATTGCCAATTCATTGCTTATCGCCATTGCAATATCTATAGGCGCTTTGTTCTTGTTTGATATTTGGGAAGTGCAATTTTTGCTCTTAGTTATTGGCAGTGTCTATGCCATGACAGGAAACATTCATTACATCATAACGGCTTTAAAAGGAAAAATAAAGGTAGCAGGAGCGAGTTTGGCCCACGCAGGATTTGGGCTGATGATGCTCGGTATATTGGTGTCTTCAGTGAACAAAAAAGTCTTAAGTATCAATACAACGGGTACTGGTTATTTTTCTGAAACAACGGCAGAAGGCAAGGCAGATGACAATGCAAAAAAGGGAAACAAAGAAAATATTTTATTGGCTAAAAATAGACCAATGACTTTTGGTGACAACACGTTGAAAGCAACCTTTAAAGGCGCTGAAGAAATTGCACCAAATAAATATTTTGAAGTGGAGTACGAGGTCTTAGACAAAGCGGGTAAGACAATCGATACATTCCGTTTGTATCCCAATACCCAAAACAATCCGAAAATGGGTATGGTTAGTAATCCTGACACCAGACATTATCTAACCCGCGATATATTTACCCATGTTACCTATGAAAGTAGCATGGAACAGCGAGAGGACAAGGAGTTTGATGATTTTAGAACTGACACAGTTAAAATAGGCGAATCGTTTGCAACGGCTGATGGCAACAGACAACTAACCTTGCAGAAGGTTAATGTTATCAATGTAAAGAATGATGCAAGTGTTTTGCACCTGCAAGCTGAGGTTGTGATCAATAGTATTGGTGATACGTTTATGGCTAGACCAGAATTTATCAGCGAGGATAAAATTCGCTTTAAAGAAGCCATCGTTGACGAAGCAGGTGTTATGGTGATATTCGACCGCGTAATTCCTGATCCAGAGAATCCGAAAGGCATGTTGTTTGTTTTGAGTTCAGCGACACGCAGACCAAAAATGGATTACATCATTTTAAAGGCCATAGAATTTCCATACATCAACCTATTGTGGTTGGGTACTTTTGTTTTAATCATCGGGTTTGTTTTGGCCATTATTCAGCGATTCAAAGAGTTTAAACGCCGCGAAGCCCAAGTGAAATGAGTAGTTCCATCAGGAATATCGCACTAGTTGGGTCGGGGAATGTGGCGAACTATTTCGCCCATGTATTCCATCAAAGAGGGTTCGTTATAACTCAAATTGTTAGCCGAAACCAAGAAAGTGGCAAGCAATTAGCCGCTTCGGTTAATGCAAAATACGCTCAGAAATACAATGTAGAATTGACATGCGACTTGCTCATTGTTGCAGTCAATGACGACACCATACAGTCGGTAATAGAGACTTTGGATTTACCTGAAACCATAGTCTGTCACACCGCAGGTTCAGTGTCCTTAGAGGTCTTGGGTAAATTTCCCAACCGTGGAATTATCTATCCATTGCAGAGTATTAAAGGGGTTAAGCCAGTTAGCGAGGTGCCATTGTTAATTGAAACCAGCAGTCAAAACACGCAAACTTCCATCGAGCAATTATTAAATACCTGCGGCTTTTTGTTTAAGCAAGCAGATTCTGAACAGAGAGCAAAATACCATTTAGCTGCAGTGTTTGCCAATAATTTCACCAATGCAATCTTGGCGGCTTCCGAAAAAATTGTTGAAGCGAACAACTTAGATGTTCAGTTTTTAAAACCCTTAATCAGACATACTTTTGAAAATGCTTTGCAAAACTCAGCATCCCATTCACAAACCGGTCCTGCCATTCGCAACGATCAGGTAAGTATGGAAAAGCATATTAGTTTGCTTCAAGGACAAGACGATTTGCTGCAGGTTTACAAGACCTTGTCACAATTTATAGCCTCTAAAAAATAAATAAGTTTATTGTTTTATCCATTTGATGGTCTGCATTTGGTTGATGCGGACAAAGTATACCCCATTTGCAAAAGAGGAGACATCTATGCTTTCATTTGGATTAATGGTTTGGCTGTGCAGCATTTGACCTGTTAAATCGAATATTTCAACTTGACTTGCATCAAAAACACTAGGATTTTGAATGCTGATGTTTTGAGTTGCTGGATTTGGGTATACCGTCCATGCACTTGAAAGGCTCTGGTCTTGCTCAATGTCTAATTCTAAAAGATTTAGAAGTCCTACAGCATACCAAGCCTGCTTTACCATGCGTGTTTCTAAAGAGGTGTCACCATATAGGGCAATAGATGCATCTATAGATTGGTAACAAGCATCGATGTATTCTGATTCGGAAATGAGGCGGGTATTTAATGTTTGATAGGCTATTTGTCCAGCTTTTTCAATACCAATACCTTTAACGCTGAATGGCATGGTGTCCGATTCGCGTGTACCAGAACCACCTTGGGTTAATAAGTAAAACCAATAATTTTGCACGCCACTGTTATAGTGAACACCCCCATTGTCTTGTGTACCTGTGTAATAATATTTGCCGTTATAGTATTTAGGATGGCTGCAATTTGGCGGGTTGCTCATGTCTCTAAACGGTTTGTTTTTTAAAGTGATTCTTCCTGCTATTAACCAATTAAAACGCGCTGAGTCTGCAAAGCTTTCAACACATTTTCCAAGTATATCAGAATACGATTCATTAAGCGCTCCGCTTTCATTTCGGTAAATAAGGCTTGCACTATTTCCGGTTACTCCATGGGTTAATTCATGGGCACAAATTTCAATAGAGGTGAGTGCTGAATAGTTCTTCGAATCGCCATCGCCATAGTTGGCACTTACGCCATTCCAAAATGCATTGACATAGTTCTTGCCAACATGCACCTTAGAAAAAATCATTCCATCACCGTCGTCGTAACTTTTTCTGTCGTGGAATATTTTGTAATAGTCGTAAGTCATCTCAGAACCCCAATGAACATCGGTTGCTATTTCATCTTTAGCCGCATTCACATTGTTCCATATATTGTCTGTATCGGAAAATTCTCTTGTGCTGTCCAAACCAATAATGCGCACGTCTATGGTGTGGATGCCATTGCCTCTAGTATGGTCGAACAATATGAAAGTGTCGTTCTCTACACTGTCACACATAATGTTTTGAATTCCACTATATTTTGTGTGGGCTATACCCATGCGGTCTACGGTACAAATTTGTTCTTCTTGTTTGATAATTTTCCCAGTGTTTGCATCCACATAAATCCACTGACGGCTGTGCGGTGCGTAGGCATACACATCAATTTTATACGCCAATCTGAAATCACTGCTGCGGCAAGAGTCGTGGGTTGAAATCAAAAGCAATTCAGGGTGCGGGTAATAACTTGCAAGTTTTTTGCCTTTGATGTGTTTCAATTCGTTCTCTTCCTGCGGAATTTCCCACATAAAGGTAGCGTTTGGAAAGGAAGACAAAGCAATGTTAAGTGCTTGAGCAGATTGAATGCTGTAGTTTAAATCAATAGTCAATTGAGGAAAGTATTTACCGTACAAACTCTTTGTCTTTTTGTTTTGTAAATTAAGAATTAGCTCAGCACCTTCGACCTTGTACGGGCCAAAATATTGTTGGTATTTGTAGTGTTGGCTGCCCTTTTTACCTTCGGTGTATTTGCTGAATTGAATAGAAAAACCAGCATTGGTATGAAGGTTGTTTTGCATCCATGCATTGATGTTTTCTGCATTCGGAACATTAGAACTATTCGCATCGAAGCGGAACATTGCAGGGATGCCTGTTTTAGGGTTTAAATACACGACCTTGAAGTCTGCATTTTGAGCAAACATATTGGATATAACAAAGCTTAATAGGATGAAAAAACACTTGCGCATAAAAATAAATTTATTCAAACTTAACATAAGAAGATGGATTCTCCAATTTAAAGCGCTGAATTTGCTCAAGGAATTGCTCAATTTATTTACTGTTAAATAGATATATTTTGTCATTGTTAATTGTCAATGGGCTCTTATGCGTGCAAATCAAAGCTTAATCGAATTGGGTTAAAATCTCTTTTTTTTATGAAGCAAAGCGCGATTCAAATTGTATTTTTGCACTTTAAACATCAACATGGGAGGACCAAGACGAGACCGCGATTTACCTAAAGCGAAAATCAATAAACATTCACTTTCTGAACTGAAATTTGTTTTCAGATACCTCAAACCGTACCGCAAATATTTTTTCGGTGGTTTGTTTTTCATTTCCTTATCGGCTTTTAGTACCATGGCTTTTCCATTTTTAATGGGTAAAATGATTGGAGCGGTAAGCAATGCCGAAATCAAATTGCCAGGAAATAGCTCGGGCATGTTTGATGGCTTTTCAATGGGCAAAGAACAATGGCCATTAAACGTCACCTTAATTCTGATTTTTGCACAGTTAACTTTGCAAACCATATTCTCATTTATGCGCGTTTACTTGCTTACCAAAGCTGGCACCAATGCAACTGCCGACTTGAGAAAATCATTGTATTCAAAATTAATTACCTTGCCGATGTCGTTTTTTAGCACCCAAAGGGTGGGCGATTTAAGCAGCCGTATAGGGTCAGATACAGGTCAAATTCAGGACACCGTTTCCTTTGTGCTGGCTGAATTTTTAAGAGGAATATTGACCTTAATTATAGGACTGACTTTCATATTTTTTATCAGCATGAAATTGGCGCTCATTATGCTTGCCATTGTACCGTTAATTGCGGTGAGTGCTGTTTTCTTTGGCGGCAAAATCAGAAAAATGGGGCGCAAAGAAACCGATATGTTGGCCGACAGTGGCACCATCGTTCAAGAAACCTTACAAGGAATCAGCGTTGTAAAGTCATTTACAGGCGAAGAAATTGAGCGCAAGCGCTATGGCAAAAACATCGATCAATTGATTGAATTCGCCATTAAAAGCGGATCGTACCGTGGTTTTTTTGTGTCATTTATCATCTTCACCGTGTTTGGTGCTATTAGTTTTGTGGTGTGGTACGGGGCTCAAATGATACAAGCCGGAGAATTGCACCTGTCTCAATTGATACAATTCGTTATTTATTCGGGCTTTGTAGGAGGAACTTTAGGTGGCTTTGCCGACATGTTCGGGCAGCTGCAAAAGACCATTGGTGCAACCCAACGTGTGCGCGAATTAATGGATACCGACTCTGAATTGATTGTACACAATGAAACTCAAAAAGAGGAGCGCCTAATTGGTGAAATCGAATTTCAAAATATTGAATTTGCTTACCCTTCACGCAAAGAAGTAAGCGTATTAAAAGACGTTAGTTTCAAAGCAGGGAAGGGCGAACACATAGCCATTGTTGGTGGTAGCGGTGGTGGTAAAAGTACAATTGCTTCATTGGTTTTGCGTTTTTACAATGCCGATAATGGAAATATTTTAATTGATGGAAAGCCAATTCAAGACTACGATTTAAGTGCTTTGCGCAAACAAATTGCCTATGTACCACAAGATGTAATATTATTTGGTGGAACCATTTACGAAAATATTTTATATGGCAAGCCAGATGCAAGCAAGGAAGAAGTCTTGGAAGCGGCAAAGAAAGCCAATGCATGGAAGTTTATCGAATCGTTTCCAGATCAATTTGAAACCATGGTGGGTGAGCGCGGCATACAGTTATCGGGCGGTCAAAAACAGCGCGTAGCCATTGCCCGGGCGGTTATCAAAGACCCAGCAATATTGGTTCTCGACGAAGCCACCAGTGCACTCGACAGTGAGAGCGAATTATTGGTTCAAGAGGCCTTAGACGATTTAATGAAGAATAGAACCAGTTTGGTTATTGCCCACAGATTAAGCACCATACGCAATGCCAATCAGATTATCGTACTCGATAAAGGCACCATAGTTGAGCAAGGCACGCACCAAGAACTTTTGCAGAAGCCAAATGGCGTGTATAGAAACTTGAGTGAGCTGCAGGTTATTGGCTTATAATAGGGGATAGTTTATGACTTGCTTGCATCCGAATAAATATTTTGAAGTACAATGCCTTCTTATGCAATATCGTTATTTTTGCATCAATGAAATTTAGCAAATTTTTCTTGATTGTGGCCTTGGGCTCAATAATTTTTACTGCATGTAAATCCAAACCCACTTATCCTGATCAAAGGAAAACCCTAGACCCTAGTTTATCCATATACAGAGCCAGTGTAAGCAAAGTGAATGATATCGTTCACACCGAATTGGAATTGTATCCTGATTTCGCAAAACGTGAAATGAAAGGCTTAGCAACGCTCACCGTAAGACCGCATTTTTATCCAGTTGACTCTTTAATTCTCAATGCCAAATACATGCGCATTGAAAGTGTTAGTCTTTACGATTTAAATCAAGACATTAAGTCATTGAGAGATTTTTTGCCATTAACCTATACCTACGACTCCTTGTTTTTGCGTATTAAGTTGGACAAACGCTACACCAAAGACGATCAGTACCGCATCAAAATTATTTATGTAGCTCAACCAGAAAAAGTACATGAAAAGGGCAGCCGGGCCATCAGCAGCGATAAGGGTTTGTATTTTATCAACCACGACGGTAAGACAACCAAGAAGCCTATTCAATTGTGGACACAAGGAGAAACCGAAGCCGCCAGTTGCTGGTTCCCTACCATCGATGCACCCAATCAAAAAACCAGTGAAAAAATTATACTACACTGCCCTTCAAAATACAAATCCATTTCCAATGGCGCACTCATAAGTTCTAAAGCTGAAAACGACAGTACCCGCATAGATATATGGGAACAAATTAAACCGCATTCACCTTATTTGTTTGCCTTGGTTATAGGCGATTTTTCTGAAACCAAAGACAGCTGGAGAGGCAAAGAAGTTAATTATTACCTAGAACCTGAATATGCGGCTTACAGCAAATTGGTTTTTGGCAATACCCCTGAGATGTTGGAATTCTACAGCAATATTTTACAAGTGCCTTACCCATGGGACAAATTTCACCAAGTGGTGGTGCGTGATTTTGTAAGTGGTGCAATGGAAAATACTGGCTGTGTAATTCACTATGATAAATTGCAACACGATGCGCGCGAGCACCTCGATGAAACGTATGAAGATGTCGTAGCCCATGAATTGTTTCACCATTGGTTTGGCGATTTGGTAACCTGTGAGTCTTGGTCTAATCTGCCGCTTAATGAATCATTCGCAACCTATGGCGAATATTTATGGGACGATTATAAATATGGCCGCAGTGAAGCTGATTTGAAATTGAGTCGATTTCACCAACGCTATATCGATGAGTCAGACTACAAGCAAGTAGAGTTAATACGCTACCATTACCGCGACAAAGAAGATATGTTCGATGGGCATAGCTACCAAAAAGGGGGATCAGTTATACATATGCTTAGAAAGTATATGGGCGATGAGGCATTCTTTGCTGGGATAAAAACGTACCTAACAGACAATGCCTACAAAAACGCTGAAATAAGCGATTTGCGCAAGGCATTTGAATCGGTAACAGGCGAAGACTTAAATTGGTTTTTTGACCAATGGTTTATGCAAGCTGGGCACCCGCATTTGAACATCACACACTCTGTCAATAAGGACAATGTTTACCAAATAAGTATCATTCAAAAAGAGAAGCGTTTCAAATTGTATTTTGATGTGGATGTTCTAGAAAATGGCTCATACAAGCGTCAGCGTTTGGTGCTAGACAAAGACACCCAGGTGTTCAGTTTCCCAAATATAAACAGCAATACCTATGTTCAGTTTGATGCACAGAACCAGTGTTTGGGTGAGTTGGAAGAGATAAAAGATTTGAATGCATGGAAGTTACAATTTGCAAATGCCCAATTGGCTGCGCACAAACTAAAAGCATTTGAGCAATTAATGATATTAGAAAATGACAGCTCAGCAAAAGCCTTGTATTGTTCAACGATGTTGTCTGATCCGTTCTGGTATTGCAGGGTCAGTGCTTTGGGTCAAATTGCACAATCAGATTTTAGCCCTACTGCCATTTCAAGATTTGCAAAACAAGCAAAAATAGCCTTGTTAAAAGAACCGTCTTCGGAAGTAAGAAAGGCCTATGTTCAATTGTTTACAGAAAGCAAAGAGATTGTGGTTTTGAAAGCCATGTTAAACGATTCTTCATTCAATGTGGTTAAAGCAAGTTTGTTGGCTTTAACCCAATTGGACCCTATTGCGGCCTATAAGTTTGCCAACGACAACCGCTACAACACCCACAGAAAAATGCGCAGCATGGTGTATACGGCTATTGCCAAAACCAGCGAAGACAATGAGTCAATATTCTTATTGAACACCATTGAAAAAGACAATTACGAAAATGCCGGTTTTGCTGCCAATGCCTTGGCCAATTACTTGCGTTTCAATCCTTATTTGAAAAAATACAGCAATGAAAATGGTGAAATAAGCGACCAAGTATTGTTGCTTTTGGAGGCTTTAGCAAAGAATAAGAAAGAGCCAAACGCCTGCAAAAATGCTTTGGCAGCCATCAAAATCATGTACAACTATTTTTACTACCAGGTAATTTACATTGAAGTAAACCAGGGGATGAATAAGGATTCAAAAAGTTCCAACAAAGAAGAGTTGAACAATTGCAAAATCATGAAGAAACGCTTGGGTGCGTTGATCAAGAGGCTGAGAGGATGATTTTAGGGTATAGGGTTCTCACCTTCGTTCCACTTCGGTGAGCGAGTAGGGTATAGGGGTTAGTGTTTTAGTGAATGCTTCGACTTCTCGTCCTTATAGCAATTAGCGAGGGGAGCTCCAGTGGAGCGATATTATTATTGCTTCGTAGAAGCTGAATTATATGATATTGTAGTTTTTACAATTATGTGCCATTAACTAATAAGAAGAACAGCAAGTGCAAGTGGCAAGGGCAGGGCATTTTTCACGACCGCTATTGGGATTCCGATAAATAGCGAATAATCAATAAGTAACCCCAGCGGGGTGACACAATCGAACCCGAAATTTTTGGTATTGGGGAATTCGTTATGACTCAGGGGTGGAAAACACCACCTGAGACTGCATTTCGGGTATAATTTAGGGTCTAGCTCCCGAAAGCTTTCGGGATAGGGGATAGTATTAAAAATGCTTATACATTTCGATTAATAACGAATAACGAATTACTAAACGGAACGAAGTGTAGTTAAGACTCAGGGGTGAAAAACACCACCTGAGACAGCATCTTAAAAGCAACAACAAGAGTCCCAATAGCTATCGGGATGAGCGAGGCGATCGGTATTTGTTGGTGATTTCGTTCAATAACAATTAACGAATAACTAATAACTAATAACTAATAACTAGAACATCAAGGGCAAGTGTCCAGATAGCTACCGGGATCAATTCATCCATCCCGTAGCGTGAACGAAGTGAAACGGAGTTCTCTGCTACCGGGATCAATTTCTCACACATTCTCGTCCCTGTCCAAAAACTTCAAATCGCCATAAACGGTATGAAACAATGCAATACCTACGACTGCGCCGATGATATCTGCCACGACATCCCAATATTCGGCCTTTCGGTCGACGGTAAAGTAGTGCTGAATCAATTCAATAAAAATGGCGTAAATAATGGCAATGATGAAAGAAACGACGCGTATTTTATTCAATAAAAAAGAGTAGCGCCATTGCTTGATAAAACCAAGCATTAAGAAATACACAAGAACCGCGAAGACAAATGCATGTCCTAGTTTATCGGTTTGGATGCCTACTAGTTTTTGGGGTATGAATCCACCACTGCTGATGGTGCATAAAGCCAAAATAAAAATTGCCCACGCAAAAGTGGGCAATTGATGTTTTAATATTTTTAATTTGTTAGCCAAACTAACTGAATTTGATTAGTGACCAGTTAAAGCTTGGTATGCTGTAGAATCCAACAGTTCGTTTAACTCTTCAGGATTGCTGATTTTGATTTTCACCATCCAACCCGCTTGGTAAGGATCAGAGTTTACCAATTCAGGATTAGATTCTAATGCTGGGTTAACTTCTGACACTTCGCCAGAGATAGGCATGAATAAATCACTTACAGTCTTAACCGCTTCAACAGTTCCGAAGGTCGCTTCTTTAGAGAGTGTTTGACTTTTTGTTTCGATTTCAACGAAAACGATATCACCAAGTTCACCTTGAGCAAAATCGGTAATGCCTACAGTTGCGGTATCGCCATCTATGCTAATCCATTCGTGGTCTTTGGTGTACTTTAAATTTTCTGGAAAGTTCATTGTGTTATTTGATTATTTTTTATGTTTAAATTATTTTAGTTAATCCCAAATCTGACTTAAGAGCAAACTGATTTTATCTTTCAAAACGTTTCTGTGTACGATCATATCGACAAAGCCATGCTCTAATAAAAACTCAGAACTTTGGAATCCTTTTGGTAAATCTTTTCCTATGGTTTCTTTAATCACCCTTGGTCCTGCAAAGCCGATCAGTGCTTCTGGTTCAGCGATGTTGAAATCACCCAACATAGCAAATGAGGCAGTAATACCACCAGTTGTTGGGTCGGTTAATAAAGATATATACGGAACACCATCTCTTGCCAAAAGCGCCAACTTTGCAGAGGTCTTAGCCATTTGCATAAGCGAGAATGCTGCTTCCATCATACGTGCACCACCACTTTTGCTGATAATTACAAGTGGCATGCGGTTTTCTCTTGCAAAGTCTATGGCTCTTGCAATTTTCTCTCCAACAACACTTCCCATAGAGCCTCCGATAAAAGCGAAGTCCATACAAGCAACCACTATTTTACGTCCATTGGATTTGCCGTGGGCAGTTCTAACGGCATCTTTTAACCCACTTTTTTTGATGCTGTCTTCTATCCTTGCGGTGTAAGGTTTGGTGTCTGTAAAGTTCAGAGGGTCGTCAGAAATTAAATTCGGATCTAGTTCTTTGAATTTGTTGTCATCAAATAAGATTTCAAAATATTCTTTTGAACTAATTTTATAATGGTAGTCGCAAGATGGGCAAACAAAACGGCCCTCAATTAAATCTTTATGCGGTGTGAGGACTTTGCATCTAGGACACTTATCCCATAAGCCGTCTGGAGTCGCGTTTTTTTCCTTAGTTTTAGTAGTTATACCTTCGGATACACGTTTAAACCAGCTCATAATACAAGTACAAGATTAGGATAAAGATTTGAATTAAGCAATAGTAATTTGTTTTTCAAGATACACATCTTGAATGCTGTTTAGCAATGCTATGCCTTCGTTCATCGGCTTTTGAAAAGCTTTTCTTCCGCTTATCAAACCTTGTCCGCCTGCGCGTTTGTTGATTACTGCGGTTGTAACTGCTTCAGCCAAATCGCTAGCACCTTTACTTTCGCCTCCACTGTTAATTAAACCTGCACGCCCCATGTAGCAATTTGCAACTTGGTAACGGCAAAGATCAATTGGATGGTCAGTACTTAGTTCGCTGTATACTTTAGGGTGGGTTTTGCCAAAATTTAGGGCAGTGTATCCACCGTTGTTGGTAGGTAGTTTTTGTTTGATGATATCCGCTTGGATGGTTACACCCAAATGGTTTGCTTGTGCAGTTAAGTCGGTTGCTGTGTGGTAGTCGATGCCGTCTTTTTTGAAACCGTTGTTTCTTAGGTAGCACCATAAAATAGTCGTCATACCCAACTCATGCGCTCTTTCGAATGCTTGGGCAACTTCAACGATTTGACGGGCAGATTCCGGAGAACCGAAGTAAATGGTTGCTCCAACTGCTGTTGCGCCTAAATTCCATGCTTCATCAACGCTTCCAAACATGATTTGATCAAATTTGTTGGGGTAGCTTAAAAACTCATTGTGGTTTAATTTCACAATGAAAGGAATTTTGTGTGCATATTTTCTGCTGCACGCAGCAAGAACACCATAGGTAGAAGCAACCGCGTTGCAACCGCCTTCTATGGCTAATTTTACAATGTTTTCTGGATCAAAGAAAGCAGGGTTTGGAGCAAAAGATGCACCAGCACTGTGCTCTATGCCTTGGTCAACTGGCAAGATACTAACGTAGCCTGTTCCAGCCAATCTGCCATGGTTGTAAATGGCGTTTAAACTTCTTAATACTTGAGGGGAACGGTTGGTTTGCGCAAATACACGGTCTACAAAATCGCCTCCAGGTAAGTGGATGCTTTCTTTGCTGATCGTTTTTGAGGTGTGGTTTAACAAACTATCGGCATCGTTTCCCAATAGTTCTTGAATTTTTGAAAAGCTCATAATTTAATTAGGTTGCAAAAGTACAAAATTTATAAAGAATAGAAAAAATTTTGTATCCTATATGGGCAATTATTCAAATAAGATGCAGTTTAACTCCTTTTATCCTAGCACAATAGAAAAGTGAATTTCCTATTTTCTAAAAGATCGGTAGAGGCGAAGAATTAAAACAAAGGGAATAGAATTAGCTGTTTTTGATCAACAACTTTTTTAAAACCACATGGTCACCATATTCAATTTTAATCAAATACATCCCGTTAATAAGGTTTAAGTTGGAGAAGTCGCAGGCAATAGTATCATTGGCTTTAAATGTATAGGTCTCCATTTTATTGCCAAGAATATCGCTTATTGTTAATGTTATATCAGATTTAGGGGTTTCGCTAAAATTAATTTTAACAAATCCATTCGCTGGGTTTGGGTACATGGTCACTTTGCCGCTGCTTTGTGCCATTACTTGCATGCTTGCCAATAATCCGACCATGAGTATGAATGCTTTCACGTAATTTAATCTCCAATTCAGAAAGGGCAATCATTGTGCCACAATGGGCAAAAGGCTTAAATTAATAAAAACTTAACGGCATTAAAACATAAACGACAACTCAATGCTCATGTTTCGCACTGAGTGGGTGCCGTCTTTAAAACGCGGCGTTAGGTCGCGGTAATCGTAGTTAGAAACACTCGATGGGTTATCCGTCCGCTCCTTAAACACAGAGGTGTAAATGTTGCGCATGCCCAATTTGGCGCACAATTGAAACGACATTCCATTTCCAATTTCTTTGCGGATGCCAATGGCTGGCGCTAAGTCAATTTTTTTAAATGGCAAATCGGTTTTTACTTCGCCAAACTTTCCATACGATTTGTTGATGCTGCTTCTAAAAAGGTAGCCGAACTGTCCGCCCAAGAGCAAATGCATTGGCTGTTTTTTTGGGTTGTTGTACAATTCAACACTGAAGTATACAGGCAATTCTAGGTAAGCCAATGATATTTTACTAAACGATGTGTCGTTGGTCTTTCCAAATTTACTGCCTTTGAACGTAAGGTTCATTTCCCAATGCAATTTCAAATTTTTACTTTTGTTTAAATCAACGATGTTGTAGATACCGGCTCCAAATCCATACGTAGGTCTTGAGTTGTCGAAGGCAGTACCCAAGAAGCGATGGCCACCCATGGTGAATTTAACCCCTAATTTTGTTTTCAGATTTTCATCTGTGTTGACATTTTGCTGTTGCAAAGGGGCTTCAATTTCTCCCTCAGGCTGCGCAAACAAGGCCAAATTCCACAAACAAAAAATTAATGCTATATACTTCATGGTTTATAATGTGTCTAATTTTTTTCCAGTTAATGCTTTTCCAATGGCTTCATCCATTAAGCGCTCGGCAAAAGGACGGGTAATATGGTTCAAACGCTCCATCGCTGTTATTATTGCTTCTTTGTCGGTTTCTTTACAAATCGTTTCTAAATTAGAAATTGCCGTTTTTGTTTCCAATGCTTCATGCTCGCTCAATAAACTGCTGTTGTTTTGGATCAGTTTTTTGCATTGGTAAATAACCTGTTCGGCTTCAGTTTTGGTTTCTGCCAAAGACCTTGCGTGCATGTCTGCCTCTGCGTGTTGCATGGCGGCTAATAGCATTGTTTCAACATCGTTGTCACTTAGGCCGTATTGTGGTTCTATATCTATTATTTGCTGAACCCCTGAGCGCAATTCTACTGCTTCAACTTTTAAAATCCCATCGGCGTTTAAAATAAAACGGATGTCAATTTTTGGCAATCCCGCTGGCATGGCTGGAATGTTTTCCAAAGTGAATTCGCCAAGTTTTCTATTGTCGGCCACCATTTCTCGTTCACCTTGGTAAACGCTAATTTTTAATTTGCTTTGTCCATCAATTGAGGTGGTGTATTGTCTGCCGGCGCTGCATGGCAATTTGCTGTTGCGCGGAATAATCACATCCATTAAGCCGCCCATGGTTTCTATGCCCAAGCTCAAAGGCGTTACATCCAACAATAAAATGTCTTTTCTGTTGCCTGCCAAAATATCGGCTTCAATGGCAGCGCCCAGCGCAACCACTTCATCGGGGTTTAATTTGTTGTTGACCTGGTCTTTCTTAAAGAATTTTTGTACCCTTTCAATGACGTATAAGGTTCTTGTAGAGCCGCCCACCATCACCACTTCATCTATTTCTTCAACACCCAAATCGGCATCTTTCATTGCCATGGCGCACGATTTCAAGGTCTTTTCAACGATAGAGAATATAAGCTTTTGGAAAGTTTCTCTTGTAAGCGACAAGTGGTAAGTATTATTGTTTAAAACAATCTGACCAGTATACTCCGGCGCTTCACTTAAATGTTTTTTTGCTTCTTCTGCTTTTAATCGAAGGGTTTGGTAATCGGATTTATTGGATTCAATGTCTTCAATTTTTAAACCCAATTCAATGCACCAATAATCTGCAATGCTGCGGTCGAAGTCATCGCCACCGGTATAGGTATCGCCGTTGGTCGACAAGACTTCAAAAACTCCATTTTGAATTTGCAAAATGGTGATATCGAATGTGCCACCGCCTAAGTCGTACACGGCTATGGTTTTTTGTTCAGCTTTATTCAAACCTATGCCGTAAGCCAAACTCGCAGCAGTAGGTTCGTTTACTATACGCAAAACATCGAGTCCGGCCAATTTGCCTGCGTCTCTGGTGGCTTGTCTTTGTGAATCGTTAAAATAGGCAGGTACGGTAATAACCGCTTTGCCAATGCTTTCACCCAATATCGTTTCTGCCTTTTGTTTTAAGTGTTTTAAAATAAAAGAAGACAATTCAATGGGGTTGTATATTTTTCCATTGATTTCAATATTCACCATAGCCTTGGTATCGTCTGGCACCAAGTGGTAGCCAAAGCTGCGGGCGTGGGATGCTAAGTCGGTAAATGAACGGCCTAAAAGACGTTTAACAGAATACACGGTATTGGACGATTCGCTCAACAAATGAGCTTTTGCTGGATCACCAACCACAATTTGATTGTTGGCATCAATATAAATAACGGAAGGAACAATTTTGTCGCCATTTTCACCCAAGCAATAGGCTTCATGGGTCTCTGGATTTACCAATGCCACAAGGCTGTTGGTGGTTCCGAGGTCTATGCCCAAAACTTTATCGGAACGTTTGATGGTCCCATCTTTTATATTGATTTTTATCCGTGCCAAGTGGGGCAAAATTAGTTAATTTTTAAATGATTATTGTGCTCAAAGGGAGGAAATAAAACATATTGATAATATTTATACCTTGAGAGTGCAACATATTATTTATTTTTGTGTCTTAAGGATATGAGGCGACTAACAATACTATTTTTCTTATTTACTGTCTTTGCTCTTCAAGGATTTGCCAGTTCTTTTATCGGTGGCGATGTCTTTTACAGGTATTTGAGTGGAAAGAAGTATGAAGTGACTGTTGCATTATACCGCGACTGCCGAGGAATTTCATTGAACTCGCCTCCAAGAACAGTGGCTTACAACGATTCATTTGAGATTGTGCTCAGTTTAACCCGCGTTAAAATCGAGGAGATAAAAGGATCTGCCTGTGCAGGGGGCTGTATCACCAATACGAGCTCTAACCAAGGGGATGAGAAACATACTTTTTTGGATACCGTTGATTTTTCTACTGGCGCTTTTGCCTTATTTGGAACGCAGTCAAAGCCCTTGGTTTATTTCGGTTTTTCACAATGTTGCCGCAACAGCGCAATCACGACATATGCCCCTGGAAATATGTTTGTGGAGGCCATGCTAAATCTGTATTACGCGAATAAGTATTCTGCCAAAATTGGGTTCAACGATTTTCTATTTCCAGCTGAAACGTATCTAAATTGTTTGCAAACCCATAGTACCTCATACCGAACAATACCATTTCAGAGCAATGATTCACAGGTGTATGAGATGGTTAGGGCAAAAGAAGATAAAAACCAAGAGGCTGTATATGATCCATACAAACCGCTGACATACTATTGTGGAAATCCAAATATAACTTCTTGTCAGGCAAATACCAATCTCAATCCTGTGCGCGGTTTCACATTTAACAACAGCAATGGAAATTTATTAACTACACCAAGTAACTGTTCTGAAGTTGGAACAATGGTTTGTCGTGTTAGCATATACCGCCGAAATGGTAACACGTCTGTTTTGCTAGGTTACATGAAAAGGGACTATAATTTCATCGTAAAGCCATCGCCTGGAGAAAGGGTTCCTTATATTCTAAAAAACAAAGACTATACCATCAAAGCAAGAGAACAGTTTTGTGTAGACATTCCGGTTAAAGATGATAAAGATGTACTTCAGACCTTAAGTGATACGGTTCTAATAACTCTTGTGAAAGTGCCTCTATATGGGAATCTCAGTCTCATTGACTCAAATGCGCGTGAAAAAACTTTACATTATTGTTGGACCCCATCTGATGACGATTACCTCAATAAAAGAGTAGCTGATTTATCCTTTTTTGCCGACCAGAAAAGATGTCTTATAATGAAGAAACATGGACTTTCAACATCCATTCAATTCTCTGTAATTGCCCCAGATTCTATCTGCCAAGTTAAAGTGAGAACGTTTGAAGACCGGAACAATAATGGCATAAAAGATGGGACTGAAACATATTCTAAAGCTAAATTTTTCATGGATAGTAAATCCATTTATACCATTTATGAAACCGATAGCTTGGGTCAGCTGGTTCTAAATCCTTTTTATGGCAAATTAAGTTTTGGAATTCCTTCTCAATTGGAAAGGTATTCAAATAAGTCGGATAAAGTTTTACAAACCTATTTTGACAGCACGTATAACTTAGACTTACCATACAACAAGCGCTATGGAATAAAAGGAAAAGTGTTTGTAGATGTTAACAGCAATTGTGTTTTTGATGCGGGCGACCATGCTCTGGCAAATGAAAAACTGCTTTTGCGAAACAAACAAGTGCTCGCAATTAGCGACAAGAACGGTGACTATTTTATTCAAAGTCAAACAGGTTCTGATGTTTTGGAAATTAAGAGTGATGCCTATTCTGCAAACTGCTCTGCATCCTACAACATTCAAATGAAGTCCGACACGGTGCAGATGGGCTTTGATTTTCCTTTAAGCCCAAAGTCGGCATTCAAAGATTTGTCAGTTGAACTTTTAAGCAAACCCCATCTGAAGCAAAACCAAGTTTTAAGTCAAAACATTAAGGTAAGCAACAAGGGTTTTAAAACTGAAAAAAACGTATTGTTGGGACTGAAGACCTCACAAAGATTATTCGATTTTAAAAGCAGCAAAACAACCTATAAATATGCAGACACTTTATTTTGGATAATAGACAGCATTCCTGCAAATGCAAGTGTGCTTATTCCATTTGATTTCAGAGTGTATAAAGATTCTTTTTTGAGCAATTCTTTGATGTGTTATTCTGCTTTCTTGCGCGCTGATAGTGTAGTTGACAACAACCAATTTAAAATTTGTGAAGTGTTCACCGATACTGTGCTGGCTGTTCAATGCAAAAGCAGTATGAGCACATATAAGGTTCAGGAGCAAGACCGACGGATCACCTATAAAGTGAGCTTTAGCGATAAAAATTACAACCATACCTATTTGGTTTTAAATGACAGTTTGGATGCGTCCAAATTCGATTTAACAAGCTTTAAATTAATGAACAATCCAAATGGATTTAAAGTCAACTTAATTGACCATGTTCTGTTTGCAGAGTATTATGGAAATGTGTCTGGCGGAACAGAATTGGGCTTTGTTTACGCCCTAGACTTAAAACCTGGATTTACCCAAGGTTTTAAAGTATACAATACGGCCAATTGGTTTGTCGACAACATCAATAAACCTTTTAGCCATAAGGTGGTAAATGAAACAGAAGCAGCCATAAGAATTGGGATTTTAAATGATAGCAATTATTGTTTGGGAGAGACCATTTCATTGCCAGTTACTTGCTTGTTTATCCCCAACGCCAAATTTAAAGTGTATTTATCCGATTCGCTTTCTTCATTTGCAAATCAGACATTGCTATTGGATACTCTTGTTGCCAAACGCGACAATCTATTGTTTGCCCGCATTCCATTTAGTATAAAAACCGGCAATGGGTATAAGCTGAAAGTTGTTTCTGATTATCCAAAAACCCAAAGTTTTGAAACCGATTTTACCCAAACCTTAAGACTAAATGCTTTGCCTTCGGTTGGCTTAAGCAGCAATTTAAGCAATGGTAAAATCTGCAGCAACGATACCTTGAAATTTTTCGCAACGGGGGCAGATTCATTTATGTATTTTTATAATACTTACCAATTGGGGCAATTTAGCAAGAAAAAAACCACCTTCACTTTTGTGCCTAGTTCGAATGGAAAATTGCAGGTAGCAACAAAAGATTTAAATGCTTGCTTGGCTTATTCAAATGAAATTCCTTTTTCAATCAATGCGTTGCCAAATGTGAAGTTACTAAGTAATAAAGAACTCTGTGCAGGTGGACAATTGGATTTAGATTTGACAGGTGCAAATACGTATTCACTATACCAAAATAGTTTATTCTTAGCAGGTAATTTGAGTTCAGGCCTGCGAAAAAGCCCAGTGCTAAATACAAACACAGGCTATAAATTAATTGGCCGCGATGCCAACAATTGTGTTAATACCGATTCGGTAACTATTGTGGTGAACACATTGCCATTCAAACCAGTTATTTACGCCAACAAAAATTATTTACAATCTAATTACAGCGCGGGCAACCAATGGTTTATGGGAGCAATAAAAATAGACTCAGCCACTGCCCAAACATTCTACCCACCGGTGAATGGAAGCTATGCCGTAGAATACACCAACAGCAAGGGTTGTAAAGCGACTTCAGATGTTTACGATTTCAGGTATTACAGTTTGACCTCTACAAATTATAAAAACCAATTCAATATTTATCCCAATCCAATTGCTAAGCAAGGCAGATTGTTTTTCGAAGAACCAGTTATTGGGTCAATCCAAATTTACAATGCCTTGGGACAAAAAATATTCGAACAAAACGCAAGTTCAGTAGGGGTTAGTTTTATTGTATTGGATTTAAATACAACAGGTTTGTATTGGATTAAATTGGGTAGGGAAGGCGTGTATAGTTTTTTGGTAGAGTAGGTGATTTCTTTGATTTAAGATCTATTTAGTCGATTAAGTACATTGCGGGAATACTTTGGCAAAATTTTTGACTTATGTTTGTTAAAACATTTTAACCTTAACAAGCATATTTATGAAAACAATTAAAATTACATCAATTTTTTTAGGGGTATTTGCCCTTGCTTTTGTTCTTTTTTCTTTTAAAAACTCAAGCACTGAAGAGCCTGTTAAACCCACGTTTACTTCCTTCACCGTTATTGAGTCTATTGTTCCCAATGGACTAGGCCGCTCGCGAATAATCAATGCACTTGAGCAAAGAGACTACAAAGAATTCACCTCGGTTCAAAGCGACGAAGACAATTCGCGCAACAATTCCATCCGTTCTGAAATTAGGGTCAAGAATTTTGAAGAAACCAAATTATTAAACTTCTTTAATTTGGGCGGCATTCGCTTTCAAAACATCGCAGCCAACGATGCCATCATCAATAGTAAGGTCAGCACCATGTTGGCCGAGGGCTGGCAATTGGTAAGCATTGTTTCTGGAGTTGAATCAGTGGGCAGCGCTGATGATGCAAACGGATTGTTTATCACCAGGTTTTATTTTAAGAGAGACTAAACGCGGGGGCATTGCCTTACACGTTTTCAAGGTCATAATTGACTTTGAATAGATTAATTTGAATTCTAATTTGTTTAATAAACATCAAAATCTTACTTTTGCACCTCATTTTAAGAAATGGCGGGGTAGCTCAGGTGGTTAGAGCGTAGGATTCATAACCCTAAGGCCGGGAGTTCAACTCTCCCCTCCGCTACAGTGAAGCAGAGAAAGCTCGGAACGAAATTCCGGGCTTTTTTTATGCATTCCGTCGAGCTTTCACCCTGTTTTAGAACAAATACAAAACAGGGCGCAGCGCATTCACTGTTGTCCCGTAGCGCTTTGCCCTGCTGCGTAATCGGAATGCAATGGAGATTTCTGCTGCAGGGTGCATGTAACGAAGTGGAATGCTCTGCTACTTGGACTTCTTCCGACTACACGAAATCTTCTATAAAGTTCGACACTTCGCCTATCCGGTCTACAAATGACAGAGTGAATGTGAGAGCGAATGCGGCCACATACTCTGTCATTTTTTTTACATTCACCTTCACATTTACTCTCACACTTATTTTTGGTGAATACAATTATTTGCTGTTTTAGGACAAGGCACTTTTCCCTTCACCAATCCCCCATCCATTTTCTCCTCAAATTTCTCTAATTTTGCTTAACCAAATGAAATCTTTTTCTCTAAAATTTTTAAGCCTTGTAGCGTTTGCTTTTTTAAGTACCAGTGCCTTGCTTGCTAAATTCCCAAGCCACAGTGTTATGCCATACATGGGCATAGCCAATACGGGCGTTACCAATTACACCCTGCGTGTGAGCCACGGCTTGCAAGTGTCGTACAACAGTGGCGACAGATTACGCACGCCTGTTGGTTTGCGCTACCAGTACCGTATGAAAAAAGGCAATGTTTTTGGGGCTGATTTTTTTAGCATTTACAATCCTTTAATCATTACCCCACAATACCTCGATGCCAATTCGGTGTTTGGCGGTCCTGCCATGTCGAGTGCCCAAAACATGTTGGGTGGCGATATTCATTTTTCTAAAACCATAGACATTAAACTACTAGAGGTTTTTGGTATGGCCGGTATCGGTGGCTATTTAAGTAACAAAGCAGGCATAGATATGGGCTCCGATTTTTCTTGGTATAAAGGTGCAAGTGCTGAGTTTTACGATTTTGCTCCTTTGGTGTGCAACAATTCATTAAAGAGCTTTATGCCTCTGGTAACATTTGGTGCAGGGGTGCGCTTTAAGCATTTGGAAGCGGGCTTGAACAACCAGGTGTCTTTGGCCAGTCCTGTTAATTCTTTTGATTACAACGGTTTTAAGCACTCGGTGCCCTTGAGTTGGAAAAGTATTGGGTATTATATTGGTTATAGGATCGAATTCTAAACCCAGTTGCTTTTATTTTTTTACAATTTTGAAGGTGGCAGAAACTGATTCCGTTTTAATTTCTAAGATGTAAATTCCAGCCTCACATACCAATTCAAGATCAAATGTTTGGGCATCTTTTATTGTAAATGTCTGAATGGTTTGACCATTTAAACTTTTAAGCGTGCATTCTATGTTTTCGTATTGCTTTCCCAACTGAATGCTTAACGTTTGTTCTATTGGATTTGGGTAAAGCAGGATATTGTTTCGCTCGGAGTTTTTGGCAATGTTTAGACCATTAATGTTTATGCAAATTGAAGTATCAGTGCAAGTATTTTCTGTCACCTTTACTGCATATTCACCGTTCTTAGTGGCGGTGTAAAAGCGCGAATTGGCATTTGGAATTGGCGCATAGTTTTGTTTGCAATCCAGCCATTGATACAATGCCCCGATTGCATTAGAACGTAAAATAGAATCGGTAACAACTATTCCAGTTTCTACTTTTTGTATGTTTAAATTTATAGCAATTAAACTGTCGCAGCCTCTACTATTTTTTATAATTGCTTGTTTAACGCCAGAGTTGCGGTAAGTCTGTCCATCGGGAGCAGTATACACTCTGCAGGCATCGACGTTTATGGTGCTTTCGGTGTTTAAGATTTCTAGATCAATGGTAATGGCACTGTCGCAGCCTTTTGCATTTGAGATTATAGCTGTTATGGTTCCTGATTTATTGTATGTTTTGCCATCAGGTGCAGTATAGTTCTTGCAGGTTTTAACCTGAAAATTGCTCTTACTGTTTAAAATTTCTAATTGAATCTTTATCAAACTATCGCATCCTACGCGGTTTGGGATGGTGTAAGCAATGTTGCTCGAACTGGTATATAATTTCCCATTAGGGGCCACAAAACTATCGCAAGCGGATGCAGTGTAATTGAAACTGCTGCTCTTTAAAATTCGCAACTGAATATTGAATATGCTGTCGCAGGCAGAGGGGCTAGAGATGGTATCTGAATAATTGCCAGTAACTGTCCAAGTGTATTTTTTACTGGGAGAAACATATTGACCGCAAGCATTAACTGCCAATGTATCATAACTTGGCAAACAAAAACGGGTTAAACTACCAAAAGGTCTTTTACCATTTGTCCCAACAAAATCGAGTTTTTTTATTAAGGTATCCGCATTTATATTGTATTCAAAAAGCACCCCGTGGTTTTGACTTCCACCCACTTGTGTAAGGCCATATATCTTGCCATTCTTGGAGATAGTGGGTTTGCCGCTAGGGCTTTTGCCATTGCTTGAATTGAAATCGAATAGTTTGTTGAACGCATTGCTTTGGGTATTGTATTCGAATAGCACACCAACATTGTTGGCACCTCCGAGTTGGGTCATCGCATACAATTTGTTGCCTTGTTTTAATATACTTCCCTGGGGGTATGCCCCTTTTGAGCTGCCATCAAATTCCACCTTAATCGCTATGGTATTGTTGTTTAAATTGTATTCAAACAAAACACCATAATCATTTGCCCCACCTTGGTAAGTTAATCCATATAAGCCAGTGTTTGAAGTTTGAATCAAGTCTCCAAATGGGTTAGTGCCTGTGCTGGAATCGAAATCTAGCAATTTTGAGAAAGTTTGGTTGTTGGTATTGTATTCAAACAAAACCCCGTAGTCATCATTTCCGCCATAGGGACATAATCCATATAATTTTCCGTTGTTTGCCTGTATTAGATTTCCATACGGATTTCGTCCGTTGTTGCCGTCGAAGTCATGGCGCTTTATGCAGGTATCATTTATGGGGTCGTATTCAATAATTGTCCCATAATCTGAGGTTCCACCTTGGTAGGTCATGCCGTATAGTTTTCCATTAGATGCCTGCACAAAACCACCATAAGTGTTTTTGCCATAGCTTACAGATTTCAAATCAAATTTTTTACTGTATTTGTTTTTTTTAGGGTCAAATTCAAAGATAACCCCTGCGTTTTGGGTGCCGCCTTGGTAGGTCATTCCATACAGTTTTAGATTGTTTGCCAAACAAAGGTCGCCATAAGGATTGCTTCCATTTAGGGCACTGTTAAAGTCGATTTTTTTGATGTAGCTTGAATTGCTTGGATTGTATTGAAATAAAACGCCTGAGTTGCTAGTCCCTCCTTGGTAGGTCATTCCATAAAATGTTTGGTTTGATGCCAAGAATAAGCTTCCAAAGGGCAATCGGCCTTGAGAGCCTGAACTGAAATCTAATTTTTTTGCATAAGAATTGTTGCTTGGGTCAAAAGAAAAGATAGTTCCTGCATTGTTGGCTCCTCCATAGGGTGTTTGGGCGTAAAATAGGCCATTGTTAGCGAGCGTCAAATTTCCAAATGGATTTCTACCATTATTTGTCCCATTAAAATCTAGTTTTTTATTGATGGTATTGTTGCTAATATCGTATTCAAATAGGGTTCCTAAATTGTTGCTCCCGCCGAGATAGGTCATTGCATATAAATTGCCATTCGTTCCTTGAGCAAAGGTGCTGTATGGGTTGCTGCCTGAATTGCTCCCATCAAAATCTATCCTATGATCGAAAATGTTTGTGCTGGGATCAAAACTAAAAATAACGCCAAAATTATTGGCTCCTCCTTGGTAGGTCATGCCATACATTAGTCCATTGCTTGCTTGAAAAAGACTGCCAAATGGATTACGGCCTGTGCTGCTGCCATCAAAGTCGTGTCTTTTGTAAAATGAGTCGTTGCTCAAAAGAAATTCAAACAGTATCCCATCATTGCTGCTTCCACCTTGGTAGGTAAGGCCATATAATTTACCCGAACTATGGTAAGTTAAATTACCAAAAGGATTGCGGCCATTGTTTCCATCAAAATGGTGCTTAATTACAAACGAATTGCTTGAAGGGTTGTATTCAAACAAGACACCATAATTGTTGTTGCCACCTTGACTGCACATACCGTATAATTTGCCATTGGGACTTACAACTAAACTGCCTCTTGGATTGCTTCCATTTCCAGCGCCATTAAAATCTATAATTTTTTTAGATTGATTGCTTACAGTGTCGTATTCAAATAAAACCCCGAGATTGAATTGACCACCTTGGCTGCACAAACCATACAATTTGCCGGAATTGGATTCGCAAAGATTTGTATAGTATGGAAATGCGCCAGATACACCATCAAATTGGTGCAAAGTTTTTTGCTGTTCACCATTGTTATTGGTCGAGAAAATTAAACCAAATTCCTTACCCCCTTCAGTGCTCATACCAACAAAAGTTTCTTGTGCAGAAATGCAGTTTATATAAAAAGCGAGAACAAATAAAACCCCAAAATACCGGGTATGTTTGTAAAGCATTTGAGTTGCAGAGGTAGTTAGTTGAATATTTAAGGACATAGAGTTAAAAAAATAATTTTATTTTTACTTCAATCTACAAATATATTCACAGCATTTTAAATTCCAATTTATTACTTTTAACTTGTTATTGTTTTGACCTTTCGAGAGAGCCCTCAGGCCCTTATTTTGGGTTTTTGTCTTTTGTTTTACATAACATAATCCCTTTAAAGAGCCTCTTTATCCAATTATCTCTGAGGCTTTCATGATTTTATTTTTATTCCAAAATCATTTTACCTATTTTCGCTTCGTTTTTTTCTGAAAAATATTATGAGTTATAAAATGATAAACAACCTCTTGGGTTGGTTGATGTTCCTAGTAGCATTGGTGGTTTACAGCCTCACTCTAGAACCTTCTGTGAGTTTATGGGACTGTGGTGAATTTATTTCAGCATCGTACAAATTACAAGTTGTGCATCCTCCCGGGGCGCCTTTGTTCTTGTTGTTGGGCAGATTATTCGCCATGTTTGCCTCTGAGCCTGCAGGTGTTTCGGTAGCGGTAAACTTTATGAGTGCTGTGAGCAGTGCCTTTACGGTTTTGTTTACATTTTGGATTACCACCCATTTCGCTAAGAAAATGGTTAAAGATGAAGCCGGAAATGGTAGCCGCATAGCAATCTTCGCCAGTGGTGCAGTGGCTGCTTTGGCCTTAACATTTAGCGATTCATTTTGGTTCAGTGCGGTTGAAGCAGAGGTTTACGCCATGTCTTCATTTTTTACAGCATTAACTTTCTGGGCAGCTTTGCGTTGGGAAGAAAGCAACAGCAAATACGCCGACAAATGGTTGGTTCTAATTGCCTACTTAATCGGTTTGGCAATCGGTACCCACTTATTGAACTTGTTGGTTATTCCAGCAGTTGTATTTATTTATTACTACAAACACTACACCCATACAAGAAAAGGATTTATATACAGTTTCTTAATCGGATTGGGTATTTTGTTCTTCGTTCAAAAGGCAATTATTCCAGGTGTGCCTCAATTGATGGCTTCTTTGGACATTATGTTTGTGAATGATATGGGCTTGCCATTCAACTCAGGTACTTTGGCTGCTATCTTAATTTTTGTAGGCGCAACTGCTTATGGAATTTATTATTTCGCAAAAGTGAAACCCAACCAGTTGGCCAATTTGGCTTTTGTGTGTTTGGCTTATGTGTTGTTTGGATATTCAAGTTATGCTATGGTTGTTGTGCGTTCATCGGACAATCCTGCCATCGACATGAACAACCCTGAAGAGCCATCAAATTTATTGAGCTATATCAACCGTGAGCAATACGGTGACAGACCCTTGTTTAAAGGCCCATACTTTAATGCACAACCCGTTGATGTTAAAGAGGGCAAGGTATCCTACAGAAAAGATTCTGCAAACTATGTAGAAAGCGGAATTAAGCAAGAGTATGTTTACAACGACGCAGATTATACTTTTTTCCCAAGAATGGGTCCAGCAGACAAACCAGAACAAGGTTATTACAGTTGGGGCAATATGAACGATGTGGCCAACCAGATTGAATACGCTGAGCAAAGCCTTTCGCAAACCGAAGACCCAAAGCAAAAAGCAGAAATTCAAGAACAAATAAAATTCTTAAAAGCCGAGAAGCCTAAGATGAGCAACAACCTTGCTTTTTTAATGAGCTATCAAATGGGCCATATGTATTTAAGGTATTTCATGTGGAATTTTGTAGGCCGTCAGAACGACCAACAAGGCCATGATTTCAATTCTATTATTGATGGCAACTGGATCAGTGGATTTAAATTTTTAGATGCCATGCGTTTGGGACCTCAAACCGAATTGCCTGCTTATTTGGCCAACAACCAAGCCCGCAACAAATTCTATTTTATTCCATTAATCTTGGGTATCATCGGTTTGGTTTTCCACTTCAAAAAGGGTAAAAACGACGCCATTATTACCATGGTTTTATTTGTGTTCACAGGTATTTTAATCAATATATTCTTGAACCAACCGCCATACGAACCACGTGAAAGGGATTACTCAATTGTAGGATCTTTCCAAACCTTCTGTATATGGATTGGACTTGGGGTATTGTTTATTTGGGACCAGTTAAGAAAAAAAGTTTCAGGAATGGCGGCTGCCTCTATTGCAGCGGTTGCGGCCTTGTCAGCACCAGCTTTAATGGGCTCACAAGGTTGGGACGACCACGACAGAAGCGGACGTTACATTGGAATTGACTTTGCTAAAAACTGCTTAATGTCTTGCCCGCCAAATGCAATATTATTTACCAATGGTGACAACGATACATATCCATTGTGGTATGCGCAAAATGTAGAAGGATTTAGAACCGACGTGCGTATTATCAACCAAAGTTTATTGCCTACCGATTGGTACTCGCAAGTCTTATTAACCAAGGTTTACAACAGTGAGCCTTTGCCGTTAACCATGAAGAAAGGCGACTTGGCTTCTGGTGTCAACGATTACTACCAGTATTCAGCAGGTAAAGACTTTGCGCCCATCGATTTGAGCACTTACATCAAACAATTAACCTCTGAAAGAACCCAATATTACAGCAACACCAAATTTAGAGTGTCTGTTAACAAAGCTGCAGTTATTGCCGCAGGGGTGGTAAAAGAAAGTGATTCGGCTAGTATTGTAAGTGATATCATTATCGATTTCCCGAAAAGAGCCATGAACAAAGGTGACCTTGTCTTATTGGATTTAATTGCTACAAATGCTGCAACAGGTTGGAAACGTCCTATTTGCTTCACCACCACATCAGGCAGCGATGGATTTATGAACTTAGAGCCTTACTTTGAAAGAAAAGGTTTGTCATACCAATTGGTTCCTATCAAATCGGCTGCTTCAAGAAACAACATCAGCAATATCGACGATGAAATGGTTTACAACAACTTGATGAAGGTGTTTAAGTATTCAGGGATGAAAGAAAAGAAACACTTCTTCTTAGACGACAAAGCAACCACTGGCCCTTATGCTTACCAAGAATTATTTATCACTTTATCTGGCCACTATTTAGATAGAATGATGAAAATTAAAGAAGCAGATTCAACTTTGAGTATTGCCGGGAACAAAGAAAAAGTAGAAGCTTACAAAGCAAAAATTGCCAACTTGTTAAACAAATGCGATACTGAAATTCCGGAAAGTGTTTACCATACACCTAGTCAAACCAAATTCTATATATCTATGATTTGGCATGAAATAGGCAACAACGAAAAAGCAGGCAAGAACTTAGGCCAAGTTTATGCTACCAGCGAATCTGAAGTTAAATATTACCTGCGTTTTGGAAGCAAGAAAACACGTTACATGAGAGGTTTGGCTAAAGATGCCTTCGACTTTATGGACCGTGCAGCCGCATCTGCCAAAGAATGGGGCTTAAGCAATATGGCCGCTAAGTTTGAAAAAACAAACAAAGAGCTATCATCAACCGTTAACAATTTTGTGAATTCAGATTAATCGAAAACACAAATTTAAATTTATTTATACCCACAGAAAGACGCACCGGTTGCGTCTTTCTTTTTCAAATACAAACATGCAAAACGAAGAAAAAGACAGCACCATTATATTTGGTGTTAGACCCTTAGAAGAAGCCCTAGGCGCTGGAACAACCTTTATGAAGGTTTATGTGCAAAAGGGTATGGGCGATGGATTGAAACACATCAAACAAATTCTAAATAGACATAAGGTTAACTTCACTGAAGTGCCTAAAGAGAAGTTAGACAGTTTGTCTAAATTCAAAAACCACCAAGGCGTGGTGGCTAAAATATCATCTATTACTTACCACAATGCTGAAGAATTGGTGAAGCGTTTGTTGGATGATGACAAGGCACCTTTTGTGATTGCACTTGATAGAGTTACCGATGTGCGTAATTTTGGTGCAATAGCAAGGACTGCGATGGCGGCCGGTTTGGATGCCATCATCATACCTGAGAAAGGTTCAGCAACTGTTAGCGAAGAAGCCATCAAAACGTCTGCGGGTGCTTTGTTGCATTTGCCGGTGTGCCGCTCATCAAATTTGTTTCAAACCATTAAGCATTTGAAAGACGAAGGTCTTCAGGTTATTTGTGGAACTGAAAAAGCCAATAAAGAATTGTTTTTCGAAACCTATACCAAGCCTTGCGTTTTAATTGTAGGAAGTGAAGAGGATGGTATTTCTCCAGCCTTGTTGAAGTTGGCGGATAAGTTGGTTAAAATTCCAATGAAAAGCGATCTCGATTCATTGAATGTATCGGTTGCCGCTGGTGTTATGATGTACGAAGTGATTCGTCAAAATCCGTAGTTTTTAATTATGAGAATAGGGCTGGTTTTTGCGTTAATAATTCTGTCTTCTTTTTCACTAAGGGGTCAAAACCGTTTTAGCAACGATTTGCTGATGAAGGTTATTTACCAGCATCAATACGATCAAAATACCACAGCCTTATTGCCGTATTTAAGACATACGCAACAAAAATACAGATACGCTGCTGCGATTGCATTTGCCAGTGTGCAAGATTCAAGTGCGGTAGACAGTTTGATGGCTTGTTTTAAAAATGAAAAAGATTTAGATGTTCAAAAAGCACTGGTTTTAAGTCTGGGTCAATTGCGTCTCAACTCAGTAAGCAAGCGTTTGATTGTCATTCACAGCGACAAGAAATCCGAAAAAATAAAAAACGAAATATTGATGGCCATTGGCAAGGGTGCCAATATGAGCGATTTGAGTTTTTACAATAAACTGGTCATTCGCGGTAAAGATACCTTGCAGCAATATGCCTTTGCCTATTCAGTTTTTCAAGCCTATAGACGCAGTAAGAATATAGGGGCCAGTGGGGGAGAGGATATGCTCAATACCATTCAACATTTATCGTTGATAACCAAGTCAAGTGCGGTGAAGGTTTTATTGAAACCATTTCAAGTAAATACGGGGAAGCAAAATGCGCTTGGAGGTTCAATGGGCACCTATAAAAAAGGCAGCTTGGACAGTGCGCAAATATTTGCAAATCCTTACCAAGCAATTGAACAATTAAAATCTGTACACGTAAAGGAGAATGATTGGTATGAATTGGCCAACAATAAAAAATATCCCTTTGCTTTTACAACCTATTGCATGGAGCAATATCTAGCCACACAAAAAGAATTGACCCTCGAGCAATACCGAATGCTATTGGAAGGCGGTAATGTGGCTTTTATATCAATGGCTGCCGAAAAGATGCGCTCAGACAGCAATTACATGTCTATGGCCCACCTGCAGGTTCCATTTTTAAAAACCATACAAAGTAGTTTGATCATGCCCCGCGATTTTGAGGCTTGGGTTGATTTGGAAAAGACCATTTGCAAGGCAGAGAATAGAAAATACGACTACAAATCGTGGTTTACCTTAACTGGATACAGACACCCAATAGATTGGGAATATGTGAAGTTGGTTCCTGAAAACTTGAAAATAAAAGTCACCACCAACAAAGGCGCTTTTTTGATGGTGTTAAAAATCAATGAAGCGCCTGGCTCAGTGGTTAATTTCTTAAAACTACTGGATTCAAATTATTACGATAAACGGTATTTTCACCGCATGGTCCCCGACTTTGTTGTGCAAGGCGGATGCCCGAGGGGCGATGGTTGGGGTTCTTTGAATTGGACCCAGCGCAGCGAGTTGAGTAACTTTTTGGTGTACAAACCTGGCAGTGTGGGCTTGGCCTCAGCAGGAAAAGACTCGGAAGGGGTACAGTTTTTTGTTACCCATACATGGACGCCACATTTGGATGGGCGTTACACCATTTTTGCAGAGTTGATTGAAGGCATACAGGTGATAAACACCTTGAGGGTCGGCGATCAGATTTTGTATATTGAGAAGATCTAGGGAGAATCTTTGGGTGAAAAACACCCAAAGAACATAACACGAATGTCTCAAGGGTGTTTTCCACCCTTGAGTGTTACATCCTTTCTAAACATTTATATTTCGTTAGCGAATCTTTGGGTGGAAAACACCCAAAGAACGAATAATATAGAAATTTCAATAGAGAGTCATGGGGTGGAAAACACCCCATGAACGTACACCCAAAGAACGAATACCCACAAAGAAGACAAGTAAGTCTCAGGGGTGTTTTCCACCCCTGAGTTACATTTCGTTACGAGTCATGGGGTGAAACACCCCATGAACATAACTATGAAATCTGGTAGATAAACTCTTTGGGTGAAAAACACCCAAAGAACGTGTGCCTCATAAACATTCATACACTCTTAGAACACCGATGTCTCAGTGGTGTTTTCCACCCCTGGGTTACCAACCCAAATGAACATAAAAAGGCCCGGTATTTCAGCCCCGGACCTTTTACACACATATTCAAGTTCCAATAAAGGAACGTATTTTTATTCTTCTGTTTTATCTTCAGGAATTTGAATTGCACCAGCCATTAATTTCTCTTTTAGCTTGGTTTCAATTTCTTTGATCATTTCTGGATTGTCTTCCAAAAGTTCTTTAACAGAGTCTCTGCCTTGTCCAAGTTTGGTTGTGCCATAGCTAAACCATGAACCACTTTTTTGGACGATGCCATTGTCAACCGCAAGGTCTAAAACTTCACCCACTCTTGAGATTCCTCTACCGTACATGATATCAAATTCAACCACACGGAAAGGCGGTGCTACTTTGTTTTTTGCTACTTTTACTTTGGTTCTGTTGCCGGTAATTTCATCACCGTCTTTTATTTGTCCTATGCGGCGAATATCCAAACGCACTGAAGCGTAGAATTTAAGGGCATTACCACCAGTGGTTGTTTCAGGGTTACCGAACATCACACCGATTTTTTCTCTCAATTGGTTAATGAAAATACAGATACAACCTGTTTTGTTGATTGTACCAGTAAGTTTACGTAAAGCTTGAGACATCAAACGCGCGTGCAAGCCCATTTTGCTGTCACCCATATCGCCTTCAATTTCCGCACGAGGCACTAAAGCAGCAACTGAGTCGATAACAATCACATCAATTGCACCTGAGCGAATTAGATTGTCTGCAATTTCTAATGCTTGCTCTCCGTCATCCGGTTGAGAGATTAGAAGGTCAGAGATGTTGACGCCAAGTCTTTGTGCATAGAACTGATCAAAGGCGTGCTCTGCGTCAATAAATGCGCAAATACCACCTTTCTTTTGAGCCTCTGCAATGCAGCTAATCGCCAAAGTTGTTTTACCACTGCTTTCAGGTCCGTAAATTTCAACAACCCTTCCTTTAGGAAAACCTCCTACACCAAGAGCCATATCCAACCCGAATGAACCAGTAGAAATAACCTCAACAGGCACTACATTCTTATCATCCATTTTCATAACAACCCCTTTGCCATAACTTTTTTCAAGTTTGTCAATGGTAAGCTTTAACGCTTTTAATTTTTCTGCATTTGATTCTGCCATAACTTTATAGTACGAAAATAGCCAAAAAAAGTTTGGGGCTTATTCACAATAAAGTTAAGATATACACAAAGATTTTGGGTGTAAAGTTTCAGGTTTTTTCATTAACTTATATAGGGTAGGATTTCGCTTATGCTGCGTATAATTGGGTGTTAATTTATGATTTTGACAGTAAATGGAATTGCTGTGTTAGCGTAGAAAATAGATCCATGTATTTTAACTCTTGTAAAACAAGGGTTTATAATGGTTTTTGCTTGGTTATTGCATTATTTTACTAAGTTCTAAAATCCATTATATTTAATATACGAACACCATTATTTTGCTTATTTTTGCAGAAAATGTGGAGTGCTATAGCAACTTTTTGTCTGAGAAATAGATTCTGGCTCTTAATAGCCCTAGGAATTATTACTGTAGTTTTTGGATTTTATGCAACAAAAGTTAAAATGACTTATGATTATGCTAAAGTAATTCCAAAAGACGATCCTGATTTTGTTGAGTACATCAAATTCAAAGAAACCTTTGGCGAAGATGGCAACATTCTAGTAATAGGCGTTAAAAGTGAAGATCTATTCAAATTAGATTTCTTAAACGATTGGTATAAATTAAGCAAAGAATTAGAAGCAAGACCAGGGGTTGAGAAGGTGGTATCGATTACCAATACCTATACACTTTTTAGAAACGATTCGTTAAAGGCATTGCAAATTAAGCCAGTTTTAACAAAGCCATTGGCCAATCAAGCGGAGGCAGATTCGTTTCAAACTTTCTTAAGGTCACTCAAAATTTACGATGGCCTATTGTACAATGCCGATAGCAATGTTACCCTAATAGCCGTTACGCTTAAGAAAAAAGAGTTGGACAGCAAAGCGCGCATTCCTTTGGTTAACGACATAGAAACCAGAGCCAATGCGTTTGGCAAAAAGTACAACACCAAAATGCACTTTTCGGGCTTGCCTTATGTAAGAACAATAATGAGTTCTAAGGTGGCCGACGAGATTAAGATTTTTACGTTTTTGTCAATTTTAATCACCGCTATTTTCATCTTTATATTTTTTAGATTTCTTAGCGCTGTGCTATTGTCGCTTGTTGTGGTGACGGTTGGCGTTGTTGCGACCTTGGGTTGCCTGGCAATGCTCGATTACAAAATCACGATGTTAACGGGTATTCTGCCACCTTTAATGGTAATTATTGGCGTCCAGAATTGTATTTACCTGCTCAATGTGTACCACCAGGAATATACTTTGCACGGCAACAAGATGAAAGCATTAACCCGTTTGATCTCTAAAAACGGTTTGCCTTTATTCCTTACCAATGTAACCACTGCTGTTGGTTTTATGGTGTTTAGTTTTTCGGGTAGTGCAATGCTTGACCAATTTTCTGTGGTGTCTGGTATTATTATTATGCTGGTGTATGTGGTTTCTTTGGTATTTATTCCAATTGTATACAGTTACTTGCCGCCGCCAAAAAACAAACACACCAAACACCTCGATGCAAAGCGTTTAAACAAGGTATTAGACTATTGCAATTTTTTAATTTACAACAAGCGGAAAAGTATTTACATTGTTACCATTGTACTTGTTGTTGTATCGCTTATTGGCTCTTTTAAAGTTAAAAATTTGGGTTATGTGGTTGACGACCTTCCTGAAACCGATCCAGTATTTATGGATCTTAAGTTCTTTGAACGCAACCTTAAAGGAACGCTGCCTTTTGAAATAAGCATCGATACTAAAACCAAAGATGGGGTTAAAGATTATGTAACCCTTCAGAAAATAAACAGACTTGAAAAGGAATTGTATAAAATACCTGAGTTCTCAAAACCGATGTCTGTGGTTGATGTGTTGAAATTTGCAAACCAAGGCATGCACGACGGTGATGAGCGTTATTTCATGGTTCCGAATGTCATCGATATTTCCAATATCGTCGACTACTTGCCTAAGCAAGAATACAGCAAAAGCTTAATCAAGTCGATGGTTGATAGCAATTACCAAGTGGCCAGAATAAGCGTGCAAATGGCTGATATTGGCTCTCAGAAAATGAAAGTATTCACCAATATTGTTCAAGCAAAAATAGATTCGATATTCCCTAAGGAGGATTATAAAGTAAAGATAACAGGTACAAGTGCTATATTTTTAAAGGGCAATGACTACCTCATTGAGAATCTTATCCAAAGTATGATTGCCGCATTGTTAATTATTTCAATAATGATGGCATTCTTGTTCTTTAGTTGGAGAATGGTGCTTATCTCTCTTATTCCAAACCTTATTCCTTTGATTATGACTTTTGGAATTATGGGATTTTTTGGCATCCGATTAAAGCCATCAACCATTATTATTTTTAGCATTGCTTATGGAATTGTTGTTGACTTTACCATACACTACCTAGCGAAATACAGAAATTCATTGAAGAAACACAATTGGGACATGCGCATAGCGATAACCGAGAGTGTTAACGATGCTGGTCCGAGTATCATTTACACCGCAGTTGCCTTGTTTGGTGGGTTTATTATATTTGCCGCTTCTAATTTCGGTGGCACTGTAGCCTTGGGCGTATTAACTTCATTGGCTTTAATATTTGGCATGTTTATGAATTTAATTCTATTGCCTAGCATCTTATTGTCTTTAGAAAAGCGCATCAATGCCAAATCCGAATTGGGGACAAGTCTTATAGAGATTGATCCCGAGGGTGAGGAAGATTGATCCCAGTAGCAGAGAACTCCGTTTCACTGCGTTCACGCTACGGGATGAAGGAAGTGATCCCAGTAGCAGAGAACTCCGTTTCACTGCGTTCACGCTACGGGATGAAGGAAGTGATCCCAGTAGCAGAGAACTCCGTTTCACTGCGTTCACGCTACGGGATGAAGGAAGTGATCCCAGTAGCAGAGAACTCCGTTTCACTGCGTTCACGCTACGGGATGAAGGAAGTGATCCCAGTAGC
>JBIISM010000017.1:0-44307 GCA_044341025.1 Bacteroidia bacterium | reverse complement strand
TACAATTGGAAACATTTTTGCGAAAACGACCTTCGAGAAATTATTTGCTATATTAACTGGACTTTCAGCGATTTTAATTTGGAATATTGTAATGAAGAAAAATACAACGAACCGCTAACACGGGTTTGGCACAAGTGGCGGTTCAGTGCTCCGCAGACACATTTGTGGTTAATCAAAGTTTGGTTCTCCGCATCAACATTTGTGGTGAAAATCGCCACCTTCGCCAAGCCCGAAAACGTTATGGGCAAGTTTATGAAACGACAACTACACAGCAGACAGACAGACACGAGAACCACCAAAGGACAACTTTGATAGTTCTTAAAAATATTTTGTAAAATTGACAAACAAAAAAGTGGAGACCAGAAACCATTTTAAAAACGGGGCGATACCGAAAAGCCACACGAGTAGGACAAAATTAAATTAAATCAAAATGAAACAATTAGCATTTATTTCGGGAGCATTATCGATTTCTTTAACGGGACTTGGTATTTTATTTAAAATCATGCATTGGCCAGGAGCTTCTATACTATTAGTTTTGGGACTTGGACTTTTTGCAATTCTGTTTGTACCTAGCATAACAAAATATTTATACGACAAAGCCAAATAACACTTCTGACTTTGTGGGCTTTTCAATCGGACGGACCTTAATATTAGACCGTTCGATTACTTGATTTGCTTTTGTTTGACAGACAAGAAAACCAGCCCATAACAGCACCTACAAAAAATTGGCGACTCAGTGCTCCGCAGACACATTTGTTGTTAATCAAAGTTTGGTTCTCCGCATCAACATTTGTGGTGAAAATCGCCAACTTCTTGTAGCTGCAAAACTTTGTGCGTCAGCTTACAGACGAACCTCTAAACAAGTAACTTAAAAAAATAAAAATAAATGGCCACAAAAATTTATCAAGGGGACAGCTCAAACTCTTCAAAAATTCTTTACACTGTTAAAGATGGAAAAATTTACCAAGGAGACAGCACAAATTCAAGTAAAATAATTTTTACTTGTACAAATGGACACATATATCAAGGAGATAGTACAAACTCTTCAAAAATATTGTTTACCGTAAAAGATGGAAACGTTTATCTAGGAGACAGTACAAACTCAAGTAAAATCGTACATAAGTTTACAAAAGAAAAAGTTTATCAAGGAGATAGCACCAATTCAAGTAAAATTCAACTTACAATTAAAGACGATAATTTTTATCAAGGCGACAGTACAAACTCAAGTAAAATCGTTGCGAATGTTGATGGTTGGTTAGACCAAGAAGAATTTGTTGCAATTATCACTGCAATAATATAATCTTATGAATAGAGAATTTTCTCAAGCTGTATGCGAAAAAATTGAACATTATGTTTATGTGCTAAAAGACCCAAGAACTTCTCAAATATTTTATATCAAACAAAGAAATTGTAGATAAATACAAAAACAATTCACTTGAGAATTATATAAAACACGGAAACCAAAATCCAATCAGATACACTTTCTAATAAGCCGAACGCACAACATGGGTTTGACAAAAGTGGGGCTTTAGTGCTAGGATGAACATTTGTACTTTCTATTAGCTTTAGCACTAAATGTGAACTTTAGTACTTTCTAAACCCCACCATCGCCAAGCCCAAAAACGTCATGGGTAAGTTTAAAACAAAGACGGTCTGCGAAAGCCAAAAAGCTGACCACCCAATGTGACAAAAAAATTGTATTATTGAACTTTAAAAGTGGAGTCCAGAATCCACTCAAATAAACGGGGCATTATCAACAAAAGTGGCGACTAGGCAAAAGAAGATGAAAAAAACAATACTAATAATTTTTTGTGTTTGCGGATTAGGAGTACAGTCTATTTATCAACCTGTAATCGCTCAATCGAAAAATTCAAGTACTGTAGGTGACCTGAATCCTATCAAAATATCAGGGAACTATTCTATAGCAAAAACCTCAAAAATAGATAGTATTATCGATTTCGGAAAAACCTTTCTTAATAAACCATATAGATTTCAAGGATCATCTTCATTTGAAATGGATTGTTCGGGATATATTGCATTTATTTTTGCAGAATTTGGATATCAAATACCCCACTCTTCAATTTCTCTTGGATCAATTGTAGAAAATATTGATCAAAATGAAATAAAAAAAGGTGACCTTCTGTTTTTTAAAGGTAGAAATATAAAAAGCAATTCCATTGGTCATGTTTCCTTAGTGATAGAGGCATCAAACGAAAGCATTAAAATGATGCATAGTTGTCATAGAGGAATTGTTATTGACGAATATCAAAAAACAGACTACTACAAGCAGCGTTTTATTAAGGCAGGTAGATTGCCTTTTATTTTTGAAACCAAATTGTTTGACACATTAGATACTGCGAAAGTTGCAAGCATGCCCATTCGAAATTTTTCAAATAAGGATGACTCTATATCGATAATTGGTGTTGGTGATATGATGTTAGGTACAAATTTCCCATCTAAAAGTTATTTACCCCCGGATGATGGGAAAAATATTTTAACACCTGTAAAACACATTCTAGACAAAGCCGATATCGCTTTTGGAAATCTTGAAGGTGTTATTTTATCAGAAGGAGGATCTGTTAAAACCTGTTCAAATCCTGATGTGTGCTATGCATTTAGAATGCCTAATCATTATGTAAATTATTTTAAAGAGGCTGGATTTGATATTCTAAGTATAGCCAATAATCATGTAGGCGATTTTGGCGAAGGGGGAAGAAAAAATACTGTAAAATTATTGGTAGAGGCTGAAATCAAGTTTGCAGGTTTAACAGAATATCCATTCACTACTTTTGAAAAAAATGGAATAAAATATGGCTTTTGTGCTTTTGCGCCCAACAATGGTACCATTAATATAAATGACACCAAAAATGCAACAACTATCGTTAGACATCTTGATTCTATTTGCGATATTGTAATTGTTTCTTTCCACGGAGGAGCCGAAGGTTCTACACGGAGTCATATAACTCGTTTTGATGAAATCTTTCTTGGAGAAAATCGCGGTAATCCATATGAATTTGCTAGAGCAGTTATAGATGCTGGTGCTGATGTCGTATTTGGGCATGGTCCGCATGTAACACGAGCAATAGATATTTATAAAGGACGGTTTATTGCATATAGTATGGGTAATTTTGCAACCTATGGACGATTTAATCTTAAAGGACTATGTGGAATTGCGCCAATAATTAAACTATTTGTAAATAAAAAAGGGGAATTTCTATCTGGCAACATATATTCTATCAAACAAATTGGAGAGGGTGGTCCTATTATCGATGATGACCAAATGGCTTTGAAAGAAGTAATAAACCTCACCCAATCCGATATCCCTGAATCCCCAATAATTATAAAGCCAAATGGACTTATTTATAAAAAGTAATTTTGTAAATGACCAACGAACCGCTAACATCTGGTCTAAGAAATTGGCGGTTCAGTGCTTAAATGATCCCGATAGCTATCGGGATTGTGCTTCGTATCAAGACCATTGGTGGCAAGAAAGTTTTACCATCGGTTCAGCTTCGCGGTGTGTCTCCGAAATTACAGACGTTGATAATTTTTGTTTTACTTTATTTTAAACCTTTTTAATATGATAATAAACAATTCCCTAATTAATAACATTCCGTTTCGTTATGTTTTTGTTTTCTTAGTTAATTTTCTTTTTTGCGAATCAAAATGCACCGCTCAAGAGCCCTTGAAATGCCATTTTGGCATTTACGCCAAAACATTAAGAATCAATCAAGCAGAAGAGACCTTTGAAACATTTTTCTATTGGTGGTTGCGCGTAGATTCTATCCAACCGAATATCGATTATTCTTATGTTAAAGAATTTGAGTTCATAAATGCAGATGCAGAAGTGGAATTTGATGAAGATGCTGCAAACAGCTCGAATGGCTATTATTATGTTTCTGGACGATGTAAGGCAACCATACCCTATAAAGCAGATTACCATAAATTTCCATTCGACATACAGAATCTGAATATCTCCATTGAAAATACAGTAGTCAACAGCAAATCTTTGGTTTACATTCCGGATAATTCCACTACCAACATTAACAATCTTAAGGATGATAATATTGAAATACTGAATGGCGATCAGTATTCCATCAAATCATTACGGGCTGTGGAATCTAGTTATATTTACACCACTAATTTTGGTGATCCTCAAGTAGAGGGCAATGAGAAATATTCTAGACTAGAGTTTCATATCGGGGTTGATAGAGACCCTACGGGCATAATGCAGAAAATTGCCTTACCCCTCATAGTTGTTCTTATTTTAGCTTATTTGGTGTTTTATATTCCCGACCATGAAATTGGAACAGCTTCTGGCTTAACAGTTACTGCATTGCTTGCCGCAATTGCATTTCATTGGACTTTGAATGATTCTTTGCCCAAAGTGTCTTATTTAACAACGATTGATAAAATCTTTTATTTAGTCTACGCCTACATTTTTTATGCAATGGCTCAAACCATCTTAACTTTCAATCTTTCAAGGAAAGGCGAATATTGGCAAAACATTTCGAATAAAATTGAAATCCATTCAAGGTATCTGTTTCCTCTGACCTTTGGGTTACTATTATACCTTTTTACGCTTTAATTGTTTAACCCAAAAATTATTTTTATAGGGCTCGGAAAATTTGAAATAAGTCGTTTCACGTAAATTAATTCAATGAACCAAATAAATGCATAGAAGGTGGCAAATTGTAGGATACAAAAAAGGAAAAAACCTATTTCTTCCCTTATTGGAAAAACATCTGCCAAAGTAGCGATAAAAAAACAGTGTAGTATATACACCGCCAAACTCTTTTTTCCCAATATATGTTTTGACTCACGTTTGAAAAAGGTTCTTTCACTTAAATAAGAGGTCACAGAAATAGCTGAAACTAGAAAGGCCAAAGACATCAATACAAATAATCCATTAACTGGGTAAAAAATTTCGATGTAATTGTTCCTCATTGGATTCAAAGAGGATTGAGTTAGTAGGCAGAAAGTCGAAACAAAAAAAAGGAAGGCAAATAACCTAACTTTCTTATCAAAAACATTCACGATTGACATGGCCCATCGGCCCAAAAACATAAATCCAATCCAAGGTAATATTGGAAACCAACCATCGATAAATGCGCGCTTAAAATTTGAACTAATGGAAATGGAAGAGAATAAATCTTTTTCAAACAAACGAAACTCTTCAAGTTCAAATCTGTAATTCGATTGCAATAAAAATGAAATTAAGATAAATGTTGTTCCAAATGCAAGATCCGACAATTGACCAAATCTTAAAATTCCACAAATAATTATTCCGAAGGCAATCAGATACAATACATCGAAAGTTGCAAACGGAACAATTCCCCATATCAGGACATCAATGCATGCGGCCGTAACAAAAAGATAGGCGCCTCGAGTCAAAAACTTCTTAAAGTGGGCTTCGTTCGAAAAGATGAGATTGGCCCCTGCAAGAAAAATGAATAAAGGTGCCGCTAGAGATGAAATAATTCTAAAAAAAACATTAACCTCTGAAGAAAAAAAATAAGCCGCAGAATTAGAGAAAACCATCAGAACTATGGCTAATGATTTAAGAACATTAATCCAGTTATATCTTTTCAAATGCATTCTTTTTAGCCATAAATTAACCAAACAAAATTACCTTTTTTAGTTTTGTTCGCAAAAGAAATTTTAGTGGTAATTGGACAACAAAACAAAAAGACGAATTATGGTCGTGCTGAGCCCTTTGGGGGTGAGCTTAATGGAATATTGGTTTTTCAAATCAAGTTTTACCTTCGTTGCTGCTTCTCGGTGTGTCTTCGAATTAAAAACCAACGAAGTTAAATCGGCAACTTCAGATCGCGCTGAGACGTTATCGGCAAGTTTAAAAACGACACACCTGAATAATACAGACAAAAAAACCATCGAATTATGACTCGTCTTAACACATAAAATGTTTGAAAAAGATTGTATTTTTATAAAAAATGAGACAAGCGAATATTTACAAAAATTTATTAGCCTGATTTACAATGACTTATTTATTTATACAAATTTAAAAAATAAATTAAAATAATTTTGTTATAACATTGAATTGTAGTGAAAAAACACTTAAAAATGGGCGTAATCCGAAAAGCCATATGAGTAGGACAAAAAATCAAATAAAAAAAATGAATTATTATTTAAAAGTTTTACAGAACTACGCAACATTTAGCGGTCGTGCAAGAAGAAGTGAGTATTGGTATTTTGCCTTGTTTAACATTATCATTTCTATCGGTTTTGGTTTTGTTTGTGGGCTTATGCAAGTTCCGCAATTAGCCAACATTTACACATTAGCAATCTTAATCCCTTCGATTGCAGTTGGTGTTAGAAGAATGCACGATGTTGGGAAAAGCGGATGGTTTTTATTAATACCAATTTACAATTTTATTTTAGCTTGTACAGATGGTGTTAAAGGCGACAATGAATATGGCGCTGACCCGAAAGCTGAACTGAATGCTGACCCGAAAACTGAAGCATAAGACAAACTTATACCAACAAAAAACCAGCCCATAACAGGGTTTTGGTAAATGTGCCTGCGGTTCAATGCGCCGCAGACACATTTACCAATAATGTTTTTGTTTTTTAAGTCATTGGTGAGCACTTTGAGGTTGAGGTTAATTGAAGTTTGGTTATCCGCATCAATATTTACCTTAGGTGCTGCTTCTCGGTGTGGTGAAAGCCCCGCCCTTCGCAAATCTATAAAACGCTGCCTGCAACCAAGCCTAGCAGACGACAATACAACGACAAATAGACAATGAAAAAAATAATATTCATACTCGTACTTTTAGTGCTGACAATTTTCGGTGGACTCTACGCAAAACGTAAATTTTATGACCCAAAACACAGACTTGAAAATGCAAGAACAGAAGTAAAAAAACTTGCAGACCAAGACGAAATAAAAAATGGTGACCTTATTTTCCAGACTTCACTTTCACCACAAAGCAAAGCCATTCAACTTGCGACTAAATCAAAATATTCACATTGTGGACTTATCTACAAAGACGGCAATAACTTTTATGTTTTCGAAGCTGTTCAACCTGTAAAGCGAACACCACTAGACAAATGGATTGCTCGGGGACAAGATGGAAAATATGTGATCAAACGACTTAAAAACGCGGACCAAGTTTTAACTCCAACGACATTAACAAAAATGAGACAAATAGGCGACCAGTTCAAAGGCAAAAATTACGACTTGACTTTTGAGTGGTCAGACAACAAAATTTATTGCTCTGAACTTATTTGGAAAATATACCAACGTGCGACAGGAATTGAAATTGGCAAACTTGAAAAACTTAGCGACTTCGACCTAACAAATGAGGCGGTTAAGAAAATAATGAAAGAACGTTATGGCGACAATATTCCTTCAGAAGAAATTGTAATTTCACCAGCATCTATATTTGACAGCGAACTTTTGATGACGGTAAAATCAAACTAATGACAACAACGCAAGACAAAAAACCAGCCCATAACAGCGTTTAAGCAATATTGCCTTGCCACAGATCGCCCCCCCGACCTCCGGGCGCAACAGGACCAAATAAGGCGGCGCGAAGAACTGACGTAGGGTATTTAAGGTATTGAGTGTGAAGCAACAAAAAGAGTTCCTTTAACAACTTAAAAATTAGAATAATAGGAAGTATAAAAAAAATCCTACTATCTTTGAAAAATCAGCTTTACAAGATATTATTGTAGAGAAAAACACTTATCTTAACTAGACTATTTGAAATATCTAAAAAAATGAGAATAACAATAATAAGCATTGGAACATTAATGTCAATTATTTGCGCTTTCGTATTTGCTGGTATTATAGGCGCTATTTTATTTGCTTCTATTCTAACTTTTTCAATTCATTTAGTCAGAAAAAACAAAGAAAAGAAATTCCCATTGGTCAATATTTTTCTGTTTTTCATAACTTTATCTGCATTAAGTTATGGTTTAATGACTGCCGGGGGATTGCTGGGTGCAGACCAAAAAATAGTTTATAAACTTAAACTTATTGAAAAAGATTTAGCTGATAAAAATTATGAAGCAAATTGGATTATTATTTCTCAAAAAAGATACGAAATTTTAAATTCTAAATTAAGTAAAAGCGCGAAAAAGTCAAACCATTTAAAAGGGATAGCTATAGATATTTATATTTTTGACATAAATGGAGACGGCAGATTTAACGATGTGGATATCGCTATTCTTGAAAATTCAAATAACAAAGTTGAAAGAGAGCATCCTGAATTGATTGGTGGATTTGGTGATTATTTCATAAAAGGTGCTGGATACTTCACAAAACACATGATACATCTAGATACAAGAGGAAAGAAAGTAAGGTATAGTAAGTAAAAAACAATCTAAATGAATGTGGAGCTTCGGCCATAATTTATTTAAATCTCAAAAAATATGTCAAGTGGATTTGTAAACCCAATAACAATAAAAGAAGCAATTGATAAAATTGTTGACAGAACCTATTTATTACCTGCAATTCAAAGAAAGTTTGTTTGGAGTAGCGACCAAATTGAAATTCTGTTTGACAGTTTAATGAGAGGATACCCCATAAACTCATTTATGTTTTGGGAGGTCAAAGAAGACAACGTAAAGAATCAATTTAAGTTTTATCAGTTCCTAACCGAATACCGACAGTTTTTCAAAGAAGACAATCCAGATATTGACACCAAAGGCTACAAAGATTTTTTAGCTGTAATTGACGGTCAACAAAGACTAACAAGTTTATACATTGGGCTAAAAGGTTCGTATGCTTATAAATTGCCAAGAAAATGGTGGTTTAACAACGAAGAGAATTTACCAACTCGACATCTTTACTTGAATTTGTCGCAGGCACTGCCAGAGGATAACGAAAGGCAAATGATTTATGATTTTCAATTTCTAACAAAGCAAGAATTTGAAAGAAAATCCGAAGACCCGAATTCAATTTGGTATAAAATCAATGACATTCTAAACTTTAAGACGCAAGGCGATATTGATAATTACATAGACAGTAAAGGTTGGCTTCACAAAGATTTTACAAAAAAAACAATCAGAAAATTATTTGAGGTCATTTTCAAAGAACCTTTGATAAATTATTATCTTGAAAAAACACAGGAAATTGACACGGTATTAGATATTTTCATTAGAACCAATAGCGGCGGTGAACCATTAAGTTTTTCTGATTTATTAATGTCAATAACCACTGCACATTGGAAATCAGATGCAAGGAAAGAAATACCAAATGTTGTAAATAAAGTTTTTGAAATTGGGAATCCTGGTTTTCTAATCAACAAAGATTTTGTTTTAAAAACTTGCCTCGTGCTATTTAATGATAACATCAAGTTTCAAGTAAAAAACTTTGACCAAAGCAATGTTATCATTTTTGAAAAAAACTGGGACAGAATTAATAAGAGTATAACAGAAGCATTCACTTTACTTGCAAATCTTGGTTTTAACAATCAAAATTTAAGAGCAAAGAATGCGGTCATTCCAATCATCTATTACATCTATCATCGAGGAATTGAAAACGACATTAATAGTCCAATCAAATATAAGGATGACAAACAACTAATTAGAAAATGGCTTTGTGCATCATTACTTAAAGGTGTATTTGGCAGCCAATCTGACACGGTTTTAGGTGGTTTAAGAAAAGCAATTAAAGCAGAGTTAGCGGACACTTCAAAACAACCTTCTTTTCCCTTAGATAGAATCAAAGATGAATTTAAAGCCAATCCAGCCAAAAATCTTTCATTTGACGATGAACTAATCGAAGGTTTACTTACAACGCAAAAAGATGCGCCAGACTGTTTTGCAATTCTATCTTTAATATACTCTCATCTAAACTTTGGTAATCAAGAATACCACAAAGACCATTTACATCCTGCAAGTTACTTTAATGGAATTAATAGAACAGACTTCCAAACTGATGATGATTTCAACTTTTACAAAGACCCGACAAACTGGAATGGAATTGGAAATCTTCAATTGCTTAATGGAACATTAAATCAATCTAAACTTGCATCACCCCTAAAAGATTGGGTTGCGACAAACAACATTGACAAAATAAATCAACTAATTCCCAACGAAAGTCTTGATATAGTTGACTTCAAAAACTTCATCCAGAAACGAAAAGAACTTTTAAAGACACAGCTTAAAAACATGGTAATATGACGTCCATAAAAGAAATCCGAACGCATAACGGCAGTTTATAAAATAGGCGGCATTAAATCAAAAACAATAAAAGCAAAAGAATTGAAAGTTGGAGAATCTGGTAGTTCAGAAAGCTTTAATGAAGCCGATTTTTACAAAATATTAGGCCCTACAAATAAGCAGACCATAACAATGGAGAACCTTAAGACCCCAGATTGGAACGTTTGTGATGCGTGTCAAGGACTCGGTAAAAAAAACCGCTTGATTAAAAAGAACGCAAAAAAACCTTACCATCCTTTGCTTAATTCAGGTGAAGAAACTGAAGCGCCTCCTCCTAAATTCCATTTAGAAAATTGTACAATCTGTGAAGGCAAAGGACTTATTCCGGCTCTTGCCCCTCCTACTCTCGATACAGCGCTTTATCCACATGTGGCCATCATTGGCGCTGGGATTGCGGGGGTTGCACTTGCTGTAGCTTGTTTGCACAGGGGCATTCCGTTTACTTTATATGAACGCGACCATAGTTTTGACGCACGCTCGCAAGGCTATGGCTTAACCCTACAACAAGCCAGTAAAGCGATGGCCGGATTGGGAATTTTGACCTTAAACAAAGGTGTGGTTTCTACCAAACATGTGGTGCACAATCCAGAAGGCAAAGTGCTTGGCGAATGGGGCATGCGCAAGTGGATGGAAAACGAACCCAATGCCGCACCTCGAAAAAACAACATACACAATATACACATTGCCCGCCAGGAATTGCGTTTGGCTTTGCTTAATCAACTCGGTGGGCATGCCAAAGTAGAATGGGGGCATCAACTGAGCGAAATAAAAACCACTGAGCAAAACAAAGTGGAATTGAGTTTTATGGTAAACGGCAACTCAAAAAAAATAAACACTGATTTGGTGGTGGGTGCCGATGGAATAAGAAGTGCCGTGCGCAACCTGATTATTGGAGATCAAACTACCCCACTGCTTTACCTGGGTTGTATCGTTATTTTAGGCATTTGTAAACTAAGCGCCTTGCATGACATCCAAAGCAATCTGCTCGATTCTGCCACGGTGTTTCAAACAGCCAATGGACACGAGCGCATATATATGATGCCTTATGATGCCGATTCAGTGATGTGGCAATTAAGTTTTCCAATGAAAGAAGACGAGGCCAAAGTATTAAGCGCTAAAGGTGCTTATGCTTTAAAAGAAGAAGCCTGTAGACGAATACAATGGCATGAGCCCATCCCTAGTATCCTAGCTGCAACAGCAGAAACCAATATTTCGGGTTATCCGGTTTACGACAGGGAATTGTTGCAAGCCGAATGGATGAAAAGCGCTGGTCCTATCACTTTAATCGGCGATGCCGCCCACCCTATGAGTCCGTTTAAAGGACAAGGGGCCAATCAAGCCTTGTTAGATGCTCTGGCATTGGCAAGAAGCATTTACATCGATTGCAAATCATCAAATAAATGGCGCGCGCTTGGATTAAGAGCACAGATACTCACTGAGTTTGAAAAAGAAATGATGACGCGCAGCGCGGTAAAGGTAAAAGAATCGAGGGCCGCAGCGGAATTTCTTCACAGCGATGTGGTGTTACAAGAAGGCAATATTACACGAGGAGGATGCGCTAAGACATTAATGGAATAAGCGTTTATTGCATTATTAATAGAAAAATAGAACGAAGCAAGTCTCCATGATTTCTTCATTTGTCATTTTGCATTAAAACAATATATTTGAATAATGAAAATGAACTAAAATATTAGTGCAATTCAGAATGATTCAAATTTAAAATAATTGTGTTAGCAGCTAAAAAAATATATTGATTCATTTTTAGAGTAAAAAACAATCCAAATACAATTATGATTCTTAATTGCGAAAACAATCAAACAGTTGAACTAAAAATTCACAACTATGAATTCCCCGACACGCTTAACAAAGATTATGACGCAAATTGGTTAGATATTTGCCTAAAAGTTGAAAATGCAGATTGGAAATGGGAAACAATAGACCCATCCCTCTTAACCTGGGATGTCAAAGCATTAATTGAGTGGTTTAAAACAATAGCCAACAATGAAAAGCCTAAATTCACTGAAATTTCAAACCTTGAACCCAATATTTCTCTCGCCCTTCTAAATGAATACGCTGAAAAAGTAAAGAAATTTCAAATAAAACTAGACGCTGAAAGTAGGCCACCTTTTGCAAAAAACAATGCAGAATCTTGCTTCATATTCAATGCGGATGAAGCTGAACTTAAGCGAATCATCACAGAATTAGAAAGTGAATTAGAAAAATTCCCGGTGAGAGAATGAAAATTGAGATCCAAATTAAACATGTTTAAAACACATAAAACATAGCGAAATATTATACATACAACAAAAATATGAACAGAGTACAAGCCATACTAACGCTAGACATGGAGAACATTCCTAGCAACTTCCCAGAGATATTAAAACACGAGCAAGAAATTGTAGCTAAATGGAAAGAAGAAGGCATTTTAGAACACTTATTTTTAAGACAAACCCGCAACGGTGCTGTCTTAATATTCAAAGGATTGGATGAAGAACAAGTTAAAGAAAAAATGAAGGAACTGCCTTTTTACAAATTGCAAAAAAGCATAGAATACCTGAATTTGATTCTGCAGTTTTAAATAGGAATCTTTTAGTCTCAAAATGAAAGAAAAGATCAAGTTTTATTTATTGCCAATCAAAAGAAAACAAACGTGCCATTAACTTTCACAAGAAAAATGGTTTTGTGGCATTCGAGCAACACATCTTTAAATTTGGGCCCTAAGATCAAATAGATTTGATGATGAAATTGGTTTTGAGAAAGTAAAAGTTAATTCGCTCAGAGTTCATCAGCCATAGAACTACCAAAAAAACAAGCAATTACGCCCCCGTATAAGTCGAAGGACTGATAAGTCTCAAGCGCGACTTAACATCTTCCGGCACATTCAATTGCTCTACGAAAGCTTTAATCTCAGCTTCACCAATATGTGAATTGGTGCGCGTTAAATCTTTCAATGCTTCATACGGATTTGGATAGCCTATGCTTCTTAAAATGGTTTGTATGGCCTCAGCTACCACCGCCCAATTGTTATCTAAGTCGCGGGCTATGGCATCTTGGTTTAAGATTAATTTGCCCAAGCCTTTTTCCAAACTTGCAAACGCAATTAAACAATGTGAAAATGGAACACCTATATTACGCAAAACCGTTGAGTCGGTTAAGTCTCTTTGCAATCTTGATATTGGCAGCTTCGCAGACAGGTGCTCAAAGATGGCATTTGCTATCCCTAAGTTACCTTCGGCATTTTCAAAGTCAATTGGATTGACTTTATGTGGCATTGCACTACTACCTATTTCGCCAGCTTTTAATTTCTGTTTGAAATAGTCCATCGATATGTACTGCCAAATGTCACGGCTCAAATCAATTAAAATGGTGTCTATGCGTTTGAACACATCAAACATCGCAGCTAAATTATCGTAGTGCTCTATTTGCGTGGTTGGATAACTTCTGTTTAATTTTAAAACATTCTCTACAAATCCATTTCCGAAGTCTTGCCAATTCTTATCAGGGAAAGCAATGTAATGTGCATTGAAGTTTCCTGTTGCACCGCCAAATTTCGCAGAGAAAGGGATCATCATCAACTGCTCGTATTGCACTTTCAAACGGGAAACAAAGACCATAATTTCTTTGCCTAATTTCGTCGGACTGGCAGCCTGTCCATGGGTTCTAGCCAACATCGGCACTTCATTGTAAGCTGTTGCCATTTTATCTAAAACAGCAATGATGTTTTGCAAACTTGGCAAAACAACATCTTGCAAAGCTTCTTTTAAACTTAAAGGAATGGCGGTGTTGTTGATGTCTTGTGAGGTCAAACCGAAATGCACCCACTCTTTTTCGTGGCTCAAATTCAATTTGTCCAACTCAGCCTTCAAGAAGTACTCAACCGCTTTCACATCGTGGTTGGTGGTTTTCTCAGTCTCCTTAATGGTCAATGCCATGGCCTCTGTGAAATTTTGATAAATGCCACGCAAAGCTGAAACTTGTTCGTTGCTGAATAGGGTATCAAAACCTTTCAAACCGATAGAATTTAAATAAATCAAATACTCAACTTCTACTTGAACACGGTATTTAATCAATCCGAATTCTGAAAAATATTTGGCTAAACTTTCCGTTTTAGAGCGGTAACGACCGTCTACAGGACTTATGGCAGTGAGTTCATTCAATAACATCGCTGCAAAAATACATTTGATTTTTGAAGAATGTAGCCACAATTTATCATCATTTAAGACAAAGTGGCAAAAAACAGAATTTAAAATAGATATTTCATAACTGTTGTTTTTAACAAAGTGAAAACTTTTGCTGCAATTTACCTTGGTTTTATTTCAAGGTTACATGCTTTCATCCCCTTATTTTGACGTTTATCGAATATGAAAGAACAAGCTTACAAGACAGCTTTATTTTGCAAGTTCATTAGCGTAATCAGACATGAAAGAATTTTTAAAATACACATTTGCAACCATTGTTGGTCTCTTTATCACCTTCATATTTCTTGGGGTGCTATTGTTCTTTACCGTTATGGGACTTATTAGCTCAAGCAGTAAAAAAACAGTAAGTGTTAAAGACAATTCAATTTTAGAGTTGCGTGTAGATTACGATGTTCCTGAAAGAACAGATGCAGACTTAATGAGCATTTTCAACCCAGAAGGCGAAATAAAATTCTTAGGTCTAGATAAAATCCTTGAAGCAATTAAAACAGCCAAAGGAGATTCTAAAATCAAAGGCATTTACTTAAAAACAAATGTAAATGGAACGGGCTACGCTAGTATTTTGGAAATCAGAAATGCCTTGGCCGATTTTAAAAAGTCAGGCAAATTTGTATACACCATGGCGCCATACTACGATGAAAAAAATTACTACCTAGCCAGTGTATCTGATTCTATCTTTTTAGAAAAATCAGGAAGTGTATTGTTCAACGGTCTTACCGCCAATGTCATGTTCTTTAAAGGTGCACTTGAAAAACTTGGGGTTGATATGCAATTCGTAAAAGTAGGTGCATACAAAGGGGCCATCGAAGCCTTCTCCCGCAAGGATTTAAGCCCTGAAAACCGAAGCCAAATTACCGACTACCTTAACGATTTATATTCTACCTTACTTACAAGCATAGGAGAAAGCAGACATTTAGATACCGCAGTAATTAGCAAAGCCTTTAACGATTTCAGCATACAAACACCAGCACAAGCCGTTAGTTTTGGGTTGATTGACCGTATCGCCTACAACGACGACATTTTGAACAGCATGAAAAAACGCATCAAGGTTAAAGCCAAAGATGAATTAAATATGGTTAAAGCGGGCGTTTACTCAAAACAAGACAAAGAAGCCGAAGACAGCAAAGATAAAATAGCCGTGGTTTATGCAGTGGGTGAAATAATAGATGGCGAAGGCAATCAAAATTCCATTGGTTCTATCACAATGGCAAAAGCCATAGCCAAAGCAAGAGAAGACAAAAATGTTAAAGCCATTGTTTTACGTGTTAACTCCCCAGGTGGAAGTTCAATGGCCAGTGATGTGATTGCCCGTGAAATTGCACTTTGTAAAGGCATCAAACCAGTGGTAGTCTCTATGAGCGATGTGGCAGCAAGTGGTGGATATTACATCAGTGCTTTTGCCGATTCTATAATCGCTCTGCCTAATACTATAACAGGTTCCATTGGTGTGTTTGGTTTGTTCCCCAACATGCACGAACTATTGGTGAACAAAATGGGCTTGAGTTTTGAAACCGTTAAAACTGGCCAGTATTCTGATTTCGGTCGCGTTGACCAAGCACTTACCGAGGTTGACCGCATGTACCTTCAAAACATGGTCAACCGTATTTACGAAGACTTTACCAATGTGGTTGAAAAAGGCAGAAACCTTGACAGTGCATCGGTTGAAGCCGTTGCTCAAGGCCACGTGTGGACAGCCAAACAAGCTTTAAAACATAAATTGATCGATTCTTATGGTGGCATCAACGAGGCCATAAAAATTGCAGCCTATATGGCAAAAATCAAAACTTACAGCATAGCTGAATACCCTAAGATTGAAGATCCATTTACCCAATTTTTCCAAAACACGTCTTCTAGTATGATGGACAAAAAAATGGCGTCTGACTTAGGCATTTTTTACACCTATTACAAATCACTACAAGCTGGATTGTCTGTGCAAGGATTCCAAATGCGCTTGCCTTTTCAAATTAGCATACAATAAATTCCACTCGATTCTTATCACCTTTCATGAATAAAACTTTCCTGCTGTTAACCCTCACAGCTTGCTTACAATTGTCGGCCCAATCGCACGCTAAAAACTGGCATTTACAATACAACAGCAAAGACACCAATTATGGCATTGGCCTAATTGATGGACTCAATAAATTTCAAGTACCTACCGGTCCAAGTGGCATTCCACTTGAAGCCAAGCCAATAGTTGTAGCGGTTATTGATGACGGTGTAGACATTAAGCACCCCGATTTACAAAACAATATTTGGGTTAACACAAAAGAAATCCCTGGCAATGCAGTAGACGATGACCACAATGGTTATATAGACGACATCAATGGTTGGGACTTCCTTGGCAATTTGGCCAATGACATTGAATTTGATAATTTTGAATCTACCCGCTTGCTTCGCGATTCAAGAGAAAAATTCAAAGACAAAGATCTTTCTAAACTCAGCAAAACTGAAAAAGCTGAATACAAGCAGTATCTGAAAATGGAGAAGCAGTATCAAAAAGATTATGCTGCGGCTCAAGAAGATTACGACATCCTGAAGTTTTTAAACAAAATGAGTGCTGCACTATTGAGCGAATTGGACAGTTCAAATATTTCAATTCAAAATCTTTTAAAATTCGAACCCAAAAGTGTGGATGCAAAAATGGGTTATTCTATGGTGGTAAGTTTCTGCAAAGACGGCATGACCCCTAAAGAAGTTTTCAAAGGCATTCGCGAAGATTACGAAAGAGCGTTCGACAAATTATACTACCATTTAAATGTTGATTTCGATTCTAGAAAACAAATTGGCGACAATTATGAAGATGCAAAATCATTGGGCTATGGCAACCAAAATGTAATGGGTCCAGATTCAAAACACGGCAGCCATGTGGCAGGAATAATTGCGGCTACCAGAGACAACCGCTTGGGCATTGATGGCATAGCACCAAAAGTTAAAATCATGTGTCTTCGTGTGGTTCCGAATGGTGATGAACGCGACAAAGATGTTGCCCATGCTATCCGTTATGCGGTAGACAATGGCGCTAAAATAATCAATATGAGTTTTGGCAAAAGCGTTAGCTACAATGCTCAAATCGTTAAAGAAGCGATACGCTATGCAGAAAGCAAAAGTGTATTAATGGTACACGCTGCAGGCAATGAGCACTCAGACAACGACGATCAAAAATTTTACCCTTCAGCCCAATACCAAAAAGATTCTATTTGTAAAACATGGATAGAAGTTGGCGCCTCAGACAGAGACCAAGCACCGGCAGACTTTAGCAACTATGGCAAACAAACCGTAGATGTGTTTGCGCCCGGTGTACAAATTTACAGCACAGTGAGCAACAGCGCTTACGATGCATACGATGGCACCAGTATGGCCTCTCCAGTAGTGGCAGGAATTGCCGCTTTAATTTGGTCGTACTACCCAAATCTTACCGCAGTTCAAGTGAAACAAATCATAGAAAGTTCGATGGTAAAACCAGAAGCTAAGTTTATAAAACCAGGAAAGAAGAGAAAGAAAACAACGTACAAAAAACTTTGTAAAACCGCTGGTATAGTGAATGTAGAAAACGCATTGAAAGCAGCGGCGAGTTTTAAGTAAATTATTTTTTCTAGTAAATATCAAAGCGCAGATTTATTCCTTAAGTTTGCAATACCATGGCGCGTTTAAAAAAGAATTTCCTTCCTAAAAGCAAAAAAAGGCTATCAGCCAAATCGCATCTGCCCTCTGAGAGCATGGTATACGTTGGCGAAGAACGTTCAGAAAAAATGGTGGTCAAGATCATTGACTACGATGACAACAAACTCGAAGAATTGGTGGTCGATGATTTTAAAACCTGTAAAACATACTCAGAAAAAGACAGCATCACTTGGATATCGGTTACAGGCATACATGAAGCGAGCAAGGTTGAAGAAATCTGCAATCTGTTCAATATACACCCTTTGGTGCAAGAAGACATTTTAAATACCCAACAAAGAACAAAAATTGAGGAATTCGAGCATTATCTATTTGTTACCTTTAAAAATATATTTTATTCAGAGCCCAACAAATGTTTTGAGACGGAACAGATCAGCATTATTTTAGGCAAGAACTATTTGATATCCTTTCAAGAAACAGACAGTTTGTTGTTCACTGAAATTATAAGGCGTTTGCACGCGGCCAAAGGAAATATCCGAACCAAAAAAGCCGACTACCTACTTTACAAAATTATGGATGCGGCGGTCGACCAATACTTTGTGTTGATTGATAAGATTGGCGACTTGGTTGAGAACATTGAGGAAGAAACCATGTATAACCCCAACAACCAAACCTCATTCAAAATCCAAGGCATCAAAAAAGAATTGATGGTATTGAGCAAACACATCTTGCCTATGCGTGAAGCCTTGAACAAACTAGATTCTGGCAACTCCGAATTAATTGAAGAAAAAAGCATCAAATATTTCAGAGATGTATACGACCACACCTACCAAGCGTATGATACCATCGAAAACCACAAAAGCTTGCTCAACGATTTGATGAATATTTATTTCACCACCATGAGCAACCGTATGAATATGGTGATGAAAGTTCTAACCATTATCAGCACCATCTTTATGCCTTTGAGTTTTTTAACCGGTGTATTTGGTATGAACTTCAAATATTTCCCCGCTTTAAACAACCCTAATGGTTATTACTATTTCTGGGGCTTAAGCATCTTAGTGGTTTTGGGTATGATGGTTTATTTCAAACGTAAAAAGTGGTTTTAACTACTCTTCTGCACGCCCAATCATACTGCCATTTTCCGGCAATGTTTCAGGCACTTTAGGCAGTTCTTCTACCGGCATATTTTCCAAATCAGGCTGACCTGCATTTACCCATGCAGTGTACCATAAACTCCCCAAGAGAATAATTGATGCACGCATGCGGCTCTCTACCATATTTCCAAGCGCCAAATGGTAAGCGGTGCAAAATGGCTTTGAGTAAGTTCTTACCGTTGTTGTTCCGCGCACTTCCCATGTATATTTTTGTTCATCAGGGAACAAAAGAGATACACGTTTTTCCGTTTTAAGCACACTGTCAACCAAACTGTAACTTTGCTCAAATGCCTTCCAAGCATTAATTCCTGGTGCATCATTGTAAGCCGCTAATCCTGTAAATAGGTAATAAGAATCAAAATACAATTCAGGCAAGCGGCTTTCCCAAAGTGCATGTATGCCTTTCTGATTGGTCTTTTGTCCATTGTAATTGGAAGTTGAATGCAAGGGCACATGCAAATCGCCCACATAATGGCCGAGGTCAGCGCTCAACTTTAAAATCTTTGCTACATCTTTTACTTTAAAGGCTTCGGTTAATCGGTATAAAACTGTTTGAACATGCCAAGGAACAATGCCATGGGCCAAAAGACTGTCTTCAGTATACTTCACACAGGCATCTTTATAGAAATGTGGCAAGGTATCAAATGGGGCTTTAGCTTCGTAATGGTCGCCATCCAAATAGTGACGACAAGCTTCCTCTGCCAACACATAACGGCGGTTGTCCGGATCGGTGGCATGCACACGGATATAATCGACATTGGCTTTATAAAAACCGAACAACGGCTTTGGCAAAGTATAAACCGCAATCTCATTTATTTTTTGATGCCCAAAAAAACCCCAAGCAAAAACTTGCCCGCAAGACAGAAGCGTTAGCATCAAAACACCGGGTCTCATAATTTTAAGAAACGCTCCACCGCAATGGGCAAACCTTTATGCTCCAGTAGGTGAATTTTTTCTTCTACAGATTCTAAGTTGTCGTCGTCGTGGATTTGAAAACGGTCCTGGTAAATGACCTCCCCTTTATCAAACTCCGCATTTACAAGATGAACTGTAATGCCAGTTTCTTGCTCTCCTGCGGCCAATACCGCTTCGTGCACATGGTGTCCATACATTCCTTTTCCCCCAAATTTAGGCAATAAGGAAGGATGTAAATTAACAATTAAACCATCAAAAGCGTGTATAAAATTTTCAGGCACCAACCATAAGAATCCAGCCAATACGATAAGATCTGGTCTATATGAACTTACCATATCTATTAAATTATTGCTTTGGTAAAAATCGTGGCGGTTAAAACACCTAAGGTCAACATGCTTGTCTATTGTTTTTTGGACCACGCCTGCTTCTTTTTTATTGGAAAACACCGCAACAACATTGGCCGCATTTCCATGATTAAAATACTGAATTAAATTCAAGGCATTGCTGCCGCTTCCCGATGCAAATATGACAATACGTTTCATTATTTTATACTCAATGCGATGGCTTCTATTAACCTCAAATCCGGTTCTTTGATGTTGATGTCGGCTTTGTAAACAAAACCCTCAAAAGCAATTAAATTCCTCTTATTTGGCGACACCACTACATAACGAACGTATGGTCCAGCTTGGCTTATACCCCTCACTGTCCACCAGCCTTTTATTTTTGTGCAGTAGTTGCCATTCAAGAATAGATTTTCTTTAAATATTTTTGGATAATAATCGCTCTCAGTGGTTCCCATATAGGTGCCTGGCAATTCCCCTTTTATTAAATATTTAAAAACGGTATCACGGGCAGAACGAATGGATTCGTAAGACAATTCAACCTTGTCTTTATAAGGGTAGGTGTGTACCACCAAATTAATTAACTTAGGACTGTTTCCCTCGGTTGTAGCATACTCAAACCAATAGGTTTTATTTTTGTGGTATTTAAGCTTAAAAGCAGATGGAACCTTAACCCCTAATCCAAGTTCTTCTTTAATCATTTTAAAGTATTGGTCATTGGAAGACGTATCTTTATACAATTTCTCACTTTGATCAATCAACTCAAAAGACATTAAACTGCTGTTGATCTGGTCTTTTGATTTTTGCAATTTTTGTTTCAAATCCTTTGCATCTTTTCCGAATAAATAAACGATGTGCTGGTACTGCGCAAACACATTTCGGGCACTCATAATTTTAGGTTCAGGATTCTCAATTAATTTTTGGATGGTGGCGCTGCTAAAAGGCTCTAAAAGCGCTTCCATTTTAGAAACACTGGCTTTATCAACCATTACAAAAATGGTTTTTTGATTGGAATATTGGCTTTCGAAATCAAAAATATTGCTCCGAATTAGTTCAAGAAAAGGTTCTGCACCAGTGGTATTTTCGATTGACATTAAGAAACTAGAATCCAAAAGACCTTTCAAATCATTTTGAATTTGTGTTTCAGAAACCAAAACCACTGTTCCTAGTTTACCTGCAGCCATTGGCAATTTAGAATTCGAATCAGAACATGAAACCATCAACACCATTATGGCAATAAAACAAAAGGTATATGTGCGTTTTAACATTACTTAAGAGTGGTATACAATTTAATCAATTTGCCTTTTCCAATTGGGGTTTGAGGGGTGTCAATATGGTTGAGCGCGCAGGTCTTTTCCAAATCAAATTCAGGAAAACGCCCGCAAATGTCTTGTATGGTTTGTGATTCATAGTCGCTTATATAATAATAGAAACCAATACTTCCTGTGCTTGCAACCGGCATAATGACTTCATCTGAAGTAAAGATACGCAATTTTTTCCCAGCTTTCAATTTTATTGACTTTAAATTGTTCCATTTTTTAACATTGGACACACTCACACCATAACGTGTTGCAATTTGTTGTATGGTTTGACCCTTTGTTACCACATGGTAAGACAATGTTGATTCACGACGGATATAGGCATCTGGATTAAAGGCATTGGTGCTAATGGTGTAAACACTGTCTTGCCACTCGGCCAATTGCATGGCTTTTTTGTACGGCAATACCACTTTTTTGTTTTCTATGTTTTCAGGAATAAATCCGTTCTTATAAACGCTGTTCCATTCAAGCTGTTCCGATTCGCTAATATTCACCAAAGCACATACATATTTCATATCCACTTCACAACACAAATAAACAGGGACTAGGGTTTCGTGCGCCCGTAAAATATTAGAACTTTCTTCTGCCGGAGGCGAAAAAGTCATAAGAAAAGCAGTGGCCAAAAATTTCGGCACATAGTTTTGAGTTTCCTTAGGCAAGTGTTTTCGAATTTCCCAAAAAGTTCTCTTTCCGCCTGACAAACGAATGGCTTTGTTTACATTTCCTGGTCCACCATTGTATGCAGCCAAAGCCAACAACCAATCATCGTACAATCTATACATGCTTAAAAGATAATCACAGGCCTTCTCAGTGCTTTTGTAAATGTCTTTGCGTTCATCCACATTGGCATCTATGGCAAGGTCCATCATTTTGCCCGTAGCAGGCATAAACTGCCACAAACCAGCCGCACCACACCAACTAACAGCATTGGTACTAAGTAAAGATTCTACAATTGAAAGATACTTGATTTCATCTGGCATGCCCTTTTTATCAAGCACCTCTTCAAAAACACGAAAATACAAATTTTTACGGCTACAAGCTTTGCTTAAAAAAGAACTATTGGGATTCTTCATGTAGCCAATTTGTATCAAAACACTTGGATCGTATTTAAAAGAAATTTTACTTCCCATTAATGCCACTAATTCATTGAATTTGGTTTCAGAAATATTAACCACTTCATCTGCCGATAAATTTGCCAGGGGTTTGCTCATCGTTTGCTCTAAAAACAAGTGGGTCAAACTGTCAATTCGGGCAACCGAATTATCCTGTGCACGCAGCATGTTTGAGCATATAAAAAGCGAGATAAGTAGGAAATACTTGGGCATTTAGGGTGTGAAATAAATTCTTTGCAAAGCTAATTCTGATTAACGGGAATACCAACGACTTTATTCTTTGAAAAGCTTTGAATTATACATAGAATTTTGTAATTTTGTTCAAACTGAGCATTAAACCATACAATTGATATGTCAGACAGTAAAAAAGGACTCGTAACATTTAACGAATTGGCTAGAGAAGCCTTTGCCATGCACCCATTAGAGATGGCAGCACCATTAAAAAAAAGCAATTGCAGTCTTTTTATCGGCATTCCTAAGGAAATTACATCTCAAGAAAACCGTGTCCCTCTCTCCCCTTCATCAATTGAATTTTTGGTTCAAAATGGGCACGAAATTGTAATTGAATCGAAGGCCGGCACAGCCGCAAATTTCAGTGACGATAAATTCAGCGAAGCAGGTGCGCGCATAGTGCACAGCCATGAAGAAATTTTCAAAGCAGACATCATATTAAAAATTGAACCTCCAACCGATGCTGAAATTGATTTGATGCGCCCTGACCAAATCTTAGTTTCTGCTTTGCAATTGGATCAAATGAATCCTGTGTTGTTGAACAAACTCATACTAAAAAGAGTTAACGCCATAGCATATGAATTTCTGCAAGACGATAGCGGCTCATTTCCTATCATTCGTGCCATGAGTGAGATGGCTGGACATGCGTCAATTTTATTGGCATCGGAATATTTGAACAATGCCAATATTGGGAAAGGCGAATTACTCGGTGGATTTACTGGTATACCGCCAACCCAAATAGTGGTTGTTGGTGCAGGAGCAGTTGGAGAATATGCTTGTCGTGCAGCCCTTGGGCTTGGCGCCAACGTCAAAGTTTTTGACAACGAGTTATACCGATTAAGACGTTTACAAGAGCACTTAGGTGGTAAGATATTTACATCAACCATACAACCCAATATTTTAGCTGAGGCTTTACGCACCTGCGATGTTGCCATTGGTGCATTGCGCGGTGAATCGGGACGCTCACCCGTGGTGGTGACAGAAAAAATGGTGATGCAAATGAAACCTAACAGCATCATCATCGATGTGAGTATTGACCAAGGTGGGGTGTTTGAAACCTCGGAAATCACCAACCACAAAAACCCAATTTTTAAAAAGCACGATGTAATACATTATTGTGTGCCTAATATTACAGCAAGGGTTTCGCGTTCTGCAAGCTATGCGTTAAGCAACATCTTTACCCCGCTGCTCAATGACATGTCAAATTATGGAGGGTTTCACGAATTGTTGAAAATTGCAAAAGGTTTTAGACATGGCGTATACATTTACAAGGGCAATCTGGTTAACGATTCATTGGCCAAGCGTTTTGGCATGAAATACAAAGACCTTGAATTGATGATGAATCTTTACTAATTTATTTAGAAATCAGCACCAACAGTTGTGTGTGAGATTGGTTCATAAAACAATAATGCCTGCAAAAACAATAAAAATTTTAAACGCAATCAACTTATAAAAGGTAGTTTATGTTTCCGCATTTTACTCATGCAGTATCCATAGCACTTCCAATAGCTCTACCATTTGTTCGTACTTAGTTTTCCCCATAAGCGATTTGTAGTTTTCGGTTAATTTGGACAGACATTTCCTTGCCTCTGTCGCCAAGCGCTTGCCTTTTGCACTCAAGAGTATAATTGTTGAGCGTCTATCTTCTTTATTGATTTGACTTTTTAACAAGCCAAGTTCACTCATTTCTAGAATAAGTTTACTACTGGCTTGTTTTGTAACACCACAATGCTCTGCTATTTGAACGGTTGTACTTCCTTCTTTGTACAAGAGTAAAAAGATTGGCAAGTAAGATGATTTAAAAGCACTATTTCCCCGGTAGTGCAATTCTGCTTCAATCTGCGCATCAAGCTTCCTTCTGAGTTTTGAAACCAAAACAATCAGGTTGTGAAAATTTAAATTTGGATTCTGAGGCCTAGGCATAATGTTTGGTATTTATGAACGAGACATTGCTTGTTCGATTTCTTCAACTTCTATTGGCATACCAATTTCGTCCATCAAATCAATTGGGCCATTGTTACTCAACAAAATATTGTTCTCAATTCGTATCCCTAACCCTTCTTCAGGAATGTAAATGCCAGGTTCGCAAGTAAACAAATGATTGGCTTGCATTGGCTCATAACGCATACCTACATCGTGCACATCAATCCCTAAAAAGTGGCTGGTTCCATGCATGAAATACTTTTTATAGGCTGGCCAAGCTGGATCTTCATTCTTAATTTCATCCATGCTAATAAGCCCTAAATCAACCAATTCCTTTTCCATTAATTCTTTTCCTACTATTTTATGGTATTCCATCAATTGTGTTCCTGGAACCAATAATTTTGTAGCCGCACGCATTACCCTTAACACAGCATTGTAAACATCTTTTTGTCTTGGGCTGAATTTTCCATTCACTGGAATTACACGGGTCATGTCACTGGCGTAATTGCCGTAATCAACCCCACAATCAACCAACAACAAATCGCCATCATTGCATATTTTGTTGTTGTCGATATAATGCAAGACACAAGCACTTGGGCCACTGGCAACGATTGGATGAAACGAATGACCGGTCGCCGCATTGCCTATAAATTGGTGAATCAATTCTGCTTCCACTTCATATTCCATGACGCCTGGTTTGGTAAAAGCCATGATGCGTTCAAAACCTTTTTTAGAGATAGAGATTGCATGGCGAATCAAAGCCATTTCTATGTCCGATTTCACACTGCGCAATCTTTGAAGAATTGGCGCTGCACGGTGGTATGTATGCAAAGGGAAATCATGCTTCATCTCGCGTGCAAAATCTAAATCACTGTATGGCGCTTTATAACTGTAACGGTCGTTTTCATTTAAAGTTAAATACACATTTTCAGCATAGTTAATTTTTGAACGTATTGCGGTTTGAAACACGTCGTTCCAAAATATATTTTGAATTCCAGAACTTGCTTTAGCTTCCTCTTTGGTGTACTTGTGACCATCCCAAATAGCAATTGTAGGAGAAGTCTGTTTTAAAAATAAACATTCGCGGTAAGCTTCTTCAGGACTGTCTGGGAACAAAACCAAAATACTGTCTTCTTGATCAATGCCACACAGCCAAAAGAAATCTGAATTTTGTTTAAAATCCATAGTGGCATCACCATTGCGGGTAAATTCATAATTGCTTCTAAAAATTGCGATACTATTAGGCTTCATTTGAGCCACAAATTTCTTGCGGTTTTCTATAAACAAACGGCTATCAATACTTTGGTATTTCATATTACTAATGCGAAGGTAAATAATTTTGATAAAAATTCGAGATTTTAATAAAAAGTGTTATTTTTGATTTTAATTAATCACAACAATTTATTTCTCTAATTATGAAAAATCATTTCTTGAAAACTATTTGCGCGGGACTATTCATCATTTTCTCATTTCAAATTAATGCCAAGACTATTCTTTCTCGTTTCAGCCAATACGAACTCGGCGCATGGGCCTGCAGACAGCACCTTGAAATAAGCGAATTGATTTATCCGGCAATTACAAATAAGAAGTTAAAGGCCTTGTCATACGATGGAAAGTATATAGCTGCTGAAGAAGGTCACAAATTTTTCGAGCAAGAAGTAGTCGCATTTATTTCAACCGACAACGAAGACCCAACGATTGGTTATGATACCACTTTCCCCTCTCCAATGACAGAGCCTTTTTATTCTTTTTCAATATACAAAACCAGAATCGATGTGCAAACCAGCATAAATGCCCCAAAAATCAGTTTTGATTATTTGCAATTCCAAAAACTTTTGAACGAAGAGATGAAACAATACTTTGCCATGTATGCAGTAAACCAAGTGGTCTATTTTGAAAGCATCCCACAAAGCAGCGCGAACATTTTAATCCGCTTCAACAAGCAGTTGTTCAATGAAGGTCAAAAAACTAGCACTATATTGTACAAGACAGATTCGTTAATTACACCTTTTTCTCAAATTGAAAAAGCAAATAGAGGAAGCTATGACTATCCGGCTTTTGTGTCTACAGATCCAAACGACCCAACAAAAGGACACGATACCCTAGTTAAAGTCCCTGCAAGTTTTACACTTAACGACAGCAGCAATTACCAATACCTATATTATGTACTTAAAGGCAATGCCAACAACCTGCATATTGAGGCAATAAGTGCTGCCTATATGCTGCCAATTCAAGATTTTCAGCTCAGCTTCTTCCAAGGGTTTATGAAATACAAAGGCGTCATGTCTTTGAGTGCTTTTGAAAAAGCCTTTTTAGAATCCATGGTTTTGTTTCAAATAGAAATCCGTTTATTGCCTCAAGGAGGAGAATTAGACGGTTACTTAGAGAAGTTTAACTTAAAAGCAGAGCAAGAATCCAGAAGGTATTAAGCGCCTTCTATAATCAAGCCATCGCGCATCACCAATTTACGGTCGGCCATATTGGCAAAGTCCTCATTGTGTGTTACAATAACAAAACTGTAACCGAAGTCATTTCTTAAATTCAGAAACAACTGATGCAATTCATTGGCATTGCGGCTGTCTAAATTACCGCTAGGTTCATCAGCAAAAACCACTTTAGGTCTGTTCATTAAAGCCCTTGCAACTGCGCAACGCTGCTGCTCACCACCAGAAAGTTCATTTGGTTTGTGGCTGTAACGGTGAGACAAACCCAAGTAATCTAGTAGTTCCTTGCCGCGTTGTTCACTGCTTTTTTTGTCTTTTCCTGCAATAAAAGCGGGCATGCAAACATTTTCCAAACAAGTAAATTCAGGCAACAATTGATGAAATTGAAAAATAAAACCAATGTTGGCGTTGCGAAAATCCGCAAGTGCTTTCGGTTTTAAGGCTTCAACATCAACGCCATCGTACAAAATTTTGCCTTTACTGGCCTTATCCAAGGTTCCAAGAATTTGCAAAAGTGTGGTTTTACCAGCACCTGAATCGCCAACAATAGAAACAATCTCGCTGTCTTTAATCTCGAGATTTATGCCTTTGAGAACCTGCAATTCTCCATAGTATTTTACAATTTCATTGGCTGTAATCATGGTCATGCGAAATTGGATTTTATTTTATTCAAAACAAAACAATATTTTTTCGTATTTTCGCCCACGTTTTTTAACCCAGATAATTATAGTCATTAAATGAATATTCACGAATTTCAAGCCAAACAAATCTTAAAATCTTATGGCGTAGCCATTCAAGAAGGCATCGTAGCTGATACTCCAGAAGGAGCAGTGCAAGCAGCCAAAGACATTCAGGCACAAACCGGCAGCAGCTGGGTAGTACTTAAAGCTCAAATCCACGCAGGTGGCAGGGGTAAAGGTAAGATTGTAGGCAGTGAGCAACGTGGAGTTGCTATTGCTAAAAACTTAGACGATGTAAGCAATATTGCTAAAAATCTATTAGGTAATACATTGGTTACCATACAAACTGGTCCTAAAGGCAAAAAAGTAAATAGTGTATTGGTTGCTCAAGACGTTTTCTACCCGGGTGAAAGTGAACCAAAAGAATATTACATGAGTGTTTTACTCGACAGAGCAAAAGGACAAAATGTTATCATTTATACCACAGAAGGTGGAATGGACATTGAAGAAGTTGCAGAGCACACTCCAGAAAAACTACAAAGAGAATGGGTAGATCCAAAAATTGGATTCCAAGGTTTTCAAGCTAGAAAAATTGCTTTCAACCTAGGTTTAACCGGCAAAGCTGAAAAAGAAATGGAAAAATTCGTAACCGCTTTATACAGAGCTTACGATGAAACGGATAGCGCAATGTTCGAAATCAACCCAGTACTAAAAACATCTGACGATAAAATTATCGCGGTGGATGCTAAAGTTGATCTAGATGAAAACGCTTTATACCGTCACAAAGACTACGAAGCTTTAAGAGATGTTGAAGAAGAAGATCCAACCGAAGTTGAAGCTAAAAAATTCAACCTTAACTATGTTAAACTTGACGGCAATGTTGGTTGTATGGTGAATGGTGCTGGTTTGGCTATGGCTACCATGGACATCATCAAATTAAGTGGTGGTGAACCTGCTAACTTCTTGGACGTTGGAGGTACTGCCAACGCTGAAACAGTTGAAGCTGGTTTCAAAATCATTTTAAGTGACCCGAATGTAAAGGCAATCTTGATTAATATCTTTGGTGGTATCGTAAGATGCGACAGGGTTGCTCAAGGTGTTGTAGATGCTTACAATAAAATGGGAAATATCCATGTTCCAATTATTGTCCGTTTACAAGGCACAAATGCAGTTGAAGCGAAGAAACTAATAGACGAAAGTGGCCTTCAAGTTAAATCTGCTATCCTTTTAAAAGAGGCAGCAGCGCTTGTGAAGGAAGTTTTAGATACTAAATAAGTAGCAGTTACTTATTTACAAAAGGGGGCCCAAAGCCCCCTTTTGTATGTATTACTTCTTTGAAATAAATTTTATTATTCCTGATTTTAAGTTAGTTTCGAAACTTTAAAAACACACTATGGGATTCATATCAGAATTTAAAGAATTTATTAACAAAGGAAATGTTATCGACCTAGCCGTTGCGGTAATTTTAGGTGGTGCATTCCAAAAAATTGTCGACTCATTGGTCAACGACATGATTATGCCAATTATTGCTTTAGTTGGCGGGTTTGACAAAATCGAAGATTTAAAAGCAGGTCCGTTTACCTATGGCAAACTGCTGGCGGCAGGCATCAACTTCGTATTGATAGCGATGGTTTTGTTTGGCATTGTAAAAATCATGAACAAGACCAAATCAAAATTGTAAACCCCTAAAACCATATAAAATCAGGCCTTAAAAAATCTTTTTTGGGGCCTGTTTTCAAGTGCCTTTTTAGGTTTTAATTAACCCCCTATGTCAACATTAGAGATCCGAGAGCAAAGTCCTGACGAACGTAAATTGCGTTTGGTTGCAAACGATTTGATAGCGGGTGATATAGCGATTTGCCCAACAGACACCTTGTATGCCTTTGTCTGCACCTTGTCTAATCGAACGGGCATTGAAAAGATTTGCAAATTGGTAGGGAAAAAACCGGAAAAGGCAAATTTATCAATTATTTGCTCTGACTTAAAACACATTAGTGATTATACTTTGCAATTCAGCAAAAGCACCTATAAATTAATGAACAGAAACCTTCCCGGCCCATTTACGTTCATTTTGCGTGCAAACAACAAGGTTCCGAAACTATTTTTAAGCAATAGAAAATCGCTGGGTATTCGAGTTCCAAACTCTAAAATAGCCATGTCTTTGGTTGAATTGTGCGGAGAGCCTCTTGTATCTGCTTCTGTTCACCACCCAGATTCAACGGATGTTTTTTTAGCCCAAATTGAAGAAATTGAAAAGCAATATGGCCATCAAGTAGCATGGACGATAGATGCAGGTGAAGGCGGGCTGATGGGATCTGCCATTATCGATTGTACTGGCGAAGAACCTGAGATTATCCGCGAGGGCCCAAGCCCAATATTATAGAACATCTTCTCTATAAATTATGCATGTATGCGCCTGTTCAAGGGGCGGTAAGATCATGGGATTCTTTTATCAAGCATGGTGATAATATCAAAAAAAAACATTAAAATTGCATTTGAATAAGCAAAATAAAAATTCGCTTTAAACGCAAGACAAACAAATGGCTAGTCAAGATATCTCAATAAAGGTCAATATAGGTGACAGGATATACCCCTTGAAGATACAAGCCAAGGAAGAAGAATATGTCAGAATGGCTGCAAAGCTTCTGAACGAAAAGATGGGATTTTTCAACAGTAATTTTTCTGTTAAAGACAAAATTGATGGTCTAGCAATGGCCGCATTGGAGTTTGCAGTTGATGCTTTGAACAAATCAAACGAGAACACTCAATACAAAGAACAAAGCATTGACTTTACGCCAATTGAAAGTCAGATTGCTGAGATTGAGGATATTCTAAAACCATAATCTAGCGTTGAAAGGTTAATTTATCACTGGCTTGTTCATTTAAACCCTTATAAATAAATGAGCATATTATTGTACATCATCATTGGGCTATTAGGACTTGCCGTCGGCTATTTCGCTGGCATGCCTATAATCAAGAAACAGCTGCAGGCGCAAGCCAATCTGTATCTAGAGGAGGCCAAATCAAAAGCAGAAGCAGTTAAGCAAAGCAAAATGCTTGAATCTAAAGAACGCTTCTTATCCCTTAAAACAGAACATGACAAGGAAGTTCAAAAGCGAAATTCAGAAATTCAAATTTCAGAAAACCGCATCAAACAAAAAGAACAATCCTTAGACGACAAAATCAAAACCTACAAGTCTAAAGAAGATGACTTGGAAAAATCCAAAGGACAACTATCCTCACAACAAAACGCACTAGCAAGAAAAGAAAACGAAGTAGAACAAAGCCGTCAGCAACAAATCAAAATGTTGGAAAAGGTTGCCAACCTAACCGTTGATGAGGCTAAAGCGCAAATGATTGAAGCGGTAAAAGCAGACGCTCATACGGATGCCATTACCCAAAGTAAAATCATTGTTGAAGAAGCAAAATTAAATGCCACTAAAGAGGCTAAACGAATTGTTCTTCAAACCATACAAAGAACCGCAGCTGAAACAGCTATTGAAAATACTGTGACTGTGTTTAACCTCGAAAATGACGACATCAAAGGCCGCATCATTGGCCGCGAGGGACGTAACATTCGTGCTTTAGAAGCAGCCACTGGTATTGAAATCATTGTTGATGACACCCCTGAGGCAATCGTTCTTTCTGGATTTGATCCAGTTAGAAGAGAAATAGCCCGTTTGTCTTTGCACAAATTGGTAGCTGATGGCCGTATTCACCCAGCACGTATTGAGGAAATTGTTGAGAAAACAAAAAAGGACATCGAGCAAGAAATTATCGAAATCGGACAACGCACTGTTGTTGATTTAGGTGTTACTGGTTTGCATCCCGAATTGATCCGTATTGTAGGCAGAATGCGTTACCGTTCATCCTATGGACAAAACTTACTAAAGCACAGCCGTGAAGTTGCCAATCTTTGTGCAACCATGGCAACTGAATTAGGTTTAAACGCTAAATTAGCCAAACGCGCTGGTCTATTGCACGATATTGGAAAAGTACCTGAGGATGATGCAGAAACTCCACACGCATTGTTGGGTATGAAGTGGGCTGAAAAATATGGCGAACATCCTGAAGTGGTTAACGCAATTGGTGCCCACCACGACGAGATTGAGATGACTTCAATGTTGTCTCCAATTATTCAAGCATGTGACGCAATTAGCGGTTCACGTCCAGGCGCAAGAAGAGAAGATACTGAGAACTACATCAAACGTTTGAAAGACTTAGAAGCTTTGGCGATGAGCTTTAAAGGCGTTGATAAAGCTTTTGCGATTCAAGCCGGAAGAGAACTTCGTGTTATGGTAGATAGTGAAAGAGCTAGCGACCTTGAGGTTGATAACCTAAGCTTTGAGATATCTCAAAAAATAATGAAAGAAATGATCTATCCAGGTCAAATTAAAATCACTGTTATCCGCGAAAAGAGAGCTGTAAACTTTGCTAAATAATTTGTTCTTCGATTTCTGATTATTAATGTCCAACCGCATTGGCCATAGCTTAAACATGACCTCATTTGGCGAATCACATGGAAACATGGTTGGTGTCGTTATTGATGGTTTTCCTGCCGCTTTTCCAATTGACTTAGACTACATCCAATCAGAACTTAACAGAAGAAGACCCGGTCAATCTGATATTACTAGCGCCAGAAACGAGCGTGATGAATTCACCATCGTTTCGGGCGTTTTTGATGGCCTAAGCACAGGCGCACCGATTTGTATTCAAATACCCAACGAGGCTCAAATTTCAAAAGACTATGAGCACCTCAAAAATGTATACAGACCTGGGCATGCCGATCAAGTATACGATGAAAAATACGGACACAGAGATTATTTAGGAGGAGGCCGCAGCAGTGCTAGAATTACTGCCGCTTGGGTTGCTGCCGGCGCCATTTTTAAATCTTATTTATTGCAGAAGGCAGGAATTACAATACAAGCTGTTGTTTCATCTGTTGGCGCTATTTCAGTTCAAAATGTTTTTGAATTGGATTGGTCAGCTGCAGAACACAATCCCGTGCGTTGCCCAAACCAAAATACAGCGAAAGAAATTCAAGAACTTATTAAGCAAACCGCGGATGAAGGCGATAGCTTAGGTGGCATTATCAGTTGCAAAGTAAGCAATTGTCAGAGTGGCCTAGGTGAGCCAGTATTCGATAAACTCAACGCCGAATTAGCAAAAGCCATTTTTAGCATCAATGCTGTAAAAGGCATCGAATTTGGCTCAGGCTTTAAAAGCAGCAAGCATAAAGGAAGCGAAAACAATGACGCCCCTAATCGTTCTATGAACAATGACGGTGGCATAACTGCAGGTATTAGCAATGGCAAAGACATTTTGTTTAACACGGCTTTTAAACCTGTATCAAGTATTGCGAAGGAACAAATGGCCATGAATACAAATGGAGAAATTATTCCTTTACAAATTAAAGGCCGACACGACCCTTGCGTTTTACCCAGAGCGTTGCCAATTGTTGAGGCAATGACTGCCTTAGTCATCTGCGACCACTTATTATTAAATCTTAAATACAAAAAATGACCGAATGATGACAGAACTTTTTCTTAGCTTTCAGTCTTATAGAGTAGAAGAATCAAATTACATATCCCGAACAATAGAAAAATGAAGAAAGTAATCCTAGCAATTGTTTTAATCCAAAGTACGTTTAGTGTCTACAGCCAATGTTTAACAGACCATTTTCACGATGTTGCAAAAGCAAAAGATCCAAGCATTGAACTTGCAGAAAAAGCGTTTAACGCAAGTGTTGTTCAAGTGGGCAATAACAAGCGTGTAACCAAGTACATCATTCCAGTTGTATTTCACGTTATTCATACCAACGGACCAGAAAATATTTCCAAAAAACAAATAGAAGATCAAATTAGAATTCTTAATGAAGATTTTAGTTTTAAAAACGCAAACAGAGCCACTATACGTTCTGCATTTACTGGCGTTACTGCTGATTGTCAGATTGAATTCAGATTGGCGCAAATAGACCCTAATGGCAATTGCACAGATGGGATCAACCGTGTTTACTCCCCTTTGCATTTCGATGCAAAAGACAATGTTAAATCGATTTCAGGTGCAAGATGGGACAATAAAAAGTATTTAAACATTTGGACAGTAAGTACGATCCAAGACAACAGCGGTTCTGGCGGCACAACTCTAGGCTATGCCTATTTACCAAGTGCCGTTGCACAAGGTTTGAGTGCACAGGATGGCATCGTTGTTAGGTCTGATTATGTAGGAAGCATTGGAACCGGTTCTTCTACCGGAGCAGGCAGAACTTTAACCCATGAAATAGGCCATTACCTGGGCTTATTGCACCCCTTCGAGGATGGTTGTGCTGGCACGGGTTCTAGCAATGGCGACTTGTGCGCCGATACCCCTCCAGTTGCTGGTACATTTACCAATGCGGGCTGCCCAAGTGCAGGCAACTCTTGCTCTACAGATGCGCCAAATTTAATTGACCAATGGGAAAATTACATGGATTATTCTTCCGGTACTTGCCAAAGCATGTTTAGCTTAAACCAAAAAAGCAGAATGCATGCGGTATTAACGAACTACAGCTTTAGAATCAATTTGGTGTCTACGGCAAATTTACTTGCAACAGGTGTAAACAAAGGCAATGTTGCGCCAGTGGCATATTTTTCTAGCAGTTCACGCATTGTTTGTGCAGGTGATCCAGTATATTATTACGACAATTCTTGCAAAGCACAAGTAACAAGTAAGCAATGGACTTTTGTAGGTGCTAACATTAACAGCACCAACAAAGACACACCTGTAGTTATTTATAAAACACCTGGAATATATAAAGTAAGTTTAAGTGTTAGCAATTCTTATGGCAGCAACGCTACTTCTATAGACAATTATATTGAAGTGAAACCACGTGTGGCCATTAACAAACCAAGTATGGTTCAAGATTTTGGAAAAGCGACTTGGAATATTGGAACAGGCTGGAGAATTCTTGATCAAGGTGCAGTAAAATTTACACGTGACACCACCACTGGCTTCAGAGGCAACAATTGCATTGTTGCTCCAATTAATAGCACAGTTGCAGTTGGACAACGCTTCCAATTGGTTTCTCCAGGTGTTGACCTAAGGCCATTAATTGGTAAGAACCCAAAAATATCAATGATGATTGGTTATTTAAGACAAAACACAACATCATCTGAAGATTTTCGCATATACCAATCAAAAGGATGTGATTATAGTTGGAATCAGTTCTTGTACCGCAATGCAAGTTTTATAGCCTACAATGCAACTACTTACGCCCCTAGTTTCAAACCATCATCGCCACTGCATTGGAAGCAAGTTACTTTTAGCTTATCAAGTTATGAAAACGACAGCAATATCTCATTTATGATTGAGGTAGTAAGCGGCGCTGGCAATGCAGTTTATATTGATGAAATCAATATTGGCCAATTCAATACCGACGTTGAAGGCGTCAAAAACATTCAAAATTTGAATATTTACCCCAACCCTAGCGAGAATGAAATCAATGTTTCATACACCAATCTTGAGGGCGAAACTGAAGTTTGGCTTGAAAATATCGAAGGGAAAAGAGTTGCAAACATTATGGAAAGCAGTAATGAAACTGGCGACATACTCGTAACTTACAACAAAGAGCAATCGATCAGCAATGGAATATATATTTTAAAAATAAGATCAAATGACCAAGTTATCAATAAAAAGGTAATATTTGCAAATTGATTCCAAACCTATAATGACAAAAAACTTAGTAATTGTTGAGTCGCCTGCAAAAGCCAAAACCATTGAGAAATTTCTTGGTAAAGACTATACAGTGCGATCAAGCTTCGGACACATTCGCGACTTAGATAAAGGCGACAATGCCATTGATGTAGCGAACGGATTTAAACCGAATTACATTGTTTCACCTGATAAAGTAAAAGTTGTAGCTGAACTTAAAAAACTAGCTAAAGAAAGTGAAATGGTTTGGCTGGCATCGGATGAGGACCGCGAAGGAGAAGCCATATCTTGGCATCTATTTGAAGTGCTTGGACTGAAAGAAGAAAACACCAAACGCATTGTTTTCCATGAAATAACAAAGCCCGCCATTGAAAATGCTATAAAAAATCCACGTAAAATTGACAAGGCATTGGTTGATGCACAGCAGGCCCGTCGTATACTTGACAGACTTGTGGGCTTTGAATTGTCTCCTGTTTTATGGAAAAAAGTTAAGCCATCACTATCTGCCGGCAGAGTTCAATCTGTTGCCGTTAGGTTGATTGTTGAGCGTGAAAGAGAAGTGAATCAATTTAATTCAGTTAGCGATTATAGAATCACGGCTGAATACACCAAAATCGGAAGCAATAAACACATTAAAGCCGAACTTCCTCAACGTTTTAAAACAGAACAAGAAGCCCTTGATTTTTTAAAAGCGGCTTCTGAAAGCAATTTCACCATCAGCAATATTGAGGTAAAACCAGCGCAAAGAAAAGCTGCTGCTCCTTTTACAACCAGTACCTTACAACAAGAAGCCAGCAGAAAACTTGGTTACCCAGTTGCAAAAACCATGTTACTGGCTCAAAAGCTTTATGAAGCGGGACACATCACCTATATGAGAACCGACTCAGTTAATTTGTCGCAGACAGCCATTATTGGTGCGGCCGCAGAAATCAACAGAGCATACGGTCCACAATATAGTGCTCCTAGAAATTACACCACAAAAAACGCAAGTGCTCAAGAAGCCCACGAAGCCATTCGACCGACCTATTTTGAGAACCATACCGCTGGTGCTGAAGCTCAAGAAGTTCGTTTATATGAATTGATATGGAAGCGTTCAATAGCAAGCCAAATGGCCAATGCAGAACTAGAACGCACAGTTGTAGACATCAATGTAAGTAAGGCAAATCAATTTATGCGAGCCGAAGGTGAAATCATCAAATTTGATGGCTTTTTGAAAGTGTACCTTGAGGGCAAGGACGAAGAAGATGAAGACGAAGATGCTGGCTTATTGCCGCCACTGTCAGAAGGTGAGCAGTTGAATTTAATCCAAATGGTTTCTGAGCAACGATTTAGCCGCCCGGCACCTAGGTATACAGAAGCAAGTTTGGTTAAAAAACTTGAGGAATTGGGGATTGGCAGACCATCGACCTATGCACCTACCATTTCTACAGTTCAAAAAAGAGGCTATGTAATTAAAGACAACCGCGAGGGAACCCCTAGGAATTACCAAACGGCTTTATTAAAAGACGGCGAAATAAAAGTAAAGACAGCAACTGAAAATACGGGTGTAGAAAAAAGCAAATTATTCCCTACTGATATTGGCACATTGGTAACCGATTTCTTAAACGAACACTTTAGTGATATCATGGATTATAGCTTTACTGCCAATGTTGAAAAAGAATTTGACGAAATCGCACAAGGCATGATTAGTTGGACAAAAATGATAGATGGTTTTTACACACCTTTCCATAAGGATGTAGACAAAACACTTGCCAACGCTGAGAGAGTTAAAGGTGAGCGCATTATTGGCATACACCCTGAATCAGGCAAACAAATAAGTGGAAGAATTGGCCGTTACGGACCCTTGGTACAAATTGGCGATTCTGAAGATGAAGAAAAAAAATTCGCAAGTTTACGCGCAGGTCAATCATTGGAAACATTGACTCTTGAACAAGCCTTGGAATTATTTAAACTACCAAGAGCAATTGGGGAGTACCAAAATCTAAAAGTGACAGCAGCAATTGGCAGATTTGGTCCTTACATCAAATACGGAACTATGTTTGCATCAATACCAAAAGACAAAGATATTTTTGAAATCAATATGGAAGATGCCGTTGAGATCATTGAAGCTAAGATCAAATCTGAGGCTGAAAAATTAATACGTGCATTCCCTGAAGATGAAAAATTGGAAATATTAAAAGGACGCTGGGGACCCTATATTGCACACAATAAAAACAATTATAAATTACCGAAAGATTCGGTGGTTGATACATTGACTTATGCCCAAGTAATGGAAATTGTGAGCAGCCAGGCAAAGCCTAGTAGCAAAAAGGGCGCAAAAGTAGTTGCTGAAGGCAAAGCAAAGCCAAAAGCGAAGGCAAAGTCCAAAGCTAAGGCTAAGTCCAAGAAATAAGATTACTGCATTAAATAGACTGTGAAACTTTTTGTTTTACTTCCGTTGCATGCCGAAAATAATAAAACAAAACAAGCGATTGATTCATGCTAGAAGCATCAAAAATAAAAGCATTATTATCTCTACTTGAAGATTCGGAGCAAGAAGTTTGGCAAGCTGCATATGCTGCCTTAGCAGCTCTCCCCTATTCCGATACCGAGGCTTTACAAAACCATTTATATGAATCTACAGACTTGCACGAGACCCAATCAAGGTTGGAGAAATGCATAGTCGACATACGCATTAGTCATTTTGGTGATCAAATTATTAATTGGAAAAACAAAGGTGGCGAAAACCTGCTAGAAGCCTTGGTTTATATTTGCCAATTTCGCTATCCTGATGTTTCAGAAGCAGAAATTATTGAACAAATAGAAACACTGAGACTCGATGCTTGGCTGGAATTTCACTATGATCTAACCTCTTTTGAAAAAGTAAAAATCCTTAACTATATCCTTTTTCAATTGCATGGATTTAAAGGTAACGAAGAAAATTTCCTCCACCACGACAATAGCTTTATTAACAAAGTGCTCCAAAGCAAAAAAGGGAACCCAATTTCTTTATCTATTGTCTATATGCTGGTGGCTCAGCGTTTAAATATCCCTGTTTATGGCATTAATCTTCCAAAACATTTCATCATGGCTTATGTTGAAGACGAAGAAACGGATAACTTAGAAGGATTTAATGACAAACCAAGTATTGGAAGCGAAGCCAAAGGGAATATTATATTTTACATCAATGCCTATAATGGTGGAGGTGTTTTTAACCAAGAACAATTGCAAGGCATTTTAAAAGAAATGGAACTTGAGGAAAAACCAGAGTTTATGCAACCATGCACCAATGCGGATATCGTATTAAGGGTGTTGATGAATTTATACAACAGCTACAGTGTTGCAGAAAAATACGAGGCTGAATTTATCGACCGCATCGTTTTAAAGTACAAGGAAAATTAAAACTTAAGCCCTTGTAAAATCGGTTATAATTGAATTCAAATTTGGATATTCCTCAATTAAAAGATTTCTTTCAGCCAATTCAAAATCTTTAAAGTCAAAGCCCGGCGCCACAACACAACTCAAAAGGGCGTAGGACTTTTCGTCCACTATCTTTGAGGCGAACCAAGTATAGGCTGGAATAACAACTTGCATAAGCTCACCATTTGAGACATCTAAGCCGAGTCGAATTGTTTTTAGTTCTCCATCAACAATACAATGAATATCTAAAGCAACACCAGAATGGTAAAACCACATCTCATCATTTGCAATGCGGTGAAAGTGAGAACGGTCATTACCCTCTAAAAGATAAAATATTGCAGTACTAATATTTCTTGCCTCACCATTCAAATTATTTAAGGTGTCAGCGGCTCTATAGGTTTCTTTATAATAGCCACCTTCAGGATGCTTCTTTAGTTCTAGCGATTCGATTAATAGTTTGGAATCCATTTTTTGCAAAATTATTTATTAAAAGATACTTAGATATTAATTAATAAGCAATCAATTGTTAAAGACGATGCCCTGGGGAACGAATTTTGAATAGTCGCCCTTATTTATAATAATATCACGAACGATGGTACTGCTAATGTTAGAGGTAGAAGGGCTTGACAATAAGAATACCGTTTCAATGCTGGGCTCCATTTCCTTGTTTGCAAAGGCTATGCTTTGCTCGTATTCAAAGTCTAAACCAGATCGAAGACCTCTGACAATAAAATTCGCATGTATCTGCTTGCAAAATTCGATGGTCAACCCGCTGTAAATTTGAATATCTAAACGGGTCTCATCTTTAAAGACCTCGTTAATCCAAGACATTCTCTGTTCAATTGTAAACAATGGCTTTTTTGATGAATTAGTTCCTATCCCTATAACGACTTGGTCAAAAATCAAAAGTGACTTTTTAATGATATCGACATGACCTTTGGTAATGGGATCAAACGAACCAGGGAACAAAGCTATTTTTTTCATTTTTTAAAGTGTGTTTTTATCAGAATTGAAACAAGTGAATGACGTATTTCCGTATTGCTTCTTCAAAAATACATTTTTATGTTTGAATACCAAACGATCGACATGCTCTAGCACAAAGATTGAATTACTATTCTTAAACCAATCTGCCGACAGCACATCTTGCACCAGATTGTGTATGGGGGCATAATCATATGGAGGGTCTGCAAAGATTAAATTGACCTCAGATTTATTTTTTACCACAAAATCAAGTGCATCCATTTTAAATATTTGCCATTCAGGGATATTTAAATTCTTCTTCAATGCATCCATATATTTTACATTTTGCAGCATATGGTCCACGCTAATTAGCTGAGATGCGCCTCTTGAAAGGCACTCTAAGCCGATGTTACCAGTACCTGCAAAAAGGTCGATTACAGCAATACCTTCTAGATCAATTTGCGCATCAAGTATATTAAACAAACTTTCTTTAACAAGATCGCTGGTTGGCCTGGTATTGTCGCCGTGAAATGCAGGAAATTGAAATCCTTGGTACTTTCCGTGAATTATACGCATAGAGACATGGCGTGGTTGATAAACAACAACTCGGGCAAATCTAAGATTTCCTCATCCAACAAATCATTTTCCATCCTTAAATTAGAAATCGATTTGAAATACGGACTTAAAAACTGCTTAGCAGACCCATTGCTTGCCAAATGGTAATCTAAAAACACATTTGCCTCATCTTGTGCGCAATCAGATGATTCAAGGGCGCTAAGGACAAAATACAATATTTCCGTTTCGTTTTGACAAACAAAGTAATTCGAGAATACGCAGGATTTATCTTTAAAAATCATGACAGTTAATATGTTATCAAGCTTAAACAAATACACTTTGCTGGACTCCAATATCAAAGCATTGTATTCGGCAATGCCATATACAAAGTGATTAGAAGAAATTATTTTATCTCCTTGTATTTGAAATCCAGTTGAATTAGAGAAGCTAGAACTGTTGTCAGAAAACTGTATTGGCACCAAACTGTACTCAAGATTAAAATCGACCGTAATTATGTCTTTAAATCCAGCAGCAAACCATGGGTCGTTAATACCCTCAGACTGATGCAAAATTTTATAGGCAATTAAACGTTTGCTCAAATCTGCATATAAAGAGAGTACTTTAAATGCAGGATAATTAGAAACAAACAAATTAGATAGGCTTTCTGCCACTCCAGTCTCTAAATAACGTTCAGCTATAATATGTTTTTTACTCCCTGTTTCCATTGGTACTTGTAGTAAATAGATTACATGCTTTAATGGTTTTTCTATTGAATATGATATTCGAGGCAAAAACTTGACTTTTGGTTTCGAATTATTTATTCAAATTTTGAATTGCAATGATACTAAAATTAAGTCAAAAAAGTATTAGGCAAAGCAAAAGCGCCGAAAACATTGAACAACAAAAAACCCCACCGAGAAAGGTGGGGCTTTTTTCAAATTTAAAAATGAATTTCAAATGATAAAACTTAATTATCCTTTTTTAGCTTTCAAAGCGATTTTGATACTCAATTCATCTTTGATTGCGTTATCGCCTATTTTCTTCAACAAAGCTGCTGGAGAAACAGAAACTGAATTGTAAACAATACCAAATTGCAGTCTGTTAACCGTAGCAGTACCTTCTGCAGTTAATTCATCACCATTGATGGCTACTTTCGCAGGGAAAGTGATGTTTTTAACAGAATCTTTAATGGTAAGGTTACCGCTGATTGTGTGGGTGTTTCCATCAGCATCTGCTGTTAATGGCATAACTGAGGTTATTTCGAATTTACCTGTTGGGTACTTAGCAACGTCAAAAAAGTCAGGTGAGGTTAAATGTCCTACCAACTTATAGTTCATGCTATCAGGACCAACCGGAATATCTGTATTAGCCATGGTTAACATGTTGATGGTAAAACCACCTGAAAGAATATTACCATCTTTAATGTTGAAGTTACCTTCAGTTAAACCGATGGTACCTTGGTGTCCACCTACAATTTTGAAGGCTTCCCAGCTGATGGTTGATGCAGCAGCATCAACGACGTAATTTACCCCTGTTGAATCTGCACTTACTGCAGTGGCATCAGTAGCTTGATTTCCTGAATTGCTGCAGGCTGCAAATAGAGCTGCAACAGAAAATATTAAAAATACTTTTTTCATATATGGGTACAAATTTAACAAAGATTTCAATACAATACTCGTTACAACATATATCTATTGCCTATCCATATATAACGTTTGTTTATAAAGTCTGCATTGGTAAATGTGGCGTTACCTGCAGGGTTGCCACCACTCACGTGAAGATCGCTAAAAGCTGCGTGTTGGTTTACAAATGCTGCACCTGTAAAGTTGAAAGAAACGGGTGTAAAAGCACTGTTCATTTCATCTTCAATCTCCTTCATTTTATCTTCCGAAATGGTATAAGCCAAGCAGGTAATAGCCCCGTGTTGCTGAGCGCTATTTTTTACAATAGAAAGTGACTGTTGGAATGTATCGGTTTCGATGATGAAAATCAAAGGACCAAAACATTCTTCCATATAGGTTTTCTCATCCGCTGCTGTCGTGCTAATTATACTTGGAACCATCATTCTTGCAGTTGAAAATTCCGCATTTTCAACCTGCACATTGATGCTGGTTGTTTGGGCTTGGTGTTGGCTTATCTTATCTTGGATGCGACGGATTGTAAAGTCATTTTGAATAGCTCCCAACGTTGGCGCAGCTGCCTTTGGGTTTTCCATAAGCGTTTTAATGGCATTGCTAATTTTGGCTTTAGCATCTTCAAATGAAATTGTACCCTCAGGTGTTTCTACACCCGTTTTTGAAATGTAAATATTTTGAGGTGCTGTGCACATTTGACCAGAATAAAGCGATATTGAGAATGCGATATTTTGGGCAACCGCATCAATGTTTTTGCAAGAGTCAAGTATAACAGAGTTAATGCCCGCCTTTTCAGTGAAACAAGTTTTACCTAATGATTCGATGTAGTTACCAAAGGCAGAACCACCCGTGTAGTCGATTAGGGTTACACTCGGATGTTCCGCCAGTTTTTTAGTCACGGGATTGCTGCTTTCGTCCGCTGCCAATTGCACAGTATTGGGATCAAGCCCATTCTCAATAAGAACCTTTTGAAGTTCTTCAATAAAAATAGCAATTGGATAAACTGCTTTTGGATGTGGTTTTACAATTGCAGCATTTCCAGTAATTAAGTCGGCGTAAAGACCAGGAACAGTATTCCATGTAGGGAAAGTTGAACACCCAATAATTAACCCTAAACCTTTAGAAACTGGCTTATATGTTTTATGCAAGGTTAAATCGAACTTACCCATATTTTTAACCCAATCAATTGCTTGAGGATAATAAGACATTTGTTCGTAACCAGCCACCATAACTTCAAGAGAACGGTCGCATGCATGTGGTCCGGAAGCTTGAAAACTCATTAAGAAACTTTGACCGGTGGTATGCATGGTTGCATAGGCCATTTCGAAGAATCGTTTGCTAACATTTTCCAAGGAGGCATATAAAATTTCAAATCTTTGGTCAAGACTTGTTTGCTTCCATGTTTTAAAAGCCGCTAGACCGTTGCTGACCAAAGTATCAGCATCTAATAATGGGTAATGAATACCCAAGCCAGTTTGTAAATATGGAGAAACCTCTTCACCACAACGCGCAACTGAATTAGGATTTGCAGGTAAATCGTAATTGGTATTCAAACTGGTTTGAAAAGCCAATAAACCTTTAGCAGCTTCTTCTTCAGAATATGCTTTAGGATTTTCATTAAAGTTAAAGAAGAATTTTCTGTCTTTATTGGCTTGAATGAGTTGAGAAATTGGTAAATGCATGCTGCAAAAATGAGATAAAAAATTGATTAAAAAAAAGTGTGGGAATAAGTTTAGTTTAAATCTATAGAGTCTATCTCAAAAAGTAAAAACTAGACTTCAAACGGTTAAAAATAAAGTAAGTATTAATACCAACCGAGCATAAAAATTGGGCATAAAAAAAACCTTTACTGAATGAGTAAAGGTTTTTTAATAAATTTGGCAACGACATACTTTCCCAGTTTTAACACAAGTATCATCTGCGCTACGGGGCTTAACTTC
>JBIISM010000016.1:0-45532 GCA_044341025.1 Bacteroidia bacterium | reverse complement strand
GCCCATTATTATTGGTATTCAAAAGCCTGTCCCAGGCTACACTGTTGGTTATGTGGCTATTATTCAAAAATTTAGTTTGGAGGTGCCTTTTCCTATTGTTTTGACCATGGTTGCAGAAAAAAACCAGCTTTTGATGAAGGCTTAATTCCGGCGAGAATGGGACAAGGAAATGTTGCTAAGCAATTTCGATTGCTAGCGGATTATGCTGGGATTCCAGAAAAACAAACAAACGCCATAATGGCTTTGATGGTCTCAAAAACCGAACAGGTTACAAATTTGATTGATGCATCCTTTCTAAAAGACAGGATTAAGCGGAGCTACCTGCAAGGGTATCAGTTGAAGCTTAAAAAGTTGGGTGAATGAAAAATTTCGGTAAACTCTTTTTGGGTAAATTCCGCTTACGTTTGCAATCACAACCTTGTTAATCGGTCTTGTTTTTTGTAAATTATGGCGGTTTATTGGTTTTGTTTTTTGTAAATTTCAGAGCTTTATTGATTTGGTTTTTTGTAAATTATGGCGGTTTATTGGTTTGTATTTTGTATTTTTGTCATGTTATTGATCTAAATTGACTAATTAAAAATGTATATACAACGAAAGATAGACGTTGAATTGCTTGCCTGGCAAAAGTCGTCGTCAAGAAAGCCTTTACTCATCAGAGGAGCCCGGCAAGTTGGGAAATCAACAGCAGTGAGGAACTTGTCTAAGCAGTTTGACTATTTCATTGAAATCAATTTTGATGAGCAATCGGAGTACCAAAATTTGTTTGCCAATACCTCAGATATTAATGATTTAATCGAGCAGTTAGCGATCATCACGCAAACTGAGATAATCGAAGGACGGACCTTGATTTTTCTAGACGAAATACAAGCAAGTTTACCTGCAATCTCTAAGCTGCGTTATTTTTATGAAAAAAAACCAAATCTGCATGTCATTGCTGCAGGTTCGTTATTAGAATTTGCATTATCCGAACTATCTTCCTTTGGAGTAGGAAGGGTTCGGTCTTTGTTTTTGTATCCCTTATCTTTTATTGAATTTTTGGGTGCTTTAAATGAAAAGCCGCTGGCTAGTATGATACAGCAATCAAATTCCGCGAAACCATTAAATCCTATATTTCACGAAAAACTAAAAATTTATTTTAAGAAATTTTTGATCATAGGGGGAATGCCTCAGGCCGTTCAAACTTATGTTGCCAAGGGCGATTTATTGGAGGTTCAACGAATTTTGGATGATTTAATCATCGCCATACAAGCAGATTTTGTGAAATACAAAAAGCAAATACCTCCAACAAACATCAAATCTGTTTTTGAAAGTGTTGTAATGCAAGTGGGGACCAAGTTCAAGTACTCCAACGACTTAACTTCTTTGAGCAGCCCAGTGATCAAGCAAGTGGTGGATCTCTTGGAAATGGCAGGTTTGGTTTATCGGGTCACCCATTCATCGAGCAACGGCATTCCAATTGGGGCAGAGACTAATCCGAAGAAAACCAAGTTACTGATTTTTGACACTGGAATTTATCAAAGGATATTAGGGCTTGATGTCGCTTCACTTTTATTAAAAGATGATTTTGAAGTCATTAATAAGGGGAATATCGCGGAGTTGTTTGTAGGTTTAGAACTGCTTAAATCAAATGATGCTTACGAAAAAACAGCATTGTATTACTGGCATCGGGAAGCCAAGAATAGCAAAGCTGAAGTGGACTACGTAATTCAAATTCAAGATTTTATAGTTCCTGCAGAAGTGAAAGCGGGCACAAAAGGAGCGATGCAGAGTATGTACTTGTTTATGGATGAAAAGAAATCGAGATATGGAGTGAGGCTATCTTTAGAGAATTTTACTGAATATGACAAGGTTAAGGTGCTTCCTTTGTATGCAGTATCAAATATCAATACGCTCGGATTATGAAATCCAATAATCAACAACAATTTGCAATGCTTATAAATGCACAATCAAAAGTTTATAATGTGCAAAATCAAAGACTTGAAGGCACTTTGAGTACATAAAGGTATTGGCTTCTCAGAACTGTTTGCATAGAACGAGGATACTTTAAATTCCTAAAACTTCATAAAAATCGTGCGCAATTTGCTGCGCAGTTGAAAACTAAGCAACTCATAATCAAAAGTAAAATACCCTATAATTGCAGTGGTTCAAAGTGTATTTTTAAGCAGAAATCTTTTATTTGCGCTTTGTTTTCTTTGCTTTCTTTTTTTCAAAAAAAGATTCATAATCTGCAAGGCGTTTTTCCCAAATCTTTTGGTAAGTTTTTGTGTGTTCCTCCTCAGCCGGATTCAGTTTATAATCCAATAAGAAGTCACTTTCTGTTTCTGTCTCGACGGGTTTGATGGCCAATTTTTGCACCCCGGCTTTGCTGTTACTAGACATAATACTGGCTTATTCTGCCTTGAACCTGAATTGAATAAACTGCCACAGTGCAATAAGATGTTTTCATAAATAAAACGCAACTATGCCAAAGCAAGCATCAGGAAGAGAATTGATTTTAAGATACTTTAATGGGAATAATTACTTGAAAAGAACTTTGTACACCTGCATAAGCTTGCAATTCTGTAAACCACAAGATTACTTGGTATTGTTAATGAGCTGATACAGTTCTTTAAGTGTTTTAATTTTCAGTTTAACCCTTGTTCTGTAGATGCAAACCCTCACAGATTCTTTAGAAATACCCAACATACTGGATATGGTGGCTTGGTTTTGTGTCGTCTTTAAAAGGATCATCATTCTTAATTCAGCTTTTGATAAAACATTGCCGTATTTAATGTGGATTTGAGAGTAATAATTGGTGTGGATCTCTCTAAATAGTTTTTTGTACCTAATCCAATCATCCTCCGTAAGTATTTTTAAATTTTCTAGCGGGGCATCCTGTGAAATGATTTGAGCACTTTCTGAATTGTAAATGGCATTATTGAGTTGATCAATCTTCGAAATCAACTCCAATATTTTCCCTGATAATTTTTCAATTTTCTCAGCGTTTACCGATTCTTTATCGTGTTTTTGAATATTCATTTTTTGTATCTTACAGATACATGCTTATAGGTATAATCTTAGCTAAACTATTTGGTATTATTCGGATTAAAAGGCTCTAAATTAATTGGTCTTTCGCTCTGTTGTTGGATTTTGTTGTCGTCTTTTGTAACATGAATAATGACAGCAAACAAAAATGATACAAGGATAATTACGAATATTGTTTGTATAAATAATGAGGAACCTTTTTGTTCTATAATGCTCATAAAATTGCTCTGCTTAATTGGGTAAAATGGCTTCTAATTGCTTGTTGCTTGTTAGGCTATTTAGATCAAAATTGCACATCTCATCATTGATGAGAATGTTTTGAAACCTGTATTTTTTATCTAGCCGGTTACTGATTCTTTTTTCAATGGCAAATTGGTCTAATAAATCAACGAAATTATTGCTTATGGCTTTGCCAGAGAGCGAGAGCATGAAGAACTCAAAATTTCGGAATGGTATTGATTTGTAGACAATACCTGCGGTGTTGTGTTTGTTGAAAACACTAAAGTCTAAGTCTTTTACTGAATGAACGGTAGGGATTAATTTAATGCTGTTGTTTTTAAGACTTAAGTTCTTGTATAATGTGCTAAACTCGGGGGTTTCTACGCTTGCAAAATCACATAATACCACATCAACTTTAACGGTAATATCTGCTTTTGAACACTGCTCAGGGCTTAAGGTAATTATTGATTGTACGGTATTTATTTTTTTTAAGAATGATTGCATTCCTGAAATATAAATTTCGCTGCTGTCGATCAATAATACGGTCATTTAAAACACAAATTTATGTCAGTTTCTGCGTTCTAATTCTATCAGAACTATTTGTAACATAAATTGATACATGTGTTATCGATTAAAATGAAAATATATTATTTTCAAGCAAATTAATTGTTTAAATTAATGAAAAATGCCTTTAATTTGTTACAATCTGTTACAAAATGATTTTGCGTTTTTCTTAAAGGAATAATGTCCTTATTTTCGTAACATATTTAGTTTTAAATAACTATAAAGATCTTTTGTGTATTTGTGTAAAAAAAGGGTAAGCGAAAGTTTGCCCTTTTGTGTTTTTAAGCACTGGATTAAAGTGGTTTTTGTCGGATGGGGTAAAACCTTAGAACAACGAATTTTAAATGCAAACTAAAACCTTAGGGCCTTGAGCTTCAGCCCGCTGCAGAGGTCTTTAATCCCTCTCCAAACCCTCAAATTCTGTTTCTCCCTCACTTTTTGCAATAACCAAGGTAGCAACACCATTGCCGATGAGGTTGGTGATGGCGCGGGCTTCGCTCATAAATTTGTCGACGCCCAATAGGAAGGCCAGGCCTTCGACAGGTATGCGGTGAAGCGCCGTGAGGGTAGAGGCCAGCACAATAAAGCCGCTGCCAGTAACCCCTGCTGCCCCTTTTGAGGTAATCATTAGTATGCCTATAATGCTGAGGAGTTCAAACACACCAAGCTCAACTTTGTACAGTTGGGCAATGAACAATACCGACATAGATAAATAGATGGAGGTGCCATCTAAGTTAAAAGAGTAACCCGTTGGAATGACAAGGCCAACAACTGGTTTGCTGCAGCCCATTTTTTCCATTTTTTTCATAATCGATGGAAGCGCGGCTTCTGACGAAGAGGTTGCCAATACGATGAGAATTTCTTCCTTTATTTTCTTTAAAAATTTAGTCAGACTGAGCTTGTAGTAGCGCATAATACTGCCCAATACCAAGAAAATAAACAAGGCCATGGTAAGGTAGACGCAAAGCATCAGCTTGCCCAGTGGTATAAGGGTGCTTAGTCCGAACTTGCCTATGGCGAAGGCCATCCCTCCGAATGCGCCAATGGGCGCCAGGTACATTACATATTTTAAGCCTTTGAAAACAACAAAGGCTGTTTTGTCCAAAAAGCGAATTGCCTTCTCTTTTTGTTTTAAAACCGTAAGGGCTATGCCGCTAATCAGCGCCAAGAGCAATACTTGAAGGGTAAAGTTGGAGAGGAAAAAACCTTTCCATGAAAATGGTTTGGCGCCTTTGGTGAACGTTGAGGCATCGGCTGCGCTTAAGCCGCTCATGTCGATGTTGCCGGGTTCGAAAATATAGGCCACCAAAACGCCAAGAATTAAAGCAAAGGTGGTAACCACTTCAAAATAGAGCAAAGACTTAACACCAATGCGGCCCACTTTTTTCATGCTGCCAACGCGGCTAATGCCTAAAACAATGGTGAGAAAAATAATTGGACCAATAAAAACCTTGATGATGTCGACAAATGTTTTGCCAATAATCTCCATTTTAACCGCTGTCTTTGGGTAGAAATGGCCTAGGTAAATACCTGCTATAATTGCCACCAAAACATGGAAGGCGGTATTGCTGAGTAGGCGGTATGAAAACGGTTTTTTTTCTTCCATTTAATCGCTGGGCAAGTTAACTGAAATTTGTGCATTAAATAGGCATGTTGATTAAAAAACCATCTTGTCAATTTTTAAATTTAGGATCAATGTGCGTCAGGACCAAATGCCTACCCCAAGCAGCAGCGTGAGCCCCATGTGTTGTTGCGCTTTGGTTTTGCTTGTGCTTGTTGGCGGAGCAGCGCAAGCTCAACAGGCACATTTGTAAAACAAGCAAAACAAATATGGGCAATAGCGGATGCTTGGAAATGGGTTGCTACAGCTTAATCTTTTCTAAAGTTTCACACAGTTTGGAGAGGTCTTCTTGGCTTTGTTCGAGGTGAAACACGAAGCGCAGCAATTGTCCGCCCATGCTGATGGCTTTTATGCCTGCCTCCTCCAATTTTTGAATTAGGGTTGAGGGGGCAAATTGTGGGTGCACCTGAAAAATGACAATATTGGTTTCTACAGGGTAAACTTTTTCAATCCAATTGGCCCTGTTTAATACCTGTTCAACTTGTTGTGCATTGCGGTGGTCTTGGGCCAAGCGTTCTATATTGTTTTGCAAGGCGTACAAACCAGCGGCGGCTATAAATCCGGCTTGTCGCATGCCTCCACCCATTGCTTTGCGAATTCTGCGTGCTTTGTATAGGTGTTCTTTGCTGCCTAATAACAATGACCCTACTGGGGCGCCCAGTCCTTTGCTCAAGCAAATTGAAATGGTGTCAAACAGCCCGCCGTATTGTTTTGCTGTTTCGTTTTTTGCTACCAGGGCGTTAAACAAACGCGCCCCATCTAGGTGAAAAGCCAATTTGTTTTCTGTGCAAACGGCTTTGATGGCTTTAAGTTCTTCAAAGTCCCAGCAAGCGCCGCCACCTTTATTAACTGTGTTTTCGATGCTTACCAAGCGGGAAGCTGGATAGTGTACATTGTCGTCGTTAATATTTTTGCGTACATCCTGGGCCGTAAAACGGCCGTAATGCCCTTGAATAAGCCGCACCGAAGCGCCGCTGTTTGAGGCAATGCCGCCACCTTCGTACAAATAGATGTGTGAAAGCGCATCGCATATTACCTCATCGCCAGGCTGGGTATGAACTTTGATGGCAATCTGATTGGTTTGGGTACCACTGCTGCAAAAAAGTGCGGCTTCCATGCCAAATAAATTGGCAGCGTATTCTTGCAGTGCATTGATGCTTGGATCTTCGCCAAATACATCGTCACCAACAGGTGCATGCACCATGGCTTCTAACATTGCTGGCGTTGGGCGGGTAACGGTGTCGCTGCGCAGGTCGATTAAGTTTTTAGGCATGGGGATTGAGTCGGGGAAAATAAACAATTATTCAAACAATATGGCTGGCAAGGCAATCAATTTGTTGGAAAAACCCGATATTGAGCTTGTTCATTCAAACCCTCGAGAATTACAAAAAACTAAAGGCTATTATTAACCCTTTAGTCTTCTTGCAAAAAGGCTGCCTTTTAAACGCTTGCTGCTTAGGTGTAGGGCCCAAAACAAGGGAACTAAAGCGGCGACAAAAAGCGTCATTTTGATCCTAAGCACAAAACCAATTGGGTCGGTCAATACCGTGCTTGGAAACATTGCTTGAATGTTGTCAACTTGGCTTGGCAACAAAATCATTACCGTTATAAAACTGCCAAACAGTGCGTAAAGTGAGATTTCTAAAGAAAGGGTTAAGCCTGCATGGGTTTGTGCATCCATGCTGCGCGGGCCGAACAAGGCGTCTAATTCAATTCCACGTTGAGAATGCAGAAAAACAGAGTTGGCTTTTAGCGCTTGTTTGTTTGTTTGTGAATTCATTTTCAGAAGCTATTTATAACTATGACGGTGATTCCTTCAAAAGGTTGCCTTTGGAATCGATTAATTCTACAAATATATGTAGTAAAATAGGTATGGGTTCGATTTTTTACTACATTTTTTGTTGATAAACCCGCTTATTTCGGTTTTCGATGCCCGCATAGCTTTTCGATTTGTATTTCGAATTTGTTTTGGACTACATCTAAAACAAAAGAATGTTCTTGTTTTTAAATGCCACACTAGTAAGGTTTCTACAAAAATGGACTTTTGTGGAAAAGATCCAGTCTTTTGCCGTTTTGATAGCAGACCGGCGCAGTTGATTTTGAAGACATTCAAATTCAGAGTGCATGATCAAAGCAAAGCGGTTTTGATTGTTTTTAAATGCTTGCATCAAATTCAGATCTGCGCATTTGCATTAAAAGCTGTATTTTTAAGACCAAGGTTTTTAAGTGTTAATGAATTGGGTGCTTCATAAATTTTAATTGGCTTATTTATACTCTTTTGTAAAATATAAGAAAATTATTTGCAGCAAAATGAAGCTGGGTTTTGTCAAAGAATTTAGAAAACTGTTATCAAATGTTCATGCTGTGTTTTACGATTGTGTTTGTGTTGATCAAGTTCATTATAGGGCGGGATATGTGTGTTTTTTTATTCAATAAAGTATTGTTATTTTGCCTTTTATTAAATGCCCGCCCTACAATGAATTCTAATTCGGAATCAATTTTAGTCATTGATGATTTTCATCCCTGTTTTGTTCAGAATCTGCTGGATCAAGGTCTGAGTGTCAATTATAAGCCCGACTTCAATATCAGCGCCGATTTTAAGCATTTACAATCTGCCGAAATTGTGGCAGTTCGAAGTAAAATTAATTTTACCTCAAGCCTTTTGGCGGATTTGCCCAATTTGAAATGCATCGCTAGGGGTGGAGCTGGGATGGACAATATCGATGAGGTTTTTGCTGCTGCGCAACACATCACCCTGCTCAATGCGCCAGAAGGAAATAGAGATGCCGTTGCAGAGCATGCCATAGGACTTTTGTTGAATCTGAACCATAAAATTAGCCAATCGTTTGATGAAGTTAAAAATGGACACTGGAATCGGGAAGCCAACAGAGGTTCGGAAATTGGGTCAAAAACCATTGGTATCATTGGGTTTGGAAATGCCGGTTCTGCTTTTGCCAAGAAACTCTCAGGTTTTGATGCCAATGTTGTGGCTTACGATAAATACAAAGTTGTGGAGTCGCCAAATGCGAAGGCCCTTGGTTTGGATGAATTGCTCCAAACCGCTGACATCATTAGCTTTCATGTGCCACTTACCCAGGAGACTAAAGCCATGGTGAACAAGGATTTGATTGCTAAAATGAAAACTGGAGTATGCATTCTGAATACAGCCCGTGGCGGTATTTGCAGCTTGGAAGATGTACATCTTGGTATAATTAGTGGAAAAATAAAAAGCTTCGGAACGGATGTCTTGGAGAACGAAAATTTGGCGTCTTGGACGGATAAAGAGCGGGTTTTGTTTGCCAATTTAACAGCTAGTAATCAGGTTATTATAACGCCCCATGTTGCTGGATGGACGACAGAAAGTTACAAGAAGATTGCAGATGTCCTGGCCAATAAAATTATAGAATATACGACGAAAGCAAAAATTATTTAGATGAATGTTGATTTATAAAAAAAAAATAGTGAAATTGCCTCACTTTTCGACCCTATAATATTGAAATAAAAGTTGTTATTGTAAAAAAATAAATATGAATATAAAGTTTACACTTAAGTCCGCGTTACTAGCCTTTTTGGCATTTGGGTCGTTCCTTGCAGGATACGCTCAATCCAACACTGGCTTTATCCGTGGAACCGTTTACAGAGACAATCGTCCGATTGCAAACGTTCCTGTCATTTTGAGAGACGAAAACGAAGATTCTGTCAGAATGGTTAAGTCTGAGATCAATGGTGAATACTCGTTTAGTAACTTGCCCGTTGGATTGTACTCAATTACGGTTAAGGCCATTCCAATTGCAGAAGGCAGAGGTTATGCAGGCTACGAATCTGAGTCGATGAATATTTCGATTGAGGGTCAGGTCTTAAACATCAGTTTGGTAACCAAAGTTCAAGACAAGGGTAATGTTATAGTTGGTGGAACCAAGACCAAAGTTTCTGACGGTGGAACAACCACAACCAAAAAATTATCTGACGCTCAAAAAACGGGTATCAGAAATATGGGTGGTTTTGCTGCCTTGAGTGGCGGTGTTAACAGTGGCCCAAGTGGTTTGTCAAACAGAGGTACTAGAACAGATGGTAACGCAACGTATATCGATGGTGTTCGTGTTCAAAACGCATCATTGTCGCAAGCTTTTGGTAGCCAAGTGGATATTATGCAAGCGGGTATCCCTGCTCAGTATGGTGACTTTACCGGTTTGGGTATTTCAATTACCACCAAAGGGGGATCTATATCCACCAGAAAAGCGGCCAGTATTGAAGTAAGAAGCAGCAGCATGTTTAATCCTTACCACAACAATTTGATCGAAGGATTCTATGCCGCACCTATTCTATTTAAGACAAATCCAGATTACAAGACTGGTAAAAGTAAAATTAAAAAAATTCCAATTGCCGCAATGAACATTGCCGGTAACTTCTCATACGTTCGTGAGCCTAACCCTTCTTACGTTGGTTATTATGTAATCAAAGACGATGTGTTGGCCAATATCGAAAAGAATCCTTTGTTAATCAATACGGATGGTGGATTTGTGCACTCAGCAAACTACCTGACTGAAAACGATTACAACAAGGTAAAAGTGAGACCAAATGTATACGCATTGAATTCTTCAGCCCAAGCGAAATTCGACTTCAGACTCAGTCAATATGCAACTTTAACTGCATTTGGTAACTTTGCATACAGCAACAGTGTCAATGGTGGCAACAACATCATGGCACACAAGAACAATCCAATGTCAAGCAGCACCTATGCTTTGGGTTACATCAAATACACACAATCATTCAAAGGCCCTGACTCTTTAGCGAAGGCCACCAAAACAACCTTAAACAATACCTTCTTTACCTTGCGTTTTGACTACCAATCAACTTGGGGCAAGTCACAAGACGCAGTCCACCGTGACAATTTGTTTGACTATGGTTACATTGGACAGTTCAAACACTATCCAACCAACTTCTACAGTTACTATGGCAATTTGAACAACCCAACGGGTCAATCAAGAAGATTTGTAGATCAAAACGGTGACACAGTTTTCTTAAGAAACTTCTGGGAACAAACAGGTTTTAGGGATACAGCCATTCGTTTTACGCAGGCGGATATTAATACAGTTAGAGGCAACTACACACAGTCTTTATACGATAAGTATTCTGACTTTGGAGCCAACATCACAAACGATGCACAAATTCTACAAGGTTTAGGTTTGTTAAACGGATACAGTCCTAACAACATCTACTCTTTATGGAACACACCAGGAACGCCATTGGCAGGTTACAGCAAATCTCAAAATGAAAGATACACCTTATTCGCTATGGGCGAAACAGAGGTTAAAGGTCCTTTGAATTCAGCTAAAAAATCATCTTCTGGCCATAAGCTACAATTCGGTTTGTCTTACGAACAATCGGTATCAAGAGGATACAGTGTAGGCGCTACAAACTTATGGCGTTTAATGTACCAATACGCAAATAGCCATATTGCCGAGTTAGACAAATCCAATCCAATTTTGTCTTATGATGCCAACGGTGTATTCCAAGATACTATCCGCTACAACCGTTTGGTTAATACGTCAAAACAATCCACCTTCGATAAAAACTTCAGAAACAAATTAATTGCCGAAGGTGCTACCGATGTTTACGGCAAAAAGATATCAGCAACAACCTTTTTGGATGTTAACTCTTATAAGCCTTCTGATTTCAACATCAATATGTTCAGTGCAGATGAGTTGTTAAACAACGGTAGTGCAATTGTTGCTTACCAAGGTTACGACCACCTAGGCAATAAATTGCGTGGCCGTCCGGATGTAAACGATTTCTTACAAGACAAAACAAAACGCAGCATTGGCGCTTTCATGCCTATATATACTGCAGCATGGTTCCAAGACCAATTCTTCTTTAAAGATCTAGAATTCAGATTGGGCTTGCGTATTGAGCGTTATGATGCCAACCAATTGGTGTTAAAAGATGCTTACTCTTTATACCCAATTAAACAAGCAGGTGAGGTAACTGAAATTGAAGGCAACCGTGTGGCTCACCCTTCAAACATCGGTTCTGATTATGCAGTTTATGTTGATGATGTTAAAAACCCTAGAAAGATATTGGGTTACAGAAAAGACAATACTTGGTACGATGAAAATGGTACCCAATTGTCTTCTCCAGATTTAATTGCAAACAGAACCTCTAATGGTAAAATTGCACCTTACTTGGTAGATCCTAACCAAACGGAGGTAACTGCAAATTCATTTACAGACTATAAGCCTAAAGTGAATATCCTTCCACGTATTTTCTTTAAATTCCCTTTAAATAAAACCAGCTTGTTCTACGCTTCATACGACGTATTGGCTCAAAGACCATCTGCTAACAACACCACCATTGATGACTATGTGTTCTTAACACAAAAATCAACCAATGCGATCAACAACCCAGCAATGACCTCAAGATTGACCACCGATTACCAAATTGGTTTCAAACAAGAGTTAAGCAAGAATGCTCAATTCAACATCATCTCTTATTACAGAGAGACTAAAAATGACATCTCTGCTTTCCAATACAACAATGCTTACCCTATTACCTATATCTCATACAACAACTTAGATTTTAGTACAGTAAAAGGTTTGATTATGGAGTTGAACTACAAATCAGAAAACAACATCTCATTGTCTGGTAACTATACCTTGCAGTTTGCAGATGGTACAGGTTCTAACATCAATTCTCAACGTGCTTTGATTGCAAGTAACCAACCAAACTTAAGATCATTGTTCCCATTGGGTGATTTGGATATCCGCCACCAATTTAAAGCGATTTTCAACTGGGAATTCTTCGACGGCAAAGGCATTGGTAAAGACAAAGCCAAAAGGGCTTACAAAGGCCCGATCGTTGGAAAAACAAAGATCTTCTCTAACACCAACTTCAACACAGTATTTACGGCAACCTCTGGTTTGCCATACACAGCAACTTCACAACCCGTTCAATTAGGTTCTGTTGACAGAGCGCCAATTAAAGGTACGCCATTCGGATCGCGCTTGCCTTGGCAATTGAACGTGAATTTAAACATTCAAAAAGACATTGCTTTAAGCTGGAAAACCAAAGATGGCAAAGACAAAACGGGCTATGTTCAAGTGTATTACTATGTAACCAACTTGTTTAACACCAGAATTGTTTATGCAGTTAACCCATACACAGGAGCAACAGACGATGATGGATTCTTGAATTCACCAAAAGGTCAACAAGCCCTGGCCAACCAACTAAGCGCTGAGGCTTATAGTTTCTACTACAAGACAGCTGTAAACAGTCCATTTAATTATCAAACTCCAAGACTTATGTACTTAGGTGCTAAGTTCTTCTTCTAATAACCCATGTATAAAAAATTAATGTTCAAGAATATGAAAAGTGTTTATCAAAAATTAGGCTTGTTCCTTGCAATTATTGGTATTGCTTCAGTTGCTCAAGCTGCTGAAATAAAGAACCTAAGTGGCAAAAACACAGGCAATACAGGTTCAGGTTCTGGCCTTGCCGAATTTGCCAGTACGTGTAAGTCAGCGACCCAAAGTGCTGACCTAGATATCAATAACGTTCGTACGCGTATTTTAAACGGTGGTGACATGTGGTGGGATCTAAACAACCCTAGATATGAAATACCTAAGGTAACCGATGCCAACAGTGTAAGAAAACACTCATTGTTTGCAGGCGCCCTTTGGATCGGTGGTCTTGGTCGTGGCGATGGCAACTTGCGCATGGCTGCGATGACTTACCGTCAACGTGGTAACGACTTTTGGCCTGGTACCCTCGACATGAACGATGTGAGCACCGACCAATCCCGTTGTGAAAGTTGGGATAAAATGTTCAAAGTAACCAGAGAAGAATTGTTGAGACAACAAACCTCAGGAAACGTCGACTTAGCAAAAAATATTTTGGATTGGCCTGCTTATGGCAACAACAGTGTGCCATTTGGCAGCAACCAAACCAACGACTTGGCGCCGTATTTTGACGCAGACAGCGTGCCAGGTTATAACCCTTATGCTGGCGATTATCCAATTTTGGATCCTACCCGCAGCGCAGACAAAAACTTGCCAAAAGACCAACCCGATCAAATGATTTGGTTTGTATACAACGACCGTGGAAATGTGCACGCTGAAACGGGTGGTATTCCAATTGGTTTAGAATTACAAACCACAGCATTTGCCTTCCAAACAAACGACGAGGTTAACAACATGACCTTCTACCGCACAAAAATTGTGAACAGAGGTTTTGAAGCTTTAGACCAAACCTATTTTGGAGAATGGGTTGATGCCGATTTGGGTAACTACTCCGACGACTATGTTGGTTGTGATGTTGGAAGAAGCTTAGGCTATTGCTACAATGGTGACGACAACGACGAAGGTGTTTTAGGTTACGGCCAAAACCCTCCAAGCATAGGTGTTGACTTTTTCCAAGGCCCATTGGATACCAGTGGTCTTGAATTGGGAATGGGCGCTTTTGTATACTACAACAACGACAACAATCCAGTTAACGGTAACCCCGACAATGCCATCGACTTTTACAACTTGTTACAAGGTAAATGGATGAATGGTGTTTGTATGAAATATGGAGGTAACGGTGTAAACGGAACGGTGTGTACCAAGTACATGTTTGATGATGGTACCAATCCGGCCACCATTAGCTCTCCTAAGTGGACAGAAAAAACTGCAGGTAACCAACCTGGCGATAGACGTTTCTTGCAAACTGCAGGGCCTTTCACTTTGATGCCAGGTGCCGTTAACAATGTTACGGTAGGTGTGGTTTGGGCTAAAACCACTTCAGGTGGTGCAACTGGTTCATTAAGCTTGTTGAAATTGGCGAGTGACAAGGCTCAAAAATTGTTTAACAACAAATTTGACTTACCTGATGGTCCTGAGCCTCCAACGGTGGAATACCAAGAATTAGAAAACGAAGTGGTATTGAAGTTTTTAGATACCGATATCACCGAAAAATATAGAGAAGACATCAAAAACGAAATGAATCAAATTATTCAATACCGTTTCCAAGGTTATTTGGTTTACCAACTTAAAGATGGTACAGTATCTAACAGTGAACTAAACGATATTGAAAAAGCCAGATTGGTTTTGCAATGTGATGTGAAAGACAACATCAACACCATGATTAATTATGAGTATGATCCAGATGTTTCTGCCAACGTTCCCAAATTAAAAGTAGATGGAGCAAACAACGGTATTTTGCATACATTTAGCATGAAAGATGATGCCTTTGCATCTGGTTCAAACAAGCGTTTGGTTAACTTTAAAACTTACCACTATTTGGTATTTGCTTACGGCTTCCCTGCAAACGATTTGCTGAAGTTAGAACCAGTGCAATACTTAGCAGGAAGAAACACGGTTAAATTCAGTGCTTACCCCCACAACTCTAAGCCAGAATATTTTGGCAGCGAATTGGGCGCTGCGTATGGTGATGGTCCAATTTTAAAGCAAGTTGCTGGCAAAGGCAATGGTGGTCAAATCTTGGAATTCTCTAAGGAGACCATCAACGAAATTATGGCCAACAATTTCACTGCCGCTCCGGTTTACTTAGGTGGCAGCGGTCCAGTTAAAATTAAAGTTGTAGATCCATTATTGGTTCCAAATGCTAACTTTGAATTTAGATTCATTGAGCCAGATAGTTTTAAAGTGAACGCAAGAGGATCAGGTAGCAATAAATTCCAAGATTCAATTTCAGCCAAATCACATTGGGTAATTACCAATTTAACTTCTGGGGAGTCTGTATATGCAGATGGTACCATCGAAAATAAAATCGAGACCGTTCAAGGTAAAGTTAAATTTAAAGGTGCAACCAAAACAGTTAATAACTTAAGAGATTGGGGTCTTGCAGTTGAAATTCAACAAGTGCCAGCACCTGGTAGAAATCCTTACGGTGAAACCAGCAATGGTTTCCTTGGCTACACAGTTAAGTACGCCGACGACAACAAACGTTGGTTAACAGCCGTTCCTGATACTGATGGTGATTTTAGTTCATTCAACTGGATCCGTTCAGGTACATCTGGTTTGGGAAGCTCAACCTTTGAGGCATACAGCCATGACTTTTACGCAGACTTTGATCCAAACCACACCGGTAACGATTCTTACGATCCATACGAAGTGTTTGAGAAAATTTGGGACAGAAGAATTGCTCCATACGCTTTGTGCGCAAGAGCAGAAGGTCCTAATGCTTCTAACGGTGCAGTAATATACGGTCCAGCTTGGAAAGGTTCTCAAGTAACTGACAATCCAATATCAGAATTGGCAAGCATCAAATTGGTGTTGACACCAGATTGCAGATTATGGACAAAATGTGTGGTTGTCGAAATGGGCGAAGACAAAACCTTAACCCAAGGCAATATGGAGAAATTCAACATGCGTTACCACAGCAGCATTAAGCCGGTTTTCAACAATTCTGATGGCAGCTTTATCCGTTGGGAAGACGATGCATCTGAAATGGGAAGATCTTATTTCCCTGGTTATGCCATTAACTTGGAAACAGGTGAACGCATGAACATCATGTTTGGAGAGGATTCGTATTTGCCAGAAACAGAAAACGGAAACGACATGATATGGAATCCAACAAGCAAATTTAGCGATGGTACTTACAACTTCTTCGGTGGTAAGCATAACATCTATGTAATGGGTAGTTATGTGGGTATGTCATCTAGAATTTACAAAGGACCAATATACGATATGGGTGCAGCATACAAAACGTTGTTAAATGTTGCCGGTCCTGGGGTTTCTCCAAACAACACAGACAAACGTAAAGTATACTCTCAAGCAATGTGGGTATTGCCAGCAATGGCGTCTCCGGGTTTTACCTTGAAAAATGGCGTTCCTCCAACTGAAGTGCAAATTACGTTGAACATGCGCAAACCTTTCACCAAATCGGTTCCAGGTGGAGATACTACCGCATTGCCTAAATTTACATTCTCAACCGAAAGTGTACAAAACAATAAGAATGCTGAAACAGGCAAGAAGGCGATTGATTTGATCAATGTTGTGCCAAACCCTTATTATGCAGCATCTGGCTACGAATCAAGTGCCATCGATACCAAAGTGAAGATTACAAACTTGCCGCCAAAAGCAGTGATTTCAGTCTACACACTTAACGGTACCTTGGTTAGAAGAATAGAAAAAGACGATGTTGAAACGTATGTAAATTGGGATTTGAAAAACAATGGTAAAGTTCCAGTTGCCAGTGGATTCTACATCATTCACGTAGATTGTGGAGACTTAGGAGAGAAAATTTTGAAATGGTACGGTGTTATGCGTCAATTAGACTTAGACACTTATTAATTAATTAATTAGAAAAAATCGAGTATGAATAAAATATATAGTTTAGCGCTTGCATTGACTGTGGTGGTTAGCGGGTTTGCTCAAAGCATTCAAGCACCAGCAAGAACAGGACAATATGGATTTACGCAACTTTTAGTCAATGGTTGGGCACAATCAAGCGGTATGGGTAATTCCAACTCTGCGGGTGTTCAAGGTGTAGAATCATTTTTCTGGAACATTGCTGGTTTAGGTAAAATAGAAGGAACCGAATTAGCATTCAGCAGGTCTTCGTGGCTTGGTGGAACCGGTATCAATATCAACAGCTTTGGCTTCGGTCAAACCGTTGGTGATGGGGTATTGGGATTAAGTGTTACCTCGTTCTCTATTGGTCAAATTCCTATTACCACTTACGACCAACCAGACGGAGGTATTGGTACTTATAAGCCATCAATCTCAAACATCAACCTTGGTTATGCGTATAACTTTACCACTAGGATTGCTGCAGGTATAAATGTGAAATTGGCAAGTGAATCAACTCCAGATGTGCGCACAAGTGCATTGGGTATTGATGCTGGCTTGCAGTATTCAGATTTAATGAGCAACAAAGAAGTTAAATACCGCGATCCAGACAAGAATCCAGCTGCAGGTAGAAATGCAGACATACGTTTTGGCGTTAGCATCAAAAACTTAGGAACTGATGCCAAGTATTCTGGCGATGGTTTGGCGGCAAAATCAAATATTGATGGCAAGTCATACACCCAAACAACTTCTCAAAGATCTGATAAAACACCTTTGCCTTCTTTGATTAACATCGGTGTGTCTTATGACATCCGTTTGGATAAAGATGCAAGAATGTACTGGCACAGATTAACCACTGCAATGAGTTTTACAAGCAATACAGCGACAAGCAATCAAACGGCTTTTGGCTTAGAGTACGCATACAAAGAATTGTTGTTGTTAAGGGCTGGTTACAACTACGAAAAAGGAATTTTTAATTACGATACTAGAAACAATGCTTACACCGGTGTTAACATGGGTGCAAGTGTTCAAATCCCTGTTTTGAATAAAGAATCTAAATTGAAGAGCAGCCAAGTTTCAATCGACTATTCATTCAGACAAACAAGACCATTTTCAGGCACCCATACTTTTGGTTTAAGAGTGAGTCTCTTTTAAATAAAAATTTTAATTAACTTTGCGCAAGTGCTTTCGGTTTTTGAAGGCACTTGTTTTTTTTAGCAAAACACACAACATGAGCGACATCGTATATTTAACCAAAGTAGGTTACGAAAATTTAAAAAAGGAAATCGAACACATGCAAAAAGTTCTAAGACCAGCAATCAGCGCACAAATAGCTGAGGCAAGAGACAAGGGTGATCTTTCTGAAAATGCTGAGTATGATGCTGCCAAAGAAGCTCAAGGGTTGTTGGAAGCCAAAATTGCAGGGCTTAATGATATGTATGCGAGAGCACGTGTTATTGATGAAAGTAAATTGGACGTTTCTAAAGTTAACCTATTGAGCAAAGTAAAGGTCAAAAACTTAAATGCCAACAGAGAAATGGTTTACATGATTGTTTCTGAAAAAGAAGCAGATATGAAATTGGGTAAAATTTCTAGTAAGTCTGCTATTGGTGCAGGTCTTATTGGTAAGGCACCTGGTGATGTGGTTGAAATTACAGTGCCTGCGGGTGTCGTTAAATTAGAAATAATCTCTATTTCTTTATAGTATGCCAACTGTTTTCTCTAAAATTATAAGTGGCGAAATACCTGCTTATAAAGTGGCTGAGAATGATAATTTTTTAGCATTTTTGGATGTTAATCCACTCTGTGCTGGACATACACTTGTAATACCGAAGCAAGAAGTTGATTGGATTTTTGACCTAGAAGATCAAATGTTTTCTGATTTACACCTTTTTGCAAAAAAAGTGGCTCTTGCTATCAAAGCAACTGTTCCATGTATAAAAGTAGGTGTTGCTGTAATTGGCTTAGAAGTGCCTCATGCCCACATTCACTTGGTACCAATGAATGCCATAGCTGATTTGAATTTTGCAGGTCCACGCGCTCATTTCAGTGCGGATGAGTTTGCTTTATTGGCTGAGAAAATAGCTTCTAAAATCGTTTTTTAATTGTTTTGATTTCGAATTTAGGATTTTATCTAGTGCAAATAGTGGTCTGTAGAAAGTAATTTGATTTTTCAAAACATTTGTATTTTAATTGCGTTTAGACACCTCAAGCATCAATTGATCCACAAAAAAATATACTATTTATTTGCTTTCCTATTTATTCAATTAGGTCTTCAGGCTCAGTTTTACACCATTTCGGGCACAGTTCGGAACTCTTCAATGGAGCCTATTCCTTTGGTGGAGGTGTCGGTTCAAAACAATGGCGTACATAACACCAAAACAGATTACAAAGGCCATTACAGCATTAAAATTGCGGAAGGCACTTATGAACTGGTGTTTAATTTACAAGGTTTTAAGACCCTTAAAATGCCGGTTACAGTTTCCTATACAAATGTGGTTCAAAATTGCATTTTAGAACCACTAGAAAAAGACATTAAGGGGTATAAAGTTTTGGGAAAGAAAGTAGACCGTTCTGAAGAAATTATTCAAAATGTAATTGATGGGAAGGCTAGGTTTATGAACCCTTCTGCATTTTCTGTTGAGGCCTACATAAAAGCGGGAGAGACCGAAACACGCAAGAAACCTAAAAGTGATACCACGCCAATTAAGTCAAACCAATTAAATGTAGCGGAGGTTTATTTAACCTACCACTTTGCCCCGCCAAATAAAATGAAGGAAGAACGAAATGGGGTTGACATTAGAGGTCAAAAAGCAGGCTTGTTTTTCTTAACCCACACCGATGGGCAATTTAACTTTTACAAAAACTTATTGGAAGTGCCTGCACTGAGTGAATCGCCAATTCTTTCGCCAATTAGCAACAGTGGCTTAATTGCCTACAAGTACAAGATGCTGAAAATATATCTTGAAAATGGCATTCGATATTACAGAATTAAAGTTATACCAAGTTTAATGGGCAATGCCTTGGTAGCAGGTGAATTGGTCATCCAAGACAGCATTTGGGCCATTAAATCATTAAAACTTTCTCTTCCAAAACACCAAATGGCAGAGTACGATTTCTTCGAAGTAAGTCAGACCTATCAAATTGCTGATAGTTCATACCTGTTGGAGAAAATGGAGTTCCAATACAATGCAAAATATGGCAAAGCCAAACGCAGTGGAAGAACAGCTGTGTACTACAGCAATTATCAATTAAACAAGGCGTTCCCTAAGAAGTTTTTTAACAACGAATTAAGTGCAACAGCCCAAGAAGCTTATGAGCGCGATACATCGTATTGGGCGCAAATTAGAAAAGAACCATTCAGCAAAGAAGAACTTACCTATATCCGTAAAACAGATAGTTTAAAAGCTGTTTTTGCTCAAAAGTCGTGGCAAGATTCGAGCGATAGTGTTTTTAATAAAATAACGTTTAAAAAGTTGCTTTTTACTGGCCAAGGATTTTACAAACGAAGCGAGGAAAGAAATCTTTTCTTCAAACCTTTAGTGTCTTTATACACCCCATTTTATGTGGCAGGGCCGCGGTTTAGTTATTGGGTTTCTTATTCGAAAACACATAAAAATAAGAAGTTTTTTAGCGTGAGGCCAACAGTAAACTATGGGGTCTTGAACAGAGATTTAAAGGGTTCAGTTAATTTCTCCAAGTTGTACAACCCATTTAACCGAGGGACTTATAATGCGAGTATTGGTAGCGATTTTGGTGTTATCAATTCTTATAATTCTTGGATAAGAGGATTTTCAAGGTCGAATTTTTATGTCCACGATTTCGCAAATATTTTTCATAGAGTTGAATTGTTCAATGGGTTTTATGTCGGTATGGGGGCGGAATATTCTAACAGGCGTTCAATTGCCAATATTAAGTTTGACCCCCGAGGCGATAGTTTGTGGGGTGGCAATGTTCAAACCACAGGTTTTACGCCATATAAAGCTTTGTACGCCACTTTTGGGCTGTATTATGTGCCTTTCCAAAAGTATATTAGAGAACCCTATCAGAAAGTGATATTGGGCAGTAAGTGGCCAGTAATATCAGCCCGTTACCGCAAAGGTATTAAGGGAATGGGCAGTGTTATCGACTTTGATTATTTAGAGTTTGTAGCTGAGCAAGAATTAAAAATTGGTCTAGCCGGTGTAAGCAAATACCGTGTGGTGTCTGGCGAGTTTTTAAATGCCCGTGATTTGCGCTTGGTCGATTACAAGTTTCAAAGGGCAATCGGTCCTCTTTTCTTTGCTAATCCCCTTTATTCATTTCAAAGTTTAGATACTTCATTTGCGACACTGAAAAGGTTTTATGAAGCACATTATTTGCACCGCTTTAATGGGGCTTTGATAAATAAAATCCCAATTCTTAAAAAGGTAAACATTAGCGAATGCATAGGTGGCGGATTTTTATTGACCAAAGAAAGAAACTTGAAGTTTTTTGAAGTCTATGTTGGCGTCGAGAAAATAATACGTTTATGGAGCGATAGAATTAGGGTAGGGTTCTTTTATGTTGCGAACATAAACAACCAATTTTCCGTTCAACCTCAATTTAAATTCACCATTGAGGTTTACGACAAAATGAACAACAGCTGGCCTTATTAATCAAGAACGATTAGGGCATAAAAAATGCACCAATCAAGAAGATGGGCGTATCAATTATGTGTTTAATATTGTTTAGAATTCAAAGCATTTTAATTTGCCATTGATTCTGTTTTTTGGCCTGCCTTTGTGGCTATAACCACCGCTATTGGCACCTGAACCTAAAGTATAATTGTAGGCGAATGAGAAAAAGAAAAAATTGTCATTGTTTTTTGGATCACCTCGCATAGACCCCGCACTGCTAAAGCCTGGACTTCTATCTGCCAATGCTGCCGAGGTAGGACCCTTAGCCGCAATGAGAAGGTTTGGGTCAACAAAATTTGTGCTTACATCGTCTATATAGTCTGTCCTGGTTTTACGCGAATTAACTTCAACAGTAAAATACGAACGTTTGTTCAGAATAAACTTGGTTCCAAAGCCCATTGGGAAACAAATAGAGTTCAGGCTGTATGGCGATTTTCCGGAAATGGCATATTGACCCTCAGTACCGTAATCGCGGAGATTATAAACCGTGCCATTCAATTTTGTTTTTGGGTTAAATGTGAAGTAACCAACACCGCCGAATACATAGAAAATCTTGTTTTTATCTGCTGTTTTGTAAATATTCATCTCCAATACGGCATCTGCTTCCAAAATTTGGGTAAAGAAGCTTAAGTTTCTGCCCCGTCTTTCTCTGTTGCGGGTATATTTGTCGTTACCCGATAAACGGGCGTACCATAGATTGGTGCGCAGTGCGAAGACCTTTCCCATATTGAAGCGCATTCCAGCGGTAAGTGCGTAGCGTGTAGATAAAATATCTAAATCTTGAAGGTCATTAGTCCCTAAAAAAGGTTTGCCACCTAAATCACCTAAAAAGTGGCTGCTAGAAGCCCCAAGAATTAGGTCAAAATACTGCGCATTCAGTGATTTGTTGAATGTAAGCAATCCGAGGAGTAGGATTAAATAATTACGCTTCATTTTAGTTCTGCTTTAGGTTTTTTTAAACGTTTGTTATAAGTTTAAATACCCGCAGAGTATTAATACTTAAGCACAAACAATGCTATTTATTCAAATATAGAGAAATATTTCCACTCCAAAAAGAAAAACTAAAAAAACCGAAAAAAATAAATGGAGGTAATTGCTTTACAATTAAATAAATTTAAACTTATACTAGTATTTTATGGTTTTAAGTGGTAAAATTCTAGTTTTTGATGGTGTATCACCGACACCAAATCAAAATGAATCAGCTTTGCTAGGCTGTAAATAACCCTGTTTTTCTTGATGTTTATTCGGTTCACAATATCTTGTAAAGAAAGGGGCTTTTCTTGTTGCAAGGCCTTAAGAATTTCAGATTCAATAAAGCTGTAGCTGCTTATTTCGGCATTGGCTCTATTCTGTTTTCTTATCACTTGAAACATCACCGCACTGGCTTGTAAACTTTGATCATTGACACGGTGGTAAACCCACCAATTGCCGTCCTTGTCTTTTGCATAATAAGGTTTATCCGCTCCAACAAGTATTTTTGCTTCTATGACGGTTTTATTGTCAATCTCATATTCTATGTAGGTGACATTTATTTTAGGCTCGCAATAAAAAGTGCCAGCGAGTTCCAACATGTATTTTTCGTCTTCCGAACGGATGCCACTGATACTTCCATTGTCTCTAACGCCAATTAATAAAGTGCCGCCTTTATTGTTGGCAAACGCCACCAAGGTTTTGGCTATTTTAGATGCATCGGAAATGGTTTGTTTGAAGTCGAGCGTTTCGCTCTCGCCCCCTGCAATCAGTCTTGTTATTTTGTGTAACATTTTCAGCTTGCTAATTATCCTTCGGATACATATGCAAGATAGCTCAATTTGTCAAATTCAAATATTTCGTTTGCGATTTCCTGCAATTCGTCTGCGTCTATTTGGTTTATTTTGTGAATAACCTCGTTGAGGGTTTCCATGCTAAAACCTTGCACTAAATTTTTGCCTAACATAAGCATAATATTCAGGCGGTTTTCTTCCGACAATGCAATTTGTCCATTGAACTGTGTCTTTGCATGGTGCAGTTGAATGGCACTCAGTTTTTGTTCCTTTAAGCGCTTTAATTCTTTGTATACCAAATCTACAGCTTTGTTTAAATTCTTTTTTTCTGTGCTCAAATAGCAATGGAACAAACCGGTGTCAATGAATCCAGTGTAACCACTTTCGATATTGTAGGTGTATCCGTATTTCTCTCGAACACTAAGGTTCAGCCGCGAGTTCATTCCGGGCCCCCCAAGTATATTGTTAAGCAGCAGCATTTGCAAACGCTTCGGGTGGCTATGCGCATAGCAGGTATTACCCAAAATGGCATGGCATTGAACGTGCTCAGTTGTTTTCTTTTCCGATTTTTGAGCGTATAAATTAAAGGACGGTCGCTTGCTGGCTGTGAATGAATTTTGAATATTCGAACAATGTTTTTCGGCCCATTTAACAAACTTTTTTAAAGGAATTCCAGAACTGATGCTCAAAACAATGTTTTCTGGATGGTAATATTTTTTATGAAATAAGAGAAGGTCTTTCGAGGTCAATTTTTCTAAGCTCTCGGGTGTGCCTAAGATGTTTGGAGCAAGAGAGTGGCCAGAAAAAATCATTTCTTGAAATTCATCAAATATGTTTTCCTCTGGGGTATCCAAATACATGTTTATCTCTTCTGCAATGACTTTCTTTTCCTTTTCTAGTTCCTTGTCTGGGAAGGTCGAGTTAAAGGTTAAATCAGCCAATAATTCAAGTGCTCTTTCGGCATAATCATTGATCACTGATGCATATAAAACAGTAATTTCCTTGGTTGTAAATGCATTCATTTCGCCGCCAACTGTCTCAAGTCGGTTGATGATATGCCAAGAATTTCTTTTGTGCGTGCCTTTAAACAGCATGTGCTCAAAACAGTGCGCTGTGCCCGGTAAATTGTTGTCATCGCGCGAGCCTGCATAGATGTTAAATCCGACATGCGTCACAGAGGTGTTCGGAGCTTCTTTATAAATGATGCGAAGGCCGTTGGCTAGGGTGTGTATGGTATGGTCTTCCAAATTTATAGGGTAGTAAAATGTTGAATGCTTTCGTTGTATTCGCGGATTAAATTGGCCATGATGTCTTTTGCCGGCAGAATTGTTTTTATGGTGGCTGCAATTTGACCTATTTCCAATTCGCCTTCCACCATGTCGCCTTCAAACATGCCTTTTTTTGCCCTTCCTCTACCCAACAAAGTGCTTAGTTCTTCTGTGCTTGCGCCATTTGTCTCGGCTGATTTTACTTTTTGGTAAAATTCATTTTTGATTAAGCGCACAGGGGTAAGTTGTTTTAATGACAACTCGGTATCACCATCATTTAAGGTGGTTATTTTTTCTTTAAAGTTTTGATGGGCGCTGCTCTCTTGGCTTGCGGCGAACAAGGAGCCTATTTGCACGCCGTCTGCACCGAGTGCCATACAAGCCGCAATGGCTTGGCCTGAGCCGATGCCCCCTGCTGCAATAACGGGCAGTGAGCAAACTTCTTTTATCATTGGAATTAGGCAAAGGGTGGTGGTCTCTTCGCGGCCATTGTGTCCACCTGCTTCAAATCCCTCAGCAACGATGGCGTCGACGCCTGCTTCCGCACATTTTTTTGCAAATTTTGTATTGGCCACCACATGGACCACTGTTATGCCGTGCGACTTTAAGTGATTGGTCCATGTATTGGGATTGCCAGCTGAGGTAAAAACTATTTTGACACCTTCTTCAACAATAATGGCCATGTGCTTGTCAATGTCAGGGTATAAAAGAGGGACATTTACCGCAAAAGGTTTGTCGCTGGCTTTTTTGAATTTTTGTATGTGTTCTCTTAAGACTTCGGGGTACATACTGCCAGAACCTATAACGCCCAAGCCACCAGCATTTGATACTGCAGATGCCAGTCTCCATCCACTGCACCATATCATTCCTGCTTGAATTATTGGGTATTGGATATTAAATAGTTTGCTTATTCTTTGGCCACTCATTGCAGGCAAATTTAGTTAAAAAGAATGGATTTGAATTCTTAAGCTGAGATTATTCGTTTGCTTTTGATTTGGTATAATTTGCCTCTATACCAACTACTGAATTTTCTATAATTTTTTACAAGCAATGGACTTAAGCATTCTCAATTTATTTTCGTAGGTTTGTAGCTTAAAATTATTCTTAACCCATGAGTCATACCCCATACCTAGAAGCAAACAAAGAGCGTTTTTTGAACGAGTTATTAGATTTACTGCGTATTCCATCTGTTAGTGCAGACAGCAAATATGCTGGAGATGTAAAGAAAACAGCTGATTTTGTTGCTGAAAAATTAAAAGCAGCAGGTGCCGACAATGTAGAAGTATGTGCTACGGCTGGTCACCCAATTGTTTATGGAGAAAAAATATTTGATGCCAATTTGCCAACCATATTGGTTTACGGCCACTACGATGTGCAACCTGCAGATCCAGTTGAATTGTGGCACTCTCCGCCATTTGAACCTGTAATTAAAATAACAGAGGAGCATCCAGAAGGCGCAATTTATGCCCGAGGTGCTTGCGACGATAAGGGCCAAATGTATATGCATGTGAAAGCTTTTGAAGCCATGATGCAAACCAATACCTTGGCTTGTAATGTGAAGTTCATGATAGAAGGCGAAGAAGAAGTTGGTTCTGCAAACCTTGGAACATTTATCAAAGCCAACAAAGCAAAATTAAAGGCGGATGTTGTTTTGGTGAGCGATACCAGCATCATTGCAAACGATACACCAAGCATCGACATCGGATTGCGCGGCTTGGCTTACATGGAAGTTGCAGTGACTGGCCCAAACCGCGACTTACACAGCGGCGTTTATGGCGGAGCAGTTGCAAACCCTGCAACCATCTTATGCCAAATGATTGCTTCTATGCATGATGAAAACAACCACATCACCATCCCGGGATTTTATGATGATGTTATCGTGGTAAGCGAATCTGACCGCGCTGAAATGGCAAAAGCGCCATTCAGTTTGGATGCCTACAAAAAAGACTTAAATGTCGATGAGGTATGGGGCGAAAAAGGATACAGCACAGTTGAGCGCACCAGCATCAGACCTACTCTAGAAGTAAACGGTATTTGGGGTGGATACACCGGCGAAGGGTCTAAAACGGTATTGCCTAGCAAGGCATTTGCTAAAATCAGTATGCGTTTGGTTCCAGGTCAAAGCTCTCATAAAATTTCTCAATTGTTTAAAAGCCATTTTGAATCAATGGCACCTGCTTGTGTTAAAGTTACTGTAACCGAACACCATGGTGGAGAGCCAGTGTTGACGCCTACAGACAGCATCGAATTTGGCGCTGCCTCAAAAGCAATGGAAACGACTTATGGTAAAAAACCAATCCCTACTAGAGGTGGCGGAAGTATTCCAATTATCGCATTGTTTGAGGCTGAATTGGGCATTAAATCCATGTTGATGGGCTTTGGTTTGGACAGCGATGCCTTACACTCGCCAAATGAGAAATACGGTTTATTCAATTACTACAAAGGCATTGAAACCATACCTTATTTCTACAAGTACTACGCTGAAATGAAGAAATAATTGTCACCAATTTTAAAAATAACTTAATAAATATGTTTGTAAAAAATTTAATTTTATCATCATTTCTTGGGGCGGTATTGTTTTTCTCAGCCTGCAAAGAAAATGGTTTAGAGCCTCCTACCGACAAATGTTCTGCAAAAAACTTAAAGCTTAGTGCTTCTGTAGTGAATGCAGCCTCTTGCTCTTCAAATGGATCATTGGTAATGCGTGCATCTGGTTCTAACGGATTTACTTTCAAGTTAGGCTCAAGCGCATTTCAATCTGATTCTGTTTTTACAGGCTTAGCAGCTGGTTCGCATACAATTACTGCTCAAGATTTTGAAGGGTGTAGCAAAACAGAAACCTTTGTAGTTGGAGTTAATGCCACCAAGGGCGCTTTGTTTACAGCGGTATCATCTTTAATTGCGACAAAGTGTAGCCAAACCTGCCACTCTTCAGGTTCAGGTGGAGCACCTAGAGGCATTTTTGCTACCGATTGCGGTATTGTGTCTTTAAAGTCTATGATCGTTGTAAAATCTGTGAACAGCAGTATGGGCAATCTAAGCAACACCGAAAAGACTAAAATAACCGATTGGATAGCCGCAGGCGGAACCATTAACAATTAATTTATTTAGAAGGGCAGCTAAAGAAGCTGCCTTTTTTATTACCATGAGATACCTTTTAGAACTCGCCTACAATGGCAGCAATTACCAAGGGTGGCAAATTCAACCCAATGGCAGCACTGTTCAGGAAGTTTTGAACAATGCCATATCGGTTATTACCCGCAAGCAAATTGAAACCGTTGGCTGCGGGCGCACGGATACCGGTGTGCATGCCAGGCAGTATTTTGCCCATTTCGATATGGACATCGAATTGCCGCCAATGTTTTTGAAAAGCTTGAATGGTATTTTACCCCACGACATCGCCGTGCATGATGCCCGTTTGGTAAGCAGCGATTTTAATGCACGTTTTAATGCCATTTCAAGAACCTACGAATACCATATTATTTTCGAAAAAGATCCTTTTCTCGACCACCTTGCGGTTCGTTGGTTTCACGATTTAAATGTGGATGCTATGAACCAAGCGTGTTTGGATTTAATTGGCGAAAAAGACTTTGCTTGTTTTAGCAAAGTGAACACCGATGTAAAACATTACAATTGCAATTTAAAGGCTGCAAGATGGTATTACCGCGACAATATTTTAGTGTTTGAAGTTACGGCCAACCGGTTTTTGCGCAACATGGTTCGTGCCATGGTTGGCACCTTGATTCAATTGGGTGAAGGCAAGTTTAGCTTCGAACGTTTTAGAGAAATATTGGAAAGCAAAGACCGCAAAATGGCTGGTACTTCAGTGCCTGCCCATGGTTTGTATTTAAGCAGCATCGAATATTAGTTAAATGTAGTTGATGAAGATTTTTCTCCTTCCTTTTTCGGTGTTATATGGTTGTATTACTTGGCTGAGAAATGTATGTTATGATTTGAAAATATTTAAGTCTTACCGATCAAAACTCAAAACCATTGTTATTGGCAATTTACAGGTTGGAGGTTCTGGTAAAACGCCAATGACAGCCTATTTGTATTGGATGTTATCCTCTAAATACAACACAGCAATATTATCGCGTGGCTATGGCCGTAAAACCAAAGGTTTAATCTGTGCAGATGCTCAATCAAATGCCGAATCTATTGGGGATGAGCCATTGTGGTATTTTCAAACCCTGCCAGGTGCTCAGGTTGTGGTAGCAGAAAGCAGGGAAAATGGACTTAAGCATTTGGAAAAGACAGACGCAGAGCTGGTGCTATTAGACGATGCGTTTCAGCACCGTGCTGTAAAATGTGGGGTTCAAATTCTTTTGTCTGATTATAAAAAACCGTATTACAATGATTTTCCAATGCCTTATGGACGTTTGCGCGAATGCTCTTCGGGGGCAAAAAGAGCAGATATCATCATCATCAGCAAATGTCCTGAAAAGTTAAGTTTAGAACAAAAGGAGAATTTTCTAAAATCCATCAAGGCACATGCCAAGCAAGATGTGTTTTTTTCTACCTTGCAAATTGGGAATCCAAGAAAAGTAAAAGGGAATTTGTCAATAGATAAAAGACCATTTAAAAAGATAATTGCCTTAAGTGGCATTGCCAATCCTGATTCGTTCAAAGAAATTTGCATGCGGATTTCTCATAATTGTACCTCTATAAGTTATAAAGACCACCACCATTACACGGCAAACGATATGAAGCAAATCTTGTCCAAATTGGATGACGACACCATTGTGTTTACCACCGAAAAGGATGCTGTTAAATTAAGCGCTGAAGGCATTTATAATTTAATTCCAATGAATCAGTTTTATGTTTTGCCGGTTCAAGTTCAGTTTTTTTTTGAGGATGAAAGCCGTTTTGATGCTTTAATAAAAGAAAAGCTTTTAAGTTAAAAGTTGAATAAATACCTAAAACTTTATATTTGTTGACATGCTAGCTGCCATTAAATCGGGTTTTAAGAAAATAGATTTTTATTGTGTTATAATCTTCATCTATGTCTTGTGGCTTTTCTCTCTCAAGAATAGGCAGACAGGAGGAATGGATGACTTTGATGTGTTCTTCCACGCTGGTGAACGCTTGTTAAATGGTGAGAATATTTATGGCCCGCCACACTACTACAACTTAAAATATTTTTACAGTGTATTGTTCGCTGGCATCATGGGCAGTATTCAATCGTTAGGAATCAATACCGTAAAGTGGATTTGGTTTGCAATCAACACGGCTCTTTTTGTGCGCGTTTTCATCTTGTTGAGAATCCATGTTTTTAAAACCGAAAAAAGTTCTGCGCTTGTCTTTTTCTTTCTTTTGCTTTTGTTTGGAAAAATTGTTTTGGTCAATTACACCTTTAACCAAATAAGCGTTTTGATTTTATGGACCATGTTTGAGGCCTACCATTTATTGAAAAAGGGACATTGGGTTTGGGCAATTTTGATTTTGTGTTTGGGCATCAACATCAAAATTATGCCCATCGTTTTGGCGCCGTATATCATTGTGATGGGCAAAAAGCCATTTCAAATTATCGGACTAGGCCTTGCGGCTTTGCTTTTCTTTTTATATATTCCAGCTTTGTTTATCGGTTTTGAAACCAATCAATTCTTAATAGGAGAATGGTTAAAAACTTTAAACCCAGTAAGCGACATACATGTGATGCAGACATACGAATATGGATTCACGGATTTGTCATCCATGGTAACTAAATTTTTGTCTGCTGAACCCGTTTATTTGGAGCCGCAGGTAAATATAGCGGACCTTTCAAGACAGAGTTTGTTTCTTATAACCAACGCCATTCGTGCGGCACTTTTAGGCTCGGTGGTTTATTTGGCATTTAAAGCCAAGCATGCCGTTTATGGCGTGGACAAGGGTTTTGTAATAGCGGCTGGATTTATGGCTTTAATACCGTTATGCTTTCCCCACCAAAGAGAGTATAGTTTTATGTTTAGCATGCCAATGTTTGCCGTTTTAATGTTGATGTTAGCAAAATTGAAAAGTGTTAGCCACTATATTTTATTTATGGTTTTTATTGCTTTGACAGGTAACTTGGTGTGGGTCGATTTTGCTGGGCAAACAGCGGTAACTGTTTTTAAAATTTACCGTTTAATTACCATGGGCATGTTGGCCATATTCCTTATGTATATTTATTTGGCTGCAAAATTGAGTAGCCAAAATTTACCAATAAAAAATTAGTCCTTTATTACCTGGCCTTCGCCAGTGTCAATAATATTTACACTGGTGTTGCTGCTGTCTCTGTAATGGATATTTCCAGTGCCCCATAGTTTGATGTCTATGATGTTTCTTCCGAAAATATAACTGTCATCTTTGCTAAAACTGCTGATATACGTTTTTTCAGCATTTAACTTATATGAATTAACAAAGCTAATGTCATCAATAGATGCAGAAAGTAAAAAACAGCTGCCTTCTAGGTTCACGCCACCCGTATTGGTGCAGTCAACAAAAACATAATCACCTTTCACCAATAAATCAGCATCTTCCAATCCACCATGCTTGATTTCTAAAGTACCTTTGTTGCTGATGGAATCTCGGCAAGTAAATTTAGCAGAACCATTGATTTGAATCTTATTTAAGGTTTCAAAATACACCACAACTTTTTGGCGTACTCTCAACTTGCGCACCCAATTGTATTTGTTGTCATTGGCAATAATAAGTTCGCCATTGTTCACTTTTGTGGTATATCCTTTAAGTACATTAGAACCGGCCGTCATTTCAATGGTTCCAGCTTTGGCTGAATCTTGCACCAATTCAATATCAAATTTTTCGCCAGCCAAAATTTTGTCAAAGCTTTCGACCTTTCTGGTTTCAGTAGTTTCATCTCCATAAGAGGTCACCAGATCGTCGGCGTGTTTGCAGTTTGAGAAAAATAAACTGAAAACGATCAGTGTAAAGCTTAAGTTTAAATTTTTCATTGCCAATTTTGATTAGGAGAAGGCACTTTATTGTTTAGTGGATTAAATCGGTAAGCGCCACCCCAGTAAAAATAATCCGCTACGGCCATATGTGTTTTTAAGCGGGTTTGGGCAATAATACCTCTTCCAAAGCAGTAGTTAAAACCAATGGCAAAGTACACGCGTTTTTTATAGTCGCTTGGTCGGTAAAGATAAGTGCCCAAATCGGTAACAATGGCCAAGCGGCCAAACATAAATTCATGCCCTACTTTAAGCGCCACTTCAGTAATGTCTTTGGCTTTTACACCTTTTAACGAAGCCTCGTTAAATAAAGTATAAGGGTAGGTTTTATCAAAAAACACTTCTGTTCCCATGCGCCAGTTTCTATTATTGTTGTGCCTGAAATAGTACAAAAGACTGCTTGAGTAAATGTTAAAAAAGCGGGTGTCTGCCACAGCTATTTGTTTGCGGGCATATCCAGCCATGATTTCGAAGCCGGAGCTAGGGAAAAGAGTTGGAAGGTTTTTAGGTTTTTTGTCTTCTGAAATTTTTATTTTTTGCAATAGACCAAAATCCAAGTGCATCATATTAATGCCAAGATTGGGGCGTTTAAAATTTCCATTGCTGTAATGCGTTACGCCAGCACCTAAAACCAAAGATGTCTTTTTGTTTAAATCAAAGTAAGCCTTATACATTACTTGCATATTCCCATTAAGTTTAGACCCAATGGCTTTGTTTTTTTTGTTCGACTCCAAATTGTAAGGGCGGTCGAGGTAACCGACGCCTGACCCAAATTTTAAAACCGCTTGAAATTTTTCGCGTTTTTTGAGATTTGCTTCAACATGGATATGCCAAGCCAATACATTGCCATTAAGATTGCGGTTTCCCATGTTAAAATAGCTTAGGCCTGTGCCCCAGCGGAAATGCTTGTATCCTTCGTCTGCTTGAGACCAACCCGTATAATTGCTGCTGTAATTAAGTTCCAATCCAAATGTGTGGGCTTCCATATTTGCCATGTATTCTCTATGGGCAATAAGAAAGCCAGGCAGAAGATTTACCTGAAGGCCCTGGTATTTTTGTGCATTTAGCAATAAAGGCAAAATACAAAAAGCGATAAGTAGGCGTTTGCTGGTCACCTTGCAAAAATACTAGAAAATAGCATTGCTAAATTGTAATTTTAAGGTCATAAAATTTTTCAAACCGCAATTTTTTTTAAAGAACTTCGTTATATTCGCACTTTAATACCCTCAAAAGCCTATAGAAAAGACGCTACCAATTAACTTATTTTTGATAAATTTTAGTATTTTTTGTTACTTGTGAAACCAACGCAGTCTTTAAATAAGCTTTGGTCAAAGGGAGGGTTGTGGTTGTTGTTCAGTATTGCTGGACTGCCATTAATTACGCTTTCTCGATCTGCCTCAGCTTGGATGGAAATTCCTCCAATATTAGCGCTTTCGATAGAAGGTATCGAAGAAGAATTTGGCGCAAAAATATTTGAATCAGACAAAAATCTTAGCCTAAAAGAATTTGATTCAGCGCCAGCGGACACCTCTAAAAGCAAAAAAACAGGGAAGGACAGCAGTAAAAAAGATGATTTGTTGTACCCAGTTAAAGACAACAAAGGCCGCGAAGATTCTAAGTACAAGAACAATATAGACCTCAACGACCCCTCTGTTAAAACCTACGTAGAATACAATACCGAAACCAAGATGTATGAAGAATACAAGGAGGTAGCAGGTAAAAAAACCTTGCTGCGTGAGATGACCCGCGATGAATACATGGCGGAGAGTGCAAAAGAAGAACGCAAGCGTTATTTTGATCAAAAATCTAAAAGCAATGCCGGTCAAAGTGGATTTAACAACAACAAATCGCCAACGCTTGTCAAAACACCAGAGGTATTAGACAAATTGTTTAGAGGTGGCCTAATCGATATTCAACCAAGTGGATCTGCGGAATTAACTTTTGGAGGTATTTTTAATACGGTTCGAAATCCAATGTACAGTGCCCGTATGCAAAGAACCGGGCAGTTTGATTTTGATCAAAAAATTCAATTAAACGTACAGGGTAAAATAGGCAATGCCTTAAACTTGGGCATCAAATACGATACCGATGCTACGTTTGATTTTGACAACCAAACCAAATTGAATTGGGTAGGGAAAGAAGACCAAATGTTAAAATCGGTTGAGTTGGGTAATGTGAGTTTGCCATTAAACGGAAGTTTAATTCAAGCGGGTCAATCGTTGTTTGGTATTAAAACGTCTTGGCAGTTTGGCAAATTGAAAATGACGGTTATTGCGACGCAAAACAAAGGTCAACGCACAGAAACCACAGTTAATGGAGGTGCTCAAATAACCAACTTCAACATTCAAGCCCACAACTACGACCAAAATAGACACTATTTCTTGTCTGAATTTTTCAAAGATCAATTTGATGGTGCGATGTCTACTTTGCCTTTAATTAATTCGGGCATCGTGATCAACCGTGTTGAGGTTTGGGTAACCAACCGAGGTGGTAGCTATGACAATACCCGCGACGTATTGGCCTTGATGGATATTGGAGAAAAAGCACCTTACAACAAAACTTTAATAAACGGGTCATTAAATCCTGTTGCAGACAATTTCTCAAATAGCCAGTACGCCGATTTGACCAATGCCGCATCTAAGGATTTAATTAGACAATCAAAAACATCCATTGATGCATTAAATGCGGGTTTCCCTAATTTGAAACAAGGCTTCGATTACGAATTGCTAACCTATGCAAAACAATTGGGAGAAAATGATTTTACAGTCAACCAAAAACTGGGTTATATCTCTTTAAATACAGCGTTAAATAACGACGAAATTTTAGGTGTTGCATTTGAATACACCTACAATGGAATACCTTATAAGGTTGGGGAATTTGCCTCTGAAATTTCCAGCACCAGGGAAGATTCAAAAGTCTTGATGGTTAAAATGTTGAAGAACAACATCATCAGAACAAAAATTCCAATGTGGGAATTGATGATGAAAAATATCTACTCTTTAGGTTCATTTAACATCAATGCAAACGACCTGAACTTTAATGTAATATACAACGATGACCCTTCGGGAGCTGATTTGAATTACATGCCAGTAAATGCTTATCCAGAACTAAGCGGAGGCACACCATTGATCCGCGTCATGAATATGGACCGCATCAACAGACAAGGTGAAGCAAAGCCTGATGGTGTGTTTGATGCCATAGAAGACGTCAGCTTCCAATCAAAAAATGGACGTGTGATTTTTCCTGTGAGAGAGCCTTTCGGCAACCACTTAAGGCGTAAATTTAATGGCGACTCCTTGGTAGCCAACAAATATGTTTACGATGCCTTGTATGATAGCACCAAGTGGCTGGCCGAGCAAGATGTAACACACAATAAGTTTTTCTTAAAAGGCAGTTACAAAGGAACAAGCTCGAATGAAATTTCGCTAAATGCTTTAAACGTTCCGCAAGGTTCTGTGGTGGTAACAGCCAATGGTACGAAGCTGACAGAGAACGTCGATTTTATTGTCGATTACAATGCCGGTAAGGTGAGCATTATCAACCAAGGCATACTGCAATCTGGTGCGGTTATAAAAGTTTCTGCAGAAAGCAACAGCATGTTTAATATCCAACAAAAAACGTTGTTGGGTGCACGTTTTGACTACGCAGCGAGCAAGAAATTAATCTTGGGTGGAACCATTCTTCATATGTACGAAAGGGCTTTAACCCCTAAGACCAATATTGGTGATGAACCGCTTTTAAACACCATCATCGGTTTTGATGGCAGCTATTCCACGCCATCCTTGTTTTTAACCAAATTGGTAGACCGTTTGCCATTTATTCAAACCAAAGCAGAAAGCCGTTTGAGCAGTCAGTGGGAGTATGCACGTATATTTCCAGGACAAGCACGTGGACAAAACGAAACCAGAGGCGTAAGTTATTTGGACGACTTTGAAGGTGCAGAAACAACCTTCGACTTAAGATTGGTTTCCAGTTGGAAATTGGCAAGTTTGCCTCAATACCAACCGGTTTTATTCCCTGAATGGAATCTGTCTGTAACAGATAAAAAATCTTGGGGCAATAACCGTGGAAAGATCGCTTGGTATAATATTGACCCAACCTTTTACAGAAAAGATAAGTATACCCCTGAGCACATTGCCGTAGATGTCGAAATGCAGAGCAACCACTTTATGCGTGAGATTTCTGTGAATGAGGTTTTTCCTAACAAACAAATCCAACAAGGCGCACCAAATATTTTACCAACTTTAGACTTGGCGTTTTATCCTAGAGAAAGAGGTCAGTATAACTACAATGCCACCAACGACTTTACCAGCAATGGATTCTTTAAAGAACCCGTTAAAGCTTGGGGTGGTATTATGCGCCGAATAGAGAGCAACGACTTTGAAGCGGCGAATATTGATTACATAGAAATTTGGATGATGGATCCATTCATCTACGATCAAAACACCACGAACAAAGGAAAATTATACATTGATCTTGGTAACGTAAGTGAAGATATTTTGCCAGATAGGCGCAAGGTTTTTGAAAATGGATTTAATCCCCAAGGCAAATTAGACGATTTGGATACCTCTAGTTTTGGTCGGGTTCCGGTGTTGCCACAATTAAACAGTGCCTTCGACAATGAACCAGCAGCCAGACCATTCCAAGATGTTGGTTTGGATGGCATGAACGACGACGATGAGCGCAGTTTCTATGCCCAATACTTAAGCAATTTGCAGTCATTGTTTGGTGCAAATTCAGACATTTATATAAAAGCCCTGAATGATCCCTCAAACGACAACTACAAACACAATAGAAGTCCTGAATACAATGACGTTAAAGCGTCAGTGGTTTCAAGGTACAAAGCCTACAACAGTTTACAAGGCAATTCTACTTTAGATAAATTAGATGATGGCACGCCAAAAAGTGCGTCTACCATTCCAGATAACGAAGACATCAACAGCGATTTTACCATGAACCAAACGGAAGACTATTTCAATTATGAAATCAGTTTGAGTCCGCAAGACCTTGAAATAGGCAAGGGGTTTGTAACCGATATTTCTGAAATTGAAAAGACCTTAAAGAATGGCAAAAAAGAAAAGGTTAGGTGGATACAAATTAAGATTCCAGTAAGAGAATACACCAAATCAGTTGGCAATATTTCTGACTTCAAGTCAATTCGTTTCATGCGCATGTACATGAAAGGGTTTTCAGACAGCACCACTTTGAGGTTTGCACAAATGCAATTGGTGCGCGCCGATTGGAGACGTTATTTGAATTCACTAACCAAACCAGGTGCAGTGGTTCCATTAGACCCAACAGACAATACAACCTTTGTGGTTTCTACAGTTAACATTGAAGAAAACGGCAAACGTCAGCCAATCCGCTATGTCGAACCTCCAGGGATAGATAGGGTGCGTGACCCAGCTTCTCAAAATGTGGTGCAACAAAATGAGCAGTCCTTGTCACTTAGAGTTTGTAATTTAAAGCCAGGAGATTCAAGAGGAGCATACAAAACATCTAACTTTGATATCCGGAACTACAAAAACTTAAAAATGTTTGTGCATGCTGAAGGCACAGATTTGAAAGACGGTGATATTTCAGCATTTATCCGTTTGGGAACGGATTTGGTAGGAAACTATTACGAATATGAAATTCCGTTAAAGATGACCCCAGATGGCACGTATTCAGCAGACCAAATTTGGAAATCTGAAAATGCATTTGATTTTGAATTGTCCGATTTGTTTAATGCCAAGAACAAGAGAAGTGAAAGCAATGTGCAGCTAACAAGACCTTTCTTTTATTACAACGACAAAGGGCATAAGATTACAGTATTAGGCCTGCCCGATTTGAGTAATGTGCGCACCATTATGTTGGGGGTTAGAAACAATACCGACCTAGCAAAATGCGGTGAGGTTTGGTTTAACGAACTGCGCGTTACAGACATTACCAACAAAGGTGGCTGGGCTGCAACCAGCAGAGTGGTTGCCCAAATGGCAGATTTTGCAACACTTTCAGCCTCAGGAAATATTTCAACGATTGGTTTTGGCGGAATTGACAAAAGACTGAACGAAAGAAATTTGGCAGACAATTATCAATTTGACTTGGCATCAAGTTTTGAATTAGGGAAATTCTTCCCTCAAAAGTCAGGTTATAACATACCGATGTTTGTTGGCTACAGTGGAACAATTGTTAGACCGAAATTCAATCCGTTAAATCCAGATATTGAGTTAAAAACAGCAGTTGAGCGTTTGCCTGATGACCAAAAGAAACAGGTCTTGCGCAATGCTGAAGATTACAATACAAGGTATAGTGTAAACTTTACAAACGTTAGAAAAAACCAAACGGGTTCAGGTAAACTAATGCCTTGGAGTATATCGAATTTTAACTTTACCTATTCGTATATTTACCTTCAAAAACGCAACATTCAAGTTGAGCAACAATACAGCAAAACGTACCACGGCAGCTTGGGTTACATGTACAGTCCGAAATCAAAGCCATGGGAGCCATTTAAGTTTATAAAGAGCAAACATTTGGCTTTAATCAGAGATTTTAATGTCCGTGCACTTCCGCAAAACATTTCAATCCGCATGGATGTCGACCGTTACTATTCTGAAATGTTGGCCAGGAACAATGATTTGTTTAAGCAGTTAACGCCACGACTGTTCGATAAGAATTTTACCATTCAAAGGGTTTACAATGTCAATTATCCAATCACTAAAAATTTAAAATTAGACTACTCTGCTACTGTTAATTCGCGTATTCAAGAACCATTTGGGCAATTGAACACCCAAGAAAAGAAAGACTCTGTCCGCAACGACTTCTGGGCTTTGGGTAGGATGAGAGACTTTAACCAAATAGCAAACTTTAACTATTCATTGCCTTTTGATAAAGTTGGTATTTTAAATTGGATAACTTCAACTGCGAGATATGGTGCAAATTATGGATGGACCCAAGCTCCACCAGCCTATTCAACATTAGGGAATACCATTCAAAACAGCCGTGAGTTAACCTTGAACACTCAGTTTAATTTTGTGTCCCTATACAATAAAATTCCATTGTTGCGCCGCATCAACCAAGGCACAAAGAAAGCCAAGGCTGGAGGGCCTGCCGCTGATGACAAAGGATCAGCCGCAACAGAAAAAAACAAGAAAGAAAAACAAGCTTTTGGAACTGGATTTTTAAGAGCCTTGATGATGGTGAGAAATGCCAACGTCAATTATACCTTAAGAGATGGAATCGTGTTGCCAGGATTCGTCCACCAAATTGACTATTTTGGCCAAAACTTTGCGCATTCAGTACCGGGAATACCGTTTATACTCGGTAGTCAGAATGAAGACATTCGATACAATTTAGCGCAGATGGGTGCTTTGACCAATGATGTAAGGGTTAATAATTTCTACTCTCAGAACCACATCAAAACCATTCAAGGCAGTGCAACTTTAGAGCCTATGAAAGACTTTAGAATTCAAATGAATTTTAATTTGAGTCGATCAAATACCTTGCAAACGTTGTTTAGATATGACACCACCGGAGAATACAAAAACATTGCAGGTCAATGGAGAGACTTGTCGTTGAGGGAAACCGGAAACTTTACAATGACTGGTATTTTTATCCAAACGGCCAATGACAAAGCAAGTGCAAAGAATAATTGGGAAAGTACAAATTACCAAAATTTTGAAAACTTTAGATTTGTGGTATCACAAAGGCAAGCCAATGAAGATGGAAGGGTTGCTCTTAAGGGTATTGACAAGACCAATGGTGGCAAATACTATTATGGATATGGCGCTAAGGCACAAAACACTTTGATTCCGGCTTTCTTTGCTGCCTACACAGGCATTAATCAATCGAAGGTTTCTTTGAGCCCATTTAGAAGTCTTCCATTGCCAAACTGGAACATCAATTACAATGGCTTAAGTAAGATTAAAGCGCTTGGCAAAATATTTACCAATATAACCTTGCAACACCGTTACTCAGGAACCTACAATATTGGTGGATACACCAGCAACTTGTATTACAACCCGAACGATACGGCAAGAGGCGGCAAGGACTTGGTGAGTCAGTACAACATCAACAATGTAAATATTAGAGAGCAGTTTAGTCCATTAATTGGCATAGACGTTACCACCAAATCGGGCATTACAGGCGGGTTTAAAATCAACCGTTCGAGAAATGTTTCATTGTCTGTACCAAACGCAATTTTAACCGAGCTAACGTCAAAAGACTTTTCATTTAATTTGAGTTATAGAACCAGTGGGGTTAAAATTCCAATCAAAGTAAATGGCAAGAAAATATACTTGGAAAATGATTTATTGATGGATATGCGCATTAGCATTCAGAATAATTTTACTGTAATCAGGCAGGTTGATTTGAACTCAAACACCATTCAAAGTGGCCAGAGGGTGGTTATGATACAGCCAAACATCAACTACATGGTCAACAAGAACGTCAACTTGAATATTTACTATGAGCGTCGTGCATCTAAACCGCATGCATCGAATGCATTCCCAACGGCTTTGACCAATTTTGGCGTAAAACTGAGGTATACCATTCAATAGTTTATGCACATTTAAAATTAATTGATTTTCATGCATTTAAGTTGCTATTAAAGAGGCTTTTAGCGTTATTTGGCATTGGATGGATGATGTTATTTAAGCAAAAAAATGACATACTTTTTTAAAAAAGCAGGTTCTCCACAATTCATTTAGTGCCAATAAAAAACGCATCGCCTTCATTTGGAATAGTTTACTGAACATTTACTTATATTTGTAGAACAATATAACTTAGTTCTCCGTATGAAAGTTTCACAACATTATCTTTACTTGCAAAAGTGCCTAGTAAGCACCGTTCTACTTGTCTTATGTTTACCACTTTTTTCACAAACCAAAACTTTGGGTTTAACCAAAAAGATTTCTGGAAATTTAGAAAGTGGCTATGTTTTGTTCTCGCCTATTGGTGTCGACACAACGTATCTTATCAACAAGTGTGGTCAGAAAGTCCATACTTGGAAAACGCAATACACGCCAGGTCTTTCACTTTATCTTAAGGACAATGGACATTTATTGAAAGCGGGAACCTATACCGATACGGTTTTTGGGTTTGCCGGTGGAAGAGGTGGAATGATAGAGGAGTATGACTGGGATGGAAATATGGTGTGGTCTTACAAAGTATTCAATGATTCTTTATGTCAGCACCACGATATTAGACCAATGCCCAATGGAAATATTTTGGTATTGGCTTGGCACAGTATTTCTAAAAATAAGGCCATGTCTTATGGTAGGTCGGGTTTGAATTTTAGTATAAATCAAACAGACCTATGGTCAGAGCGCATTATTGAATTAAAACCTATTGGCAAAGACAGTGCAGAAGTGGTATGGCAATGGGACTTATTAGACCACACCATTCAAGATATTGATTCTACATTAATCCATTACGGACAAGTGGATATCCACCCTGAAAGAATGGATATGAACTATGCATTGAATTTACAAACCAACGATTGGATACATGCAAACTCATTGGATTACAATGCTAAATTAGACCAAATTGTTATCAGTGCCCACAATATTTCAGAGATTTGGATTATCGACCACAGCACCACATTGGCCGAGGCCGCAAGCCATGCAGGTGGAACTTACAACAAGGGAGGTGACTTTCTTTACAGATGGGGAAATCCTCAAGCGTATAGAAAAGGTTCGAACAGCGACCGCAAATTATTTAAACAACACAATGCCCGCTGGATTCCGGGCGGCATGCGCGATTCGGGCAGTATCATGCTCTTTAACAATGGTTGGGGAAGAGACACCGCTTATTCATCTGTCGATATCATCCGCACGCCAATTTTGTCCAACGGATCTTATATCTACAATACACCTTATGGACCATCTAATGCAGCCTGGATGTATACAGATTCTATAAAAACGAAATTTTATTCTCAAATTATTTCAGGGGCAGAAATGCTGCCGAACGGAAATGTATTGATATGCAGCGGTGTTCAAGGCCGCTTGTTTGAAGTGACAGCAAATAAAAAGTTGGTATGGCAATTCCGAAACCCAGTGAATGCAACGACCATACAAACAGATGGCCAAGCGGCTGGAAATAATTCGGTATTCAGGTGTTCATTTTACCCGAGCAGCCACCCAGCGTTTAAAAATAGAACCTTAAGTTCATTTGGAACTATGGAGCGCAGCTCATATCCATATTCATGCACATATGAAAATATACCACCCGTGGTGAGTGCATTTTCACCGAAATCAAATGAAGTTAATGTAAAGCAGAATGCAACACTACAGGTTAAATTTAGTGAGTCCGTTCTAAAACGCAACAGCAGCATCAATATATACAGCAACAATGTTTTCTTGGAAAGCATCAGCATCAGCAGCGATTTGATTAAAATCAAGAACGATTCAATGTTTATTTCGCATATAAAACCATTTCCGGTCAACTCTAGAATTGCTGTTGTTTTGCCAATTGGATTGGTTTCTGATTCTTCTAACAATTTATTGAAGAAAGGTATAGACACTGTTGTTTGGCATTTTAATACCATTTCAATTGCACCAAAGATTACCTCTAATTTCCCTGCGCACCAAACAAATATGGTTGCCTTGAATGTGTTTCCACAATTGGTTTACAATGAGAAGATTTACAAGCGAAATACTGGCAATATTACCCTCTATGAAAATGGAAATATAAAAGAAATTATTCCCATCGCATCAAGCCGCATATCAATCACAAACAATACCGTTCGCATTACGCCAATCGTTCAGTTTGGTTCCAATGCCTTGGTTTCAATAGCTATGGATTCTTGTTTTGTTGACACGTTTGGCACCAATGCGGCGAATTTAAATTATGCAGATTGGTATTTTAGAACCTATCAATATCCGAGTGTGGTAAGTTATACCCCTAGTAAGAACGCCATCAACATTAAAACCAATGCAAACCTAAGTGTTACATTTGACCGTGATCTAACATTAGACAGCGTTAAAAATATTTTGGTGTATGAGAACAAGGTTTTGAAAGAAAGCATTTCGATGTCTGATACCAGTGTGCATTTTGACGGAAGAGTGCTTCGTTTTACGCCTAAGAATAGATTTAATAAAGGTTCAAGAATCGGCATCAAATTGCCAGGCAATGCGCTCTTAGATACCTTCGGTAAATACTATGCAGGTGTGGATACAGGTAGCTGGTTTTTTGCCATAGAAAAAGCAAGCAATGTGCAGCAAGAAAGTAAATTTAATTATGCGAAAGTTTATCCTGTTCCTAGTGAAGGTTCGGTGACTATAAATTCCGATTTTACTATAAATAGTGTCGTTTTATTCGATTTAAAAGGATCTATAATTGAATGCAATCTTGTGGAAGTTTCCGAGAAAGTTTACCAAATCAATAACTTGCCTAAGGGCATTTATACTTTGTTGGTTAATGGAACCATTGCATTAAGAATTGTGAATGAGTAGATCGCTTTTTAAGAAATTAATTAAAAAGGTCAGTGCAATAGCATTGGCCTTTTTTTATTGAGTAGAGTCGTATTCAATTTTATACAATTCGAGGTATTTGTATTTAAGTAAAAATTTTGTTTGAACAGCACTGGTTTTTAGCTGTTGGGTGAGGGTAGAATCGTTGCTAATAAAATACTGAGGGTGTGAGCTGTTTAATACATCATTAATTCTGTTTTGGTCGTGGTCTTTGGACAATCTGTGCCCTCTTAAATGCAGAAGATAAAGTAGGTTGTTAGGGGATGGGTCATAACCGACAAGAACACAATTGTTGCGGTTAATGCCTAAGGTTTTTATTTTCAATCTAAAGCTGTCTATGTCTGCAGAACGGTGGTGAGATTGCTCCCAATAATTGCCTTCAGTATAGCGTTCTTCGAGGTTTTTTCTGCCTGTGTAAAATTGAAAGTTCAAAGAAATTAAAACACCAATGAATATGGCAATTTTAATCCACCAAAAACGATGAGGAATTTTTTTGATGGCATCGGATAAAGCCAACCAATTGAGTGCAAAAACTGGAAATAGACAAATGAAGTAGTAGTCGTGGTACTTAAACTGTTCTATCATTAAAACCAGAAAAAGAACACTCCCAATTGAATTTAAAATGGACAAAAAATACAATTCTGTTTGGATAAATTTCTTTAAAAAAACAAGCAGGATTAACAATGAAGCTGCAATGTAAATAATTGGATACGATAGGGCTTGTGGAGGCCAATTGGCAAGATACACCGCCCAGGCTTCAAAATATTTATCCCATGATTCTGAATGGGGCAAACTCATCATAAAATACTGGCTGTTATGGGTAAGTGAAAGGTACTTGCTCCATAAAAACCAAGACAAAGGAATTGTAAATGCAAGCATGAGGGAAATGCTTAAAGTTCTTCTTTGTGGAATTTTGATTTTCAAAAAAGGAAGATAAGAAAAGACCAAAAGACCAAGGATGCTTATAAATTGAATAAGGGAAGTGGTTTTAATGGCAACAGACAAACCTAATGAAACGACAAAAAGTATGTGCATCCCTAATGCTTTTGTATTTGGTTCAAATGGGTGTTGTATGTAGAGTTTAAAAAAGCAATACCAAGCAAGAAATGCAAGACCTAATGAACAAATGTCTGGAATAAAATTAGCACCATAGAATAAGAGGATTGGTGACAGTTGCAATATTAACAGCAGAGCCATTGACATGGTTTTGTTCATTCTGGTGTTAAACAACAAAAACAAGGCAAACATGCCAAAACTATAAAACAAAAATGTAATAAGTCTGAAATGAAATTCGTCGAATCCAAATAGTTTATAGCTACAAGCGGCAAGGAATGCGGGTAAAGGAAGCTCGCAGGAAACAATGCCATCTATACACCGGTTCTCGTTTACCTCAGGGTAAAAAAAACGCATGCCACCATAGTAATAATTTTGAGCCAAAGAAGCCCTATCGCATTGCGCACTTTGGTGCACGCCCATTGGAAGTTTTTGAAAATGTTGAAACACCCCACTGGCAGATGAAAATGCTATCCATATGACAGCAAAAAACAAAAGCTTGTATAGAGGTTCTTTTTTCAACTATTTACTCGGAATAATTGGCACGCGGGTTTCGCTAATTTTGGTGATTCCACCATACACGTTTTTAACCAAAAGGTAACCATTTTTCCTCAAAATACTAGAAGCTATCATGCTGCTGTATCCGCCGCCACAGTAAACATAGCATACACGGTCTTTCGGTATACTGTCGAGTTTGGCTTCAAGTTCAGTTACAGGAAAACTCAATGCATCGAGGACGTGGCCGGCGTGGTATTTTTCTTCGATGCGCACATCAATAACCATTTCCTCATTAAAGTTAAGGTCAAGCTCAAATTCTTCAGGTGTTATGCTGATAACGATATCAATTGGAAGTTCGAAGTCTTGGTAGGATTTAAAACCATTGGGTAAAAATTCTAAGTTTTTATAGCCTATATCTGTTAGTCTTGTATTGGCTTCTTCGTTTTTGTCAGAAACAATTAAAAGGGCTTGGTTTTTATCGGGAAATAGCGCTGAGAATCGCTCTTCGAAAGGACCATTCAGTCCAACGTTAATGCTCTTAGGAATAAAACCACGTTCAAAAATATCGGGAACACGGACATCAACAATTGGCAATTGAATGTTTTTTGGGTCAGAAAACTTCATTTTGCAAATATAACTTGAAAAAGGAAGAATAAAGATTGATTTTTGATTGAACAGATTTGTATGATTTCGGAATTAAAGACAGAAATGTAATTGAGTAATGACAAAATGATAAAAATACATTTATTTTGCATCCCACTTTGAAAACGGAGAGTTGTCCGAGTGGCTTAAGGAGCACGCTTGGAAAGCGTGTATATCGCAAGGTATCGAGAGTTCGAATCTCTCACTCTCCGCCAATTTGAAACGCAACCCATAAACCGAAGGTTTATGGGTTTTTTAACGCCCAAGAAATTCACCAAGCGGCTCTGCGCTTGAGTGAATTTCGACGGGTGTTAAAAACCAAGCTGCGCAGCAGATTGGTTTGCGTTTCAAATTGAAGCCACCCCCTCTAGAGATCACGCCAGTAATCTCTATGTTTTCAACGATTTGCGTTTATTACGAAGCGTATTGGTTTGCGTTTCAAATTGAAGCCACCCCCTCTAGAGATCACGCCAGTAATCTCTATGTTTTCAACGATTTGCGTTTATTACGAAGCGTATTGGGTTGCGTTTCAAATTGAAGCCACCCCCTCTAGAGATC
>JBIISM010000005.1:0-154284 GCA_044341025.1 Bacteroidia bacterium | reverse complement strand
AACAATAAATCACAATTTAGATGAAAAACCGGCAAATTAGGCACAAAAAAACCCAACATTTTATTGTTGGGCTTTTGCGGTGTGGACGGGACTCGAACCCGCGACCCCTGCCGTGACAGGGCAGTATTCTAACCAGCTGAACTACCACACCGTTCTGGTTTTGAGGAGTGCAAAGATAAATGAAATTATATTAAAACAAAAAAATTATGCCAAAATCTTTTCAGATTCCAAATCAAGGTTTTTGTCTAAGACTTTAGCAGTCCTTTTCAACTTGGTAACCAAGTCGTTGAATTGATCGAAGTACAAAGATTGATCGCCATCGGACAAGGCTTCTTCTGGTTGATTGTGCACTTCAACCATAACACCGTCAGCCCCTGCCAACACAGCAGCCATTGACATTGGAACCACTATTTCTCTTAAGCCAGTTCCTTGACTTGGGTCTACAATTACTGGCAAATGGCTGACTGATTTTAAAAGTGGAACTATGCCTAAATCTAGGGTATTTCTAGTTGCATTTTCAAAGGTTCTAATGCCTCTTTCACAAAGTATTACTTTGTCGTTACCACCAGAGAGTATATATTCTGCAGCAAGCAACCATTCTTCCATGGTACTGCTCATGCCTCTTTTTAACATCACCGGCTTATCTATCTTGCTTAAAGCACGTAATAATTGGTAGTTTTGCATGTTTCTAGTACCAACTTGTAAGATGTCTGCATATTGGTATACCTCTTCAACTAAATTCGTGTCCATTACCTCAGTGATAACAGACATGCCATATTTATCGGCGGCATTGCGCATTAAAATTAAACCGTCTTTCTTAAGCCCTTGAAATGAATAGGGAGAGGTTCTCGGCTTGTAGGCCCCACCTCTTAATATTTTAACATCTTGCTTGCTTAAAAATTCACAAATCGTAAATATTTGATCTTCGTTTTCAACGGCACATGGACCGGCAATTAATGAAATATTTCCGCCACCAATAGACGTGTTTTTAAGCTTGATTATGGTATTTTCCTTTTTCCATTCTCTAGAAACCAACTGATAAGGTTTTCTCTTGTTTTCCATGATTATAATTTAACAATTATAGGTCTTTATAGTTCAGTGTATACCAATTTGAATTCGATACCAGCGTTTGCAGTACGCTTTCGAGTATCCAAAACAATTCTCGAAGGCGCAATAGGATTATCGCTTGGAGCGACAATAAACAAGCCGTTGTTGCTGTTTTTGCCGTGCAATTGATAGTCGGTAAAAATACTTTGTATGTGTCTGGTAATATTAAATCGGTATTCGTTGGTAATTGAATTGTATTTGCCTCCATAAAAAGGCTCGATTAAATCAATAATTCCTGCGTTCAAATTGGTGGTCGGATCTGGATGCAAAAGCAACAAACGGGTAGGCAATGTGAAAAAATTATTAAACGAACCCGCCACAGGTCTTATAATAATTTCTGCTTTCCCTATAGAAATTTTCTTGCTGCTGCTGGTAATGATACTAAACAAATTGGAAAACTTAATCTTGGTTTTTGCACCAGCCATCGCTTGAACATAAGTGGTATCGTAATTGGATAAGCCAGAAGCGGCCTTTTGATTTTTTATCGAATTGCTTTGTCCAGTTACTTTGTATTGCGTAAAACGTTTTGCATTGTCTATAACGCCAAAATCACTTTGTAAGCTGTCGTTGTAATAGATTCTAAGTCTGGTAAAAGCACCTTTTAGGTTAACTGCAGCAATAACGCCACTTCCTGTAGTCGGTGTGTTGTCAGGCACAATGGCAAAACCTTTAAAATACTGCAGGAAATTATCAGATGACTTCAAATCTGTTGCACTGGCATTGAATAACTTCTGAGCCATTGCCGTTGAGAGTTTGATTGAAATACCTGGAGCCACTTTTACGCGTTTACCAAGTTGAGTAAGTTGCATACTGTCGGTCAATTTTACTTTTCCTGTGAATGAACCTACTGGTATAGGATTATAAGTGTAGGTTTGATTTGAATGTGTAACAGTCGAATTCATAGATTCTGACAATTCATAAACCTTGAAAGACAAATTACCATTCAAATCTCCGTAATAAGCAATACTTGAAGTATATTGAATAAATAAAACAACGGAGTCTAAAGTTTGACTTGAAACTACTTTATCTACCTGAGGCAATTTAAACTGAAAAAAAGAAGATGCTTCGTAGCGTCCAAATTCAGCATCGTTAATCACACCAATCAAATTATGGCTTAAGCTATCTGTTTTTAATGAATCTTCTCTAACAGTTGAAGTCAACATTTTAAGAGAATCAATAAAAGAATAACCTTCAAAGCCTAATGTACCTTCATTGGCAAGAAACAAGTTGTCACTTTGTTTTTTACAAGATGTAAAAACAAAAAGTGAACAGATAAAAATAAAAACAAGTCTAAAATTCACGAACGCAAAATAACTGATTATTTTGCAGATGCCATTAACTGTTCGTAAAAAGCGCCATATTTTTCGCCCAAATTATCGCTATCATGGGTCATACTTGGTTTTGCTTTAAACATCTTAGCATATTCAGGATCTAAATTGGTGGTGCAATCAACTACCGCATCCGCATTTTTAATTCCACCCATATGTAAACTCTTATTGTCGCCCTTGGCATAAGTTTCTAAATGTTTGTCTTCAATTTCATTTAAAGACGCTTTTCTAGCAAAATCCTTACCTAGGTCTTCTTTGAATTCGTTTTCGAATATTGAATAAACCACTTTTGCATTTTTGAAAACCGGCTCATCTTTGTAGATAGTCTTTAAATAAACAGGGATCAAGCTTGTCATCCAACCTTGGCAATGAATAATGTCTGGGGCCCAACCTAGTTTCTTAACCGTTTCTAATACACCTTTACAAAAGAATATTACACGCTCGTCGTTGTCGTCAAAGAATTTATTCTTTTCATCTGTGTAAATAAATTTACGGTGGAAATAATCTTCATTGTCTAAAAAGTAAACCTGCATTCTAGCTTCAGGAATAGAAGCTACCTTAATCATTAGAGGATTGTCTTTATCATCTATAGAAATATTGATACCAGACAATCTAACAACTTCATGCAATCTGTTGCGACGTTCGTTAATTACACCAAATCTAGGAACTAAGACCCTAATTTCATGGTCTTTTTCTTGAATGGCTTGGGGAAGAAACCGTGACACTGTTGCTACTGGTGACTCGTTAAGGAATGGTGTCATTTCCGATGACACGAATAATACTCTTTTTTTGAAATTGCTCATATTCGTTGTTGGTTGGGAATTTTCTATTACAAAGATAATACAATTTTTTCTTATATTATGAAATATAACTTAATATATTTATAAAAATAGTTCCGAAACCTTTGCCACAACTATATCTATTGTATATATATAATAAAGTGAGTTATACCCCAACACATCCTATTTAGTGTTAAAAATAAAACTTGTTTTAATCGATAATTTTTATTATGGTAGGTTCGGTAAATAATTACTAGAGCTTTGCAATACCATAGTCTCATTTACTGATTTCAGCGGAAAAATATTGAAGGAAATTTTCAATCATCCTTTTAGGCAATTCATTCAGGAAATATACATTAATTTGCAGCATGGATTTTATTGATTCAAACATTGTAAAATATGCAGAGGACCATACCTCTGAGGAGCCTTCTTATTTATACCAACTAAACCGTTACACCCACAGCAATCTCTTAAAACCAAGAATGCTCAGTGGCCATTTACAAGGCAGGTTTCTCGCGCTAATGAGTCAGTTAATAAAGCCTGATTATATTTTAGACATTGGAACATACACGGGTTACTCTGCCCTATGCCTAGCCGAAGGTTTAACTGCCAATGGACATCTTTATACAATTGACCGCAACGATGAAGCCATAGCAGTTGCTCAAGATTTCTTTGCTAAAGCTAACTTATCAAACAAAATAACCGCTCTGCACGGCAATGCAATTGAGCTAATCGAACAATTAAATACAAAGGTGCCGTATTGGAATATTGTTTGGATGGATGCAGAAAAAGCTGACTATATCAATTACTATAATTTATGCATCGACAAAATGGCCAGCGGTGGATTAATCATGGCAGACAATGTATTATGGAGTGGTAAAATAATTGACCAAAGTGAATTAGACACGGATAAAGACACGATTTTATTAAATGAATTTAACAGCATGGTTCAAAATGATCCAAGAGTTGAAAACATTCTCATGCCAATTAGAGATGGAATTATGATGATCCGAAAACTTTAGTCTTCAATCAATTCAAACTTCTTCTCCCTTATTACTTCTAGCAAATCGTATATTTCATTTAGATTGTTGCTGCATACCAAAGCCGTTCGATAGGCTTTAAAATTGGGTATGCCCTTGAAATAATTAGAATAGTGCCTTTTCATTTCATTGATGGCTAGTATTTCACTTTTCCATTCAACCGACTTTTGCAAATGGATTTTACACGCTTCGACGCGTTCTTCAAAGCTTGGCCCAGCCATATGTTCGCCAGTGCTCAAAAAATGTTTGATTTCTCTAAACACCCAAGGATGTCCTATGGCAGCGCGGCCAATCATTATGCCATCAACACCGAATCTATTTTTGTAATCCAAAGCCTTCTCAGGGGTGGTTACATCTCCGTTTCCAAATATCGGAATGGTAATTCTCGGATTGTTCTTTACTTTGGCTATAAGGGTCCAATCAGCTTCGCCTTTGTACAATTGGGTTCTGGTTCTGCCGTGAATAGACAATGCTTTCACACCAACATCTTGCAAGCGCTCGGCAACCTCTTCAATGTTTTTGGTTTTCTCGTCCCAACCTAACCTTGTTTTTACAGTTACCGGCAAATTTGTTGACCTAACAACGGCTTCGGTTAACCTTATCATTAATGGGATATCTTTTAAAACAGCAGCGCCTGCACCTTTACAAACAACTTTCTTAACTGGACATCCAAAATTTATATCCACCAAATCAGGCTGGGTCGCATCAACAATTTTGGTTGCTAATGCCATAGCTTCTTCATCACCGCCAAAAATCTGTATCCCGATGGGCCTTTCATGGTCAAATATATCCAGTTTTTGCCGCGATTTTACGGCATCCCTAATTAGACCTTCTGAACTAATAAACTCAGTGTACATCAAGTCTGCACCATGTTTTTTACATAAGTACCTGAACGGAGGATCACTAACATCCTCCATAGGCGCCAACAGTAAAGGAAAATTTCCTAATGATATATCACCAATTTTTACCAAATTTGCATTTTTTAAAATATAAACAATTTGCAAAATTACAACGAACAGAATAGAATACAATACTTTGCCGATATTTTAATATTAATTGGCTTGTTATTGCTTAGCGCTATTGTTTTTAGTTTATTAGGTGCCTTATTAAGCTCCGCGTTATTTCACATTCCATTATCGGACATATTAAATCTTTTAGGCAATACTTCAGATGCGTCCAATATTGGATTTCTGAAGTTTTATAATGCATTTGCGACATTTGGTGCTTGGGTGGTTTCTGCATTTCTATTTACAAAAGTGCGTTCATATAAAGTTAATTCATTATGGAAATTCCAAATGCCCAAGGTTCGCTTTATTTGGTTGCTATTACCCGTTTTATTTATTTCCGCGGTTGTTGTTTCAGCCTATTTATTGAATTTAAACGAGAGGCTCCCAATACCTGATTCTATTAGGTCGTTTTTCAATTCAGCAAATTCAGCAAAGATGCTCGAGAATATGTTACAAATGAACACCAATTTAGATTTGTTCGTTAACATCATTTGTATAGCTCTGTTCCCTGCTTTATTTGAAGAAATATTTTTCAGGGGCACTTTACAACCTTTATTTAGTGGGTTTTTCAAAAACCACCATGTTGGCATTTGGTTATGCAGCTTAACCTTTGCTCTGGTGCATTTAAATATTGACCAAATTATGCCCATGATGTTTCTTGCCCTGGTGCTTGGTTATCTATTTTATTACACCAAAAGCATCTACACCAATATACTCATACATTTTCTAAACAACTCGCTTGCAATTTTTGCTTACTATTATCAAAACAATTCAGGGATAGCTAAACAAGTAGTCGAAGATAAATTTGCTCCAAACATGTTGTCCTTTTTTCTGTTTTTAGGCATTATTGTTTCTATATTTATTTTCATTATTCAACAACATAAATTAAACCATAAACATGAATAATTTTTGGCAAAGGGCTATCACTGGTGTGTTCTTTGTAGGTGGCATTTGCGGTCTAACCCTATACAATGAATATAGTTTTCTGATTTTATTGTGTGCAATTTGCGCCTTCGGTTTGTTTGAATATTACAAAATAGTTTTCAAAGGATTGTTTCACTACTCACAGGCAATCTTTGTATTTATAGGACTTGGCATCGTTTGCCTCAAATATTGGTTTAGTGATTGGGTGGTTTATTTATTGCCCATTATATTTCCTTTGGCTACCTTTAGTGTTCTGTTTTCAAAAAATAGAGAATGGAAATCATTGGCCTATTTATTCTCTGGGCTATTTTATATCGCTTTTCCCTTGCTGTTTTTCTTTCTAAGCGCATTTCACCAAGAGGCAAGCCCCGAATCGCCGCAAACTGTCTTTATGCCCTTATTGGCCCTAAATTTATTTGTCCTCATATGGTGCAGTGATACCTTTGCCTACGTTAGCGGCAAATTATTTGGCAAAAACAAAATGTTTGAAGCTGTTTCTCCTGGCAAAACATGGGAAGGCTTTATAGGAGGCTTGGTATTAACCTGCGGTTTTTCTACCGTGTTAGCGCATTATTTCCACATCCCCATGCATGTTAACTTAACGGTTGCGCTATGCAGTGTGGTGTTCGGCACCTTGGGTGATTTGGTAGAAAGTATGCTAAAAAGAGAATTTGAAATAAAAGATTCTGGCAATGTTTTACCAGGCCATGGTGGCATATTAGATCGATTTGATGCTCTTTTGATTTCGCTGCCTTTTACGGCCCTTTGCTATTATTTGCTGCTGTAACTAGATCGTTGCGATTACTTTCAATTCAATTCCTATAGGCGTTGGTAGGCAATTAATCTCCAAAGTTGTCCGACAAGGCGGGTTTTCAGAAAAATACTCTGCCCAAATTTTATTGTAAATCGGAAAATCATCTTTCATATTGGTAAGAAATACCGTTACATCAACTATCTTATCCCAACTGCTTCCTGAATCCTCTAGGATGTATTTGATATTTTGAAAAACACTATGGCATTGTTTGGCTATGTCATAGCTAATGATATTTCTATTTTCATCTAGTTCAACGCCGGGAATTACTTTGGTTCCGCGTTCTCTTGGACCAACTCCACTTAAAAACAATAAATTCCCAACCCTTTTTGCATGAGGGTATAATCCTACTGGCTCTGGAGCCTTACTTGATTCTATGCTGTTATTTTGATCCATTTATTTTTTTGCTACAAGAACACACAATATAAGTTTTGATAACATATCTTGGTGATTTAGTTCGCTAATTACGCCCTTTTTTTTTATTTACTTTCCACAATCTTCCAAATCAAGCGTTAAAGTCGACTAAGGCACTTGTATTGAAGGCAAGTACTTATATTTAACAGTTGAATTTCTCGAAATTAGTTGTTACTTCGCGGGGCATTATGACAATTTCAAAACTTCAAAAAGATGCCCTTGATTACCACAGCATGGGCAGACCTGGTAAAATTGAGGTAATATCAACCAAACCAACTCAAACAAAAAGAGATCTTAGTTTAGCCTACTCACCCGGTGTTGCTGAGCCTTGTTTAAAAATAGCCGAGAACCCTAGCGATGTCTATAAATATACAGCCAAAGGCAACTTGGTTGCAGTAATAAGCAATGGCACTGCTGTGCTTGGTTTAGGAGACATCGGTGCTGAAGCATCAAAACCAGTAATGGAAGGCAAAGCTGTATTGTTTAAAATATTCGCCGACATCGACGTTTTTGATATTGAGTTAAACACCAAAGATGTTGAAAGTTTTATTCAATGCGTAAAAGCAATGGAACCAACTTTTGGGGGTATAAACCTAGAAGACATTAAAGCGCCAGAATGTTTCGAAATCGAGAGAAGGCTTAGGGATGAATTAAATATTCCGATCATGCACGACGACCAGCATGGTACTGCAATTATTAGTGGGGCAGCATTATTGAACGCACTTGAAGTCGTGAACAAATCTATATCAGAAATAAAGATGGTTGTAAACGGTGCAGGTGCTAGCGCAATGAGCTGTAGCAAGTTGTTTATTGCCCTTGGTGTTAAAAAGGAAAATTTAATCATGCTTGACAGCAAAGGAACTTTAAACAAAGAAAGAACCGACCTTGATGAATACAAGCAATTTTTCGTTAATGAAACCAAAACAAACACCTTAGGAGACGCCTTAAAAAATGCAGATGTTTTTGTGGGATTATCCAAAGCCAATATTCTATCCCAAGACATGATTAGAAGCATGGCTAAAGACCCTATAGTATTTGCCATGGCTAATCCTGATCCTGAAATTGCGTACGACTTAGCCATTGCCTCTAGAGAAGACATTATAATGGCAACTGGCAGAAGCGACCATCCTAATCAAGTAAACAATGTTCTTGGTTTTCCTTTTATTTTTAGAGGAGCCTTAGACGTGCGTGCGACTAAAATAAACGAAGAGATGAAATTGGCGGCAGTAAAAGCCATTGCACAATTAGCAAAAGAACCTGTTCCAGAATCGGTAATGATGGCTTACAATGAGACTGGTTTGGAGTTTGGAAGAACCTATATTATCCCAAAGCCAATTGACCCAAGATTAATAGAAGCAGTTAGCCCAGCAGTTGCCAAAGCGGCCATGGATAGCGGCGTTGCTATGAATCCAATACAAGATTGGGATGCTTACCGCTTAGAACTCAGAAACAGGATGGGCTTAGACAATAAGTTCATTCGTAGAATGATGACGCAAGCACGCCAAAAACCTAAACAAGTTGTATTCGCTGAAGCAGATAACATAAAAATTCTTAAGGCAGCAGTTATTGCAAAAGAAGAGGGTATTGCTATTCCTATACTTTTAGGTAACAGTTTAAAAATCAAAGCACTGATGGAAGAAAATGGCATTGATTTGGGTGATGTTAAAATTATCGATCCCCTAACTGAAGATGCAAAACGCGAAGAATACGGCCTAAAGTTTTTTGAAAAAAGACAAAGAAAAGGTGTCAATATTTATGAATCAGTTAAATTAATGCGCGATAGAAATTATTTTGGTTGCATGATGGTTAATGAGGGCGAATGTGATGCCTTCATTTCTGGATTGACCAAAAACTACCCTAAATCTTTAAAACCTGCCATGCAAATTATTGGCAAAGAACAAGGAATTACAAAGATTTCTGGCATGTACATTATCATGACCAAAAAGGGTCCATATTTCTTTTCGGATACAACAGTGAACATAAATCCTACTGCGGATGAATTGGTAGAAATAGCCAAAGTGACCCATTCTGAAGTTTTAAAACTCGGCGTTAAACCAGTAATGGCTATGCTTAGTTACAGCAACTTTGGAAGCGCTAAAGGAGAAGTGCCCGAAAAAGTTTCAAGCGCAGTGAGCTATTTACATAAAAACCATCCTGAAATTGTTATTGATGGCGACATTCAAGCAAATTTTGCTATGAACAATGAAATGATGAAAGAAAATTTCCCTTTCAGTAAATTGATCGACAAACATGTCAATACTTTCATTTTCCCTAACCTTGCAGCGGGCAATATTGCATACAAGTTTGCCCAAAGTTTTGGAAATGCTGAGAGCATGGGTCCAGTTTTACTTGGCTTCAATAAGTCTGTTCACTTCCTTCAATTGGGAAGTTCTGTTCGTGAAATCGTCAATATGGTTGCGGTTGCGGTTTTGGATGCACAGGCCAAAAAATAAAAAGATATAAATCAATAAAAAACCCGTGAAATAATTCACGGGTTTTTCTATTTTATAATTTAAATAATTAATTCAATTCTGAAGTTGGAGCAATCTTTTTAACCAAACCCTGTAGGACTTTTCCTGGGCCTAATTCTGTGAAACTATTGGCGCCATCTCTCACCATAGATTGCACACATTGGGTCCATTTCACAGGAGCAGTAAGTTGTTTTAACAAATTTCTTTTTATTGCAGCTGGATCTGATTCAGGTTCAGCGCTTACATTTTGATAAACTGGGCATAAAGGCGTTTTGAAATTGGTGTTTTCAATAGCAGTAGCCAATTTGTCTTCTGCAGGCTTCATTAAAGGCGAGTGGAATGCACCACCCACTTGTAATACCAATGCGCGTTTAGCGCCTGCCGCCTTTAACTGTTCACAAGCTTCATTAATTGCATCAATATCACCTGATATCACCAATTGACCAGGACAGTTATAATTTGCAGGGACAACAACCCCTGAAGTTATTGATGCACAAATCTCTTCGACTTTTTGATCATCTAATCCCAATACAGCGGCCATAGTACTTGGCTTTAATTCACAGGCTTCTTGCATAGCCATTGCTCTACTATACACCAATTTTAGTCCATCTTCGAAGTCTAAAGTGCCATTGGCAACTAAAGCTGAAAACTCACCTAAACTATGCCCAGCAACCATCTTAGGTTGAAAATCTTCACCAAGGCACTTCGCTGCAATTACAGAATGAAGAAAAATAGCCGGTTGCGTAATTCTAGTTTGTCTTAAACCTTCATCTGTGCCATTGAACATTTCTTCTGTAATGTTAAAACCAAGTATCGTATTTGCTTGATTAAAAAGAGTTCTAGCGATTTCATACTGATCATATAGATCTTTGCCCATTCCAACGAACTGGGCGCCTTGTCCCGGAAAAATATATGCTTTCTTGCTCATGGTTTATTTCTTGTTCAATTTTATAACATTATTCATTAATTACCAAGCCCGATTTCAGATTTTTCTTTCTTGCTTAATCCTAATTTAACCAAGTTATAACTATGTAAAACAAGTTCTTCTACAAAGGAATTTTGCAAGCTTAGAACATCCACACTGTTCCAATGTTTTTTATTCATATGGTAAGCGCCTCTAATTTGAGAATATTCCTCTCTTAGTTCTATTGCTTTTTCAGGATCGCATTTTAAATTTACCGCGGCAAATTTAGAAATACTGCAAAGAGCAAATATTTTACTTTTTACTTTAAAGACTAATGTGTCAGGACCAAATGGACATTCCTCAATTACTGACGGAAGATTTAAACAAAATTCTCTAAAATGCTCTATGTCCACAGGTCAAAAATACCACTTAGCCTTGGAATTTACCAAATATTGATTCCAATTTTTGCTCTCTGTAACTAAATATACCTTCCAATTGTTTTCTGATAAAAAGAAAATTAGCCAATTGCCCCAAAAACCCAAATGGAATTTTATAGTGTATGGTATCATTCATTAAAACACCACCTTCAATAGCAAGCAGTTCATGCCTATGGTGCCATAATTGGTAAGGCCCAAAACGTTGTTCATCTATAAAATATTTTAGATTCTCTACCTGTGTAATTTCTGTCACCCACTCCGTCCTGTATCCCGGCAAGGGTGTAATGTCGTATACTATAATTTGACCGGCAAACATCTTGTCACCTTCTTTCACATCATTCTTAATTTTAAACCCCATATGCTCAGGCGTGATGGTTTTTAAGTTGTAGGGAGAAGATAAAAAATTCCAAGCTTCTTCTAAAGAAATTGGAAGTTTTTGAGCGGTTTTTTTGCAGTAAATAGCCATTATATATTCAAAGACAATTTAAACTAGAATTAGTTTTGATGTATTGACGGACTAAAATTTATCGATAGTCTCAGTTAAATACTCCCAATAAAAATATCGACTCAATAAAAGCCCTTTTTGTTTCCATGAAATGTCCTCTGGTACTGAATTTAATATGCCTTCAATGTATCTTAATAAAGATTCTAAATCATATTTTTTCATCACAAAAATATTGTAACCTGACAGGCTAGTAATTTGTTTGTCTTTAAATTCAGAATCCTTCCATACGGTTCTTAACAAACCTTTTTCATCGCAAATATTGAAAGAAAAAACCTCAGAACCATTCTTGCCTTGCTCGCCAATTTCCAATTCAATATTGACAAAGAAACCGCCTTCCGACAAATCCATATCCATTAGAGAAACGCCAAACTCTCCCTCTATAGATTTTAAAATTAATTTTGCCATAAATTAAAAATTTATAGCCTCTTCAACTTTCAATAAAATTTCATCAATTTGTTTGTGGTTATTTGCCAATATAGATTTTGCCTCAGAAGCATACTTTTTCGCTGTCTCTTTGTCTTTTAATCCCTTGGCGTTAACCATGACATTAAAATACGCGCCCCTTACCGCAGTTTTAACACAAAGCAATCCAACGCCAGCATCTGTGATGCTATTTGGGTTTCCATGTTCAACCATATACTTAAGCATTTCGATACTAGAATAAGCTACTTTCATTGTTTTCAAAGGTATTTCTGTTGCGTAAACTGAGGCAGACTCAATTGCAGCGCTGCGAATTGATTTCTCGTCATCCGTGTTTTTAGGCAATTGAAACGAATCCATAATTTTATTAAAAGCATTGGTGTCCTCATCGACTAGATAGATGAGTTCTTTCTTAATTGCCTGAGCCTTTTCAGCCCATTCCGAGAAAACACTCAATTTATCTTCCCAGCCTCTTTTATCGGCACTCAAATTTGCAACCATCGAACCCAAGGCAACGCCCAAAGCAGCGCTCAATGCACTAACTGAGCCACCACCTGGCGCTGGACTTTCGCTAGCAGTTTCATTAACAAAATCTAAGACTTTATAATCTACCAATACTTTCTTTGAGCGGTCCATTAACACATACTCTATAATGCGTTCGTTGGGCTTAAATTCTCCCAATTGGTTCAATCCAAGAGATTGTACTGCAATTTCTATCAATTCATTTTCGCTTACACCCAAACTTCTGCCTTGCAAAGCTAAATAGTGTTTTCCTGCATCCAAAAGAGGTTGCAGTGGAACCAGACCTACCAATTCACTGCCAGTTACACGAATGCCCCTGTCATTTGCTTTTAAACAAACTTCATCAAAGGCCTTATGAACGGATGTAATCTTGTAATTGGTTAAGTTCATGCTAATTTGAGCCATGCCATATTCTTCAATATACCATCCTATTGCCTTTACCGACTTCAATGTACCAGGTATTCTGACAGGTTCGCCATTTTCATCCAAAACTGTTTTGCCACTTATAGGATTTCCTTCTCTTTTTACACGACCGGCTTCTCTAACATCAAAAGCAATTCTATTTGCAAGACGTGTTGACTTTGTATTTAAATTGATATTGTAGGCAATTAAGAAATCGCGCGCGCCAATCACAGTGGCCCCATGCTTTAATGGCAATTCCAATGGACCAAAATCCGGCTTCCATTCAGGTAGTTTAATCTTTTCAGAAAACCCTTCGTATTCACCACCTCTGATAACAGATAAATTTGATCTTTGCTTGTTGGCTTGTGCATCCTCGTATAAATAAACCGGAATGCCTAAAGAATTTCCAACTTTTTCAGCCAAAACCATAGACCATTTCGCGCATTCTTCCATTGTTACCCCACTTACTGGTACCAATGGGCAAACATCAGTTGCACCCATTCTAGGATGCTCACCTCTATGGGTTCGCATATCTATAAGTTCTGCAGCTTTTTGAATGCCTAAAAACGCAGCTTCTACAACCTTTGAGGGTTCTCCGGCAAAGGTTACTACAGTTCTGTTTGTGGCTTTCCCCATATCCACATGCAACAACATAACACCATCGACAGACTGAATTGCATTGGTTATTTGTTTTATTATATTTTCATCGTTGCCCTCACTAAAGTTTGGGACACATTCTACAATTTTTTGAAGCATGTTGCAAAATAAGTTCAATTTATCGTTATTTAAAAAATTAAGTCACGGGATGCTTTAAATTTTATTGTCAATACAAAGCACATCCATGATAAATAATTTAAATTTCTTTATATTCGCTTTATGAACTTGAGAAATAATTTATTGGTATTATTGGCATTTCTAGTTTTTACGCCATTTGCTCAGGCACAAATGTGTCCGTGTAAATTTGGCAAAGACAATACCATTAAACCCCTGCGATACGAAATCGGAATCAACGGATTTTCTTATAACGAACAACTGATAAATTTCTATTCAAATAAAGGCTCATTTCAAAAAAGCTTTATTCCTGGTATTAAAATAAAAAGACATTTCGATAATTTTTCTGCAAGATTAGGATTTGATTATACAGAATCAAATTATCAATTTGAGACTAATGAAGTGATGTATTGGAACAAAAATATTGGTTCCAATTATTCAAAAACATTAAAATTAGGAATTGAGAAAACGGTATTGAATAAAGCTTTTCAAATTTTTGTTGCGGCCGACTTGGTTCTATTAAGTTCCAATTATTCAGGAATTACTGAAGGATGGGGCGATATAGCATCTTATTACAAATTTCCTTACAATTTCAAATTGAATGCACTAGGCATATCTCCAAGCCTTGGTATAAAGTATCGACCAATAGAGAGAATCTCTATTAGCATGGAAACTTCCCTTTCCATTCTTTATTGGCAAACGAAGGGGAATCAATCTCCTTATAGAAATGAGCGTTCGACGGCTTTAGTTGTCAATCCTGTAGGGCTATTGTCACTGAATTACCATCTTTTCCGTTAAAAAATTTTATTAAAAACACATAAATCAAAAGGATATAGATGTGCTTCATCAATTCCATGCGATTCTCTATAAATTTCTTTCCATTCCTCATCTTTCCATTTAGGAAAATAAGTGTCAATCTTCTCAAAGGAGTGCTCAACAAAAGTGATGTAGAGTTTATTGGCAACTTGGAGCATCTGTGAATACACCATTCCTCCACCGATAACCATAACTTCCTCAGTATTTTCAGGTACAGCTTTTAACGCTTCTTCTATAGATTGAACATGCACAAACCCTTCAATAATATCTTTACCACTAGATGAAATGACAATATTTAAACGCTTGGGCAAAGGTTTGCCTAAAGACAGCATGGTGTTCCTTCCCATTATTAAAGGCTTTCCAATGGTGTGTTGTTTAAACCATTTAAAATCATCTGGCAAATGCCAAAGAAGTTTGTTTTCAGAACCTATTCCGTAATTAGAATCTATCGCAGCAATTAATGAAATCAACATAAGTTACTGCAAAGAAACATTGAAATTAATTTATTTCAGCAATAACTGAAGTAAATAATAAAATCCCCCAGCCATAAGCATCGTAACAGGCAAGGTCAGAATCCAGGCTATTGCGATACTTTTAATGGTGTCAGGCTGTAAGTTTTTTACCCCTTTTGAGGCAGTCATTGCTCCAGCTACACCAGATGACAATACATGGGTGGTTGAAACCGGCAGCCCAAATCCAGAACTTAATCCGATCGTTGCAGCAGCGGTTAATTCTGCAGTTGCACCCTCAGCGTAGGTCATGTGTCTTTTGCCTATTTTCTCACCAATCGTTATGGCAATGCGCTTCCAACCAATCATTGTTCCAAGACCTAAACACAGAGCAATCATAATGGTTACCCACTTTGGCGAATATTCAACATCGTTTTTTAAATTACTTAGTTCTAAGCTTACAATTTCAACATTGGTCTTAGAAACCATAGATGTTGGGTTCTTCAATTCTGTTGTTAACTTTTTATTTAATTTGGAAATTGAAGTACGCAAATCAACGATAATCTTCTTCTTATCCTGATTAGGAACTATTGAATCATTTTTAGTTAATTGAAACTTTTCGAGATTTGCTTTTGTTTCATTAACGTTGACAAGAAGATCCGCTTTGTTTTCCTTCTCCAAAACCATTTCTATTTTATTCAATGATTCCTTTGATTTTGAATAATCAAACTCCGAATTTAATGCAAACTGTATCGGCATAAAGGTTATTAATATAATCAACATCAATCCTATTCCTTTTTGACCATCATTGTTTCCGTGAAAGAAGCTAACCAATGTGCAAGTTGTTATCAATATTGCTCTAATCCATGCTGGTGGCCTTGTGCCTAACTCAGGCTCCTTAAATATTTGCTTTTTAGTTTTGATTAATCTTCTTAAGACATACATCAATAATATCGTTACAGAAAAACCAATCAATGGAGAAACAAGCAATGACAAACCAATTTCAGAGGCTTTTTGCCAATTCGGACCATCCCCGCCATGGATCATTAAGAAGACAACCCCGCCACCCAATATCGAACCAATTAAAGTGTGTGATGAACTACAAGGTATGCCAAAATACCAGGTTCCTAAATTCCAAACTATGCCTGAAAGAAGTATGCCTAAAACCAAACTAACGCTCTCGCCGGTGCTCAGTAAAACCAAATCATTTAGTGGAAGCAAGCTAACAATTCCCATTGCAACTTTATACCCCCAAAAGCTGCTTAAAAACAAGCCAATGAAATTCCAAAGTCCAGACCAAACTATTGCATAGGTTGGCTTTAATGAACCTGTGTAAATTACGGTTGCCACAGCATTTGCAGTATCATGAAAGCCATTGGCAAATTCAAAAATACAGACAGCCAAGACACATAAAACAAATAATGCTGCTATTCCATTTTCTAATCCAAACATAAGATTGCAAATATTGCTATTGAATATTAAACTAACACTAATTTTAAAACATTTTAATGTTTATTGTTCTTTCAATTTTCAAAAACCAAACCTATATCCAAAATTAATGTCTAATTTTTGGTACAATACTTGTTTAGGGTAAAGAAAGGCAAGTGTTAATTTGCCATACCAAGTCATTAAAACACTAACAATTAAGCTTATGTCTAAAATCCTTACCAAACTCATTTTACTTGTTTTGCTTTGTTTGAATACCAATATTGGACATGCACAACAATGGCTGGGCAGAACAACCGGTAATTACACTGGCACCTATGGCATTTATAACAATGCATCCTCGATTGCTGATTCTAAGTACAAATATTATTTCAATCTTTGGGGAAGAGGCGTCAATTTCTACAACAATTATTTAACCTACAATGCCCCAATTAAATTAAACCATTGGGCAAATGGCAATTTGTACGCAGCTGCTTACAAAGACCTAAATGGCAAGACGCAAATTGGTGATGATTGGTTTAAAGAAAATTTGAATGGTAAAAACAAGCACTTTAGTTTTAACCAAGACATCTGGGGGCCGGCATTTATGTTCCCAATATCAAGAGACTGGAATATGTCCATAAACACCCGCCAGCGCTCTAGTCTTCAAATGATAGGCATAAGCGAAACTGCTGCAAGTATGGCTAAGAATGGAATCGATTCCAATAAATTTTCAGCAATAAACAACAAATTTTCAGCAAATATTCAGAGCTACCAAGAACTTAGTTTTACTTTAGGTGGCATCTTAGCCAAAAACGACAACCATCAATTAAATGGTGGAATAACTGTAAAATTAATTAGAGGTTTGGGTGCAGCCTATTTTAAAGGCGAGCAATTGAATATTAACGGCACAAGCAACAACAGCGCTGATGTAAATGGCAATTTTCAATATGCTTATACCGACGACCAATCTGTAATTTCTCCATTTAACCAGCCTTACGGGCTTTTCTCCTTAAATTCAAGAGGCGCTGGAGCTGGATTTGATTTAGGATTAAACTACACATACCGTTCTCAAAAATTAAAATACAGAAGCCAATTGGCCTGCGATAGAAACGAAAGAAAAAGTGATTACGACTTAAAATTGAGTATGGCATTGAATGATATTGGTGGCGTTCGATACAATAGACATAGCACTTTGTATAATTATGGCTCAACTACAAACACTTCAATAAATGCATCCAAAGACATTTTAAATGGCTTTAGTGGGGCAAGTCAAAATGGTTTTGACAGCATAGGCAATGCCTTTGCAAGAATGGGCGCAGCAAAATCAGCAGGATTTTCGACCACCTTACCAAGCGCTTTCAACTTACAGGCGGACATAAGATTCAGTAAACACTTCTACGCCGCTTTGTATTGGAATCAAAGTTTAAAAGGCAACAACACAACTGGAATGCGCAGCACCTCAATGCTTTCAATCATACCAAGAATTGAATCAAAAGGATTTGAATTTAGTATGCCAATAACCTTAAGTGAAAATTACAAGAACTTTTATGTTGGCGCCTATACCAGAATCGGACCAGTTTTTTTTGGTAGTGATAACCTAGGTGGATTGTTAAATGTTTCCTCTAATTCTGAATTTAGGGGCGCTGATATTTATGGCGGTATTTCAATTGGCATTGGCCATTGTCACTCTTGGTGGTACAACAACAATATTGATCCAGTATATATGGACTCAATGCACAACGATTCCATTATAAATCAAATTAAAGACACCATACACGTTGTTAAACATGATACCATCATTCTAAAAGACACCATTAAACTAATTAAAAGAGACACCATTTATTCTTCAAAAAAGCCCATAAAAACAAATGCGGAACTTGAAAAAGAAGCGGATCTAAAAAAGAAAGAAGCGGATCTAAACAAAAGAAAGATTGAGCTTGATGCAAAAGAAAAGGAAATCTTAGCCAAGCAGAAATCTCCAGTTACAGAAACAGTTGCAATCAAAGAGTGCAATCTTAAAAACAATGCACTAACAAATGAAAATGCAACGTTAAAAAACAAAACAAACACCCAGGCCGAAGAAATTGCAGCATTGAAAAAACAACTTGATGATGTAAATAAAGCAAAGACCGATGCTGAAATAGAAAAACAAAAATGTGCAGAGGATAAAATCAAAAACAATGCTGAAATTTTAAAACTTCAAGACGATTTAATTAAAGCGAACAAGCGATTAGTTGAATTACAAACTGAGATTGACATACTTAAAAAAGCAGCATCAAATAAAACAGATGCGAACGTCATAAAAGGTACCGACGCAGAAAAACTGGCTAAGGCAAACAAACAGGTTGATAGTTTAAAGTTAATTGTCCTTTACCTTGAATCTGATATAGAAAAATGCAAAAAGAATAGCTTATTAAACAATACAGAAGCGATTAAAAAAGCGGAAGCTGATAAAGCGAAGGCTGAAAATGATGCAAGGTTAGCTAAAAAGCAATCAGATAGCCTAAGTAATATTTTAATTATTAGAACCACCGAGTATGAAAATTGCAAAAAGAATTCAACTTTAAATTCAGCGGAAATTGTAAAAAAAGCAGAAGCGGATAAAGCCAAAGCAGAAACCAATGCTAACCTTGCTCAAAAACGTGCCGATAGCCTCGAAATAGTGCTTGCTCAAAGAAATGTAGATTATGAAAATTGTAAGAAAAGCAGCAGTCAAAATGATGCAGAAGTTCAGAAAATGCAAAAATGTGCAGATGAAAATGCAACACTTAAATTAGAGATGGCCGATATGTCGAAAACTATTGGTAAGTTGAATTCTAAAAATTACGCTTTAAGTATGCGCATTGATAGTTTATTAAATGCGCTGAAAGACTGCAATAAGAGCAGCAATTCAGGAAGCAATAATGATGCAGAGCTGCTTAAACAATGTCAAAACAGCAAGGTCGAATTGGAAGCTGAGATATTAAAATTGAAAACTGTTATTTCAAACAAGAACAAAACACTTGACAGTTTAAGTTCAATTAATGCTGAACAAGCCAAAAAGCAAATAGAACTGAATGTTCAAATTACCAAACTAAATTTAGAAATAAGTGTATTAAAGAGCAACAACACCAATTGCGATGACATTCAAAAACAATTAGATGACAAGACTGCTGAACTTAATAAACTAAAGAATGATTACAACACCATTCAGAACCAATTAAAAACCGTTAATGCTCAATTTAATGAATACAAAAATGAATACAATTTCCTTTTAAAACAAAACAACACTTGCAAAATGCAATTGGATAGTTGCCAAAAAGGATTGCAAAGTTCTGAACCAAATGGAACTCCTGGTGGCTCAAATGGTGGACCATTTGAAGGAAGCATTGACAATCAGGACAGCAATTCAACTGCAGAGACGGGCAGCAATAATACTGAGGCAATCAGAACTGGGAGAGGTTTGGAAATTGGCATTAAAATTTTAGGGGCAATTTTGAACAGTGCCACACAAAACAGAACAACAAATACAAATAACAATTCGGGTTCAAGCTCAAATTCTACGGCCAAAAAGCAAGTCGAAACAACTACCAACTCAAATTCAAGCAGCAATACCAATGGCGCAAGTTCGGCTGGTGATGGCGAAGGAACAGGAAAGAAACCCAGCACGAGCTCAAGCACAAACAACAGTGATAGAGACGGCAGTGGCTCAAATGGATCGACAAGAAGAAGGTGAATTTTGTAAATTAAAATATCCTGCTTATATTTGCAGACGATTAAATATTGAAATTTTGTTGAGGGGCCTTACAGCCCCTCAATTGTTATATATGAATGTAGAAAAAGAATTAAACGCAATTGTTGCTCAAGTATTAGAAAGCCATCCCGGTATTTTCATGGTACAAGCAATACATAATCAAAAGGAGCACGAAATTGTGATTGATGGCGATATGCCTTTGGGTATTTATGACATTTCTGCCATAAGCAGAGAAATAAACCAACTCGCCGACGAGAGAATGCCAGAAGAAGAATACAGTTTAGACGTTGCATCACCAGGGGCAGACAGCGATTTATTGCAGATCAGACAATACCCTAAACATATTGGCAGAGAGTTTAATATCATACTAAAAGACGGAACCAATATTATTGGCATTTTAAAATCAATTGAATCTGAGAGTTTAGAATTTGAAGGATTTAAAACTGCAAAGCCCAAAAAGAAAGACCTCCCTGAGGTGACCAAAATAAATTATCAAGAAATTAAAAAAGCAAACATCATATTATCATTTAAATGACAACATCACAACTATTAACAGTTAGGGGATTGGTAGATTCCTTCGCTGAATTTAAGGAATTCAAAAACATTGACAGAGCAACTCTGATGCGTGTTTTGGAGGAAGTTTTCAGAAACATGCTTAAAAAACGCTACAGTGAAGAAGCTAAGTTTGACATTATCATCAATACCGACCAAGGGGATCTTGAGATTTACCGCAACCGTTTGATTGTAGACGATGCTGAAGTAGAAGACGAAAACACCCAAATCAGCATAACAGATGCCCGAAAAATTGAGCCAGACTACGAAATAGGTGAAGAAGCGATTGACCAAGTTCCTATGGACTTTTTTGGTCGCAGAAACATTCTTGCTGCGCGTCAAACCTTAATGACGAAAGTTCTAGAATTGGAAAAAGATGAGTTATTCAGAAAATACACTGATAGAGTTGGTGAAATTATGACTGGCGAAGTTTATCAAATTTGGAAAAAAGAAATCATGGTTCTTGATGATGAGGGCAATGAACTAATTTTACCTAAGTCTGAAATGATCCCTGATGACTTTTACAAAAAAGGTGAAACGGTTAAAGCAATCGTGCATGAAGTAAACATGATTAACGGTTCTCCAAAAATTAATTTGTCTAGAACCTCTCCAGTATTTTTAGAAAAATTAATGGAATTAGAGGTTCCTGAAATTTTAGATGGCCTGATCACCATTAAGAAGATTGTTAGAGAGCCAGGTGAAAGAGCTAAAATTGCAGTAGAAAGCTATGACGACCGCATTGATCCAGTAGGAGCCTGTGTTGGTATGAAAGGCAGCCGCATTCATAGTATTGTTCGTGAATTAAGAAATGAAAACATTGACGTAATTAACTTTACCACCAATTCATCATTGTTTATTCAAAGGGCATTGAATCCAGCTAAAATATCTTCAATTAGCATTGATGAAAACACTAAGAAAGCGAATGTATTCTTAAGCCCTGACCAAGTGAGCTTGGCAATTGGTAAAGGTGGATTCAATATTAGACTTGCTAGTAAATTAGTGGGATATGACATTGAAGTATACAGAGAAGATATTGAATTCGATGATTCAGATATTGACTTAGAAGAATTTGCAGACGAAATCGATGGATGGATTATTGATGAGTTAAAAGCAATTGGCCTAGACACAGCTAAAGCAGTAATCAATATCCCTAATGAAGAATTGGTTAGCAGAACTGAATTAGAAGAAGAAACAGTGGTTGAAATCAAAAAGATTTTACAAGCTGAATTCGAATAAAAAATGAAATTAAATAAAAAAGGGATGCTATTTAGTATCCCTTTTTTTATGGCTTATATTGAATGAATAATAATTTAAGCCCATTAACTAATTCCAAAAGGGTATAAAGAATAATTGTTTCCAATAAGTTTCTTGTACTTTTTTTGTACTGATTTATCAATGAATTGAGACATTAAGTACATGTATCCAAACAATACAAATTTTTGTATGCTTTCAGGTGGATTTGCATTTAATTCAGCATCAACAGCACTGGCAACGTCGACAACAAATTTTTCCTCATCATCAGGATTGTCGCCTAGCTTAAAATAATTTTCTTCTGACATAAAAGAATCATATAGCAGTTTTAAGCGCACGGTTGTATGAATTAAATAATCCTCTGGCAGCTTATCCAATAAATTTTGAACCTGCTGTGCACTTCCACCCCATTTGGGCTGTATGGCTTCTGAATAATGGATGTAAGTCCACAAATGCTTTGGATCAGCTTTAATTGAAGCCTCGTAAAGCACTTCGATTTCATCTAAATAGCCAAGTCCCATGTTCACTCTAATAAGCCTGCTGAATGCTTCAGAAGAAAGCCAAGATTCTGATATAGCAGCTTGTAAAAGCGGTGCCGACAATCTCAAATTTTCAACATACGATTCGAATTGCTTAGTTGAAAGCTCAGATGCAACTTTATGGCCTCTAATTTTCCAAGCATTATGCAAATACCATGAGCCTAAAACCAAGGAGGATAGTGCATTTCTATTGCAGTTTTCACAATAATTTTTAAGCTGTTTTTCACTTAATGTCAAAGCAATATGATCAATTGCTTGGGTCAAATCATCGCTATTAAAATTAAAAAGCATAGTTTCTGCTTGCTCATATTTTTTGTTGCTAATAAATAAACTTATGACTTCAATATCCTTTCGTCCAAAAGCATAATTAATTGCAGGTGCACGCAATGTTTTTAACAATTTTCGGATAAAAAACAAAACACCTAACACAGGCAATATTGCAAGCAAAAACCCTAAAGCATTCGACATACTTTACATCAATTCTTTAACAATCTCATCAACACTGATCCCCTCTGCTTCGGCCTTGTAGTTTTTAACTATCCGGTGTCTTAATACATCTACCGCAATGGCCTTAACATCTTCAATATCTGGAGAAAGCTTGCCATTAAGCAAGGCATGACATTTTGCACCAAGTACTAGAAATTGACCTGCGCGAGGTCCAGCGCCATAACTTATTAACTCATTCACACGGGCACTGGCCATTGGGGTTTTGGGCCTAGTTTTACTCACCAACTTAACAGCATATTCTAAAACATTTTCAGCGATAGGTGCTTTTCTAACCAAAGCCTGAAATTCCAATATTTCTTGGGCATTAATAATTTTTTTAGGGGTAGCAGAACTATTGGATGTTGTATTTCTTACAATGCTTAATTCGTCCTCAAAGCTTGGATAATCTAATACCAAGTTAAGCATGAATCTGTCCAATTGAGCCTCAGGCAAAGGATAAGTTCCTTCTTGCTCAATAGGGTTTTGGGTTGCTAATACGAAAAACGGACTACTTAGTGGATATGCTTTGCCGTTCACCGTAACGTTTCTCTCTTGCATAGCCTCAAGTAAGGCAGCTTGCGTTTTAGGAGGCGTGCGGTTAATTTCATCTGCTAAGACAATATTTGCAAACAATGGCCCCTTGATGAATTTAAAGTTTCTAGACTCATCTAAAATTTCATTTCCTGTGATATCTCCGGGCATTAAATCAGGTGTAAACTGAATGCGGCTAAACTGAAGATCCAATACCTCTGAAATGGTTTTAATTAAAAGTGTTTTAGCTAAACCTGGTACGCCCACCAATAAAGCATGGCTGTTGCAAAACAAAGCCATTAACACACCATCCACTGCACCATTCTGTCCTACAATTACGGATGATATCTCTTTTTTTATTTGCGCATATCTTTCGGTAAATTTTTCTGCGCTAGCAAGGTCACTCATGTTTATTGTTTAATATTAGTAATCCAGTCTTTAAAATAATCACAATTCAAATAGAACCCACTGATATAAATGTAGGTTTCCTTTCTTTTTTTCTCAGCCCAAATATCAAGTTGATCTTCTTTTTTGGAATCTAAAGCCATAGACTGAATGCGCTGCCAATCTTGATCTAAATTTGCTACGTGTGGTTTTGATTCAGAAGCCAAATAAAATATTCTATAATATGGTGATCCGTCTTGAGCATATCCTATTAGTGGCTCGCTATAGGTTCCTGGTTTCATCATTCCAATTGCAGCTGCCATTGATTTATCTAAATAATCAAAGGGTATTCTTTGTGAACCGATATTTGGATCTGTAAAAAAGCCGCAATTGGGTTTTGTTTCCTCATCTTGAGAATATTCTTTTACTGCCACGCAAAACTTAATCGTTCCAGATTGTAATTTAAGCAACAATGTATCCATTTTTTGTCTGGTTAACTCCATGTCAGACTCTATTAGTTTAGGCCTAATAAGTATATGACGCACTATAACTTTATCCCCTCTTTTATCAATTAACTTAAGGATGTGATACCCATACTTGGTTTCAATGACTTCTGAAATACTGTCTTTTTTTATTTTATATGAAGTCCTTTCAAATTCTGGAACCATATCTCCACGCCCAAATTCTGGCAATAAGCCACCTTGAATTTTACTGCCTGGATCATCAGAATATATACTTGATAATCTTGAAAAACTTTCGCCTTCAATAATTCGAGAACGCAATTCTGTAATTTGCTCTAGCGCTATTTCCTTTGCCTCCTTTGAATGGATTGGATTCATAATTATTTGTCCTACCTCTACCTCAGAAGACATAAATGGCAAGCTGTCAACTGGCAACTGATTATAATAATCTCTAACTTCTTTCGGTGTGATTTTAATCTCGCTTTTAATCCGTTGCTCCATTCTTTCCAATAGCATTTGAGATTTAACTTTTGGAAAAATTTGACTTTTATATTCAGCCACACTCATTCCTAAGTACTTCTCTACATTAAGTCTGCTGTTCATTTGACGCTCAAAAAAACGAATGTTATTGTCTATTCGGTCGTTAACTTCATCGTCATTTAAAGGCAAACTATCAATCTCAGCTTGATGTATCAGCATTTTATCGATTAACAATTTTTGCAACAATTGACAACGGATTTGCTGCGTAACTTCTAGCTCAGGATCCAATTGAGATATAAGTATATCGAGTTCAGAACGCAGTATTGGTGTATTCCCCACAACTGCAATAACTTCATCAATTATTTGATTTTCTTGAGCCTTTATTGAACACAGACTTAAGCCAAAAATGACCAGAGTTAAAATACTTTTTATTAATTTCATTTTATGTCTAAGTAATACTTTACATCGCCTCCCTTACTTGCTTTTTGATACAAGGAATTTTGATTGTCTTTCAAGAACTTTAGTTTTCTTTGGTAAAGAATAATATCTTTTATTTTATCCTTTTCAAACTCTAAAGGAGATAAAGCATCCTTAATTCTAAAATCTACAATGTACAACAGATACAAAATTCCATTTTCTTCTATAGATATGAATTTGCTATTTGACAAAAATCTTTGTTGATTATAATTCTCATCTAAAGGAATCTCCTTTGTGATGTCATCCAAAAACAACCAATTACTATCTGTATAAAAATTCTCCGCTTGTTTTTCAGCGTACAACCTAAGGTCATTATCATTCTCAGGACTAGGGTTCTGCATCAAGCGTTTCAATTTATTTATATCGGCCTTTTGCTTCCCGATTTTGATGTATCTAATTTTGACAATATTCTTTTTCAACTGAAAAGCAGCTTTATTTTCATTATAAAACGTTAATATTTCTGCTTCTGTTACACCGGTATCCAATTTTTCTCTCACCAATTGTTGCTGATACTCGTAAATCAAAAGTGAACTTCTATAGTCTTCTATCAGCCGATCCTTATTCTTTTGCTCATCTGTTAGGGCATTTTCAGCAGCTTCTAATAGTGCTGTTTTCTCTATCCATTTATCTATAATTGATTTTAACAAACCGCTGCTGTCGCCATTATTGTAAGCCAACAATACCTCTTCAGGAATATCTGATTTGTATAAAAACTTACCATTATACTCGGCCAAGATTTCTTGCTTTGAACTTGATTTTTTGTCCTTGCAGGCATGCAAGCCAAGAATAGCTATGCTAAAAATAAGATATTTATACAGATGCTTCAAAATACTATTTATTTCCTGTCATTCTAGCTTTGATAAAATCAAAAGCCACTTGATTTAGAACAATAGGGTATTTAACCAATAACTGTTGAATCCATTCTTTCTCTAAGGCGGCTTGGTAATCGCTCATAACCGAACCTCTAGCTTCATTAAGCGTTTTCTTGCCTGCTGGAATAAAACCATGCACAACGATCACAACAAATCCTCCAGCAGATTTTGGATCTTCAAGAATCATGTATTTTTGATTGACTAATCCTGATGTGAATATCAAATTTGCATATTGGTTATTCCCTTGCTCATATTTACCCGTCATCGGATTAGAGACATTTAAAGGATTTGAACGGTTGTTCTTCTTAAGAATTGAATCCATGGTCAAACCATTCTCTAAATCTCTTTTTACATTCTCTGCAATTGCTCTATTTCCACATCTGTAGATGGTTGCTTCATATCTATCTTTAAAATTATATTGGCCAGCATGCTCATTGTAGTAATTTTTTAAACCAACCGTATCCTCAGCACTTTTGCTCCAAACCTTCTTGTCGGTAAGTGTAAATAACAGAATGCCTTCTTTGTATTCTTTGTATAGTGCCGCAAATGTATCATTGGTGTTTTCTAAATCGTTCTCATAATAGTCCATTATGATTTGCATTCTATAAGCCTGATAATATTGTTCAAGAACACTAGACATAGATTTGGAGTTGCTTGGCTTTTGAACTTCTACCAACCATTTGGTAAAATCTTTAACAGAATATGATTTTTTAACTTTACCAAGAGCAAACAAAGTAGCTGCAAATGCCGGTGTCTTTACTTTATTTGAATCCACCATTAGCTCACCAATTAGCAATGAAGAATCAAGATTTTTAACCAATAAAGCATTGTACTTTTTGTTTTCTTTAAATTTGTAAATTTTCTTAGCCTTTCCATAAACAGCAAGTGTGTTTCTGTATTGTCTGCTGTCGCGGCTAATTTTATTTAAGATGCTGCCCTTTATTTTACTCAAAGAATCGATTGACTTCAAGGCTATTCTTTGTAAAATATGAAAGCCATTTGCAGTTTGAATTGGACCTGAATAATCGCCATCTTTTAACAAACTAAAGGCGGTGTTTTTAAAGTTTTCAGGGTATCTAACGCTTGTCATTGAAAAAAGTGGCAATTCGCCATTTTTCAATACACTAGATGCATCTTCAGAATATTGTTGAACCAGCGACACAAACTTCTCTTCACTTTGAAGTTTTTTGTATACCTCGTTTATTTTAGCTTCTGCTTCTAACACCTCTTCTTGAGAAGGATTAGGGTTCATCTCAATTTTAATTTGACGAATAGATATTTCACCTTTAGACAATCTTTTGTCCATTACTTTAACAATGTGGTATCCAAACTCTGTTCTAAACACTTTTGAAACTTTCCCTACCGAGGTGTTAAATGCATAGTTTTCAAACTCATATATCATTTGAAATGCGGTGAAATAACCCAAACTGCCTTGGTTGTTAGACGCTGATGGATCTTCACTGTACTCAACGGCAGCATTTTCAAAACCAATTAAACCACTGTCAATTTTATTTTTTATGGAGTTGATTCTTTTAAAAGCCAAAAGAGTGTCTTGAGGTGATGCAAAAGGCCTAACTACAATTAGTATATGACTAGCCTTTACTTCATACTTCATGCGCTCATAGGCCTCATTAACCAATTGTTCATTAACAACTTTGTCGGTTAAATATGGCTTTGCGATTTGCTTTCTGTAGGTCGCAAGCTCCGTTTTAAACTCCTCAGTGGTATCCAAACCTTGGTCATAAGCATCCTGCACCTTCAATTTGAATTTTTTATACAGTTCCAAATACTCGTCAACTTCAGAAGGCTTTGAAACATACCCTTTGTCTTTATTTTTAGAAAATCCTTTGTAAAATTCCTTTGTTGTAACAGTTTTACTGCCAAAGTTAAATAAAGTAGTGTCTTTAGTGGGTTTACCGGCTAGCAAAAACAAGGTTGGTTGAAGCAATATTGCCAGCAATACAATTCGTCTCATATTGAATGTCATAAATTTAATAAGCGTACAAAAATAGGATTTTTTTTTGTTAGTTTTGCATTCTTTAAAAAGACATGACTGCATTAAAAATATACGATACTTACAAGCGTGAAACCTTGCTATTTGAACCACACAAAGCCCCTTTTGTAGGTATTTATGTTTGTGGTCCAACTGTGTATGGATTTCCCCATTTGGGGCATGCCCGCGGTCCTGTTGTTTTTGATGTAATGCATAGATATTTGAAGCATTTAGGGTTTCAAGTAAGGTTTGTTCGTAACATTACGGATGTTGGTCATCTGGTAAATGATGCCGACGCTGGGGAAGATAAAATTGCTAAAAAGGCTAAATTGGAGCAACTCGAACCTATGGAAATAGCTCAATTTTACACCGATAGCTACCATCAAATGTTGCATTCTATGCATGTTCTGCCGGCATCCATTGAACCAAGAGCAAGTGGTCATATTATTGAGCAAATTGAGATGATTGAAGAAATCATTAAGAATGGATTTGCCTATGTGGCGAATGGCTCTGTATACTTTGATGTTATAAATTACAGCAAACACCATAATTACGGTAAACTTTCTGGAAGAATAATTGAGGACTTGATAGCTGGCGCAGGCAATGAAGCCAGATTATTAGAAGGACAAGAAGAAAAAAGAAATTCAAATGATTTTGCACTTTGGAAGAAAGCTGGAGAGGAGCACATCATGCAATGGAACAGCCCATGGGGAAAAGGATTTCCAGGGTGGCACATAGAATGTTCTGCAATGAGCAAAAAATATTTAGGCGAAACATTTGATGTACATGGTGGCGGCATGGATTTATTGTTTCCTCATCATGAATCTGAAATTGCACAGTCTGTAGCGTGCGGAGGCGTGCAACCTGCAAAATATTGGATGCACCACAATATGATAACTGTGAATGGTCAAAAAATGGCCAAATCATTGAATAACGGGATATCAATTGACGAATTCTTCTCTGGTAAAAATGCCCTTTTAGAAAAAGCCTATTCTCCAATGACGCTTAAGTTTTTTATTTTACAGGCCCATTACCGTGGAACTTTAGATTTTAGCAATGCTGCCTTACAAGCTTCTGAAAAGGGCTTAAATCGACTCTTGATTGCATCGGAAAGCATTAAATCGCTGGAGCCAAATGAAATAAATGAAGTAGACATCAACAAACTCATTGAAAAATGTTATGATGCAATCAATGAAGATTTAAACACGCCGATTCTAATTGCCAATCTTTTTGAAATGGTTAGCACCATCAACAATATTGCCGCAGGAAATTTGAAAATCGGGGTCAAAGAACTTGAAATTTTGCAAAAAAATTACAATTCTTTTGTCTTTGATATTTTAGGTTTAAAATTAGAACAAGAAGTAAATTCTGACAAAATTGATGGCCTCATGAACATGCTCATCAAAATGAGAAATGAAGCAAAAGTTCAAAAAAATTACAGCATTTCAGACCAAATTAGAGATGAGCTATCTGCATTGGGAATTGAACTTAAAGATGGAAAAGACGGAACAAGCTATACGTTAAACTGATTTATTTTTTAACCAATGCTTTAAATTCGTTTTTTAAACCACTGTATGAAGTAAGGTCTACTTTTATTGAGCCAACCATTATTTTTGCTTTTACGCGAATGGGTATTTTATTGTCATCATCGCTGATCCATACAGTCATGTCATCTTGGTCTTTAAAAACCCTATCTACGATTAAAGTTGGCACCAGCTTTATGCATTTGACTTTGCCGATATCAGTAGAAATTGTCTCTTTTCCAGCATACTTAAATCCCAAATTATATATTTTGTTGTCTAAATACACATCTAAGGGAAACTTATCTCCTACCTTCGATTTAGAAAAATCAATATTTCTTACATAATAAATTGATGAAATAACATCGTGGGTATAAACTGGCATATCCAACATGCCTTTTACCCCAAACAACTTCTTTGTGTTGTGCTTAAATGTCACCAGGTCATTGTCGGTATATTTGTCCTCCTGCACACTTTTATTGTAACTTATTGGCGCCATAGCTTCTGCGTCGATATAGGTTTCAAATCTGTCTCTAACCTTATATGCCCAATCAAATGATTTAAGTGTTTTACCCTCTGCTTTAACATTAAAGCATTTTCGATCATACTTTTGGACAAGCGCTGGACCCACTTCGAAAACGATTGATGCGGCATTTATTAAACCATAATGAACTCTAAATTCTAGTTTTTCATTATTGGTGAATGCATTATTTGTAATTTTTCTATATTTAAAAACATCCTCTGCATTGCTTGATGCAACAGGAAAATCAACTGAGTATGAACTTAATAGAAGCCCTGATAACATTAAGGAACTTACTACAGATAGGCTTAAATAAAATGGCTTAATATTGATCATTTAAATGAATTTAATCAATAGAATTCAATAATCGTTCCAAATTATTACATTTGAAAACACATTTAAACCCTGCTAAGATGAAAATAAAAACAATTTTTGGTTTTTTGTTTTTTGGTGTAATTATCAATTTAAACGCTCAATTAAGAAACGAAGTTTTTGACCAAAAAGACACGCTGCTAAAAAGCGATACCCAAACTTTAAAATTAAACATAGAATTGTTTAATTATTACAGAAATACGGAATACTTTGATTTGATTGAAAAAGGACAAACATTATTTGGCTCGATGTTACAAGCACACATAAGTTATCAGCCGTATAATGATGTTATACTCAAAGGAGGATTGCAAACCAGGCAAGATTATGGCAGCACGGGGTTTGTAACGGTTCAACCTGTTTTTAGTGTTTCAATTTTCAAAAACAAATGGAGGTATAACATCGGCATGCTGCAAGGCACAACAAACTATGGTTTCATTGAGCCGATGTACAACATTGATAGAGCAATTACCAACCGAATTGAAAATGGAATGCAAGGAATTTACAAAAGCAAAACCTTTTACTTCAATAACTTTTTAGTTTGGAATGAGCCAACCTATAGAACCAGTAAAAATCAAGAGAAATTTACTGTGGGAATATTGTCTGAGAAGCAATTGCTTAAGAATAGAAAAATCTTTTTTTCGGTTCCCTTTCAATTAACCTTAGCGCACAGAGGCGGTCAACTTAACGGGAATCCAACACCCATATATTCCAGGGTGAACACAGCAATAGGCGCTAAACTATACTTTAAATCTTCGAATGGTTTTACCATTAAGACAGAAAACTATTGGCTACACTGTGAAGATTTTTCACCAAATATTACCCAACCATTTAAGAATGGCAACGCCACTTGGCATACCTTATCCTTTATGCATAAAGGATTTGAGGTGATGTTTAATTATTGGGCTGGACGTGAATACCAATCTCCAGTTGGCACGCATATTTACAACAATTACAACTTCTACAATGTGTATGAGCATAGACAATACAGGCATATGGTTATGTCGCGTTTAATGTATACGCAGGCGTTGAAAAAAGGCATGTTTTTAGACTTCAGGCTTGAGCCATTTTACGATAAAGAATATGGCAGATTTCAATACAGTTACTCACTGTATTTAAAAATCAATTTAGAAAATACGATCGCAAAGATTTAAAGTAAATTTATAAAGTATCAATAAAATACTGCTTTAACTCAGTAATCTGTTTATAAACCCCTTTAAAAAATTGATTTCTTTGCTTTTCTGAAACGCCACTTATTAAAGTTGAACGGGCAATCAAATTGTTCATCCATTGTTCATTTTGTGCATTGAATCCAACATTATTGGTGGACATAAAATTGAAGGTACTGTAGCTAATAAATGAAGCTGATATATTGTCTGTTTTAGCCAAAATACTATTGGTGCCAATCATTACATCACTAATAAACAATTGATACTTTGATTTAACCATCGACCCACTGCTCGAAAACTTATAGGCTGTCTCAGCCTGTTTTTGTATATGCTGTATGCAAGAAGTTAAGTCATCAGCGACATCATTAGCCTCGTTTATTGTGTTAAAAAACCCTGCGTCCCAATAAAACTGAATCTGCTTAATTGTACTTTTTACCGTTTCAGTGGTCCATATCTCCGTGGAATCTAATTTGGAAAATGTATTGAAATTTTCGCGCGCCAAAGACAAAATTCTTTCTGAAATTTCTATTTCACCATAATTTTTATTCTGAAATTCATCAACCATCATTAAAGATTTTAACCAATAGGTGATTTTAAAACGCATAAGATTTTCTTGGCTGAAGTGATAATACACTGGAATATCCTCGGCACCAAAATAGATATGTGAACTTTGAAATTGAGTCATCTTCTTAACATTGGCTAACATATTTTCCAAATAAAGCGCGTAAGTTTCTATGTTATTATTTAACTCATTCGTTTTAAAACTAACGACCGAATGCAATTGATTGTTTAAAGCCTCTAAAGGCAAATTAAAATGGTTGGCAATTTTAGCCGCCTCAGCTAAGGTATACTCGGTATCGTTTCTTAATCTCCGGTAGGCACTGTCAAGGCTAACCTCTAACAATTCGCTTATTTCTCGGGCCAATGAAAGATTGCTCGGCACATGTTGACTTAAAATTTCATTCCATTTTTCTTGATAATTATTATTGATTTTTGCCATATTTTATGTTTATAATTACTATTTAATGCAATTATAATATAAATATAATTATAAAACACAAATTTTATATCTTTTAGACTGCTAAAATATTGAAAAATATTTAAATTAAATAATTTAAAGCTTTAGCAAATGATTATTAAATAAAATGCAGAAATATAAGTTCTTCAATTTTGCCTCAATAAATTTTTATAAATCATGAATATTAAATTCACTTTCGCTTTTGCCTTTTTTGTTTTGTTGAATATTGCCAATGTCTTATCTCAAAACACCCTAAAAACAAAAGTTGCGTTGATTGAAATTGACACCAAAAGCATAATACAAACTGCAGGCGCTAGCACAGCGGCTACTTCAATCACCGCGCTAACCAGATTAGAGCTAGGAAAACTAAACATCTACTCCTTAATGGATCCCTATGACCTTGAATACATCGCTAAAAGAGACAATTTAAAATACGACAATTGTTTTAGCACTTTTTGTATTGATGAAATCGCTAAAAAACTAGAATGCGAAAAGGTATTTACAGGAAGCATTTCAATGGTGGCAGATAGAATCGTTGTTAATTTTAAGGTATACGACGTCAAAACAAAAGCATATGACAAACAAATTGTTAAAGAATTTTTAAAACTTCCGCTTTCTATACCTGCGATGATACGCATCACCTTAAATGAAATGTATGCAATTCCAAACAATGCTGATGAGGTAAATACCTTAACCAAGAGTTTTATTTTTGACGACCAAAGGAACAATCCATACACCAACCGCTTAAGAGCAGACGGACCTCGAATGGGATTAACCTTTTTTACCGGCAGCACAGCAACTATTCTATCAGCGCCCAAAAAAGAAGGCGGCTATGCGGCAATGCCTTTAATGTTTCAATTTGGGTATCAATTTGAAAAACAGTATTTAAATCAAGGAAATTTTCAAGCCCTATTTGAAATTGTGCCAATGCTTACAGGACTTGACCAAGGCCTATTTATTCCAAGTATTACCATCTTAAATGGCATGAGAAACAATAAAAATGGTTGGGAGTTTGCCTTTGGACCTTCATTGTCAATTACAAAATTTTCGAGCGGATTTTATGACAATCAAAACAATTGGCATTTAGCAAAAGATACTACCTCAATGAGCAGTAAGCCATTTATTGAAAGCAGAATGGACAGCAGAGGCACTTTGTCTTTTCACCCATCATTTGTTTTTGCATTGGGCAAGACTTTTAAATCTGGAAAATTGAACATACCAGTTAATGCCTATTTTGTTCCCAGCAGCAACGGTTATAGATTTGGAATATCCTTCGGATTTAATAGCAGAGCAAGATATGAAAGCACCACAATAAGCAATTAATAGCAATTTATTAAGTGAGAAAATGGGTACTAGCAATAGTGCCCATTTTTATTTATAAACTTTCAGCAATGACCCAAGCCTCACTCCAAGCGGCTTGGAAATTAAACCCTCCAGTTAGTGCGTCTATATTCAAAACTTCGCCGGCAAAATACAGTCCCGGAACAATTTTACTCTGCATGGTTTTAAAATCGACTTCTTTTAGATCTATACCCCCAGCTGTAACAAACTCATCTTTAAATGTGCTTTTTCCATGCACTTCCAAGTTAAAATCTGATAAATTTTCAGCAAACTTTAACAAATCTTTCTTCGATACATCCGACCAAGTATTAAATGTATTCACAAAGGTTAGGCTGTGGATTCTCTGCCACCAACGCTGCGGGATATTAAAAAGTGGCGTATTAACAACTTGTTTTTTGGGGTGCTCCGATTTAACCTTTAACAATACGTCTAAAGTTTCCTCAAGTTTTAAATTGCTTAAGCCAACTGAAATTTCAAATCTATAGTGCAACTGATTTAACACACGCGCTGCAATTGACGATAGCTTCAAAATTGCAGGGCCACTCAAACCCCAATGGGTAATTAACAAAGGGCCATTTTGTATTAAATCAGATTGAGACAATCTGCTTGCCTTCAATTGTTGCTTATCCAATAGCAGTCTAACACTCGCCTTTGGAACACTAAGCCCCATCAAATCGGCAATAAAATCGTGGTCAAGATTAAAAGTAAACAAAGATGGAACAGGCTCAATGATATGGTGGCCCATGCCTTTCAGTAACTGCCAAAAGCTATCACTGCTTCCCGAGGCGACCAAAACTTGCTTTGCTTCTATAATTTCATCATTGATGTTTAATTGGAAACATTCCTTTTTTTCTATGCCTTTTACGCTTCTTAAAGTTTTTATGGGAATTTTTAATGCATCACATTCATCAAGGAAGCAATTTACAATGGTCTCAGAGTTATCGCTTATAGGAAATATTCGTCCATCTGCCTCCGACTTAAGGACTATCCCTCTAGATTCAAACCATTTAACGGTATCCTTGGTGTTAAACCTTTCAAAAACAGACAAGAGTTCTTTATTGCCCCTAGGATAATAAGAAACCAATGTTCGATTGTCAAAGCAAGCGTGGGTTACATTGCAGCGTCCACCACCGCTAATTTTAACTTTACCTAAAACAGTCTTACTCTTTTCGAAAATCTCAACCTTTAAATTGGGATGCTTTGTTTTAGCATTTATTGCAGCGAAAAAACCGGCAGCACCCCCACCAATAATGGCAAGATCGAGCATAGTGCTATGAAATTGGGGTTATCTTGATGGAATAGCTTTCCATAACCAAGTTAGCAAGTAATTTTCTACTAGCCTCATCAGCTTCCTTTAATGCATCTTGTTCTGTTGCTGCAGTGGTTTGGTAGGTGATACATTTTCCAACTCTCACGTTATCTATACTTGTGAATCCAACATTGTGCAGGCCAACTGTGACAGTTTTTCCTTGAGGATCCAAAAGCTCTTTACGAGGCATTACTTCTATTTCTACAGAAAATTTCATGATGATTTTTTTGCTGCGAAATTAAATATAATAGATGACAAAACATAAAAAGCATAAAAGATAAGTACAGAAAGCCATTGGAAAAATATTATTGAAATAGCTGCTGTGACCAATAAGAAAATATGCTGATAGTAGTCTGAAACTGGGCCTTTTTTAAGTTTTAATGAAGGCAATTTTATTTCACTTATTAACAAGAATGATACAACTACACAAAAAAGCATGAAACCATATTGGTAATCAAAAACCGATTCATAGAAAAACCCTTCATCTACCATTGCCATAGACATGACTGTGATTCCTGTTATTGGCGTTGGCACACCTATAAATGAACTTGATTGACGGGTATCCAGATTAAATTTAGCTAAGCGATAAGCCGAAAGAACTGCCAATAGCAAAAATGAGAATCTAGCCATTCCGTCTATATTGAATGACAATGTATAAAGCAAACAAGCAGGAGCAACACCAAAAGTAACCAAATCTGCCATTGAATCCAATTGTTTACCTAACTCTCCACTAACTTTAAGAAGTCTAGCCAAAAAACCATCGAAAAAATCTAATACCGCAGCCAAAAACACCAAAAATACTGCTGTTTTTGGTTCATCATTAAAGATATTTACGATCGCTAAGGTGCCACAGGCAAGATTGCCAAGTGTAACCATATTTGGTATGTTTTTGACTAAATTCATAGTTGTAGGCAAATCTAATAGTTAAGATTGCAAAATAAAAGATTTTTAAAAATAAGGACTGATTGACCCTCTAATTAAAAACATTTTACAGTTTAATGCTATCAGTGACTTTAAAACTATTTGTTAAAACTTGCACTTTTAGATTTATTTTAGTACTTTTGCACCGCAAATAACAATAACAATTATTTGCATGGCTAGTCCAAAAAAATCCCCAATTGACTTCTCGAACAAAATTAAAGGCGATAGCCTCACCTTTGACGATGTTCTTGTTTTGCCTCGTTACAGCGAAATCTTGCCAAGAGACGTTGTCACTAGAACCAAACTAACCCGCAACATCTACATCAATATTCCTATCATTTCTGCTGCTATGGACACTGTAACTGGCAGCACCATGGCAATTGCTATGGCAAGAGAAGGTGGAATTGGTATCATTCACAAAAACATGACCATTGCCCAACAAGCTAAAGAAGTTGTGAAAGTGAAAAGAAGTGAGAGTGGCATGATTCAAAACCCTATTACACTAACAGGTGATGGCACCCTTAAAGATGCGCTTAAATTAATGAAAGACAACCATATTGGCGGCATTCCTATTATCGATGCGAAACACCAATTGATTGGAATCATCACCAACAGAGACCTCAGGTTTGAAAAGAATACGAGTAAAAAAATCAAAGATGTGATGACCATTAAAAATTTGGTTACAAGTGAAATTGGAACAGATTTGATTAAAGCGGAAGCCATTTTGCAAAAACACAAAATCGAAAAACTTCCAATCGTAGATAAGAAAGGCAAATTAATGGGCCTAATTACCTACAAAGATATTCAAAAGGTTAAAAGCCATCCAAAAGCTTGTAAAGACAGTTTTGGACGATTGCTAGTAGGTGCTGCCGTTGGAATAACTGCAGATACACTTGAAAGAGTGCAAGCCTTGGTTGAAGCTGAAGTGGATGTAATTACATTAGACACTGCACATGGTCACTCCAAAGGCGTTGTTACTGAATTAAAAAAAATCAAAAAAGCATTTCCTAAATTGGAGGTTATTGTTGGAAACGTGGCCACAGGTGCTGCTGCAAAAGCATTGGTAGACGCCGGTGCTGATGCTATAAAAGTGGGCGTTGGCCCGGGAAGCATATGCACCACCAGAATTATAGCAGGTATTGGAGTTCCTCAATTGTCTGCTGTTATGGATAGTGCAGCTGCCATTCAAGGCTCTGGCGTTCCAATTATCGCAGATGGTGGAATTAGATACAGCGGCGATTTAGTGAAAGCTATCGTAGCAGGCGCAAGCACAATAATGGCTGGAAGTCTTTTCGCTGGCACAGAAGAAAGTCCAGGTGAAACCAGTATCTACGAAGGCAGAATGGTTAAATCATACAGAGGCATGGGCAGCATCGAGGCAATGAAAGAAGGCAGCAAAGACCGATACTTCCAAGATGCAGAAGAAGAAATTTCCAAATTGGTACCTGAAGGAATTGTAGGAACAGTTCCATTTAAAGGAAAAGTTGGTGAAGTACTATACCAATATGTAGGTGGTCTTCGCGCTGGAATGGGATACTGTGGAGCTGCAACAATTGAAGATCTTCAGACTGCGCAATTTGTAAAAATTAGCAATGCAGGCATCAAAGAAAGCCATCCTCACGACATCAAAATAACCAAAGAAGCTCCAAATTATAGCCGTTAACAGCAGCAATTTGCTCATTGATGTTGTCAAATTTTTAAATAAAAAAATCCATGAATAAAAAAACTGTCATTTTATTGGGTTCAATAATTGCTGTGTTGGTCTTGTTTTTTTTCTTGAAAAGAAACAACGGAAATACTCTATCGGCCGAAGAACGAGAATTTGATTTTAAGTCAACCGACAAGATTGACAAAGTATTTTTAAGCAATAAATTCACTAAAGAATATGTGATTCTAACAAAGACAGCTAAAGACAAATGGACAGTTAACGATAGTTTTGTTGCAAGCAATTATCAATTGGAAATTTTATTTGAAGGATTGAAAAAAATACGGGTTAAAAGGCCCGTTTCTAAACACGAGATTAATTCTGTAAAAAAAGACCTAGCGCTCAATGGAACCAAAGTAGAAATTTATGAAAACGGCAATGTTTCTAAGGTTTTCTACGTGGGCGGCAATACGAGTGACGAGATGGGAACCTACTTTATGATGGAAAATGGCAAAGAACCTTATGTGTGCCATATCCCAGGTTTTAATGGTTTTTTAAATGCCAGGTTCTATACACAGAAAGATGGTTGGAGAAGTAAAAGCATCTACGCATTAAAAGATTCTGAAATAAAAAAAATAGAATTAAAGTGGTTTGAAGATGGAAAATCATCCTTCAACATTGACAATGCGGGATCAGAACCACTACTATACGCCGAGAACACCTTATTGAAAAACAATTTTGAGGTTAATTTAAACCACTTAAAAACCTATCTAAAATTATGGGAAAACTTATCTTTTGAAGGGTTTCCAATTGATTTAAACGCTAAACAAATTGATTCAATAAATTCGACAAAACCTATATTGGTCTTAAAAGTTTGGGATAAACAAAACAAACTTATTAGCCTAAGAATTCACAAAAAAGGAATCAAAAGAGACTCAAACATTCAATTTGACGAACAGGGAAATCCCTTGCAATTTGATATTGAAACCTTCTATGCTTTTATCAATGAAAATGGCAAAGAAGTGGTTCAAATACAAGATTACATTTTTGGGAAAGTGATGAAACAAAGCACTGATTTTTTAATTAAAAAATGAGAATTATTCTAATTCTCATTAGCCACATAATTGTGTCATGATTAATAAAAAATTTCTTAGCTTCGCCTTTTTATTGCCTAAAGCTTTATAAATGGATTTATCAATTATTATAGTTAATTACAATGTCAAAGCGCTTCTTGAGCAAACTTTGTTATCCGTTTATAAAGCCATTCACAATCTTCAAGTTGAAATAATAGTCGTTGACAATAATTCTGCTGATGAATCATGTGACATGGTAACAGAGAAATTTAAAGACGTGGTTTTAATTGCCAACACAGATAATGTCGGTTTTAGCAAAGCGAACAATCAAGGCATTAAAACTTCAACAGGCAGAAATATATTGTTGTTAAATCCCGACACAGTGGTTGGTGAAGACACCTTAACTAAAACTGTATATTTCTTAGACCACACCTCCGATGCGGGGGCTTTGGGCGTTAGAATGATTGATGGACGTGGAGATTTTCTTCCAGAATCTAAACGAGGCCTACCTACTCCATCAGTTGCTTTTTACAAGATGTCTGGCTTAGCAAAACTTTTTCCTAAATCCAAACGGTTTGGCGCTTACCATCTAAGTTATCTAAATGAACACGAAAACCATAAGGCAGACATTTTAAGTGGCGCCTTTTTAATGGTTAAAAAATCAGTTTTAGAGCAGGTTGGACTGCTAGATGAAAGCTTCTTTATGTATGGAGAAGATATTGATTTAAGCTACCGAATAATCAAGGCTGGATATTCTAATTACTATTTTGCTGATACGACGATTATTCACTACAAAGGAGAAAGCACAAAGAAGCACAGTGTAAACTATGTAAAAATATTCTATTTAGCTATGGCTAAATTTGCTAACAAACACTACACAAAACAGCAAGGTTGGTGGTTTAGTTTATGTATTAATTTAGCCATTTTTGTTAGAGCAGCATTCGCAGTATTCATTCGGTCGCTAAATGCATTGAAGTTATTTACATTTGACTTTCTAATCATTTTTATAGGTTATTATGGTTTAATGAGGTATTGGGAAATCTATAATAAATATGTTGTTGGTGGTTTTTATCCGCCAATTTATATTCAGCTGCATGTGCCGATATACATTTTGATGTGGTTAAGCGGCATATACATAGCAGGTGGATACAATGAACCATTTAAATTAAGTAAGACGGTAAAAGGTGTTTTTTTAGGTAGTTTTATTTTACTTGCAATTTATGCCTTAATGCCAGAGAACTTAAGATATTCTAGAGCCTTAATATTACTTGGGTCTACTTGGACTTTATTGGTAACAGTGTTTATTCGAATTTGTTACCATTTTATCAAATTCAAACATTTTGACACTTCTGCAAGCCAAATGTCTCAAGTGCTTATTGTTGGTAATAAAGAAGAATGCGAACGTGTAAAGCATATTTTATTAAATTACCCTGCCCGTTTTAAATTACTAGGATTTATTAAACCCAAAAACGAACATGCTAAGGGAGATTGGATTGGTGGGGTTCAAAATTTAGCATTACTTATAGAAATTTATAAAGCAAATGAGATTATTTTTTGTACAAAAGACATCTCTAGTGCTGAAATAATGAACATTATGGGTCAAACAAACACAAAGGGAATTAAATTCAAAATTATGCCTGAAATGGGTGCACACATTATCGGCAGCAATTCAAAAAATACAACCGGAGAATTTTACAGTGTAAATATTGCACCCGCATTAAGCAGCAATCAAGTTAAAAAGGAAAAGCGGTATTTTGATTTAATTATGTGTGCCATTTTTTTAGTTCTTGCTCCAATATTGTTATTCAGGCCAAGCTACTTTTTGAAAATTTTCAGACATTGGAAAAGTTGTCTCAAAGGCCATTTAACCTGGGTTTCATATCAAGTGGGTTCGAACAACGAAATATTGCCAAAAATTCCTAATGGAGTATTCAGTATAGGTCAGGAGTTAAGTAATAGAAAATTAGACGCTCAGCTTATTTCTGGCATCAATTTCAATTACGCATTAAATTATCATTGGCAGAATGACTTAAATTGTCTTGCAAAAGTCTTTTTTTCGAATAACTTCGCAACATTAAAAAGTCAATAAATATGGAAATAAAAGACCCTGATTTTGGATCACTTCATGAATTTCTATTGAATTCTGCTTATAAAATCCACAATCCGGACCATGTGTTCTTGATGGAGAAAATTGGCAATGACTACCAAAACATTACTTATAGTGAAACCTTTGAAAACATAAATAAATGGGCCGCATATCTACACCATATTGGGGTTAGAAAAGGCGATAAGCTTTCTATAATTTTAGAAAATTGTCCTGAATTCATTTATTTTGACCAAGCACTTCAAAAAATAGGAGCGGTGAATGTATCGATTTACCCCACACTTACAGCGGATGAAACGGCTTTTATTTTAAATGACAGTGAAAGTATCGCCGTTTTAGTTGGAAACCCGTTTTTATTGAAAAAATTCCAGAAAGTTGAAAGTCAATGTCCAAAAATTCAAAAAGTGTTTACCACATTTGAATCCAAGATTGACAATGATAAAATTATATCTATAGAAAAGGCAAAAGCAATTGGCGAAGATTTATGGCCTGGGCTGGAAGCAGAAATCAGTAAGATATTGCCTACCATTCAACACAATGATTTAGCTGCTCTAATATACACAAGTGGCACAACAGGTGTTCCAAAAGGAACCATGTTAAGCCATTATAATTTCATGAGTAATTGTTATGATGCAAAAGACTTATGCCCTTCAGTTAATAAGGAAGATAGATTTTTATCCTTTTTGCCATTAAGCCATGTTTATGAAAGAATGGCTGGTTATTACTTGCCGAGTTTCATCGGCGCTCAAATAGCATTTGCAGAAAGCATTGAAAAGGTTTCTCAGAATTTTACCGAAGCGACACCTAGTATAATGACGTGTGTGCCTAGACTCTTGGAAAAGTTGGAAGCAAAAATTAAAGGAAATGCTTTGGCAAAAGGTGGATTAGCCGCAAAAATATTTTTATGGAGCCTTAACATTGGGGAGCAATGCAGAAAAACAAAGGAAGAAAATAAATCAATTGGATTTATTCTATCTTTAAAACACCGCTTAGCTGAAAAATTAGTTTTTAGTAAAATTAAAGCTAAACTTGGTGGTAAATTAAAATTACTTGTTTCTGGTGGTGGCGCGCTACCTCAGCATGTTGGCGAATTTTTTGGCAATATCGGCATCAGATGTCAACAAGGTTTTGGCTTAACGGAAACATCCCCATTTGTAACTGTAAATGAGTTTGAAAGACAAATACATGGAACAAGCGGAAGAGTTGCCCCTAGACAGCAAGTTGCAATTCAAGACATCGAGACAAAAGAACTAATCACCATTCAAACTTACCATAATTTCAAACCTGATTTTGAAAGTGCTGAAGGGGAAATACTTTGTAAAGGTCCAAATATTATGTTGGGTTATTACAACAATCCCTCTGAAACTGCATTGGTAATGGACACGGAAGGTTGGTTTCATACAGGTGACATTGGAAAATTTGAAAAAGGTTATTTAAAAATTACGGATCGGTATAAAAACATGCTCAAAACGAGTTTAGGCAAAAACATATATCCAACACCAATTGAAAACACTTATTTACAAAGCGATAAAATTGAACAAATCTTTATCATTGGAGATAAGAAAGAATTTGTTACAGCAATTGTAATACCTAAAGAAGAGCACCTAAAAGATTTTTTTGGATTAAGTAAACAGTTTTTTGAAGATGAAACGGATGTCATCTTGGATGAAAAAATCAAGAACTGGATTCAAGAAGACATTAAAAAACTATCTCAATCATTGTCAAATTATGCAAGAATTAGAGATTTCATTGTAAAACGAAAAGCCTTCACAGTAGATACCGGAGAATTGACTGTAACTTTGAAGCAAAAAAGAAAGGTGATTGAAGACCGGTATAAAATTTGGATAGAAAAAATGTATGAATAAAACAGCAATCGAATTTTACTACTATTTGATTGCGCCAGTGTGCTTTATTATATTCACTTTGATGTATATAAAGACGGCTCATTTTTTCAAAATTTATGACCATCCTGTTGGCAGAAGTTCGCACGTTAACCGAACCATTACCGGATTTGGCATTTTTGTTTTATTTGGTTTACTTGTATACAGCATAGCATTCCCTTACACAATAAATGGATACTTCATTATTGGTTTAATTTTAATTGGACTTGTGAGTTATATGGATGATTTGTTTTTTATTAAACATTTCATTAGACTTATTTTTCAAATTTTCGCCTTGTTGGTAATGGCTATTGAACTTCCTTTTAGTTATATGTTCATCGAAAAATGGCCATTAATTATTGCTATTGTAATACTCGGTATCGGCGTTTTAAATGCGTTTAATTTCATGGATGGCATAAATGGCATGCTTGGTTTGAACACGTTAGTGATACTTCTTAGTTTGCTTTGGTTAAATTCTAATTCTACAGACATTCAAGGCAATGAAGTAACATTTATAAAAAATGAATTTTTATATACATACATCATTGGAATATCTATTTTCCTTGGTTTAAATTTGCGACGTAAGGCGATCGTTTTTGCGGGCGACACGGGAAGTATCGCCTTAGCCTTTATCATTCTTTATTTAATCATGAATTTGATCTTTAAAACCGGGAATTTCGCCTACTTATTGTTGTTTTCTGTCTTTGGAATAGATGCAGGCCTTACCGTTATTTTTAAGCTTCTATTAAGAGAAAATATTTTTGTTCCTCACCGTGATTTTCTCTTTAAAAAATTGGTCCATGTTGGAAAATACAAGCACGTTAATATAGCTATTATATACGCATCGTTGCAAGCTTTGGTATCAATTATTGTTATTGCTCTCCCATTGCAGGGCAGACCATCTGCACAATTAAGTATTTTGTTTATTTTAACAGTTGCACTTTGTGCTGTGTATATATTTATTAGAAATCAATACACCAAGAAACGCGTAATTAAAATAAGCGAAACAACTGAAGAAGAAGAATTCTAATTCTCTTAAAAAACAGGATACTTATTTGGATTGTATTCGCTCATCAATTCATAAATACGAATAAAAATCTCCTCTGCATTTGGCTTAGAGAAATAATCACCATCTGTACCATATGCCGGTCGGTGTGCTTTAGAAGTAATGGTCAATGGCGCAGCATCAAGATGTAAATATGCCTTTTGCTCTTCTAGAACTTTTTGCATCATGTAGGATGTTGCACCCCCTGGAACATCTTCATCTATAAACACCACCTTATTGGTTTTCTTGATTGAATCTACAATTGTGTGGCTGGTATCAAATGGCAATAATGTTTGAACGTCAATCAACTCACAACTGATGCCTACCTCTTCTAACTTTTTAATGGCATCTTGAATGATGCGAAGCGTACTGCCATAACCCACTATTGTTACATCATTGCCATTATTGATTATTTCTGGCATACCCAAAGGGACAGTAAATTCACCAATATTACTTGGCATTTTCTCTTTCAATCTGTATCCATTTAAACACTCTATCACCAAAGCCGGCTCATCTGCCTTTAACAGCAAATTATACATTCCTGCCGCTTGAGTCATATTTCTTGGCACGCATACATGCATTCCTCTAACAGCATGAACAATCATGCCCATTGGAGATCCACTATGCCAAATACCCTCAAGTCTATGCCCTCTAGTTCTAATAATAATTGGTGCTTTCTGACCACCTCTTGTTCTGTATTGAAGGGTAGCTATATCATCGCTCATGATTTGAAGGGCATACAATAAATAATCCAAATATTGTATTTCCGCAATTGGTCTAAGGCCGCGCAAAGCTGTGCCTATGCCCTGACCGATGATGCTTAATTCTCGGATTCCCGTATCTGAAACTCGGAGTTCGCCATATTTCTCTTGCATCCCAGCAAATCCTTGATTTACATCGCCTATCGTTCCAACATCTTCGCCAAATGCGAATACTCTAGGATCACGCTCTAATGCTGCATCAAAACAAGCAAGAACAACTTCTCTGCCATCAACTAATATTTCATCAGCATACTCTGCTTTAATTTCACCAATTGATCCAATACTTGAATTTGACGCGCTGTGTAAATAAGAAGAATATCGATTGTGATTTTCTTTTATAAAGGCCTCATAGTATTCTTTTAATTCACTTCTTCCCTCAATTTGGCTGGAAATTGTCGCAATAAGGACTTTGTTAATTGCCATTCCAATGTCTTTTCTAATGGCATCTTTGGTCGACACTAAAGTTTTAACTGCTTCTACTGCTGATGGATGCGTTATTACACCAAACAGATCAATTACATCTGCCAATTCTTTTTTCATTGGCGCTATAAAAGCTTCCCAGGCATTCTTTCTACAAGTATTAACATATTCTATTGCTCCATTCTCAATATCGTTTAATTCATTAGCGCTTGCTATTTTATTTTCTTCAATCCATTCACGCATTTTTTTAACACAATCAAAATCAAGCTCCCATTGCAATCTCTCTTTTGATTTGTAGCGTTCATGTGAACCCGAGGTACTATGACCTTGGGGTTGAGTAACTTCATTAATGTGTATTAAAACTGGTCTATGCAAGGTTCTGCAATGCTCAATCGCATCTTGATATACTTTACACAACTCCGCGTAATCCCAACCTTTGGCATTATAAATGTCAACACCAACTCCATCCGCACCACTATTAAATCCTTTTAACAATGTGCTGATATTTTCTTTTGTTGTTTGGTATTTAGCTGGCACAGAAATTCCATATCCATCATCCCAAACGCTCATTGCCATAGGAACTTGCAATACACCTGCGGCATTTATTACTTCCCAAAAACCACCTTCACTGGTACTTGCATTGCCAATAGTTCCGAAGGCAACTTCATTTCCTTGATTAGAAAAATCAGTGAAATTGTGTAAATCAGGATTTTGTCTGTATAATTTTGAAGCGAGTGCTAAACCCAATAATCTAGGCATTTGACCAGCAGTTGGAGAAATATCCGAGGATGAATTAAAACGATCTGTTTGCGGAAGCCAATTCCCATTTTCATCGAGCTGTCTTGAACCAAAATGTCCATTCATGCTTCTTCCTGCGCTATTTGGCTCAGCTTCAATATCAGTATGTGCGTACAATTGCGCAAAGAATTGTTGAATGGTATTAATACCAGTGGCAAACATAAAGGTCTGATCGCGGTAATAGCCACTTCTGGTATCCCCTTTTTTAAAGGCTTTTGCCATAGCAATTTGAGCAACTTCTTTACCATCACCGAAAATACCAAACTTTGCTTTTCCAGTTAATACTTCCTTTCGGCCCAATAAACTTGCTTGTCGGCTTTCAAATACCAGTTTATAATCGCTTAATACCTCAGCTCTAAAAGCTTCAAAATCCATGTTTTGTTTATCTTTTGCCATAGTTGGTGCAATAGTGCAAAAGTACAATTTATCGGATATTTGACAAAAAGGAATTTATTCAGCAAATAAGGGGCTAAATATTAGCATTCAAGAAGATCAGAAATACTATAAAAATCGCTAATTTACCTATTTTTGCAAAGTGATACCAAGCTTTGAAGAAATTGATAGTCCGCAGCAATTGAAACAATTGCCATTCAGCAGTCTAAATGATTATGCAAATTGGCTAAGAAATTATCTAATTGAGCAAATTGCTGAATACGGTGGTCATTTTGCCGCAAACCTTGGGGTTGTTGAGTTAAGTGTGGCGCTGCACAGAGTATTTGACACGCCAAATGACATTTTAATTTGGGATGTTGGGCATCAAGCTTACGCGCACAAAATCTTAACCAAAAGAAAAACTCTTTTTCATACTTTAAGGCAATTTGAGGGCATTAGTGGATTTCCTAAAATGAGTGAAAGTGAATTCGATCCATTTGGAACTGCGCATTCTTCAACCTCAATTTCAGCAGCCCTGGGATATGCGCAAGCGGCCATTCTAAAAAAAATCGACAGGCAACACATCGCAGTGATAGGAGATGGTGCATTAAGTGCTGGTCAAGCTTTTGAGGCGCTTAACAACGCTGGGACATCAAATTGCAATATTTCTATCATCATCAACGACAACCATATTGGCATTGATCCAAGTCAAGGCGCACTTGGCGAATACTTGGAAAAACTAGAATTCAAAAAAGAAAATTTCTTTACAGATTTAGGATTCCAATATTTAGGTCCAATAGACGGGCACGATTTAAATGCATTAATTTCTGTTTTAGAAAGAAGCAAATTGCTTTCTGGTCCGAAAATTATACATATAAAAACACTTAAAGGCAAAGGTTATGAACCAGCCGAATTGGAGCAAACAAAGTGGCACAGCACTTCTAAATTCGACAAACTATCAGGCAAAAACACCAAACCAAAGGATTTGCGGGTAAAGTATCAAGATATTTTTGGTAAAACATTACTTGAGATAGCGCAGAAAGATGAAAATATTGTTGCAGTTACTCCTGCTATGGTATCAGGCAGTTCTTTGCATTTTATGCAAGAAATTTTTCCAGATAGAGTTTTTGATGTTGGCATTGCAGAGCAGCATGCAATAACATTTTCGGCCGGATTGGCAGCATCAGGATTGACTGTATTCTGTTGCATATATTCAACATTTTTACAAAGAGGCTATGATCAATTAATTCATGATGTAGCTTTGCAGAATTTACCAGTTATTTTCGCAATTGACCGAGCAGGTTTGGTGGGCGAAGATGGGCCAACCCACCATGGTGTTTTTGACCTCGCATTTCTTCAAACTATACCTAATATATGTATCATTTCTCCCAGAAATCAAATGGAATTAAGAAATGCAATTTATACGGCCTCTATTTATAAAAAAGGGCCAATTGTAATTCGTTATCCTAGGGGTGAAGCAGGTGAGGAATTTACAGACAGTCCATTAGTAAAATTAGAAATTGGAAGTTCAGTGGTCTTAAGTGAACGGTGTCAAAAAACTGCTCTTATAAGCATCGGGACTATAGGAATCAGATGTCAAGAAATTGCAGAAGAATTAAATATTTCACATTACGATTTACGTTTTGTCAAACCATTGGATGCTTCATTATTAAAAAAAGTTTTTGAAATATACCGTGATATCATCGTAATTGAGGAGGGCCAAGAAATTGGAAGTGTTGCAAGCACAATTATGTTAGAGGCTTCAAAAACAAACTCGAAATCAAAAATTCATTCAATTTCTATTAAAGATCATTTTGTTAGCCACGGCAGCATGGAAACCCTATATCAAATTGAAGGATTAAGCAATTCTAAAATTAAAGAACAGATTCATTCCATTATTAGCCAATCAATTAATTAGATCAAGCAAAAAAAATCTTTCCTTTTAATTGGTTTAAATTACTTTTGTAATTCAAAATCAATATATGTACTCTTTATTAGTTAGCACCCATTCACATACCCGTTGGTTGGTATTAGTTGCAGGATTATTAGCAATCCTAATCCCTTTTTTGAATAATTCTTTAAGCAAATCAAGCAAACTACCTGGTTTGGTGTTTATGATTTTTTGTGATATACAATTACTGGTTGGTTTGCTTTTATACTTTGGCGATAGCCCATTTGGCCTGAAAGCATTCGCAGAAGGAATGGGTCATGTTATGAAGACCGGCTATTTAAGAAAAATTGCCGTTGAACATTTTATTTTAATGCTTGCTGCCTTAGCCTTAGTTCACATTGGATATAGCAAAGTGAAAAATTCAGATACTGCAGCCAAAGTAAAAAAGACAAGTCTTATATTCTTTGGAATAGCCTTATTGTTAATTCTAGCTGGCATTCCTTGGGTGAGATAAAAACTTATTTCAGGGCGGGAGAATTACAACAAAAAAGGCTATCCATTGGATAGCCTTTTTTGTTGTACCTTTATGATATTAATATCCAAATATGTCTTCTAAAGTAACAAGTTTTAATTCACCATATTTTTTCAAATCTGATTCTTTAATTTTGTCTTTTGAGCCTACAATTGCTATTGCCCATTTTCTTCCTTTGATGTTTTGTTCTTGAAATGCTTTGACATCATTAAATGTAATTTTCTGTATTGCTTCGTAGAGCATTTTTCTGTAATCATAATTTATGCCCATATCTAAGGCGCCTAAGTATGAAAAGAATACATCACCTTTAATGATTCTTTCGGCCTCAATACTGCTTAATATTGATTGTTTAGCCTGATTAAAACTTTCCTCATTGGTAGGCATATTGTTTAACAATTCATTCATTGAGCTTATGGCATCGTTCAATTTATCAGCTTGAGTGCCCACATATGCAAGCGCTACATCAAATTTGCCCTTCTCCGAGGCCTGACTATATACAGCATAAGTAGAATAAGCCAATGCTCTTGATTCTCTAATTTCTTGAAAAACAACACTGCTCATGCCACCACCGAAGTATTCATTAAAGGCGCGGATACTTGGCATCTTATTGATGTCAAAAACTTGAGCGCCAGATCTCCAATTTATTTCAGCTTGAACCATTTCAAAATGGGTAAAGAATACCGTGTTATTTGTAAATACTAATGGCTTAAATTCATAGGCCATTGGCGTTGCGATAAACTCAGTAGGCATTTTATGTTTTGAAATTAATGTGGTTTCAATATTGCTTTTTGATTCTGGACCAAAATACATAATTTGATGCTTGTGCATACAAAGATTCTTGATTAAAGCTATCAATTCTGAAGCATTCATGGCATTTAACTCAGCGTTACTAAGCGTGTATGTTCTTGGATTTACTTTGCCATATAAGGCATAAGTACTCAAGGCAGATGATACCGAGCGTTTGTTTAATTTAGCATCACTTCTTGATTTCAAAATTCTACCTACGTAATCTTTAAGGGCTGAAGCATCTGGCTTTGCATTTAACAACAAATCCTCAAATAAAGCTAAGGCTTCATTAAAATTTTGTTGTGGTCCATTCAGATAAACATAACTTCTTTGCTCTCCCGTTGATATACCAAAATTACAAGCAAGTTTGTAAAATTTCATACTCAATTCAGATGCTGTAAATTTATCAGTACCTAAATATTGTAAATACTCTAAGGCAAATGGTAATTTTTTGTTGTTTAATTTACCCATGTCAACAACATAATACAAAGTGAACAATTGATTTTTATCATTCAATTTATACAATAATTCTGCTTTGCCAACTTTGCCCCTATCTATATCCTTGTCAAAATTTAAATAAACAGGATATATGCTGTCAGTCTCTTCCTCAAGTATGTCAATTACAAATTGAGAAGATTTATCTCTGTTTAACTCAACCTCAGTTATACTTGGCTTTTCTATTTTATCTTGTTTGGTGTCCTCTCCTGTTCTTTTGTATACAATTGAATAGCCGCTGGTATAATACTCTTTAACGAAATCTATAATTTCTTGCTTTTTAATTCTGCTCATATCAAAATTAATATTAAGCACGTCTCTCCACTGTCTATCTGTTACAAATGCATCCAATAATGAATAGGCAACCCCATCGTTGTTGTCAAATTTATTGATATCTTCTACCATATTATTGGCGATGATACCTTTTAATAATTCTTCATCAAATTCACCATTCTTGATCTTTTCAATTTGCGCTAATAACAAGTCTCTCACTTCTTCTAAAGACTGTCCATCTTTGGGTTTTCCTGTAAAAATATGAACACTGTAATCTTTCATAAAGTCTGGCGATGAACTTGCAGACAATACTTTTTGATCCTTAACAAGATTTAAATCGATCAAACCGGCTTTGCTATTACTCAATATAAGGTCTACTAACCTTACAATTGTAGCTTGTTTTGATGAAACGCCATCAAAACGCCATGCCATCATAATGTTTGCAGCATCTGGACCTGCTACGCTTATACTATCAGGTCTTCCTCTTGGAAATTCTTGTTTAAATGCAAAAGCAGGAACAGCTTTGGTTTGCATGTAACTAAAATGTTTATCTATCATTTCAATCACATCTTCAGGGTTAAAGTCACCAACCATAATAATGGCCATATTGTTAGGCACATAATACGTATTAAAATAATTTCTAATTTTTATTAAAGAAGGGTTTTTCAAATGTTCAACTGTCCCAATGGTGGTTTGGGTGCCATAAGGATGAGAACGGAACAAACTTGCATATAATTTTTCGAAAGCTTCTTCTCCATCATTGTCCAAAGAAATATTTTTCTCTTCATATACCGCTTCTAATTCCGTGTGAAATAGTCTCAAAATTGGATTTCTGTAGCGCTCAGCTTCAATTTCCAACCATTGGTGAACTCTGTTAGAAGGGATGTCATTTACATAAACTGTTTGTTCTACACTGGTAAAAGCATTTGTACCTTGGGCTCCTATTCCTTGGCACATTTTATCAAATTCATTTGCTATGCTAAATTTAGAAGCCAAGCCACTAATACTATCTATTTGTCTATATATCTGACGGCGTTTTACATCATCCTTTGTTTTGTTATACAATTCGTATAAAGCATCTATTTGATCTAAATAGATTTTTTCTTTTGCAAAATCTAAAGAACCATATTGATCGGTTCCTTTAAATAACATGTGTTCTAAATAATGTGCTAAGCCAGTGTTATCTGAAGGGTCATTTTTACTTCCTGCTTTTGTGGCTACTAAAGTTTGGACGCGGGGTTGGTCTTTATTTACCGACAAAATTACTGTTAGACCATTAGGCAATATATACCATCTTGATTTTGTAGGATCTCCAGAAACTACAGTGTAAGTATATTTTCCATGGGTGTTTTTGCCATATGTGGCATAATTAACCTGAGCTTTTAGGCCAAATGTGAGCAATAAAAGCAACGCGAGACTGATGTTTTTCATTTCTATAAAATAATAAAAGGATGCCAAATTTAAGAAAAATCGTGAACATCGGAATAAAAATAAGACAAGAAAAAGAAAAACAAGGACTAAATCTAAGAATATAGTGAGTAGCTATAACGTTTTCAGAAATATTAAATAGCTGAACAGAAAACTAAAAACAAATCAAATACCCTTATAATAAGTCTTTAAACATTTTTATATGAGGGATATTAACCTCTAAAAATTCAGGTCCAATTTCTTTGTACCCCAAATTTTTATAGAATTGTATAGCCGTATTTCTGGCATTTAATTCAATTAAATTAAAACCATTTTCGATTGCCCATAGCTCAGAAAATTTAACCAACACAGAGCCATATCCTTTACTTTGAAATTTAGGATCAATTGCAACTTGTCTCATTTTTAGTGTTGTATCGCTTGTGTCCTTCATGGTTTTTAATAAAAGAATTCCAATCAGTTGATTCTTGCAAAAAGCAGCAATGTGGAATTGGTCTTTTTCAGCATTTAAATCATTGGTACTAAAATCTAGACCCAAAGGTTTCCTTAGTACTTCACGTCTTATTTCAATACTCTTTTTATGGTCATCAAATCCAAATTCCAAAAGTCTACAATCAAGCATAATATTAATATAAAGATTCCTTCTAATTTTGATTCAAAAATATGTGATTAAGCACTTAAATAAAAAAATATGAATTAGAAACAAGGCAATTTGAAAGTATAATAAAAGTATATTTGTGCGAGAATCATTAAAGAAAAATGGAAATCAAATTAGTAAAGACAAAAGAAGATGAGCTTTTGCAAATTGCTGAGATGGCTGAATTAATATGGAAAAAATATTACATAGAGATTATAACCATCAATCAAATTGAATACATGTTGGATAAATTCTATTCAGAAGAAGCATTAAAGTCACAAATTAAAATTAGTCAAGATTTTTACTTTATTAAAAACCAAACGGAAATACTAGGTTTTGTTTCTTATAGCCAACAGCCAGATTCTGTGTACTTTATTCATAAATTTTATATTCTGCCAAATCAACACAGGCAAAACCTTGGAAGCCTAGCTATGCAGGAAATTGAAAAAGAAATCATTGATTCAAATAAGAACAAAAATTACAAATTAAAATTAACAGTAAATCGGAAGAATTTTAAAGCAATAAATTTCTATTTTAAAAATGGTTTTATAATAGAATCTGTTGAAGATTTTGATATAGGTGAATCGTACTTAATGAACGATTTTGTAATGACAAAAACCATAAAAAATAGTTTTTAGATCTTAATTTTATATTTAATCTAATATTTTCAAGTTTACAATGTCAATAACTAAAAATAAATTGACTAAAAACAAAACTATTTAGTCAACTAATTTGACTACTTTATAAACCCATATTTGAAAAGATGTGAATAGATATATTATAGAATTAGCAATAGTTTGAGAAACTTTCATAATTTTGTCGGATAAAAATAATTGAGTGAAAAAAGAGTATAATATTAGCAATACAAACTTATTTGTATCGAATGCAGGACACAAAGGACGCGGTGTGTTTACATCTAAAGTTTTAAAGAAAGATGATCTTATTGAAATTTGCCCTGTAATCGAATTAAGTTATAAGGAACATCAGAGTCTGTCGGGTCACACTTTAGAAAACTATACGTTCGTTTGGAACACTAGTAAAAAAAATGTGGCAATTGTTTTAGGATTCGGATCTTTATACAACCATTCAGCAAAACCCAATGCAGATTACATAAAAAAAATAAAAGAAGGTGTAATGGTATATAAGGCATTAAAAACTATAAAAGCTGGTGAAGAAATTACCATTGACTACGGCGATATGCATTCAGATTTAAACAAATAAAAAACCCAATTTAATATTTATAAATATGGCAACTCCAAAAAAACCAGCTGCAAAAGCAAAAGCTACAAAAGCAGCACCAAAAGCAAAAGCAAAAGCGAAAGCAGCTCCTAAAGCAAAAGCGAAAGTAGCTCCAAAAGCGAAAGCAAAAGTAGCTCCAAAAGCAAAAGCTGCTCCTAAAGCAAAAGCGAAAGTAGCTCCAAAGGCTAAAGCTGCTCCTAAAGCAAAAGCGAAAGCTAAAGCTGCTCCAAAGGCTAAAGCTGCTCCTAAAGCAAAAGCGAAAGCCAAAGCTGCTCCAAAGGCTAAAGCTGCTCCTAAAGCGAAAGCTAAGAAAGCTGCGCCTAAAGCAAAAGCTAAAAAATCAGCTAAAAAGAAGTAAAATATTACTTTTAACCTCTCTGAAAAACCGTCAGCTAATGCTGACGGTTTTTTTTGCTTTATTCTACCCCGCCACTTAAATATTTAATTTTGTGCTTTGTTGCCAATATGCTTTCCTTTAAACATCTAAACTTCATAAATTTAAGGCTAATATAACGAGACCATAAAACAAGAAAAGATGTTTAATGATGCAAAAATAAGTCATCTTTAACTTATATTTGTAGTGAATAAGTTATGGAATAAGATGCGCGCTAAATTCGTACTTTTGTATATATTATTGTAATATGTTTGATGATAATGATGATAATGATGCTGGCAGTGAAGACTTTTTTAGTCAAACAGATATTGATGAAACACTTAAAAAATTTAATCAACTAAACGCTGACCAATCTATTTTCTTCAGTGAGGAAGAAATTGAGGCGCTTTCTTATCATTTTTTCTTAAACAATCAGCATAAAGATCAAATGAAAATAATCAACCATGGTCTTTATTTATACCCAAACAAAATTGATTTTTTAATTGAAAAAGCAAGCATATTGTGCATGAGTAGTCTTTATGACGATGCACTAAATCTGATTTTAATTGCAAAATCAACAGAGCCTTATAATGCTGTTATTCATAAAATGGAAGGCGAAATACTAGCCGATTTGGATAGGCCAGCTGAAGCAGAAGAATCTTTTATATTAGCGCTTGAATTTGCTGAATTTGAAGACGATGAATTTGTTGTTGACATTTACAATAGCTACGCCCAATTGTTATCACAGAACGAAGAAGTTGTAAAAGCCAATAAAATTATTGAAAAAGGCTTGAAACGTTTTCCGGAAAATGAAATCCTTTTTAACCAATTGGCATTAAATTTCATCAGCAATAGTTTATTTGATCAAGCTACACTCTATTTTAAAAGAATTATAGATTCCAATCCTTATTCCTACTTAGCATGGTACCAGTTAGGTAGAATTTATGAGATCACAGATCTTAAAGATTTGGCTTTAGAAGCTTATGAATACTCAAGTTTATCTAATAAGGATGCTAAAAATGCATTTTTCAATTTAGCCGGTTTGTATGAAAGCAAAGGCGAATACAACAAAGCAATTGAGAACTATCAGCAATGCATAAAAAACAATGGTGATGTATACCCTTATATTTGCATAGCACGCTGTTACTTGGGTATAGAAGAGCCAATTTTAGCCCGAAATTATCTTAAGAAAGCCCAAGGCTTAGAAGACATTATACCAGAGTACAATTATTTAATTGGATACTCTTTTTTAACTGAAAAACAAGCCAGAAAAGCGCTGCCTTATTTTGAAAAAGTATACAAAGAAGATAAAAGTGACTTTGCGGCATTGAAAGGCATTTTAACTTGCTATTCAGATCTAGAAAAGCTTATCGAAATTGAGCATATTTACAATGGATTAAAGCTTGAAAACAAAGAAATAATTCATGAAAATTGGAAAGAATTAGCATCAGTACTTTATATTTCTGAATTGGATGCCTTGCTAGAAGATCTAATATTCGAAATACAAACAATTTCTGAATATAAAGATGATTTGAATTGTGTTCTCAGTGTTATAAAATTCGATCAAAATCCATCAAATAAAAACAAAGAAGTAATCATGTCGCGATTAATACATAATTTTGAAGACACTTTAGAAAGTGTTAAATTATTCTGTCACACATTAATTGATGAAGACGAAGAGTTTAAGAACATGATACAAATTTACCAATCAACGTAAAATGAACAACGATATATTTAAACTAACGCAACTGCCTGAAAGACCCGCACAACCAAGAGAAAACGGACTAACAATGGTCATGGATAAAGGTCTAAGTATTAGAGAATCTATAGACCTTATTGAAAATGGAAGTCATCTTATCGATTTATTAAAACTTGGTTTTGGCACCTCTTATGCAACGCCAAAACTTAAAGAAAAAATAGACCATTATAAAAAAGCTGGATTTAAAGTTTACTTCGGTGGAACCCTGTTTGAAGCCTATGCAATCAGAAATCAATTTGATGATTACAGAAGAATTTTAGACTACTATGGCGTTGACCATGTTGAAGTTAGCGACGGTTCAATGGAAATTGAACATGATAAAAAATGTGAATACATTAGAACATTAACAAAAGACTACACCGTAATTTCAGAAGTTGGTTCGAAAGATGCTGAAAAAATAATACCGCCTTACGAATGGATTGAAATGATGGAAAAAGAGATTCAAGCAGGTGTTTGGAAAGTAATTGCAGAAGCGCGCGAAAGTGGAACAGTAGGGGTATTTAGGGGTAGTGGCGAAGTGCGTTCGGGCTTAGTTGCTGAAATAATAAGAAAAATACCCTTAGAAAAAATTATTTGGGAAGCGCCTCAAAAAGCACAGCAAGTTTGGTTCATTAAATTGTATGGCGCAAATATTAATCTTGGCAATATTGCACCTTCAGAGCTAATTGCACTTGAAACATTAAGATTAGGATTAAGAGGTGACAGTTTTGATTTTTTCTTAGACAAATAAATCATTAATAAACAAATAAATGTTAGTTGAAACCATAAACAAAGACCTTATTAATGCCATGAAGGCTAAAGACGAGGTTGGACTGAGGGCAATTAGAGCTATAAAATCTGCATTTTTATTGGCAGGGACTGAGATTGGCACTAAAGAAATTTCAGATGAAATTGCTATAAAAGCCATGCAAAAAATGGCAAAACAACGCAAAGACAGCATTGACATTTTTCTTAAAGAAAACAGAACGGATCTGGCTCAAAAAGAACAAGAAGAACTAAAAGTTATTGAAACTTATTTGCCGGCATCAATGTCAAAAGATGAGCTCATTTCTGAATTGAAAAAAATAATTGAATTAACCGGCGCGGTTAGCATGAAAGACGTTGGAAAAATTATGCCAATGGCTATGAAGCAATTAGGCAGCAAAACGGACGGTAAATCCATAAACGAAACATTAAGAGTGTTGCTCCCTGCTTAATGTCATATTTAATTTTGCAGATATTTTTATGGTTTTTATTGGTTTTGTGGAAGCCCCTTAATTAGGGCCTTTTTTATATTCTCTTTTTATGCAAGTAATGCATGATAAAAGAGGATCCCAAACCCACCAAATAACCTGTAATTACATCACTTGGATAGTGTTTGCCAGCCTTTACCCTTAGAAAGCCCTCAATAGCTGGAATTGTTATAGCCCCAATCCAAATCCCTGTTTGATTCTTATTGGGATTGTATACGCTGTGCGCAAAAGCAAAGCTGTAGCATAAAGACGAAACGGTAGAAGTATGGGCTGAAAAAAATGACAACCGTGCATCTATCTTCCTTTTTTCGTCAATGCTAACCGATTGATTGTATAAATATGGCCTATTCCTGCAAGTAAGTTTAAAAGCGCTTGATAGTGACTGCGACAACAATAAACTTTGAAATGCGACACCCGCAATGTTCATACTTTCTTTGCGGGTCTCGGGATGAAACAAAAAATAAGAATACATTAGCCCAGTGCTTAAAGCCAATCCATCGCTTAATCTTGCTGTATTAGGACTCCATTGAGAACAAGCAATTCGATCAAATCGATTGACATCATTTATATTAAGTCCTAATATAATTTTATCGTCTAAGGGCTTAATTTGCTTCTGAGCTATAAGACTGGAAGTAAAAACAAGTCCGCTTCCTACTGCCATTGCCGGGTCTAAAAATGGCCTGTATTTATATGCATATTGGGCACTTAGATTGTAATTGAAAATAAAAAAGCCAAGTAAAATACTTAGCTTCTTAAATATAGTGGGCATTTTAATGTTTTTTAAACGGCGAAACTTTCACCGCATCCGCAAGTTCTTTTTGCATTGGGATTGATGAAATTAAATCCTTTTCCATTCAAACCATCTGTAAAATCTAATTCCGTTCCAGCCAAATAAAGGTAACTTTTTAGATCGCAAACTATTTTGACATCCCCAATGATAAACTCTTGATCAGACTCTTTTCCCTCATTATCAAAGTCTAAATCATAACTCAAGCCACTGCATCCGCCGCCTTTCACTGAAACACGAACAAAATAATCTGGACCCATTTTTTCTTCAGACATCAATTGATGTACTTTTTTAGTCGCTTCTTCTGAAATAGTAATTCCTGCTGACATGTCGAATAATATTAATAATGTTTCTTATTGTCTTCAATTGGACTTAGTCCATTTTTAGTTCTGTAGTCGTTAATGGCTGATTTAATAGCATCTTCGGCCAATACACTACAGTGTATTTTTACTGGTGGAAGAGCCAATTCTTCAACGATATCCATGTTGTCAATTTTCAATGCGTCATCAACTGATTTGCCTTTAAGCCACTCGGTTGCTAGGCTCGAAGAGGCGATTGCGCTTCCGCAACCAAAGGTCTTGAATTTAGCATCTTTAATGATCCCTGTTACCTCATCTACCTCAATTTGAAGACGCATAACATCTCCACATTCAGGGGCACCAACAAGACCTGTTCCAACTTGTTTGCTCGATTTATCTAATGTTCCAATATTTCTTGGATTGCTATAATGATCAATGACTTTTTCTGAATATGCCATAATTTTTTATTTAATTTAATTTTTTTAATATATTAGTGTTCTGCCCATTGAATAGTCTTTAAATCTATTCCTTCTTTAAACATTTCCCAAAGTGGGCTCATTTCTCTTAATTTCTCAACCGCTTCTTTCACGTGGTTAATTGCATAATCTATTTCCTCATCGGTCGTAAATTTGCTCAATCCAAACCGCAATGAAGAGTGCGCCAATTCATCGTCTAAGCCCAATGCTTTTAAAACATAACTGGGTTCTAAACTCGCACTGGTGCATGCTGAACCCGAAGACACAGCAATGTTTTTTACACCCATAATCAAACCTTCACCTTCTACATATTTGAACGACATATTGCTTACATGAGGCAATCTATGCTCGATGTTGCCATTGATATAAGACTCTTCAATTGTAAGTAATTCTTTTTCCAGGCGATCTCTCATTTTACTTAGTCTACTGGCGTCTGCATCCATTTCTAAACGGGAAAGTTCACAAGCTTTTCCCATACCTACAATACTCGGAACGTTCAAAGTTCCGCTTCTCATTCCTCTTTCATGCCCTCCGCCATCCATTTGTGCAGTAACTTTAACCCTTGGATTCTTTCTTCTAACGTATAAAACACCTACGCCTTTAGGACCGTACATTTTATGGCCAGTAAAGCTCATTAAATCTATGCCATCAGCAATTACATCGACTTTAATTTTTCCAACTGCTTGAGTTGCATCGGTGTGAAAAAGTATGCCTTTACTCTTACACAGTTCAGTAATTTCCTTTATCGGTTGAATAACACCAATTTCATTGTTGGCATACATCACTGTAACCAAAACCGTATTCGGTTTAATTGCTGCGGCAACTTGCTCTACGGTAATTAAACCATCTTCTGCTGCTTGCAAATAAGTTACCTCTGCACCTAATTTCTCAAGGTGTTTACAGGTATCCAAAACAGCTTTATGTTCAGTTTCAACTGTAATAAAGTGATTTCCCTTGTCTGCATACATCTCAAAAACACCTTTAATTGCCAAATTATTGGACTCTGTGGCACCACTGGTAATGATAATTTCTTTAGAATCAGCATTTATTAAAGCTGCTATTTGCTCTCTAGCATAATCGACAGCTTCTTCCGCTTTCCATCCAAAAGCATGATTTCTACTCGCAGCATTCCCAAAATTTTCTATAAAAAACGGTAACATTGCGTCCAAAACCCGAGGGTCCATAGGGGTCGTCGCATTGTTATCGAGGTATATTGGCAGGTTTAACATAATTCTTATTTAGACTAATTCTAATATGCAAATGTAAGCCAAAGTTCATAATTCTCAATTTAAAATTGCAAAATCAATATTGAAATTCTCTATATCTTATTAAAAACAAAGCGGATAGAATTTGAAGTATAACAACAGTTTCGTGATAATTTGGTTTTAAGAGGGTTTTCATTGAATTTTGTTGAATGAAAAAAATAGAACACATTGGAATAGCTGTGAAAAATTTAGAGCTATCCAATAAATTATTTAGTAAACTGTTGAATTGCGAACCATATAAATCCGAATCAGTTGAAAGCGAGGGTGTTATTACTAGTTTTTTTATGATCGGAGAAACAAAAATTGAATTATTACAAGCCACAAACGACGAAAGCCCTATTTCTAAATTTATTGAGAAAAAAGGGGAAGGCATACACCATATCGCATTTGCATCTGACGACACCAATAATGAAATTGCTAGACTGAAAATGGAAGGTTTTGAAATGATTCATGAAAAAGCTAAACCAGGTGCTGACAATAAAGAAATTGCCTTTGCACATCCAAAAAGCACCAACGGCGTTCTGGTAGAAATTTGTTCAGATTTAAAATAGGCAACTAATTCATATAATAACTATCTTTAACACAACCATGCGTTTATTACTCTGTATCATTTTACTTAATATTTCATTGACCTCTATAGGGCAATTAATACCATTTAGAATAAATAAACAATGGGGGTACTGCGATACAAATAGAGTAATCAAAATTAAGGCTCAATTTGATTTTGCGGATTTTTTCAATAACAACCTAGCCTTCGTAAAAAAAGATTCCTTTTTTTATGGAATAAATAAAACCGGAAACATTGTAACGACGGCCATAAAGCACTACGGAACTTTTATTAACAACCTTTGTCCCGTTCTATTTGCTTCGGGAAACTGCTATTACATCAATGATTTTGGTAAAGTAGCAATAAACCAAACTTTTGATGCTGCCGAAAATTTTTCGGAAGGATTGGCAGTAGTGGCAATTAATAAAAAATTAGGCATTATAGATCTCTTTGGAAATTGGATTAGAAAACCTGACTTCGACACCTCAAGTCTTTATTTTAAATCAGGTATGCTTATGGCAATATCAAAGGGAAAATACTTTTATATCAATCATAAAGGCAAAACACTTGTACTGCCAGATTCTATTCAAGCTGCGGGCATATTTAGCGAGGGCCTGGCGCCCGTCTATGTTACAAAACAAAGAAATTCTACTGGAGAAAAAATCAATACAAGCTACCTAGAGTTTATTGATACCTCAGGTAAAATTATTTTAAGTCATTTTACAATTGATTCTCTCGATTATTCTGAATACATCGCATTAGAAAAAGAATTTTTAGATGGAAAAGCCATCATTAAAACCAAAAATGAGATTGGTTGGGATTATTATTTTATAGATAAACACAAAAGAACTTCACCATTGTATGCCAGCGCTCGACATTTAAAGGATTCACTATTTCTTGGAGCTATTGGTTATTACATGTCCGATATTAGGATAGTAGACAGCAACTATTATGTGCAAGGTCAATTTCAGCAAAAGCCTACCCAAGTAGGCGAATTTGGAAACGGACTTTTGCCCTTTAGGGACAAGGAAGGCAATTGGGGGTATGTCAATCAAAATTGTCAAACAATTATCAAACCCAAATATTCTATGGCCTATAATTTTAACAATGGATTCGCCTATATCGTATACAATGGAAATGTTGGAGTGATTGACGCCAAAGGTATTGAGTATTTTTTTGACCGGCAATAGTGTCTATTCTTAAAATAAGCAATAATCTAATCTTACGGCAAAGATTAATTTTGTAATTTTGCGCGATTTGAATTTTTCTTCAAAAACAATAGAGAACGCAGTTGAAGCACTTTCTGGATTTCCAGGAGTTGGAAAACGAAGTGCCTTACGGATGGTGATGTATTTATTGAAACGCCCGAACGAAGAAGCAGAAAATCTCGCCAATGTTTTGTTTAAATTAAAGACAGAGTTAATGCAATGTACTGTGTGCTGTAATATTAGCGATACGCCTGTTTGCAGCATCTGTAACAGCGTAAACCGCAATAAAAGCATTGTCTGTGTGGTTGAAGATATGATGGATGTTATGGCCATCGAAAACACAGCTCAATTCAATGGATTATACCATGTGCTTGGGGGTTTGATATCGCCCATCGATGGGGTGGGTCCAGATGAATTAAATATTGAAGCCTTGGTGGATCGATTAAACACAAATCCAGCTGAAGAAATTATCATCGCATTAAATGCAAATATTGAAGGTGACACCACCTCATTCTACTTGGCGAGAAAACTTCAGAAATTTAACCTTAAAATAAGTACCATAAGCAAAGGCATTTCAGTTGGCAGTGAATTGGAGTATACCGACGAAATAACCCTTGGTAGATCATTAACCGCCAGGGTTCCCTATAGCATTTAATTATTCTTTAAAAATTTTATAAAACTGAAGTGTTTCTGAAGTCTTTATTGAAATAAAATAAAGTCCGCTGCTTAATTTACTTAAATCTAAATTAACAATTCCACTTTTGAAATCTGATTCATAAACTATCGCCTGCTTTTGATCATACACCGCAATAGAAGCATCTGATTCAAGTTTTATATTGAGATAACTCGAAAACGGAGATGGATAAATAATTGCCTGATCAATGCTTGAAAAATGCAAGCTATTCGACTTAGGACAGGTAATTTTAATAGACAAACAAATGGTATCTAGGCAGCCAACACTATCTGTTGCTATAGCGCATACAATATAGATTCCAGTATCTTTATACGAATGTTGAACCTTCTGTCCTGAGGTTTCAGAATTGCCATCGCCATAATGCCATTTCACATCCTTAGGGGTTTTAGTACACTTCAACTCAAAACCTTTGGTTTTACAATTTCCTTTAGAAATGCTATCCATTTTATTGATTTTAAAATCACAAGGCGCTTTCTGGTCACAATTGATGGTTATATCCAAATTGGCAGTATCTCCGCATGAAATTGAATCTTGCACAATTAATCTAACCTTAAAATTTCCATTTTTATTGAACGTGTGCAAGGCATACTTGCTATTAGAAGAGTCGCCATCGCCAAACTCCCATACGATGCGTTTGGCATTTGGACTAACAAAAGACACAAACTCATACTCATTGCAATTGTAACTTACCGTATCGAAAGAATAAATGCCTATTTCACTCAAATCACATGGATTGGTGCAATTAACATTCACTGTAATACACAATGAGTCTTTGCAACCATTTGCATCCTGTATTTTACCACATACTTGATAAGTGCCATTCTTAGTGTAAAAATTTTTTGGTTTGATACAACCACAGCCATTGCCATCCCCATACGTCCAATTGTATGAACTTGCAGTGCCTCCTGAAACTTTATACTTGAAATACAAATGGTTGCAATTGCTTGCAGCTTGGTCAATATAAATTGAATCCAATGACAATTGACAAGGTGGTTGAGCTTGAATAGATGCAGAAGCAATCAAACAAAACAGTAAAAAGTAAAATCTTTTCATAATCTATAGACAACAAAAATATCAATTTTATCGCCTAAAGCTTCACTAATAGGTAAGAATTTTTGTTTTATAAACTTTACCATTCCAGTTTAAGGCAATAATCCGACTTTCTTGAATGATGAGATGCATCTTATATTAAGGCGAAAACAAACATCCTATTGCATTGCTTGTAGCTCGTGTATAAACCGAGAAACTGGAAAGCCCATCACATTGTAGTAACAGCCTTCGATTTTTTGAATGCCTACATACCCTATAAACTCTTGTATTCCATAGGCACCTGCCTTATCCAAAGGGGAATAATTTTCTAAATAATAGTTTATCATTTCATCGCTTAAAGAATTAAAATAAACATTGGTTGATTCAGAAAAAACAATCGTATTACTGTTTGATTTCACGCAAACACCCGTATAAACTGTATGAACATTTGAAGACAATGTCTTCAACATTTCCTTGGCTTCAAGAAGTGTACTAGGTTTATTTAATACATGTCCATTTACCCATACAATGGTATCGGCTGTTACCAATAATGAATCATCTGATAACTCTTTTGTATAGGCATCGCTTTTTTTCTTTGCCAAATATTCAGGGATTTCTGCTGCCTTAAGCTCAGGATTAAAATCCTCTTCGACATCTATTTTAATAATCTCCAAATCAAAACCGCTGTCAGCAATTAACTGCTGTCTCCTGGGGCTCTGAGAAGCCAGTAGGATCTTCTTTTTGAAATATGGTGCCATTATGCAAAGATTAAGTTAATTACGCCTGCAAACATGATGTATTTTAATAATTTGCTTGATGCCCCATACTCTTCTTTTGATTTGGTTTTAGAAATATGGTTGATAAAATACAAAAGTCCAATCGTTATGATTCCCATCAAAACAGATCCTGCATATAAATCTAAGCCCCAACTTAAAAAGCTGTACAATCCACAAAGCATAATTTGTATTCCTGTAATTATGTAAATCATTATTTTGGTTCCTTTAATTCCAGCAACTATAGGGTAGGTTTTCAAGCCGGCGGCCAAATCTCCATCTACATCTTGCATATCTTTTACAAGTTCTCTGATTAAACTGATAAAGAATGAAAAAATAATATAGCCCGTAAAATTCATGATAGCCGGTTTGGTGTCAAAAGCAATTAATAACACACAGATGGCAACAACTGCTGCACTGCATAGTGCAACAAGGACATTGCCAATTAATGGCAGACCTTTTAATTGTGCTGAATACAGAAACAATATAACAATAATAGATATATTTATAATGGCATACTGCTGACTAAGGAAATAAGAAACCACAATGGATAAAATATTTAAAATTGCATATAAAATCCAGGCAGACTTAACGCTCAAGCTATGTCCAACTATGCAGCTTTTTGGTTTGTTGATTTTATCTGTTTCTAAATCAAATATATCATTAACAACATAGCCTGCAGCGGCTGTTAATATGGCCGGCAAAATCAAAAAAACTGATTGAAACCAATAATTGGGATCCAATTCATCCTTGTACTTAAACAAAACAACAAGCATTGTTGCTGCAATTAGCGACAAATTAATTGGTCTAATAATATATATGGGATTTCTCAAACCAAGTTCTATTGGGCTTTTCACACTTCAATATTCAGAAAATTATTTTATATTGCAAATTAATTGTTCATCACAGGTGTTAAGAAATAAATTTTTAGTCCCGTACTTCTATCTGTTTGTGATGCTGATCTCTTTTATGTCGGGACTCGCTTGGCCGGAAATAAAACAGGTACTGGCAATTTATCCAAGAAACTTTTCTTTTTTACCAGGAATCTTTACAACAGTTTTTGTCCATAAAGATTTAGAACATTTGAGTTCAAATAGTTTGCCTTTATTTGTCTGCTTATTCGGACTTTTTTATTTCTACAAAGAAATTGGATTAAAAGTTACGTTAATAAGCCATCTGCTCACTGGAATATTGATTTGGATATTTGCACGTTCTGCTTTTCATATTGGCGCAAGTGGATTGGTATATGCCTTAGTATTGTTTGTATTTACCAGTGGGCTAATCCGTAAAAACAAAAAACTATTGGTCTTTGCATTTCTATCCCTAGTATTTCAGAGTGGATTGCTTTGGGGTGTTTTTCCCTTAGAAGAGGGTGTTAGTTGGGAGAGTCATCTTTTTGGTGCCATTGTAGGCATTGTACTTGCATTTCTTTTTAAGCATGAAGGTCCTCAGGCAGACCCTCCGAAAATATGGGATGAAGAAACGGAAGAAAATATAACAGACGAATATCTAAATTTATAAAATCAATAAAATACCAAATTGGGCGTTACTAAATTGTAAGCGCTGGCCTGGTCTTGTTTGTATACAAGCAATTTAAATTGTTGATTTTGGAACTTTGGCCTTTTGAACAACTTAAGTGTTAAAAAATTGGTGCTACCTGAAAATTGTTTAAACTGATTGATTGGATAGCTTAACTTAGATTGCTGTCCAGAGCCATTATAATAGTCTTCAGATATTTGAAAACAATCGCTAATATCTGAATTGATTGGATGCTGATCATCAAATTGAGTAAGCGTAATAATTTTAAGGCTGTCTCCCAAGGCTTGGGTTTGTGGAAAAACAGGTTCACAGGCCATTAAATCTTCCTTAAAATTAAAATGACTTACCAATGCCTTTTCTGGTCTAAAAGTAAAAAACACAGAATCAACAGTGTTCATAGGTATTGAATCAGGCGCATAATAAACATAAGACCCATTTGAACTCATTTGATAAATTTGATTGAATATATAAGATTTAATCTTACTCTGTTGAACTGGTTTGCTTGGGCAATCGCGGCATTGTTGAATGAATAGTGTGCTAAATACAAAGAGTGCAAATAGTCCAATTTTTTTGAAAGAATTGTTCATTATTTAATAGGATAATGCAATAATAATCAATTTTCTTTTACAAAGCTTTCAAGCATCCAATTGCCTTTGTTATAATAGCCCAAGGTGTATATTCCGCTTTTTAGCGTACTCAAGTCTATCTCAAATTCATTTGATGCCGGCAATATTTGCATCACTTCTTGGCCTATTTGATTAAATAAATATAGTGTGTTATTATCACTCATTTTTTCTAATAAAGTAACTTTAAGCGTGTTCCCAACTGGGTTTGGAAATAAAGCAATGCTTTGATTATTATTTGATAATTCAGAAATGTCACTGCTAAAGTTAAGTAAAGGTAATTCAACATAAGAGGCATTTAAACTGTTGCAATAAATCGTGTTTATTGAACTTAATGGATTTAATAATGAATCAACACTATTTCCCGGATACATACCCTGTCCATTATTCATATTTCTATTGTATTTGGGATAGTTAGAAGATGAAATTATAACTCTTATTTTATGGCCAATTAAAAATGTAATACAGGTAGTTGGCAATTCGATGATACAATCATAAACTTTTCCAGGAACCATCATAGCAATTTGAGCTTGAGTAAAACCATCCCTAAAACGCATCCGCATTACTGCATCGTTTAGCAACATTGATTTCCCATCAGGATATACATCTGTAACTCTAACATCAAAATCAGTGTCTAATTGGCTAGAACTAACCTTTAACACAACTTTGATTCGTCCATTTAGAACCAAATCCTTAGCTAGAATTGCAGAACTGAACACCTTGACATCACTTCGACTTTCTACGTCATTTAATTGATTGTAAGGCCCCTGTAATAAGTCACTTCTTAATGTGCATCCACCTATGGTTGGTGAAGGATCATTTGGATTGTAGTTGTAATTTAAACTATCGGAACTTGAACTTGGCACAATCTGCGCCATTAAACCATTTTTATTCAAATAAAAACGATAACTCTTTACACCATTTTTAGGCCAATTAGATTCGTTTAACCACTTATTTTCACCCATTTGATACAAGGTGTAAGGTGACACTGAATTCCAATTGTTGTTGATGTTTCTAAGGTAATAATCGAAAAACTGAATGGCCATGCTATCGTTCTTGTTTTGTGCATTTGGATAGCTTAATTGCCCTTGAGCAATGCTGCCAACTTTGGCTGTACTGTGGCCACCGTGAACCCAAGGACCCATCAAAATTTTATGTTTTGCCCTTACGGACATAGGAGATTGGGTTCTTAATTGACTATAAAAATCCATCATCAATTGGGTATTGTGGTCATACCATCCTCCTATCATGAAGCATGGCACTTGAATGCTGTCTGGATAATCATTTGCATCTTCAACAAAATTCCAAAAATTGTCTTTTATAGGATGCGCCATTAAGCTAGCTGTTAATCCAAAACCCAAACCATCTAATTGTTGAACATATTCCGTTCTCAAAGATCCATTTGGAAAATATTCTTTATATTCAAATTGTGGCGCTGCTACTACCGGGCAAATACAAGTTAAATGCGGTGGATTGCCTTTTGCTGTTTGGTATTGGATTTTACCCAAGGCTGAAGCCCCCCAAGTGCCAACTTTGCCATTGCTCCATGATTGAGAAGCAATCCATTCTACTGTAGAATAAGCATCTTTTGTTCGATCCGGATTTCCAGCATATGCAGCTTTTTTAGATCCATAGAATCCTCTCCAATCTACAAATACAAAAATATAATTACTTGCATTGATGTTTGCGCCTACACCCAAAGGCAATCCAGTTAAACGGTATACTTGCCTATTGTATGGTGTTTGAATCAGAATTACCGGTCCAGTACTCATACCAGTTGGAATGTAGACATCAACTGCCAACTTCTTCCCGTCGATCATTGGAATTGAATCTACCAATGGAGTTAAAATCGAGTAAGCATTCCTATAATTTAATAATAAAAGAATGGCAAATGCGATGTGCTTTTTCATGTATAGAATACAAAATTAAGCCCTTAAGAATCTGTTTAAATTCAAACTTCTATACAGTTAGAAATTTTTGACTAAAAAAAAGGAACATATTTCTATGTTCCTTTTTGCGTTATATCACACAACATGCATTAGCTACATCCGCTGGTAGTTCCACAAGTTAAACATGTGTAACAAGTTCCAGAACGAACAGTTATGTTACCGCAGCTTTTACAAGCTGGAGCATCACCCATATTTGGAGGTAAATTACCAGGTTTTTTAACTACCTTTGGTGAAGTTGAATTTGTATTATTGCTTGTTTCGGAAACCAAAGCCGGTGCAATTTCATTCTGCGCTAAATTGAAATTAGAATCAACTGGAGTAACTTCATCTGTAATTTTTGGTTTAATATGCAATTGCTCTTGGCGGTTAAGGTATTCAAAACCTAGCAATCTGAATATAAAGTCTACGACTGAAGTTGATGATTTTATGTTTGCATGCCCTTCCACCATACCACTTGGTTCAAATCTACTGAAAGTAAATTTATCATAGTATTCTTCTAGAGGCACACCGTACTGTAAACCGATTGATACAGCGATAGCAAAACAGTTCATCAATGAGCGAAAACTTGCACCTTCTTTGTGCATATCAACGAAGATTTCGCCTAATGTTCCGTCTTCATATTCACCTGTTCTTACAAAGACAGTATTGCCGTCAATTTTTGATTTTTGCGTAAATCCTTTGCGTTTGTTTGGCAATACTTTACGTGTTGCAATATTTGACAATTGTTGCTTGAAAGCTGCGTTGTTGCTGCTATTGATAATTAATCTAGCCGCTTCCAATACGATTTCTGGAGTTAAATCTTCAACACGTGTTGAACCTGAAACACCAACTGCCTTTTCTACAATTTCTACTGTATCGCTAACGGTTTCAGTTTCATCAACTTTTTTATCAGATTTATTTGATAAAGGTTGAGACAATTTGCAACCATCTCTGTATAGTGCATTTGCTTTCAAGCCAAGCTTCCAACTCATTTCATAGCATGATTTGATGTCTTGCACAGAAGCTTCATTTGGCAAATTAATGGTTTTAGATATTGCTCCTGAAATAAATGGCTGAGCAGCAGCCATCATTCTAATGTGTGAATGTGCATGCAAGAAACGAGTGCCTTTGTTTCCGCATTTGTTAGCGGTATCAAACACTGGATAATGCTCTTCCTTAAGGTAAGGCGCGCCTTCAATTGTCATTGTTCCTGTTACAAATTCATTTGCAGCTTCAATTTCTGCTGCTTTGAATCCTAAAGATTTCAATAAATTGAAGTTAACATCATTATATTGAGCTTCTTTAAACCCTAGACGTTTAATTGTATCTTCACCTAAAGTGAATACATTAAATACGAATTCAATATCAAATGCACGTTCTAATTGAGATTCAATCATTTCCAATTCACTTGCATTAAATCCTTTCGCTGTTAAAGTTTCGTGGTTAATAGATGGCGCTGTTTTTAATGTAGCATGACCCTTTGCATAATTTATAATATCATCTGATTCTTGTTGAGAGTAACCTAGCGTTTTAAGAGCTGCTGGAACTGCTTGGTTGATAATTTTAAAATATCCTCCACCGCTTAATTTTTTAAATTTAACCAAAGCAAAGTCAGGCTCTATACCAGTTGTATCACAATCCATTACCAATCCAATAGTGCCTGTTGGGGCAATTACTGTTGATTGCGCATTTCTGTAACCAAACTTCTCTCCCAACATTAAGGCTTTGTCCCATGCATTGCAGGCTGATCTTAATAAATCTTCTGGGCAATGTTGAGGATCGATTCCAACTGCAGGAATACTTAAACTCTCATACGCCAATGGCGTGTTGTAAGCTGCATAACGGTGGTTACGGATAACGCGCATCATGTGCTTTTTGTTCTTTTCGTACATTCTGAAAGAACCTTTAACTGCAGCGATTTCAGCACTGGTTGCATATGCTTGACCAGTTAATATAGATGACAATGCTCCGCAAATTGCGTTTGCTTTTGAACTGTCATAAGGAATTCCAGAAACCATTAATAAGGCACCTAAGTTTGCATAACCCAATCCAAGTGTTCGGTAATCGTAACTTAACTGAGCAACCTCTTGACTTGGGAATTGAGCCATCAATACAGAGACTTCTAAAACAACTGTCCATAAACGGATAGCATATTCATAAGAAACAATATCAAATTCCAATTTATCTGCATCAAAAAACTTCATTAAGTTTAAAGAAGCTAAGTTACAAGCTGTATTGTCCAAGAACATGTATTCAGAACAAGGGTTAGAAGCATTGATTCTTCCACCTTCTGGACATGTGTGCCATTCGTTGATTGTATCATCGTATTGAACACCGGGATCTGCACAAGCCCATGCCGCATCGCCAATTGCATCCCAAACCTCACTTGCAGGAATTGAACTCATTACTTTTCCATTTGATCTTCCAATTAGATCCCAATTTCCATTTTGCTTTAATGCTTCAAAAAACTTATTGGGTATGCGAACCGAATTGTTTGAGTTTTGACCTGATACAGTTGCATATGCTTCACCTTCGTAATCACTAGGATAACCTGCAGCAATTAAGGCCGCAACTTTTTTCTCCTCATTCTTTTTCCATGAAATAAAGTTCATTATTTCTGGATGGTCCATATCCAAACAAACCATCTTTGCTGCTCTTCTTGTTGTTCCACCAGATTTGATTGCCCCTGCAGCTCTGTCACCAATTTTCAAGAATGACATCAAACCAGACGACGTTCCTCCGCCAGATAATTTTTCGCCACCACCACGAATTTTTGAGTAATTTGTACCAACACCACTGCCATATTTAAAGATACGCGCTTCACGTACCCATAAGTCCATGATTCCACCTTCGTTCACAAGGTCATCATCAACTGATAATATAAAACAAGCGTGTGGTTGCGGTCTCTCATAAGCAGAAGTTGAACGCATTAATTTTTCGGTTTCTGGATCAACATAATAATGGCCTTGTGGTTTACCACTAATTCCATAAGTTGAATGCAAGCCAGTATTAAACCATTGTGGTGAATTTGGCGCAGATTGCTGACCCAATATTGAATATACCAATTCTTCATAAAAAATTTGTGCATCTTCTTTTGAAGCAAAATAACCATATTTTTCTCCCCATTGTTTCCAGCAATCAGCTAAACGATGTGCCACTTGCTTCACACTAGTCTCACTCCCTAATGATCCGTCCGCTTGAGGAACACCCGCTTTTCTGAAATATTTTTGTGCAATAATATCAGTTGCCACTTGGCTCCATGCTGATGGTATTTCAACATTTTTCATTTCGAATACAACATCTCCATTCGGATTCTTAATCACAGATGTTCGGTACTCATACTGGAACTGGTCGTATGGCGACACATTGTCTTTGGTGTTTAGCCTATTGAACTTTAGGCCTTTCTTCATTTGGTCGAAATTTTGCTGCATATGTGGGCGTTTAATTGTGTGATTTTTGCTGTTAAACTAAAATGACTTCAATGCAATTTTTTGCAAAGAAGTCCTTCAAAACTAATCCAATCAGACGTACAATTTAAAAAGTACTTTTCCACAAAAATCCTAAAACCCTTACGGCCCTTAATTGTGGCATTGTTGAAAACAAAAAACGGCCAATATTTACTTGATTTTTTGAAAAATTACTTTACCTTTACCATCACAAATAAATACTTCTTCGTTTGATTCATGTCTAATTTCTTATTCAATCTATATCAACTTATAAATGAGGGTAAAAAGGCCCTCGCTGTCCTTATTGACCCTGATCAAGACGAAGAAAGTGTACTAAATATTGCACAGCTCTGCCAGATGAATTCAGTGGAATTTATTTTTGTAGGCGGCAGTCTAACCACTGCAGGTGTTTTGTCTGATACAATTAAAAACATCAAAAAAAATTACACAGGTAAAATTTACATTTTCCCAGGAAATGAGTTCATGGTAGACAGCAGCGCAGATGGAATTTTATTTTTATCATTACTCAGTGGAAGAAACCCAGAATATCTCATTGGAAAACACTTGGTCGCCGCGCCGCTTCTTGCAGCATCAAAATTAGAAATAATTCCTACGGCCTACCTATTGATTGACGGCGGAAAAGAAACAAGTGTTTCATACATAAGTAATACAAAACCAATTCCTGCAGACAAGCAGGATATTGCAATGGCGACCGCATTGGCCGGGAAAATGCTAGGCATGCAATGTGTGTATATGGATGCAGGCAGCGGGGCTTTAAGTCCTATCTCTGAAAAAATGATTTCTACAGTAAAAAAAGCAGTTGATCTTCCATTGATTATTGGCGGTGGCATTAGAAATAAAAACGCTGCATCTAATGCATACAGCGCTGGCGCTAACTTAATTGTTATTGGAAATGGCGCTGAAAATGACAGAAGTCTCATTGAGCAAGTTGCCAATGTTAGGGATTCGTTTGGTGTTAAAATCGAAATTTAAATTTTTTGAAAAAGCTATTAGACTATATACCCTTTTTAATTTTAGGTGTATTATACACTCTTTTACCAACTCAAAACGCAAATATAGATTCTTGGTTTTATGCAGCCTGCATTAAATACAACGCCCATTTATTTAACAGCCATCATCTTCTTTATAATATCTTAGGCAATATTTGGCATGATTTTATGTGCCTTTTTTATTCAAAAACAGATGCAATTTCCTCTCTTAATTTATTAAATGCAATATCTGCAACCATAGCACTTATGGTATTTTATAAACTGCTGTTAAGATTTGGGCAAAACAAAAAGAGTGCACAATTCTTTAGCTTAACCGTTGGCGTTTGTTTTGGTTATATAAGATTTGCAACTGATGCCGAAACATACATATTACCGGTTCTATTTTCGATACTCTCCACATATTTTTATTTTAAACCAATTCGCTATCTGAACATCGCATTCTCTGCCTTATTTGCTATGTTGGCTGTGTGCACCCATCAACTTCATATATGGTGGACTTTAGCTATTTATTTCAATGTGCTTGCGAACAATGAATACTCTAAAAATAAAAAGATTTTTTACTCTCTGGTCTTATTTTCCGGGGTGATTTTATATTATTTAGTTTATTTTTTTAATTTCAATAATTTAACTTTCTTGAATTTTATACTTGGCGAATACCAAAAAGGAAATGCAGGAATTGATTTTAGCTTAAAAGCCTTAGCATTAACGTTAATCAATGTTTTTCGCACCGTTTTTCAAGTCCATGGTTTCTTGTTCCATTTCGCTTTGAAATACAGCCTACTAAGTTTTATAATCATAACTATTGAATTTATTCTCATTTACCTCTTGGTCATCAAACGGAAGCTTTTATTTACTGTAAAATCAATTCCCGGCAAAAGTTTTCCTAGACAATTGTTTCTGATTGCAATTATTCTGCATTTATTTTTTGCTTTTATTTCAAGTGGAAACGCCGAATTCATGGCAATGCTGCCCTTTTTATTTGTGGCTTACATAACCGTAGCCTATAATTTTCAATGCAATAAAAATGCATTTTTAATACCAGTTATAATTTTTATTTGGAATATTTACTTCGGCTTAATTCCTCTAAGATTTGAGAACATAAATAAAATAACGACACAAGTAAATTATACACGTACCCTCAAAAACGACTATTTTTTATGGTCTAACAAACCCTTAATTGAAAACAAATTAACTTACGAAACAGGCTTCTACAAACAATATAATTTTACAACCGTCGATTCAATTAATGTTTTGCTAAAAGAAGGCAAAATTGTGTACACAGATTTAAGCAACACAAAAACCGCTTTTAGCAGAGAATCTATGCTAAATTCAGATTTAAAAACAAGGGCAATTGATCGCTACGCGTTGGTAAAAGTTGACTCTTTTGAAAATTTATATGGCAAAAATTACATCTATAAAATTACATCTATAAAATAAACTCTTATTTTTGTTGACTATTTAATATGTTACCCTCAAATAAAACCATAGGAATAATTGGCGGCGGTCAATTAGGCAAAATGTTAATTGAAGCCGGAAAACCATGGAACATTAAATATGCCATCTTAGAAACTGAAAATGCCCCGGCATCATCTATTTCAGATATTCATATTCATGGAGAATTAAATGATGCAGATAAAATATTCGAGTTAGCCAAGGTATCAGATGTTTTAACCTATGAAATCGAACATATAAATATTAATGCATTACACGCATTAGAAGCTGCAGGAAAAACAATTATTCCTTCGCCGAAAATTCTCGAGATCATTCAAGACAAAGGACTTCAGAAATTATTTTTTAAACAACACAACATCCCCACAACTGATTTTGAGTTGGCAGAAAACCCTGCAGAATGGGCAGATAAACTGATCAAACTTAAAGGGAATAAAGTAGCCGCAAAATTACGAAAAGGTGGATACGATGGCAAAGGTGTAGATTTAATAGATAAACAAACCATTCTTGAAGGATACAATAAAATCCCCTTCTCTGAACCAGTCGTGCTCGAAGAGTTTGTTGAAAATGCCATTGAATTAGCTGTAATTGTGGCTAGAAATGAAAAGGGAGAAATCTGTACATTCCCAACTGTTGAAATGGAATTTGACCCGAAGGCCAATTTAGTCGAATTCCTATTTTCTCCTGCTCAAATTAATGCAGAAATTGAAGAAAAAGCCAGGCAAACCGCCATGGAATGTATTTTTAAAATGCAAGGTGTAGGCATATTTGCAGTAGAGATGTTTTTAGATCAACAAAACAACATCTTTGTCAATGAGATAGCTCCAAGGCCACATAACAGTGGACACCACACAATTGAAGCCTGTTATACCAGTCAATATGAGCAATTAAACCGAATTTTACTTGGGATGCCACTTGGCAATACCGACCTTATAAAACCATCTGCAATGATTAATTTATTAGGATTTGAAGGTGTAAATGGAGCTTATGAAATTACTGGCCTGGAACAAATCCTTAAAATAAAAGGCGTTTATATTCACCTTTACAACAAAACTGAATCTAAGTTCAAAAGAAAGATGGGGCACATAACTATTCTTGGTGAGAATATGGATGAAATACGTGTTAAAGTTGCAGATATCAGACAGCATCTTGGCATGAAACAATTATAGTCAGCTTTAATGGCATCAAATTCAACTCTAATTTATATTGTATATTTGTAACTTCTACTTAATTATAAAATGAAAGACGTATTAATTATAATGGGATCGGATAGCGATTTACCAGTTATGAAAGAAGCAGCTATGGTTTTAGATGCATTAAATATTACCTATCATTTAACCATTGTTAGCGCGCACAGAACACCCAAAAGAATGTTTGATGTTGCTGAAAATGCGAGAGAAAAAGGATACAAATGCATTATTGCAGGCGCAGGTGGTGCGGCACATTTACCGGGCATGACAGCAAGTATTACCGAATTACCCGTTATTGGCGTTCCAATTAAAACCTCAACTTTATCAGGAACTGACTCATTGCATAGCATTGTCCAAATGCCGCCTGGTATACCTGTAGGCACTATGGCAATAGACGGGGCAAGAAACGCTGGAATTTATGCCGCAAAAATAATAGCTGTTGGGAGGCCTGAATTATGGAATGATATCAGAAAATTCATGAAATCTCTTGAGGAACAGGTACTTTCAAAAGCGCTTGACCTTGAAAACAAGGGGTATCAAAAATATTTGGAGAAAAAATGATCATCGAAATCGGAGAGACTTTAGTCTCTGATGAAATTTTTACAAAAAAATTTATTTGCGATTTAGATAAATGTAAAGGTGCTTGTTGTATTGAAGGTGATAGAGGCGCCCCTATTTCTTTGGCTGAAATTGAAATAATTGATGCTAATATTGAAAAAATAAAGCCATTTATGAGTGTAAGAGGTCTTGAACTTCTAAATTCAGAAGGTTTTCATGAAGGAACAGAAATTGATGACCCAGCCACTACTTGTTTGGATTCAGGCGAATGTGTTTTTGTTTATAAAGAGAATAATGTACTTGGTTGCGCTGTTGAAAAAGCTCATTTGTATGGCGAAATAGATTTTTACAAACCGATAAGCTGTCATTTATACCCTATCCGCCTTGGTAAAGCGGGCAATAAAGAAACCATTAACTACCATGAGTGGAGCATTTGTTCAGATGCCTGTCTTTTAGGAAAAAAAATGGATTTACCGATGTTTAAATTCTTAAGAACCCCATTGGTAAGAAGCTACGGAGAGCATTGGTATAAAGAATTAGAGTTGGTTTATGAAGAATACATGAGTCAATTTCCTGATAAAATTTGATGTTATATTAGACTAATTTAACCATTGACCAGAGCTGAATTAGAAAATAAAATTAAAAAGTTTGTTCCTGAAGGCACGGAAGCATATGCCGTTGATTTATTAATAAAATTCAAAGTTCAACTTAAGCTAAATAAACCACGCTCCAGCAAATACGGCGACTACCGATCGCCAATGCGCAGCGATAATTACCATAGAATTACCGTTAATAAAGATCTAAATCCTTATGCTTTTTTAACGACCTTTTTACACGAGGTAGCGCATCTTGTTGCCTTCGAAAAATTCAGAAACAACATTGATCCACACGGTAAAGAATGGAAACAAGAATTTAAGGTATTGCTTCACCCAATTGTAATGCATCATCAATTGCCAAGTGACATTCAAGGTGCACTAAAAAACTATATGCAAGATCCATCTGCAAGCAGCTGTAGCGATAAAAACCTAATGAAAGTACTTGCATTATACGACAAAGATCAAAAGGTTTTTTTAGAGCAGATTCAAGAAGGCGCTTACTTTAAATTAGAAACTGGAAGAGTATTTATAAAAGGCAAAAAACTCAGGAGTTGGTACCAATGCTTTGAACAACCAAATAACAAGGAATATAGAGTAAGTGGAATTAGTAAGGTTGAAATTATTGAAAAAATAAATTAGAGATCCCAAACAGCAGTTCGTTTTTCTCTAACATAATTTTTCATATTTATCCAAAAGGCCAAAATCATGTAAATAATGACTGGTGAACCCAAGGTTAGAAAACTAGTATAAATAAAAAAAACCCGTATTCTGCGGGTGCTTAGACCTATCCTTTCACCTATTTTGGTGCAAACCCCATAAGCAGTTTGTTCAATCAAAGATTTAAAAATAAGCATTATTCAAATATAGTATAAAAACCATTTAGGTTTTTAATTTTTTCTTTTTAGCACTTGGAAAAAGTATATTATTGAGTATCAATCTATAACCAGGGCTATTGGGAAATAGAGACAAGTTGGTGGGTGGCTCTTCTATTAGATGTTGGTAATCTTCTGGGTCATGTCCACTATAAAAAGTCCAAGTTCCTTTGCCCATATTTCCATGAATATATCTTGCTTCATCTAGGGCCTTATTTTCACCTAAAATTAACACCTCACTTTTTATATATTGCTTTTTGAAAGCAGTTGTCTGACCCATAAAACCCTTTATGGTTTGAGAATGATTTTGACACAACATTGACGGAACAACATCCCATTTCGCACTAAAATCAAACAAACCAAACATGTCATTATTTTCGGTAACCGACATATGGCTTAAAGTATTGTCAATGCTAGCATGTTCATAGGCAATAGGATTGGTCTCCAAAAGAAAATCTTTAAAAGCAAATGTGTTGTTGTAATTAATTTTTTCTTGTGCGTTTGGATCCATTTCATCGCCATCAAACATCGTTTCACAAATATCTATGCCATCGGCAGCCAATGCAATATCATAGGTGTCAGATGCACTGCACATAGCAAATAAAAATCCACCGCCTAAACAAAAATCTCTAATTTTCTTTGCAACAGCTAACTTAAGTTGTGACACTTTAGCGAATCCATGTCTTGCAGCACAAGCCTCATTGGCACTAACATCATCAACATACCAAGGCGCATTTCTATGGCTATACCAGAATTTCCCGTATTGGCCTGTAAAGTCCTCATGGTGTAAGTGAAGCCAATCATAGGTTATTAATTTATCTTCTAAAACTTCGTCATCAAAAACTTTATCATATGGAATTTCAGCATACTCAAGCACCAATGTAACGGCATCGTCCCAAGGTTGCTTATTTTTTGGCGTATATACAGCAATTTTAGGCGATTTTAACAGCTTAACGGTCTCCATATTTACTTCAGGATTTGAAATCTCTACATGTATAGAATTGGCTTTGCTTTCTGTTATCACCTCATAACTTACACCTCTAATTTTACATTCGTTTTCGTATGTAACATCAAAATTAAATAAAAAACTACCGCCTTCATAATTCAAAAGCCAATCAACCTCACCGCCCTTATTCAATATCCAATATGCAATTCCATATGATTTTAAATGGTCCTTTTGGGTAAGATTCATTGGAATCAAAATTTGAAGCCCAAGTAATGTTTGAGAACAAAAAATGAAGATTATGCTAAATAATAAATGTCTAATTCTCATTTTGCTAAATAAAATCCAATACCACATAAAATTAATCCCAAAATATTGCTAAGTCCCAAATAAATAAATGCCAAAGCCAATTGATTATTTTTAATCAAATTAACAAATTCAAGTGCAAATGAGGAAAAGGTTGTGTAACCGCCCAAAACCCCAGTAATTCCAAATAAAATCACTTGCTCATTCCATTTAAATTTAAGCGCTAAAGCGGCTAAAATTCCAATTAAAAAACAGCCAATTAAATTGGTGGCAAATGTGCTAATAGGAAAATCAGTGCCATTGTGTTTTCCCACTAATATTTGAAACAAATATCTAATTGTTGCACCAATACCGCCACCTAAAAAAACATAGAAAAAGTTCATTTCTTAAATTTTAGGTAATTGTGATTTCAATACCGTCAAACCTTCTTCAAAACTATGCGGCTCATAGCCCAATTCTTCGCGCGCTTTATCGATTATAAAACCCGTTATTGGCGGACGTTTCGCCGCTTGATTTAAAACATCAGAACTTGTTGTCGTAACGCATGATTTATCATAACCGAAGAAATCCGCCACTCTATAAACCAATTCATCTATGCCCATAAAATCTTTTCCTGAAATATTAAATACTCCTCTAGCAAATTTAGATTCAGCAAGAAAACACCCCATGGCCAAATCTTCAGCCAAAGTTGGCGTTCTAAATTGGTCATTAACAACTTTCATAGGCTGCTGTTTTTCGAGCGCCCCTTTGGCCCATAACACAATATTGCTTCGACTCATATCTGAAACCACTCCATATACCAATACAGTACGAAGAATTGTGTAGTACTTGCATTTATCTGTAACTTCTAATTCACCTTTGTATTTTGACCAGCCATAATAGCTCAAGGGTTTAGGGATCTCATTCTCAGACAAAGGGCCATGGGTACCATCAAAAATAAAGTCAGTTGAAATATGAATTAGGTGCGCCCCTATTGCATTGCTTGCATTAACAAGATATTGAACAGCATTTACATTTAATTTGTCGCATCCTTCATGGTCAGACTCACAAGCGTCAACATTGGTCATTGCCGCTGTATTTATAACGGTGTCGGGAGCAATTTCGTTTAATTTAAAATTGACTTGGGCTTCGTTTGTAATATCCAGTTCAACATATTGAAAATTCTCTTTCTGAGGATGACGGCATAAGCCTACACCACTGCCAATAACAATTTTATCCGTTTTAGTTAAATACAGATCTATTAGTTTTTGTCCCAATAATCCATTTGAACCTGTTATAAGTACTTTCTTCTTCATTCTCCTGTATTAAACTTTATTTTGCTTCCTTTTCTTATGTTTCTTGGATGAAACTTCCATTTGCTTCTTATAGTTTTCTAAATCTTCTTGAAAAGCTTTGTTGATCACTTTTACTTTAAATCGAGCATAACGTTCAGGGCCTGTATTTATAACAATCACCTCCTTAACCAAGGATTGTCCGCCAAATCCTTTGCTGTGAAAAACCACATGAATCCTTCCTCTAACTCCGGGCGCTATTTTACCCTGTGTATACGTTGGATAGGTGCACCCACAAGCAGGGTAAGCCTGATTAATAAAAGCAGAATCAGTTCCAATATTGGTAAACCAAAAATCGTAGACTACCGAATCCCCATCGGCAATAACACCAAAATCTGCAGTATCAACATCAAACTTAATATTTGGCCCTTGAGCATAAATCTGATTGGCAAAAAAAGCAGAAACCATAATCAGAATTAGAAAAACTGCACGTTTATCGAACATAAGAGACGAAATTAATAAAAAATTCTTATTCTTGCTACCATGATTAGATTAAACTTTCAAAATATTATGCTGTTTGCATCGACGGTATTTGCAGCGGCTTGCTCTAATGCACCAAAAACCGAAAAAATAGCAGATGTAGCAATGGAAAAAACTAAAATCTCTGGCTTTGATACCAGTTCGCTCGACCGCAGATACCGGTCTCAAGATGACTTTGATAGTTTTGCGAATGGGGGATGGAAAAAACTAAATCCAATACCTTCTACAGAAGGAAATTGGGGGGCTTTTGGCATAATTGACAAAGAAAATAGTGAAGTCAAATTAAAAGGAATCATTGAAACTACCATTAAAAACAAAGAAAACAAAGCAGGAAGCGATGAACAGAAAATTGCGGATATGTACCGCTCTTTTATGGATACAGTTCAAATAGAAAAATTAGGATTGAGCCCATTAAAAACATACATAAATCAAATAGAGTCTATCAAAACACTTGAAGAGTGGGTTGCCGTTAGTGGCGAACTGCAAAAAATCGGTGTAGGAAGTGTTCTAGGATTATACGTAGATGCGGATGATAGAAACAGCAAAATGAATGCTGTAAAATGGGGTCAAAGTGGACTTAGCTTAGGCGAAAAAAGCTATTACAGTGGTACCGATGAGAGGATGAAAATGATCCGTTCAGAGTTTGTGGCACATATTGACAAAACAATTGCATTTACCGGCAGAGAATTTAAAGGAAAAGCAGGTGAAACATTATTGAAATTTGAAACAGGATTAGCTGCGATTCAACAAAGCAATGTAGAATTGAGAGATCCAATTAAAACGTATAATAAAATATCAAGTGCCGAATTAAAATCGCTGTCAAAAAATATTGATTGGAATGTATTTGCAGCTAAACAAGGTGTTGATTCTGACACAATAATTGTACAAAACAAAAAGTACTTTACCAGTTTAAATGTTTTGTTGAGTAAAACTGATTTAGAAGTCTTAAAATTATACACTTACTACAAATTAATTGGGTCATTTTCTACCTATTTGCCGAAAAATATAAAAAATGAACGTTTCAATTTTTATGGAAAAATTAAAAGCGGTATTAATGAGCAGAAAAAGAGAGAAATTCAAGCTATTGATATTACCGAAAGCTTAGGTGAAGGAAATATTTTAGGAAGACTTTATACCAAACAATATTTTCCAGAATCATCAAAGAAAAAAGTTGCAGAAATGATTGACAATGTAAGAGCTGTATACAGTGAAAGAGTTGACAAATTAACTTGGATGACTGAATCAACTAAGACAATGGCAAAAAAGAAATTATCGACATTTACTTATAAAATTGGTTATCCCGACCAATGGGAAGATTACACCAATATTGCCGTTAACCCTAAAGAACTTATTGCCAATGTAATAAGCAACACCTTATGGAGTCACAATAAGATGCTTAATGATATTGGCAAGCCAGTTGATAAAAAAAGATGGTTTATGTCGCCTCAAACTGTAAACGCCTACTACAATCCACTAAACAATGAGATTGTTTTCCCAGCGGGTATTTTACAAGCGCCATTCTTCAATGCCGATGCAGATGATGCAATAAACTATGGTGGAATTATTGCGGTAATCGGACACGAATTTACCCATGGTTTTGATGACCAAGGAGCGCAATATGACGAAACTGGCAATTTAAGAAATTGGTGGACTAAGGAAGATTTCAATAATTTTAATGCGCTAGGAAAACGATACATTTCATACTTCAGTGCTTTTGAACCAATGCAAGGTGTGCACATCAACGGCGAGCTTACTATTGGCGAAAACATTGCCGATTTGGGTGGTTTAACACTTGCTTATTACGCTTTAAAACGTTCTTTCGAAGGCAAATCAGAACCTGCTAAAATAGACGGATTTACTTGGCAGCAACGTTTCTTTTTGAGCTGGGCTCAAGTATGGCATAACAATATCAAGGACGAAGAATTAAGGAATAGATTGCAAACTGATCCGCATTCACCGGCTAGATATAGAATCAACGGCCCACTTAAACATCTAAATGAATTCTATGAAGCATTTGATGTAAAAGAAGGCGACAAAATGTGGATTCCTCTTGAGCAAAGAGTAATTATCTGGTAATTGTTTTTTTAAATTACAAAAAAGACGCAATGCTTAAACGTTGCGTCTTTTTTATTGATTTTAAATTATGTTCAAGCTATTTTATAGATTTATGCACACAAATGCTAAAATTTCATGATTAAAATGCACTTTTGTACAAATAAAAATGTCTAAAGCTATCGTAAAATTCTTTTGCAAAGATTGTGGTCATGTCGCACCTAAATGGCTAGGAAAATGTCCATCATGTGAAGCCTGGAATAGCTTTACAGAAGAGGTGGTTCAAAAATCTTCCGCATCCAGCAAACCACTTTGGGGTAAATCAAATGGTCAAAAAAGTGCAGCCATAAAAATTCATGAAATTATTGAAGGAGAAGAACAACGATTTACGCTTACCGATAATGAATTGAACAGAGTGTTAGGTGGCGGCTTGGTAAGTGGATCAATAACTTTAATCGGAGGTGAGCCGGGCATTGGCAAATCTACTTTACTTTTACAATTGGCGCTGCAGATAAAACGCAAAGTCCTTTATGTGAGTGGCGAAGAAAGTGAAACCCAAATTAAAATGAGGGCCGAAAGGATTGGCATTGTCAATGACCAATGTTATGTTATATGTGAAACCTTATTAGGCAATCTGTTAAGTTATTTAAAAAGCGATACCCCTGAAATTCTAATTATCGATTCTGTACAAACTTTATCAAGTGATTTAATTGATTCGCCTCCAGGCAGCATAAGTCAAATTAAAGAATGCACCGCTGAACTTTTGCGTTTTGCAAAAGAATCTAATGTGCCAGTGTTTTTAATTGGGCATATCAATAAAGATGGAAATATTGCAGGGCCAAAAGTGTTGGAGCATATGGTTGATACGGTATTGCAATTTGAAGGAGACCGCCATTATAATTATAGAATTCTTAGAACCTTAAAAAACAGATTTGGATCGGCTAGTGAGATTGGAATTTATGAAATGAAAAGCAATGGTCTAAGAGAAATCGAAAATCCATCTGAAATTTTGATCAGCGAAAGAGAAGAATTATTAAGCGGAATAACCATTAGCTGTGCCGTTGAAGGCATTCGTCCAATTTTATTGGAAACCCAAGCACTTGTGAGTTCTGCGGTATACGGAACCCCTCAAAGAACAAGCAATGGATTTGATTTGCGAAGATTAAGCATGCTATTGGCCGTGCTAGAAAAAAGATGTGGATTCCAATTAGGTGTTAAAGACGTTTTTATTAATATTGCCGGTGGAATGAAATTAGAAGATCCCGGTTTAGATCTTGGAATTGTAGCATCTATATTGTCTTCATACCAAAATATAGCCATTGATAGCAAAATTGCATTTTCAGGAGAAATTGGTTTAAGCGGCGAGATTAGAGCAGTTTCAAGAATAGAGCAAAGGATCTCAGAGGCGGAAAAACTAGGATTTAAAGAAATGATGATTTCAAAGTACAACAAGGGAATTGATTCACACAGGACCAACATCAAATTAATTCAAATAGGAAAAATTGAAGAAGCTTTTGAATACCTTTTCGGATAGTATAAAAGAATGAAAAATAAATTAACATATTGGATTTTAGGCGGGTTGGTATTAGGAATTATTGTTGGAACAATAGTAAATACGGTTTTCGAAATTGACCGAGAAGGCATCGAAATATACACCAAGTACACGTCTTTGGGCAGTTACATTTTTCTCAAATTAATAAAATTAATTATCGGACCATTGGTGTTAAGTACATTGGTTGTTGGTGTTGCAAATATTGGCGATGCAAAAACTGTAGGCCGCATGGGCGTGAAGACAATAGGTTGGTTCATCTTTGCAAGTTTGACCTCATTAACTTTGGGCTTAATCCTTGTAAATTTTCTTCGACCTGGAGATGCTTTTGTAAATCAAGTTCAAGGTCTTGCAGCTAGCGGTTTGAAAATTGAAGAATTTACACTTCTTCATTTTGTTGATCAATTGTTTCCTGAGAATATCATTGTTTCATTGTCTAGCCATAAAACAGTATTGCAAATTGTTGTCTTTTCAATATTTTTTGGTTTAGCCCTATCTGCAATTAAAGAAAAAGGTGAGCCTCTGGTAAAATTTATGGATTCGCTTGCTCATGCAATGTTGAAATTAACCAATATGATCATGTGGCTGGCTCCCCTTGCTGTCTTTTCATCAATCTCAGTAGTTATAGCCGATAAAGGAATAGGTGTGCTTAAAGATTACAGCAAATTAATTGCTATGTTTTATGGAGGACTAAGTCTCCTTTGGGTTATACTTATAGGGCTTTGCTACATAATGATCAGAAAAAAAACCTGGAGTTTACTTAGCCATATAAAAGAACCTTTGATGTTAGCGTTTGCAACAGCTAGCAGTGAATCTGCTTACCCTAAACTACTGAATCAACTAGATCGATTTGGAATAAAAGAAAAAATAAGCAGCTTCGTTTTACCTCTTGGTTACTCTTTTAACCTAGATGGAAGTATGATGTATATGACATTTGGTTCTTTGCTTATCGCCCAAGCATATGGAATTGATTTAAGCATTGGTCAGCAAATAACGATGTTGCTTGTGCTAATGATTACAAGCAAAGGCATAGCAGGTGTGCCTAGAGCGTCCCTGGTTGTTATTGCTGCAACAGTTGCAGGATTTGGAATTCCAGAAGCAGGCTTAGCTTTACTACTCCCAATAGATCAATTTTTGGATATGGGAAGAACAGCTACAAACGTGGTTGGCAATGCTGTAGCCACTGTGGCGGTGAGCAAAATGGAGGGTGAAGAAATCAACCATTAATTGATAGTTGCAAATTAATAATTTACTCTTTTGCAAACAAAGAATTAATCGCTTACTTTTGCAAGAATTTTAAAATATATGCCTTATTTATTTACCTCGGAATCCGTATCAGAAGGCCATCCTGACAAAGTTGCCGATCAAATCAGCGACGCTCTTATAGATAATTTTTTAGCTTTTGACCCGCAAAGTAAAGTAGCTTGTGAAACATTGGTAACCACAGGGCAAGTTATACTTGCTGGTGAAGTGAAATCAACTGCTTACTTAGATGTTCAAACAATTGCTAGGGATGTAATCAAAAAAATTGGATACACTAAAAGTGAATACATGTTTGAGGCCAATTCTTGTGGTGTTTTATCAGCAATACACGAACAAAGCGCCGACATTAATCAAGGCGTTGACAAAAAGAAAAAAGAAGAACAAGGCGCTGGCGATCAAGGAATGATGTTTGGATATGCAACAGTTGAGACAGATAACTACATGCCCTTGGCTTTAGATTTATCTCACAAAATCCTTATCGAACTTGCAGCATTGCGCAGAGAAAACAAAGCAATCACATACTTAAGGCCAGATGCTAAAAGCCAGGTGACACTTGAGTACAATGATAAAAATGAACCTGTTCGCATCGATGCAATTGTGATTTCAACTCAACACGATGATTTTGACAAAGAAGCTAAAATGTTGGCTAAAATCAAAAAAGACATGGTTGATATTTTGATTCCAAGAGTAAAAGCTAAATACCCAAAATATAAAAAACTTTTTAACGATAAGATTACATACCACATCAACCCAACTGGTAAGTTTGTAATTGGCGGTCCACATGGTGATACAGGTCTAACAGGCCGCAAAATCATTGTTGATACCTACGGTGGTAAAGGTGCTCATGGTGGTGGTGCATTCAGTGGCAAAGATCCTAGCAAAGTGGATAGAAGTGCTGCATATGCAACACGACATATTGCTAAAAATCTTGTAGCAGCAGGTTTGTGCAAAGAAGTACTTGTGCAAGTGAGTTATGCGATTGGTGTTGCAAAACCGACGAGTATCAATGTTAATACCTATGGCACTGCAAAAGTAAAAATGAACGACGGCGAAATAGGTAAAATTGTGGCTGAAATATTTGATATGCGCCCATATTTTATTGAGCAAAGATTAAAATTAAGAAATCCTATTTACAGTGAAACTGCTGCATATGGTCATATGGGTAGAGAAAATGAAATTGTTAGCAAAACTTTTAAGACTCCTGAAGGAAAATCAAAAATTGTGAAGGTTGAATTATTCACCTGGGAAAAACTTGATTACGTTGACAAAGTCAAAAAAGCGTTTAAAATTAAATAATCAAAAGGGGCTTTTAGCCCCTTTTTTGTAAGCAACAATATGGAAAAACTACAAGGAATATTTGGTAAATCTAGAAATATTTGGATACTTTTTATTGCTTGGATACTTTTTGCCTCTAATTTATGGCTGCCTAGAAATTGGGGCTTTTATGGAGCAGGAGATTGGGATTTAACCTATTCAACTTTTGAAGTCTCCAGAATTAATATAATTGAATATGGAGAATGGCCTTCCTATCAAGGCTTTCTCTCATTTGGGAGCGATTTAGATGCAAATCCACAATCTGTAGGCGCTTCAATCTTTTTAATTCCAATATTATTCTTTGGAACTTTTTATGGTTATAAAATTAGTATTCTTTTAGGAATGCTGATTGGCCTATGGGGCGCATTCAAACTTTTTAAATTATACACCCCAGATGTTTTATTTTCAATTGGAATGGCCATTATTTTTGTTGGGGCACCTTATTTCAGTAGACATATTTTTGAGGCTGGGCACAGTAACTTTTTATTTTTCTATTTTCTTCCTTGGATTTTTTACCAATTTGAACTTTTTAAAAGATCTGGCTCACATAAGAGCCTCTTGTTTTTGATACTCTTATTGACATTGCCAATATGTGGAGGAGCTCCACTTTTAACAATCATAGCTTCATCAGGATTGTTTTTATTGGGTTTAGGGTATTACTTTATTGACAAAAAACCCATTAAATTTTTAATTGGCTTAAGCGCCGCAATCGTTTTTCCCCTGATATTAAATGCCTGGAAAATATTTCCTGCACTTGAACTATGGGATCAAAGCCCTAGGCTAGTAAATGATGAAAGTGGCATTAATTTATTAATTTACATACAATCGCTTTGTGATTTTACAAGCGACACCAAAACACCGCACCAATGGCATGAGTTTGCAATTGGTTTTCCAATGGTTTTGTTCATATTAACATTAAACAAATTATTTAAAATCAATCAATATAAATTTTGGGCGCTTTTATTTATTCCTATTTTCTGGATTGGCTTAGGGAACTACCCCAATTACGTCAATCCTTGGTATTTGCTAAACCACAATATCCCAATATTTAGTAGCCTCAGAGCGCCTTATAGGATAAGCGTGCTAAGCTTGCTAATACTATGTGTTCTATTCATAAAAACAAGCAAGTTGTATGACAATAAAGAGCTAATTTTTCTAGCACTACTCGCATCCACTATAGCCCAAACTTTAAGTTTCAATTCCATTTCAAATAAAATGGTCTTTACAAAGCGTTATGAGGATATGAAAATCGACAAGAATTTAAATAAGCTTGATGTAATTAAACTGAAGAGCAATGAATTGGAAAATCAATTTTTATATGTTCAAAAACAATGCATCGTTCAAAATGCATACGAACCATTGAACTTATTGAAAGTTGAAGACAGCTTGAGGGCATTTGTAGAAGGTGGTGATATAAGCAGTTTTAAACCAAATCACCTCAAAATACAAACCAATGATTCTTTATTAAAAACCGCTTTAAGATTCAATAAAAATTGGTCCTTAATTGGCGTAGGTCAAATCACAAACCACAAAGGTTTGCTTTGCGTTAAAAATACAAAAGGAGATATTGAACTGGTCTATAAAAATGAAAAGACCAAAATTGGTTTAAAAACATCAGCTTTTGCTCTGATTCTGTTGTTATTGATTTTAAAGTTTACATCTGCTTTTAGATTCAAGCACCAATAGCAAACATGCAAGGAATTTTTCCTATTTGAATAGGATATTCACGCCACCATTTAACCGTTTTGCATAAAATGTATTCATTTTCGCCGCAAATATCCGAAGCGATAAGAAGCCTAGTTTCTGGGCTTAAAGTTTTAAGTAAATCTGAAAACATAGCTTCATTTCTATAGGGTGCTTCAATAAATAATTGAGTACTTTCTTTACATATTTTTTCCAAAGCACTTATTGATTGCTTTCTTTCTTCGGGTTTACTTGGCAGATATCCATGAAATTTAAAACTTTGACCATTTAAACCACTGGCTATTAAGGCCATAATGATTGAAGAGGGACCGATTAGTGGTTTTACTGTAATTCCATTTTCATGTGCAATTCTAACAACATGATTTCCAGGATCAGCTATACATGGCAATCCTGCGTCAGACATTAGACCTACCAAACGGTGTTGCTTCATAAGATTTAAAATTTCATTGTTCTGGCTTTGAATTTGGTGCTTATCCATTTCAAAAATCAAAACATTATCCCATATAATCTTAGGATTGACTTGTTTTAGAAAATGTCTAGAAACTTTTGCATTCTCAACTATAAAACATTGTATTTTAGATATTTGATTTATAACATTTAAAGGGATGCTCCAGTTCAGTTCAATTTCTGATATTGGCAGTGGAATGAGGAAGAGTGTTTCTTTGCTTGTGGATTGCATAAAATTATTGGAAAACTTATGCAATATTCAGTAATTTTGTAGATACACACACTAATACATGAAAAAATGTCTCATTTGTTTCTTTCTTTTCGCTTTTTCTTTTCAATTATTTTCACAGCCTTATGGCAACGAATGGATTAAAAGCAATCAAAAGTATTTTAAAATCCCAATTGGTAAGCCAGGCATTTACAGACTTGACTACACCTCTTTGATTCCTTCGGCTACCGATATGAAACTAGATCTTTCAACGGTTAAGCCCAAAAAATGGCAAATGTTCTATAAGGGTAAAGAGATTCCAATTTATGTTTCAGGCGAAGGTGATAACATCTTCAACAATTATGACTTCATTGAATTCTATGCCACTCTGAACGATGGGATTATTGCTGGCATAAGTGCAAGTGCATTTGTAGTTACAAACCCGGAGTTAAAGACCACAAGTTCTGCCTCCGCGAGCGAAATTCATGCTTTAGAATTGGACAAATTGCCAAATGTATTATTTTGGCGTAAAATTATGAATTTACATAAGGACAGTTGCATTTTGAATATCCATAGCAATAGAACCATAATTGCCACCATGCATGCTTCATCTTGGTACGGAAGCACTGAACAAGTAAAACATTCGATTTTAGATAGTTTAAAAAAGCTATATGGAATAATCGACAGTCCTAGAATAGTTGGCACAATGGGTAAGAGTTTCTTTTACGCATTTGAAAAAATTTCAGAAAAAATCCCTCAAGGTATTTTGGCATTTGAAAACAATGGGTTAGATGGATGGTATGCAAAAGCAATATTATTAATTGAAAGTCCTAATCAACTTCAAAAGTCAAATGCAGGGGCATATGGGCCATTTCAGTTAATGCCTGGAGTTGCAAGAAATTATGGATTAAAGGTAAATAAACATGTCGATGAAAGAGCTGATTTTAATCGGTCAGCATACGCGGCAAGTGAACTGATAAAAACAATCTGTATACCATATGCTCGGCAAATGTTAAGCGCGAGATCAATTAACTTCAATGAAAATGACCTTTGGTTTAAATTGTTTGTGATGCATTTATACAATGCTGGTGCTGGAAATGTCCAATTGGCTTTAAATGCAATTTCACAACCCGGTGTAGGCATTGAGTTAATTAAGCAACTTTGGAACACCTCAGCTGGCAGATTTAAAAGTGCATCACAAAATTATTCTCAAATAATTTTAGCTGCTTTCCTTGAATATGAAGATCGCATTGACAATCGTCAATAACTTATTTATTTCTAAATTTCATATAAAAGTACATAGGTAAACCTAAGCTTAATAGCAATAAGCCTACAATTGCATTGCCTGGCGACTCTTTAATAGAATAAGCCACTAAGAAGGCGCTAAATAAAGTGAAAAACAATGGCAATACAGGATAGAAAGGCACTTTAAAAGGTCTTTCATCATTTGGCATCTTATAGCGCAATACAATCACCCCGAATGCGCCACAACCATAAAAAATAAATGCCACAAATACCAGCATTTCAGTAAGCATATCAAAACTTCCGCTCATAACCAAAAGCATACACCAGCACATTTGATAGACAATAGATCTATGCGGTGTCGAATATTTAGGATGCGTTTTACCTGCACTTTTCAAGAATAGGCCGTCGTTTGCCATAGCATAATAGATCCTTGGCGAAGTCATAATGCTATTGTTGGTGCTGTTAAATGTGCTTACCAATATTAAAACAGAAATTAGCATTCCGCCTGTAACCCAAATGGTGCTTATTGACTCCACTGCCGCAATTGCATTTTCCTTCTTTAATATTGCTTCAAAAAAAACAATATCAGTCATTTTAAAATACGACATGTTAACAAAGAAATACAAAGTCATTACAATTAAAGTGCCCACAAACAAAGCAATTGGAATGTTTCTTTTGGGGTTTTTAATTTCTCCGCCCAAAAAACCAACGTTATTCCAACCTTCAAATGCCCAAAAAGCAGCCATCATCGCCGAGAAAAAAACAGAAACTTTTACTGGTTGAAAACTTGAACTTTTCAAACTAAATGGGTTAGGATTTACACTGTGGGTAAATGCAAAAAAGACAATTAATAACAAGCCTACAACCACCAAGCCTCCAAGTATGTTGCCAATCTTCTCGCCATAAGAGATTCCTTTGTAATTTATTATTGAAAGAAAAACGATAAGACCACAGGCCATCATTTTAACACCAAAATTATGAAATGGTTGTAGCTGAAAATCGGCGATGGTAAGCAAGGTGTAGTTTGACCAATACTCACTTAGTATAGGCAAAGGAAATAAACGGTTAAATGATTCGGCAAAAACATAGGCTACAGATGCCGCTGTTGCAGTTTGAATAACTGAAAAAGATGACCATCCGTATAAAAAAGCAAATAACTTGCCATACATTTTTTGAAAGTAAACATACTGCCCTCCTGGCTTTGCTATTAAACCGGCAACTTCTGCATTACTTAAAGACCCCATTAATGTTATTAATCCTGCGCACAACCAAGCACCTAAAACCCATGCACTGCTGTGCAAATCGTTTGACATTAAACTCACTTTTTTGAAAACCCCACTCCCAATCATTGCGCTAACAACAACCATTACGGCTGAAAATAGACCTAATTTTGCTTTTAGTTGACTCGACATTCTATAAAATTTGCATCGAACCTAAATAAAATTTACGAGAATGCAGTCATATTAATAAAAAACTTCATAGGTTTGCAATTAGATCGTGTATACCATTTCTGAAATAGCTGCCGCAATAAATGCCCAAATAAAAGGCGAACATAAAAGCGTTGAAAATTTTCAACTATTAACGGATAGCAGAAACTTAACCAATGCAGACGATAGCTTATTTATCGCTTTGAAAACTAAATTCAACGATGGTCATATTTTTATTCCAGATCTAGCTAAAAAAGGTGTGCATTATTTTATTGTAGATCAAAATTACAATACTGAAAACGCTTTTGATGTATGCTTTCTAATCGTAGAAGATACCTTAGTTGCACTGCAAAAATTAGCAACTTATCATAGAAATCAATTTTCTATTCCAATTATAGGCATCACAGGCAGCAATGGAAAGACAATAGTCAAAGAATGGTTAACCCAACTTTTAAAAGATGATTATTCAATTTGTGCAAACCCAAAAAGTTACAACAGTCAAATTGGCGTACCTCTGAGCGTTTGGCAATTAAACGAGAACCATACTTTAGGCATTTTCGAAGCAGGAATATCAACAATTGAAGAAATGGATAAATTATCCCATATTATTCAAGCTGATATTGGGATTTTAACCCACTTGGGGACAGCACACAATGAAGGATTTGATAGTCCTGAACAAAAACTAATTGAAAAATTAAAACTATTTAAAAATTGTCCAAAAGTTTATACGGCATACAATAGCTTGGTTATTGATGCCTTGCATGAAAAAGCATACACATTTGGATACAATGAACCGCGGTCTGATTTAAATATTATTGAAAAAAAGTCATCGCAATCATTCACAAACATCACATGTACTTACAATGCAAAGATCTTTGATTTCACGATCCCTTTCACCGATGAAGCCTCAATTGAGAATGCTTGTCTTTGTTGCCTAGTTTGTCTTTCGCTAGGAAAATTTGATGCAAATAAATTTGAAGCCTTAAGGCCAATTAGCATGCGAATGGAATTGAAAAAAGGCATACACGCTTGCATTCTAGTAAATGACAGTTATAGCAATGATATTAATGCGCTTAGCAATGCCTTGTCTTTTCTAAAACAGCAATCGATTCATTCGAAAGCGACGGTTATTCTTTCTGATATTGAAGGCAGCGGACTTCCTGCACAAATTTTATATCAACAAGTAAAAACACTTTTATTTGACAAGAATGTAAAAAGAATTATTGGCATAGGGCCTGACTATCTTGCATCTAAAGAAATATTTGAAAACCATTTTGAAACTGATTTTTATGCAAATACCGCCTCCTTCCTGGAAAATTTTTACGCACTGAAATTTCATGAAGAGAACATTCTAATTAAGGGTGCTAGAAAGTTTGAATTTGAAAAAATCGTTAGGAAACTAGAAATAGAAAACCATGGCACTCTATTAGAAATAAATCTAAGCGCTGCCCTTAAAAATCTTTATGCAATAAAAAATAAAATGCCTAAAGACATCAAAGTTATGGGCATGGTAAAAGCATTTGCATATGGGAGTGGTTCTTATGAAATTGCGAAATTATTGCAGAATAAGGTAGACTATTTGGCTGTAGCTTATATTGACGAAGGAATAGCTTTGAGAAAATCAGGAATTACTACACCAATTATGGTAATGAATTCTGAAATTGAAGCCGTTGACCAACTGATCCATTACGATTTAGAACCAGTTGTATTTAGCAATGATTTCTTAAATCAATGTTTAATACAATCAAATAATTCGACACTAAAAATCCATATTGAAATAGACACAGGTATGCATCGATTAGGCTATTTGTCGAATGAAATTGATGCTCTAATTGATCACATTACATCAAATAAAAATGTAAAAGTTGCGACCATTTTTTCGCATTTATCGGGCAGCGATGAAGCACAATTCGACGATTTTACAAAATTACAAATAAGCACATTCAATAAAATTGCAAATAAAATTGAGTCAGCAATTGGATATAAAACAATTAAACACATAAGCAATACAGCAGCTGCGCTTAGATTTGATCAAAAAGACCTTGAAATGGTGCGTTTGGGAATAGGTTTATATGGCATTGATCCAAGTAAATTATTTGACAATCTTTTAGAACCAGTTTTTACTTTAAAGACTCATATCTCTCAAATAAAAACAATAAACGCCAATGAAAGCATCGGATATTCTAGAAAATCCATTTCAAATTCAGAAAGAAAGATAGCGATCCTTGCTTTGGGGTACGCCGATGGTTTAAATAGAGCTTTGAGTAATGGAATTGGTGGTTTGTACATCAACAATCAATATGCGCCTATTACTGGAAATATTTGCATGGATATGTGTATGGTTGATGTTAGCAAAATTGAATGCAAAACAGGAGATGAGGCAATATTGTTCGGCAAAGAGCATCCAATTGACATAGTTGCTAATCAACTAAATACAATTCCTTATGAAATTCTAACTTCTATTTCACAAAGGGTTAAGCGAATATATGTCAGTGAATAAAGACCTCATTTTTGATTCAAAAACGTATAAATATCTATGGATTTTCCTAATCTCAGTTTGCCTTGCTGCACCAATTTTTTTACATTTAGACAGCAAGCCTTTAAGGGAGTGGGATGAGGCGAGAAATGCAATTAATGCATTTGAGATGTCTGAAACCGGGAATATTTTAGTCAAAACATACAATTATCAGGCAGATTTATGGGAGACAAAACCTCCACTTTTGGTTTGGTTGCAAGCATTGGGTTTTAAAATATTTGGATACAATGAATTGGCTGTAAGACTGCCATCTGCACTTGCAACTTTTGCAATGTGTTTATATTTGGTTTTTTGGTTTTCCAAGCAATTTAAACGGTCAATTATTGGCTTTTTTATTTCAGCCATTATTGTTAGCAGCTGGGGGTATATGCACGAGCATGGCGCAAGGACTGGCGATCACGATGCCTTGCTTGTTTGTTTCACAATATTAGCCCTTTTGAACATTTATCAATATTTTGAATCTTCGCATTCAAATGCTTTGTATAAATTTTTTATATTTTTTACGCTAGCCGTTTTAACAAAAAGCATCGTGGTATTTCTGATCGTGCCAGGATTGATCCTATTTGCAATATACAGAAAACAAAGCATAACAACATTAAAAGACGCTCGGATTTGGAAAGGATTAAGTTGTTCAATTGTCATTATTATAGGATTCTATATTGCCAGAGAGCTAAGCGAACCTGGTTATTTAAAAGCAGTTTGGCACAATGAACTTTTTCCAAGGTATTTAAACCTATCAGACAGATACCAATACAATCAAACAGACTTTTGGTACTATTACAATGAACTTAAAAACTGGCAATTTGCATATTGGTTTCCTCTCATAATACCATCATTCATTGTTAGCATTTCTTGTTATCAGAAAGCTTTAAAAAATTTGGTCATATTTTTCTCGATTCAAATACTTTTCTTTTATGTAATTATTTCTAAAGGCTCAAGCAATGTATGGTACGATTTATTGCTAATCCCTTTGCTTTCGGTCATAATAGGAATGGGCATTTACAAAGTATTTGAGTTAATTTATTTTTCACTCAATCTGAGCAAATTGAAAATTACTTTAATTTTTCTGTTACTGTTTGCCTATATTTTCTATGATCCCTATCAAAAAATTATTCAAAAAGATTTGAATAATGACGAGACATCCGCGCAAGTGATGTATGCTTATGCCTTCAAGAGAATTGAAAAAACAAATCCAGAATTAAAGCAGTTTAAAATATACAAGCCCTTAAGCTACAATTACCCATTGGTGTTTTATAAAAATATTTTTAACCAAACCAAGGGTTATAAAATTGAAAATATTAATGATATAGAATTGCTCAATTTTAAAGGATATTTACTCATTCTTAATGAGCAATTACCGGCATTTAATAAACATAAATTACAATATAAAATTGTCTTAAACGATCCTTTTTATTCTTTTATTGAGCTCTAAATAATCCTAATTATTTTAAAGAAATTAATAAAGACACCTCTTAAAGCATTGGGTCTATTGGGTTTTACTTTTTGTATGTTGGATCAATACTTTTCTAAAAAGAAAGGACCTCAACGAAGAATCAAAACAAACAGATTTGTTTTTGGGTGCTGATTTTGTTATTATTCTTAGATCTAAACTTGATTAATAACAATTAAACTACTTTGATTCGACAAAGTTAGATTTATCAATTTCAGAAAAAAATAGGAACAAAAATGTCGATTTCCTCTAGTCCGTGTAATGTTTGCCATGTTATGAAATGACATAATTCGCATTATGGTAACAATAATATGTTATCTAATTAACAATAACTTAACACAAAACTATCAATATTGTAACATTATGTTTGGACTTGAATCTGGAATCGCCGTTTTATTTGTAATATGCATAGCAGCAGTATGTGTTTTTGAATTTGCCAATGGCTTTCACGACACAGCCAATGCAGTAGCAACGGTTATTTATACAGGAGCATTAAAACCCACTTATGCGGTTGTGTGGTCTGGGTTATGGAACTTTATTGGATTATTTTTAAGCAGTTTCTGGGGCTATAAGGTTGCAATGGGTATTGTAAATCTTCTACCGCTCAGCGATATGGTAGCATTAAGTACCGGTGAAAGTGTAAGTTTGGTTTTGGGTATGCTGGTTTCAGGCATCGCATGGAATTTAGGCACATGGTATTATGGAATTCCCTGCAGTTCATCGCACACATTGATAGGTTCAATATTAGGAGTGGGTTTGGTCTTTTTCTGGTTGCACGGTGGTGAGGGCGTTAACTGGGGCAAGGCTTCCGACATAGGACTTTCTTTATTGGTTTCTCCGTTATTTGGTTTTTCTGTAACCATTTTACTCATGTACATACTGAGGAGAATCATTAAAACCGAAAAACAAATATTTAAAGAACCAGAGCCAGGAACTAAACCGCCCTTGTGGATTAGAGCAATTCTAATTACCACGTGCACCTTGGTTAGCTTCTTCCATGGCAATAATGATGGTCAAAAAGGCATAGGTTTGATGCTGATCATTTTGATTACCTTCTTGCCAATTCAATTTGCATTAAACTCAGAGTTTGATGTAAACAAATCCTTGAATTCTATAAACAATATAGAAGTAGCGCTGAGCAATGAACATAAGGCAGATCTACTGATAAAAACGAGTGAAGCCAAAGAAGCACTCAAGCAATTTGTTGTGGTAAAAAACAATCCGAATGCAAGCGAACTGGAATTAAAGAGAGCAACCATTGAAGTGAGAACTCAGATTGCCAAAATCAATAAGAAACTTGGAACAGAGCTGAAGAATCCAACCTTTATGGATGCAAAAGAAAATACTAAAATTGTAAAGTCAGAGGTATCAAAACTTAAAGGCGATATTGAATATTCTCCACTTTGGGTTACCATCATGATTGCTTTATGTCTTGGACTTGGCACTATGATTGGATGGAGACGCATTGCTGTGACCATCGGAGAAAAAATAGGCAAACGTCACATGACTTATGCAGAGGGCGCTACAGCTGAATTAACAGCCGCTGTTACCATCGGATTAAGTTCAGGATTCGGTTTACCGGTGTCTACCACCCACGTTTTATCCTCAGGTGTTGCAGGTGCAATGACTGCTTCTAAAGGTGTAAAGAACCTTCAGCCTGATACAATTAAAAGCATTGCCATAGCTTGGATTCTTACACTGCCTGTTACTATTATTTTGGCAGGTGGTTGCTATTACCTATTGCAATTATTTCTAAAATAAATATAATAAACTTTATAAATAGACCCTCTGTGGGTCTTTTTACGCCCTCATATATTAATATAATGTTAATTAATAGCAACCTAAGAATAATCTCTGTGTAAACATTAACATAAAAAATACACTAAAAACAAACAAAATTCATGAATAAGATGCATTCATTAAGCACTACAATCGCTAAAAATCTCAAAGTATTCAGAACCCATTCTGAAATCAGTGCAATGAAAGACCTTAAATTGAAATATTTTATATTCTTTGTGGTTTTCACCACACTTACAGGGCCAGTTTATTCACAAACAGACACTGCTAAACAAAAAGCTTCAGAAGAAGCACGAAAAGACAAAAAATGGTACGAAAGCATTTCAATTAGAGGTTATATGCAAGTTCGCTATAACCGACTTGCAGAAACAAACCCAGACCTGAGCTGCGAACAATGTGACAAATCATGGGGAAAGAATGGAGGCATTTTCATTAGACGGATGCGTGTTATCATTTATGGACAAATCAGCAAACAGGTATACGTATATATACAACCAGACATCGCTAGCAGCCCAAGTTCAGACAAACTGCATTTTGCCCAATTGAGAGATGCCTATATGGATGTTGGATTAGACAAGAACAATGAATTCAGACTCAGGTTGGGTCAAAGTAAAGTACCATTCGGTTTTGAAAACATGCAATCGAGCCAAAACCGCCTTCCATTAGACCGAAACGATGCTTTAAATAGTTCGGTTTCGAATGAAAGGGACATGGGTGCTTTCTTCTATTGGGCGCCTAAGAAGACCCGAAAAACATTCTCTGAACTTGTAAGTAAAGGGTTTAAAGGAAGCGGCGATTATGGTGTTTTCGCTTTTGGTGTATACAATGGTCAGACAGCCAATAATCCGGAACTGAATGATGAATTGCATATGGTGGCAAGATTATCGTATCCAATAACAATAGGCAGCCAGATTATTGAGCCCGGCATACAGGCCTATCAAGGTAAGTTTGTGCTAAGCAAATCTAATTTAAGTGCTGGTGTGAAGTATAAATCAGATCTAAATTACAACGACAAAAGGGCGGCGGCTAGTTTTATTCTTTACCCTAAGCCTTTTGGAATACAGGCCGAATACAATATCGGCATCGGTCCGGAGTTTAATAAAACAACAGATTCTATTGAACACCGAAAACTAGAAGGTGGCTATGTAACCCTAAACTATATGTTGAATTACAAAAAGCATATATTTTTCCCTTTCTTTAGAGCGCAATACTACGACGGCGGAAAGAAACACGAAAAAGACGCCCGCAGCTATCGTGTAAAGGAATATGAATCTGGAATAGAATGGCAGCCTAACAAAAACTTTGAACTTGTAATTATGTACACCATTTCAGAAAGGCGTTTTGAAGATTATGCAAAACAGAACAATCTTCAAAAGGGTCGCCTCATCCGCATTCAGGCTCAAGTAAATTTTTAAAGCAATTTAGGTAAATTGCGTTTCAATGCACTTTAGATTTTATAGTGCAATAAATCAAGAATTAATTCAAGATTTAGTTGAACCCTAAAAGAGAATTTATTAGAGTGTTTAAGTGCTAATTTTTGCCAATAATTTAAGTGAGAGTAAAGGTTAGTGTGAAGAAAAAAAGAGAGTGATAATGTCCGCTTTCGCTTTGAGATGGAACCTTTTAAAGTGAATGTGCCCCAAATCAGATACTCCACTCCGTTTTAGTCGCATCACGGGTCGCAACCCTTGTCGCAATAACCTGCCGAAAGTGCATAAAAAAACCTGAAGTATATTTCAGGGTTTTTTGATACAAGTGGTCTCGAGCAGAATCGAACTGCTATCAAATGTTTAGGAAACATCTATTCTATCCGTTGAACTACGAAACCATTTATTACATCTATTCTATCCATTGAACTACAGGGCCAAGTTTAGGGATGCAAAACTATACTTTTTATCCTAATTTTTAACATAAAAATAGCAATGAACAAATCATACTTTGAATGAATACGATCAGCTTTGCTTGCTTTGCTTACTTGTTAAGCAATTTTTGAACCTGCTGAAATCAAATTTTCTGGAGACATCAAATGCAATTTACCATCAGCATCTTCAGCCATTAATATCATACCTTTAGATTCAATACCTTTTATTGTTCTTGCTTCTAAATTGGCTAAAACACAAACTTGTTTTCCAACTAAAGTTTCTGGTTCAAAATGTAAAGCAATGCCTGAAACTATGGTTCTGGTTTCAAAGCCCAAATCAACTTGCAACATTAATAATTTGTCCGCTTTTTTAACTTTTTCAGCACTCAAAATAGTTCCCACTCTTAGATCCATTTTGCTAAAATCATCAAATTGAATACTTGCTTTAGTGGATTCAATTTCTTTCTTTTCAAGAGTATTTATAGCCTCGGCATGCGCAATGGCATTTTTAGTGGCCAGCAATTTATCCAACTGCACTTGAATGGTATCATCTTCGATGTTGCTGAACAAATGAATAGCCTCACCTAATTGGTGTTTAATCGGAATTTGTTGGAAATTTCCCAATGCATATTGATTCTTATCGAAATTTAATATTCCACATAATTTACTTGCGCTGTATGGAATGAATGGGCTCATCCACCAAGATAAATGGCCGCAAACTTGAATTGCATGGTACATAATTGTGGCCGTATGGTCAGTATCGGTTTTTACGGTTTTCCAAGGCTCGTTGTCTGCAAGGTATTTATTGCCAGCTCTAGCCATATTCATCAACTCAAACAAAGCTTCCCTGAATTTAAAATCTCTAATATTTGCTTCAATTGCAATTTGACATCGCTCTATTTCTGCAATTAAATCTTTTTCTTTTTGATTGGGTTTGATGTTTTCAGGAACTTCTCCATTGTAAAATTTATGCGAAAGCACCATCACTCTATTTACAAAGTTTCCCAAAATTGCAACCAACTCGCTGTTGTTGCGCGTCTGGAAATCCTTCCAACTAAAATCGGCGTCTTTGGTTTCAGGAGCAATTGAGGTGAGCATATACCTCAATACATCTTCCTTGCCAGGAAATGATTCAAAATAGTCTACCATTTCAACACTCCATTTTCTGCTGGTGCTCATTTTATCTCCCTCTAAATTCAAAAATTCATTTGCAGGAACATTGTCTGGAACGATATATTCACCCTCTGCATGCAGCATGACAGGAAAAATAATGCAATGAAAAACAATATTATCCTTACCTATAAAATGCAATAATCGGGTACTTTTGTCTTGCCACCATTTTTTCCAATCGTCTGCAGCACCTGATTTTATGACAGAATTCTCAGGGTAAGAAAATTCAAATTTTTGAGATTCAAGCTCTTCAAAAAATTTCTTTGTTGCCGAAATATAACCAATTGGCGCATCAAACCAAACGTAAAGAACTTTGCCCTCAGCATTTTCTAATGGAACTTTAACGCCCCATTCTAAATCACGGGTCATTGCTCTTGGTGACAAACCACCATCTATCCAACTCTTACTTTGCCCGTAAACATTGGTTTTCCAATCGCCCTTGTGTTCTTCTAGCAACCATTGTTTTAACCACGGCTCATAATTTTGCAAAGGCAAATACCAATGCTTTGTGCTTTTTAAAACAGGAGGTTTGTCGCTTAAAGTTGAAACAGGGTTAATCAATTCGTTTGGACTTAAAGATTTTCCGCATTTTTCACATTGATCGCCAAAAGCATTTGGAAAACTGCAATTAGGGCAAGTGCCTTTAATATATCTATCAGCCAAAAATGTTTGTTTTTCTTCGTCAAAAAATTGATCAGTGGTATCTTCGGTGAATAAACCCTTTTCATACATTTTTAAGAAAAACTCAGAAGCGGTTTCATGGTGTGTTTTATCACTTGTGCGGTGATAAACGTCAAATGCAATTCCAAATTTCTCAAAATTTGATTTTAAAAGCGCATGGTAACGGTCAATAATGGCTTGCGGATTGGTGTTTTCTTTCTGCGCTTCAATGGGTATTGCGGTGCCATGTTCGTCACTTCCACAGACAAAAAGCACCTCCTCACCCCTATTTCTTAGGAATCTGGTGTAAATATCTGCTGGCAGATAGGCGCCAGCCAAATGACCTATGTGCTTTGGGCCATTGGCATATGGAAGTGCTGCTGTTACGAGAGTTCTGTTAAATTTTTTCATAAACAAAGTTTGGAAAACGATGCAAAGATAACGGGGTAAATAGACTCGATAAACATTTTTTTGAAGCTTCTTTGATATTTTTTTGGTAAAAACAAAATCTAATTTTACTTTTGCAGTCCTTTTGAAAGATTGCCCGATCGTCTAATGGCAGGACTAGTGTTTTTGGTGCACTGTATGTTGGTTCGAATCCAGCTCGGGCAACTTATAAAAGAAATTTAAACCCACACACCGTGTCAATTCTAAACAAAGTCAAAATTTTTAGCGGTTCAGCATCTTATTCTTTAGCATCTAAAATTGCTGAATATTATGGTACTGGCCTTGGTGACATGACTTTAAATAAATTTAGTGACGGCGAAATGCAGCCTAGTTTTAATGAGTCAATCAGAGGCTGTGACTTGTTTTTAGTTCAATCAACCAACCCTCCAGGGGACAATCTTTTGGAATTATTGTTGATGATAGATGCGGCTAAACGTGCATCTGCAAATACAATTACTGTAGTAATCCCTTACTATGGCTACGCAAGACAAGACAGAAAAGACAAACCAAGGGTTTCAATTGGAAGCAAAATGATTGCTGACGTGCTAAGCGCTGCTGGTGCAAGTAGAGTAATTACCATGGATTTACATGCTCCTCAAATCCAAGGTTTTTTCAACGTGCCTGTTGACCACTTAGATTCTTCTGTGGTGTTTATTCCATATATTAAATCTTTGAATCTAGAAAAACTTGTTATTGCTGCACCAGATGTAGGCGCTAGCAATAGAAACAGAGAATATGCTAAGGTTCTAGGTGTTAGTATGGTAATATGCGACAAAGAAAGACGCAAAGCCAATGAAATCGCGAGTATGACCATAATTGGTGATGTTACCGATATGGATGTCGTTTTGGTTGATGATTTATGTGATACAGCTGGGACATTATCCAAAGCAGCAAAATTAATCAAAGACAGCGGCGCAAGGTCAGTGAGAGCAGTGTGTACCCACCCAGTATTGAGTGGTAATGCGTATGAAAACATTGAAAACAGTGTATTAGAGGAATTGATTGTATGTGACACAATTCCAATGTTGCGCACCAGTCCAAAAATAAAAGTCTTATCAGTGGCACCTTTGATGAGCAAAGCAATTAGAAACATCCATGAACATGGTTCAATAAGTTCCTTGTTCAAACTTGATAATAGTTTCCAACCCAATTTAATTTAAAGAAAAATGAAAACAGTAGCATTAACAGGCGAGTTGAGATCAGATTTAGGATCAAAATACTCTAGGGCGATGAGAAACGAAGGTAAAGTACCATGTGTATTATACGGTGGCGGTGATCATATTCACTTCTTTGTATACGCACCAGACTTTAAAGCTCTCGTTTACACCCCAAACACTTACAAAGTTCAATTAACAATTGAAGGCAAAAAGTACATGGCAATTTTGCATGACATGCAATTTCACCCTGTAAACGAATCAATTTTACACGCCGATTTCTTGGCCGTTGACGAAAAAAATCCAATCACAGTTTCTATCCCTGTTACCGTTGAAGGTAATTCACCAGGTGTTAGAGCGGGTGGTAAATTAATTCAAAAAATTCAACGTCTTAAAATCAAAGGTTTAATTAAAGACATTCCAGATTCAATCGTTATCAATATTGACGGTTTGGAATTAGGTCAATCTACAAAAGTTAAAAACGTAGAAGTTCCTAACATTCAAATTCTTGATAACAAAGACAACGCAGTCGTATCGATCAAAATGACTAGAAACGTTGTGAAAGAAGAAGTTGCTGCTAAAAAGTAATTCTCTGAATCAGATATTATGATTAAACCCTGCATTTGCAGGGTTTTTTTTGTGCTTTATTTGCTTGTAAATATTTGCTCTGCATGGTTTTGAGTAAACCAATAAGGCATTTCATTAATGTGTTCAAAAGACCGGGTAACTATCAAATTTGCCTTTTTCCCAATTGTAATACTTCCGTGCGTTTGGTGAATACCCATAGCGCATGCCGCATTTATAGTCAACGCATTAAATCCTTCTGTTGGCGTCATCCCATTGTACAAACACGCCAAACTCCAAACAAACCACATATTGTAATTAGGACTGCTGCCGGGATTAAAGTCAGAAGCCAAAGCAATTGGCAAACCTACATCAATAATTTTCCGAGCAGGTGTATACGGAATTTTTAAGAAAAAAGAACTTCCAGGCAAGGCAACTGGCATGGTCATACTTTCTTTCAAACAGTTAATTTCTTCATCACCAATATGCTCCAAATGATCAACGGATAAAGCGTTAAACTCCACTGCAACTTGAACACCACCTGTAAGGCCTAATTCATTGCCATGAATTTTTGGTTTTAATCCAATTTTTATAGCTGCAGCTAAAATTTGCTTAGTCTCTTCCACACTATAAAAGCCTTCATCACAAAATACATCAATAAAATCAGCTAAATTTTCTCTTGAAATAATAGGAAGCATTTCATTAATAATCAAGTTAATATATCCTTGATGATTTTCTTTAAATTCTAGAGGAAATGCATGAGCCCCAAGAAATGTTGCTTTAACTGTAATTGGCAAAGTTTCCTTTAGACGTTTAATTACTCGAAGCATTTTAATTTCAGAATCAGTTGTTAAACCATAGCCGCTTTTTATTTCTAAGGCAGCAGTACCCGCTTGAATTGCCTTACAACTGTGCGCATATGCCATATCAAAAAGCTGATCTTCCGTTAGTGCCTGTAATTTTTTAGCTGAATTTAAAATACCGCCCCCATCAGCCGCAATCTCGGCATAAGTCTTTCCATTTATACGCATTGCATATTCATTGTGCCTGGGGGCCGCAAAGACTAGATGGGTATGCGAATCAACAAAGGCAGGCATTACCCACTTATTGCTTAAATCTATGGTCTCTATTTCAAGCGTCGGGCATTTATCCATGCTTCCATAATCAACAATAATACCATTTCGGACCAAAACAAAGGCATTGTGAATGCTTTCTAATCCATCCATCTCGCTACCCTTGAGCTGACTGACTTCAGGGCCAAGAATGCCAATTAAATGGGCTATGTTTGTAAGTAAATAATTATTAGACATGGTGAATTTAGAAATATTAAATCGATCTATTTGCAAAGGTAAAGAAGTTTTCATTGCCGACACAGCTCGAGTTATTGGCAATATAAATTTAGGAGACGAAGTCAGTGTATGGTTTGGTGCCGTACTAAGGGGAGATGGCGATATGATCACAATTGGCGACCGCAGCAATATTCAAGACAATGCCACCATCCACGTTGACCCTGGTTTTCCTGTTGAGATTGGTGTCGAATGCATCATTGGACATGGAGCCGTGGTCCATGGAGCAAAGATTGCAAATAATGTATTGATTGGCATCAATGCTACCGTTTTAAATGGAGCAGTAATTGGAAGCTATAGCATCATAGCAGCAGGGGCTTTAGTAACAGAAGGAATGCTTATACCTCCAAATAGTTTGGTTGTAGGCGTTCCGGGAAAAGTAATACGAAATATAGGAAAAGAACAAATGGAAAAGATTGAAAAAAACGCACAAGCGTACGTAAATCTGAGTAAAGTTTACATTAAAAAGTACTCGAGTTAAATATGCCGAAAAAATTTCTTTCTACATATTTATGAAACTTATCTTGATCGTCAAACTTTTTAGCATTTAAGGCCAAAGCAGATCGATCAGAATCTATAAATTTATTTAAAATTGAAACTTTATCTGTTTGATGAAGTATTGACCTAGCATCTAAAACTTGATCATACAAATCTATATCGTATGGCAGATATTGATTCAAAATATTAAAACCATAATTGCCATTAATTACAGATGCGTTCTTATTTAAGTCATCCATAAATGCATTTAGAAAACTTTCAAAGGTATTTATCTCAATCCACGGGTCCAATGATGGCTTTAATGAATCTGCAGGACAAACTGGGGGTAAATCAAAATTCAACAAACTAAAAAGAGGGCGGTGCTGAGGCAAATCTAAAAGTTTATTTTTATTCAAATCTGTTAACAACAGCGTGATTTCAGCATTCAAGCCTCGAACTTGTCCGGGCCTGCTTAAAAGCTCGGTTTGATAATGCAGATTCCCGGTTTCGAAAATACTGTACAACTGTTTGGCTAAATACAGCTCAGATTGCAGAGCCAAAACACTATCAATACCCGCAATAACAATGATTTTTTTGGCACTGAGCATTTGTTCATACTCTTCAAATGAATTGAATATTGAATAAAAGTTACCGGTATTTGCAAGAATAAACTTTGCGCCTATGACAACAACTTCTGGATTCTCTGAGGGCTCAGGAACCTTCATATCCAACTCTCGAACCATATGCTTTACAGCATTGTGTTTAAAAAAATTAATTTTAGAAAAAGGCTTTAAATGTTTGTTTAAACTGCCAATTGTTGTGGCTGTGTCTGGGCACCATAAAACATTTGCATCTGTTTTCTTAACATTGGTCTCAAATTCGAAAAGCAATTTATCTAAATTTTCTGCAACCTTCCAACGGATATAGGTTAGGCGTTTTTTAACCAACTCTAAGTCATTAATTTTTGATAAACTTTCGTTTAATCTTATTAAGTATGCTCTATTATTATCTGAAAATTTTTCCATTTAAAAACCAATATTATCTATTAAGCGCACCCCTTCGATATTGACAGCCAATAAAACAATGTTCTTGTTTTTTCTGAACCATCGTTTTCCAGGTGCCAGGGTGTCTGCGTTTGCAAGTTCCAAATATTCTACCTCAATCTGCCTTTTTTGTAGCAATAATTTACCGTAATTGATGGCATCGAAAGCTTCAATATGTATAGACAAATCTCTAATTGTTGCAAGAGCTTTGTATAGGTAGGAGGCTTCAATCAAACCTGAAGGTGATAGTCTTTTATTTCTTGAACTCATAGCCAAACCACTTTTCATTCTAATTGTGGGACAAAAGACCAAATGAATTGAGTGAAAGAATTGATTCTTTAAGGCTTTAATGACCATACATTGCTGATAGTCCTTTAAACCAAAGTAAGCGGTATTGGGCTTAATGTAGTCAAACAACCTGTAAACAACCTGAACAACCCCATCAAAATGTCCAGGCCGCAAGGGCCCTTCAAATAAATCAACAAGGTTTCCTAGTTCAAGTGAAATTTTATTATAACCCTTTGGGTACATAACTTCGCTACTCGGCATGAAAACAGCATCGCAGGATACTTGCTTTAACATGTCAATATCATCTTCTTTTGTAATTGGATAATTATTAAAATCGATAGGGTTATTAAACTGAAGCTCATTCACATAAATAGAAACAACGGTAAAATCATTCTCTTCAACACTTTTTTTTACCAATTCGAGATGGCCTTCATGCAAAGCACCCATGGTAGGAACAAACCCTATTTTGATACCCTTCTTTCTAATTTTAGATAAAAAGACTTCCAATTCTATTTGTGTATTGAATATCTGCAAGCTAAGTGCAAAATAAGACTATGATTCTTACATAAAAAAGCGATAGTTGAAATAAAAAATATTCGGTTTTTAATTATGGGTGCTTAAATGCTTTTTAGCCGTTTTTTCGAATCGATTTGAGCGTACCAAAAACGCTGCATTTGCGAATGATTTTTCCTTTTCAATAAAAAACAACACTTCCTCAATAAGCTCAGGAATACTGGATATTAGATGTTCTAAGATTGTTAATGCAAAAGCCCTAACAGCCACATCATTCTTTTTATTTAACAATGCATCCATTGCCAAATCCGCGCAGTCGAATTGAAATTCTACAGGAATATTTACCTGCTGTAATATTTTAAAGATATTCCTTTTAACTCCACCTTTTGAAGTTTTAAAAGCCGTATCAATTAAATCCGGGAAAAATCTTTTTAGATCGCAATTTTTATTTTTTTCTGTTAAGTGTGCGGCAGCCCATGATGAATTGTAAGCAAGTCTCTCACGGTTACTTTTGATGCCAAGGAAAAGAACCTCAAATAATTCGGAATCAATAAAAGCCATATCAGCCAATTTTTTAATCCCTTTTACATTCCTGATTTCTTCAATATTCATAGGCACAAAAAAAGTCCTAGATTATCTAGGACTTAATTATTAAAATATTATTTGTTAGTGTCTTACAACCAATTTCAAAACACCATAGTTAAATCCATTTTTTCCAGTTCCAGAAACAATGTAGGTACCAACTTGCAAACCTTTAGTTTCTAGTGCAATAACATTAGTGCCAGGATTTAAAGAAGCAGCAACTTTAACCAAAACTGTTCTACCTGTAAAGTCCATAATTGTTAAAGTAATATCCTCAATAGAATTGGTGTTGACAGAAACGTTTACTTCATCATTTGCTGGATTAGGATACAGCTTCATCATATTGCTGTTCTTAGTATTTTGAACAGAATTGATATTGGTGAAGTATTGTTGGCACTCATAAAATCCTCTTCCATGTGTACCTGCATAAATAGATCCGCTGCTTCTATTCGGGAATACATATTGTCTAAGAGCCAAAGTTGCAACCTTAGGGAATTTATTTGTGGCATTCGTTTGAGATGACCAAGTCGCTCCGCCATCATCTGAAGCATAAACACCAAGATCTGTTGCTAAGAAAAATAAATTTGAATTGCTAAGCGCAATCAAACCATCATAAATCGGCATAGAAGGTAGATTACTGGTGATATTTGAGAAGCTCGCTGAACCCAACATGTTGGTGCCTTTGTAGACATAATTTGATGAGCCATAGTTACCAAGAGTTATAAGAGCAACATTATTGTCATTAGGATTTAAACAAATTGATGAAATTGCTCTACCAGAGCCTTGACTGAAGTTTAAATTTGTAGTTGTAATTCCTGGGGGAATTGAAGTTGGATTTGACCATCTATCATAAGTTGCAGAATTCAAACCATCAACACGGTAAATACTTGTGCTATTGCTAATGAAAAGTGAATTTCCATCATTGCTTGGCTCTAAATCCCAAACTTGACCTCCACCTTGCGCTGTTGCGATTAAGTACCAAACGGGAGCATTTTGAAAATCAGTAACACCGGTACCCATCCATACTTGTCCATTTCTTGCAATAAACAATCTAGATTCTTTATTGGCAAATGTTGGATGCTCCCATAAACGAAATTTGGTATTAAATGGCGCCCAGTTTGCGACGTGGTTGTGTTCGCAGTATTTGCTTGTATCGGTTAAACCAATAAATGACTTAGCAATTCTTCTATCCCATATGCAAGATTGTGATTTACCATAATCTCTAGAACGTTCGATGTTGCCATAATAGGTTTCAGCAAATACAATTGAATTGTCTTTTGTAGAAATATCAACTTGAAAACCATCTCCGCCTTTAATTTCTACAGCAGACTTTTTAGTGTTTCCTTTTTTATTGATATACAGGGTGCCATTGTCTTGGGTACCGCCGGTAACATTTCCTTCATAATCAGCAGCAACAGCATAAAACTGTGTGACATTATAACCTTGGTTTCTAGGGGTAAAAGTTCTTAAGTTATCAGAACTGAAGTATAAGCCACCATCATTGCCGCAAATCAAAGTTGGAGGATTGGTTGTTATGTCCCATTGCAAAACGTGTTTGTCAGCGTGAACATAAGCCGGATTTGCACCACCAAAATCATTTAGTGATCCAATATACCTTGGGTTGGTTCCATCTTTCCACTCCGCCAAAAATACACCACCCATTATAATATGGTTTTTGTTTAATGGATTAACTGTAATTACGTTGTTGTAATTTCCTTGAGAACTTGCCAATGATATTAAAGGATCAAAATAGGTTGTGCTGGCAGCAATAATTTGTGACCAAGTAGTTCCGGCATCCGTTGTTCTATAAACACCATTTAATTTTGCATCGTTTCCTGCAACCATTAAATAAACATATTTTGGATCTTGTGGCGAAATTGCTATGGAAGCTCTTCCTATCGCAACGCTTGGAGGTGTAATTACAGTCCAAGTAACACCATCATCTGTACTTTTAACAATCGTACTGGCTGATTGCGCTATGACCATACCATCTGTAGCAACTTTTACTTCTTTGCTGTTTCCGGTTTTAGCCATAGTCCATGTTAGTCCTCCGTCTATTGATTTTCTCAATCCACCCGAAGTTGAGGCATACACTAAATTCTTACCTGATCTCATATCAGAAGCCATTGAATTTATATTTCCATAACCTGAAGTTGAAGCAATTCTAGTAAATGTCTTTCCTTTATCGCTGGATCTAAAAATTCCTGCACCCGCGAAACCAGGGCTACCGAAAGCAGAACCTGTTATAGAAACAAATTCGCCTTCTCCAGTTCCGTACACGATATCACCTGTGGCACTTTGTGCAATACAAGTTACATTTAGGTTTTCTTGAAAATCATTGACCGGTGTCCATGAAGACCCTCTGGTTCTAGATCGGAATAATCCTCCACTTACGCCGCCAACAAACATGATACTTGGCGTATCTTTATCTTGCAAAAAAGCCCTAGTTCTTCCGCCTACATTGTCAGGTCCTAATTCATTCCAAACTGAATTTACAGTTCTTTTAGATTGGATTTTTAATGAAGCATTAATTGCCGCCATATACTCAGCCTCACTAACGGTTCCAGTCAAAGGATTTGATCTTAATGCATCAAAATACTCTGTCATACCTGCAGCAATTTTACCGCCTGGTACTTGGTAAGCTAATACATCTTCGATTTTAGAGGCAGTTCTTGGCTTGTATTCACTGGCCTTGAATGACATTGTACCCACTGCTAAAGAAGCTGCAAGTACTGCAATAACAAATAAAAATTTAATTTTCATATAACAGTAGTATAAACAATTTTCAAATGTAAGAGTTTTTTTATTGAGAAAAAATTTTTTTTAGATGTGCTTTTCAGCGTGGTATGAAGACCTAACCATAGGGCCACTCTCTACAATGGCGAAGCCTTTAGATTCGCCAATTGTTTTATATTTTAAGAACTGTTCAGGCGGCACAAATTCAGCTACTTCTAGGTGCAATTTTGTTGGCTGTAAATACTGGCCTAATGTTAAAACATCGCATCCATGATCCAATAAATCATCCATGGCTTTTTCAACCTCTAATTGGGTTTCACCTAGGCCTAGCATTATTCCACTTTTAGTTCTCAAACCCAATTCCTTTGTTCGTTTAATTTGCTCCAAGCTTCTTTCATATTTTGCCTGTGGTCTTACGATTCGGTAGAGTCTTTCCACTGTTTCCATATTGTGACTGACAACCTCAGGCTTTTCTTTAACCACCAACTCCAATAAATCCCAATTGGCTTTAAAGTCTGGAATTAATGTTTCCATTGTTACACCAGGATTTAGTGTTTTAATTTCCCTTATGGTTGCTGCCCAAACACCGGCACCCTTGTCTTTTAATTCATCTCTGTTAACAGAGGTTATAACAGCATGTTTGACTTTCATCAACTTGATTGCCTCAGCAACCCTTTTGGGTTCATCAACATCGTATTCATTTGGTCTTCCTGTAGCTACAGCACAAAAAGAGCAACTACGGGTGCAAACATTGCCCAAAATCATAAAGGTGGCTGTTCCTAAACCCCAGCATTCGGCCATATTTGGACATTTACCATCTTCACATATGGTGTGTAATTTATGTGTTTTTACAATTTTTTTAACCTCGGCGTAGGTTTCTCCTGAAGGGATTTTAATTTTCAACCAATCTGGTTTGGTGCGTTTTCTTGTCACTGGTACAATTAATTCAGACATTTCTTTAATAATTTTTTCCGATTGCAAAGCTAAGATAAAACGAAGAATATACCGTTTTGTTTTGCACAAAATGAAGCAACTCAGGACGACTTGGAAACCAATCAATTAAAACGCCTACTTCTATTGACTTAAAATCAGAACTGTAATATCCCCAGTTGAATTCAGTGCCTAATTTAAAAGAAATACCTCCAACAATTTTACTCTGGTCTATCCCACGAAAAAATGGAGAATATCCAATTATTTGATCAAATTTATTAAGTTCTGGGTTGTATCTGACAGATTCAGTAACAATTACATTAGGATTTGAAAGATCAAAATATTCTATATCAACAAAATTAGGTTTTAAAAAGCCAAGACTCGGCCCTAAAAGAATAAAAGAATTAACACCAACACTGTTTTTATTTTGTTTTTCTGCAAGTTCCTTGCTTATTCCAATCATTGGCCTTAATGCGTATAATCTATTTACTTTACCATATATATATGGCGTTGTATTCACCATACGCTGATTCAAAACTTGCTTTTCTTTTATTTGCTTGACCCCAGTGAATGAAAAATCTAAGCTCCAACTGTATTTATTTTTTAGAGGGATGGAATTCCTATAAGATAGGCCAATGCCATTTGGGCTCGCAAGAAGGCCAAATTTCATCGCTGCATCTTCATAAGTTATGTCATAATTTTCTTGTGCCCTTAGGTTAAAACTAATGCATTGAAAAAATATAAAAATTATAACACAGGTAATTTGTTGCATATATTTGCCGAACAATTCAATTAATATGACCACTTCAAAGATAATATATTCAGGTGAATTAAGAACAAATGCCGTTCATGTATCATCTTCCAATTCTATCGTTACAGATGCACCAATTGACAACTTTGGCAAGGGTGAAGCATTCTCCCCAACAGATTTAGCGGCTACTTCATTGGCTTCATGCATGCTTACGGTATTGGGAATTTATGCCCAAAACAATGGCATAAACATGATCGGATCCAATGCAGAAGTTACTAAAATAATGAGTTCAGAAGGCCCAAGAAGAATTGAAGAAATTAAAGTTGAATTAGAAATTTTAACTCAAGAAATATTAGACCAAAAGCAAATCATAATTCTTGAAAGAGTTGCGCGAACATGTCCAGTTTCATTAAGCTTGCATCCAGACTTAAAACAAAATATTCAAATCAAATTTTCAAACTAAGAAGCAACAAAATTTAATACCTCTGTTGCGCTAATAGCATTATGGTTGGCAAAATAAGTACAATTTTTGTTTTCAATAATCAACAACTGAGGCGATTGGTGTTCAATGCCTAAAATGGTTTCTATTGCATTTGAAACCTCTCTAAAATTCAACAAATCGAGGTAATAAACAACTTGATCTGAGAGGGCAATGGGCCAATTTCGTTCAAGGCGCTCCTTTAACATAATACTGATGTTGCATCTAGTGCTATGTTTGAAAATTATTATTTTTTGATTAACCGAACTTTCTATTAAATCATTTAACTGATTTGTGTCGGTTAAATTTAACCAATTCAACATAAATATTATGCTGTGAAATCTGAATGCTCTTGGCTACTTTTGTAAACAGAAGGACATCTATCTTTGCGGCCACCACAAGCAACAACTAAAGCAGTAAAAATAAATGCTACTAATAAGATTTTAACTATTTTCATTACAATTAATAATAATACAATATTAATCCAAATATATTAAATACCGAAATTAATTTTTTAACTCAAGAGGCCATAAATTCAGGTATCGATAATTTTCTTTACAAGCATTCCAAAATCGATAAAGAAAAAGCCAATTTTGCAGCATTGCAAGCTTCATTAAGAAACTCAGCGTTAGAAAAATCTCCTAATTTAATCAAGAACGGAGGGTTTGTCACCAGAAGAAGTCTCGAGCAATGCAGTTCAGAATTATTGGCAGAGTTTAAAGGAAAAGAATTCAATGGAAATAAAATTTTAATTTTAGCTGCAGGGCTTGGTATTGACGATTGGGCATTCTCTTTTTCATTCAATAAAGTCGTATCCATTGATTCAGATTTTGAGCTGAATGCTATTAGCCGCTATAATTTTGAAGTACTGAAAAGAAACAATATTCAAAGAATCGATGTGAATGCAAACGATTTTTTAGAAAACAATAGTGACTTATTTGATTTGATTTTTGTAGACCCTGATAGAAGAAATGAGAAAGGGCGGCAAATTCTTTTAAGCGAACACCAGCCCAATGTGGTTGAACTTTTGCCTAAATTATTTTCAATAAGCCCCAAAGTACTTATAAAATGCTCCCCATTATACGATTATGAAATGGCCATTTCAGAAATACCTAATATTAGCACAATTTACAGTGTGTCAAAATATGGCGAGATGAAAGAGCTGCTAATTTTAGCCGAAAAAACCCATTTTGAGGGGCGTATTTCTATAATTTGCAGTGACATCTTAAAAGACAAAACCAGTATTTCTTTTAGAACACAAGATCAAACAGATTCTAATTTTAAAGGCGCAGATGAAGTTGGCGACTTTCTTTACGAAGTTGGATCTTGTATTGTAAAAATGAGAAAACACCACCAATATGCTAGCGAATTAAACCTAATGGCTCTTGATGTCTCAGTAGCGTATTATACCAGCAATTATATAATTAATAAATTTATTGGAAGATGTTTCAAGGTCATCAAATCAATGAATTATAATTCTAAGGATTGCATCAAATACTTCGAATCTTTGCAAATCAAAAAGGCCAATATCAAAGCAAGGGGCTTAAAATTCAACACAGAGGAATTACGAAAAAAACTAAAATTGAAAGATGGTGGAGCAGACTACATTTTTGCCTTGCCACACAAAAACACTATTTTATTAATACACTGCACCTACTAAGCGTTTACAGTCTTGATATAGATCTCTAAAGCCTTAACAATAGATGGATTGTCTTTGGTTGGTGCTGGAATATTGCAAATCAAGTCGGTTTCTATAATTGCTCTTTGGGTGCTCTCTCCGAACGCAGCCAATCTTGTTGCATTCTGTTTGAAATTAGGAAAATTATCAAACAAAGACTTGATGTCTGCCGGACTAAAGAAGACGATTACATCATAAAACACCTCTTCCAAATCACTTAAATCTGCAGAAACAGTTTTGTAAAAAGTAGCCTCTTCAAATATTAGTTTATGTTTTTTGAAAAAATCAGGAATTGTAGGCTTTCTTATGTCCGAACACGGAAAAAGGTATTTTTCGGTCTTGTGGCTTAAAATCAAGGTCAAGAAATCGTTTTCTAAATTAGTTTTAGGATAAAAAACCTTTCTTTTTCTAAGAAAAATATATTTTTGAATATACATTCCAATACCTTCTGTAAGACAGAAATATTTCATATCCTGAGGCAATTCTACCCTTAATTCTTCTACCACTCTAAAAAAGTGGTCAACTGCGTTTTTCGAATTAAAAATTATTGCTGTATGGTTTAAAATATTAATTTTATTCCGTCTAATATCTCGGCCTGGCACTGCATCAACTTGAATAAATGAACGAAAATCAAGCTTTAATTTATATTTAGCAGCTACATCGTCAAAAATTGACTTCTTACCTGGTTCAGGCTTATTTTGAGAGATGAGTATCGTTTTTACTTTAGCCTCTTTAGTCATATTCAAGCAAATTATTTATCGACTTTATCAATGCCAGCAAAGGCAGAATTTCGAAGGCGCAAAGATACAAAATTAAAATGAAATTAGATTGATTTTGCAAAAAGCGACCAGAAAATATAAATTTAATTATACTAACTGAATACACAATTAATATATATATAAACAATGAAACTATAACAATTGTTCGAATGTTCCATCCTGAATTATAATAGATTAAGATTAAAAAAGGCATTAATATTAAAGAAGTAATATAGGACTGAATTCTATAAATGATGGCATAATCGTTACTCAATGAAGGTTGAGAAAAAGAATAGGCAAACAAATTCTTTAACCATTGGTTGGCAATTAATAAAATAATTACTGATGCCGAAATTACTATTATTAATGGCAAATCTGTTAATCCAATCTTTAGTTCACTTGACTTTATTACGATATAAATTCCTAGAGATAAGCTTTGACTAATTATAAACCATGTTAAGAACTTACTCGTTCTAAATACACTGGTTTGGGTCGAAAAGAATTCGTTTAAACTTATTCCGCTATACCAAGATTTATTTAGAAGACGGTATTGTAACGAATAATTGCTTTTAAAAAAGACAATCAATAAAGCGATAAAAACGCCCCATAAAAACACATGGTAATTGTTTAAATTCTTTCTTACTGGTGGGTTTTTCGAAGCGGTTAAGGTTTTTCTTAAATTAATTTTTGAATTTCTATAAATCTGTTTGTCAAACGGAACAAACTTTGAATAAAAAAAAGTATCTATATTGATCGTATCTGAGCCATACAGACTATCTATGGCCCTCAAATTCATCGAATCCATAGCATTTAACTTAGGCATAGTGTCAAGTACCTGACCATTTGCAATAGAGAGGAAAAACAAAAAAGACGATATTAAAATTGATTTAAAAATAACTGCTTATTCCAAAATGAAATTTTCCGGTCCTCAAATCAAAGTTATTCCCTTTTTGCTTTCCAAGTCCATATGCAAGAGATAAAATCCCGGCACCCGTTTCAATATTTCCACCGATTCCAAACCCCCAAGGCAAATCAAAAACTTGAGGCTGTGTGCCAATGCTTTTATTCTCATAATATGCTCCATTCCAAAAAACTTTAAAATGAGAGTTTAAACCCAAAAGATATCTGTATTCGATGTCAATCATATTGAAATTGCTTGCAAATATACTTTGTTCGTTGAAACCTTTTAAAGAATTAATTCCTCCTTCTCTTTGCACCTCGTTAAAATAGATTTGAGGAGCAATTATCTGGGTTGAATTCAAACCAATTTTTATGGTACTTTTCTCTTTTATGGGAACGAAATAGTCAAATTTTATCTGATATTGGTATTGGTTGGTTTTTAAAACACTAGAATCATACAAATTGTATTGACTTGACCCAAACCTAACTTCTGAAATAAGATTATCTTTGATTATTTGCTTTACACCAATCGAAATGCTCGATTCAAATACATAACCACTTCTGGGATTAAATTTATAATCCAATTTGACGAAGTTTGTCATAAAACCATATTGTTTAATTTGAATTGAATTAGAATTTGGAAACTGTTTGGTAACTCTAATTTGGTTTGTGTCTACTGAATTCAAATTGGTAGAGCTTACTCTATAAAAAGCTTTGATTCCGTTGATTCCCGAAGTATAATATTGAAATCCAAGCTGCCTTTGGATAACCGTATAAAGTGTATCATATTTTAGCAAATCTACAGCGACATCAATTCCAATAGGTTTATTAAACATGTAAGGATAACTAAAATAGGTCTTCAGCTCTTGAGATCTTGCCTTGAAACTTTTCCATTGAATGCTTAAGACCTTAGCTGTTTTAAACAAATTATTTAATTTTAGGGCAAATTCACCTGTAAAAACAAAGTTCTTTGCACCTGGCAGACTTTGAGAACCTGTATTTGGGGCTAGCCCAATTATTCCATTTAGTTGATCGGATTTCTTTTTTCTTATGTAATAATAGGGCTTTGCTTTACCGTTTTTCATAAATATCAATTGTGGAATCCGTTCGGAGTACAAAAACGGCAATTGTTGTAACTTTTCATGGGCTTTTCTGAATTGACTTTCATTATAAGGATCGCCTGATTTAATGCCCGTGTAGGCCTCGATAAATCTTTTTTTAACAACAAATTCTCCGTCATTATGCAAGGTGTCAAAGACAAAATAAGGGCCTCTTTTTATGGCTAATACAGCTTCGATTCCCTGTTCTGATGGCTGGTAATCGACATTTACTTGACTAAACGGGTATCCTATATTCTCTAAATTTAACAATATTTCTTCGGAGATTAATGCCAACTTAGACGAATCAAAATTAGTCATAAGATATTTGTTTCGAATGTTTTGAAAATTCGTTTCTGCACCATCAATAACAAATTGAAGTTTTACTATTCTATATTGAGGCCCAATATGAAGTAACGCACTGGCCAAATTTTTTGACCAAATAACACTATCGACATTAAACTCTAAAAAAGAATTTAATAGATACAGGTTTCGAATTCTGTTAATATTCTTTAAGACATTTACGCTATCTGTATTCTGCTCAACCTTTACATTTAAAGGATTACTTGAGAGCACCAAATTAAAATTTTGTGCACTTATTTTTTTGTCTACAAAAAAAATGAAGACAATTATAAGGAGCAATATCTTTCGTTGATTCAGCAATCTAATTTCACAAAATTAAAGCTAATTCAGCATAAATTTCATTGTTAACTATTTGCATATTAATATTGCAGCAATATAAGACCTACAATTACGTTAAATTAATATAAATCATGCTTAAATTTAAAACAATTTATCTACTCATTATTGCAAGCGCAGTTATACTTTCTTCATGTGCATCCAATCAGAAATGCAATGGCAAGAAAGGTGTAAGAACCGAAATGGGTACCATGTAATCAATTGATTTTATGAATATCCTTGTCATTTGTCTTGGAAATATTTGCCGCAGTCCTATGGCAGAAGGATTGCTATTAAAACACTTACACGAAGATCTTAAATTTTCTGCTTGGAAAGTAGATTCTTGCGGAACAAGCAATTACCATCAGGGGGAACTTGCCGATCCAAGGATGCTTTCTACTGCAAAAAAACATGGCATCAAGCTCACTCATCAATCGCGCCAATTAAAGGTAGAGGATTTTGATGAATTTGATTATTTGTGGGTAATGGATGAACAAAACTATTTAGATGTCGTTTCAATTTGTCCTTCTAAAAAAGACAAAGTAGACCTAATTAGTAACTTTAGTAAAAGCTATAAAGGACAAATGATTCCTGATCCATACTTTGGAGACCAAAACGGATTTGATGAAGTTTACAAATTATTAGACCATATTTGTGCAGAAATTGTACAAGGCTTTAACCTCAAATATTGAAAAAAACGACCCTTTCAAATTTTATTTTGGGTTAATCGCAAGCTTCATTGTCACAACGGGTATCTTTCTTAGTTATATCCATCTGGGTGAACTCAAAACAGACGGAAGCATCTTTTCGGCGGTTGCGCTTAAAGCCCTTAATGGCGGCATTTTGTATGTAAATGCTTGGGAAAACAAACCGCCTGGAATTTTTTACCTTATCGAACTCTTTTTTATTATCATTCCAAACCCGATTTATGCCGTGTTTGTTTTGGCATTTATCGGTTTTCTTACCACATCATTTTGTCTTTATATCCTCATATTAAACAATGTAAAATCATATAGTGCAAGTATTTTATTTACCTCACTTGCTATATTTTTCACATTGTTTGGCAACAATATTGGGGATGGACTTTGCACGGAAATATATGGCACACTTTCCATCCTTATATCAATGGTGTTTAGCATTGCATATCAGAACAGACTTAAGAATACCTATTTGATTATCTCCTCAATTTTTCTAGGTCTATCTTTTTGGTTTAAAGAACCGTTTATTTTTGTCTTTATAACACTTTACATTATCAATATCAGATTGATAAAAATTAATAAGTCGAAAATTATTTATACCATTTCAGCAATTTTACCAAGCTTAATCATCATTGCATTGCTGTATTTTCAACATTCATTAGAAGGTTATATTGATTCGATAAAATACAATTTCACCTATTTAAATACCGATGAACCCATTGCGCTAAAAGTCAAAATAAACGATTTATACACCCATTTAATTCACCCTATTTTTACCGCAGTGCTTTTCTTTATATATTTGGCATTTAAAACATTATTGAACAAAAAAACAAGCAGCGAAACACTGTATCAATTCCTATTTCTATTGAGCACATGTGTTATATTTGGACTTTCTCCGCACAATTTTGGACATTATTACTACCCAACATTTACCTTGATTTTTGTGGTATTTTCAAAAATTTATGCCCTTTATTTTGAAGCTTTTAATCTAAAATTAAAGTGGCCTTTAATACTTATTTGCCTATTTTCTTTTTATCACATTGATGAAAATCAAAAACCGAATTGGACATTTGAAATTAAACCAATGGCAACAGATAAATTTGTTAAATATCTAAAGGAAAATAAAGGAAAAACATTGTTTGTTGACTATGTTGTAAAGGGTGATTATTACATAAAATCGGAGCTTATTTATCCGAGCTTTTTACCAGTTGCACTACCCATACATTTTGGAGAAAACACAAGCGGTCTTGAAAATAGAGAAAGGATTTGGCAAGAACTTTCAAAAAATCCCCCCGATTTTCTAATCACAACCTATACCAACTCTTATTTTTCGTGGTTTTTACCAGATTCTAAATTCTATGAGAACAATTATTTCAAAATAGATAGCATCCAACCAGAGAATGATAATGTTCTTTATTTGTGGAAGCATAAATCGAATAAATAAGGACGCCAGCTGGGATATAATTTCAGATATCGTTTATTTAAATTGATTACATTTGCGGTATGCATTTTGAAAATTCGCTGGCTTTTGCGAGGAAAACAGACAGCGAGGATGTTTTAAGAGAATTCAGAACCGAGTTTCACATCCCTGAAATTAATGGAAAACCATGCGTTTACCTTACCGGAAACTCTCTTGGTTTATTGCCAAAAGCTGCAGAAAAAGCCATAAAAGACGAACTTGAAGATTGGAAAAATCTTGGTGTAGAAGGTCATTTTCATGGTAAAAATCCATGGTTTCATTACCATAAATTTCTTACCGAAAATGCTGCATTGCTCGTAGGCGCAAAACCGATTGAAGTTGTAATTATGAACCAATTAAGTTCTAATTTACATTTTCTATTCGTTAGTTTTTACAGACCCAATCAAACAAAGTTCAAAATAATAATGGAAGCCGGCGCATTTCCAAGCGATATGTATTTGGTTGAGTCGCAAGTAAAATTTCATGGATTTGACCCAGCAGAGGCCATTATTGAAGTGAGGCCTAGAGAGGGCGAACATACTTTAAGGCATGAAGATATCATTGATGTTATAGAAAAGAATAAAGACTCTGTAGCTTTGGTATTCTTTAGCGGAGTTCAATACTACACTGGACAAGTTTTTGATATTGAAAATATAACAAATAAGGCACATGAGATTGGAGCTGTAGCAGGATTCGATCTAGCGCATGCTGCAGGAAATATTAATTTAGAATTACATAAATGGAAGGTAGATTTTGCTGCTTGGTGTACTTATAAATATTTAAATTCTGGGCCTGGCAGTGTTGGAGGCGTTTTTGTAAATGAAAAATATGCCAATGACAGCAGTTTGCCAAGGTTTGCTGGTTGGTGGGGACATGAAGAATCGGTAAGATTTAAAATGTTAAAGGGATTTGTTCCTGAGGCTGGAGCAGCTGGTTGGCAAGTCAGTAATGCACCTATTTTAAGTATGTCAGTGCATAAAGCTTCTCTTGAAATATTTGCCAGAGCAGGCATGAGCAGATTGATTGAAAAAGGCAAAAACCTTAACGCCTATTTGGAATATATTATTAAAGATTCAATTGAGCAAAATCCAAATTTAAAGCTAGAAATCATAACACCTCAATATCCTGAAAGAGGATGTCAAATAAGTATATTGACAGATGAGAACGGCAAAGCTTTATTTGACCATTTAACACAAGCTGGCGTAATTTCTGATTGGAGAAACCCTAACGTAATAAGAATGGCTCCTGTAGCTTTGTACAATAGATTTGAAGACATTTATAGATTTGGGCAAGCCTTGGTATCCTTTTAAAATAAAAAATGAATTATATTGAAATAACACTGACTGCTTGTGAACCAGTAGATCAGAATGTAGAAATCATCTCTGCCTATCTTTCGGAATTTGGATTTGAAGGTGTTGCTGAAGATGAGATTGTCAAAGCATATGTTGCTGAAAATGAAAAAACGGATGAAGAAATTAAAATTCTTCTTGATGAGTTAATTGAGAAAAAACTATGTTTTGAAGAATACACAATAGATATCATCAAACCCAAAAACTGGAATGAGGAATGGGAAAAGAACTATTTTCAACCAATATTAATTGGTGAACAATGTCTCATAAAAAGCAGCTTTCACAAAACAGATTTAAAAGCCAAGTATGAAATCATAATAGACCCTAAAATGAGTTTTGGTACAGGGCATCATGAAACCACAAGTATGATGGCTGAATATATCCTGGAAACAGATATCAAAGGAAAAATTGTGATGGATATGGGAACAGGTACGGGCATACTAGGGATTTTAGCTTCTATGATTGGTTGCGGTAAAATTATAGGAATTGACAATGACAGTTGGTGTTATGAAAACGCACAGGAAAATATTGAAAAAAACAATATTCATAATTTTGAAATGATTTTGGGAGATGCAGGCATGTTAAAATCTTATCCTGATACTTTTGATGTTTTTATAGCCAACATCAACAGACATATATTATTGGCTGATATTAAATATTACGTTAAAGCAATGCGCAGACCTTCAACCTTATTGTTGAGTGGGTTTTATTCAGAAGATCTTGCTGATGTAGATTCAGAATGCATCAAACATGGCTTGAAATTAATAGATAAAAAAATAAAAAAGAATTGGATTTGCGCAAAATTTGAATTGGCATGATTTTAAAAGATAAAATTGCAGTTGTAACGGGTGTAAGTAAAGGAATTGGAGAGTCTTTGTGCAAACAATTACTTGATAAAGGCTCTAAAGTATATGGCTTAGGTAGAAATAATTGTGAAGCAATTCACGACAATTATTCCTTTATTAAAACAGATGTAAGAAACTTAAAAGACGTCGAGCAAGCTTTCATGCAAATACTTTATGAAAATGGAAATTGTATTGATATTTTAGTTAATAATGCTGGTCTTGGGTATTTTGGCAATGTAGAAGATTTGCCAATCGAACAGTGGGATGAAATGATGCAAACAAATGTAAATGGCATGTTTTATTGCACCCGTTATGCTGTTCCGGCAATGAAAAAAAATGGCATTGGACACATTGTTAATATTGCCAGTACAGCCGGCTTAGAAGGCATGCCAATGGTGAGTGGCTATTGCGCCACAAAATGGGCCGTAAAAGGATTTAGTGAAAGTTTATGGCGAGAACTTAGAGACCATAAAATTAAGGTGACTTGTGTATATCCGGGTAGTGTAAAAACCGATTTCTTTAGAAATAGCCCTAACATCAAACCACATGATTATATGCTGCAACCAGAAGATGTAGCGGCGATGATGGTTTATGCATTGGAAACACCAGATAATTTTCACCAGGTCAATTTAGAAGTAAGACCATTGCAACCCAAAGGTCCTTCTAAATAATATTACAATTTTTATACGTAACTTGCGTTTGGTTTTGGAGAAGTCAAATTCATTTAATAGCTATGACCATTAAAAAAATTACACTTATACTCTTGGTATTCGCTTTGGCGTTATTATCATGCAGAAAAGACGATCAATTTTTTGAAGGTCAGGGTAAATTAGAATTCTCACAAGATACTGTATACTTTGATACAGTATTTACAAAATTTCCTGGCGCCAATTATCCGAGATCGATTACGAAAAAGATGATGGTGAGAAATCCGTTTAAAGAATCCATCAAATTCAATGTAAAGATAATGGGAGGCAACACCTCCGCCTACAGAATGAACATTGATGGCAGAACAGGAAGAAATATACCTGAAGTGGAAATCCTTCCTAAAGACAGCGCATGGTTATTTGTAGAAGCCACCTTAGAGCCCAATAATCTTACCCAACCTGCATTGGTAAGAGACAGCATAGAATTTGAAAGAAATGGTCAAGTGCAATATGTTCAATTGGCGGCTTACGGTTGGGATGCCTATTACTACAATGACTCCTTAATTAGTGGCAACACAAACTGGATTTTAAATGACAAACCCTACGTAATTGTAAATACTGTTTTTGTAGACAAAGGGGCGACGTTAAACATTGGACCCGGAATACACGTTTACAGCACAACAAATTCAACAGTTGTAAGCTCAAATAGAACAATAAATGTAGCTGCCTTAAATATTTTTGGAACTTTAAAAATCAATGGGACTGCTTCAAATCCTGTGATTTTTGAGGGTGACCGTTTAGACAATGCCTTTCAAGACAAGGCAGGACAATGGAGAGGATTGCATATTTGGAGAGGCAGTGTAAACAATGAAATAAAACATGCCGTAATAAAAAATGCCACAATAGGAATTCAAATAGATTCATTGCCAGAGAGCGGATCCCACAGCTTAATTATGCGCAACACAGTAATCAAAAATATTTCAGCATATGGAATTTTAGGATTAACGGCTAAAATTTTTATTGAAAATAGTGTTATCAGCAATTGTGGCAGCAACACATTTGTGGGTTATTTAGGCGGAGACTACGTCATACTTAATAGCAGTTTTTATACCGGAGCAAATGGCCGAAAAGACGCCCATGTTATTTTCAACAATGCTTTAAGGGATGAGAACAAAGTGATTTTAAAAAATTATGACATTAAGTATGCAATAGTTAATAGCATTATTTGGGGACCTGTCGAAACTGAAATTAATTTTGACTTTGTAACGCCACCTAGTGCCACACTTCTGTCGCATAGTATCTACAAATCAAAAACAAGTTTAGATGCCTTAGGCCCTAACAATAAAAGAAACATTGATCCTAAAATGCTTGACGCAAGCAAAAGCAATCTCAAACTCAACACCAACTCTCCAGCAAAAGATGCGGCAGATAAATTAAATGCGCCCGCCACGGATCTAGAAGATAAATCTAGGGATACAAATCCAGATATTGGGGCATACGAATTATAAACAAATCATGAAACAACATTTAAATACTTTACTCATTGCATTTGCAATCATTCTAGCTGCTTATTTTTTAGGCACTGCCTTTAAAAACAGAAATAAAACCCAAGAAAGCATCAAAGTCACTGGACTTGGCGAAACAGATTTTACCTCTAATTTAATTGTTTGGAATGGAACATTTTCTAAGAAAAATTCTATTCTAAAAGATGCCTATGCCGAACTAGACTCTGATAGAGAAAAAATAAAAGACTATTTGATTTCGAAAGGAATTAAGTCAGAAGAAATGGTTTTTTCTTCAATAACAATTGACAAAGAATTTGATAGATCTTATGACAATTACGGAAATTTAACTTCTTCGTCTTTTACGGGATACAAATTAACCCAAAGTATAAATATTGAATCATCTGCCGTTGATAAAGTTGAAAGCATTTCAAGACAAGTGAGTGAGCTCATTCAATCTGGTGTTGAATTTTATTCTGAAAGCCCTCAATACTATTACACCAAATTGGCTGAATTAAAAGTTGAAATGATTGCAAAAGCAACAAAAGACGCTAACAATAGAGCCTTAAAAATTGCTGAAAATTCAAACAGTAACCTAGGCAGTCTTAAGAATGCAAGCATGGGTGTATTTCAAATTGTAGCCCAAAATTCTTCGGAAGAATATTCTTGGGGTGGGTCATTTAATACCCTATCAAAAAGAAAAACTGCATCCATTACAGTTAACTTAGAATTCGCAGCGAACTAATCTTTCTTCTCAGGCCTCATTTGAGGGAAGAAAAGCACTTCTTGTATACTAACTTGATTGGTCATCATCATCGTCAAACGATCGATGCCAACACCTAGTCCAGCTGTTGGAGGCATGCCGTATTCTAATGCTCTTAAGAAATCTTCGTCAAGTGGCATAGCTTCATCATCCCCGCGACCTGCAAGTTTTAATTGTTCTTCGAAACGTTCTCTTTGGTCAATTGGATCGTTTAATTCTGTATAAGCATTGGCTATTTCTTTGCCATTTACAAACAATTCAAAACGCTCAACTAGACCTGGCTTTGAACGGTGCTTTTTCGTTAATGGACTCATTTCAACTGGATAATCAGTAATGAATGTAGGTTGAACACAATGTTTCTCACATTTTTCGCTAAACAATTCATCGATTAACTTGCCTTTACCCATGCTAGCCTCCACATGGATGCCTAGTGATTTACACGTTTCCCTTAATCCATTTTCATCCATTTCAGAAATATCAATGCCTGTGTGCTCTTTAATGGCATCAAACATGGTAATGCGTTTGTATGGTCGGGCAAAGCTGATGACATTATCACCTACTTGTGCATCTGTGGTTCCATTCACATCCTTTGCTACATTTTCGATCATGATTTCAGTGTAATCCATCATCCAATTGTAGTCTTTATATGCAACGTATATTTCTAATCCTGTAAATTCAGGGTTGTGTGTTCTATCAACGCCTTCGTTTCTGAAATTTTTAGCAAATTCATAAACGCCATCAAATCCACCTACAATTAATCTTTTAAGGTAAAGTTCATTTGCAATTCTTAAATACAATTGCATGTCCAAGGCATTGTGGTGCGTAATAAATGGCCTTGCAGCCGCACCACCATGGATGGCTTGAAGAATGGGTGTTTCCACTTCAAGATAACCGCTGGAATTGAAAGTATTTCTTAAAGACTGAACAACTTTAGTCCTTTTTATAAATGTTTCTTTTACGTGCGCGTTTACAATTAAATCTACATAACGCATTCTGTAACGCAATTCTGGATCGCTGAATGCATCATATAAAACACCATCTTTTTCTTTGACAATTGGCAGTGGATTCAAAGATTTTGATAACAGTGTTAAAGATTTAACTCTAACGGTAGTTTCGCCTGTTTTGGTTACAAAAACTTCGCCTTTAACCCCAATAATATCACCAATATCTAGAAGATGTAAAACCAACTCATCAAAAAAGGTTTTATCCTCATCTGGGCAAACATTGTCTCTGCCAACGTACAATTGTATGCGACCTAAATGGTCTTGAATCTTCATAAAACAAACTTTGCCTTTAGGTTGAAGACTCATTATTCTACCAGCAATACTAACTTCCTGAAAGTTATTCAATTCAGCATTAAATTCCTTTAATATTTGTTCAGAATGGGCATTCACATCCCAAAGATCAGCTGGATACGGATCAATTCCCATAGCTTTAATCTGATCCAATTTATGCCTACGTTGCAGTTGAAGTTCGTTTAATTCTGACATGTTTAACTTTAAAAATAAGAGTGCAAAAATACTCTGCAATGTTGACTTTTCTATAGGATTAAAGCAACTAAAATTGTATTTTTACTATCTTTGTATTAAATACGCTAACAGTTAATTGCTTAAAACCAGTAAATACCGCAGATTAAAATTTGTTTCTATGCTTATTTTCAGCGTAATAAGCTTTGCAATTAATTTAAATTCTCAAACTTATTTTCTTGAAAACAAAGGAAGGTTGCCATCATTTGTTCAATACTCAGCAGAAACATCAGGGGGAATAATTTATTTCAATAAAAACGGATACACCGTTTTAATGAAAGACACAAGGATGTATGATAGTTTATGGGCGCACATACACAAATACAAATCACTTCAATACAATTTTTCAGTTAATTGGCACCGTTTCGATGTAGAATTTGCAGGAGCAAATCTTTCGGATATTAAACCAAAAAATGAATTTATTACAAAGTATAATTTTTACAAAGGGAATTTAGCGGCCAAATGGCATACTAATTTAAAATCCTTTGAGTCAATAACATACCAGAATATTTACCCAGCTATTGATTGGCGTATTGAAAGTTTACTTCAAACAGTAAAACACAGTTTTATTTTAAAACCAGGTTCAGATCCAAATAACATTAAAATTAATTATTCGCATACTGACGCAATGCGAATCGAAAAGGGCAATTTAATTATTTCAAGCAGCGTAGGACAAATAATTGAACAAAAACCTTTGGCATATCAAATAATAAACAATGATACGGTTCTCGTTGAATGCAACTACGTTTTAAGAAAAAACAAGCAAAAATTTGAACTCTCGTATTTACTTTCCAAATACAACGAAGCCTTTGAATTGGTAATTGACCCGATTTTAGTTTTCTCAACATACAGTGGCAGCCAGGGAGATAATTTTGGTTTTACGGCCACATATGATTCCAAATCACATTTGTACGCAGGAGGTATAGTAGATGGCGGAACAGGCAGCAATGGGGGTCCGTTTCCGGTCACTCCAGGCGCATTTCAAACTGTATATGCTGGTGGCGTAGGTCAGGCACCAGCAAACTTACCATGTGATATTGGCATTAACAAATATGATAGCGCTGGCACTACCCTTCTTTACAGCACCTATTTAGGCGGAAGTAGAGATGAATATCCACACAGTTTGGTGGTCGACCATCAAGATAATTTATTGGTGATGGGCACCTGTTATTCGCCCGACTTTCCAACTGATACCAGCGGTTTTGATGTCACGCATAACGGTGGAACAGATATTTTCGTAACAAAACTTTCTGAAGATGGATCGGGCTTATTGGCTGGCACTTTAATTGGTGGACCTGGAAATGATGGACTTAACACCAACTCGCTTAGATACAATTATTCGGACGATTTTAGAGGAGATATTGCCGTAGATACAGCAAACAATGTTTATATTGCTTCCACAACCAACAGCAATAGTTTTCCAATTTCTAAAGCCATTCAAATGGCAAGAGCCTCAGCACAAGATGGATGCATATTTAGTTTAGACAAACAATTAAGCGCGCTAAGGTTTAGCACCTATTTCGGCGGCAATGGCGATGATGCCATGTACAGCATTAGACTTTACGACACTTTTGTTTATATTGGAGGAGGTACTTCAAGCACCGCAATGTCATTTGCAGTTAATGGATATCAAAACAATTATAATGGCGGAAAGGCAGACGGTTTTATTGCTAAACTTTCTCTTAAAGGAAAGCTAATAAATAGCACATACCTAGGAACCGGCAGCTATGATCAAGTATATTTTTTAGATATAGATGCTAGTGGACAAGTTTATGCTGCAGGGCAAACAGAAGGATACATTTTACGCACTGCAAAAACATACGGTAAAGATAAGACTGGGCAATTTATTTTGCGTTTATCACCAAATATAAGTGTTATGAATTTATCAACCACTTTTGGGAATCGAACATTTGATCCTGAGATTGCACCATCAGCATTTTTAGTTGATAAATGTGACAATATTTACTTTTCAGGTTGGGGAAGTCCGATTGATATTAATGGTCTGCATTCCTTAACAACCCAAGGTTTGCAGATAAGCTCTGATGCCATCCAGAAAACAACCGACAACAACGATTTTTATATTTTGGTTTTAAGCAAAAACGCCAGCAGCTTGCTTTTTGCTTCTTATTATGGTGGAAATTTGACAGAAGACCATGTGGATGGTGGAACTTCAAGATTTGACAAAAAGGGTGTGGTATACCAATCGGTCTGCTCAAGTTGTCCAGAACCTGGAAATCATTATGACGATTTTCCTATAAGCAACAAGGCTCCATTTAAGAAAAACCTTAGTCCACGATGCAGCAATGCCTCATTTAAAATTGATTTTCAAATCAACTTTGAAGTCAATGCAAAATTTATAGCAAACCCAACAAGTGGATGCGAAGATTTAAGGGTCGTATTTACCAACCAGAGCAGAAAAGCCAATAAATTCTTTTGGGATTTCGGCGACGGATCTCCGATCGACACCAGCAAAAATCCAATTCACACCTATACAAATCCTGGCGTTTATAAAGTAAAATTAAGTTCAATTGACTCTTTTTCTTGTAATATTTCTGCATTTGATTCCACGTATATAACGGTTAAGGAAATGCCGACCGCTGATTATGAATTTGAAACAGAAGAATGCAGCAATGAATTTACATTCAAAAACAAATCAAAAGATTACGATTCATCAAAGTGGGATTTTGGCGATAGTTCAATTATAAACACAGATAAAAACCCAAAACACAGATTTTATAAGGATGGAATTTATAAAGTACTGCTCACGGTAACACATCCAAGCAGCACTTGCATTGATACGCAAGTTTTACAATTGTCATTGTTTAGCAATCCTAGTTCGACAATAAAAATACCAAATGTATTTACCCCAAACAGCGACAACACCAATGATTGCTACACAATAGGTGGGATAACACCGAATTGTGATGAGGCTGAAATATGGATTTATGACCGCTGGGGGATATTGGTTTTTAATGGTGTTTTGCCCGATGGTTGTTGGAATGGTCGATTAAAAAACAATGGAGAAATGCTGTCAGACGGCACGTATTATTATATTTTAAAATTGAGAAGCAAGAACTCAGATGTAAAATCTGACGACAAAATTGAAGGTGTAATTAGAATTATAAGATAAGCTTACTGGTCAAACCAATTGCGCTTCTTATCAACTTTCAAGCTCTGCAGCATACCACTATTTACCTTTAAAGAGAACGTAAAACTCTTTCTTATACCGTCAGGAATCCATGAGAAATTAAGGGCCCAACAGTGCAACAGCCTACTGATGTCAAATTGAGTATAAGCAATCTTTTTCTGGCCAAAATCATAACCAGAGCTGCAGCCTATTTTCCATTTTGGGGTTAAATTAAAATCACCTCTCAAATTAAATGTTTGGGTATACAATGATTTAAAATTACTTCTATTATAAATCAATGAATAATTGACATTTATGCTCCATGGCAAATCAAAATTGACATATCCATAAGGATTTCCCATCATTTCGGCATATTCTTGTCTATCCTTTTCGGTTTTAATTAATCCACTGGTATCATTAGACTTCTTCGTTCGGAACATGTCTGCATTTATACCTGAGGCCAATTGAATGGTTGCATTGGTCCATGTACCGATTCGTCTGCTATCTGACCATTCCAAGGTGTTTAAATAAAACTCATTGCCATTGCTTATTGCCTTTTTAGCGTAAGGATTTAAAACTGCATTTGCGTTTAAGCTCACTTGTTTGAATATTTTAGTAAAGCCAGTTATACTAATTTTTGAGAGTTTCTGTGTATCCGCTAAGAAGTTATAATTACCGCTGATATTGAAGTTTTCTATCCATGTAACATTTTCATATTTTGCAGTAGAATCTGTTTTCTTAAAAACTTTGGCTTGAAGCTTATTGATAATTAAAAAGTTCATTAAACCACTAGCGCCTGGTTGTGGAGCGCCTTTTATGCCTTGTTCGTATATGCTGTAGGTCGTTTTGCCTTTCCCTGTATCAGATTGTACCGTTTTGTAATAGCCAAATTTTTCACTTGCATAATCGGGTCTATAACTAAAGCTTAATTGAGGCGTTATATTGTGACGGATTGCACTAACTTTACCAGAGGCAAACTGCATGGTTCCAAAAATTTGAGTGGCTATTGCTACATTGGCACTATAATCTGAAGCTCGACTAAAGTCATTATGGTAAATGGTATCTAACTTTTCTAAAGCACTGTTCCATTGTTTTTCTATGGTTCTAAAGTACCAAAATTCACGATAAGATACCGTAGGGGTTAGCGAAAAATGCTGTTTTAAGAACTTGTACGAACCAAGAGTGATCGGAATTGAATGAATTACGCCTTGCTTGAATCCATCGCTTGGCTTCAATGATATTGGAGAATTGATTGAAAACCCAGGAATAATTGACTCCAATGGTTTGCCTGAGAAAAAGATGCTGTCTTTTGTATCAATTCTATTCTCCATTTCGACGATATAACTTACGCCAAAATCTTTGAACCATTTGTATTTTCCATAGGCGTTTGGCTTAGAAAAGGGGGTAACCCTTTGCATACTTAAAGTTAAGTTAGGCAAGGTCATTGAAAATGAATGTGTGCTTGTATTCTGCCTATGCAAAGCACTTAGTCTTAAATCAAGTTTATTTGGAACTAAAGTTTTTGAGTATGAAACAGATGAGCCGAATTCATTTGTAACAATTGTAGATGCATTTAATGAGTTTAACCTCGAGGCATTGTTCTTTTGTATGTCAACATTGGAAGAAAAAGAAGACCCAGGTTTTGCTTTGGGATCTTGATTGTGTCGCCATGCCAAACGGAAAGTTCTGGTTGTATTTTGTTTGAAATTCAAATCTTCCCTTTCGCCATTTAAATATTTTGAAAATTCTAAATTAAAATTTCCATTGTATTTATAGCGCTTTACATACCTCGTATTTGAGGCTATTCGCCAACTTCCTCTAAAATATAAATCGCCTGTTATACTTTGATCTAAATAATCATTAATGGCAAAGTGATAACCTAAATTTCTTAAATATGGCCCATAAAGACCACTGCTGCCATACTCAAAAGGTATTAAACCAGATTTCTCTCCTTTTTTTGTTGGGAACAAGCCAAATGGCAGATAAAGAGGCGTTGGTATTTCTTCAATTACAAGATTGGAAGGACCAAAAATTATTTTTTTATCGGGAATTATTTTTAAATTTCTAGATTGCAAATAAAAGTGAGGGTGGGTTTTATTGTTACAAGTTGTGTACTTTCCTAAATCACTATAAATGCTGTTGTCATTGTCCCTGAATACTTTGTTGCACAGAATATAACCATCGCCCTCCTTCATGGCAATGCCGTAAGTTCTACCTCTCTTAGTGTCAAAATTATAGATCATTGTGTCGGCCTCAGTTTCCCTTTCGCCATCATTAAACAATGGACGGCCAACATACTTGCCGGTGCTATCATTTATTCTGCCCTTGGCATACAATTCTCGTTTCCCAAAGTCAACAACAACAAGATATGCTTTTAGGTCCATTCCCTCATATTTTACTCGAGCATTTCCCCATAAGTAGGCTTTTCGATTTGCTAAATCAAAATATGTTGAATCATCTGCATGGTATTCAATTATAGCGTCTAAGGCATCTTTAGAAATTCTGAATGTATCTAAAGTATTTGATTTACTTGAATCACTGGCATTCTTCGCATTAACATTATTTGTGTACAAAATGCAGCACGCTATTTGTATTATCCACAGTAAATGACGGAGATATATAGTTTGCGACAATAGATTAAACAAATTTAAAATGCGAATTTTGCACAAAACTAATTTAAAAAAGTCAAGCATAAAAAATAAAACGATGAACCGAAGAATCTTATTACTTTCATTAGGCTTAATTGTTTTAGTCTTTTCATCATTTAACCATGAAGAAGAAAAGATAAATGGCTTTGACATTATTGTTATCGATGCAGGACATGGTGGACATGATCCAGGATGCAATGGCGGATCGAGCAGGGAGAAAGAAGTTACCTTATCAATTGCATTAAAATTGGGCAAGTTTATTGAAGACAGCTTAAAAGATGTCAAAGTTGTATATACCCGAAAAACTGATAAATTCATTGAATTGAGTGAACGCAGTAATATCGCTAACAAAAACAGTGCCGACCTGTTTATTAGCATACATTGCAATGCCAATGACAATAAAGAAGCCAATGGAACTGAAACATATCTGATGGGACCCCATAAGCTAGAAGGCAATTTACAAGTCTCTAAAAGAGAAAACAATGTAATTTTACTAGAAAAAGATTATAAGAATAATAAGGCCTATGAAGGGTTTGATCCAAATTCTCCGGCAGGTCATATCATTTTTTCTTTGATGCAAAATGCATTTAGAGCGCAAAGTATCAAATTTGCAAGCTTAGTTGAAACTGAGTTCAAGCAAAAAAGCAGATTAAAAAGCAGAGGCGTTAAAGAGGCAGGATTTTTAGTTCTTTGGCGTTCAACGATGCCTGGCGTCCTTATAGAAACCGGTTTTTTAAGCAGCGAATTTGACCGTAAGACTTTGGCCAATGATAGTGGTCAGAACAATATGGCAAGAGCAATTTATTATGCGCTTAAAAAATACAAAACTTCACAAACCAAAAAATAGCTCCTAATAAGCCAACACAGGCCTTAACCATCTTTCTGCTTCTTCAAGTGTAATGCCTTTTCTTGAAGCATAATTTTCAACTTGATCTTTATTGATTTTTCCAAGTCCGAAGTATCTTGTCGCTGGGTGAGCAAAATAGAATCCTGAAACAGCCGCAGTTGGATACATTGCAAACGATTCTGTTAGATCAACGCCTATTTCGGATTCATTGTTTAGAAGTTTAAACAATGGTCCCTTTTCTGTATGGTCAGGACAGGCCGGGTATCCTGGAGCTGGTCTAATGCCTCTATATTTCTCTATAATTAAATCTTCATTGCTTAAATTTTCATTCTCAGCATACCCCCAAAACTCAGTTCTTATTAATTGGTGAAGTTTTTCAGCAAATGCTTCAGCCAGTCTATCCGCTAAGGCCTTTATTAAAATGCTGTTGTAATCATCGTGGTTGTCTTCAAAATATTTGATGTGTGCTTCGATTCCGATACCTGCAGTGACAGTGAAGAAGCCCATATAATCTTGAATGTCATCATTTTTAGGTGCTATAAAATCTGACAAGCATAGATTTGGAACGCCATTGGTCATTTTTCTTTGCTGTCTAAGAAAATGAAAGGTCTCTAAATATTTCCCTTCTGCATCCATCACTTTTACATCATCACCGTCTGAAAATGCTGGCAATAAGGCGTATGAGGCATTTGCTTGCAACCAATTATCACGGATAATATTATCAAGCATTTCATTGGCATCCTTAAACAATTTTGTCGCCTCCACACCAACAACAGAATCGCTTAATATCGCTGGATATTTTCCTGCAAGTTCCCAAGTTTGAAAAAATGGGGTCCAATCTATAAGCGGTCTGAGATCATTCAAATTTTGACTAATTATATAATTTACACCCAATTTCTTAGGTTTAGCTATTGATTGACTATTGAATTCAAGTTTGAAAGGGTTTGATTTTGCATCCTCATAATTAATAATATCTTTTGCCGTTTGTCTTTTTGCGTGGTCTTCTGCCAACTTTATGTATTCATTTCTTATGTTTTTCGAAAAAGCCTCCTTTGAATCCTCGTTTAATAATTGAGATACAACTGGAACAGATTTAGAAGCATCCAATACATGAACAGTCGTTCCACTGTATTGCGGGGCTACTTTAACAGCTGCATGTATCCTGCTTGTAGTTGCTCCGCCTATTAATAATGGCAATTTGAATCCCTGTTTCTCCATTTGCTGGGCAACATAAACCATTTCATCTAAGCTGGGCGTTATTAAACCGCTCAATCCTATAACATCCGCATTAATTTCCTTCGCTTTTTCTAATATCTTCTCACAAGAAACCATAACACCCATGTCATAAATTTCGTAGTTGTTACAAGCCAATACGACGCCTACAATATTTTTTCCAATGTCGTGAACATCGCCCTTTACTGTGGCGAGCAAAATCTTTCCAGGTCCTTTATTAGCCTCCGCTAAATTTGTGCCTTCCAAAATATTTTTATCTTTTTCAGCTTGAAGAAATGGCTCTAAATAGGCAACCGCTTTCTTCATAACACGGGCGCTTTTTACCACCTGAGGTAAAAACATTTTACCACTACCAAACAAATCGCCAACTACATTCATTCCGGCCATCAATGGTCCTTCAATGACATGCAATGGTCTCTCAAATAAATGTCTTGCCTCTTCGGTATCAATGTCAATAAAATCAGTGATCCCGTGTATCAAAGCGTGCTTTAGCCTTTCTTCAACAGCAGTTTTACGCCAAGCATCATCTACTATTTTTTCCTTTCCTTTTGCTTTAAACGTTTCTGCAAATTCAAGTAGTCTATCTGTTGAATCGCTTCTTCTATTCAACAAAACATCTTCTACCCTATCTAATAATTCTTTTGGTATTTCATCATATACCATCAGCATACCTGCATTTACAATGCCCATGTCCATGCCAGCTTGAATGGCATGGTAGAGAAATGCTGAGTGCATGGCCTCTCTTACGGCGTCATTTCCTCTAAAAGAAAAAGATATATTACTTACTCCGCCACTTACTTTTGCATAAGGCAAATTTTGTTTTATCCATCTTGTGGCATTTATAAAATCAACCGCGTAGTTGTTGTGCTCTTCTATGCCAGTTGCAACCGTTAATATGTTCGGATCAAAGATGATGTCTTGGGCAGGAAATTTAACTGTATTGACCAGCAAATCATAGGCTCTTTTACATATTTCTATTCTCCTTTGAAATGAGTCTGCTTGTCCAAGCTCATCAAATGCCATAACAACTGTAGCGGCTCCATATCGTTTTAATAACTTTGCCTGCCTAATGAATTCTTCTTCACCGCCCTTCAAACTTATTGAATTAACGATACCTTTTCCTTGAATACATTGCAAACCAGCCTCAATAATTTCCCATTTTGATGAGTCGATCATAACCGGCACTCTTGATATGTCTGGTTCTGCAGCGATTAAGTTCAAAAACCTTACCATTGCAGCTTTGCCATCCAACATGCCTTCATCCATGTTGATGTCAATGACTTGTGCCCCATTCTCTACTTGCTGCCTAGCAACCGATAAGGCTTCATCAAACTTATCATCTAAAATTAATTTAGCAAATTTTCTGCTACCAGTCACATTGGTTCTTTCACCAATATTTATAAAATTAGTTTCATTGGTTTGGGTCAGTGGCTCAAGTCCACTCAATCTCAAATAAGGGTATATCGTTCTGCTCATTTTAATAAATGCAAAATACACAAGAGCAGGACTTTAAATCGATTAACGATAAGATCCGCTATTATCTTTCCTCTTATTTTGAGGCAGGATGTAGCACCTTTAATTCGCATTAACGAATTGGGTTGCCAAGACTTCACAGGACCGATTCCCTCCGTCTTTTCTTGATAATTGCGGGGCAAAGATATAACTGTTTAATCAAATTTTACAATTCAATCACCATCTTCTTAAATCATTTACCGAAAATGTCCATTCTGGAGTTCTTATCTCACTTATCAAAAGTAATTTGTGCCAAATTGGGCTTAGACAAGAAAAGTTTCATTTTTTTTAGAGCGCAATAAATTCAAAATTATTAGACACATTCATACATAAATAAAAAGGCAGGTTTAATTTCCATTGTCAAAACAAAAATCTACCTTTGCATGTTACTCAAAAAACGTGGCTAAATATCCAAATATCATCATCCGAGGCGCTCGGGTACATAATTTAAAAAACATTCAAGTTGAAATACCTTCAGGCAGTTTCACGGTTGTTACAGGTGTATCTGGAAGTGGAAAAAGCAGCCTTGTTTTTGACACCCTTTTTGCAGAAGGTCAAAGAAGATATGTAGAAAGTTTGAGCAGTTATGCAAGACAGTTTCTGGGCAGGATGAACAAACCCGAAGTTGATTTTATAGAAGGATTGGCTCCGGCAATTGCAATAGAACAGAAAGTAAATACGAGAAATCCAAGAAGCACGGTCTCAACCAGTACTGAAATTTATGATTATCTAAAACTACTTTTTTCAAGAATTGGTAGAACCATATCGCCAATCAGTGGAAAGGAAGTAAAACGCGATACTACCGATGATGTTGTAAATTTCATAAAATCTCTTGATGAGGGTCAGAGCATTTTGATATTAAGTGAAATTAGCATCAAAAAGGGTAAAGAAAAAGAGGCCATAAACACCTACATACAACAAGGTTTTGTTAGAATTCTAACGGATAATGGGATATTAAAAATTGCAGAAATTGATCCTAAAACGGATTTAAAATCTAAGAAGAATTATTTGGTTATCGATCGTTTAATCATTCAAAAAGATGATGAAGATTTGCAAAACCGAGCTGCTGATTCTGTTGAAAGTGCCTTTTGGGAAGGATTGGGCACTTGTTATATAAAAGTTGAAGATGTATTGCATGGTTTTTCGAATAAGTTTGAAGCCGACGGAATCAATTTTGAAATACCCAGTAAAGACTTCTTAAGCTTTAACAATCCTCTAGGCGCTTGTAAAACATGCGAAGGCTATGGACAAGTAATTGGAATAGATGAAGACTTGGTAATACCTGATAAAACATTAAGCGTTTACGAAGGCTGTATTCAGCCCTGGAAAGGCGAAACCATGAGTGAATGGAAAGATGATTTTGTAAAATCGGCGATTGAATTTGATTTTCCAATTCATAGAAGTTACCACGACCTTAATGAGAAGGAAAGAAATTTGCTTTGGCAAGGAAATAAAAAGATACCAGGACTAAATGCTTTTTTTAAATCATTAGAAGAAAAGTCATATAAGATTCAATACAGAGTGATGTTGAGCAGGTATAGAGGCAAAACCACCTGTCCAGATTGCCGAGGAACTAGGCTTAGAAAGGATGCTTCATATGTAAAACTTATTGCTGAAAATTTTGATAAAACACTTCCTAAATTGCTAAGTATACAAGAAGTGCTTTTAATGTCTGTTGAGCAGGCGAGTTATTATTTCAATTCCGTCAAATTGAATGAAAACGACATGCATATTGGAGGCCGAATATTTATTGAAATTCAAAATAGATTAAATTTCTTAAAAGATGTAGGTTTAGGTTATTTGGGGTTAAATAGACTTAGCAATAGTTTGAGTGGCGGAGAATCACAAAGAATTAATTTAGCAACCTCATTAGGCAGCAGCTTGACTGGAAGTATGTACATATTGGATGAACCTAGTATTGGTTTGCATCCTAGAGACACATTAAAATTAATTGAAGTTTTAAAAAGTCTTCAAAAAATTGGCAACACGGTTATCGTGGTTGAACACGAGGAAGAAATGATGAAGGCAGCTGATAGGCTTATAGATATAGGACCTGAAGCAGGCACATTCGGTGGTGAACTAATCTTTAGTGGTGTTTTTAATGAAATACTTGAAAACGAAAGAAGTTTGACCGGCAAATATTTAAGTGGACGCATGGGAATTGATACACCCAAAGCGAGAAGAACTTGGAAAAACAGTATTGAAATAGTCGGCGCCAGAGAAAATAATCTCAAAAACATTAGTGTAAAAATTCCTTTGCAAGTTATGTCTTGTGTTACAGGGGTGAGTGGAAGCGGAAAAACAACTTTAATTAAAAATATTTTTTACCCAGGTTTAAATAAAGCAATTGGCAATTACAATGGCACCCGAACTGGCCGACATGAAAAAATAATTGGCGATATCAATTTGGTGAAGCAGGTTGAAATGGTTGATCAAAATCCTATTGGCAAATCGAGCCGAAGCAACCCAATCACTTACATTAAAGCATACGATAGCATAAGAGAACTTTATTCCGAATTGCCTGCAGCAAAAGCTAAAAAACTAAAGCCATCGCATTTTTCTTTTAATGTTGACGGTGGCAGATGCGAGCAATGTAAAGGCGAAGGTGAGGTAACTATAGAAATGCAATTTATGGCAGATCTTATTTTACCTTGTGAATTTTGTAAGGGAAAAAGATTTAAAGATGAGATTTTGGAGCTTACCTACAATGGAAAAAACATTGCCGATATTCTTGAGATGACTGTTGATGAATCGATGGAATTTTTTAGTGACAAACCGAGTATATGTGGCAAAATTGCCCCTTTACAGAGTGTAGGTTTGGGTTATGTGGCACTGGGTCAATCGAGCAACACACTAAGTGGCGGAGAAGCGCAAAGAATAAAATTAGCAACTTTTCTAGGAAAAGGAAATACCAAAGAAAACCATACAGTTTTCATATTTGATGAACCAACTACTGGCTTACATTTTCATGATATACACAAGCTATTATTCTGTTTTAACGCACTAATTGAGAAAGGCCACACGGTAATCATAATAGAGCACAATGTTGATGTAATAAAATGTGCCGATTGGTTAATTGACCTTGGCCCAGAAGGTGGAGACAAAGGAGGGAGCTTAGTTTTTGAAGGCGTTCCTGAGGATATTACCAATAATAAAGAGAGCTATACCGGGCAATTTTTAATTAGAAAATTAAATTAGAAACAAGACACATTTAAAGGTTACGATTACACACCTATTATTTGAAATATCTTTAAAAAATACTTTAAATATATAAGGATTTTATTGCTGTAAATACCATGCGATTTTAAGATTTTTAAATCTTCATTGTTCATCTTGATTTTGCTCTTCCATCCTGAAGAACTTAGGCCCCCATCTAACATTGAAACACTTGTGTATGGGATAAACTTTACGTTTAAATTACTAAGTAAAATTGCCCTTAGTAACCAATCAAAATCGCCGCTAATTTTGTACTGCGTGCGGTAGTAACCTACCTTTTCAAAGGCATTTTTGGTAATAAAAAATCCTGGATGTGGAGGTTGAATACCAATTTTAAATTGCCAATTTTTAAAACTACTTGCCTTGTAGATTCTGTAAGGCTTATTCAAATTTTCTGATTTATAAATTTCAACTGAACTGGACAAAGCATCCAAGGATTTATCGGCTTGAAAGTGCGAAACTATTGAAGATATAACATTGGATTTTGGATAAATATCGTCCGAATGCAATAATCCAATTATATCACCAGTGCACATACTTATGCCCTTGTTAATCGCATCGTAAAGTCCATCATCTTTCTCACTAAGCAATTTAAACTCATTGTTAGCAAACGCATTTAAAATCGAAACTGTTTTATCGGTAGATGCACCATCAATGATTATGTATTCTATGTTTTTATAATCCTGATCCAAGACCGACTTAATGGTCTTTAATATTGTATTTTCTGCATTATAGCAGATTGTTACGATTGAAACTTTCAAATTATTCAATATTTCTTTCTTTGATTAAAAGGGCAGGATTTCCTCTATAAATGCTGTAGGCTTCCAAATCCTTACTGGCAACACTACTTACACCTAGAACACTGTGAGAATGACAAACAACATTAGGTCCCACTATACTTTTTGCGCCAATCCAAACACCGTCTTCGAGAATGATGGTTCCAGTTATTAAATCAAAATTAGATTTCGAAAAGTTATGATTGCCACACAAAAGCATGGCCCCTTGGGATATGCATACATTATTTCCTATTTGAACTTTAACAAGATTGTCTATCCATACCTCTTCTCCTATCCATACATCATTACCAACTATTAGATTCCATGGATATTTAATATTTACGTTGGGTTTAATGAGTACATTCATCCCGATTTCTGCACCAAATAGTTTCAATAAAAAAACCTTCAATCCATAAAAATGGAAAAACGATTTAAAAAACAAACCACTCACAAAATGCCATACTATTCTTTTAAGCGGACCAGAACCGGTGTTAAAATTAGAGTTATTATAGCCGCCAAGGTTTACAGTGTTTTTCATTTAGAATACGAATTTAGTTAAGAATTAATATGAATGACAAAATTTTTATAATTGAGGATTTAAGCATTGAACAATTTTAAATATATGTATTCAAAATTATTCTCATCATAATATGAAGTAGCCACACCAATAGCATTATTCGACCATTCAGAATAAACATGAGGGCTCATATCATTAAAAAAGGAAATGTATTTTAATAGATCGATTTCATTTAAAGGTTCGATTTCGATTCCTGCATTTTTTGACTCTAAATTTTTCCAAGGTGTGTTATTCCCTACAACAACGGGTAAGCCAAAGGCTAAACTTTCAAAAATTGCATGGCCAAAATTTTCACCCAAGCTCGGCATAACTAAAACATCTTGATCGAAAAACAATTTGCTTAATTCACTATGCGGTAACTCGTTAATGGTAATTACATTGACGCAATTGGGCAATAATTTTATTTCATTTTCAAACGAACTTGTATATATGCCATCGTTGCCGGAACCACAGAAAGTTACATCAACTCTAAATTGAGCATGTTGAAGCGCTTTTAGTAGGGTAATTGGATTTTTTTCAGGGGATATCCTTCCCAAAAACAAAATCCTAAGGATATTGTTTGCGCCTTTAAATTTCTTCTCTTGTCTGGTTAAGTTGTTAGGATTAATAGGAATATTGGGCACTTCACCTATCTTCTGTTGGCCTAGAATTCTTTGAATTTCTATAGTCTCTTGAGAATTACTAGACATTAAAGTGGCATTTCTATACAATCCGTATCCCTTTGCAAAAGCTAGATATATCATTTTTCTAGTCCTTTTAACAGACAATGCAGATTGATGAAGCATCCCCCTTACTGAAATAAAAACTGATTTTACAGTGTATATTGTTGAAAGAAATGCGGGCAAAAAACTAAAATAAAATGAGTATAATCCATTAATATATATAATATTATATCTATTTTCCTTAATTAATGATTTAATTACTTTTACGCCCGTGTTATCTGGGCTTAGGTACAATACAAAATGTTGATTTGAAATTTCATTCCATTCATTTGGTTTTATGTTTTCAAAAGAGGAAATAGAATTTAGGTCTCTATCTCTACAAACTACTTTTACTATAAAATTCTTGCTCAAGATTGCAGCCAAATTATAAACCGATTGAATCGGTCCACCTGCTTTTGAACCAGGAATGTACCAATCGGTAAAAATCAATATCGTTTTTTGGGGTTGCAAATTTCTATGAATTATAAATGTTCAATACGGTTCTTGACCAATCATCACTGGATAATTGTTGCCCGCTTTTTAGGCTTTCTCTTGACATTTCTTTAAGTTGTGAATCATCCATTTGCATCATGCCAATCAATATTTCTTCCAACTTGTCTTGATTCCCTGCCGGAAAGCTAAAGCCATTTTCAACTTTTAAGAACATAGATGCAGCACCTACTTTTTCGCTTAACACAAGAGGAAGTGCACTCAATGCCATTTCATGGACTGCTACACCCCAAGGCTCTTCAATACTTGGTAGCACATAGACGCCAGAAGTTAAAATATATTCTTCCATTTCAGAGGGTTGTTTAAAGCCTAAATGCTCTATGTACTGGTTTTCTATTCGAGAATCAAATTGGTCGCCTAAGCCTATACATTTTAACACCCAATTATTCCCGGTTTTAGAATTTGCATTGATAAATGCGCGCCAAAGAGTCGGTAGGTCCTTTTGAACTATATATCTGGCAACACTTAGCATAACTCTAGGATAGGGTCCTTGATTGTTCAATTTTTTATTTCCAATTTTAAGAAAAAAGTGTGAGTCGGCAGGATATAATCCAGTGTAAATATTTTCACTTTTAAACCCCAACTTTAAGGCGTACTTCTTTTGTGGATTGCCGGGAACCCAGGCGTAATTAAATTTATTTAAAATAAAAAATCTTGACAAAAAAACCAATATATTTTGTTTGAAAGTAGATTTCCATTTATTGTCAAAACATACAACTTTCTTAGAGTTAAGAGGAACAATCTTCATTAATTCAAGATAGAACTTATTTCCCCAGCCTGAGCATAACACAATTTCAGGCTTGAACTCAATAAGCAAATCTCTTATTTTAACTTTGTTTAATTCATTGTATTCAAGCAAACTTGTCCTAGGCAAGTTTTGAATTTTAAAAGGCGCTTCTGGATTAACAGGATAATGTATAAGCGCTAATTCGGCAGTAGGATTGTTTTTTAAAAATAGATTAATATTTCCTATAACATATCCAGCCAATTCAGTATATAAAATTAATACGCGCAAAATTTTTACCTTTGCAAAGATAATTTAATCCATGAAATACAAAACTTTCCTTAGTTGGGCCATGGTGGCCTCTGTTTTTATGGACGATTTCATTATTTTACGGTACCAAATTCCTTTTGATTTTTATGTTTACTATATCATATTCATTTTAAACATTCACTATTTTTTTAAATCTAAAACACCAGGTGGCATTCTGCCTCGATGGTTTAGTCTTTCAATAGCAGCACTTATTTCTACCACCTTATTAATCTGTATTATTGAAGATACTTTTTCGCTTGGTGTATTAAAACAAATATTTGGCGTTATTTTTACATCCATAGCCTATTACACTTTTATAGCCAACAATAATTTTGAGGTAAAGAAAATCTTCAGGATGTACATTCACTTTACATTTTTCATAGCAGCGGAGGGGCTATTGGAAGAAGTCTTAAATTTATCTGGCATACATATTAACGAAAAAATTCGCCTAACCTCTTCTGGTTTATACCGTATTTTTGGACTAATGGGTGAACCTTATTTTATGGCTGTAGCTTTAATTCCTGCGATGTTTTTCGTGTTTTACAAAACAACAATTTTTGAAAGGGTAAACAGCAAATTCAACAATTATCTACTACTTTCATTTATTGCCACATGCTTTATCTTTACCTTTTCATCTGCAGGGATTTTGGGCATAGGTGGTGTTTTCTTTTTTTACTTAATAAATAAACAATACCTTTCCTTAAGAAGTTGGAAACTACTATTACTGCCTATATTTATATCACTTTTTGGTTTGCTTTTCAACAACATACAAGAAGATTGGAAGGAGTTTAACACCAAGTTTACCCAAACCATTACGGCCTTTTCTAATAATTCAACAAAAAAAGAAGACATCGAATTGCTTAACACCAGTAGCTTCGCTCTTTATTCTAATTTTATAATCGCAAAAGCAGCATTCAATGAATATCCGCTTACTGGCACTGGACTAGGAACCCATGAATCAAATTATAAAAAATACTTTAGCAAGTTTTTTGACAAAGACTTTGTTATTAGGTATGGCGTATTTAATACTGCGGATGCAAATTCACTATTCGTAAGATTGCTGTCTGAAACTGGTTTAATGGGATTGGGATTGTTTTTTACATTTTTATTCAAAAATGCACTTTGGAGAAAAGGATACAACGATAACGAATTAAGAGATTATACTTTAATCAATCAAAGTATATTTATATGGTTCTTGGTAAGATTGATCAGAACCGGCAATTATTTTGGAAATGGATTCTTCTTGTTTTTCTTTATTTATTTCATCACAAAGAAAATAGTTGATAAGAAAATGAAGGAAGGTAAGCAACAGAACAGAAACTATTCTGCAGATTCTGCTTTAGCCCCAAAACCCAATATGCTTGGATAAAATGGCTTCATCTCCAGCATCATAAAGTATAGAAATAAAGGAATATTTAAGTAAAAGTATCTTCCATTGTTTGTGCCAAATGTGGCAGCATAACTTAATATCGTAATCTGTGCTAATAAAAATAAAGTTATAAATAAATGGTATTTATTGATCTCCATTCCTTTAAACCTTTTGTAAATCAGAATGAATATATAAACCAAATATACATTCATCGTCATCAAAGATTGCTTGACCAATGGTACAATCTGCAAATCGCTGGTAAATAAAGTCTTTATTAAGAACTCTGGCGAGGTTTGATGTTGCCAATGGTAAGTGTGAAAAATTGTTTTTCTCAATGCAAAATAAGTAGCAAAACATAAAATATTTAGTAAAAAAACCAATGCAAAATATTTGTTTTTGTATTTAAAATAATCCATGAAGGATATTACCATGAAGGATAAAAAATAATACTCTCTCTGAAGAATAAGCAACATAAACAGTGGCACTAATGCTGCACTTTTTTGAATATAAAAATAAACTATCCAAGTAAACAATAATACAGAGAACGCATCTGGACCTGGCATCATCAAATAGAACAATGTGCCAAACCCCAATAAATACAATACACCGGCCAAGAATGAGAAAAGCACATTAAACTCCAACTTCTTAAAAATCGTAAACAAAGAAAAAGAAGTAAGTGAAATGCAAAGAAAATTAAAGAAAATATTATTAAAGAACAAACCTTTATCAAACTGAGGATAAGCATCAATTGCACATTCGGTTGGATACATTAAACCTATTTTATCCATTAAATGTATAATACTTGCGCTGACCAAACGCATGTTAAATGGTGCCTCCACATCAGGCGAACCCAAATCTGCATAAAGCTTCAAATAAGATTCTGCATCTTTATACCCTTGCAATAAAACGCCAAATTTATAGGCGAAGTAAAACATTGGAAAGGCAAGTAATACATATACAATTAGAACATGTAAATTTAATTGGGCTATTCTTTTTATCATTTTAGTTTATAGTATTTTTTATTTTTGAAACAACTTCTTTGATTATAATCGAATATTCAAATTGATTAATAATTTTTTGCAGAGAAGCTTTTTGCATTTTGGCAATTGTATGATTGTCTAAGGCTAGAAATTTGAGCAATGCATTTTTTAACTGCTTTTTATTCCCTGGTTCTATCAAAATTCCATTGCTATGATCAACTTCAATTGAAACAGCGCCAACATCAGAAGCAATTATCGCGCAAGAGCCGGCCATGGCCTCCAAAATTACATTGGGCATCCCTTCACTCCAACTTGGACAAACCAGGCAATCAGAAGCGTCTAAAATAGCTCTAATCTTCATATTGTCGGTAATTGACCCATGGTAAAATACTTTTGATGATGAAATTGTTTGATTAGACTCAAACGGTCCAATAAAATGAAATTCAAAATCGCATTCTTTTAAAATCAGTTCTTTTAAAACTGAATTTAATTCTTCTATACCCTTTCTCCTTTCATACCTGCCCAAATACACAAACTTTTTAACTTTGCTTATTGGTTTGGTTTGTTGTGTGATCCAATCGCTCTCTATGCCAGCGGGTATTTCAATGATTTTGGAATTTACAACACCTAAAGATTTTATTATCTCTGTTATTTTGGAACCATAAGAAAAAACAAAATCCGCATTGTTGCTTATCCATTTTACTGGTTGTCTTAAAATTAAGGAATGCAAAAAACTTTTAATATTGGCTTGTCTTTGAAACATTTCATAGCCATGAAATTTGACTCCAATAGGAGGGCAATTAATTCTTCCTTTTGATTTCTCTTCAATTAGTTTCCATGCGCTAAATCCTTTGGAGTATATAAAATCAAATTCATTAATTTTAAGTTTTATATTGTCATAAATAAGGCATGAATAGGCGTAAGAATCTCGAATATAGTGCCCTGGTAGTTTATTTGAACTTGGGAATGGAACAACAATACTTTCGATATTCTCACGCTCTTTTTCTGAAAATATTTCTAGTTTTTTTATATCTAAGTCGCTGTTGTTAAAATGGTATAATGTTACTTTAACACCAGCTAAACTGAGGTATTTACATAGGTAAAACGTATGCCTTTGCATTCCGCCGATTACATACGGATGAACGCCATCAGAAATTATAGCTACGCGCATGATTCAATAATTTTCTCAGCTGCATTTTTCCATTTATAATTTTCCATAACTTTATTATAAAAATTAATGGCTAAACTTTCTGCGAGAGTTTCATTTTCTAATAAATTACATAGTGCGTTTTTAAGATCTGTTTCATTTTCTTGAATCAGAATTGCATCATGCATATTTACCATTACATCTCTAACTGGCACGTTATTGGGTGCAATAATTGGCTTTTTCAACAAACCATATTCAAATATCTTGACCGGCGAACCATACCAATTAGACTTTGCCATTACACAAACATCCATCAATTGTATATAATTAAAAACCAGTTTATGAGGCACTTTTCCTGTAAATATTACCGATTGCTCTAATGAAAGGTTTTGTGTTAATTTTTTTAAATCATTGAGCACTATCCCATCACCGACAATTAAGAGCTTTGTGTTTGGAAACGCCGCAATTACCTTTGAAAAAGCGTTAATAAGCACATCGACGCCATGGTATGGAAACATAGACCCAACGAATCCAATAACTTTGGTTGAACTTAAATTGAATTCATTGCTTAACCGATCAACAATTAGATTCTCATAAAAAATTTTATCTGAATTTATGCAATTTGGTTGAATGATAATTTTTTCTTCAGGACAATTGTATCTATCCACCAGAAAATCTTTCAAAGCAGATGAAACTGTAAAGACCTTATTCGCTGATTTTAATTTATACCTTTCGATTGCATGCGCTTTATTATGGTAAAATGAGTACCCCTCAAAGACATTCATTTCTTCTACAAATGGGGCATTTACTTCAATGAAGTATTTGATTTTATATTTATTGGCGAGTATAGCGCCCGAATCCTGAAGATACTCTGATCGTTCATAAATCAAATCAGGCTGAATCTTTAAAATATTTTCTTCTAAAATTTTCCCTGCTTTAAGATCATGTCGAATCAATTTATAGTTATTCAAAGACGTCCAAATAAATCGTGGAACAATGCGTTTTATTAATCTTTTGTATAATGGAATTTTATAGACATCGGAAGCTAGAGTATTTAAATTGGCTTCTTCGGTGCCGCCCATTATAACAGGAAATACTTCATGTCCTAAATTCCTAAGTGCCAGTATGACCTCCCTTTGATGGGTTGCATATCCAACTTCGCTTACAATATCATGGGTTGGATGTGGAGAGTAATAAATAATGCGCATGATTTAGTGCCAGTGCCGTTTAGGTAAATTTTGAAGCAATAAAAACATCATTAATCGTATATGTTTTTGCAGGTATATTAATTGATTCTTTGCAGAAAGTCTCTTCAATTATAACGCCATTTAAAACATCGTTTAAGAATGTTTTGTAATACAAAGGTGTGGTATCTTTATTTAAAAAATATTTAAGAAAATCTGCGTCAATTAAATTTCTATTTTGAAGAAAGTAAAAAACAGTTTGCATGCTGTAGGCATCGATTTCAGGTCCAACAGCTTTTCTTGTAGGTTCAAAATAGTCGTTCTCCTCAATAGCTTTAAACTGATTTCCTATTGGATACCATTGGTATGTTTTTTTAGAAGCAATACCAAATTGCTTTTCCATGCCTAAAACATAAATTAATTTTCTTAATGGATTTTTAATGGCCTTTAAAATTGGATTAACCTTTAAATTATCTGTTACTCTTTTTTGATCTGGTGTCCAAAGCTGTAAGGTGGCAGAAAATTTCTCAGGATTAAAAACCAAATGAGGCTCCCATGCATCTATACAATGAATGGGGTATTCTTTTTGGGTAAAGTGTTTATTTATTTTTAGTTTAGCATCTAAATTATCCGGGGTATTAGCAACATTCTTTTCGAATAGTAAAGTTTCATAACCTGAACCAAAAATAGCCGCTGTGGTTAAGATGTAATTGTTATGGTGATGGATACAATGTGCAGCTGTTCCGGCAACATAGTTCTTCATACTTGGAAAAAAGTGAATCTTTAAGTAGAAGTCTGCCGTTTCGTATATATAAAAGAAAGGGATATTGTATAAACTCCATTCTTGTTTTAAGTAACCCGGGTCTTCAAAATTTCGTTTAACAACCAATTTTAAAAATTCATCATCAGCACCCATTTTAGTAAGCAAATGCTCTGCATTTTTATGAAATTCCCTGCGGTTAGGAAACTTTTTTTCCAGAGCTAAAATTTCTTTTATATAAGGACTTTCATCTAAAAGATGTTGCATGCTATTGGAATTATTTTCTATTTGCAAAATAATATATATTAAATTTTATAGATTGATTAACATCTGTTTTATTAACAACTAATTGAATCGAGATTAATTCTTAAATTTTACATCCTATCCACGACTAAAACAAGCTTGTCAATTTCAGTTGACGCTAGCTTTATTTAAAACAGATATAAGCTCCAAGGTTTTATTTTTAAAAGCAAAAGTTTCGATAAATTCTTCATTTGCGATAAGTCCTGATAAGAGCATCTTATTTTTAATTAATGGGAATAAAACATTTGCTATTAATTCAGGATTGTCTGGTTCAATACAAATACCCAAACCAGAATTTTCTATAATGTCTCTGCAATCTGAAGGTTCACAAAGCGCCAAAATTGGCTTTCTTGTACTCAAATATTCGAATAATTTACCTGGAATAAACAAAGTGCCTTGACCTTTAATATTTGATTTTTCGAGAGGTAAAAAAAGTACATCTGCCTGACTTAATCTTTTTAAAGATTCATCCTTAGGTAAATACGAATCAATGTAAAAAAATTCGCTTACGCCCGCTTCTATTATATGTTCCTTATTCAAAGAATGAATATTCCCCCACAGTTCAATTTGTATTTCATCTGGTGTGATATTGAAATCGCGTTTTAATACGCCTATGGCTTTAATCAAAAAATAAGCACTTCGCGATGAAGGATCAACCGCGTCGTGTTTGTATGTCCAAAATAAATTTTTGACTTGTCTAAAAAACCCTTTTGATTTACTTGGGTGCTTTGCATCCAAACTTCCAGAATAAGCAATCTTTAAAGGTTTACTAATATCCATTGGTAATGACATTAATTTTAGACGCTGGTAAAATATTTCTTTTAATAAACAATTTCTTTACCTCAGGTGTATTTACTATGAGCTGATCGGCCTTAGATAATATCCACTTTTCACATAGTCTCGAAACCCTCCAATGTATTTTTGAAGGAAATGCCCATGAATAAGCATCAGTATACGGATCTCTTAAATCTGCAACCCATTTTACCTTTAATCTTTTTTTAAGCAAATATCCTAAGATAAGCGAAGAGAATGGACCAGAGCTGGTGTAGACTAAATCGAGATTGTTTTCAATAATTAACTTTTTAGCGTGCTTATAGGCTACAAATGGCCAATTCGCCATTTTTTCCCAAAAAAAAGGATAAAAGAAATACCAAAATAAGCGGTAAACTCTCCATTTCATTAAACGCTTTACCAAAGTAAAATTTTGACCTGAGTCTATTCGTACAATTTTAATACCCTTTGGGATTTGGTCTATTAAAGACCAATCTTTTTGATAATTAGCTGCATCAATTTCTGATTCTCTAATTGTTAATACAATCGGAGAATATCCTTGATTGCTAAGTTCTTTAACAAAATTATAACTCCTTTGCACGCCAGGACCACCCATAGGTGGAAACTGATATGCAACAAAAAGAAAACTATTTTTCACTGCTTACGATGTCTGAAAATCCTGATAAAACGTAATTATTTTTGTTTTTGTCTATCCATTTCAAGTAGACGCTAAATACATCAAAAGATTGGTTTAAAAAGCTCTTTGGATGGGAAAGAATGCACATCAAATTTGAATTCTTCTTAAAAAAATACTTAGTGAAATGCTTTAAAAGCAAAGTATCCGCCGATTTAGATTTATCGAAAGTTATACTATTTGGATGTATTGATTGATTGATTCCCAAATCAAAAGGATTTCCAATATTTTCAATTACACTATCGTCCTTAGCGCTTAATGCAGATAAAGTTCTATATTTAATGCTTGTTATTATTCTATTTACTAAAGGAATTTCATTGCTATTTAGAGTCATGATGGGTACTTCCTTTAAAATTGAATTTGGATTTTTAGATTCATTTAAAAAACTATCCCCTATATCCCAAATTTCTTTTTTAGGCGCTGATCTATGGTCAATGTTTAAAAATTTGCCTTGTAAATATAATCCAGGCATTACACTTGAATCAAATTCAAATTTATTTTGGATCAATAACTCTATTAAATCTTCCTGATTTTGATCTATTGATAAACCCCCTGCCCTATAAGCTAAAGGCTCATAATTAAACCACTCTTTCATTCTATCTACACCCAATTTAAACTTATCGAAGGCAAAGGATTTTCCATAAATTTTAATAATATCAGATAGTGAATATTCTAACTGATCATATTTCCAATGGTCATTTTCTTTGTTAAATTGAGCATTAATCCAATGCGGGTGGAGATGGTATTGAAGTTCATGGCCATCTTTTATTATATTGTTAATTTGATCTTTTAATTTATTAAAGTGAAGGAATAATCCATTTTCTTCCAATTTAATTAGATAAAAAACATCAATAAAAAACACCAATTTAGATTTGTTTTGTCGAGCACTTGCAAGAATTTTATAGGTGTTTTCCAATAGTGCTTCTAAATGGTTACTGCCATCAAAATAAATTTCATAGTCGAAAGATAAAATTATTTTATTCACTGCGCTTGAATGCAATTATCGTATAATGGCCAGATAAAAAAAACAATAAATTATCAGAAGTTAAATAAATTATATTTTTTAACATAAAAGGAAGTTTAATCGCATCAAAAAAAACATTCCATTTATGAAATGGCACCTTGGTGTTATTTGATTTTGATTCTAAATCATACCCATGTTTTTTAAACAAGTTAATGGTTGATACAATATCTATAGCGGATGGATTCGAAAAATTTGGATTTTTCTTAATGAAGTATTTATAATTCGCACTTTTTACATCTGGGAAAACAGCAATAACATATTTAAATTTATCTTTTACACCTGAAATTAATTTGTCAGAATTTGGTAAACAATATAATGAATTAATTAACAACCAAGTGTTATCATTCCCTTCGATTTGAAATTCAAAAATGTCTTCTATTCTATAGTTTATTTTCTCATTTATAACATAAGGCGATTTTGACAATGAGGTGTCATTATCTAACAATAAAATTCTAGGATTATCTAATTCTTTAGAAACCAAATTGCCAATAATGCCATTTCCGCAGGGTGCGTCCACAATTGTTCCTACTGAATAATCTGGATTAGATTTTAGTAGTTTGACAATTTCACTTGCCCATATACTTTGAGGATATTTATGTTCCCAAATTTTCATATTGTTAATTATTCCTAACTATTTCTTCTAATATAAAATCAGAAACAGAAGCTTTAGTTTCTTCAATATTTTTTACTTTTTTAGTTAATGATGACTTGACAAGTGTTTTAAAATCTTCTATTGTGCTAACATGTTTGATTTTATCATTGTCTGCGCAATAAATAAGTGACTTTTCTCTAATTTCAAAACTAATACATGGCACACCCATCCACTTAGCATCCAATGCAACAGTTGAACCAAAAACGATTGCCAAATCGGACATTAAAAGTAAATCATGAAGACTGCTATTTAAATTTATTGAATTATAGGATGCGAAATAAATTCTGTCCAAATTTTTAACCGGTAAAATAAAATCCTCAGGCTTTTCGGCAGGATGCGGTCTTATAATTAGGGCCAATGATTCATCTTCTTCTAATAATTCAAAAAGAAACTTCATTGATGCTAACTTTGCATAACGTTTGCCTTTAGCCGTATATATAGAAATTACTTTTTTATCTTCTAGAAATTTTAAATCTAAATTTAATGAATTATGGTATTGATAATTGCTTATCAAATCTTCAATTAAATGACCACTTACTATTAATTTATGTTCCGGTAATTTATTTGCATCGACAAGCATTTGTTTCATTTGTTGATCCCAAACAAACCAATAATCAAAATTAACATACGTATCTTGGGCTTCGCCAGATTTTACACCATTCATGGTGTTATATACTTTTACACCATTTTTCTTAAATACCTCAGAAACTATAGCACCGTAAATGCCATTTTCTCCTTCATTAATTAAAATTGCTTTTAGGCCATTATGGAGCATACTTTCAGCTGTTTCAATTTGTTCGCTAAATTCATGCCAATACATCAAAATAATATTTAAAACAAAACTATACTCCTTACTAATTTTCAATGGATTAAATAGAGGTATTTGAGCAGCTATTCCTGAAATTTTTATCACATTCAATGTATTTAGCCCCAACTCCTTTAAATAAATTTCATCTACATTGGAATCAATAAAAACTTTGAAATTGTCATCATTTTTAGTCTTATCGATCAACTGTAAATAAAAGCCTAATTGAAAATCATTTCTTAAGTGAATCGCTATTTTATTTGAATCAATAGATTGAGTATGTCCAAGTTTGAAATTAGAGTGCAATCTAAATACACTTAAATACCTACTTATTGCGCCCAGTTTACTTGATGGATGCATTTCTTCAGCATAATACACCTTTGTATGAGGATAATAATTTTTTATACTATACCACAAAAAGCCCGTTTTAATATTAGACCAATACATTGCTTTTTGAATGGCTAATGTTAAATCATAACCATTGATATTAAAAAAATTGGGAAATCTAATTTTAAAATCCTGGATTAATTTATCATTGACTTCCCATGTGTACCAAGTGCTCTCAACTCTCTGCGAGGAACAATTAAAGAAAATTTCATTGTCTTCTTCCTTAGGAGCTGGGATAAAATCAATTTCGTTGTACAAAAAGATATTTACACCTTTCTGTCTAACTTTAAGATAATAATCGTGGGTTAAAATGTTTTTGGCAATAAGCATAGTTTTAGTTTTTAGTAAGTAATTCGCATGCAATCATTTCTTGAGCCTAGTTTTAGATTGCTTATTTAAAAAATTATATTCTGTTTTTTATTCGAAGAAAATATGATTCATAGTATTTATATGATAAATGCGCTATTAAAAATACTATAATAAACAAAGAAATAAATACAAGTCGATCATCAATTATTATGTTAAATTTTTGTAGAATGGAATGAATAAAATGTGGCAAAAAACGATGATAAAGGTAGATGCCATAACTTATTTTTCCTATATATAATATTTTAGAATTACTAAAAACCAAATCATAAATACCCAGAAAGTCAAAACAAAAAATATTAATAAGTGTCACATAAAATAATGTCCAGACTATACTATTAATAATTAATCCTAAATCTAAAAATATTAATACTGGAATTAAGCAACATAAAATAACAATTGACTTCTTTAAGCTAAGTTTATTTTCAAATAAAGACAGCAATCCACCCCCGGCTAAGTATACAAAATTGGATATTGGAAATAATCCTGCTTGATAATCAAAATAGTATGTAAAAACAAAACCAAATAAAATCAAAATTACAAATACAATTTTTAAGTGCTTCTTAAAGAAATAAACAATAAATGGCCAAATCAAATAAAATTGTTCTTCAACTGCTAATGACCATGCTTGATTCAAACTAGGATAATTCCAACCGTAGAAATAAATATAAAAATTTGGAATATAAAATATAAACCATAAATAATCTGTATAATTATTTACAACCCAAAAACCTAAAACATATTGTAAGATAAATAGTGTGAACAGTAATAAATAGTAGGCTGGAAGTAGCCTTAATAGTCTTTTTTTAAAAAAATCAATAAGTGATTTCTTGAATGAATTTATTTTAAATGAAAAAATTAAATTCCTTGTTATTAAAAATCCTGATATAACGAAAAACAAATTTACACCATATACACCTTTATTATCCAAGAATAATAATTCCTTGACATTACAATCATGAATCCAATGCGAAAGCAACACGATTAAAATAGATAATGCCCTCAAAAAATCTATTTTTTTTATATAATACAAAGACATATTATTTAAAATTTAAAACCATTTTCTCTGCTTTTTCCCAATCATCTAGTGTATCAATATTAACATACTCTTCATCTTTGTTCTCAAAATAGCCTAATCGATCTCCATATAAAGATTTTGATTGCATTATAACATCTATTGCCGTTAAATATACTGCGCCATCTCTATAATATGATATCGG
>JBIISM010000015.1:0-49945 GCA_044341025.1 Bacteroidia bacterium | reverse complement strand
CAACAAAAATACTGTCATAAATATTTGTTTGAGCAAAAGCCAAATTGGATAGTGAAATCAACAAAATGAATTGTAAAAATATTTTTTTCATGTCTATTTATTTCTTTGGACTTGTTTTTCTTTTATTAGTTTAATTCCTCTTTAAGGGTTGCATATAACGGTCAAGTATATGCGTAGTTGCGGGATTTCAAGGCACGAAATTTCAAGTTTGCACAAATGTTTATTACTTACACAAAGTTTCAATTTACCACAAAACCCCGCAATTGTCGCATATACAATGTTATGGGCTGGTTTTCTTTTCTTTCAGGCTATAAAACTAAAAGTAGTAATATCCAAGCACCCCAACCCAATGCTTCCATTCCAATAAGTTGTCCTTTTGCTTTTTTCTTGTAACAGCTTAAATATTCTGGGTCACTAAATTGGTCTTTGTTTTTTGACATCATATAGGTCTGTTTACCTTTTTCAGGTGTCGGGTTTGCCAAAGCAGTTCCAATCATTGCAAATGGACCGAACAGTACACCTAAAACGAAATGTCCACCTTTTTTTCCGTGATAGTTTTCAGCATCAAGTCTACCGCTTAAACATTTGTTTGGGTCTCCGTCAGCCATTTGCATATATTCCGTGTAAACCTTGTCTTCTGTATTTTCAAATTGAACGGAAAATATTTCTGAAGATGGAACGATAAACTTTTTGCCATCTGCTTTAAAAACAACAGCACAGTCTTTGATTTTTGTTACTTTTCCTTCAAAGACCATTTCGTTATTCAATGTTAAAATGTCCCCTGCAAAAGAGGAAATTGCGATTAGTATCGCTGTTAAAGTCAATGTTATTTTTTTCATTATTAAGAATTTAATTTCCCTACTCGTAAGGCTTTTCGGTGTCGCCACGTTTTTATAGTGGTTCTGTACTCCACTTTTATTTTAAATTATTTCTTGTCCAAAGTTTATTGCTTCAAGATGTGTCAAAAGTCGGTGGTTCTCTTGTCTGTGTCATTCCGTTGTGTCGTTTCTTAAACTTGCCCATAACATTTTGCAGCTACAAGAAGTTGGCGATTTCGGAGACGAAAACTGTCTGCCAGCACTGAACTTGATACGAAGCACACCCCCGAAGGGCTCACGAATACCTTATAAAAACAATTATTCATGAGTAAAGCTTCAATTAACCACTGAACCGCCAATTTCTTGTAGGTGCTGTTATGGGCTGGTTTTCTTGTCTAACTCGCAAAAATAAAGTTAAAAAACGGTCAAACTCACATGCTTATAAAGTTCGACCGCTTAAATAATACCTTGTTTGAAAGAGTCTTATTTGTCCTTGTCGTATTTGTATTTTGCGAAAGAAGGAATAAAAATTACTGCGAAACCTGCAAGGCCAAGAACGAGTAAAATTGAAGCGCCTGGCCAATGTTGAATTTTAAAAAGCCCCCCTAGCAGTGTCAAACTAGAAAATAATGCTCCTGAAATAAATACTAAATTTTTCATTTTCTTTTAATTTAAATTTTGTTCCTACTCATTTGGCTTTTCGGAATTCGCCCTGTTTTTTATAGTGGGATCTGTCTCCACTTTGTTTAGCAACATTACAAAATAATTTTTAATAACTATCAAAGTTGTTCTTTGGCGGCCTTCTTGTCTGCCGTTGAACGTTTGATTGTCGTCTTTTAAACTTGCCCATAACGTTTTGCAGCTACCCGAAGGTGGGGCTTTCGAAACACTTCACTTTCAATTTAGCACAAAAGTTTATTAAAAGCACAAAACTTAAAATAACCCACAACCGCCCCACTTGCGGGTAGGTGCGGTTATTGGCTGGTTATCTTTATTTCCCGGGTTTATTCTTAGCTTTTAATGCTTTCTCCATTTGTTGTTCAGTCTTTTTAGGCTGAAGAGTCTTACCTTTTGACTGTCTTCCTTCTTTGGTGCGGTTGTCATAAGTTCCGTCTTTTTTAATTGTTTTAGCTGCCATTGATTTAATATTATGTTCTAAATTGCTTACTATATTTTTCCATGTGTTTATGGATTTTGTCAACTTTTCTCTGAAGCTCATTAAATTGGTCTTGGCTCAATGTAATTGATTCCTTTTCCATTTTATCAATGAGTTCTTGTGCTAATTCGCACATTGAGTCATATACTTCGTCAGGTGTTGCCATCTTTTTTATTATTTAGGTTTAGTTAGATGTTATTGTTCAAAATTTAAAGATTGAATTTTATCAACAGGATTAGTAAACAACTCTTTGCCCATATACGAACACTTGTAGTCCATCTCTATCTACAAATATTCTAATACCGGGCCCAATTTCCATTTCTAAGCCAGATCCATCTGTGCTTAAAATTTGTCCATTTCTATGATAAGCCCTTCCTTCATTTTCATAAGTTGGTCCAAGATAAGCAAGTTGACCATTATCCCATTTAGCAGAACCCGCATGCTCATAAGTTGGTCCAAGATAAGCAAGTTGACCATTATCCCATTTAGCAGAACCCGCATGCTCATAGGTTGGTCCAAGATAAGCAAGTTGACCATTCATGTGTTTAGCTGAGCCAGCGTGTTCATATTCATCGCCTAACCAGGCAATCTGTCCATTCGGATGCTTAATTGTATTGTGCATAAAATAAGTATTAAATTCTCCTACTCGTCAGGCTTTTCGGTTTCGCCCCGTTTTTTAAAGTGGGTTCTGGACTCCACTTTTTTATTGTCCTATGCTGTCGCAATAAGTGGACAGCCGGATTTCACCGCTATTTAGTTTTTAACTTGCCCATAACGTTTTGCAGCTACAAGAAGTTGGCGATTTCGAAGCACAAAACTGTCTGCCAGCAATGCACTTGATACGAAGAACAAATGTTCAATTAACCACTGAACCGCCAATTTCTTGTAGGTGCTGTTATGGGTTGGTTTTATTTATTTTTTCGATAAAGAAATTTATAATTTGACCACATAAACACCCTACAGTATTTCTTCTATCGTTTAGGTCTGAACATTTTGGACCGATATTCATAAAAATCAGCCACATGCTTTTGCTAAAACAATGCAAATAATAATGAACACAACAATACCACCAAGACTTGAGGATCCGCTTGGATTATCACTTCCACAGTTGTAGCACTTAGCGCCTGAAGCGTAAGGATAATCACAATTTTTACATTTTGCCATTTTGATTCAGTGTTAAATTTTATTCCTACTCATAAGGCTTTTCGGAATATGCCCCGTTTATTTGAGTGGGTTCTGGACTCCACTTTTGTTTTTCAATATTACAAAATATTTTTTAAAAACTAACAAAGTTGGCCTTTGGTGGTTCTATTCTATTTTTGTTACCGTTTGGTTGTCGTTACATAAACTTGCCCATAACGTTTTCGGGCTTGGCTAAGGTGGCGATTTTCACCACAAATGTTGATGCGGTGAACCAAACTTTGATTAACCACATCCCCAAAGGGCTCACCAATGCCATATAAAATTAATACATTATTGGTAAATGTGTCTGCGGAGCACTGAACCGCCATTTTTTTGCAGGTGCTGTTATGGGCTGGTTTTAATTCTTTTGAGGCAGATGTACCTTCAATATATCTTTTTTCGGGTCTGTTAATCCGAATAATAATCGATCGATCTCCCAGCCAGTCATTTGTTTTAAGTGTTTAGGTCTATTTCTATAATGAATTAAAAAAGAGCTTATGCCCCTCTAAATATCTTCCACATAAAATATCCCATCGGAATAAATATGACAACCAAACTCATTGGAAGGAAAAACATACCCAGAGAACTGCTTTTTTGAAAAGCAATTTGTATGCTTTGGTAACTGATGCCAGCAAATAAAAAGACCAAGGTGCAATGCAAGATAATAGCCATGCGCATAGCGTTTGTGTATGAAGGTTCTTGCCTAGCGCTTTTATCAACCTTTATGCGTTTGGTGGAACCCATGCCCAGAACGATTGCAGTGGCAATGGCAGGCAAAAGGAAGATGTTCGATTTTGACCCTAGCGCATCGGCTTCACCCATGATGTTGAAATGGGTGGGGATTTGCTCAGGTAAGTTTGGATAATGGTACAAGATCAATATCCAATATAAAATTAAAAAGACCCAGGTGCATATTTTAATCAAACGCATAAAATTGAAATTGTCAAACACAAACTATAACCTAGTTATTGAACGCTCAAAACCTTAAACACCGTCCTTCTATTCTTCGCGCGGCCTTCTTCGGTTTTGTTGTCAGCCACTGGCTTGGTGTCGCCATAGCCTATAGCCGAAAGTCTTGTTGCATCAACACCTTTGCTCACCAAATAGTCTTTTACAGCCTTGGCTCTGCTTTGTGATAAGGCTTTGTTGCGCGCCTTGTCGCCTGTATTGTCTGTGTGTCCACCGATTTCAATTTTCATGAAAGGGAATTTTTTCAATAGGAAAACCAATTTGTCCAATTCCAATTTAGATTCGGCTTTAATCTCAAATTTGTCTACATCAAAAAACACATTGCTCAACACAACCTCGATGTCGGTGGCTGGTTTTTTAAGTGGGACCTCCAATTTGTATGGTTCCAATCCGCTGTGTTCTTTCAATGCAAAGTTGGCGGAGTAAAACAAGTAATTGGTTTGGTCGATGGTCAACATATAATTGCGGTTCGATTTTAATACCATAAAAAATGCGCCACTGCCTTTTTGACTCTTGGTTTTTATGATTACTTGACCAGTAGCCAAGTCGGTAAGTTCAATTTCTGATTCGATTTTCTCCAATGTGATCGCGTCAAATACCACACCTGAAACATAACTAACTGGCTCGGGTTTTAAACTTTCAGGCAATTCGAACTTGTAAATATCTAAGCCGCCATATCCACCTGGGCGTTCAGAACTCAGGTATCCAAACTTACCCAAGCGATCGACAATAAAACCGAGTTCGTCTTTTTCTGAGTTGATTGGGTAACCAATGTTTAATGGCGGGCCAAATTTTCCAGCTGCATTTTTCTTAGTAATGAATATGTCGCCGCCACCAACACCTGGATGGCCTTCAGAGCTGAAGTACAAGGTTTGGTTGTCGTAGTGAATAAAAGGCGATTGCTCTTCGCCTGCGGTATTGATTTCAGGGCCTAAGTTGACAGGCGCTTGAAAACGCCCATCTTTAAATGTTGACATATAAATGTCAGCGCCACCGAATCCACCTGGTCTGTCGCTCGAAAAATATAGGGTTAAGCCATCGGGGCTCACAGACGGCTGTGCATCCCAACTGCCGGAGTTGATGGGTGGACCTATGTTAACGGGTTTCGACCATTGACCCATGTAATAACTTGAAAGGTAAATGTCGAATCCGCCCAGTCCAATGGGTAAACCGCGTTCATCGGTTCTGTCTTTTGCTGAATAAAATATGTTCTTGCCATCGGCTGTTATAGAAATGGTGCCTTCGTTGCCCGCTGTATTAACCGGCTCGGGTAAACGCATACAAGGTCCGAATATTGAGTCGTTTACTTCACTGCGGTAAAAGTCTTCGAAGTAGCGCTCGTTTTTACTCAACATGCGCGTGAAGTAAAAGTATTTGCCATCTAGAGTTAATCCTGGCCAATATTCACCCCCAGCGGTGTTTACGTTTGGGCCTAAGTTTTGAGGCTTAAATTCAACGGGGTTGGCGTAAAGCGATTTGAGTATGTCTAAATTTTTAAGGGTTAGTTTTGCTTCTTGTTCGTAATTGGCGCTGCGTCTTATCTTCGCATTTAAGTAAATGTTTAATGAAGTTTTAGCTTCATCAAATTGCATCAACATGCGTTGGCAGCGGCCTATTGAAAAGTAAATACTTTTGTTGTCTGGTTCTAATAATTGAACTTTCTGAAACGACTTAAGGGCCATTTTGAAATCTTTGATGTCGTATTCAATTTGGCCTTTGTACTCCCACAATTTTGCATAGGTGCTGTCTTTCTTCAGACCTTTCATGCAAATTTCTATGGCCTTTTGTTTGCTGCCGCCTGGTTTGATAGACTCCAGATAAGCCTCGTCTGCGTATTTGTCGACCGGATTTTCTTTTTCAGATTTTTTTTGAGCCACTGCGCAAGCGCAAAGGGTAAAGCTGAGCAAAAGGAATTGTATTTTTCTTAACATGGTGAATTCAGAAGTATAAACTAAGAAGTGTCAAATTTATTGTAAATCAGGCAAAATCCCTGCCGTTCTTTTCCCCAATTCTATAACTGCGACATTGCTAATTTTGCCTTGATGGATATCAAAAGTTAACATGGTGCGCATAACATGAAATCCATGTCTTCCTGCTGCGCCTGGATTCATAAACAACATGTTGTTACTAGAGGCTGCATCGCGCATCACACGCAATATGTGGCTGTGTCCGGCGATAAATAAATCGGCTTGCATCTGACGAATTTGACCTGCAATGCCAGGACTGTATTTGCCAGGATACCCTCCAATGTGGGTCATGTAAACTTTAATGCCCTCGCATTCGAATTGATTGATAAGTGGATAGCGTTGTCTGATGTCTTGACCATCTATGTTCCCATATACTGAACGTATAGGTTTGCCGGTCTTCTCCATCAGATCGCTAAGCGCTGCATTCCCCCAATCGCCGGCATGCCAAAGTTCATCGGCGGCATCGAAATATTTTAATATATCTTTTTCGACACAAGAGTGGGTATCGCTCAACAATAAAATCTTTTTCACTTGTGGCAAATTAATTCTTTCTTTGTGATATAAAAAAATCAAATGAGTATAATAATAATTATAGTTACCGTATTGGCATCAATGGCCGCTTTTCAGAACCATAGCTTTTTTGAAAAGGCCTTGTTTCGCCCCTATTTGATGAAGAAGAACAACGAGTGGTGGCGTTGGGTGAGCAATGGATTTATACATGCCGATTACACCCACTTAATTGTAAATATGTTGTCGTTTTATTTTTTTGCTGGCTATGTAGAAAATGAATTTAACCTCATCACAGGTAATGAATTAGGGATTTTGTTTGTTGTTTTTTACATCAGCGCCTTGGTGATGAGTGGCATGTACGATTATTACCGACACCAAAACAATTATGCATACTCAGCCCTTGGTGCATCGGGTGCAGTTGCCGCGGTTATATTTGCGTACATTGTTTACAATCCATTTAGCAGCATTTATTTGTATTATGTAATCAAAATTCCCGCTTGGCTTTTTGGAATCTTGTACCTGTTTTACGAGTACTATATGGGCAAAAAAAAGATGGACAATATTGGCCACAATGCGCACTTTTTCGGCGCCTTGTTTGGTTTTGTATTCCCAATTTTATTGCGTCCGCAAACGGGTTTAGATTTGATAGAGAAGTTTACTAATTTATTGCACTGATTTGAATATAAATTGTAAATTTGAAAACAATGCGAATTGATTTTAATGGGTTAATTATTCTGCACCTTTAAATGGCCCAATTTGCTTGGTTTTTAGTTAAAAAGAATGAACAAACAATTAATAGAAAAAATAGGAGAGGGCTTAAAGTCAAACATTGGCAACACGTTTTCTTTGGATACTGATAAAGTAAACAGTTTGGTGGTAACAGGGCAAAATGGATTGACCGAATGCATCAAACAATTCGTGATGAAAAATGGCAGCAAAGAGATAGAAGAAATTTTATTGAAGCAGAAAACATTTGAAGGCTCAGGCTTTCAGACGGTGGTAAAAAATCAATTGAAAAACGACTTTGTAAGCAAAGGGCTTTTGGTGGCAGAACAATCGGAGGAAGTAGCTGATTATGCCTCAAGCTATTTGGTCGACCAAATCGTGACGGCCTATCAAAGCTCATCTGAAAGCAAAGATTTGGATGGCATTTGCAATTTCTTGGGCATAGACAAAAACCTTTTAAAAATGATCAACTCGCCAATGGGCAAGATGTTCGGTAAGTTTTTTTAGGGAATACAATTTTCCACTATCCCCTAGACCCTTGTACTCCCTACTTCCTAATCACAAACGGAACCTTAAACTTTACAATGTCTTTGCCTTTTTCGATTTCCGAGCCAGCGATTTCGATATAGGTCTTGCCCGATTCTGGGAATAATCCAAGAGTGAAGCTAAATAATTTCATGCTGATATTGTCCAGCTCTTTTTTGTCTTTTGGCAGGGCTCTGTTTTTGTCGTCTGTGTATTGAAATTCATAACCACGCCATGCAGTTTTGAAAACATTTTTTTCGGTCTTTACGCAAATGGTATCAAGTAAACTTAAGATATGGTCGAACATATAAACTTCTTTTTTGCCAATGTCTATACTCACAAAATTGAGGTATTCTAATTTGCCTGTAGATTTAAACCTTATGATGCCGCCAACATTGCTAATTAAAATTGATTCGCTTCCCGAAGCTTCCGCTTCCATATTTTCAACATTGTTCAAGATACTTTGGTATTCGTTCCATTCGTTTTCACTCATGCCCAAATGCGCATCGTAAGGAGGCTCTTTGCCTGTTTTTTCAACAATCCGCTGTTGCTGCAAAAACCATTCTGGATCGGCTTTCATAGCGGCCATAAATTTGTCTTGCAATTCCTTGCCGCGTGGTGACATTTTTATTTTATCCATTATATCTGCGGTAAACTCACCACTTGGAAGAAGTGCATTCAAGTCAACCTGAAAATCGCGGGTGATGGATTTTTGTTTTGTGGCATCTTTCTTCTCGGATGAATTGCAAGCGGCAATGATGCAAAGTAAAAATAATGGAAGGTATTGTTTCATTACTTGGATATTGGATTTCAAAAGTAGGGATTTTTAGGGGAAAAGGAAAGGGGCTAGGGTCCCGATGGCTATCGGGATAGCGTATAGTTTGATTTTTACATCAATTATAGTTAGTTAACAGGATTACATAACTAAACATTAAAATACTTTAGAACGAGTATATGCCCATTCTATCGAAATTTTAAAAACACTATCCCCTATCCCCTAAACCCTAGACCCTTTTTCCCCTAATTTCGCCCCAATTATACCACTCAAATATCCCCATGAAAAATACCGCATTAATCACCGGCGCATCCAACGGAATCGGTCTCGAATTGGCAAGAGTTCACGCTTCAAAAGGAGGTGATTTGATTCTTGTTGCCCGTAGCAAGGACAAACTCGAGGCCTTGAAATCTGAAATTGAAGCCCAATACAAAGTTGAAGTAATTTGTATAGAAAAAGATTTGTCATTGCCCAATGCTGCGCAGGATATTTATAATGAAACTAAGAATATTCAAGTAGATTATTTGATTAATAATGCTGGTTTCGGCGACCACGGTTTTTTTACCGATACTAATTGGAACAAGGAACACCAGATGATCGAATTGAACATCACTGCCCTTACCCAATTCACCAAATTGTATTTGCAAGACATGGTAAAAAGATGCAGCGGTAGAATAATGAATGTGGCGTCAACTGCTTCATTCCAACCTGGTCCAACAATGGCAGTGTACTGCGCAACCAAGGCCTATGTTTTGAGTTTTTCAGAGGCAGTTAACAACGAGGTCAGCGACAAAGGTGTTACCATTACTGCCCTTTGCCCTGGCGCGACACAAAGCGGATTTGATGTTGCGGCTTCTATGGAAAATAGCAATTTATTTAAAAATAAAAATCTTCCAACATCTAAAGATGTGGCAGTGTACGGTTACGCAAGCATGATGAAAGGCAAAGCAGTAGCCATCCATAAATTGTCGAACTACATCATGGCCAACTCAGGAAGATTTGTTCCGAGAAGCTGGGTGGTGAAGATCGCGAGGATGATGATGGGATAAGAATCTGCTAGGGTTTATGGGCTAGGGTCTAGTATCAATTCGTAATACTACCTTATTTAAGTTTTAATCTATTATCATGATAAGTTTTCTTTTATTTAAGAAATCCTAATTATACGCTTATTCTTAATTTGGAAGTTAGACTATTAGATAACGAAAAGTTAAAGTTTATTCAATAAAAACTATACCCTAAACCCTAGCCCCTATACCCTAGTATAAAAGGTAACCTACCTTCACCCCAAATCCTAAGTACGGGAGTTCAATGTTTTTCTTGAAGCTTACGCCATTTACAAAAGTGTTTTGGGTAACCCGTTCAGGGGTTTTGGTTTCCATAAAAATCATTCCTACACCTAAACTCCATTCAAAGAAAAATGGACCATACAACGGATATTGTTTTAATATTTCAATATTGGCGCCATAGCGCTGTTTGTTGTAGCGCATTTTTTCATATGCGCTGAACGTGCCAAGGCCAGGGTAAAACTTGTCGGTTTTTAGGTAATCGTATAGGGAGGTGTATTGGTAGAATGCGCCTATTGAAACGGCTTTAAGTCCTGAGCCATAGCTCGGTAAGTAATGGTTGAAACGCAAGCCAGTATAGATGCCATTTACCCCAACTTGTTCATCTTGTGAATAATAATTATAACCCAAATCGGCAGATATATAATTGTAATTGCTGCTGGCTTGTCCACCCACTAAAATCTCATTGTGCACTTTGATGCAGGGCAAACTAAAAACGGATTGGTCAAATAAGTTGACTTTAATTTTATAATTAGGAGGGCCTGACTTTGGAATTATAGGCAGTGTTTTGGAAGAATCTTGCCCATAAGCAGATAGACTAAACAATAAAACAAAAAGGAAACCTAGCCTCATTTTTGAGTTGCTATTTTCGATAAGAATTTAAGGTTTAAAGGGTCGCTGCAATCGTATTGGTAAACACCAGATGTAGAAGTAATGGTAAGGATGTTGCCACTTGCAATGACATCATAGGCCAATAAAGTTTCAATGTTATTAACTTCCACAATATTCATGTTGTCAGTAATGTCTAATACTTTAAAGCCTGCCAGTTGGTCGCACAAATACAAATATTTACCTGCAATTGCCATGCCTATAGGATTACCCATTTGGTAAGCTTTTAACAGTATTGGGTTGCTGATATCGCTGATGTCTATGGCTTCTAATTGGTTTAGTCCGCGGTTGCAGCGGTTGCCCGTGCTCAATGTAACATAAGCGGTATTGCCTTTAACCACCACCGGATCGCAACTCACCACGTGGGTGTAGGTGCTGATGTAATTGGGTACACTAGGTTTGCTTAATCCATAAATTAACATACCGTTTTGAGTGCCGAAAAATAAATACTGCCCATTGCTGAAAATGGTCTCAACGCCTGTGTTTTGCAAATCTATACTGCTCAATAAAATAGTATTGCTGGTATTGGCTACATCGTACACTTTTAACATGCTGCCTTCTACCTTGTACATGTAATTGCCTTGTATGGCGAATTTGGCCAAAGAGCCACCCTGGCCTGTGTTAGAAACCTCACCGCTGCTGATAGCGCTGCTGTCTTTATCGCAAGCATAAAAGAATGTGCTTAGCAAAATGGCTGCAAATAGAATTTTAAATAAATTTTTCATATAAATTATTGATAACATTTGGGTTTTTTAAGGGTGTCTTGAATCCATGCAACCACGATGCCTCGGCTTGGTTCTATGCATTCGAAATAGGTTTTGAAGCTGCGGCTTCGCCCAAAAAATCCAGCGAAGTTTGCTGCACCAGGTAAAGGTGGTGTTATAACTGAGCCACGGATGTGTTGTAACACTTTCACATTCGGTAAATTGGCAATGTTAATGGCAACTATGCCAAGGTAGGTGTCGGCATACAATATGCTGTCTTTTACTGCCACATCATAATTGTAAGGGATATTTATAAAACAAAAAGGAACTGGTGCGCTTGGGTTTGTGTTGTCGAAAACATGCACCCCTTCGCCAGGTTCACCCACAAATAAATATTTTTTGAACAAATAAATTTTACCCGAGGTTTTAACCGGTTTAGGCGCGGTTGAATAAATCAGTGTGTTGATGTTGACACTTGAATCGAAATAAACAGGTCTGTAACCCCAAACCTTATCAGGTACGCGTTTGAAATCGTCGCGGTTTATGCACGATATTCCAAAAACTAGGAGTACAAAACCGATATAAATGACCGTTTTATTCAAAATTTCATCAAAAATAATCGTTTTTCTTGAAGAAAGTGAAAAAAAAGATGTTATCTTTTTGTGTACTCGCTTAATTTTGCAGACTAGAAAAACATGTTAACCTTACAAGCAATCCGCAACAACACCCAGGAAATTATCGACCGTTTGGCCAAAAGAGGCCACGACCGCAGTGCTGATATCAATGAAGTGCTTCGCCTCGACGAGCAAAAACGCGCCTCGCAAACCTCGCTCGAACAAAAACTTGCGGCAAGCAACAATACCGCTAAAGAGATTGGCGATTTGTTTAAAGCCGGTAAGAAGGAGGAGGCAGATGCACGCAAAGAAGAGTCGGGTGTTCTTAAGGAGCAGATAAAAACCTTGGAAACTGAGCTTGCTGATTTGGAAGAACAACTCAAACAAAAAATGTATGAGATTCCAAATGCACCAAGCGAACAAGTGAAGTACGGAAAAACACCTGAAGAAAATGAAACCGTTTTCGAATGGGGTACTGAACCAATGATTCCGGCCGACGCTAAACCGCATTGGGATTTAACCACCCAATACAAATTGGTTGACTTTGAATTGGGCAATAAAATTACTGGAGCTGGTTTTCCTGTATACACCGGCAAAGGAGCGCGCTTGCAAAGGGCTTTAATTAATTTCTTTTTAGATGAAGCTTTAAAAGCGGGTTACTATGAAGTGCAACCGCCAATTTTTGTAAACGAAGCCAGTGGATATGGTACCGGTCAATTGCCCGACAAAGAAGGTCAAATGTACCACTCAACCATAGACAATTTATATGCGATCCCAACGGCGGAAGTTCCAATTACCAATATGTACCGCGATGTTATTTTGCGCGAGGATGAATTGCCAATTAAAAATGTGGGTTATACGCCTTGCTTCAGAAGGGAAGCGGGTAGCTATGGTTCACACGTTCGTGGATTAAACCGTTTGCACCAATTTGATAAAGTAGAAATTGTGCAAATATCAAAACCGGAAAACAGCTATGAAGCTTTAGAAGGCATGTTGGAACATGTAAAAGGTTTGATGCAAAAGTTGGGTTTGAAATTCAGAATTTTGCGTCTATGTGGCGGCGATATGGGTTTTGCCAGCGCTTTAACCTACGACTTTGAGGCATGGAGTGGTGCACAGCAAAAATGGTTGGAAGTGAGTTCTACTTCTAACTTCGAAACCTTCCAAGCCAACCGTTTGAAATGCCGTTACAAAACCAAAGATGGTAAAAACGAACTGGTGCATACCTTAAACGGTTCTGCTTTGGCTTTGCCAAGAATCGTGGCTTGCTTGTTGGAAAACAACCAAGACGAAACGGGCATTAAAATGCCAGAATGTTTGCATCCTTATTTGGGATTCGACAGAATATAAAACATGCGCAAGCTCTTGTTCATAGTGGTATTGGGATTAATGGGCAAGCCAGTTTATGGGCAGTTTAACTGCGTAGACACAGGGAGAATCAATCCAATGTTTATGTGCAACGACCAATATTACAACCCCGTTTGTGGTTGCAATGGGGTTACCTACCGCAACGTATGTGCATCCTATAATGTGTTTGGTGTCAATACCGTTAGAAGTGGGGTATGTGATGGGATTGATATGGATTTTTATCCCAATCCTGTGGGTCCATTCAGTTTGTTTACCATTAACTTGTCGTTCCCTGAATTTGTATATGGAAATGCCGATGTAAAGGTGGTCAATATGTACGGAAAAACGGTTGAGCAACGCCTTCTTAATAACTTTAACCGCACAAGTATAGAATTGGATCCGAGTACCTGGATGACGGGTGTGTATTTAATTGTGGTGCGCAGCAGTTTGAATACTTCTGTGGTGCGCAAGTTTGCCAAATATTAAACTTAGAAATAAGGCATAAAAAAAATCGACCCGATGAGGTCGATTTTTTTGTATAAGATTTTATTTAGAATTATTTTTTGATACCATCTAAAGTGATGGTGAAGATTAAAGCGGTGTATGGCTCAATAGCCATTTCACCACTGTAGGTGCGTTGACCTTCAGAGCCGTAAGCCAAGTTCCAAGGAATGATAACTTCTGCAGTTGAGCCTTCTTCCATCATGCTTAGAGCTTCTAAGAAACCTCTGATTGCACCAGCATTAAGGGCAGTTTTGAATGACTCTTTGCCTTCGTTAGAATCGAATACTTTGCCATCTACAAACTTCCCAGTATAATGAACCAATACTGTATCAGTGATGTTTGGTTTTACGCCATTACCAGTTTTGATTTGTTTGAACAACAAACCTGAAGCAGTTGTGGTGTAACCATTGCTTTTTTGTTTTGCAATATACTCAGCACCTTTGGCGCGGTTAGCCCCAAATTGAGCTTCGATGGTGTAATCGTTTAATACTTTTCCAATGGTTGTGCGGTCTAAAGCCAAAGCGCTATCTCCGTTTTTAAGACCTTCTTCTAAAGCTGTTTTGAAAATTTCCCAATCAATGTCTTTGATTTTGAAATTGTGTAACATGCTTCCGCTGTATGCACCAAATGCATAAGAGAAAGAATCTTTAGCTGTTTTCATCGCTGGCTTTTTGCCAGTTTTGCTGTCGTTGCATGCTGCCAATAAAAAGACTGCACATGCGATAAGGGTTAATTTTTTCATGGTTGAATCGGGCGCAAAAATACACTATAATTTTGTGAAACTAAAATGCGGTGTTTTGCTTTTTTGTTAAGTTATGTTCTTGAATTTTGTATGGATTATTTTGATTTAATAACTTGGTCGAGCTTTAGAATAAAGACCAAAGTCAAATATGGGTCCATGGTTGATTCGCCGGTATATGGGTTGCGCATGCCGTCTTTTCCGTAGGCCAAATCGTATGGAATGATAATTTCTGCTTCGGCGCCTTCATCCATAAGCAATAAGGCTTCAAGGAAACCAGCAATTGCACCTCCACTCAAAGCGGTTTTGAAAGGCTGCCCGCTGCCAATGTTAGAATCAAATGTTTTTCCATAGGTGTGTTTGCCTAAATAGTAAACCATAGCGGTGTCGAATATGCCACCTTTGACGCCATTGCCTGCCTTGGTTATTTTGTACAACAAGCCTGAAGGTGTTTGGTTGAATCCGCCTTCTGCTTTGCGTTTGTTGATATAGGCAATACCATCGGCCTTGTTTTTGCCATACTGGGCTTCTGTGATGTAGGTGTTTAATATTTTCCCAGCTTGTTCTTTGTTAAACAACATGCCTGAATCTCCTTTTTTTAACGACTGCGCAAAAGCCATTTGGAAGATTTTCCAACTTACACTGTCAATTTTAAATCCGTTTAACATGGAACCAGAATAAGAACCAAAGGCGTAAGAAAAACTGTCTAAGGGTGTTTTCAATGCGAGGGTTTCGACCACTGTTCCCTTTTTGTTTTTAGGTTTTTTGCTAAATGTAGAAGCAGATGCAATACAAGCAAGTGCTAGAATAAATACGTATTTCATAAAGTTTTCGAATTTACATTCAGTTTTTGATACCATAAAACAAAATCTTTCAAGGGCATAAAAAAACCCTTCAATTGCTTGAAGGGTTCTTGTGTTTTTGTGTTTAAGGTTTATTTGTAGCAGTCAACAAAAGCTTTCCACTGACGTTCAGTTAAAATTTCTTTCATTGCTCTGATGAATTTGTCGTAGCAAGCGTTTAAGCGTTTTGCAAAGGTGGTTTTAATGTACTTTAAACCGTTTTCAAACTCTTGTTTCAAAGCTTTCATTTTTGCTTCATATTCAGCCTTGGTTATTTTTTTGTTGGCCAATTGTGCAAGGTATTCTTTTCTTTGTGCTTCTGTTCTTGCCAATAATTTAGCATACACGTCGCGGTGGGCTTTCATATCAGCCGCTTTGCACTCTTCATAAGCACGCAAAGATTTTCTTAGACGGATGGCTTGTGAATCTGTTAGATCTAATTTTTTTAGGCACGTGAAAAATCTTTTCTCCAAACCTCTTTTAAATCCAGCATCGTCCATGTCGGTTTCTACCAAAGTGTAAACTTCGGGCATGCCTTCGTTTTCAGAACTGTATTCGGTCGTTTCAGTACCTTCGGTAAAGTTGACACTAATGTAGTTAACATCTGCATCGTTGATTAATGCCTCAGCGGTGTATTGAGCTGAGTTGTCAATTGCAATAGCTGCTTCTTTTTTGCAACTGGTTGCAGCAAAGATTATGATTGCTGACAGAGCCAGTCCGGTGTAAATCTTTTTTAGATTTTTCATATCTGTATATTTTTTATAAGTGTAGACGTTCTTTTTTCTAATTTGGTTGCACCAACTTAATGAAAATAATTGAATTAAGCGAAATAATTTGTTTTAATTATCTTAAAATCAGGCATTTAAATTCAAACGAATTTATTGATTGTCTTTTCTAACCTTCTCAATAAAGCTTAAAATCTCGTCTCGACCCCGTTTGTCTTCAGCAGAACTTATAAATATAGGGGGCAACTCTTCCCAATTTTCTTGCAATTTTATTTTATACGCTTCAATGTTCGGTTCCAAGTCGCGGGCTTTTAATTTGTCGGTCTTGGTAAAAACGATGCAAAATGGAATACCACTCAGTCCAAGCCATTCCATAAACTCCAAATCAATTTTTTGTGGCTCAAGTCGGCTATCTATCAATACAAAAACACAAAACATAATCTCGCGGTCCAATAAATAGGCTTGAATCATTTGCCCGAATATTTCTCTTGAGGACTTGGATACTTTGGCATAGCCATATCCTGGCAAGTCGATTAAATACCATTTTCCGTCAATTAAAAAACGGGCAATGTGTTGGGTCTTTCCTGGCTTTGAAGACGTTTTGGCCAAGTCTTTATGCTCGCACAACATGTTGATGAGTGAACTTTTTCCAACATTGCTTCGCCCGATAAAGGCAAACTCAGGGAAATCGCCAACAGGCAGTAAGTCGTTTGAAGGGTATGAGCCTTTGAATTCAGCTTTCATTTTTTAAATATTAAATGGATTAATGGCTTATCTTTGTAGCCGATTTTTTTTGCAAAATTAAGTTATATTTACCATTGACAGTCATCAAGCCCATACAATCATCAGAAAAAAGTAAGAAACAACAAGTTGAAGAGATGTTTGACAGCATTTCTAAACGCTATGATTTTCTGAACCACTTCCTTTCTTTAGGCATCGATAAAGGCTGGAGAAGAAAGGCCATCGCCAAATTAAAAAACGACCATCCTAAATTGATTTTAGATGTGGCTACCGGTACAGCCGATTTGGCCATTGAAGGTCTAAGCTTAAATCCCGATAAAATTATCGGTGTTGACCTAAGCGAAGGGATGTTGAGTATGGGCCGGGTTAAAATTCAAAAGGCAGGTCAATCCGAGAAAATTGAACTTGTAAAAGGCGACAGCGAGCGTTTGTTGTTTGACGACAACCACTTTGATGCCTGTACTGTTGGCTTTGGTGTTAGAAATTTTGAGCACCTCGACCAAGGACTTCAAGAAATATACAGAGTCTTAAAGCCAGGTGCGCAATTGGTGGTTCTTGAATTTAGCAAACCCAAAAAGTTCCCCGTAAAGCAGGTTTACAATTTATACTTCAATGCAATTTTGCCCTTCTGGGGACGTTATATCTCAAAAAGCAATTCAGCCTATTCGTATTTGCCGGAATCGGTGAAGCATTTTCCAGATGGTCCTGCTTTTTTAGAACACCTCAATAAAATTGGATTTAAAAACACCACCTCACAGGCCCTTACATTTGGTATATGCAGCATTTACACTGGGGTAAAATAATATATAGCTTTATCTTCATGGTCTGCGCTTTCCAAGCGAAGGCTCAAGAGCACCGCCCCAACGACGACCAACGTCTTTGGCATTTCGGGATTACCTTTGCCCCCAATTTTTCCAAATCGAAATTCGTGGTTTCTGATAATTTATACAGCCGCGATTCGGTGCAACAAATTAATGCCAAAGGATTTGCGGGGCTTAACTTCGGTGGAATTGCCGATTACCGCATTGGTCGTTTTTTTACCTTGCGCTACTTGCCTCAAATAGAATTTTCTCAACGCAACTACACCTTTGTTTTTAGCGATAGGACCCAAACGGCCAAAACAGAAACCGTTTCCCTCAACCAATGTTTGCTGTTGAAACACCATTCTGTTCGCCACAAAAACCACCGTTTCTATGTCATTGGAGGATTTCGCTATTCGCACGATTTTCAAAGCAATGAAAACACAATACGTGCACCCAATTTGCCAATGGTAGCATTTAAAGCCAATTCAGCGTATTATGAATTCGGGTTTGGTTATGACCACTATGGTTTGTGGTCTATTATATCTACAGAATTAAAAATGAGCAACAGCATGACCAATATGCTGAGTCCTGACGCATACATTTACGCCAGTTCTTTTAGCAAAATTCAAGCGCGCTTGTTTCAAATATCTTTCCATTTTCACAATTGAAATTCGAATTACAACATACCGATACAGGCAGTAAAGCCCGCACTGGAGTGCTGAACACCGACCATGGTCAAATCCAAACGCCCATTTTTATGCCGGTTGGCACTATTGGCAGTGTAAAGGCCATCAATTTTGACCAATTAAAAAACAACATCAATGCCCAAATTATTTTGGGCAATACCTACCATTTGTATTTGCGTCCTGGGACTGAAGTTTTAGAAGCCGCTGGTGGTTTGCATAAATTCATCAATTGGGATAGACCCATTTTAACCGATAGTGGTGGATACCAAGTGTATTCTTTGGCAGAACGAAGGAAATTAACAGAAGAGGGGGCCAAGTTTCAGTCGCATATCGATGGAAGTAGACATATGTTTACCCCCGAAAATGTAATGGATATACAACGCAAAATCGGCGCTGATATCATTATGGGTTTTGACGAATGTCCGCCTTATCCTAGCACCTATCAATACGCTGAAAAAAGCATGCATTTAACCCATAGGTGGTTGGACCGTTGCACACAGCGTTTTGACAGCACTGAGCCTTTGTATGGCTACGAGCAAGCCTTGTTTCCGATATTACAGGGCAGCACATTTGCCGATTTGCGCAAACAAAGTGCGGAGTATATCGCCAGCAAGAATGCATTTGGCAATGCCATTGGCGGACTTAGTGTGGGTGAGCCTCATGAGATCATGTACGAGCTAACCGATTTGGTTTGTAATATTTTGCCGGCCGATAAGCCTCGTTATTTAATGGGTGTTGGAACACCTGATAATATTTTAGAATGCATTGCCTTGGGGGTTGATATGTTCGATTGTGTGATGCCAACACGCAATGGCCGCAATGGCATGTTGTTCACAGCAGAAGGGTTTATCAATATTAAAAACAAGAAGTGGGAGAAAGATTTTTCTGCAGTTGATGCCACCCATTTACCGCAACATTCAAAAGCCTACCTTAGACATTTGTTTATGGCCGGCGAAATGTTGGGGCCTCAATTGGCAAGTTTGCAAAATTTAAGTTTCTATTTATGGTTGGTTGGCGAGGCAAGAAAACACATTCAAGCCAATACGTTCTCGGCTTGGAAATCGGTTATGGTACAAAAATTGAAGACAAGACTGTAAGATGAGCATGATAAAGAAATTCGACTGGTACATTATCAAGAAGTTTCTTTCTACTTTTGTTGTGACCCTTAGTTTGTTCATCATCATCATTATTGTGTTTGATGTATCCGAGAAGTTGGATGATTTCTTAAAAAAGGAAGCGCCCATTTCAGAAATTATTTTTAAATATTACCTCAATTACGTCCCGTTTTTCCTGAATTTATTTAGCCCCGTTTTTATATTTATTTCTGTTATTTTCTTTACGTCTAAATTGGCGTCTCGTAGCGAAATTGTTGCCACTTTATCGGCAGGTGTAAGTTATAATCGGTTCTTAAGGCCTTATATAATTACGGCCCTCATTTTATCAATTATGTCATTTATGTTGAATGCTTTTATAATTCCGCATTCAGACAAAATTAGATTGACATTCGAAAATAAGTACATTCGAAACACAAGTGAAGATTACACCAACAATGTGCACATGCAAATAACACCGGAAGTGTATTTTTACATGGAGAATTTCGGAAATGCGGACAGCACGGGTGGAGGTGTTTCATTGGAGCAGTATAAAAACAAAAAATTAAAGAGCAAGTTGTTTGCCCGTCGAATTGCTTGGAATGCTAAAACCCAAAAATGGAGAATTGAAGATTATTTTATCCGCGATTATCTGGCAGATGGATCTCAAAAAATCACGAGAGGGAAATTTATGGATACGATGATTCCTTTTGAAGCAGAAGATTTTTTCAGACGCAGTGACGATGTTCAGTCTTTTGATTTGTTTGAACTCAACGATTTTATTGCCAAAGAAAAATTGAAGGGTAACGACCAATTGGATTATTATATTACCGATAAATACAGGCGTTATGCTTCGCCATTTTCAACCTTTATTCTGACCGTTATTGGGGTTTGTGTCTCGAGTAAGAAAAGCAGGGGTGGCGTTGGACTAAACCTTGGCATCGGTATATTGTTAAGCTTTATCTATTTATTCATCATTCAATACTTTACCACCTATGGCACCAGCGGATTAATATACCCCTTGCTGGCCGTATGGATTCCCAATTTCATCTTCGCTGGGGTAGCGTATTTTATTTATAGGAATGTGCAAAAGTAACAAGAGCAAGAACTTAGCGCAGCGCTTTCACGACCTTTGGGAGTAGGGCTGAGGAGGGCAGTCATACAGAATATTTGAAGATTTCATTGGTTGTCAATTCATCAATTCATCAATTTCTCAGTTTATCAGTTTCTCAATTTATCAGTTTCTAAATTTCTCTTAACCTCATCTTGTGGTCGCAATTTGCGTCCTCAAGATTGTAAGGCTAGTCGTTACTTCGACTCCACTCAGCCCTGTTGCTGTTGTTTCCCTCCCACTGCCTCCATAATCTTATCCCAACTAAACTGTTTCTTAAATGCTTCTGCATTTTTCGAAAATTCAATTTCTCTGTTCTTGGTATAGAAATCATTTAAGGCGTCGGCAATGGCTTGTTCATCTTTTTCGCAAACATAGCCAACCTCATTGTGGGGGACGGTTTCAGCCAAGCCACCAACATTGGTAACAAGCATGGGTTTGTTAAAATGGTAGGCTATTTGGGTCACGCCGCTTTGGGTAGCCGAATGGTAGGTTTGCACCACCATATCAGCAGCCGAGAAATAATTGGCTACTTCGCCATTTGGAATAAAATCGTTGCGTTCTATCACGGCGTCTTGGAGACCTAAGGTTTTTATGAGTTCTTTATAGGGTGCTGAATCTTCGTAGTATTCGCCAGCCACAATCAATTTGGTTTTATGGTCTTTCAATCCGCTTTTAGCAAAGGCTTTTAGCAATAAGTCTAAGCCCTTGTATTGGCGAATAAATCCGAAGAACAAAAGGTATCTATACTCTGGGTCTAATCCTATGCTTTTTATAGCCTCAGCTTTTGGAATTAGTGCACCAAAATTATCATACATCGGATGCGCCACATAGGTAGACGGTTTGTTTGGAACCAGTTTTTTGAGGTCGGCCAAAACTGAATGGCTCATGGTAATAAATTCGTCAATTGAGTTGACGAAGTAATTGGTACAAGCGTGGTCGTAAAAATGTTTTTCGTGGGGGTAGATGTTATCTGTTATTGCAACAATTTTTGTCTTCCCGTTTTTCTTAATTTCTCTTGCAATGGTGCCCAAACACGGCGCCATAAATGGCATCCAATATCTAAACACCATAATGTCTGGTGCGAGTTTGCGGTATTTTTTTCCTACACGCAACCAATTCAGAGGGTTAATCGAATTGATGGCGGTATCGATGTCTGTATTTTCTGGCTCAGCTTCGGTACTGAATTGTGTTTTGCCGGGAAATAAAATGGATGGGTATTGCAAGCTAAAACTTAGAATAGAGGCTTTGTCGCCTTTGTCGTTATAGGCCTTGCACAATCTTTCGTTGTAGGTACTCAAGCCGCCGCGCAAAGGGTAGGCTGGTCCGACGATTACGACACGCTTTCCCATGCTTACAATTTGATGGTTTCTGATACCGAATATTGATTGCGCTCTCCACTAGAGCGGCTAACAAGTTCGCCTAAGAATCCAGCTAAAAACAATTGGGTTCCTATAACCATGCAAACCAAACCCAAATAAAACAATGGTGAATCGGCTACCAAAGGTGCACGTTCGTGGTTTACCACATGAATGAGTTTGCTTAACAATAAATACATGGCAATACTGAAACCTAAGATGAAACTTAATAAGCCATAAACACCAAAGAAGTGCATTGGTTTTTTGCCAAATTTGCCCATAAAGAAAATGGTCAATAAGTCGAGCAGTCCATTTACAAAACGATCGAGACCAAACTTAGTGGTTCCATATTTTCTTGAGCGGTGTTCAACCACTTGTTCTCCAATTTTTTTGAAACCCGCAGATTTTGCAATCACTGGAATGTATCGGTGCATTTCGCCATAAACTTCGATGTTTTTAACCACTTCGTTGCTGTAAGCTTTTAATCCGCAGTTAAAGTCGTGTAAATATATACCGCTCATTTTGCGGGTTGCCCAATTGAATAATTTTGTTGGCAAAGTTTTGGTAATTGGGTCGTAGCGTTTTTTCTTCCACCCAGAAACCAAATCGTATTTCTCTTCAATGACCTTCTTGTATAAACCGGGGATTTCGTCTGGACTGTCTTGCAAGTCGGCATCCATGGTTATAATTACATTTCCTGTTGCTGCATTAAATCCTACATTGAGGGCCGCTGATTTTCCATAGTTTCTTCTGAAGCGAATGCCCTTGATGTTGCTGTTCTTTTCAGAGAGCGATTGTATGACTTCCCAACTGTTGTCAGTGCTGCCATCGTCAATAAAAACAACTTCATAAGCGTAATTGTTTTCTTGCGTCACGCGCGCAATCCATGCCTCTAATTCCGGCAAAGATTCAGATTCGTTGAGTAGGGGGATTACAATTGAAATATCAAGCATTCGGATTGGTTCTTTTTAAAATTGCAGACACAATTAGGTCGGCTATTACATTAAATATGAGAGTGCCTACAAACACCATAATTAAAGTAAACCATTGTGTCGAAGCAAAGGCTGGTGATTTGGATAAAGTTTTTGAAATGTCAGCATCGCTCATGCCGCGTTCTTTTAAAATTTGAACCGTGACATCAATTTGATTGGCAATAAAGGTGTCAAAATCTATAATGAAATTGTAAAACACGAGCATAAACAATAAAGTTAAACCAGACGTTAAAAGAGAATACAAAAAGCCAGTCTTAAAAGCTCGGCCAAAACTGATATACCCCTGCAATTCTTTGTCACGGTATTCTTTAACCGCCATCGTAATTGGGAAAAACAAAATGACTGCCCCTACCAACATTTGAACCCATCCACTTGAACGGGGATTGTATTCGCCATTGTTCATGTACATGTTTGCCATCGTTTGAATAACAAATAGTAAAAAACTCACCAAGGCCCATTTAAACGCAATGTTTAAAGCTGAGGGTACTTTGCTTTCGTTTTTATCTATTAACGTATTGTTTGTTTCCATGATTCAAAAGTATGGCTTTGGCCTTTTATGTCAATTACCTTTTGTTTAAAACTTGATTTTTACCGATAATGGTCGCTTCTATAAAATATGGAAGTGGCTTGTTCATATAGTAAGTGTTCTCCGATTTTGAACGGTTGTTGCGTTTGTTGAGTATGGTTTGTTGGTGGGGATTTATAACCACCAAATTAGCCTCTTGGCCTTCGGCAATACTAGGGATATTGAGTTTTAATACATTTGCTGCCCCTGTTGTAAATTTAGAAATCAAGTCCTCGTCGTTCATGCTTGGGCTAAAACGGTTGCGGCCTTCAACGGCCAAACTAAACGCTATTTGTAAACTGATTGCTCCATAAGAAGCATATTCAAATTCTAGGGCTTTGTTTTCTATTTCTTGTGGATGGTGGTCGCTGCAAATGGCATCAATTGTGCCGTCTTTCAAACCTTCCCAAAGTGCTTTCACATCGTTGGCCTGTCTAAGTGGAGGTGTAAGTTTCAAATTGCTATCGAAGTCCATAATGGTCTCATCGGTCAAAACCAAATTCATAACAGCGACATCACAAGTAACTTGAATGCCTTGTGCTTTGGCCTGGCGTATAATTTCTACCGATCGTTCGGTGCTTATTTTTGATAAATGGATGCGGGTTTGGTGGTAGTCGGCCAACTCAATGTCGCGCTGCACTTGAAGGTATTCTGCCATTTGAGGAATTCCTTTTAAACCCAAACTTACAGCCACAGTGCCTTCCGTTACATAAGCGCCAATGGCCAACTCGCTCTGTTGGCAAAACGAATACATCAAGCCATCGAAGCTCTTGCTGTATTGCAAAGCGCGGCTCATGGTGCCAATATTGTCGATAGGGTTGTTGCCGTTTGAAAAAGCAACAGCGCCATGGCTTTTCATATCGAACATTTCAGCCAAATCCTCCGAATTTAAACCTTCGGTGATTGCACCAAGTGGCATCAAATTAATGGGGGTTTTAATCGATAAATTGATTAATGATTCGATGTCTGATTTTGTTTGACGTGGCGGATTGCAATTTGGCAAAACAGCTACATGGGCGTATCCGCCAGACATGGCCGTGTCGGCAAGCGACTGAACGGTCTCGCGGTTTTCGTATCCTGGATCGCTGCTGTTGCAACGCAGGTCTACAAAAGCGGAGCTAACAAAACAGCCGTTGAAATCGAAAATCTGTTCGTAGTCAAAGTCGGGAATTGAAGGGCTGAAAGCCTCTATTTTACCTTCCTTAATACCCAAGTCGCCTACTTGTAAATGGTAAGGAGAGCGCGGGTCGTTAATTTGTATGTTCTTAAGCAGATAGCTTGACATTGTTCCTAAAAAATCTAATCAAAAGTATTTCAAACAACAAACATATCAAAGAAAAAAGTATGCACCATTTCCACAGAGGAAAGCCTTTTTCAATTTTATTTATTTCTGCACCCAATTTTTCTGCACTGCCTTCAAAATGATTGATGTTAAAATTTTCGCAAATTTTATCAAAGGCTTCGCTGCTCAAACTGCGTGTATCACTTTCTGTTCGCACATTATTGAAGGATAAATCGGCTACAGAACTGTCTGTGTTTTTTAGCCGCAATTGGTAATGTCCAGGTATCGAAATCTCTCCATTTGTGTTTAGGTATAGCGACCCGTCCCTGTTAATAACTTCAGGAATTAGGCTGGTTTTTTTACCCAATAAAAGCACCCCCGACTCTTGTACAAATGGCAATCCAGTGTAAATATCGTTCAAATCGGCACAACTGTAATACAAAGGATTTTTATAGGCATTCATCATGGAAGCACGCAAACATATTGGCACGAAGAGGGCATGGTTTTGAAAATTACTGAAACCCGCATCGAGGGCCACTGCACACAGCAACAAATGCCCTTTTCCAAAACCAATGTCTTTAATAAAAGCAGATCCATTGGCCAGTTTCATAAAGTCATTCGATGAGCCGCTTTGTATTTGGTAGCACTTAGCCACTGAGGGCAAATCAAGTTGCTTGTTGTTTTTCTCAAAAATATTTTTAAAAACAGGGTGTTCTGCGTCTATCGCACTAACACGCATTTGACCAAGGATAGCTTGCTCTGAAATGCTGAATCTGAAGGCGGTTGCCAGGTCTTGCAAACCACCATATGGTAAGTTTTTATTGGGAAAAACCAAGGCTGTTCCTCCATTTTGAATAAATTGTGAAAGCTCAGAAACCAAACCACTTCCAATGCCATTGATGCCTTGCAAAACAATTAAGTCTTTTTGTTTAAATGCGCTGTAATTAATACTGCCTGCATTTTCGTTTTTGTATACAAAGCCAGGATTGTCTGCAAACACCGCATCCAAATATGGAGAGTTGTCAGAGCTGATGGTGTTGACATGGTGGTCTTGGTTTAAGCGCAATGAAAAATACAAGACATCGTCCAAGGGGATGTTGTCGCCAGGCAAGCGCAGTTCACATTGATGAATCCCGCCGGTTTCAACCGTAAAAACAACAGAAACGGTTTCCGATTGGAATGCTTTAATGCTCAAGCTCGCAATGCCTTTCGGTTTGCCATTTACCCACAATTCAAGGGTGTTGTTTTCAATGTCTTTCTCCGTAAAATTGCTCACCACTGCCATTAAAGTTATGGCTTGTTTTGCTTGTAATATTGGCGATAGCAAATACGCCGTATCAACACTTAAATTGTTGTTTATTTCAGATGGAATTTTAACCCATGTTTGCTTAATGGAAGTGTCTAAAGGATTGCTTGAAAGTGTGCTGTTTTTTGCTTGAAAATCAGAAATACAATAGGCCAATTTGTCGCCATTAAATTTATACAATTGGCTGTTTTGAAGCGCCAATAAATTTTGCAAAGGATAGGCGTTGCTGCTAATTTTTATCTTGTCTATGTTTTCCAAACAGGCTTGCCTACCGGTGAAATGCAACATCGATGCATCCATGTCGGCAGTAATGATGTTGAACTCATCACCATTGTTGGCGCTGCTAACAATGGCGCGGGCTCGGTTTTTGGCTGCTTCCAACAAAGGACCTTCCTTGCCTTGAAGGTTCATGCTATAACTGTTGTCGAAAATAATGCTGATGTGTTTTTTGCCCCCTTTTACTGATTGTTTCGAATCGATGATAATGGGTTGGGCAAAGGCAAATACTAAAAATGTAATGGCCAAAAGGCGGGCAGCAAGAATTAAGTATTTTTTTAGTTTGTTTCCACTTTTGGTCTGATGGTCAATTTGCTGGAGCAAACGAACATTTGGGAAGATGATTTTCTTATACCGCCTAAAATTAAACAGATGGATAATAATGGGAATAGACAAAGCAAACAGTGCCCATAAGAAAGAAGGATACAGCCAAGTCATGTTAAAGGCAAAGATAGGGGAAGAAAATGCAAGGAGCAAACCTTCTTCGTCAAGACTCCGAAGTTTTAGGGTATAGTTTTAGGGGATAGGGTCCCTGTAGCAGAGACAACACTGCGTTCCGTCACGCTACGGGATGAATCTAGGGGTTAGGGTATAGTTTAAAACATGTTGTTGGTATCCCTGCCAACAACGCCTACCGCGAGATGACCTAGTAGTTGTTTACATTAGACTTAATATCATTAAGTAATGAAACAATGAAGCATCTCCGATTGCCTTCCTCATCCCGATAGCTATCGGGACTCTTGTTTCACCCTGCATGGTGATTGTTGCTCTGAACAATCTCTCGTGCAGGGCTCTTGCTTAAGCGTAAGCTTAGTGCACCAACGTCCCAACCTTTTCGCCTTCCATCAAGCGTTTCAAGTTGCCTTTTTTGTTCATGTCGAACACCAAGATTGGCAATTTATTTTCTTGACATAAAGTGATAGCTGTTAGGTCCATAATGCTTAGACCGCGCTCGTATACTTCACTGAATGTAATGGTTTCGAATTTGGTTGCATCGCTGTCTTTCTCAGGGTCTGCAGTATACACACCGTCTACACGGGTGCCTTTTAAAATTAAATCAGCTTCTATTTCAACCGCTCTCAAAGAGGCAGCTGTATCGGTGGTGAAATAAGGATTACCTGTGCCTGCACCGAAGATTACCACACGGCCTTTTTCTAGGTGACGAACCGCACGTCTTCTGATGAAAGGCTCGCAAATTTGCTCCATTTTAATGGCCGATAACAATCGTGTTTTAACTTGGATTTTTTCCAAAGCACCTTGCAAAGCCATGGCGTTTATAACGGTTGCCAACATACCCATGTAATCGCCTTGCGCCCTGTCAACCACACCACCTTGAACCCCTTGCACACCTCTGAAAATATTGCCACCACCAATTACCACGGCCACCTCAACACCCATAGAAGATGTTTCTTTGATTTCGTTGGCGTATTGCTCAAGAACCTTTGGGTCGATTCCGAATTGCTGTTCACCCATCAGGGCTTCACCGCTTAGTTTAAGTAGTATGCGTTTGTATTTCATGAAATTTTACTGAGACTCAATTAGATGGGGCAAAAGTAAGATTTTATAACGAAAGTTTAAAATGAAATTTATCTTGATTTGTCTGCCATTTCCTGCTGTGCGCTTTAGGCCAATTGTTCCTGTCCTGTGTTTGTAAGGCTTGCATGGGCTTACTGCCGTGCGCCCTGCAAGGCCAACAAACCCAAGGCCATTAACGCTTGGCGCTGCCGCTGCCATCAGGGGCAGTAGAAACTACCCTGTCTACTCGTCTTTTGATTTATCGTAATCTAGTTTCAGACCCCAGAAGCGCATCTGTTGCGCACACCAGGCGCGGCGTCTTAGCGTGTATCCACTTGGGTGGGCAATAGAAAATTTTCTAGGATTGGGCAACACAACAGCCATTAAAGCCGCATCGTTGATTGTTAGTTTGGCTGCCGATTTATTTAAGAATTCGTGAGAGGCCGCCTCAACGCCATAAACGCCATTGCCCAATTCGATCACATTTAAGTACACCTCCATAATGCGCTCTTTGCTCCATAACATTTCAATTAAGAAAGTGAAATATACCTCAAAGCCTTTTCGTATCCAACTTCTTCCATGCCATAGAAAGACATTTTTTGCCGTTTGCTGGCTGATGGTACTAGCGCCGCGGCGTTTTGATTTCCCTTTGTCTTCCATCTTCTCGTTGTATTTGATGGCTTTTTGAATCGCTCCAAAGTCAAAGCCATTGTGCTTCAAGTAGTTTTGGTCCTCAGCACATACAACAGCCAATTCTACATAATTGGAAATCTCATCGCTTGAGACCCAATCTTTTTTTAACTGCACCGTTTCACCTTCCATTTTTTGATCAACACAGCGTTGCAACATAAAAAAGGTGAGGGGTACAGGAACAAATTTATACAACAAAACCCATCCAATACTAATAACGAAAAAAAACAATACAATGCGTTTAATCCATTTCCAGATGATAGACCATGCAAATATTTTCGCCAACCAAGCACTTAACATGGGGCAAAGGTATATATCATCTTTCAAATATGGAAATTATCAACTGTAACAGCAAGGGCAACTTAACGCAATGCAGTGGAGTGATCTCACGAGCAAAGCGAGTAACTGGAGGATTGAGCAGGGCAATGGAACCAGTAACGAATAATTTATCCCATAGCGCTTTGCCATGTGGCGTAACAGATGTGAAACAAATGTTTCTGCTAAATGGTGTGACGAAGGAGCTCTGCTACTGGGACCAATAACAATTAACGAATAACCAATAACTATTCCCTAACCCCTACCCCCTAACCCCTAGTATTATTCCACCACATTGACATTCGCCGATTCAAAAACCTTGGTTTTTGAATTGTACTGGTTGCCTTTTTCCATCACATGAACAATGATATTTTCAACCGAAATTGGCATGCCTTCTTCAACGTCAGCAATATTGTTGTGGCGTATATGTCTGCCATCAATAATTACCACAGCACCACTGCCAATGGCTTCCATTTCGAATCCGTTTCGGATAATCAAACCAGTGTCTTCACCCAAACCTATGCCAATGGCCGAAGGGTTTGCTGCAACTGCTTGTGCAAGACGGGCAAAACGTCCACGTTTGTTGAAATGCGAATCGATGATGACATCTTTAACAAAAGCCAAACCGGTGGTTATTTTTACTTCGCCTTTCAAATGGGCATCACTTGCATTGCCATGGTAAATCATGGTATTGCTCATGGCCATTGCCCCAGCGCTGGTTCCGGCTATAGTAAAACGTTCGTTTTCGTAACGTTCGTGCAAAATATCTAAGAAATCGGTGCCACCAAATATTGAAGTCAAACGCAATTGATTTCCGCCGCTAAACATTAAGGCATCGCAAGATTTTAAGCGTTCAAGGTATTCCTCTTGCATGGCATCCTCGCGGTTCCTGATTTTCATGTGTCCTACATTGTTGCAGCCTAATTTTCCGAAAGCTTCAAGATAGTTTATGGCCACTTCGTCAGGGATTTGTGATGCGGTTGTCACCACTTCAATTCTAGGGTTTTCCATATCGATAACACTGACAATACTGCTAAGTATGCCCATCTCGAAAAAGTTCAAATTGTTTCTTGAGATAATTCCCAACTCTAGGTCGGTTCCCTTGTCCTCTGCTCCTCCAACTGGAATTAAAATACCTTTCGGTTCAAACTGCTGCATGAATTCTAAGTAAATGAAAGTGCAAATTTACGTTAATGCCGCCTATGCTTGCTAACATCTTTGACACAAAAACTGACAAGGTGTCCAATCTTGCCAAACTTTTACCTCATAGTGGCAGAATATTTTTAATGGCATGGTTCGTGATTGTTTGGAGATATAAATTCTAAATAAATCGTTATGAATATTAAACCATTAGCAGACAGAGTATTAATTGAGCCTGCAGTTGCAGAGCTAAAAACAGCGGGAGGCATTATCATTCCAGATACTGCAAAAGAAAAACCACAAAGAGGAACAGTCGTGGCAGTTGGCACAGGTAAAAAAGACGAACCAATGACTTGCAAACCTGGAGACACTGTATTGTATGGCAAATATGCTGGTACCGAGATTTCAGTGGAAGGTAAAGACTATTTGATTATGCGCGAAGCAGATATTTTCGCCATCATCTAATTGAATCATTAAAATTTTAAAAAAATCAAAAATAGAATATGGCAAAATCAATTCATTTTAATATTGAAGCACGCGAAGGTTTAAAGCGCGGCGTTGATGCATTAGCAAATGCAGTTAAAGTAACTTTGGGTCCGAAAGGCAGAAATGTTGTTATCGGCAAAAAATACGGCTCTCCAGTAATCACCAAAGATGGTGTGTCTGTAGCTAAAGAAATCGAATTAGAAAACGAAATCGAAAACATGGGTGCACAAATGGTGAAAGAAGTGGCAAGCAAAACTGCTGATTTGGCAGGTGATGGCACCACAACTGCAACTGTATTGGCTCAAAGCATCGTAACTACTGGTCTGAAAAATGTAGCTGCAGGTGCCAACCCTATGGATTTGAAGCGTGGTATTGACAAAGCAGTGATTAAAACTGTTGAGTCTTTAAAAGCCCTTTCAAGAGAAATTGGAGACGACAACAACAAAATTGAACAAGTTGCTACAATTTCTGCAAACAACGATTCTGCAATCGGTAAATTGATTGCTGAGGCTATGCAGAAAGTTGGAAAAGATGGTGTTATCACCGTTGAAGAAGCGAAAGGTACTGACACCACTGTTGAGGTAGTTGAAGGTATGCAATTCGACAGAGGTTACCAATCTCCATACTTCGTAACCAACGCAGAAAAGATGATTGCTGATTTAGAATCTGCCTACATTTTAATCTACGACAAAAAAGTAAGCAGCATGAAAGACCTGTTGCCAATATTGGAGAAAGTGGTTCAAACTGGAAAACCTTTGTTGATCATCAGCGAAGAAGTTGAAGGTGAAGCATTGGCTACTTTGGTGGTAAACAAAATCAGAGGTTCATTAAAAATCTCTGCAGTGAAAGCTCCAGGATTTGGCGACAGAAGAAAAGAAATGTTGCAAGACATTGCAATCTTAACTGGCGGAACGGTTATCAGCGAAGACCAAGGCAGAAAATTGGAAGACGCTACCATGGAAGATTTGGGTAGAGCTGAAAGCATTACCATCGACAAAGACAACACAACCATTGTAGGTGGTGCTGGAAACAAAGAAGATATCAAAGGTAGAATTGCACAAATTAAAGCGCAAATCGAAAACACTACCAGCGATTACGACCGTGAAAAATTACAAGAAAGATTGGCCAAATTGGCTGGTGGAGTAGCTGTATTGTACATCGGTGCTGCAAGTGAAGTGGAAATGAAAGAGAAAAAAGACCGTGTTGACGATGCATTGCATGCAACAAGAGCAGCGGTTGAAGAAGGCATCGTTCCTGGTGGTGGTATCGCTTACATCCGTGCAATTGAAGGTTTAGATTCCTTGAAGAGCGAAAACGAAGATGAAGCAACGGGTATTCTTATCGTTAAACGTGCATTAGAAGAGCCATTGCGTCAAATCATTGCAAACGCTGGTGGCGAAGGTTCTATCATTGTTCAAAAAGTGAAAGAAGGCAAAGACGATTTCGGTTACAATGCCCGCACAGACCAATACGAAAACCTAATTGCCTCAGGCGTTATCGACCCTACCAAAGTAAGCCGTGTGGCTTTAGAAAATGCCGCTTCAGTAGCTGGTATGATCTTAACCACCGAGTGTGCATTGGTTGACATCAAAGAAAAAGAAGCTGCACATAGCCACGGCGCACCTGATATGGGTGGAATGGGCTACTAAGACAGTCTTTTATAAAATACTAAAAGGGAGCAAACGCAGTTTGCTCCCTTTTTTTGCTTTTGCCGGAAATAGTTTATATTTGTATGAAACAAACAAAAAATATAATGAAGAATTTATTTTTAGCACTAGGATTGATGATTGGGCTATCGGCCTATTCGCAAAATGCGAGTGACACGATTTACAAGAAGAACAAAGAAGTTGTTTTGGGTAAGGTTACTGAAGTTGGCTTAGACGAGGTAAAATACAAACCGCTTGTAAATCCTAATGATATTGTTTTGGTTTTGGAAAAAACAGACATTCTTAAAATCGTTTTTGCTTCTGGTTTGGTACAAACATTTGCCGATCCAATTAAAGACAAATCGGTTTATGCCGACAACCACAACTACAACATTAAGTTTAATTTCTTATCGCCCATGGGACATAGATTGCATTTGAATGTAGAAAAATCAATCAGACCAGGATTGAGCTATGAATTGGGTTTGAATATGATTGGCTTGGGTAAACCTGAGGGCGTTAAAACACCAATAGGTGCAATATTCAACGGCGGTATTAGAATGTACCGTTTGCCTGACATGAAAAGCAGATCTGATCGTTATTCTCACGTAATGAATGGCTCTTACTTTCAACCAACGGTTTCGTTTGGTATGGTTCAAAATAGATACGATGTATGGGAGTCAAATTACAATCCAATAACAGGCATGTCTTCACAGAAATTAATCGAAGAAAACAAACGCGCAAACACCAATTTCTTTATGTTTACTTTGAATTTTGGCAAGCAATATATTTTCTCCAACCGCATTTCTTTTGATATCAGTGGTGGCGTTGGTATGGGTACCTACAGCCGTCAGAGCGAAAATTATTACACGTATTTATCAAGTTATGTATACCAATATGAATCGTATGGCGGTCAAAATGCCTACGATTATTATGATAAAACCCGCTACGGATTTCAAATTGGGGCTCAGAGTTTCCCTCTGTGTGGCAACATTCAATTTAAACTCGGTTACTTGTTGAAGTAAATCAGAATAGTAAATATTTTAAAACGCCAGCTTGCTGGCGTTTTTTTTTATTAATGATAAAATCGGATCTTGTAAATTCAAGTATCTTTGCAGCTCATTTACAAACCGTGAACAATAAAATACTTCCTGCCTTAAACACCGATTTGCCTGATATCATTGAGTTGTTAGAGACTTTGAATCTCGACATGGAAGAGGTGCATTATTCGGAGTTTTTTGTTTGTAAAGACAAAGGCGAACTGATAGCTGCCGGTAGAGTTAGAGAATATGAGGATGGTGCGTTTGAATTGTGTTCGCTTGGTGTTTTGGAAGATTACCGTGGGGCCGGAATAGGCACAGACATCGTGAAGGCTTTGATGCAAAAACACAGTTTGGATTCCGTTTATGTGGTAAGCGAAATTCCTGATTTTTTCGGGAAATGCGGCTTTGTATTAAGCAAACACAAGTCGGAATTTTTGCAAGACAAAATAAAACGTTGTTTGGAAGAATACGCCTGCAGCAATCCGGTGCTTATGCTTTGTAAGCATATATAAATTTCAATCTTTTTTCCTAATTTTGTTTCATGAACGCAAGACCGATTGTTTTGGCTCTCTTTATGGCGGCCTTTGTTTTTAATTCAAATGGGCAGGAACTTTCAATTGATTCAAGTGGTGAGGAAAAAGTATTTTACAAAAACATTTTTAAAGTAAACCTTTTCCCTATGATTGGCGGGCGGCTCAACTTGGCCTGGGAGGGTGGTACTCAAAAAATGCCTGGTTTTGAAGTTAGTGTAGAAGGCCTCGGTTTGTTCGGTAAAAACCAAGACCAACCAAAAGGTTTTACAGGGCAACTGGGTTACCGAAAGTACATTCATAAATACTCGGAAGAAGCACTGCACCCCAATTCAGCTTTCTTTATTATGCCTGCGCTTAAAATAGGATATGCCAATTATTATGAATACCTCACTTTATATGATCCGCTTGGCAATAAATCGGTTTTGAAAAATAATGTCAGTACCAATTTTTTTATTCCCAGCTTAAGTATTGGCCGCCAGTTTGTATTGCACCAGCGCTTTTCGCTAGATCTTGTTGCAGGTATAGGTTATTTTATTAAAACAAAAACCAATAATTTAAGTCTTAGGCAAGAAACTTACAGTCCCGTTCAAGATCCCTTTAAGTATGGTTTTTATCAAGCGGTAAGCAATTTGCCGCTGCTTGGTTCTGCAAGTGTTCGTTTTGGCTATCTGTTCAACTAAGTCAAATCAGTTTACTCAAAATAAAAATTCGTACATTTGCCCATAAATAAAATTACCATGGAAATATCCGATAAGCCTGCAAACTATGGCTGGAAAATCCTTTTATCAATGGCAATCTTGCTATTGATCGTTGTGTTCTCCGTGCAAAATAGCACCAACACGCCTGTAAAGCTATGGTTTTGGCAAGGCAGTGCCCCTTTGGTATTGCTTTTTGTTGTTTGTTTTATGCTTGGATTGAGTTTTACACTGATTCTCATCTGGCCAATTAGCAAACACTCTAAAAGGAAAAGCAAACTCATTAAGGAGTTGGAAAACCGAGTAGAAACGCTTGAACAAAAATTAACAGACAATAATAAGACGAATCCGTAAATGAAATACGATGTTGTGGTAATTGGAGCCGGGATTGTGGGACTAGCCACCGCGCTTCAACTGAAGAAAGCAAAACCAAGTTTAAATGTCTTGGTCTTAGAAAAAGAAAATAAAGTAGCCGCCCACCAAACGGGCAACAACAGTGGGGTTATTCACAGTGGAATTTATTACAAACCAGGCAGTTTGAAAGCCAAGAATTGTATGGAGGGTTACCACCAACTCATAACTTTTTGTATTGAACAAAACATTCCTTATGAGCTTTGTGGTAAAATTATAGTAGCAACTTCAGAAAGTGAATTAGCTGCGCTTGATAATATATACCAACGTGGAATTGAAAATGGCTTAGAAGGTCTTCGTTACATCGACTCTGCAGAAATTAAAGCCATAGAGCCTCAAACATACGGGGTGCGCGGAATTGTGGTGCCACAAACTGGTATAGTCGACTATAAAGTGGTTGCAGAAAAATATGCCGAAGTATTTATAAGTTTGGGTGGCGAAATTAAATTTAACAACAAAGTATCAGGGGTTAAAAGTGTTGCCGATGGAGTAGAAATTAAAGCGGATGCAGTCACCATTTCATCAAGCTTAATGGTGAACTGTGCTGGTTTGTATTCAGACAAAGTGGCCTCATTTACCATTCCTGATTTAGAAGTTAAAATCATTCCTTTTAGGGGTGAATATTATTCATTGCGCAAAGACAAACGCAGTATGGTGAATCATTTGATTTATCCAGTGCCTGATCCAAATTTTCCTTTCCTTGGCGTACATTTCACCCGCCGCATTGATGGGGAAATTGAAGCAGGTCCAAATGCCGTATTGGCTTTTGCCCGCGAGGGATATACAAAATCAAAAATCAATTTACCCGAATTGTTTGAATCGCTTACTTGGAGTGGGTTTATAAAAGTGGCTAAGAAATATTGGAAAACGGGTTTTGGCGAAATGTACCGCTCTTTTAACAAGGGCGCATTTACCCATGCCTTACAGAAGTTAATGCCAGGTATTCAGTCGTCCGACTTGGTGCCAGGTGGTGCGGGGGTTCGTGCCCAGGCTTGCGATAAAGATGGGGGACTGATCGACGATTTTTACATTAAAGAATTGCCGGGTCAAGTGCATGTATTGAACGCTCCTAGTCCTGCAGCTACCAGCTCTTTGGCTATAGGAAAATCAATTTCTGAACTGGCCTTAAAGCAGTTGGGGTAACTAACGCAAATAAAGTTTTTGAATGCTTGGGTATTGAAAAACAGCAAGCAGCAAATATAGATTTGTTAATTTTCCAAAAACATTGGCGTTGCGCCATAGGCGAAGACGGTGCAAAGAACAAATTAAGCTGTAATTGCTGTTTTTGAAATGTCTTTCAATGGTTTGCAAGGTCTTTGATAAAGAATCGATTTCTTGCGTTGACAAGACCTCGTTGTTGTATATGAAATACTGAAAAAGTTTTTTGTCTTTCTCTGCAATAGGCTCTGAAATCTCTCCCCATTTTACAGACCATAAACGGTTTAAATTTTCCTCGAAATTCCCTTTTGTTTTTTTTGACATTAACTCATCAGCCGTGCTGAGTTTGTATTGTGTAAGTGGCTTGTCAATATTGGCGAATTTCTTTTTATCTTTCAAACGGTACCATAACTCATAATCTTCTAAAGTGTTTGCATAGGTTTCATTGTAAAAAATATTTTCATTCTTATAGAAGTTGCGGCTCATCATACTTGGCTGGTACATGCAGTTTTTAAACCACAGCGCAGCGCCAATCTGCGGGTGGCTTAACGGTGCTTTTTTTATTTGAGTTTGTTCTACAAAAATCCATGTGCCAAGTAAATCTGTGTCCGGGTTCAGATGGAAATAATCCACTTGTTTTTGGATCCGGTTTGCGCGCATTTCATCATCGGCATCTAGCCAGGCAATAAAGCTGCCTTTTGCTTCTTTTAACAAACTGTTCCTGCCTGCAGAAATGCCAATATTGGTCTGGCTTTTAATCAATCGAATTCTAGAATCGTGAATTGATTTTATAATCTCTGCACTTTGGTCTGTTGATCCATTGTCTAAAATGATAATTTCTAGGTTTGTATAGCTTTGGACTAGGCACGATTCAATTGCTTTTGCAATACTCGATTCTGCATTATAAACAGGCATCAATATGGAAACTAGTTCGGACAAATTTGAATGGTGTATTTTGCGAAATTATTAAGATCATATTTTTCAGTGAAGCTTGAATCAGGCAGCACAAAAAGATTTTGTGTAATGCATTCATATACCTCGTCAACTGAATTGACTACCATGCTTTTGCTTTCTTTTAGTAAGTCGCCCAATCCGCCCGCATCATATCCTATGACAGGCGTCCCTAGCAACATACTTTCGTGCGCCACCCTGTTCCATCCCTCCTTGATTCGGCTCAGTGCCAGAGTGCAAATTGAGCGTGAAACATGTTCAAGGTAATCGTTAAAATGCGGGAAATATAAAACATCAAAGTTTTTGTTTTCCTTGGCTTCGTTTGGGTTAAGTGTGCTGAAATAGCAATAGTAACCTTCTGCACTTAATTTTTCAGCCAAGGGAAATATTCCATCGTCGTTTTTGCTGCTGAATTGCCCTAAGTGTACCCAATTGTCTTTGAGTTTGCTTTGGTGCTTTTCATAAGCAAGCGAGTCAAATAAGTTGGGGAATACATGCACATTTGGCAATTCGATTTCTTTTTCAAAAAACCGTTTCCAGTAGTTTGCTACCACCACGACTTTGATGCGTTCTTTTTTTTGTTTTCGCAAAAGATAAAACAGAAAATGGTAATACCAATTAAGGCTTAAAGACTTGTTGTCGTTGGAATCGTAATTGTGTAAAACGATCCATACTTGTTTTTTATTGAATAAGTTTCGCAATATGGCCGATACGCCTGTTCGTGCGGTTACAATGTTGATGTCACCTGCACTTTGAAAAAAAGCCCATAGCATTAAGTAAATATGCGCGGCAGGAGATTCAAACAATTGGCTTTTACGAATCAGTTTTGCTTCTATTTTGTGGTTAATTGCTAAAAAGCGTAGGCAAGATTCGAACAAACATTTTTCATGTCTATAACCACCTGTCTTGCTGGTTCCGTAGCTTATATAGCGAATTTGCATAGGGATACTTTGTTACAAAAATAGGAACTTGAAACTGATTTTTTAAAGTTTCAAAAGAATTGGCTTTAGAATTGAAAATAAATAAACGGTTTCATTTCACTGGCCATGGTTTGGTAAATGAAGATAACGGTTAATATGGTCATGGTAACTTTGGCCCAAACAGGCGATTTGATAAACAGTTTTTTATACTGCCATTTGATGCCATTGGGCAGCCAATGAACAACAAATGCCAAGGCCATTAACAAGAACACTTCTTTAAAATTAATGAAAATATCAGGCAGTATTTTGAAGTTTAAGTCACCTGCTATTTTGTCTATAACCTCATTGGCTTGGTTCATGTCTTCTGCCCTAAAGTAAATACGGGTAAAGGTGATGAATGAAAATGTAATAAGCACTTTCCAGAAATGAACAGGCAGTGTTTTGATTTTTTCGTAGGGACTAATCTTTCTCCAGAATTTAGAAACCACCAAGCCTAAGCCGTTCAATCCACCCCAAATAATGAAGTTAAGGGTCGCTCCGTGCCACAAACCACCAAGCAACATGGTAATCATTAAGTTGATATTGGTGTTAACGGCGTGTTTTACTTTTTCTGAAATAAATGAAAGCACCAATAAGACAAAGGCAATTGACCCAACCACCCACAATATCCAAGTAGCGTCTAGCATTAGGGCAATGAATACACTCAGTATGGCAATAATAACATAAGAAGCGATGCTGCCCCGTCTGTTGCCTCCAAGAGGTATGTATAAGTATTCTTGCAGCCAAGTAGATAAAGAGATGTGCCAACGCTTCCAAAACTCTCCCACGTGGGTTGCTTTGTATGGTGAGTTGAAATTTGTTTTGATGCGGTAACCCATTAACATTGAAATACCAATAGCAATGTCGGTGTAACCAGAAAAGTCGAGGTAAACCTGCAGCGAATAACCAATTACTGCCAATAGGTTTTCAACTCCTGAGAACAACAATGGGTTGCCAAAAATACGGTCAATAAAGTTGACGGCTATATAGTCGCCTACCACCATTTTTTTAAACAAACCATTTAAAATCATAAACACAGCCATGCCGAATTGGTATTTGTTTAAATTGAATGGGGCCCTTATTTGAGGAATAAAATCTTTTGCTTTTACAATTGGTCCGGCCAATAGTACAGGGAAAAATGAAACGTAAAAACCAAAGTCAAATAAGTTTTTAACCGCAGGCATTTTTCGTCTATACACATCAATGGTATAGCTTAAAGTATGGAAGGTGTAAAACGAAATACCTACAGGCAATAGAATGTTGTCAATGTCAAAATGGGTGCCAACAAAACCATTGCTCCAATGGGCAAAAAAATTAAAAACTTTGTTTTCTGTATGGAATATTTGGTTGTAAGAATCGGTAAAGAAATACGCGTATTTAAAAAAACTAAGCAGGCCTAAGTTGATTGCCACACTGTAGATTAAAAGTGCTTTCCGTTTCAATTCGTTTTGTGAAAGGTATATCAGTTGCGCGACGGCAAATTCATTGCCTATGGTGAATAAAAGCAATAAGAAAAAGAAGCCAGACGTTTTGTAGTAGAAGAAAATGCTAACCAAGAACAAGAACAAGTTTTTTAAGTTATACTGTTTATGAATCACCGTAAATATGGCAAAAACAAGGGTATAAAAGATCCAAAAGCTTATCTCAGTAAATATAAGCAGGTGTTCGGGAGAGAAGAGGAAAAAATTGCGGAGTTCTTGCGTCAATATCTCATTCATGTTTCAAGTGGGCAATTGGGGTTTTTAAATAATCTTCGTATTTGCGTATAAAGGCGTTAAACATTAAATCGCCTAAAAGTCTGTAACCTGAGTTGGATAAATGCACATGGTCGCGCGCAGCCATTTGGTTATTGATCCAAAATTCTATACTGCCCAAACCACCCATAATAGAGAACAAGTCCCAGACCCCAGTATTGTATTGGTCGGAGAGGTTGCGCATCGCTGATTTAACTTCAAGTCCTGTTGCGTTTTGAAAATATTTGCCTTTGCGGCCTTTTTTGTAACTGTCGGTATTGGTGGTGAAAAGTATGGCTGCATTTGGCGCAACTTTTTTAACAATGGCCAACCAGGTGCGGTAATTGTTTTCGAAACAAGATTGGCAAAAATTAGGGTCGAAGGCATCGTTAATTCCAACTGAAAATATAATTAAATCGGGTTTAATGGCTGCTAATTGTTGTTCCATCAAAGAACATTTTAAATAGGTGGGAATAGAGGCGCCATTGGCTCCAATCGCATTGTAGTTTATTCCAGGTGCATCAAGGTCGCAGAACAAACCAAAAAGGGTAAAAATGTTTTGAATCGAATCTGTTTTGAAGCATTTGAAACCCACTTGCTTCATGGGTTGTTCAAAAATAAATTCAGTGTAGCCCCCTTTTTTGTTGACGATAATTTGTTTGGCACTGTATGGAGAGTCAAGGCCTATTTCAAAACTCTGATGGTGTTGGTCGTAAAACACCTTGATGCGGTCGAACAAATATTCGGTCTTGCCTGTTTGCCCCATGGTAATGGTAAATGTGGCGCCAGAGTCGTAGGTGCTTGTTTTTATTGCATTCATGCCAATGTCTCCACCACAAGAACTGTTTACTGCCCTGCAGCCATCCCATTTGCCTGTGTAATTAAAGGCGTAGTTGCTTGGATTGTTGTTTTTTGTAAAGCCCATTTTAAATGGATATACCCAACCTCTTGCAGCTTGTTTTTGGTTAATAAATTGGTTGAAGTTTTCGCGCATTCTGCCCGACCAAACATCGGCTTGGATATGTGATCCACCGAAATGCACAATGTTTATTTTCCCTTTACCTGTTGTAATCAGCGCATCGAGCTTTCGGTAAAAACCGTAAAAATCCATACTGTCTTTAAAAAACTCAACTTGGTTAAGGCTATAATTGACAAAAGGATATTGGTTGATGTTCACAGCTCCCTCTTGGGCTTGCAGCTGGCTAATACTTGCAAAACATAAAATGAGGTATGTGAAAATTTTTCTCAAGTTCTCAGTTTTGTATTTTTTTTCTTAAAAGGTACATGTCGTATTCTTTCATTAGCGATTGGTAGAAAATTTCAGAGATTTTAACGGCACCTTTTTGACTAAAGTGTATATAATCGGGAGAACCTAAGGCTGGTTTTGATTTTACCCATTGCACCATGCTGCCGCTGCCGCCCATTGCTTCGTACATGTCCCAAAAAATACCGCCATTGTCTATGGTTGCTTTTTTAAGGGCATCGCGCACATTGCTTAGCTGCTGATGGGTTTGGAAAGTTCCGTTGATTTTTACGCTCATGTCGGCTGGGCCGATAACAAAAATAATTAATTCAGGATCAATGGATTTTAAATATCTGATTTCATCAAAGAACTTCTTCCCATAAGCATCGGCACTTGATTTGCTGCTCATTCCGGGAAGCGCGTTGCCGCCAAATTGAAGGATTAAAACTTTGACACCCAAGAGTTGGTAGGTCTTGCGCAAAGTTTCCGCATTGATGCGTCTGAAAATGGTTCCAGAACAGCCACGCATGGGGATGTTGTCCAAACTAATCCCTGAATTTCCATCTAAAGAAATGCCAAGTATATCGGCATTGGCACCCACAAATTTCAAGCCGATTTGGCCTTCTGCGCTGTCGGCAGAAAATTCGACCATTTGCTCAGCTGAAGAAGCCTGTAAGGTTTTAACTTCAGCTGTTTTTCCGTTAACTGCCGAAGTGATTTCTAAAGGACGGTCAATGGCACCAATGATCACTTTACAACGGGTGAAATGTTTGTTTTTGTGGCTGGTGTTTTCGCGGGCGGTGATAACAACACTGGCTACTTCACTTTCTTTCTTGCAGAAATAAGCCATTGGACCGTAACGGTTGTGTTTGGCTCTGTTTTCACCACCACCGAAAGTTAGACGTCGGTTCCAAGAACCAACAGACTGAACAGCAACCGTGTATTTAGGCGTTACTTCCATAGCGGGCAAAAGACCCATGCCACTGCCACCGTAGCTGCGTTGAAGTTGTTCGCGGATGTATGAACTAATGCGGTCCATTTCAATTTGGGAGTCGCCATAATGGATGATGCGCAAACTGGTGTTGTCGCTTTTTACTTTGTTGAGTTCGTCGAAAAACTTATCCATTGGCGCCCGGTTTTCGTTTGCAAAGTAAAATTTAGCTGGGCTTTCTAAAGCCTCAACTTGCATTAAAACCAATGTATCGGCGGTGGAACGGCTTGGTTTTTTTAGTATGGCTTCTTTGCGTTCTTGCAAAGATTTTGATTCTTCTTGTTTTTGAAGTTCAGCGAAATAGGCGCTAGAATCTGGCTTTTCGGTATATTTTTGGGTAAAATCAGAAAGGGCTTGTACTTTTTCGCCGGCAACATTTATTGATAGCTTAGCTAAAAACTTAGATGCCAAGCCGAGAGAGCACAAGGTTAAAATAATAAATAATAAAACTTTTACTGGTTTCATGTGCCTGCTTGCTGTAAGCTGCAAAAGTAACGAAAATTACTAGGCCTTTATGGTCTTATAAGAAAAATTAATTAACGCTTTATCAAAGGTTTGATTAATTTTGTAAGACCAATGGACACCATAATTAATAAAGTATCACAAAGCGGACTTGCCACCATCGATTTGGAAACGTATTATGACGAATCGCCAAGAGAAGTATACGATATCAAGGAGCAGTTGTTTATGGGCTTGATGCTTAAAGAGAAGGAATTTCGCGATTTTATCAAAACCAACGATTGGACAAAATATACAGGAAAACATGTGGCCATTGTTTGCAGTGCCGATGCCATCGTGCCAACTTGGGCTTTTATGCTTGTTGCCAATAAATTGTCTGGGCTTGCCAAGTCGTTTGTGTTTGGCGATTTAAATGTATTGGAATTCTCATTGTTTAAAAATGAAATTGATGCTATAAACTTTGAAGACTATAAAGACCAAAGAGTGGTGGTAAAAGGTTGCAGCAAGAAACCGGTGCCAGTAAGCGCTTATGTGTATTTAACAGAAAAGTTAACTCCCATTGTTAAATCCATCATGTATGGTGAACCATGCAGCACAGTGCCGGTGTATAAAAGGGCTTAAAATAATCATCAAATAGTCTCATAATAATTAAATAAGGGTTTAACTTCGCCCCTTTATTTGATTATATGAAGAAGTTATTATTGGCCATATTGTTATTGGCTTTGCCAGGCATGGCTATGGCGCATGGACATACAGATGGGCCTTCACTTGGGCCTGTTAGAATAGAGTTTATTCTTTTTGCTTTAACATTGATTGCGGTGGCTTTATTCCACAACAAGACCATGCAGGTAGCCTTAATTGGTTTAGGGGCTATTTTGATTTGGGAATTGTTTGTAGCGAATGGGTTTAATATTGTAGAACACTTTTTTGGCAGCAATGGGTTTATCGATCAAATCATACACAAAGAAAAAAGACAAGGCGAATGGGCCATCATACTCAATTTATTGGGCTTATTGCTTGGTTTTTCAATTTTGGCGAAACACTTTGAGGAAAGCGGTGTGCCGCAGATATTGCCAAAGTATTTGCCAGAAGGATGGGTTGGTGGGTTTGTTCTTTTAATCCTCATCGCATTTATTTCTTCGTTTTTGGACAATATTGCTGCAGCTATGATAGGTGGTACGGTTGCCGCTACTGTTTTTAGAGGTAAGGTGCATATCGGGTACTTGGCGGCTATAGTTGCTGCCAGTAATGCTGGAGGTTCAGGTTCCGTAGTTGGAGACACTACAACCACTATGATTTGGATTGCAGGGGTGCCTGCTACTGGGGTGCTCAAAGCATTTGTTGCAGCAGTTCCTGCTCTGATTGTATTTGGAATTATTGCAGCCAAACAACAACACAAATACCAAGCCATTGCGAAGGATGCTTCCGTAAATGCAAAGGTTGATCCTAAACGATTAATTGCTGTAGGAATGATTTTGGTGGGTACAATTGCCACCAATTTCTTGTTTGATTTTCCTGCGCTTGGTGTATGGGTTGCTATTATGCTCGCTGCAAGTTTTAATAAAACACCCTGGAAGGAAGCTAAGTTGGCTTTGTCTGGGTCTGTATTTTTATTGAGTTTGGTTGTTGCGGCAAGCATGATGCCAGTAGATTCATTGCCTCCAGCAAGTTGGCCAATTGCTTTATCGCTGGGTTTTGTAAGTGCTGTTTTTGATAATATTCCTTTAACCAAATTGGCATTAACACAAGGGGGCTATGATTGGGGTGTTTTGGCTTATGCAGTTGGGTTTGGTGGCAGCATGATTTGGTTTGGTTCATCGGCGGGCGTTGCATTGTCTAATTTATTCCCTGAAGCAAAATCGGTTGGTGCTTGGATTAAAAATGGCTGGCATGTGGCCTTAGCCTATGTTATTGGGTTCTTTATTATGATAGGTATAGCCAAATGGGTTCCCGATACCGTGCATGTTAAAGCTGCAAATTCGAACACAAGCGAACAAACAGTTCACGAATAAATTTAAAAAATCTTCAAAAAAGCCGGTGCATCAACATCGGCTTTTTTAATGTTTTAAATTATATGTTTTACATTTTATAATTTTTAGTTAAATAAATAGAGAATTGACGGTTTAAATTATTGATTAATAAATGTTTGTGTATTTATGTCATAGGGCTTTTTTGCTGTACGCTTTTTGATAAAACCTATAAGTTGCTTCAGGCAGCTTGTAGGCGTTTTCTATATTCGATTTTCAATAAAAACCAGATTTTTTGCTCCATTATGCTTCTTTTGTTAACTAGCATGTAAAAATTAATTATTTAAAAATCAGATAATTGCATGTTTTTTTATAAAAAATATGGCGGTTTTTTGACAAATTTCTTGCTGAAGTATTTTCTGAATCATTCGAGTTGTATATTTGGTTATAAGGCAATGAAAAAAATAAGATTTATTGCACACTAAGTAAAAAAACTTATAATAATATGTTAAATATCAGCAAACTAGACGAAGGGCAACAATCCAAAGAGGGTTTTACCAAATCAATGGTATTGTATGTTGTTTTATTGGCTTTTTGTTTGGTGCCTTTTTTGGCATTTTCACAAAGCAAACAGGTTACATTGGGGTATGAGGTTTTTAAGAAAGGGAAGGTTAAGGCAGAGATGATGGGTGTTCGAAACAAAGATTTATATATGGCCGATCAAGATTAAACAAAAATTAAAACTGTCTTTGGCCTATGGGTTAAGGGCAGTTTATAAAGATATAAAGTGAGGACATTCATAATGCGTTTGTTGATTTTCAAGATTAATCCGTTGCTGTCTGTACAGGATGGCAGCGGATTTTGTCTCAAACCTTATGAAAGTCACATCAGAATGCACCGTGTTTGCATTACGACCTTCAGTGGCGAGATTTTTCTCGATTGATATTAATTTAACAACACAATTACACACTTAAAGCTATTGACGAAAGTTAATGGCTTTTTGTTCTACCGAGTAAGAGAAATTAAACGACTGTCAAGACTTTCTTGGTTTCGAAGAATCCGTCGGGAAACAATTCGGAGATGTTTCTAATAAATACTTTTTTCTTTGGATAGCGCTGTTTGAAATTGTAAATTTCATCCACCAAATCGCCACCCTTCAAGCAAATAACTTCAGAATCTGGTTTTAAATTCTTGCTTATCCAGCCATAGAAATCGACCAATTGGGTTACTGCCCTGCAAGTAACCACATCGTACTTGCCTGTTATTTGTTCGGCTCTTGCGTGCTCAGCCTTTACGTTTTTTAAATCTAAGGCCTCGGCAACTGCTTGAACCACTTGTATTTTTTTTCCAATAGAATCCACCAAATGGAAATCTATGTCTGGAAACAGTATGGCCAATGGAATGCCTGGGAATCCACCACCGGTGCCAATGTCTAAAACAGAATGAACTTGAGTGAAATCGGCGAATTTTGCGACACTTAAGGCATGCAGCACATGTCGGGTGTATAATTCATCAATGTCTTTCCTAGAAATGACATTGATTTTTTCATTCCACTCTTTATACAAAGGATACAATTGCTCAAACTGGACTTTTTGATGTGCACTCAGCTTTGGGAATTGACGGAATATTTCTTCAACGCTTACCATTTCTTCTGTCGGCCAAATAATGTGATGAATCCAAAATAGGCATTGTAAATCACATATAAGAAATCAAATATTGGCATCCAAAGCGCCAATCCTTTTTGTTTTATTTTTTTGAATGCGTAAAACACAAATGGCCATTTGATGAGCCAATACAGACCCAATAATGACAAGGCCCAAGCAAAGCTGTCAAAGAAAAATAGATTGGAGAAAAAAGCAAACCAAAGCATGGCGTGGCTAAATGCAAAGAAAACGAGTTTCATTTGGTGGTTTTTTTTGTAGTATTTGCCTGCAAAATTGTGTCTCTTTTTTTGTTGGAACCACTCCGCAAAACTTAGTTTAGCTTTGGTTGTTACAAAAGCGTCTGGATGGCAACAAATAGCGGTATTGCTGGCGTTGGCCACTTCGTTTATAAACAAGTCGTCGTCGCCAGGAGCAATATGTAAATGGCTGGCAAAACCTTTGTTTTTGAAAAACAAAGCGCGTTTATAGCTCAAGTTTCTACCCACGCCCATATACGGATCCTTATTTAAAGCATAGGATAAATACGATATCCCAGTGTAAGCATTTTCCATGCGTGCAACTAGGTTTACGAAATTTGTAGTCTTGTTAAATGGCGAATAGCCCAAAACAATTTCAATATTTGGGTTTGTGTGGTAGGCTTGTACCATATATTTAATCCATTGATTGCTGTTAGGCATACAGTCGGCATCAGATAGCAAAATGATTTCGTTTTTAGCCGCTTTTAAGCCCAATGACAAAGCTAACTTTTTCCCTACATATTGCTTTTTCATGTCTTCCGTTACAAAGACAGCTTTTACGCGTGATTCGGTTTTTTGCAAATCTTCTAGATAGCGTGTGCTGCCGTCCCAAGAAGCATCGTCAACAATGACAATTTCAAAATCAGGATAGTCGAGTCCCAGCAAAGCAGGGACTAAAGTTTGTAGGTTTTGGAACTCGCTACGGGCACAAACAATAATGCTAACAGATTGCCAATTTTGTTCAATAAGAACTTGCTTAGGGTGTTTTATTAATTTTAAATAATAGGCAAAAGGGTATACCAACTGTATAATGATAAATAGCAAGAGCAGGCTTAAACAAATAAGTGCTGGAAAGGAGGGGTTTAGTGTTAACATTTTTTATTTGAATCCGATACCGGTTTTTTGGGTCGGTATATTGTCTGCTTTAAACTCGGCCACATCTTCTAAAATCATAGTTCCAATGGCTTTTGGTGTACGTTTTGTTTTTGGTAACTCGCTCAGGCGCAAGTGCTGGTTGCGCACGGCCTCTTCTATCACTTTGCGCACCGCACGGCCGTTTCCAAAGAATTTATCACGCTTTTTGTGCATGTATTCTATGTATTCGTGTAACCTTACTTTTGCTGCGTCATCTGGGGTGATGTTGTGGTCGGCTAGCTGCTGAATGGCGATGCTGTAAAGGTCTTCTGGTGCGAAGTCTTCGAAGTGGAATGTACGGTCGAAGCGCGATTTCAAACCAGGGTTGGCTTCTAAGAAACGTTCCATGTTTTGGGTATATCCAGCCGCAATAACAATAAATTTACCGCGGTGGTCTTCCATTCTTTTAAGTAAAGCTTCGATGGCTTCTTTGCCATAATCGCTGCCCCCACCTTCGGTTAAGGCATAAGCCTCATCTATAAACAAGACGCCGCCCATCGCTTTGTCAATTATTTCAGCTGTTTTGATGGCTGTTTGACCGATATATCCGCCCACCAAAGATTGGCGGTCGCATTCAACCAAATGCCCGCGTTCAAGAATGCCAAGGGCCTTGTATATTTGAGCTAAAATACGGGCCACGGTTGTTTTACCTGTGCCTGGGTTTCCTGTAAACACAGAGTGTAATGAGAAAATTTCTCTAGGGTTTTTACCAGATTCTTTGTAATAACGCACCAATTTGATGAGTTCTTCTATATCTGCTTTAACTTTGGCTAAACCAGTTAAACGTTTTAGTTTGCTTACCGATTCTTTTAACAGTTCTTCATCGATTGGAATGTCGGCCAGTTCACCTTGATGCTTGAGGTATGATTTTTCGATATCTTCTTTTTGTATGCTGCTCAAACTTTCAATGGTTAATTTGTTAGGGTCTTTGGTTTTCATAACCCTCAGACCCAGGTTCATTTTAAATTCATCAATTAATGAATTCACCATACGGGCATTGCCGAAGAATTTATCGCGTTCGCGGTAAGAATCGACTAAGTGCTTATACAATTCAGTGCTGGCTTCTTCGCTTAATTTAACCCCGCGTTTTTCGCAGGCATACGTTGCAATTTTGATCAGTTCTTGAGGTAAATAATCAGGGAAATCGTAAGTCATATTGAAGCGCGATTTTAATCCCGGATTGGATTCCATAAAGATATTCATCTCAGAAGGATAACCCGCCACGATGATGGCGATATCATTTGAATCACTTAGCTCTTTTAACAAGATTTCTATGGCTTCTTTTCCAAAGTCTTTGCTGTCGTCGTCTTTTCTGGCAAGCGAATACGCTTCATCAATAAACAAGATGCCATCTTTGGCTTTTTTAATGGCTTCTTTGGTTTTTGGCGCAGTTTGTCCAATAAACTCAGCCACTAAATCGCCGCGGTCAACCTCATGCACGTGGCCTTTTTTAAGTAGACCCATTTCTTTGTAGATGCGGCCCAACATGCGTGCAACGGTGGTTTTACCTGTGCCCGGATTGCCTTTGAATACGGCGTGCAGATTGATGTGTTCGTTATCGCTCACCCCTTTTTCTTTGCGCAGGGCAATAAATTTGAGGTAATTGGTGTATTCTTTGACTTTGTCTTTAATGTTGTTTAGACCGACCATCGCATCGAGGTCGTGCATTACATTTTCGTATGAATCGGGAACTGGCGGCAGTTTTGTGTCCGATTTAGGTGTATTGTCGTCTAAGTCGTCGTCATCAGGAATTTCGAAATCCTCATCGAAGTAGAAACCAGATTGAACCAAAGGCACAAAATCTTCTTCCATGGCTTCAACATAATCGTCGCCCACTTCGAATGGCACACTGGCGACAAGCTCATCCATAAACACCACTTCGATGTAGTAACGCCCGCGGCCCCAGGTGCCGAGCATATCGCTACCCCAACCAACGGTGCTGGTAAAAATATCCTCTTCCGGTTTTACAAAAAATAGTTTTGTTGCAGATCCTTTAAGATAACCTGCAGACGTTTTAAAATTAAACGTAAGTTCACAAGCCCAATCGATGCTTTTTCGGGTTAAATTATGGGCATTGAGCTCTATCCAAATATAGCGGGTGCTGAGTGCATTGAATCCAACGTAGTATTTGCGTTCAAGTTCAACCATATTGGCATCGGGACCTTCGTAGAGTTTGAGGTTGTCAATTTTAAAGAAAGGATTAATACCGTTTTTAACGATGCCTTGGCGCTCGACGTAAAAACTTTTTGTTGCAGTAAGTTCATCGTTCACATAGGCTTCCCATCGGTATGGGCCCGATTTCCAATAGGTAGCGGCTGTTTTGACGCCCCATCCTTCGCGGACATACACGATGTTGTCTCGTTTGTCGACGGCGCGGTCGCAGACTAGGTCGCAAATTTCTTCATCTTTTTCGTTGATACATTTAAGGCGTAGACGGATGTCCCAATTTTCCTCGTCGTATTTTTTATTGAAAAAAGAAAATTCACAATAGATATATGCGGCTTCTTGCTCGTCGAAGACTGAGCGGTATTTTTTGGCGTTGTTAGCGAGCCATTCTGTGCTTCCGTAAGTTTTAATGTCTCGGAATTTAAAGCAGTCTTTAATGTTCATAAAACGATTCAATAATACAAAAATGCTCGGGTTAATTGAAGGTTAATTTCTTTTTTTTATCTACATAAAAATTTCATTTTGTTTTATTGAAGAAAAGATTATTTTTGCAACCCCATAAACGGAGAGATGACTGAGTGGCCGAAAGTAGCAGTTTGCTAAACTGCCGTATGGGAAACTGTACCGAGGGTTCGAATCCCTCTCTCTCCGCAAGAGGACCTAAAACCCGACTTCTAGTCGGGTTTTTTATTTCCAAAAAAAATTTTTCAAGCCGCTCTGGGCTTGAAAGAAATTTTTTGGGAAATAAAATAAAAACTTGCGGAGC
>JBIISM010000022.1:0-16738 GCA_044341025.1 Bacteroidia bacterium | reverse complement strand
TCACGGAGTATTGCGTACGGTGTTTAGAAATGATTTGGCAGATGAGCCATTGCAGTTGGTATTAAAGGAAGGGATTGTTGATTTTAGGTATGAGGATATAAGTGGTCAAGCCGAAAATGAACAGCAGTTATATATCAAAGCATTACGAGAAGAGGATAAAGACGAAGGTTTTGATTTGAGTGCAGGTCCCTTGGTTCGTTTGATTATTGTACAGCAATCAGCAAACCGTTTTTACCAGATATGGAGTAACCACCATTTGAATTTAGATGGATGGAGTACCAATGCGGTTTTGTATGAGTTTGATGTACTGTACAAGGCATTAATAGCAGACAAGAAAGCTGAATTAGAAAAATTAGAACCTTACAGTGCTTACATTGCTTGGCTAGATGGAATAGATCATCAAACGAGTAGATTGTATTGGAATGGTTACCTAAGCGATTATGATAGTAAAGCGACACTTCCTTTTGATAGAGAAGATGTAACACGCAGTGCGAATTATATTCCTAAGGATTATGAGTTTTGGTTAAGTAAGGAGTTGAGTGATAAAATCAGTTCTATCGCTTCAAAAGAAAAGACAACCTTAAATACAATCATACAGAGCGCGTGGGGAATCCTTTTAAGTAGATACAATAACACTCAGGATGTGGTATTTGGTTCGGTGGTATCGGGCAGACCTTCAGCGTTGAAGGGCATACAAGAGATGATTGGAATATTCATCAACACGATACCTCAAAGAATAAAATATACGGAGCAGACTACCTTTAAAGAGTTGTTGAAAAGTACTCAACAGTCTTTTATAGTTGGAGAGCCTCACCATCATTTGAATTTAGCTGAGATACAAAACGAGAGTGATTTGGGCCCGAATCTGATAGACCACTTGGTGGTGTTTGAGAACTATCCGATATCGGGGCAATCTGATGATACTACTACGGATGCTGAAGTTCAAGCACAAAGCGGAGAGGTCGAAATTATAGGAGAGACAGTAGAGGTATTTGAGCAGATGAATTATGACTTCACTTTGATGGCAGCACCAGAGGATAAGTTGTTCTTTCGAATGAAATACAATGCTGCTAAATACAGCGAAGGGTTTGTCAAACGATTGGAGGGTCAGTGGAAACAGCTTTTGGGTGAGATCGCTCAGAACACAGAAATCTCAATAACAGAATATGATATACTAACTCAAGAAGAGAAAACCTACTTGTTAGAGACCTTAAATGCTACGGCAACAGATTACCCTAAAGATAAGACGATAGTTGATTTGTTTGTTGAGCAGGTAGCAAAGACACCGGATAATATAGCGCTCAAATACAAAGAAGTAACATTAACTTATAGCGAGCTTAACGAGAAGTCGAATCAACTGGCCCATTACTTGATTACAAACTATAGCATTCAGCCAGATGATTTGGTTGGGATAGAGTTGGAGCGTAGTGAGTGGATGGTGATTGGGATCTTGGCGATTATAAAATCAGGATGTGCATATGTGCCGATAGATCCGGAGTATCCTGAGCAAAGAAAGGAATACCTTATCAAAGACAGTAATTGTAGGTTGGTTGTAAATAATGATTTTTTATCGGAGTTCTTAAAAATTGAAAATCTAATTAGTAATTCATCGATTAAATGTAAAAATAGTGCTGTCTTATGTTGTATTTACACTTCTGGTTCAACTGGTTTGCCTAAAGGGGTACAAATAAGTAATCGAAATTTATTAAATAGAATTTATTGGATGTGGAGTAACTATCCGTTTCAAAATGGTGAAGTTACAGCGATAAAAACTACCATAGGTTTTGTAGATCATTTGTGGGAGCTTTTTGGCGCACTTTTGTATGGAGTTAAGAGTGTTCTTATTCCTCAGGATGCGATTAAAGAAATAGGATGTTTTGCAGAGATAATAAATAAAGAGAATATAAGTCGATTAGTATTAGTTCCATCTCTTTTAAAATTTATTTTAACGGAGGGTGATTTGAAAAATAAATTTACATCTGTTAAAATATGGACTGCAAGTGGAGAGGTATTACCAGTTGAACTAGTTGATCAATTTTACAAGACTTATGGGACAGCCACATTGTTAAATATCTACGGTTCTACTGAGATAACTGCAGATGTTACTTGTTTTAATACAAGCACAATGATTGTGGATGAAAAGAATAGTGTGCCGAAACTATTTAATCCCATATCTGATCAGGACGAATATGCAGAGGAATTATTAAGAGATATTCATTTTAATCCTGTACATCACGGCAATTTTAATGTAGACGAGATTCTTCGAGAAGATGAATCGCTATTAGATGATTTACAGACATACATTACAGAACTAGATACAGTCGTGAAGAAAAATGTAATAAATGTAAATTCTCGCTATTTCATCGGACATATGACAGGTCCTATTCCCCCATTTTTATATTATGTAAATAAAAAGATGGTGCAGATGAATCAAAATCAAGTTAAATTAGAAACAAGTGGTATTGGCACTTCTATTGAACAAAAAGTGGTAGGTTTCTTTCATAGAGAGATTTACGGAAATGAAAATAGTTTCTATGATAAATATGATTTTAATAAAGAAACATCTTTAGGTCTATTAACTAGTGGTGGAACATTGTCCAATATAACAGCACTTCAGTTGTCATTATCTAAATCATTAAATGAATTACTTGAAAAACAAGATACAACTTTACAAGAAATTGGATTAGCGAATGCATTAAATAATACAGAATTGAAAGGTGCTGTCATATTGGCCTCAAATCTGCATCATTATAGTATTCAAAAAGCAGCCAAATTAATGGGCTTAGGAACAAATGCAGTAATTCCTTTTTCCTCTAAAAATAAAGAGGAGTTGAAAACTCTTATTAGCCACTTGAAAAATGAAAACAAATTAATCATTGCATTAATAGGAATCGCTGGGACAACTGAATCAGGTGAAGTTGATGATTTATCAGAGCTTTATAAAATAGCACTTGAACATAAAATTCATTTTCACATTGATGCAGCATTTGGAGGAGCATTTATTCTATCAAGTTATAAAAATAAATTAAAAGGAATAGAATATGCAGACAGCGTAACTATTTGTGGGCATAAGCAACTTTACACACCAGTAGGATGTAGTCTGATTTTATTTAAATCACCCTATTTGGTAAAGTTTTCGGAGCACAACGCACGATATCAAGCTAGAAAAGGGAGTTCCGATCTCGGGAAATTCACGAATGAAGGTACGCGACCATTTACCGCATTAACATTGGATGCTGTTAGAAAGTTACATGTTGACGGAGGATACAAAGAAGTACTTGATGGTTTAGTCGATAAAACCAATTGGATGTATCGATTCTTAAAACAATACGATTTCATAGAAGTGTATTCGCCTCCTACGTTGAACATATTGTTATACCGTTATATCCCTGAAAATTTATTAATTAAACATAAAAGCAATCTTTTAACTGAAGAGGAACATCAATTAATTAATAAGGTTAACGAAGAACTACAGCAACTCCAATTTCAGGAAGGGAAATTTTTTGTATCTCAGACAAGGTTAACAATAGAATCAGGAGTTGAGAAAGTATGGCTAAGAGTTGTATTGATGAACCCATTTACAACCAAACAAGATATTCAAGCCGTCATTTTTAATCAATTTCAAAAGCGATCTATTTCAGCTCAAACTGAAACGTGTATTTATAGTTTATCTGTTCCTATCGGTAAATCTATTTCAAATACTAAAGTATTGATTTTAGATGACAAGAAAAAAATACAACCTCTAGGTGCAATAGGTGAAATTTGTATTGTTGGGGATGCAGTTGCAAACTATTTAAACGAAAATAATGGAAGTTTAGGTTATATCAAAAATCCATTTGATGCCAAAAAAACAATGTATTGTACAGGCGACTTTGGTCGTTATTTGCAAGACGGTAATCTTTTATATGAAGGTAGAAGAGATCAGCAATTCAAAATTGCAGGAAATAGGGTTAATTTTTCGGAGATTAGAAAGGTTGCTTTAGAAGTAAATGAAATTCGGGACGCCTTTATTTCTATCAATCTAAATCAGATCATTTTGTTTGTAGAAGGAGATGAAATTTTAAAGAACGAAATTCAATTAAAATTACAGACCAATTTACCTCGATTTATGCAACCTTCAAGGATAAAGTTTGTCGATCAGTTTATTTTAAATGCGAATGGAAAATTAGATAAGAAGAAGATGCTGGAATTGTTGGAAAAAGAAGATTTTTCTGAAAATCAACTTTTCGAAGGAACTTGGCTTGATGGTAAAATTCAAAAAATTTGGTCTCGAGTATTGCAAAAACAAGAAAAGGAAATACCTTTTAATAAGGACTTTTTTGAATTGGGCGGAGATAGTTTGAAATTAATGTCATTGACAGCAGCTATTAATAAGACTTTTGACAAACAATTTCGATTTAGAGATTTACTTGAGAAGTCAACAATTGTTCAAATTAGAGATTTGATTAATAGTAGCAATATACAATCTGAAAAAACTTTCTATAGACTTAATTCAGTAGTTGAAAATACTTCTCCTCTTTTACTACTTCCTCCATCGAATGGAGAAGGTTTAGTATATAAGAAACTTGCTAAAATGCTAGATAAGAAAATAGAAATTTGGACGGTAGATTACAATAAAGGAAATGGTTCAAATTTGTTAGATATTCAAATTTATGCTCAAGAATTAGCCACACTTTGGGAACGAGAAATTGGCAATAAAAAAATCAAAATAGGAGGGTATTCTCTTGGGTTTAGAGTTGCCTATCACATGGCTTTAGTTTTTGAGAATAGAGTAGATAAATTGCTGAACATTGATGGAATGTTATTTAAAAACAAACAAGAGGAAGAAGCCATTAACAAAATTATTATTGAAGAAGAGAAAATAATATCAATCAGTGATAATGAAATAATACATGTAAATGATAGTCAGAAAAATATTGAATTAAATTTACAGAAATGGTTCAAAAATGATTATTTTAATGCAAAATTAAATGTGAAAGTTCATCATTTCATCGGTGAAGATAGTCCGGTGAAAAATTATATTCCTGAATTTGTGTCAGTAATGAATGAAGTCACTTTAATTAAGGGGAATCATGAAAATGTGTTGGAGATTGAAGAAAATCTAGAGTTAATCACAAAAAAAATATGATGAAAAAAAATCAATTTATGTTTTAGGAACAACAACCTCACATAATGGATCTGCCTGTTTATTTAAAAATGGCGAGATAGTTTTTGCTATTGAAAAAGAAAGAATAACAAGGAATAAAGCAGATGGTCGAAATGATAATTTGGCGATTCAATATTGTTTAGATGCTGAGAAAATTAAATTAGATGACATTGATCTTATTGTTCAAAATGACAATTTCAGTGATTTTAAATTCGGGAATAATTCTTTTTATGGTAATAGGTTAATAAATGAATTTAATCCAGATAAGATAATTACAATTTATCACCATCTTGCTCATGCCTATAGTGCTCATGGCGCTACTTCATTTAAAGATTACGGTGTATTGGTTATTGATGGATGTGGCGTGCATGTTTCAGATAAAAAAATGGTATTTTTGTAAGATGCTTAAAAAACTATAATTAATAGAAAAACAAATATGAAACAATTTATTTATATCAGACACGGGCAAAGACCTGGAACACAAAATGACCAAGCCATTAAAGACGCTTGGGAATCATCAGAACGCTTTAAGGTCAATCACTTTGATGAACCTTTAACAGAAAAGGGCTTGCAAGAGTCCTATGAAACCGGAAAAAATCTATTAAATCACATTCAAGATCCAAATACATTTGCCTATTTGTATTCATCTCCATATACGCGTTGTATTCAAACGTCAATTCAAATTGCAAAGGGATTTAAGGAAGTATCGGGTAAAGAATTAAAAATAAGAGTAGAGTATGGGTTAGCTGAAAATATAAATTATGGTAAAGAATATTTACCTAAAATTGATAATGGAGAAATTATTGAAGACTTCTATCCTGATTTTTTCTATAAAGACAAAGATGGAAACATCAAGTATAACCCATTTGATGATTATTTAAATTATGAAAGTCATAAAAAAAACTACACCAATTACCTAGATCTAAGCCATGAGCCATTATTTGGAATAGATGATATAAATAAATGCAATATGAAAAAAGAGTTCATGATGCAAATTCAAACGGCTAAACGCATTGTTGATGCACCTGAAAGTGGTATTGTCGTTTCTCACGGATGGATGCAATCTTTTTATTCTCAATATGTTCTATTAAACAGAACCCACATAAGCCCAGTAGAAGTAGATGCTTTGTTACAAGGCTCCACTGAATTGAATTTTGTCGTAATGTACAATCAAAAATCTGATGGCACTTGGGAAAGAAGCTTGAAACCGCAGCGTATAATTTAACAACTAATATATTATGACAAAAGAAGAAGCTATCCAATTATTAAACAATAATTTAGAATTGAAACATTTAGATGCACAATTTTTAAATATTAAAGAATTGGTTTTGATTGCAATTGAAAAAGATTCTTTGGGTAATGGTGTTTTGAAATATGTTTCAAAAGAACTGAAAAACGACAGAGAAATAGTAATGGCGGCTGTGAGTAAATATGATTCTTTGGAATACGCATCTGAAGAGCTCAAAAACGATAGAGAAATAGCAATGGCAGCTGTGAATAGTTTCGGTTTTAACTTGGAATATGCCTCAGAAGAGCTTAAAAACGATAAAGAAGTTGTGTTGGTTGCTTTAAGTAAACATGGGAGGGCTTTGAAATACGCATCAGTTGACCTTAAAAAGGATAGAGAAATAGTAATGGCTGCTGTAAGTATTACTGGATATACCTTGGAATACGCATCAGACGAACTCAAAAACGATAGAGAAGTTGTGTTTGCAGCTGTTAGTAATGATGGTTCGGCCTTGAGATACGCATCTGCCGAACTCAAAAATGATAGAGAAATAGTAATGGCGGCTAAATATACCTTGGAATACGCATCAGAAACACTTAAAAACGATAAAGAAGTTGTGTTGGCAGCTTTAAAAAATAGGGATGATGCTTTGAAATACGCATCAGTTGACCTTAAAAAGGATAGAGAAATAGTAATGGCTGCTGTAAGTATTACCGGATATACCTTGGAATTCGCATCAGACGAACTCAAAAACGATAGAGAAGTTGTGTTTGCAGCTGTTATTAATGATGGTTCGGCCTTGAGATACGCATCTGCCGAACTCAAAAATGATAGAGAAATAGTAATGGCTGCTTTAAAAGAGGATAGTTATGCTTTTGTCTCTGCATCAGAAGAGCTTAAAAACGATAAAGAAGTTGTGTTGGCTGCTTTAAAGAATAGGGGTGATGTCATGAGATACATATCTGAAGCACTCAAAAATGATAGAGAAATAGTAATAGCTGCTTTAAAAGTAGATGCTTCTGCTTTACAATACGCATCAGACGAACTCAAAAATGATAGAGAAATAGTAATAGCTGCTTTAAAAGTAGATGCTTCTGCTTTACAATACGCATCAGACGAACTCAAAAACGACAGAGAGTTTTTATTATCAATAATGGTTTTTAGCAAAGATGCATTAAAATACGCTTCTAGTCAGATGAGAAAAGATTTACAAATCAAGGAGTCTATCGTTACAAGTTTTGAAATAATTAATAATGATAAAATTGATGTGAGGTTTTTTGAAAGTAACGAACATAAACTTCAAGTGGCCTTTAAAGATTTGGAAAACAAAATGACATGGGACGAGGCTAATTCTGCTTGTGTAAAATTAGGCGAAGGCTGGCGATTACCAAACTTAGATGAATTACAGAAAATGAGTAAAGAATTGTATGAGTGTAACATGGGTAATTTTCAATCCCGTTATTTAAGTGAATATTCACCGGCTTATTGGAGTAATTGTCCTAGTATTAAAGAAGTATACGGAGGAGCAGTGTGGAGTTTTGCATTTATAAATCCTGATAGTGAAGTGTCAGGATATAGCTCTGATGATATTTATAAGAATTCCTTAAAAGGAGTGCAAAATGAAGATGGTAAGGGTGCACGTAATTATGTTCGCGCTGTTCGTTCAATTTAAATTCTAAAACTATGACAAAAGAAGAAGCAATAGAGTTAGTAAAGCAAGATGCTTTTGGTCTTGAAAATTTAGATGCTAAATTCAAAAACGATCGAGAAATAGTAATGACTGCTGTAAGTATTAATGGAAATGCATTCAAATATGCCTCAGAAGAGCTCAAAAACGATAGAGAAATAGCAATGGCAGCTGTTAGTAATCATGGTTCTGTTTTGGAAATGCTATCAGAAGTGTTCAAAAACGACAGAGAAATAGTAATGGCAGCTGTTAGTAATCATGGTTCGGTCTTGCAATATGTATCAGAAGTGTTCAAAAACGATAGAGAAATAGTAATGGCAGCTGTTAGTAATAGTGGTTATGCCTTGGAATATGCATCAGAAAAGCTGAAAAATGATAGAGAAATAGTAATGGCAGCAATGATTTTGGATGATAATGTAATAAAATACGCTTCAAAGCAATTGAGAGAAGAAATACTTATGACTACTTTCGAAGTTGTTACCACCACTGATTTAGGCATTAATGTGTTTGAAAGCAAAAAACATAAACTTCAAGTCGCATTAGATGATTTGGAGAGTCCATTGAAATGGGATGAAATTTCGGATGCTCTTCGCGAATGGAAAATGGGAAAGGGAGATGGTTGGCGTTTGCCAACGATTGTTGAACTCGAACTAATATATAGGGGGCTGCATTTAAAAAGCATTGGTAATTTTAGTCCTGAAAATTATTGGAGTTCTACTACTCGGTTAAATAGTACCCATGCTTCGACCTTGGTTTTCACCGGTGGTTATGATGAGATTATTTCTTTGTACCGAGGTAACAATACCATTCCTGTGCGCGCAGTTCGTTCAATTTAAATTCTAGTTACTCATAACTTTTATTTTCAGGAGGATTATAAAAAAAACATATGAAGATTTAGTTAGGCTAGTTAGAAAATTAACTGATAATGTATAAAGATGATAAACAAAAAATAGTGATTAGTGGTATCAATGAATATACTAATATTCAGTATTTCTTTACATCAAATCAATACGAATTACCCCTCGATAAACTCAGTATATCTTCCAACCACCAATTCTCCCCAAAGCGCCTGTCCGATTTCTCAACAGGTCGCTATTGCGCTATGCAGGCGTTGGAGCAGATAGGAATAGAGAATGTAATAATTCCAATTGGAAAAGACCGGGAACCCATATGGCCGGAAGGAATAGTTGGTTCTATTAGCCATTGTGATAGCTTAGCAGGAGCGATAGTCTCTAGAAAAGAAAATCATATTTCTTTAGGTCTAGATATAGAGGAGATTGGTCGTGTTACTGACGATTTGTGGCCATATGTTTTTACAGATAGAGAGATTGAATATTTGAATACTTTGCCTGATGAACAAAAGGAATTATCAAGCACCGTTATATTTTCTTTAAAGGAGGCTTTTTATAAATTCCAATTCCCAATAACTAAAGTTTTTTTAGACTTTTTGGATGTTGAGGTTCAGATTCCAGAGCTTAATCGTATGGTTGTATTATCAGGGTTAATTCCTCCTTCATCTCTAATACATAATAATAAGCTAATAGTTCAGAATTATGAGAATACGGTCATTGCTGTGGTTTTGAGTGAGTAAATTTTAATTCGCTAAACACACCGCAGGACAAGGCGTCATTCGGCAGTTCTATTTCTTCACGCCATGTGATTAATGATATTTTATTTCGTTTTTTAAAATACAGTTTGCTAAAAAAACTCTTAGAATGTATTTTTTGCATGGACCTTTCGATGTAGAATATGCGTATTCATTTTTTCAAAAATTAGCTATGAAATTGGGGGTATGAAAATCCCTAGCACCGAAGTACGCAAAACGTTTTGCAGTTATAATAAGTTGTCGATTTAATAATCAGATATCCATCCTTCAGTAAAATCAGTGCTTTTAACATTGTTTTCCTGGATTTCAAATTCTAATTCTTTAAACTCAAGGTGGAATATCTTTGAAAAGCAATAAGAGATTCCTTCAGCAGTTGGTCCCAATAAATCTTCAATGCATGTGTCTTTTTGGAAAAACAAATCAGATATTTTAAAGGTTTTTAATTTGATAGGTGAAGTTTGTATGTGGTATTTTCCATACTCAACCATCGTGTATCTGTTTTCAAAATTTGGTGCAAACTTCAATTGTCTTCCATAATCCAAACTGCCCTCACTTACCACAAGTAGATTGTTTATTGTTGACACATTGATTTGGTCTACATCAATTTCATTGAAGCACTTTGATTGGGGTATAATTGCCAAGTTGTTAGCAATGTTTATTTTAGTTACTTTATCAGCTTCTGACACTTGCTGCAAGTCATTTTCATTGATCCCTAAAGTTGAAATCTCACCTTCAAATATTTTTTCGCCATCTAGTTCAATACTTATTAAGTTGTCGCTGTCAATTTTAAAAAATGCGCTACAAGCATTTTCATAGTGGTTTTCAATTTCATCTATTACCTCATCTTCTTCTTTCTTGCATTGAAAAAGCTGATGAAGTCGACCATAAATATTAATGACCAATTCTAACTCCTCACCCTCTTTGCTTAAATATTGTTGAAATTGATTGTATTTTAAATTTCTTTTTATATCTCTATCTGATTCATTGAAAATTTTCCATGCAAATTCATCTCCTGAGTATTTGTCTTTATTGGCTAATATAGATTTGGCTGTTTCTGTTCTGCCAATTAAAAATAAAGACCATGCATATTGTCCTGCTAATTGCGCATTGGGTTTGAAGTTTATGATTTTTAAATATAATGCTTCTAAATCATCATCATTTTTAATGAATTCATTAACGTAATTGTAAATAAAAAATATATTTTCATCCACATTTGATTCATGTGTTAAATTATTCTTTATAGCTTCTGGTAATTCTAATTCAGAACTAGGCGTTTCGTTTTCTTTGCCTTGAGATTCTGTATTTATAACATATCCCATTCGGTTTGCTTGAATGATAAAATCCGAGATATTCCCTTTTCCCCATTGGTTGCATACAGCAATGCTATCCCCATTTAATAAGCGAATCGGGGAGTCTGTGTAATAATTTCTTTCATTGTTAGAATCGATTTCTGAAAGTAATTTAACAACACCGCTGCCACCTTGCAAATTGTCTGGCCACAATGATTTTAAATCTTCATAAGAACCTTTGAAATCTTGAACATAAAGTTCAATTACTTTTTGTGCCAATCTTGCTTTGCCAAATTGCTCAGAAGATCCGTTTACCGTATATTTTGTAAAATCTTTTGCCATAATAATCTTTATTCAAATATATTAAAAAATACTACTTGTAAAATTTAATTTTTATTCAAGAATCAAAATGACCATTTTTTCAAAGAGACAAAAACAAGAATTTCATCAAATATTTTTTTTTGTTAATTAAACAATGCTAATAATTGTCATTATTATCGATATATATCATCTAAGTCTTCATCAGAGTCTGGAACTATCTCTATTCTATCTTCACTGTTTTGATTCGACTTGCTTGCTTTCTTTTTTGATTTTTCTTTTACAGATTTATTTTTTTTGCTGCTTTTGTTTGGTTTTGGAACCGTTTCTGTTGCTCTTTCGCTAAAAATCAAGTTTTTATATTCTTCTCTCTTTTTGTCCCAGTATTCATCATATTTGGGGTAACCGTTCCAAGCATCAAATTCCATGTTTTCCATGTCTTCGTGCATTGGATGCTTTAATTTATTTGCATATTCTATGGCTTTTTCGAATTGCTTATTTTGTATGCATAAGATTAATGAATCCTCATATAATTCAAGCTCTGAATGGGTTTTTAAAGCATCTTGTTTTGCTGTGTTTTCTCCAAGAAAAACAAAAATAGCCAACAGAGAAACAATAGCTGAAGTAATAATTACAATTATGCCTGTGCGATACTTCAAGATAAAGGCTTGAAAATTTCGACCTTCTGATTTTAACTTAGCAATATTTTCATTTTTTGCTTTTTCTTTTGCTTTTTTCAAGTCCTCTTCTGTATTGAGTCCAAAATGAGCAAATGCATTTTTGAGGTCTTCTTTTTGTTTTTTTTGTTTGGCCCAATAATCCGATTTGTTTGAATATAAATGTAACTTATCGGGTGTGATAACGCGAATATGATCTGGCATATCTGGATGTGGCTGCCATGTGCTTACAAGATCTTCGTTAGAAGATGAGTAATTTTTACTGTTTGAAGTTTTGTTTTCAATTGTCCTGCTGCTTGTGTTGTTTGATGTTTGAGAATTATTGTTTGAATTAATTTTTCCTTTGCACGTAAAATGCAAATTATCGTCATTTAAAACATCCGATTTGTTAAGGCCTGTTTTATTAGCAATCATATTCCTACAGATATCCCTCCAAGCGCCAGGTCCATCGTAATCTAGTTCTTTGTCAAGTTCAAATTCTAAATCCTTAACTGCAGAGAGATTCCCTTCTGGTGTTTTATATCTATATTTCACTATGTGTTTATACATAAACGTAATTTTATATTAAAATCTAATGTTTTGAATCGCAAATATATTGAATTCTAATCAATTTAAAATTAGAGGCTAACCCTTAGGTTCTTTAGCAAATATTTTTCGCATTTGTGCTGTGTAAAGTGAAAACCTGGTCTCTAAATATCTAATATTTTCTCACAATTTCACATTGTTTAGTAAACGTTTGCACGCTCACCGATGACCCACTAATACTATGCGTTTTCAATCTAAAGTAGATTATAAATTATTTCGAAAAAGAGTCTAAAAATTTCCTTTCTTCTTTTGACAAAGATTCTATTCCAGACTTACTTATTTTATCCAAGATGGTATCCATGTTCAAGTCCGTTTGAACCGCACCGCTGTCAACTTTTTGTTCCGTGTCGTTAATCAGCTCCTCCACATTTTTAACGAATGATTCCTCATTTTTATTTACCTTTTGCTTTTTGGTGTTAAGGTCTGTAGGCTGTATTTTTAACAATTTATCTTTGTCACGTTTTGTTAAAAACGAGTATGTTGCATTCCATAAATTTAATCCTTTGTATTGACTCTCCTCAAATAATGTAGAATCTTCATTTACTTGAAAAGCTATAAAGTAGGGCCTGCTGGTGTCCCAAAAAACACAGACTGCGTTAACCTTTTTTAAATTCAATAAACACCATTCGAATAATTGGAATTGTTCTGCAATGACTTTTAACTGTTCTTGGTTGTATTTTTTTATATCAATTCGGATTACTTTCTTCCAGTTTACTTTTGGTTCTGGCGTGTCCAATATTGATTCCCAATCAAACTCTTTGGTGACGATGCTGTGTTTTTTTGATTCTTTGTATTGTTTTATACTAAGTAAGAAATTTTCATCTGTGGCTACATCTGCTTTGGGCAATGGCATAGGCAAGTAGCGATCAATTGCTGTTTTTTCAGCAGAGGTGATTGGTTTATCTGAGGGGAAGTCCAAAATATTGCCATCTGAAATTTGGTAAGCAATTGGGGTTAATTCTTGTTTCCCATCTTGTTTACATAAATTAAACCATACCATGGAATAACTATTTTCAAGCATGTCAACAATGAAATCTAAAGGCAAATTGAATTTTATGCATAAATCAGCAATTTGATTGTTGTTGATTTTATGGCCTGCATTGCTGACCAATTTTAAGCTGTAAAAATATTCTCCGTCTTTAATCATATCGTTTTGTTGTTTGATTCTTCAAATTAAATGTATTAAATCCATTTTTAAGCTTTACATAAAAAAATTAAAATAGTATTACCGTAAAATATTATTTTGCAGCATGAAACAGCAGGAGGAGTCTTTTTACAAAACCATCAATACCACTGATATAAAAAGTCAATATGGTGATTCATTTCTTGAGCTAAGCAGGATTCTTGAGCTGTATGATCCAATGGAACTTTTGATTTACGACATAGAAGGTGAATACGATCCGGAAGTGGCTTCTATTTTAGTTCAATTGAACAAGGACTTAACAAAACAAGAAGTTTACGACCTGGTTTTTAATGATTTTACCTATTGGTTTAAACCACTTGCTGGTGATAAAGAACAATACAAAGAACTTTCAGACGCTGTATACAATTGGATGCTTAAAACGGATTTATCTCAAAAGTTTAATACTTGAATTGCCCTAAAGAAAAACAATGACGAACAGTAAACCTAAAAAAAGAACCTTGCTTTATTTGGCCTCTGGTCCTTACAATCAAGCCTATGAAAATCTCCCATATGAAAAAGTGATTTTAGTTGACAGATCTTCAAGTTACGCCAATTACAAAGTTCCAAACAATTCAAAGGTTGAATTTTGGAACATCGACGCGTTAAAGGCTGTGGGAGAAATTGCTAAAAAAGGTTTGATTATTGACTGTCTAGTTTCTGTGAACGAAGGCTTGGATGAAGGCGGAGGTGATTATGTTATTTTTTCTGAATTTCTTATGGGATACCTCGGCCCTTTTTTAGCGGATGATGTAATGGTAATTGCTGATATAAGCTATTACGGGGCTGCAAAAGTCAAAGACCATATTGCTAAAATGGATTGGGGTTTTGAAAAGATTAAAAAACTGCAGCCCTCAGATGCGGAATACATCAACCCAAGTATTTTCTCTTCAGAAAAAATATTGAATAGAATAGAAAAAGATGCAGAATATGGGGATGTATTTCTTTTAAGGCGAACCTATAGTAAAATATCCAAAAAGATTGGAAGACTGCAACTAAATATTATACATGGAAGTATTTGGAAGGATAGCCCTGCTTTTGATGCCATTGGCCTAGGCTTCCCAAAGAAAAATAAGGATTTAACCCGTTCCATTAGTCAAAGTGTATTGTACTTTTTTTACAAGAAGCCTAAAACCTTTCCTTTGAATAAATTGTCAATTTTGGAAATACTTGAGCTCTGCAAGCAAGATCAAAAATCCAAGATAGGATTGATGCCATGGTTAGATGGTGCTTACAAGTCGGTGTTTAATGATTTATACAAATACCGTGGTACAGACACTTATGAGTTGAGCTTTTATCACCTCAATAAAGAAGATTACCAAGAATTGTATCTGTATTTTGGAGAATACTTTTTGCTCCGTTTTCCTGAGTTTTTTTATGAATTAAAAAGGAACGAGAACCTATGGGAAACATTTGAGGATGTTCTAAACAAAGGCAAAGGATTTTCTATTTTAAAACTCTGCGAAGAAATTGCATTCAATCAAAAGCAGAAACCATTTTCATTTTACTTTTCACAGATTAAATTAAAATCAGGTAAACTCAAGATGTACAGCAAAAGCAAAGATCCATTTGTTAAAGGTATGATGCGGATGGCGGAGGAATTAAGCGTTTGACAAGGATATTAAATACATTCAATAAGTAAATTAGAATCCAAGCAATAATAAAACAATAGAAGATAAATGGCGCACCCAATTTTTACGTTTATAAACCCTACAAACCAAAAACGCTACTTTCAGCAGTGGGATACAATTACCGGTTATCCTGAGACAATTCCTTTGGATTTGTTGACGTTTTTGCAATACAAAGGTCTTTACTACAAGGATTATATAGGAACCGTATTTTCGGTATACACCCATTTAATAGAAAATGGCAGTACCATACCAGGTTCAATTTTTCCTGATCCGAACACCCAGCAAAATCCTTTTTTCTTGCAGGCATTATTGGTTTTATGCGACTTGGAAAATGACCCCAGTTCTAAGAACGATGATTTGAATAAATCCCTAGAGGACTTATTTGTTTTGGACATAGATTTTTCTGATTTTTATAGTCAATATTTGAATCTTATTTCTACAATTGATGAGCATCCAAAGCGTCAATTGAATTATTACATTTCTTTTGCTCAAACTGCAATATGCTTAGCAAAGAGCGGGGCTAAAATTGTGCCATTTGTAAATCAAGTCTTTGATGAATACAGGCTTCATTCACATTTTAATGAAAATGAAAATCGCAAATATGATTTTGATGCTTGGTTTAAAAATGGTTTGTTTTTTAAGCATCAAGATGCAATGGCTAAACTTTTTGTCTTGTTGGGTAAAAATAACTTAATCGCAATAGACGCCATCCCTCATTTGCTAAGAAAAAATGAAGAGGTCGTTGCATTGTTTCATTTGTTTGGGATGCAAAGTTTATTGCCCGAAACTAAAATTCAAAGCGACAATAAACCAAGAGTATTTCAACTTGAAACATTTGATTCAAGTGACTTTTTAAAAGAGTATGTGAATCATGTAAGTTTTCATCCACTTGGAGATTCTTCTTTAGTTGGACTGCAAATTTTAGAACTTACAGATGATGAATTGTACGAGCGTTTAAATGGGGTTTATTTAGGGGTCGGCAGGCTTGTTAATTTTGTTGATGAGAACGGTCTAAGATTGCTTCCAATGACGTATTCCTCTTATTTTTCAATTGATAAAGATGACACACTGCATGCATTGGCGCCATTGGGTCTTCAGCAGTACCATGTGTTTTCAAACAATGGTAGATTGATTGATAAGACGGGCTATTATGATGTTTGTAAGGTGAGCAATTCGGCATTTTATTTTCAACACATGGATCTTTTGAGTTGGCAAAGAATTGTTTACAACAGCGATTTAAGAATATCGAGTTGTGATGCTGTAAATCTAGAATATAATTTTGAGGATCCACTTGTCGCATTTCACGACTTAGAATTGAGTTTTGTCCAATACATTCAAGAAGAAAATCAAGAAGTCTTGAATCAAAGATTTATGAAGAGAGAAATCATTGC
>JBIISM010000014.1:0-57486 GCA_044341025.1 Bacteroidia bacterium | reverse complement strand
GAAAGCAACACGATTAAAATAGATAATGCCCTCAAAAAATCTATTTTTTTTATATAATACAAAGACATATTATTTAAAATTTAAAACTATTTTCTCTGCTTTTTCCCAATCATCTTGTGTGTCAATATTAACATACTCTTCATCTTTGTTTTCAAAATAGCCTAATCGATCTCCATATAAAGATTTTGATTGCATTATAACATCTATTGCCGTTAAATATACTGCGCCATCTCTATAATATGATATCGGCAATTCTTGTCGTCTAGTTATGATTTTTTTTTCTCCTGTAGAAATTCTTAACAATTGATTATCCGTTTCCTCAAAAGTCCAGTGTGGATTAATATGCGTTGGAACTTGTCTGACTGAAATTAATGAATCTAGTTTACACTTTTCATACCGTTCAATACAATTTTGTAGTAATCCCCTATTTCTAAACGGCACAGTAGGTTGAAGTAAACAAACTAAATCGAAATTATAATTATTAAGTTTCATTTGCTCCAATAAATCTATAATTACATCAATTGTTGGGGTCGTATCACTTGCTAAAGATTTAGCTCTTAAAAAGGGGACTTCAGCATTTAAATTTTTAGCAATACTAGCGATTTCTTCACTATCTGTGCTTACTACAATATTGTTCATTCCTGCATTTTTAGCATATTCAATTGTATAGTAAATCAATGGTTTACCACCTAGCAATTTTATATTTTTACCTGGAACTCCTTTAGAACCGCTTCGAGCTGGTATTATTGTTAATATTTTCATTTTAAATTATTTTAAAAAGTCAGCCAAAATTTTTAAACCTTGTTCGCCGCTTTTTTCAGGATGAAACTGGGTTCCACAAATATTATTTCTTTGAACCGCTGCTGCAAATTTCAAAATACCAAAGCTAGTTTCAGCAAGCACATCATATGGATTTTTTGGCTTAGCAAAATATGAGTGCACAAAATAAAAACAAGTATCATTTTTTGTATTTTGCAAAATGCTATTAATCCATCTACCTTGGTTTGGTTCAGTTATTTCATGCCAATTAATATTGGGAATTTTAAAATTAGGCATGTCTTTTGGCAATGGTAGAACATCGCCTTCGATTAGTCCAAGACCCTGTGTTTCTGTGTGCTCAAACCCCTTTGATAGCAACATTTGCATTCCAAGACACACGCCTAAAAGCGGTCTTTCTTTTTGAGAAAACTCTTTAATGGCAGCAACTAAATGTCTTGAATTTAATTCGTTCATTCCATCTGGAAACGCACCAACTCCTGGTAAAACTAAATAATCAGCAGTTAAAATTTCTTTCTCAGTAGTTACAATATTTACATCAGCACCAACATGCTCAAAAGCTCTTTGGATGCTAAGTAAATTACTCATACCATAATCGATAATCGATACTTTTTTAACCATTAGCGTACTTTAATGTTATGGTTCCTAGCCTCAACTTTAATTTCGCTAATGCTTACTCTTTCGTAATGCAGTGCTTTAGCGATGGCAACAGCATCTGCACCACTTTCAATAGCCTCAACAAAGTGTTTTGAATTGCCAAATCCACCACTTGCAATTACTGGAATTTTAACCGCTTTTGAAACCAATGTAATTAATTCTTTGTCCATGCCCCGCTCCAAGCCCTCATGGTCTATCGATGTTAAGAGTATTTCACCAGCACCCAATTCCTCGCCTCTTTGAGCCCATTCGACCACATCAATTTCAGTTTTCTCCCTTGCTACATCATACCAAACCGAATATGTACCGGATTGATTTTTTTTAGCTTGAATGGACAATACCATACATTGGTTTCCATACTTTCCTGCAATTTCAGAAATGATTTCTGGATGCTTTACTGCTTGGCTACAAATTGCAACTTTGTCTGCCCCACTTCTTAAGATATCGTAGGCATCTTCTAAAGTCCTTATCCCACCTCCGACCGTAATTGGCACAAAAACATTGTCAGTTGTCTTTTTAATTATCTCTTTAAGAGAATCTCTATTGTATAAACTTGCAACTGCATCAACATAAATAATTTCGTCAACACCTTGTAAATAGTAATTGTAACAATATTCATTAGGGTGCTCTGGTAAGAACCGCCATCCCTCAAGATGAATGCCTTTGACCAATCTAATTCCCTTTATATCTAAACGCGCAATGACTCTTTTCATGTTATATTTTAACAATTACACATTTAAATTTTGAAATAAAGGAACTAATCAATTAAAATAAATGATTATTTTGTTCTGTGTTTCAATTGCCATTCACCATTAAGCTTTTCCCACAAATGTGGAGATCGTGCATTGTCTATTACCTCCCAATAACGCTGTTCACTTATTCCCATATAATCTAAAACTTCTTGGAAATATTTGACTGGAAATTCACCATCATACTTAATGATTAATTCGATGCCTTCCTCACGGCTAATAAAACCGTCACGGATATCACGATTTACATCATTCATAGCCCTTCCTTGACCGAATTTAATGAACATGGTGAAATAATGCTGACCATCAATTTTGTCGTCTAAGCTCGCAAATTTTGTATATGTTCCTTCGCTTCTTCCGTCTGGATTTGATTTAAAACCAGAATGTTCCATTGCGTAGTAATAATTTTCTTGTGCTGACCAGTTTTTGTAAAAACTATGAAAATGCACTTCAATACCTGCATTTTTTATAATTTCTTCTTGCAATGGTTTATAAAGATACAAATCTTTATCTTCAATTCCATATTGTTTTAAATCATTGATATGAACACCTCCAAAATACAACTCCTCACCTTCCTTTTTACAGAAATGAGAAATATCCATTAAGGGGCTAAAATTTTCTTCTAATTTATTATGTGCTTCGGCTTGATTTTCTCCATACATAATTAATTGAACCCCATATTGCAATGCGACTCTAGGAGCAACATTTTTTTGTCCAATGATAAATGGTTGAAAAGGATTGACCAGATTCTCGAAAGCTAAACGGGTTAATACCCTGTGAATTTTGCCATTTGGGCTAACCAAAACATTGTCAAAACCTGCATCAATCATACTCTCGAAGTTCTTCCATCCAATATCTGTGTATTGATGTGGTGCCCACGTAACGGTCAATGGATTCATTCCATATTTGTATTTCAATTGATGCGCAACATAAAAACTATCTTTGCCTCCACTAGAAGGCACAATAACATCATAAGACCCATCATTTCTTCTGAATCTATTGCATAATTCTTCCAATTGTTTTTCTCTTTGCTCCCAATCTATGGTTTTTTTAAACTCAAACCATTTACAGGTATCACAAATTCCATCACCACCAAAGCCAACCGTTTCGGTATCTTTACTTGATTTTTTTGAAAATTCTCTTTTTGTGCTTGGTCTTTGGTTGGATATACAACATTTTTTACAAAAAATAACTTCTTCTGGAAGCCCGTGCATTGTGTTTGACATATTTTAATAACTAATTACTTTTTTGATTTCTATTCCAGCATTAACTAACATATTAGCAATTGCAATTCCTGCATAACCATCTCCATATAAATTTTCCACTGGGTAATGCCCATGCTTAACTTGTTTGAGAATTGTTTCTCTTAAATTTTCTTGATCGTAATCTGTATCTATTACATTCTTGCCCCTCAAGCGCCTATTTTGTCTGCTGCCTATGTTTACAACTGGTATACCCAAATATGAGCATTCACGTATACCAACACTGCTGTTGCCGATTAAACATTTTGAATGGTACAACAATTTTAAAAAATCGGCGCCTTCTAAATTTTTAAAGAAACGAATTTGGTTGTCAGGATTCTCTTCTCTATGTGTTCTCAATGCATTGCTCGTGCCGTCACTACCCGCATCTGGATTCGGCCAAAACCAAAATACAGGCATATTTAATTCATGTACTACTTTAATTAAACTCTCTGCTTGTGATTTTGCCATTTCAAATTCTGTTGTAACCGGATGCTGCATCACAACAAGATAATCCTTACTTGGATCAATATATTTTCCCACTCCACCATATTTTTGGCAAGGATCAAAATCCAATTCTGAATGGTCTAAAACCTGTTTGGCAATATCTATACTTGGACAACCAGTAATGTGAATTTTATCCTCATACTCCCCCATTTTAATTAGCCTCTGCTTTGCATCATCATTAGAGACTAAATGCAAGTCCGATAATTTTGTAATGGCATGTCTAACTTTCTCATCAATATTACCAGTTACTTCACCCCCTTGAATGTGCACCAAAGGAATATTCATATAGCTGGCTGCGATTGCAGTGGCCATTGTTTCATATCTATCGCCAATTGTACAAACCATATCAGGCTTTAGATTATCGAAAGTTGTTGCCAAATCCATAATTCCTATGCCCGTTGTCTTGGCAGAACTTGTGAGGGTAGATCCCTCAATAATCATGAATACCTTTCCGGCAATTTTAAAACCATCGGCCTCAATATAATTAATTGTTGAACCATAGCGGTCTAACAAAGCTGAGGCAGCAACCACCAATTGTAATTCCAATTCTGGATGCTCATTAATAGCCAATAAAGCAGTTCGAACCCTGCTGTAACTTGGTCGAGCGGTTATGATGACACAGATTTTCCTTTTTTTCATTCTAAATCATTGTTTTGTATAAATGTATGCTTTGATAAATTCTTATTAAGCACTTTCCCAATAATAGATTGGTATACTTTAGCAGAAATACCTTTATCGCCAGGCTTTGTAGTTTCTAAATCTTCCAATTGTATTACATGTCCTTTTTCTAAATCCTTTGATAATGTTATCGACTTACCAAACATGATTTTCATATCTTTAAATGCATCAATATTATCTTTATCAATTGGGTTATTTAAACAAGTTTCAATTTTTCTAACGCCTTGGCACAATTGTATAAAGTCACTAATTGTTAATGATGAAGCAGCATCTGGTCCAAACATTTTCTTATCAAATACAACGTGCATTTCAAGCATTTCAGCTCCTAGGGCAACCGCCGCCAATGGTGCATAAATTTCTCCCGAGTGATCACTCAAACCTACCTTAACATTAATTTTGTTTTTTAATTCTTTTAAAACGTTTAAACCATAGTTTTCTGGTGGTGTTGGATAAGCACTTGTGCATTGAAACAAGCCTTCAAATTTACCCTTGTGAGATTGAATAAAATCAGCGGTTTCTTGAATTTCAGAATAACTGCTCATTCCACTAGATAATAGTATAGACTGGCCTGTTTTACAAATACGGTCCAGCATTAAAAAATTTGCTGTTTCACCGCTAGCTATCTTATACCTTTCAACACCGAGTTGCTCCATCCATTCTACAGCTTTTAACGAAAACGGTGAAGCCAAAAAATTAAATCCTTTATCCTCACAATGTTGCTTTAATCCTTGCCATTGTTCAAAAGTGAAACCCATTCGATCCCAATAATCAAAACGTGTTTTGTCCTCATAGCTAAAGTTAACTCTAAATTGTTCATGAGCACTGCTTTCATATTCAGCAATATGCATTTGAAACTTTATGGTATCAACACCCGAGCCTTGAAGAGCATCGATATATGAGTGTGCAATGCCTAAACTGCCATCATGGGCTTGCGCTATTTCAGCGATTATTTCAACTTTGTTGTTCATTTTATTTGTTCAAAAAACTTAGAATAATTTGTATTTTGATTAAAGAATTCTTGCCAGAAATTTTTAATTTTAATTCGATTTAAATCTGTGTTTAAAGTAGAATATCTAAAGTCGCTAATTGTTTTAGCAACTAATTTTCCAGAAATATTTTCAGGTGACAAAATACCAGTAGTATGATTTACAATTTCATTACACCCTCCTACATCTGTTGATAAAATTGGTATCCCAAAGCTAATTGCTTCCATCATGCTAACTGGAATTCCCTCAGTTTCAGATAAACTGATGAATAAATTACATGGCGTATTTCTATAAAATTCAAAAATTTCTTCATTAGCTAGTTGACCCAATTGTATCGTTTGTACGTTTGAATTATTTTTCAACTCTAACATATTCTGTTTGTATACTTCTATGGTAGGATCATTATGTGCATCTAAATTTTGATCTCCCAAATGATACCAAACCATTGGAAAATCAATGTAAATTAATGCTTCTGCAATTATATACACCCTTTTTATATCACGAATATTTGCACAGCTTACCAAAGTAAATAGATCTTTATTTATTTCGTTTAATTGTTTTGGCTCATCTGAACCTAAATATGATACTTGTATTTTTGAGTGAAAATTTTGGTATTTTTTTCTGAGATACTCAGCGCCAATTCTTGAAACAGAAAAGACATTTTCAAAGTATTTTAATTGAAAATTTCTACAAAGCACTTTGCCTTTTAAAGAACTCCTCTCTTCGAAAAGATCTCCACCATGGGCTCTGCATATAATTTTAGGAGCAAAATTAATTCTTTTCAAATAAGCGAGATATATACAATCATAAAACCAAAACGAATAAAACAAACTATCAGATTCGACGTGTATTTCTCTTTCACTTAAATGTCTTTTAACTTCTTGTGCTTTATAAATATTAGAACATAAAAGAGCTGTTGATTCTTTCAATGGAAGAAATTTTTTGAGTGCTATAATTTCACTAAGATACAAATAAATTAAAGTCCAAAATTGATTAATAACAATCTTTAGTTTGTTAAATTTAGCCCAGTCTATAAAATTGTCAATAACAGTAACATTTGTTGGCAAAACCCCCTTATCATCAATAATTTCAGCCGAAAATAAAACAATATTCTCATATTGATTTGAAAACCTCTTGATATCATTGATTACAAAAGATGTTTCTATATCATCTACAAAATAATAACAGGTATTTCTCAACGGTGTTTATAAATATGTATTTCTCCAATTGTAGTATCTAATTCAAACTCTTTAGTTGTTTTATCAATAAATAAAGCATTTAATTCTTCATGCCTACCAACATAAAAATTAGGATTTTCTTTTAATATTCTAGGCGGTAAGCGCTTATAAAAAACTACTATTTTATTTGAATCATCCCAAATCTTTTGTGTAGCATCAACATACCACTTAAATGCAATTTCAACTTCCTTTGGTCTTTTTGTTGCAAATGGATGGTACAAATCAACCTCAACAAATTGTTTAAATACAATTAGAAGCGAACCATCGGTTCCAACTATAGAACCTGAATATTTTGACATATTCTCTAGAATTTTTTCTTCTATTCCTTCGGATTTTGTATTTAAAGTCACCACCCGATACTCGTGGTTATATAAATATTCTTCACAATATACTCACTCATTAAAAGCATCATGGGGTGAGATTATTTTGTTGGCATCAGGTCAGGTCTTAAATCTAGTTTAACACTATACTCTAAAGGAGTATTTTGCAGTTGCGATTGTTATTCCCTAGGCCATTTTTAACATATCGCTATTCTATTACAACGTCTACAACATAATTAGGCCTCTTTCTACTCGCATCAAGTGTTCTCCATACATATTCACCAATAATTCCCAATGAAATCATTTGAAAAGAAGATACAAACAAGAATACTATCATCATGGTTGTCCAACCTTCAACACTAATGTTTCCCATTAGTTTATTGTACATGATGTATAAAGCGTAAACTATAGAAATTAAACCAAGCAACAAACCAGAAACTGAAATTATTCTAATCGGAAGAAATGAGAATGCCACAAACGAGTCGACAAACAATTTAATTTTTTTGGACATGGTCCATCTGCTTTTTCCCGCTTGCCTTTTTTTTCTAGAATATGGTATACTGACGTATTCGTATTTAAGCCAAGTTAACAAATAAAGACTGTTGGAATTGCTTTCATCCATTTCCAATACTTGATCTTTCAATTGCTTATCAAATAGCACATAATCAAAACCGCCTTTAGGAAGTGTAGGTAGAGCATACTTCTTAATTAAAAACTGAAATGTCTGTGCAAATATCTTGGAGAAGAAAGGATCATCTCTGTCTTGTCTATTTCCTAAAACCAGTTTTATGCCTTTTTGCCAATGCTCAAAAAATTTAGGCATTAATTCGATTGGGTCTTGAAGATCTGCCGAGACTATAACATTGGCATCTCCGGTGGCATACTTCATTCCTGCTAAAATTGCATTGTAACTTCCAAAATTCCCTGACAACTTAACGATTTTAACTTTATCAGAATATGAATTTTTAAACTTCAACAATTCCGAAAAGGTATTGTCTTTTGAGCCATCATCTACCAAGATGTATTCAAAAATTGTTCCGGCAGGAAAACTTGATTCATTCGCAATTAGTTCTTTTGCGGTTGAATCTATATTCAACTCATTGTAATAACAAGGAATGATGATTGATAATTTAGCCATTATAAAATTTTTTAATTATTTCGATTACAGTAAAAGCGTCTTTGATTCGCATAGCATCTATTGGATTCAAAACTATTTAGGTCTAAATTTATTATTCCGTGTTCAACAAAATATCTAACAAAAAACAAAAGTATAATTGCGTAATTGTTTTGACGTTTATTTTCCATTCTTGTTTTAACACACCAAATAAAATAGAATAAAAAGACCATTGATAAAGAACATAAATTTCGAAGCACAAAGGTTTCTATATAAAAGGAAGAACAGCTTAAATAAGTCGAGACAAAATAATAGGTTTATTTTTAAAAATTTGTTTTAAGGTATTCGCTAATAGGAGTAAACCGGCCACATTTAAATATCCTGAACGCCAAAACGGAAGCAAGGCAACTAAATTATAGACTGTATTACTACTATTTTTAATTAAAACACACATGCCTATAAAGGAAACAACATACACAATAATGTAATTTAAAGAAACACCCATTGAGTAGAAAAAAACAGATATATCATTCTATCAATTGCCCACTCGGAAGGCTAACAGTCTCTGCGAATTCAAAGCATTAGGTTCTCTATATTGGCATTTGAAGTTGAAAACATCATACCGTCTTCCGATAGATTTTTATACCAAACTAGGTTAGAATCTATATTGTCATATATTAAGTATTTTACTGAATCTGAAAAAAATAAAATATGCGAGAAAATTAAAATAGAAATACATTCATATAAATAGTTCTTAACAATAAAGTGGTGTTTAATTCTATTTAACATGTTTCAAATTATTTACATATAACAGTAGCTTTTTCATTTTAACCCTATAATCTAAAAATCTTAAAGCAAAATCATGCATATGATCTGGGATTTTAAAAGGTTCTTCTAAGCTTTGGTACCAATTAATTATATCTTCTAAGTCAATAGCATCATCATCTCCGGTAATTTGCTTACAATATTTCATCGCTTCTTTAGAATCAGAAAAATCTGGGTCATTGTGACCATATACAAACGGAAGCCCTCGAGCAAAATATTCCCTTGTTTTGATTGTGCTTGTGCTCTTTAAGCCTTTCCTATGGACCGCTAAAGCACCGATTCCAAGATGAATATTACTGACAACAGTATCTATTTGTGCTTTTTGTATAAAACCCGAGCATATTACTTGATCTTCGATGCCGAGTTCTTGAATTATTTTTTTTTCAGCAACAAGATTTTTGCCAAATAGATAAAACTTTATATTGAATAAGCCCTTATATATTTTGATGCCCTTAAAAACTCTATCCAACCCATTAAAATCGGCATTTGTGACTGCGCCTTTTAAAAAGATAATCCTGAACTCTTGTTCTAAATTAAGTTTCTCCTTTACATGGAAAATTTTTGTTTGAACAGCATCACCAAGCACCAGTGTTTTATAATTTGAACCAGCTGCATGGTTTTCATATTGCGCTATATCTTCTGAATTGCATATTCCAAATTCAGCAGCCATCCTAATAGATGATCCATAAAGTATTTCTCTCAATAGAGGCAAATAATAAAATTCAATTGAGCCCAATACTGAGGATACATTAAATCTAATTGGATTTTCAATTTGATACGATTTTATCTCTTTTGTCTCAGCTGTTACATGCTCAAAAAATACTTTTGGTTTAATGTTATGAATCCATTTTTTGAGAAGTGGATGAGCGCCAGGGTAGCGAAAATAAATAAAATCAAAATCGTTTATTTCTATTACATTTTGATTTAATAGTGCCAGGAAATAGGCGGATCTCTGTTTTGTGGATCTAAAATATTTAGCCTTTATTTTAGGAACCAATACAAAATCAACATTAGGATAATCTTCAGGATGTTCAATAATATCAGTACTTAAAAACAAACCTTTACAAATTACACCATTATCATTTAAAGCTTCAATTTGCGCACATACTTTCTTTTGAACAGAACCAGCAATTTGCGAAGCAAAAGTATATACATATAAAATCCTCATTATTGAATCAGCCCAATATTAATATTTTGCCAAATTTGACGAACTAGGTTTGCCTCAATTTTACCTGATTGTAAAATAGAATTTTCAGCTCGCAATTTTAAAGACTGATCTTTTACACAATCGAATGCCCAATCTTTAAGACTTCCATTCATCCAATATTCAATTGGGCTTCCTATACCGACCTTATGGGTTCGTGTTCTTAGTGTTTCGTCCATTTTGTTTTTCATAGACTCCCTAAGAATCCTTTTGGTATATCCAGCACCAATTTTACTTTCAATTGGAAGAGAAAACACATAAGAAACCAAACGCCAATCCATAAAAGGCATGCGTATTTCAATGCTATTTATCATGCCTGCCCGGTCGAAATTGCGCAAAAGTGCAGGTAAAGTATGCTGAAAGGTTTCGTTGTAAACCATTCTATCTGCAAGTTCAGTATCTTTAAAATTATATGGTTTATCACTTAGGCTTGGTAATTCTATTGGCAAAAATTCATTGCTCATTTGCTTCCCTTTAACATACCGTTTTAATTTGAAAAACACACTTGACTCTCTGTCTATTTTGTCTGCTAATTTTTTATCAAATTTTAAGCCTTCGGTTTGCCATTGATTTGGGTGGTATAAATTCTCCAAAACAGATTGAAACGATTTATTTTCTTTTACACTTCCATGCCAAAGTGAGTTGTTGTATAGAGAATAAACCATATCTCTATAACCATACAGCATTTCATCTACACCATGTCCATCCATAGAGACCACAACTCCATTTTTGCGCATGCCATTGTATACATCTGAAATAGAACTAATCGGTGACACGTTTATAAAGTCTGACAACTCGGTTTCCATTTCAACCTGCTTCGGTAAATCAGACAAATTACTTTCAATAAATGTTATCGGTCCTCCTGTAAAATCAACTGCTTTTTGGGCATAAATTTGTTCATCTTGAGCCAAACCAGGAAAAATAGCAGTAAATGCTCTTTGGGCATCAGGATTAACACGACCGAGCTTTTCATTCTGTAGAATTGAATATACTGTTGAATATACCGCTGTAGAATCCAAACCTCCACTGAGCGCAGTTCCAATAGGTACATCACTTATGAGTCGAATACGACAAGCATCTCTGAACAATTGATAATAAGCTTCAGCTTGTTCTTCTAATGTTTTTGGTACATCTTGTTTATGTTCATTTATATGCCACCATCTTTTTTGTTTAATACCACTATCTTTTCTAATGGATAAAAAATGACCAGGCAAGAGTTGATATAAATCTTCATAAATGGTGTATCCCAGTCCTTCAAGAGCGTATGGGTCTTTTGCATTTAATTCAAGCCTCTCTTGATTTATGGTTCTTGAGTATCCATCTAAAAATTTAAATGCGCGCGTTTCAGAGGCGAATGTGAAACTTTCTCCATGTTTGTGGCAGTAGTATAAAGGTTTTATTCCAAAACGGTCTCTGGCTAAAAACAATTCCTGTTCAACTTCATCCCAAATTGCAAACGCCCACATGCCATTAAATTTATTCAAGCAATCTTTTCCCCAATGAATATAAGATGCTAGTATCACTTCGGTATCTGTTTCTGATGCGAATGTGTAACCTTTTTGAATAAGCTCAGACTTGATTTGTTCAAAATTAAAAACTTCACCGTTGTAGGTTATCCAATACCGTCCATTGGCATAGCTCATGGGTTGTTTACCCGAATCACTTAGGTCAAGTATAGAAAGTCTGCGCTGCCCTAATCCTAAAGAATTATCTTGAAATAACTCATATCCCGAAGCATCTGGTCCTCGATGCAGCATTGCATCGGTAAAGCGTTTAAGATTGTTAATCTCAATTGCAGATCCATCCAGATTATATATTCCAGCTATGCCACACATCTTATTTTTTTATTTCCTTCATATAGTTTCTTAGGCTATTCCAACTTAAAAACTCATATCTAGCTGCTAAAAAACTTAATACAATACCTGTGTAACCATCTTTATAGCCTTTCAGTGTTTTAAATGAATAATAAAATTTAATTATACTGCTTTTATATTTTTCTTTAGTATTATAGTGTAGCCCTGCATTATATCTGCTTTTGCCTTCACCATAAATATATCTTTTATGTTTTTCTAACAACTGTTTCCAACTACTACACCATAAATGTTTGTCGTAATTTTCCCCTGTAAATTTTATTTTATATCGTTCATAACCTTCCTTCATTTGAATTCCAGTATGTACATTGGCACTTACATTAATTGCACTTTTTTTATATAATAATCTTGCGTACTTAATGCCTCCATATACTGTTCCCTTTAATTTTCTGTTTTTAAAAAAATTAATCATTGGAACTCTATATGTACATGCATTATTTGGTGCATTTCTTATAGTTCTTTCTATGTCACTTTGCAATGGCTCTAAGATTCTTTCATCAGGATCTATAAGTATTATCCAATCATTTTTTAATAAAGGAATAACCAATGGATGTATTTCCTCAACTAATGGCACTCTGCTCAAGTTTTCATATGAATTTGCATATCTTTTAAATAATGCTTCAGTATTATCATTGGATTCTAGATTTACACCTACTATTTCATCACAGAATGACAAAGATTTCAAACAATCTTCTAGTAAATACCCTTCATTGCATGAAACAACTAAAGCTGATATTGGCAGTTTTTTCAATTATTATTATTGATTGTTGTTTCCTACTAGTTTCTTAAGATCGGCTTTAAGTCCTTCTTTAAATATAAGAATACTCAGTTTGATGTCTTCCAATGTAAACATATTTACAGCAGCCTTTATATTGTGGTTTTTAATATTCGCATAATAAAAAACACTCCAATAATTATTAAGTAAAATTCTTTTTAAAGATTTTTCATCAAAAATTTTTCTAAGTTTATTCTTTTTGATCATTTTATAGATCCATGATTTAATTTGTATCAGTTCCTTGCTCTCCGTCATTATTGGGTTTTTTATGCTTCTTAACATGTAAAAATGTATATCAAGCTCCGGTTTTGTAATATTGAATAACGCATGATCAAAAAGGTCATTGACGATTTTTTTCTGACTTAATTCGGCTTTTTCATGGTTTGTTATTCCAGTTGCGGAATTAACCCTTCTCCTATATAAGTATAATGGCTCATTTACCATTCCAAGTTTGTAGTGCAATGAATATCTTGCCAACATATCATAATCCTCTGCATAATCAAATCCCTCTCTATATGAAATTGCTTTAACTGTTTCCAATTTAAATAAAGTTGCTGCATGTGGAACAGCATTATAAAAAAGCATTGTAACTTTTATTGCTTTTTCATCCGTTCGAAAACTGCTAATTGTATAATCACTATTGTTTTTATACTCGTATAATTGTGATGAGACTGCATCTAATTGATTCTTCTGTAAATGTTCATATAGTTTTTCAATCCTTAAGGGTGATGCTAAGTCGTCAGAATCCATCAATGCTAAGTATTGGCCTGTGCATAATGATAGTCCGTAATTCAGTGCCTCTGCCCTACCTTTATTCTTACTAAATGCAAAAACTTTTAAACGACTATCCTTTATTGTTTCTAATATTTCTAATGTTTTGTCTGTTGAACCATCATCGATAATAATGACTTCTATATTCTGGTATGTTTGTAATAGTATAGTAGTAATACATGGCAATATAAACTCTGCAGTATTATAAGATGTTATTAATACAGATATAACTGGATCAGTTGTGTTTATTCTTTGATACCTATTTTTAAATAACTCAAAATATCTTAAACCTTCCAATTCATTTATCATTAACATTTTGCATATTTCTGCAGATAGGTTTTCCTTGATTTTAAGGTTTTCAGATGTGGCAACTTCCCTCAAAAGTATTCTGATTGTAGAGTCTACAAAAGCTGCATTATTCCTCAGGCTTTTGTGCATATTTTTGTCATGCACTCTATATTTTACTAATGGTTGGTCGACAAAGGAAAACTTTGTTTTCTTTTGGACTTTTAACAAAAAATCCCAATCCTCATAAGCTAATGATTCATCATATCCTTCTAATTGATCAAATAGGGTTCGTTTATAAATAATAGTTGGAGCTGCTATGTATTGAGCTTCTAACAATGATTCAAAATTATTGAGGTAATCAGCAGGATTAACTCTATTATACTTATAATTTGATGTATGCTTAATCACTCCTTTTTCATTCATCAGAATCATGTCTGTAAAAATCAAATCTGTCTCATTATTAAACTCTGCAATAACTTTTTCGATATATTCTGGAAGCAGAATATCATCGCATGCTATTGGTTTTATATAATATCCTTTACTTACATGAATAGCTTTATTAAGCGTTTTACATAAACCAAGATTAATCTTGTTGTATACCTTAATAACTTGAGTTTGTGGATTCCTTTCTACCCATGCATCAATTTTCTCAATTGAATCATCCGTAGAGCAATCATCGGTTATAATGAGTTCTATATTTTGATAAGACTGTAAAGCTATTGCCTCAAGGCTTTCAATCAAAAAATCTGATTGGTTATAATTTAATGCTATTATGCTAACAAGCGACTTATCTACCATTAAAAAATAATTTTATTGTATCAACTATATACGCTGATTCGTCTTGGGTTAGACCAGGATACAAAGGAATACTCAGTGTTGTACTTGCTATTTTTTCTGCGATGGGAAAAGCACCAATACCATAACCTAAGTCATTATAAGCCTTTTGTAAATGAGAAGGAACAGGATAATGAATAATGTTACCAATTCCCTTTAGGTTTAGAAATTCTTGTAATTGATTTCTCTGACTAGTTCTTATTTGGTATATATGGTAAACCGAATTGCAATTAACTGCATTAACAGGAATTAAAATATCCCCTACTCCTTGAAGTCCATTGTCATAAAATTTAGCGATTTTCTGTCTTTCAATATTATTCTGATTAAGACTTTTTAGTTTAATTGTAAGAAATGCTGCTTGCAATTCATCAAGTCTAGAATTAACACCCTTTATTTCATTGTAGTACTTTTTCTCTGAACCATAATTGCGCAGGACTTTTACTTTATCAAATAAGTTTACATCATTAGTAGTTATAGCTCCTGCATCTCCCAGGGCTCCAAGGTTTTTTGCAGGATAGAAACTTGTAGCATTAATGTCGCCCCAGGTTCCTGTAAGTTTGCCTTCGCAAAAAGCTCCTTGTGCTTGAGCGTTGTCTTCAAGCACAAATAAATTGTGTTTCTTAGCTACAGCAGAGATTTTATGAAGCTCAGCCGCTTGTCCATATAAATTAACAGGCATAATGGCTTTTGTTTTTGAGCTTATTTTCACTTCTATTAGTTCCGAGTCGATATTACAAGTCAGCCAATTCGGTTCAACGGGTATTGGCACAGCTCCAACACAAGATACAGCCAACCATGAGGCTATATAGGTATTTGAAGGAACGATTACTTCATCGCCATCCCCGATATTAAGTGCTTTTAATGCTAATATTAATGCATCTAGTCCGTTCGCAAGGCCGACACAATATTTTGTTTTGTTGTAATTAGCATATTGGTTTTCGAACTCCTCTAGTTTCTTGCCTAATATAAACCAACCACTGTTCAATACATCATCAAACGCTGATTTTAATTCATCAGAATCACTTAAATTTAATTGTTTGAGATTTAAATATGGGATAATCATTTATTCACTTTTAATTGGCCATCAATTTCTTTGTAAATGTTGCCTATAGAATCACATAAAACACCATCTACTAGTTTTAGTTTTTCGCCATTCGCGTTAACCCAAGCAATTTGCTTAGCAGGATTACCTGCCATAAGTGCATATGGTAAAACGTTTTTAGTTACAACTGCTCCTGCTCCTATTAATGCATATTCACCAATTGTAATTCCACCTAAAATAGTAGCATTTGCACCTATACTACAGCCTTTTTTAAGTATAGTTTCTTGGAATGTATCTGGATATTGTTTAGATCTTGGAAAAGCATCATTTGCAAAAGTTGAATTTGGGCCTATAAATACATCGTCCTCTACCCGAATACCATCCCATAAGTAAACGCCGCTTTTAACAGTAACCCTATTTCCTATTAGTATATCATTCTCAACAAATGTATGGCAATTAATATTACAATCATCGCCAATTACAGCATTTTCAAGAATAACCGCGAACTGCCAAATTTTGGTATTATTTCCAATTTTTGTAGACTTTACGTATGCAAGAGGATGTATCATGGATTTATTTTTTTAAAATCTTCGTAACTTCTTATATAATCCTTTTCAGAATATTCAGAAGAAACCAAAACCAATTGAACTGCATTATGCGAATACTGCATAGTATGCCAACAAAGTTTTGGAATGAATATTCCAAGTTCAGGATTTTCGAGAATAAATTCATTTTTAATTGCACCGGGCATTTCTGTTTGAACAATAATCTTTCCTGCAGCAGCAATAAGTATCATTTCTGTTTCATAATGTGCGTGCCGACCTCTTATTATCGCTTGTGGTGTATAATATGTCCAAAAACAACGTTTGATATCAAAGGGCATTTCAACGCCATTTTGGAAAATTGAAATATACCCTTCAGAAGGTTTTCCTATTTTTTTAAAATTAATTATTTGTGGTGTTTTCATCGGCTTATTAAATATCCTTCAATAATTGCAAAATCCATATTGGTATCCAAAAAATCACGGATTGCATCTTGAGGTGTTTCAACAATGGTGCGTCCATGCTTGTTGAAAGACGTATTAATGCTTACGCCAAAACCAGTAAGGCGTTTTAGTTCTTTTAGATAACGGTAATACATTGGGTTGTCGGTTTCCTCCACAAATTGAGCTCTACCTGTACCATCGATATGAACAGAAGCAGGAATCTTATCTCTGAATTCCGTTTTCATTCTGAAAGCGCATGTCATGTGTTTATTTGGGTAAGATCTTTCAAACAATCTTTCACGATCCTCTTCCAATATCGAAGGACAAAAAGGCTGGAATAAAGGTCTATTTTTTATCGAACCATTAATCTTCTTAGTAATTTCAGGATTTCTACAATCTGCTACAATACTTCTGTTGCCTAGTGCTCTAGGCCCCCATTCCATTTTACCATAAAAAATTGCACCAATTTTCCCTTCTGAAACCAATTCTGCAGCTTTTTCTGGCCAAGTATCTTGCAAATCGGTATAATTTACATTTGGATTCTTTTTTAATACTTCGTGGACTTGTATAGAAGAATAAGCTGTTCCAAAATATGGCATGTGTTTTTGTTTTAACCAAGCTAAATCATTCAATGTATTTCCATCATTTAAACATGCTGCATAACAAGCTCCTTCAGCGCTTCCATCATCTGCCATTGCTGGAATTATATACAACTCATCAGTTAGTTCTTCAAAAACTCTTAAATTAAGAATTACATTTGCAAATACACCACCGCTAAAACACAGTTTTTTAATGCCTGTTTTTTCTATTAATTTTTTAATGTATTGAAGCATAAATTCTTCCAAGAATTTTTGTATTGCAGCGGCAATATCCTCTTTTTTATACTTCTTTATAAATTCATTAAATTCATCTTGACTAAACAATATTTCAACCTCCTCTTTATGAACTTGAATACCAATATTTATAGCATTTTCTGAAATCGAAAAACACTGCCACAGCTTATCGTAAATTTCATTCTTATAATTGCCAAAAGCTGCTAATGCTTCTACTTTACCCTCATCAGCATTTGGTGTGAAGCCGAGTTTCCAAGTAAAATATGTATACATACCGCCTATTGAACATTCGTCCCAGTATTTGGTATACTTACCTGTAAAATTTATAAATTTATCTGGAGATATCGATTCGCTAACTTGCACTAATTGATTGTCTTTGACAATATAAGCTCTGGAAAAACAATTATGATCACCGTGGCCATCCATGGTTATCAATAAAGCTTCTCCTTGAAAAGGTGATGTAATATAACTTGAAATTGCGTGGCATTTTTCATGGTCTATATAATTCAATTCAATAAGTGCATTCGGAAAATATTTCTTTAAAGTATTAAACAGTAAATCTTTTTGAAAAATTGTTTCTACAGATTTTTCTATATTCTGGTAAGTTCTATATTTTCTATTCTTAAATAAATTCCAGAACCTATTTAATTTTGAACTAGATTCAAATTTTGCTTTCTTTTGTATATAGCCTTTGAGGAAATCTTCTTTAAAAAAATTTCTGAAAAACATTTCTCTTTCATAATGGTTCAGTCTTGATCTAGAAGACTGCTGCATCACTTTAGAGTTGCCACAAATAACTCTTTCAACTTTTGCTGCGTTAATTCCCGAATATTCAATATATTTCTCAATAGAAGGTAAAGGAAATATTGTATCATGTTTATAGCGCGTAATGCGCTCAGTGGAAATAGCAAAAACATCCTTTTCTTGAGGATTTAAAACGAATAGTGCTGTGTCGTGGCCTTCGAAGTTCATTCCAAAATATAATTCCATTTATTTTTACTTTATATAATATACCAATTTGGTAACAGTAGGTTTTCTACAATTTTATTATCCGACTGCATCCATGTAGATGGAGCTATCACATTGGCATTACTATGGGTGTTTAACCAAGCACCCCAATAACTGAAGCCACTATTTGCAATTATGTTGTGTTTGCATTTACTCATCAAAAAAATATCCCAATAGGCTTCTTCTCCTTTATTGTGATCGATAAAAACTGCATCCCCTAAAATATCATAAGTAGCTCTAATATATTCTATATCGTCTGAAAATACATAAAAAAGAGGATTAGAAACATGTCTTTTGATATAATCTATTGCCTTGTAATAATAATCATCATTCATGACATTATGGTTTTCATGCACTAAATAATCACCTCTTCTAAAATGAATAGATACCGAATTAGAGCTCTCAATTCTATTCAATAAATCATTGTTTTTAGGATTGATTGGATATCTAGGTGTGAAATCTTTTTTTAATTTGCTTTCAATAAAAGGCATATATTGGCTATTAACCCAATACCCATCATATATTTTGTAACTTTGATTCAATACCTCAGAGTCATAACAAAATGGCTTTGATTCGATAAAATTTACATTGCTTTTTACAGGTTTGTTAAACAATTTAAATTGTATTTTATCTGAAAATTTAACTTCAGAAAAAATTTGTTTGTAATCATCTTCAGTTGCAATACTGAAACTAGTGTTTAAATTCAATAATTCAAATTTTCTGAATGAAATATTGTGTTTTTGCTCGCCGTAAAATGAGATATCTAATTTAACTTGTTCTTTCTTTTTTACCTCTAAAAAATTGGCAAATGCATACTGCATCATTTGCCCGGCTAAACCCCCGTATATTTTGACAATAATCATTTATAATGCGGTTTCTGAAGATAATTATTATCTAAAAAAATACTGTTATTATAGGTATCAGCATAAAAAATATATCCTTTTTCTTTTAGAAAATCAATCGATTCATAAACCTTAATACCAGGAGGCACAGGAGAAAATTCTGCTGTTTCAACACAAATTACTTTTGGTCTATTAAGATTAAAATTGATTGATTGTATTATTTCAAAATCAATACCTTCAACATCTATTGATAAAAAATCCGGTATAAAATATTTCTCAAATAATTTATTAATATTAATAGTTTTTATTTTTTTTACCTCTGAAATTCTAAATTCACCTTGTGCAACTAATCTTTCTGCTTCTTCTTTTGAAAAAGTATTAAGTGACCTTGCTGACATTATAAAAAAATCAAGTTCTTCTTCAAGATTTATATCATTTGAAAAACCAATTCCATAGTTTAAACAAATATCTTTAGATCTATTTTTTTGAATTTCGTTAAATAAAGTTGGATCTGGTTCGACACAGATTCCATTCATTCCTTTTTTGTAAAACAAAGCTGTGTTGCTTATATAAGTTGAGTGATGTGCACCAACGTCACAATAAGTGAATTTAGGTTGATTTAAAATATATTTAAAGATAAATTCTACTATTATATCTTCGCCACTTTGGGCATACGATATATTGTATCCTTTTTCTTTATATTTAAAATTTTTAGCATTAAACTGCCTCCATTTCTTTTGATGGTTTTTAACTTCATTTTTAATATAATTTATTAATTTCATTTCTACTTTATTTCTATATGTTCTGTGTTTAAAATAATTCCAGATCCTTTGATTCTTAATACATTTTCCGGTTTATCATCTGATGAAATATCAGAAATCGTAAGTGTATTGAAGTTTTCTTTTGAAAATAGAGTTCTCTCGTAAGTAGATATTCCTAAATTTATAATATATGAACCCGTTTCAAGAAATACATTATTCATATAAAAACAAATTTCATGTTCACCTTTTTTTAAATCTTTTGGAACACTCCAGAGCGTTCTAAGAGGTAGATTTAAATTAGTACATAATCCAATTGCACATACAAAATGTTCTATATCTTTTTTCAGAAATACATTAATAATAATTGTAAACTTTTCATAAGCTGGTATTTCTGATACCAATTCATTATTCTTATTTTCAATTTTAAAACTCAAAGGATAACAATCCAAATTTTCAGTACTATCAACTTTAAATTCATAAAAACTTTCTTGAGCCCTTGTTTGATTCTTTATATATAAATCAATAACATCATTGATATTATCATCTTTTAAAATACTTCCGTTATTTAATAAAACCCCCCTTTTACATAAACTTTTAACAGTGTCTATATTATGACTTACAAATATTACTGTACGCCCTTCTTGACTCACATCCTTCATCTTACCAATGCATTTTTTTTGGAACTCGGCATCTCCCACAGCAAGCACCTCATCTACTATTAATATTTCAGGCTCCAAATGGGCGGCAACGGCAAAAGCGAGTCGGACATACATACCTGAAGAATATCTTTTAACAGGTGTGTCAATATACCTTTCAACGCCAGAAAAATCAACAATTTCATCAAATTTCCTTTTTATTTCTGACTTGCTCATTCCCATTATGGCGCCATTCAGAAAAACATTCTCTCTACCTGTAAGTTCTGGATGAAATCCCGTTCCAACTTCAAGCAAACTCGCCATTCTTCCTTTGATGCCGATGCTTCCAGTTGTTGGTGTTGTTACCCTAGATAATATTTTTAAAAGTGTGCTTTTCCCTGCTCCATTCTTTCCAATAATACCCAATACTTCCCCTTGTTCAATACTAAAATTGATATCTTTTAATGCCCAAACATAGTCAGAGTTTCCTTTTTGTGTCCTATCATTAATTTCCCCAACTTTTAAATATGGGTCTTCCTTGCCTCTCATTTTATAAACCCATCTTTTAAAATCATGAGACAAGGTACCGGTTCCTACCAAACCCAAACGGTATTGCTTTGAAATGTTTTCAGCTTTTATAACCATGTTTCCCATTATACTGTATCTATAAATGATTTTTCAACTTTATTAAATATTATAACCCCTACAAACAAAAGAACTATTGTAAATACTAAGCTATAAGCAAGTAAGCCTAAATCAAAAATCCCATGTCCTGTTAATCCGTACTTTATTCCTTCAATTAAACCAGTCATTGGGTTTAATGACACTAACACAACAATTTTCGGGTTTTTTATCAAACTTAATGGATAAATAATTGGAGTTGCATACATCAAAAGTTGAATACCAAAACCCACTAAAAACGAAAAATCTTTATATTTTGTTGTTACTGATGATAATATTATTCCAAATCCAAGCCCTAATCCTGCCATCAAAATAATGTAAAGCGGCAACAATAAAATTGTGAAATTAGAAAATACAGATAACTCAGTTATCATATAGTATATCCATCCAATTAATAACATGATAAATTGAATAGATAGTTTAAATAGACTTGAGATTACGATTGACAAAGGCATGATAAGTCTAGGAAAATATACCTTTCCAAAAACAGCTGCATTGTTTACAAAAGTGGCAGATGTTCCAGTAAGACATGTTGAAAAATAACTCCAGAAAGTTACTCCAATCAAATAAAACAATGGTGCAGGAATACCATCGGTTGAAATATTAGCCATTTTACTAAAAACCAATGTGAATGTTGCAGTTGTGAGCAACGGTTGTATAAAAAACCAAACTGGGCCCAAAATCGTTTGTTTGTAAACAGATACAAAATCTCTTCTAACAAGAAGAAATAATAAATCTTTATATTGCCAAAGTTCTTTGAAGTTGATGTCAAGAAGTGAACTTTTGGGCTTAATTATTAGTGTATAGTTATCTTGATTATTCATTAATATTTAATAATAGTTTTCCGGGTATCTTAACTTGTATTCCATTTCCCATTCCTTCAAAATTTAATACAAACCAATCAACATTTGAAATGGAAACCAACTTGCCAGTTATACCTTTTAATGGCCCTGAACTTACTTCTACTTTGTTTCCAATTTTAAATTCTTGAGCTGTGCTGAATTCATTGATATCGTATCCATATTGAATGATGGATTTTAATGTATCGATTTCCGTTTGTCTTACAATTGCAGGTTTATTATTGTATTGAAGAAAAGCAACAAATGAATTAAAATCTTTGAATCTGGCCTTCTCATTAACTCCCTTGATAAAAACATAGGAGTTAAACAATGGCACTTCTAAAACTTTCTTTCTATCAGACCATTGAGATAATTTTTTCAATAGTGGCAGATATACCTCGTAGCCAGCATCCATTAGCTGCGAAGCCAAAACTTTTTCTTGTCTTGACTTGGTATAAAGTACAAACCAATTTTCTGATGTATTCATTAACCAATGCGCTGCCCTCTCAGTCACATTTTTGTGAAGAGCGGTTGAGTCAAAGGCTAGCTATACCAATGGTATTTGCTATTTTATAAAATCAATTCAAAAATAAAAGAATAATGACTTGAACGTGAATTTTAATTGCCACTACAAGAATAAATACTTCTAGAGAGATTATTCACACAACTTATCCAAAGTGTTCCTATTTTCTAGAAATAAAAACTCAAAAATTATTTTCCATGAAAATTTCTAGAAAAACATATTAAATACTAGGTTTTCAAGTGCTTACTCAAAACAAAAAATCAGATGGTAGCCAACAAATGATGCGGCGGATGGAATTATCACAAAGAGATATGCACAAAGAGATTTATAATTTCGCCTCTATTCCAAGCACAAGCATTGAAATAAGTAGTATGTTGCTCATTGACCTCTTCCAATATGGAAATTTAGTCTTGTGCCTTTTACTTTGAAAAAATATTATATTTTAAAATACAATAAATAGCTCTAAAACCATCTTTTGCTCCTATCTTTTTTCCTTCAAAATAAGTCCTTCCATAATACGATATACCAACTTCATAAATTCTAATCTTTGGAACTCTAGAAATTCGCGCCGTAACCTCTGGCTCAAAGCCAAATCTCTTTTCCTTGAATTTAAAAGATTGTATTAAATCTGTTCTAAACAGCTTGTAACAAGTTTCCATATCTGTCAAATTTAGATTTGTTAGCATATTGGATAAAAAAGTGAGAAATTTATTGCCAATTGAATGCCAGAAGAATAATATTCTATGGGGCTTGCCACCCATAAACCGGCTACCATAAACGACATCCGCAAAACCATCTACAACTGGTTTTAATAAAATATTGTACTCTGCTGGGTCATATTCTAAATCTGCATCCTGAATAATGAGGTATTCACCCGTTGCTTTTTTTATTCCAGTGTGCAATGCAGCGCCCTTGCCTTGGTTAATTTCGTGTTTAAAATATTGGATGTCAACCTTGGGGTTTTCATCAATATATTGTTTAATTGAATCTTCTGTATTATCTGTAGAACAATCATTTATAATAATTATTTCTTTTTCAATATTGTTCAATAATTGTACATTTTTGACTTTATCTAAAATCAAATGAATGGTAGAACCCTCATTGTATGCAGGAATTATAATCGATAGCTTTTTAATCATCATCAGTTTTTATTCTTCAAATATGGATTTCCTTTATAAATTCGCTCAATAATCTCGACCACTTTGAGACCGTCTTTTGCATTTGTGTCTATTTTCATGTCATTTTTAAGCACATCCAGCACATTCTGATAAACAAAATGATGGTTTGCGGCCGAGCCCTTGTAAGCTCCATAGTCATTGGCCGGACTCGATTTTTCAAGCACTGGCATAGTGTAATTTTCAATATGACAGAACTCTATTTCATTCATATATTGTCCGCCTATCTTTAATGAACCTTTCTCGCCTATGACAGTAATACTACTCTCCATATTAGAATCCCAAACAGAAGTTGAATAGCTGATACTGCCCATCCCTCCACTTAAAAAATCAAATTGAATAAGTCCAGAATCTTCGAAAGCACTTAAATTTTTATGGTTAAAATCGTTGAATTTTGATTGGATGTTTGTGATGTCTCCAAACAACCAATACATCATATCTATAAAATGAGAGAACTGTGTAAACAAGGTGCCGCCATCTTGCATTAAATCTCCCCTCCAATTTTTTCCTGTATAGTACCGCTCATCTCTATTCCAATAACAATTTATTTGAACCAAATAAATACCGCCTAAAATATGATCATCCATAAGAGATTTAATCCATTGCGATGGTGGTGAATATCTATTTTGCATCACACAAAATACTTTTTTATTAAATTTCTCCGCTTGGTTTATAATGTTTAGCGCATCCTCTGAATTCAATGCCATTGGCTTTTCGATGATTACATGTTTGGCTGCTGCTAAAGCTTTTAGTGCAATGGAAGCATGAGAACCATTCGGCGTTGCTATGGCTAAAACGTCAAATTCAGGACCGTCCATTAAGAGTTTATCAAGTTCGGCATATACAGGCACTTGGTGCACATAATTGCCGTTTTGTATACCTGGGTCATTGTCACACAATGAAACCAAAACAGCATCACTATGCCTAGAAATCATTTCAACATGTCGTTTTCCGATATGTCCTAAACCAATAACGGCAAATCTAATAGGTGGTTTCATTAACTTGCTTTTAAAGATCGTCTTGATTGATGTGATAAGTATGGTCACACAAATCAATAATTCTCTTTTTATGTGCAATGATAACTAAAGTTACATTTTGTTTTTTAAGATTTTGTAAACTTTCTATCACAATATCTTCAGTTTCGGAATCTAAAGAACTGGTAGCTTCGTCAAACAATAAAACAGAACATTCTTTATAAAGGGCCCTGGCTATGGCAATTCTTTGCTTTTGACCCTCACTTATTCTAGAACCTTGTTCGCCCAAAAGGGTATCTAAGCCATTTGGCAAATGTTCCAAAAACCTATTCAATCCTGAATCTTGGATGGCTTTATTCATTTTGTTTTGGTCAAAAGTAGAATTTAATGAAATATTTTCATGAAGCGTCTTATTGAATATGAATGGATTTTGATGAACAAAACCAATTTGATTCTGCCAAGATTGAATGTTTTTTGAGCCCAAGGTGACGCCATCGATACTTATTTCACCTTTATGGGGCAAAATCAATCCTGAAATAATTTTCATCAATGTACTTTTTCCACTGCCACTAATGCCACTAATGCCAAATATTTCTCCCTTTTTTATTTCAAAACTAAGCTCTTGTATTAAGTTTTGTTTTTGTTCATACCCGTACGATACATTGTTAATTTGAATACCGACATTAAAATGCAATGGCGCGCTTATTTTAAATTTATTTTGAAGGTTATGGTGGTACAAATAATCAATGGTATGCTGATGAAGTTTGAGCTTCATCAATCCAATTAGCAGTCTGTTAATTGCAGGCACCAATCTAAAAACAGATAAGACAAAAATTGCCGCTAAAGCCCTTAAACCAGCAGGATTTTCTGAGAAAAAATATCCATAAATAACAAGAATTATTACCCCTGCTAAAACAACAATTTCATTGGCCCTAGATGGAATGCCTTGGTAAAAAATTGATTTAAAATCAGAATCAATTAAGAACTTTTGTTTCTTAAGAAAATCTTTAATAAAAAAACCGCCAGAGTGATTAACCTTAATATCAACCAAGCCATTTACACCAATATTAAGGCTTTCGATGGTTTCCTCTCTTTTGCCTTTTGTATCTTCGCCTAGTTGATAAATTTTTTGCTTAATGCTGCTGCTTATGAAATAAAATGCAGGGGCGGTAACCAAAACTATTAGAAAGAAAATAGATGGATTAAACCATATTATAAAAATCAAAATAAATATGATGACCAAACTCTCGCCTATAATATTTACAAAGGGCAAAAGAATACCTGTTGCAAAATACATTGAATTAAAATGTATTTTATTTAGAAACTCTGAGGTGCCTTTAGCTACTATATTTTCAAAGGTCTGATTTACCACATGGTAAAAAGTGTTTTCTGTAAAGTTTTGGACCAGCTTAGTACTCAATTTATGAATGCTTTTTTGAATTAAAACGGCAAAAATGTTTTTTACAATAAAAAAGAATGCGACTAAGGCAATTAAAACCAACAAAAAATCTGATTCTTTTTGAATCCCAATAAATTCATGAATGGCTCTTAGTTTTCTGCTTTTAGCAAGAAAATCTCCGTCAATTGCCAACATTAATACCGGCACCACAGCCGCCAAAGCTATAACATCTGCAACAGATACCATTGCGGTCATTACAACAAGTAGTCTACCTTTCTTTAAACTAGGTTTATCTAAAAGCAAACCTATACTTTTGATGGTTTCTATAAAAGCGTTTCTTTCTGAGGACAAATTGATTTCAGAATTAATTTTGAATTGAGTTACTTTGCAAAGGTAGAATAAATATTCATTTACATCGTGTTTGAAATAACCCCAAAAGAGCAATTGCTAAAAAATGTTAGGAAAGGTTTGGTTCAACCTTTGTCCAATAAATATCCATTGCTAAATTTTGATAAGCAATTGGCTAAGTCTAATTTAATAAGAACCGACGAAAGTTTTATTGCCTCATGGGTAGGAAAGGGATTTTTCTTTGCTTTGTACAATGGGGTTTTTGATTTAATGAACCAGCTAAATAATATACAAGAAGTATATAATCTTGGCCCAATGGCAATAGATGACAAAACATTAAGCCCTTTGTTTAAGGAAAATGAAATGAAGTTTTTACCTCTTGAAGGGATTCAGAAAACTTTATGCAGTGGCTTTTCAAAATTAGAAACCACGAGCGAGACCCTTTATTTTGGCTCAGAGCTCCATCCTATAAAGTACTTTAGCAGCTGTGAAAACCTTATATTATTTGGCAAATCGAGTCAAATTGAATTGCCCGAAGAAAACAAATATTTTACAGAAATTATGTTAAAAAATGATTTGAAAGTGCAATTGCCAATTGAATATTTTCAACGTTTTAATTCAGTATTTCTCTTCATTGAGGAGTAAAAAACAACGCTGTTAATGATGTTTATCATTTTTTAGCTTGGATATTGCTTTACTGATTCGCATCATTTTTTAAAGATTTTACACGCCTTATTCTTGCGTAAATTTTTTAATTTATGCCATTATACCGTCAAGTTGGAACGATACCACATAAACGCCATACTGTTTTCCGTCGTCCCGATGGACAATTATACCACGAAGAACTTTTTGGAACTGAAGGATTTGGTGGAATTTCATCTTTAGTATACCACTTATATCCACCAACTCTAGTTAAAGAATTTGGGGAACCTTATAGTGTAAGGCCAGAAATTGCAATTGAAGAAAATTTAAGGGCGCGCAGTTTTACTGGATTCGATTTAAAACCTGAGGATGATTATGTAAAAAGCCGTACCGTACTTTTTGTAAATGATGACCTACACATTGGATTGGCTGCACCAAAATTTGGGACAAAAGGATACTTTTTTAAAAATGCAGATGCAGATGAAATGTTGTTTATTCATAAGGGAAAAGGTTTATTAAAAACAATGTATGGAAATATTCCATTCAAATATGGCGACTATATAATTATTCCACGTGGAACTGTTTATATGATTGAATTTGAAACAGAAGAAAATAAAATTCTATTCGTTGAATCTTTCAGTCCAATTGAAACACCGGCAAGATACAGAAATCAATATGGTCAATTTATGGAAAATTCACCCTTCTGTGAACGTGATCTAAAATTACCGGAAAATCTTGAAACCCATGATGAACAAGGAGAATTTAAAATCTTAATCAAAAAAAGAGGCATTATCCATCCATACGTTTATTTGAATCATCCTTTTGATGTGGTTGGATATGATGGTTGTTCGTATCCTTATGCAATGTCAATTTTTGATTTTGAGCCAATTACCGGCAGAATTCACATGCCACCTCCAATACATCAACATTTTCAAGCCAGTCAATTTGTAGTTTGTTCGTTTGTTCCACGTTTATACGATTACCATCCGGAAGCCATTCCAGCACCTTACCACCATAGCAATGTAGACAGTGATGAATTATTGTATTATGTAGATGGGGATTTTATGAGCAGAAATAATATTAAAAAAGGACAAATAACCTTGCATCCAGGTGGATTACCTCATGGTCCACACCCAGGAGCCATTGAAAGAAGTATTGGGGAAAAAGAAACCCATGAATTGGCGGTAATGATTGATCCATTTAGACCTGTAAAGATTACAAAAGCAGCCTTAGGTATTGAATTGCCCGATTATTATTTATCATGGTTAGAAGAAAAAAAATAATTTATAACAATGAATACAACAGATTTAACAAAAGTTAAGAATTACAATTATTCAGAAACTGAAAAAATATTTGAAAAAGCTCAAGATTTTTTACCAATAAACGGAACTGACTATGTTGAACTATATGTTGGAAATGCTAAGCAAGCTGCACATTTTTATAAAACAGCCTTAGGCTTCCAAGATCTTGCATATTCAGGATTAGAGACAGGTGTGAGAGATAAAACATCTTATGTTCTCCAACAAGGTAAAATAAGATTGGTTCTTACCAGTCCATTTGATAATGATAGTGAAATTAGTGCGCATTTAAAAAAGCATGGAGACGGGGTTAAAGTAATAGCTTTATGGGTAAATGATGCCTACGATGCTTATGAGCAAACGGTTTCGAGAGGTGCAAAGTCATATTTACAGCCTGAAACAATCAAAGATGAATATGGGGAAATTAGAAGAGCTGGAATCCATACTTATGGCGATACAATTCATATGTTTATTGAAAGGAAAAATTACAATGGCATTTTTCTTCCTGGGTTTGAAAGTTTAAAAACTGATTACAATCCCATACCTACTGGATTGAAATATATTGACCACATGGTGGGCAATGTTGAATTAGGTGAAATGGATATATGGGCTAATTTTTATGCCAATACCTTAGGGTTTGCAAATTTGGTGACATTTGATGACAAAGATATATCAACAGAATATACGGCATTAATGAGTAAAGTTATGGCCAATGGAAATGGTTATATTAAATTCCCAATTAATGAACCAGCAATTGGCAAAAAGAAATCGCAAGTCCAAGAATATTTAGATTTCTATCACGGACCAGGATGTCAACATATAGCTGTTGCTTCGGATGATATAGTGTTTACCATTTCAGAAATGAAAAAACGAGGTGTTGAATTCTTATACGTACCAGGCAATTACTACGATACCGTAGCTGATCGTGTAGGTATTATTGAAGAAGATTTAGAAGAACTTAAAAAATGGGGGATTATGGTTGATAGAGACGAAGAAGGGTATTTACTTCAAATATTTACCAAACCAGTTGAAGATAGGCCAACCTTGTTTTTTGAGATCATTCAAAGAAAAGGCGCAAAATCATTTGGAAAAGGAAATTTTCAAGCCCTTTTTGAAAGTATTGAGGCAGAGCAAGCACGCAGAGGAACCTTGTAAAAGTGTTCTTTTCCGTTTAAACATTAAGTAAATTTGAATTGGGTTGAACAAATTATTCAAGCTATATTTGAAAGCTAAGTTAGCGCAATTAAAATGACAGAAAATCAAGAACAAATATTAAAGCGTTTAGAGGAAAAATATCAAGCTATTGGTCAAAATACCGATACCCATCTTGAAGGATTGGTGTGGGCTAAACCATTAACCTATTGGGATTATATCCAACCAGAAGCGCTTTTGAGTCTGCAAATTCAGAGAACAACATTGCCTGATGAAATGGTGTTTATTATGTACCATCAAATCAATGAATTGTTGTTTAAAATGATTTTATGGGAGATAGATCAGGTTAGCAATAGAAGTGAAATTACAGCTGATTTCTTTTCGCAAAAACTAATGCGTATTAGCCGCTATTTTGACATGCTAAGTTCTTCTTTCACCATTATGGGTGATGGCATGGAAACTGAACAATATATGAAGTTCAGAAATACGTTAACGCCCGCTTCTGGATTCCAAAGCGCACAATATAGACTTATAGAATTCGCGTCAACTGAAATTATCAATTTAATCGACTTTAGATTTAGGGCAACAATAGACCGAAACACGCCAATTGAACACGCTTATGACCACTTATATTGGCAAGCTGCAGGGAAAGATCATAAAACAGGAAAAAAGAATACATTAATTACTTTGTTTGAAGAAAAGTATAAAAATGATTTTCTTCTAAAAATGGAATCCTACAACACAAGTAATTTGTGGTCCAAATTCAAAAGCCTTCCAGAAGACATTAAATCAAATGAATCATTGGTAAAGGCAATGAGACATTATGACCATACCGTTAATGTTACTTGGGTTATGGCACACTATCATGCTGCTGAAAAATATTTAGAAAGCGGCCCTAAAAAAGCTGAGGCGACTGGTGGTAGTGATTGGAAAAAATACATGCATCCTAAATACCAAAGACGCATATTTTTCCCTGAACTTTGGACATCAGAGGAGCTAGAAAAATGGGGTGAAATTTAATTACCGTAAAATATTAACTGATTTTTGATCGGTAAACATGTCTCCATTCGTACTTTTTGCTGCAAGATTAAAAGTATATATGGAGTCAAGCACATACAAGCTGATAAAAGAAGTACAATTAAACACAGTAAAAAACTGTCATCTTCATAAAACAAATTTAAGCAAACTAGGTCATTAATTGATGTATCCACATTTTGTGGTGCATATTGGAGCTTGTGAATAGGCTTATTTTTGCAAGGTGATATCATTTAACGTTAAACATTTAAGCAACGGGTTAACTTTTATCCATCATTATGACCAAAACACAAATCTATGTGTAACAAATCTATTGTATAATGTTGGAGCAAGAGATGAGGATCCAAACAAGACTGGGTTTGCGCACCTTTTTGAGCATCTTATGTTCGGGGGCTCTGTTAATATACCATCTTTTGATACACCGCTGCAAAAAGCAAGTGGAGAAAACAACGCATTTACAAGCAATGATATAACAAATTATTACATTACACTGCCTTCGGATAATATTGAAACAGCATTATGGCTAGAAAGTGACCGAATGTTGAGATTGGATTTCTCTGAAAAATCTTTAAATACACAAAAAGGCGTCGTAATCGAAGAGTTTAAGCAAAGGTATTTAAACCACCCCTATGGCGACGCTTGGCTTCATCTAAGGCCTTTAGCATACAAAACCCATCCTTATCAATGGCCAACAATAGGTAAAGAGATTTCGCATATCGAGAATGCAAACTTAGAAGAAGTAATTAAGTTTTTTGAAACGTATTACAATCCAAGTAATGCCGTATTGTGCATTGCCGGAAATATAGATTTTGAAAAAGCATTTATGCTATGTGAAAAATGGTTTGGCGGTATACCCGCCGGTCCTATTAACAAGAACCATTATCCTGAAGAGCCCTCACCTACTCTCAGGTGCGAAAAGACCATTGATGCAGATGTGCCACAAGATGCTTTTTATATGGCTTTTCATATGGTGGATAGAATACATCCTCTCTATTTTGCTTTTGATATGCTTTCGGATATCCTTTCTGGTTCTGAATCATCCCGATTTACAAATATATTGGTTAAAGAAAAGGAAATATTTTCACATGTTCATGCCTATATCACAGGCGATATAGACAAAGGTCTATTTGTTGTTGAAGGTAAATTGAACGATAAAATAGAATTCGAGCTAGCAGAGTCATCGGTTCTAGAAATATTAAAAGACATTTCTGAGCATGGGCTAAATGAGCAAGAATTACAAAAAGTAAAAAACAAGTCACTAACCAGCAACCTATTTGCCAAAACTTCTGTCTTAAATAAAGCAATGGCATTGTGTTATTCATACAGATTGGGAGATATCAATTTAGCAAACACTGATATAGAAAAAATTAAAGATATTCAAAATGCTGATATTCAAGGAGTTTGTACAAATTATTTATTAAATAATACACAAGCAGTTTTAAAATATAAAACAAAATGATCAACAGAATTGTAGCACCAGACATTAAAACCATAGAGCGCATAAACACGGGCTATCCGCATTCAGAGTCTAATGTTTTTAGACTCAATTCTGAAGAAGGGGTCTTTAAGCTTGATATCGTATTTCCTAATGCAGGCTATGGTTTAATAGAAAATAAATTTGCGGGCATTTATGCAATGGAATTATTGTTTAGTGGCACAAATGAAAAAACAGCACAAACAATAGCTGACGAGATTGACATGTTGGGGGGGTTTGTTTTTAAAGGATGTGATTACTATACCTCATCAGTTACAATATACGGGTTAACCGAAAACATAAAACCATTGGTAAAAATCGTTAAAGATTGTATCGATTATTGTTCTTATCCATTGGATGAGGTAAACATACTTAAAAACAAAAAGAAGAGTGAGTTAAATATAAATCTAAATAAAACAAACTACTTAGCCAATAGGCAAATAAATCAGATGATATTTGGATCAAAGCACCCGTATTCAATACCACTAGAACTACAGATAATAGAGGAGCTAAATCCATTAATATTGTTGAATTATTTAGAAACAAAAGTTAAGAATCCATATTTTATTTTTACCGGATCGGAATCTGTCGATATCGAAGACATATTGCAAGAATTAGGCTTTGAAAAATCAATTTTCATAGAACAAAAAACTCCAGATCTAGAGCCAAACATGGAGGATTTGGATACGCTTACACTAAAACCTGGCAGCACACAGAATTCAATTAGGCTAGGAAAGAAATTTCCATCCAAGAAACACCCCGATTTTTTCAAAATAACGCTTTTAAATTTGATTTTGGGTGGCTATTTTGGCTCAAGATTAATGAAAAACATTCGTGAAGAGAAAGGGCTAACCTATGGAATACATTCAAGCATATCGCCATTTAGGTCGTTTAGCATATTTAAGATTAGCAGTGAATGCAACAACAAATTAACAGAACAGGTTAAAGAAGAAATACTATTAGAAATATCTAAACTTAAAACTGAATTAATTGAATTAGAAGAGCTTACGGTTGCTAAAAACTACTTATTGGGTGCAGTGTCTAGAAATTTTGATGGGGGTTTTAATATCAGCGACAGATTTAAAACATTTTTAGAAATAGACAACAATTACAATTATTACACAGAATTCTTTAAATCAATTTCAGAGATTACTGCAGAAGAAATAAGAGAATGCGCCAACAATTATTTGGACACAAAAACGTTAATGTATTGCGTTGCCGGTGAGATGTAAAATTTATATATTGAGCTTAATAAGTATTGGGTCTATTTACAACCTACTAGGAGTAGAAAATAGACCTAAAATGCGACGTGCGTGTCTTAATAGATTAGATTCTACGCTTGAATTACAATGGAATAAGCCCACAGATACCTGTGGAACATTCACTCATTTTGACTTGTACGGAAGAGACAACAATTTGGCTGTTTTTCAAAGACTTGGACAATATAACTCATTTATTTTAAGCAACTTAACTATAAAGTTAAGCAACTTAAAAAGCTGGGAATTTTACCTCATCTACCATAAATCTTGCAATGGAATTGACAGTATTTTCAGCGATACTGTATTAATAGATAAGCTCCCTCCTATTAATTCAGACCTTGATTCAGTAAGTGTTGAGATGATTACACAAAAAACCATTCTAGGGTGGAATAAGAATTCAAGCCCAGATGTAAAAGGGTATATCATTTACCATGTAACCGGCACTAATTCAGTGATAGCCGACACCAATGCAACCTCATACCTCGACCAAGGAAATAGAAATCCAAGCTTGGGCTCTGAAAATTATAGCATTGCCGCATACGATAGCTGCAACAATACGTCCTTAATAAGCTCACCGCACCGCACCATATATATACAAGGCGTATTGAACCAATGTTTGAAAACCATAACATTGAGTTGGAGTCCATATATTGGTTGGAATGTTTCGACATACGATATCTTTGTAAGCACCAACGGCGGCGCATTTAAACTTGCAGGAAACGTTGTACAAAACATAAGCAGCTTTACTTATAACTTCTCTTCATTTGGAGATACTTATTGTTTCTATATAAGGGGATACAAAAACCTAGACGTCAACACAAGCTCTTCGTCAAACAAAATATGCATCAGCACAGGCAGCATTACGGCCAACAAAAATTCTTATATTGCCAAGGCAAGCGTTTATAACAGTATGGTTGAACTGGTTTTAATTACTGAAACAGGCAAGTCACTACAAAAAATAAATATTTATAAAAAAGAAGGCAGCGCATCTTTTGCCCTCTGGCAGAGCATTAACACAAGCGGTGGAGCTCTAAGAATAACAGACCCAAGTGTTTATGTTCACAGTAAAAATTATAGCTACTATTTTACCACCGAAGGGCCCTGCAATTTAATATTTGACACATCTCAAATTTCAAGCACGATTCTACTTTCGGTTCTAATGGTTTCGCCTGGAGACCAGCTACTTAGCTGGACATTGTATGACAAATTTATCAAAAACACGCAAAAACAGGAGCTATTACTGTCTAATAATGCTAACTTCAACAATAGTTCCACGTGGAACACGCTCAACACATATTCCAATACTGTTGTCAAAAGTGTAGATCAAACAAATTTTAGCATTAACCAAGACCAAATATGCTACTGCATAAGAGGGATCGAAAATGATGCAAATCTATTATTCAATAGAAAAGACACCAGTTATAGCAACATTGAATGCTTAAATGCAGATCCTATTGTATATTTTCCAAATGCAATACAAATTAATGGATACAATACTTCATTTTATCCTAGAGGTGTGTTTATCGATTACACCAAGAGCAGCTATCAGATATACAACAGGTGGGGACAATTGGTTTTCGAAACAAACGACATTCAAACACAATGGTATGGCATTTACTACGGCTCAAGCGTCGAAAGCGAAGTGTTTGCATACAGGGCCACCATTGTTGGATTGAATGGAAGTATAAAATATTTTGACGGAACCATAATTGTGCTAAAGTAGATGATAAAGTTTAACGGCAAGAGAAGGTCTATAGGTGAAAAAGCTTCGGCATTAAAAATTGTCATAAAAGCTATAGCAAAAGAACATGGCTACAAAATCGGAAATATAGATTACATCCTCGTAAATGACGAAAAGATTCTTGAGATCAACAAACAATCGCTTCAACATGATTACTACACAGACATAATAACTTTCGACTATAGTGAAGAAAGTGTCTTAGAAGGGGAAATATATATAAGCATTGAAAGAGTGGAAGAAAATGCTAAGCTTTATAAAGAATTGTTCCACGTGGAACTATCGCGTGTGGTATTCCATGGAATACTTCATATGGTAGGATATAAGGACAAGTCAAAAAGCGAAAGCGACAAAATGAGAGAAGTGGAAAAAATATACATAAACCAATATTTAAAAGCGTTCCACGTGGAACAATAGTATGAAAAAGGAATACGATGTTATAGTTATAGGTGCAGGTCATGCTGGTTGTGAAGCGGCGCATGCAGCAGCTACAATGGGTTCTAAGGTACTTCTAATTACCATGAACATGGAAACCATTGCAAAGATGAGCTGTAATCCCGCAATGGGAGGTGTGGCTAAGGGTCAAATAATCAGGGAAATAGATGCCCTTGGCGGTATGTCGGGCATTATTACAGACAAAACAATGCTACAATTCAGAATGCTAAACCGCTCAAAAGGGGCTGCAATGTATAGTCCAAGAGCGCAATCTGACCGCATGAGATTCTCGGAAGAGTGGAGATTAGAACTAGAATCAAACCAAAATGTCGACTTCATGCAGGACAACGTAGTTTCTATAACAGAAAAAAATGGAAGAGCAGACTCTGTTAAAACAGGAATGGGGTATGAAGTGTTCGGTAAGTGTATTGTGGTAACGAGCGGGACATTTTTAAATGGACTGATTCATATAGGGACAAAAAACTTTGGTGGGGGCAGAATGGCGGAGGCAAACAGCGTTGGCATAACAGAAGACTTGGTGCGCTTGGGGTTCCAGGCCGGTAGAATGAAAACAGGAACCCCGCCACGCATTGATGGTCGCTCACTTGATTATACACTAATGGAAAAGCAAGATGGCGATGTTAATCCAGGCAAATTCTCATTCTCTAATAGCACAAAGCCCCTTGAACAGCAGTTGCCTTGTTACATAACATACACCAATGAGAATGTGCACGAGATACTAAGAGAAGGTTTTGATAGGTCTCCGATGTTTAATGGCAGCATATCAGGACTAGGGCCCCGTTATTGCCCTTCCATTGAAGACAAGATTAACCGCTTTGCAGAAAGAGACAGACACCAAATATTTGTTGAGCCAGAAGGATGGAAGACCGTCGAAATGTATATAAACGGGTTTTCAACTTCACTACCTGAAGACATACAAGAGAAGGCAATAAGACAAATACCGGGATTTAAACAGGCAAAGATCTTCCGACCGGGTTATGCAATTGAGTACGACTTCTTCCAACCAACGCAGCTAAAGGCATCTTTAGAAACAAAGCTAATTGACAATTTGTACTTTGCGGGGCAAATAAATGGAACAACCGGATATGAAGAAGCGGCTTGCCAAGGTTTAATGGCAGGCATAAACGCGCATTTAAATCTCAACAATAAAGAAGAGTTCATCTTAAAGAGGTCGGATGCGTATATCGGCGTTCTCATAGATGATTTAATAAACAAAGGAACGGAGGAGCCATATAGAATGTTTACCTCTCGAGCCGAATTTAGAATATTGCTACGACAAGACAATGCCGACGAAAGATTAACACACCTAGGCAATGCAATAGGCCTAGCAAAAGACGCTAGAATACATGCTTTAGAAGATAAGGCCAATAAGGTTAAGGGTTTAATTCATTACATAAAGAATCATTCTTGCGAACCCAATGAAGTGAACAAGCTCTTGATGGCAAAAGGAACAAATACCATTGAACAAAAAGTAAAATTAGATAAACTGGTGTTAAGGCCTCAAATTGAGTTAGAAGATTTCGACCCAATTTATGATCGCATATCAAATGAAGCGTATGAGATAAAAGAAGAAGCACAGATTCTGATCAAATACGAAAGCTATATTGAGAAAGAAAAACAACTGGTAGAGAAAGTATTAAAATTAGAACACCTGAAATTAAGTCCAGATATAGATTATTCACTTTTAAAAACATTAAGTCTTGAGAGTAGAGAAAAATTGAACAAAATAAAGCCTGAGAATATCGGACAGGCTTCAAGGATTAGCGGGGTTTCACCATCAGACATTTCTGTCCTATTGGTACATTTAGGAAGATGAGGTATATAACAATCATTACTGTTCTGTTCCTGATGGGTTCGTGCGCCAATGTAGGCACCCTGGGTGGCGGTCCTGTTGACGAACGGGCGCCAATATTGGTAAAGACCAACCTTAAAAGAGATGGTTTTACAGACAAGGAAATTGTCCTCGAATTTGATGAATATATCAGTTTAAACAATGCAGAAAAAAACATCTCTTTAATTCCCAAACACAGCACCCTGAAAATAAGTAGCCAGAACAGAAAAGTTACAATAGAACTAGATACCGCCCTTAAAGAAAACACAAGCTATAACTTAATTATAAACGGAGCTATAGTAGATAACAATGCAGGCAACAATTATAAACTCAATACGATTTTTTCGGTCAACGGATTAAAAGATTCAAGCTTTATAAAGATACAAATACCCAATATAAAAGAATTCAAAAACATTAAAGCTTCTGTAAACAATAATATAGGCAGCGATAGCTTTAGGGCATTCAACACAGAGTATACTTTAGCCGTCGAAACAGATGAGGTTGTTTTTAGAGGCATAAAGGATAGCGCATACAATTTATGGTTGTATACAGACAACAACAACGACAACAAGCCCGATGTATGTGAACCAATAAATTTTATTACAAACCTAAGGAGCGACAGTAATTATAGCGTCAGTTTGATTGATTGGCATAAGCCATTTTTGATAAAAGATGTTTACATTGATAAAGGTCAACAAAGTTTGAAAATAACTTACAATAAAAACGAGAATATATCTGAAATAAAAACTCAACTTAAAATTGATAGCAGTGATATTATAATAATAACACCAGAATATTCTATAGTAAAAAATAATATAATATATAGTGATTTAGTAAGAGACACAACACTAAAATTCAATCAAAAATTAGAATTGAAAAATTGGATAATAAGTACCGTCAAAATAATAAAAGTAAAAAATAAGTATATACTTGAATATAAACTACCCTATGATCCAAAAAATTATAGAGAAAACAGCTATTTAAACCTTATTAGAAAGACTTTAAATACAAAACCAGATACTCTTATTATAAATTATAATAATAACGCAATACGGGATACACTGAATTTAAGTGGTAAAAATATAATTGAAGAGCAAAAGTTATCACATTTAAATATTATTTTTATAGATACCACAAATCATTTTTATGATATGAAAATATTTAAAGATGGTAAATTATTAAGTATAAAATATAATTTAAATTCTTTAGATGAATATTATGAAGCAGGGGTATATAATATAGAAATTTATAAGCATAATTATGAAAGTGAATTTAATCCATTTAAAATGAATAAAAATACAAGTCCTATATACGAAAAAGTCTTGTATTTAAAGGCATCATGGGAAGAAAAACTTGTAATAAAAATAGAGTAATTTTCAACATAATTAACAACATAATGATGTATAAATCCATTAAACAATTCAAAATAAAATGTGGAATATTTTCAGTGTTAAGAAGGTGGTAAATAAGTTAATAAATATAGAATAAGTAGTGAGGTTATCACCAAATTTAAAAAATACAATTTCACATATTAACATGTCTGTTAATATGTGAATAGATCTAGCTAAACACCTACAAAATATAGTACTCTCATAATAATAAAACGTTAATAAAAATATTAAATATAAAATATTTTGATATTAATATTATAAAAATAGAGAGTTATCACGATATTAACAGCACTATACTAATACAATATATAATTTAAATAAATCTTTTTTTATTCTTATACGTTGAAAACCAACCTAAAATAAAATTAAAACTTTAAACTACTTTTGTACCATGCTTGAAAAAATAGAACAACTTAAAAATAAAGCTAAAATATATCCAATAGAAAATTTAGAAGATTTAGAAAATTATAGATTAATTTTTTTATCCAAAAAAGGTGAATTGAGTCTATTATTTGAAGATTTTAAAAATATAAATGGCGAAGAAAAAAGAGAGATTGGTAAACAGCTGAATATTCTAAGACAAGAGATAGAATGGATTTTTAATGAAAATAGAGAAAATTTTTCCGGCGGCGGCGATTCTAATATAAAAAACATTGATTATTCATTACCTGTATTTGCTGCAAAAATTGGTTCTACACATCCAATTTCAATTGTTAAAAACAATATTTTAGAAATATTTGAAAGTATAGGTTTTACAGTTGAAAACGGACCGGAAATAGAGGATGATTGGCATAATTTTACTGCACTGAATTTTGCAGAAAATCATCCAGCACGGGATATGCAGGATACTTTTTTTGTAAATAAAGAACCAATAGGAAACTACGCCTTAAGAACCCATACAAGTAGTGTTCAAGTTAGATTAATGGAAAACGAGAAGCCTCCAATTCGTGCATTAATGCCTGGAAGGGTATATAGAAATGAAGCTGTGTCATCTAGGTCAAACTGTTTTTTTCATCAAATTGAAGGACTTTATATAGACGAAAAAGTAAGTTTTGCCGACCTAAAACAGACCTTGTATTATTTTGTTTCTCAATTTTTTGGCGAAAGAGAAATAAGATTTAGGCCTTCTTATTTTCCCTTTACTGAGCCAAGTGCAGAAATGGATATATTTTTAGGAACAGCCACAGAACAGGATAAGAGGCTCACAAAAGGAACAGGATGGCTTGAAATATTAGGCTGCGGAATGGTAGATCCAAATGTATTAATTAATTGTGGTATTGACCCTGAAAAATATTCTGGCTTTGCATTTGGAATGGGAATAGATAGGATTACAATGTTAAAATATGGTATTAAAGACATTCGTCAAATGTTCGAAAATGATGTTCGATTTTTAGAACAATTTTAGACCGAGTTTTAAATATGAAGCACTCCGCAATCTTATTAATCTCAATTTTTATTACAATCTCCTGTTCAACAAAGTCACTTTATAAAAAGCAATCAGACTTGCATATTATTTTTGGAAGCGGAGGTGGTTTTACGGGGGCGACAGAGCAATATGAAATTATAGATAAGGGAGAGATTTTAAAAATAAGTTTGCCTGGCGATACCATTCCTTTGGGAAAAATTTCCACTAAGCAAAAAGACTATTTGCGCACCCTTATTAATTCAGATTCTTTAAGTAGAATTGGGTTTAGCAATTATGCTAATATAACTTCGTTTATATATGTTAAGGTGAAAGGTAAATCTGTTTATGGTTTTCATTGGAATTATGATAGGTCGAATTTGCCGCAGCCATTGTTTAAATTGGACAGTTTTCTTAATATATTGGTAAAGAACCGCGGTTAATCACCAAACAAAACATTAGTATATTTGTAGACACTAAAATGAATATAGGAATAGTTTGTTATCCGACTTTTGGAGGCAGCGGAGTTGTTGCTACCGAGCTTGGAAAAGCGCTTGCAGCCAAAGGGTATAACGTACATTTTATCAGTTACAGCCAACCTGCTAGATTGGATTTTTTTAATCCCAATGTGTTTTTTCATGAAGTTTCAATTTATAAATATCCTTTATTTGAATACGTTCCGTATGAAACAATATTGGCTAGTAAAATTGTTGACATTGTAAAACAGAATAAGATTGATATTTTGCATGTACACTATGCCATCCCGCATGCAAGCGCAGCCTTAATGGCAAAAAATATTTTAGAGGAACAAGGCATTCACATCCCTATTGTTACAACCTTGCATGGCACTGATATTACTTTGGTTGGAAAAGATCCAACATTTGAACCGGTTGTTTCGTATTCAATTAACCATTCGGATGCGGTAACTGCAGTTTCTGAAAGCTTGAAGCAAGACACTTTAAACAACTTTCACATTCAAAAGGATATATATGTGATTCCGAATTTTATTGATTTTTCAAGATTCACAAAACAAAAGAAAGAACATTTTAAGAAAGCCATTGCGCCTTTAAATGAGAAGATTTTAGTGCACACGTCTAATTTTAGAAAAGTTAAAAGGGTAGATGATGTGGTAAAAATATTTGCATTAATTGCGGATAAAATACCATCGAAATTGTTGTTAATTGGAGACGGCCCTGAACGCACCAATATTGAATTGCTTTGCAGAGAGACGGGTGTTTGCGATAGAATTACTTTTTTGGGCAAGCAAGAACAAATTGAAGAAATTTTGTCTGTCTGTGATTTGTTTTTACTGCCTTCGGAAACCGAAAGCTTTGGTTTGGCGGCATTGGAAGCTATGGCTTGTGAGGTGCCGGTAATAAGCACCAACACAGGGGGAATACCAGAGGTAAATATCGAGGGTGTAACAGGCTTTTTAAGCGATGTTGGCGACATTGAATCAATGGCTAAAAATGCATTGTATATTTTATCTGATGATTCAATTTTGAGGAAATTTAAAAGCAATGCTTTAAAACAGGCACAATCTTTTCATATAGATAAGATATTGCCCATGTATGAGCATGTGTATAGAAATTTGATGAAAAGGCCTTAAACCGCTTTAAAACCGCTTTAAATTGTGTTTTTAATCAAGTAATGGTGAATACAAAAGGCTTTAACTTTTTTTCGCCGACCTCTTGTATTTTACAAAACACATCGTCAACTATAATCACATCGTCTTTACTAAGACTTTTAATTATCGTCTTTAAGTTTTCGCTTAAAGAATTTCCTTTTAGAAAGAATTTTTGAGCAATATTATTTTTAATTATTGTAATGCTAAACGAAGTGATTTGATAACTCAAATTAAATGGCAGCATTTTAATGTCCTTTAAAATATAAAGGCTATCAGGTGCAACTATATTGGGTTTAGAGGAATTAAATTGAACAGTAGGCAGTTCAATTTCTAAAACCCTTAGTTTGTAACCGCCCATTTTTCTTACGGTTCCATCTGGCAATTTAGCGGCGCATAAAGCCGATACGCTTCTTGCGCCAGAATCAGGTTTAATGGTGTATTTTCTGTTTACATTTGAAATTATTTTGCCGCCTTCTAGGGTTAACATTGTTGAATTTGGCGATACGCCAGGTATTGAAACATATAAAACCTGTTCGATGTCGGCATATAAAATATTTGAATTAGGCCCATCCCAATAAACCATAGGCATCATTACGAAGTATGAATATGTTTGCTGCAGGGTTTCCATAAGAATATTGTTTTTATAGATCTCTGCTGTCGCAATTATTTTATAAATACCCACCCCTGAACCCACCGTTTTATATACGCAAGAGTCTAGTTTGTTTCCATTGACTTTGAAAACAGCCTTTTCTCCGAGGTTTAGTGGGCTTACAGATAAGTTAAAGCTTGAACGTATTCCGGAAATAAAAACCGCATCGTCTGAACTGATTGAGAGGGTTTTACATTGACTATAAATTAGGTGTGTAAAACAATAGAACCCAAGAAATATTAATTTTTTTAAAGCCATTCTTCAAAATTAAGCTTTTAGATTTTGAATATAATCGGCTTCATTTTATTTCTATTTGATACTTTAAAATATTAACTCTTAATTCGAAGATTAATATTTTAATATGAAAAATTCTTTTATGGCGTTTCTTTTGTTCGGCTTTGTTCAGCTAAATGCTCAAAAACAAGTGGCTCCGCAGCCTTCTGCAAGCAATGCATTCAACAATTATGAAACAGTTTTAAATGCATTAAACTTTAGAAGTATAGGCCCGGCGGTGACATCTGGAAGAATTTCAGATATTGTAGTTAATCCATTAGACAAATCAGAATGGTATGTGTCTGCTGCAAGTGGAGGTGTTTGGAAAACCATTAATGCTGGCACCAGTTTTTTGCCAATTTTTGAATCACAGGCATCTTTTTCTATTGGGTGTTTAAAAATGGATCCCCAAAATCCACATGTAATTTGGGTAGGCACAGGTGAAAACAACAACCAAAGAAGCGTAGCCTATGGAGATGGTATTTACAAATCTGAGGATGGTGGCAAAACCTGGAAAAACATGGGCTTGAAAACCAGTGAACACATTGGAATGATTGCCATTGACCCAAACAATACAAACATTGTTTATGTTGCAGCATATGGTCCATTATGGAGTTCTGGCGGTGAAAGGGGAATATATAAAACCATCGATGGCGGTTTAACATGGAATAGGGTATTAAATGTTAGCGAGCATACCGGTTTTAATGAAGTTCACATTGATCCCAACAATTCAAATATCTTATATGCCAGCGCACATCAAAGACAAAGACACGAATGGACTTATGTAGGTGGAGGGCCTGAATCTGGATTGTATAAAAGTACAGATTTTGGGGTTACATGGAACAAGTTAGAAAATGGATTACCTAAAGGAGATGTAGGCAGGATTTCAATTGCGGTTTCGCCTGTAAAGAGCGACTATGTCTATGTTTTAATTGAGGCAAGCAATGGAAATCAAGGTTTATATTTTTCAAGTGATAGAGGCGCGAGTTTTGAAAAGAGAAGTTCCTATTCAAGTGCAGGCAATTACTATGTTGAGATATTTGCAGATCCAATAAATGCAGATAAAATATATTCCATGAATACTTGGGCTGAAGTAAGTATTGATGGTGGTAAAAGTTTTAACGGATTAGGAGAAAATAATAAACACGTAGACAATCATGCCATTTGGATTGATAAAGAAAACCCAAACCATGTTTTGTTGGGCTGCGATGGCGGTTTATATGAGACCTGGGATAAGGCTGCAACGTGGGATTTCAAATCCAATTTACCAATTACACAATTCTACAGGGTAACAGTTGATAATGCAATGCCATTTTACAACATTTATGGAGGAACCCAAGACAACAACACTTTGGGGGGGCCGTCTAGAACAATAAGCGCGAGCGGTATTCATAATTATGATTGGTTTGTTACTGTCGGCGGAGATGGTTTTAAAACAGTGGTTGACCCCAAAGACCCAAACATTGTTTATTCTCAATGGCAGTATGGTGGCTTGGTAAGATACAACAGAAAAACAGGAGAGGCATTTGACATTAAGCCTCAAGAAACAGAAAAAGAGCAAGCCTTTCGTTTTAATTGGGATGCTCCAATTGTTTTAAGCGCCCACGACAATTCAACTTTGTACTTTGCCGCGCAAAAGCTTTTTAAAAGTACCGATAAGGGCAGTTCATGGCAGATTATTAGCCCTGATTTATCGAGAGGCTTAGATCGAAACAATTTAACCGTGATGGGCAAGGTTTGGAGTATGGAAGCAGTTGCTAAAAACCAATCAACCAGTATTTATGGAAATATTACCGCCTTATCTGAATCGCCAATTAATTCAAAGATATTATTTGTTGGTACAGATGATGGATTGATACACGCAACAAGTGATGGCGGTTCTAACTGGATTAGAATTGACAATATTCCGGGCGTGCCAAAACAAACATTGGTTCAAAATATTTATGCATCTAAACACGACGAGAACACCGCTTTTGTTGTTTTTAATAACCACAGAAATGGCGATTTCAAACCCTATATTTTCAAGACCATAGATAAAGGTAAAACATGGATACAGATACATTCTAATTTGCCCGAAAGAGGATCTGTACAATGCATAGCCGAAGACCACAAAAACAAAAATTTATTATTTGCAGGAACAGATTTTGGTTTGTTTTCAAGCATAGATGGAGGCAAAAACTGGTCGAAGTTTAGTGGCGGGCTTCCAACAATATGCATCAAAGAAATTGCAATACAAGAAAGAGAAAATGACTTGGTTTTAGCTACTTTTGGTCGAGGTTTTTATGTTTTAGATGATTATAGCCCTTTGCAAAATTATGAGTTTCAAAAGCAGGCAATAGAAAACAGTCCTGCAAGCATTTTTCCAATAAAAGAAGCCTTGGTTTATAACCCGTCTCATCCTTTAGGTCATAAGGGAAAATCTTTTCAAGGCGAGAGCTTTTATACTGCCGACAATCCTTCAATTGGCGCTGTAATCACCTATTCACTAAAAGACGAATACAAAACATTAAAAGAAATTAGACAGGCAAAAGAAGAAAAGCAATTGAACGATTTTTACCCAAGTAAGGACAGCATAAAAAAAGAGTATTTGGAATCAGAATATTATATTCTAGCTGAAATATGTGATTCTTTGGGACAATCGGTAAAACAATACAAATTACCAGTCAAAAAAGGCGTCAATAGATTCATATGGAATGGAAGATACGATAAAACCAGCCCTATTAGTTTTTACACGCCCGATCCAAACAATCCATATGAAAGCGATGATCAAGGAGCACTAGCAATTCCTGGTTTGTATACAGTTAAAATTAAAATAATGAAGGGCTATGAATTAATTTATACCACCAAGGAACAGGGCTTCAGGCTAAATACATTATTTGATATGGGCCTTACCAACAATACATTTAATTTAGCGTTGGCAGAAGTTAGGAGGGTGGTTTTAGGCTCTCACCAATATTGTGATGTTTTAGAAAATAAATTAAACTTTATTAAAGCTGGAATACCCTACATAAAAGATGTATCAATATTGAAGAAGATCAAAGAATTAGAAGAACGCTTAATAAAAATAAGATTTGAAATGAATGGCGATGGAATCTTGGCATCAAGGGAGTTTGAAGTATTGCCGGGCATTGTAGGTTCTATTGAAGGAATAGTAGGAAATTTATGGTCAACAAGCCAAATCCCATCTAAGACCTATGAAGATAAATTATTGGATATAAAGAGAAAATTCACCCCTGTCTATGCTGAAATATTAGATTTAAAAGAAGGAATAGATTTACTAGAAGTATTACTAGAACAATTGAAATTCCCGGCAACCCCTGGAAGGCTTCCGGTTTGGAAAGGATAAAAGACAAACAGGGGGCGCGGGGTAATGGATTCGCTAGAGGGATTAAGCCACGAAAACAGACATTGTAAATTGCCAGATTTAGCAGCGGTATTTGGAAAGCCATTACCCGCCCCAATTTTCTCTATCCAAGCTTCTGTATTGAATGGCTTCTGCTAGGTCTTCGGTGCGTATCTCATTGCTGCCGGCTAGGTCGGCAATGGTGCGAGCAACTTTTAATATTCTGTCGTATGCTCTTGCGCTGAGATTTAGCTTTTGCATGGCATTTTTTAGCAGTTGTGTGCCAGAATCATTGATGGCACAAATGTCTTTTATTTTATTGCCAGGCATTTGGGCATTGCAATAAATACCTATGTTTTCAGTATAGCGTTCAGATTGAATTTTGCGCGCATTGATTACCCTTGCGCGAACATTGGCGCTTTGTTCTGTACTTCTTTTTCTGCTGGCCAGCTCTTCAAAACTCACAGGCGTCACCTCAATATGGATGTCTATTCTATCCAATAAAGGACCACTAATTCTGCTTAAATATTTTTGAACGATACCTGGCCCGCAAACACATTCTTTTTCAGGGTGGTTAAAGAAACCACAGGGGCAGGGGTTCATGCTTGCTACCAGCATAAAACCTGCGGGATAATCGACAGAAAACCTAGCACGTGCTATATTTACCCTTCGGTCCTCAAGGGGTTGTCTCATAACCTCCAAAACCGTTCGTTTAAATTCAGGTAGCTCGTCCAAGAAAAGTACGCCATTGTGAGCCAAGGAAATTTCGCCAGGCTGAGGGGTATTTCCACCTCCAACCAAGGCAACATCGCTAATGGTGTGGTGTGGTGCTCTGAATGGCCTCTGAGACACCAATCCTTTGGAACCAATGAGCCTGCCAGCAACAGAGTGAATTTTTGTGGTTTCTAATGCTTCTTCAATGGTCATTGGCGGAAGAATGGAAGGCAATCTTTTTGCCAACATGGTTTTACCTGCACCTGGCGGACCGATCAAAATAATATTATGGCCCCCGGCAGCAGCAATTTCCATAGCGCGTTTGATGTTGTCCTGACCTTGAACATCTGCAAAATCCAATTCAAATTGATCTAAAGCCTTATTGAAATCTTCATTTGACGTATTCGGCTCAGGCAATAACTCTGACTTCTTAAGAAAAAAATTTACCAGATCACGAATATTGTCAATACCATAAACATTAAGTCCTTTAACAATAGAAGCTTCCGCGGCATTTGCTTTTGGGAGAATAAACCCTTTAAAACCTTCTTTAAGCGCTTGTATTGCTATTGGCAAAGCGCCTTTTATTGGCAAGACAGAACCATCAAGTGAAAGCTCACCCATAATGATGTATTTTTCGAGTTCAAAAGAATCGACAATCTGTTCATCTGCGGCCAATAAACCGATGGCTATTGTAAGGTCGTAAGCACTGCCTTCTTTTTTGATATCAGCAGGCGCTAAGTTAACTACCACCTTTTTTCTTGGGAAGGAATACCCATTGTTTTTAAATGCAGTTGTAATCCTTGTCCAACTCTCTTTAACAGCGTTATCAGGGAGTCCAACCATTACAAATTTAGCACCATCTAAAGATACATTGACTTCAATAGTGACAGTATAAGCATCTACGCCGAATACGGCAGAACCATAAGTTTTAATAAACATAGTAAAAGTTTAAACCAAAGTTAATATTTACATCTGAATTAAAAAAGTAAGAAGAAAGACTTTTGTGCCTTTATCATGCTTTTTATTTAATGGATGTTGTCAACAATTATATATACTAGAAAAAAAACAGCGGTTATATTTATTTATTTTATTTAAAGGTTAAATATTTATAGCTGAATTACAGATGTTTAAGAATCAAAACCTCAAACTGTCTACAAATAGTAACAAAGATTATTTGTTCGTTATAACGGGGAAGAATTACAGTTTATATTTGAGAAGATTTTTAACCGTTAAAAACAAACTAAAATGAATATTACAGAATCACATTTTTTAAAGGCCTTGAGCAATTATCCAAAAGATATTGAGAAAGTAATTGAAAATTTAAACCATTCGCTATCTAGTGATTATAGACATGCGCCGTCATTGTGTTTAATGGGCAAAGTTTTTGCACAGGAAATAAAAGATTATTCGTTGGCAGAGCATTACTTTAAAAAAGCGCTGAAAGCAGATTATAATTATGCCGAAACCCACATAAACTATATTAAACTTTTATTGATTTTTGGCAATGTCGAATTAATGGAGAAACAAATTGAGCTTTCAAAACATATTGTAGGGGTTAATCTTTGCGAATTATATTTATTAAAGGCAAAATCTTCTGAAATGCATAGGGATTTTAATCAAGCTTTACAGACCATAGAAATGGCTTTAACTTTATCTTGCACCGAAGAAATAGATAAAGAGCTTGAAGAATTTAAAAAGAGAATTTATAGAAAAATGAAATCCAATATTATTGCACAAAACAGGGATGAGGTATCATTATATCGGTGGTTAAAAACCTATAGTTACTAATCTAAATTTTTTTCGATATAGTCTATTAAACTATGTATACACTTAATGTGTATTTCTTGAGCTCTGTCTGCATAATCAGAATGAGGAGCCCTAATTTCAACATCACATAGCTCGGCCATTTTGCCTCCATCTTTTCCTGTTAGGCCGATAACTGTTAGCCCAAGTTTATTGGCTGCTTCGATTGCATTAAGTATATTTTTTGAATTTCCACTGGTGCTAATGGCCAACAAGACATCGCCAGGCTTTCCCAGTGCTTCAAGATATCTTGAAAACACAAATTCGTAGCCATAGTCATTGCCCACACAAGCCATGTGGCTGACATCAGAAATCGCAATAGCAGGCAAAGCAGGTCTATCGTTTCTGTATCTTCCTGTTAATTCTTCAGCAAAGTGCATAGCATCACAAAGACTCCCGCCATTGCCACAGCTTATAATTTTTCCACCATTGCGGATAGACTCTACCATTATTTTACCCGCATTTTCTAATGCAATAAAGTTCTCGGGATTATTTAGAAAAGTATTCAAAATACTTTGCGCTTCTTCAAAATGTGATTTAATACTCATGCTTTATGGGTTTCTTTTTTTAAATTCTACTAATCCATTTTCCAAAAATTTCAAAAATTCTTCTGTATCAAATTGTTTCTTATTTATTTCACTGCCAACCGGTGTTTGTAATAAGCTTTCTGAACCATCAAGCAAACAATATAAAGGTTGTGAAGTTTTACCAAAATAACATATTTCAATTTCAGCATTTTTATTGCCTAAGGTTTTAATCTCTTTTCTGCTATATCTGCCTGTAAACCATTCCTTTGCCGGTAATTTTACTTTTTTGTCGTCAACATAAAGGGAGGCAATAACATAGTCTTCATTTAGTAACTTAAGAACTCTTGGATCGCTCCAAACCATCTCTTCCATTTTTCTGCAGTTTACGCAACCATGTCCTGTGAAATCAATAAAAAGAGGTTTTTTAAGTTCTTTAGCGCAAGCAACAGCCTCATCATAATCGTAGTAACCATTCAAGCCATGCGCAATATGAAAGTCTTGAGAATAATTGGGCTTTTTACACAAATTACCCTTAATTCCTTGGGCTTCTCTAATGTTTCTTGAAATATCAAAATCTTGTGTGCTCATTGGTGGAAGATATCCTGACAGAAATTTCAATGGCGCACCCCACAATCCAGGTATCATATACACCACAAATGACAATGTGCACACAGCCATGAGAAGTCTAGGCACTTTCAAATAAGGCATATCGCTGTCGTGAGAAAACTTAATTTTACCTAACAAATAAACCCCCATTAATGCGAATATTATAATCCAAAGACTCAAATAAACCTCGCGGTCTAAGATATGCCAATGGTAAGTTTGATCGACAATGCTTAAGAATTTTAAAGACAGCGCCAATTCAAGGAATCCAAAAACAACTTTAACACTATTTAACCATCCGCCTGATTTTGGTAAATTGCTTAACCAATTTGGAAAAATCGCAAACAATGAGAAGGGTAGAGCGAAAGCCAAGCCAAACCCCATCATAGCAATTACAGGCCTAAGAAATTCACCGCCAGCACTTTGAACCAAAACAGATCCAACAATTGGACCAGTGCAAGAAAAAGAGACAATTGCTAAGGTTAGAGCCATAAAGAAAACACCATATAAACCACCTTTATCGGCTTGTCTATCGACTTTATTGGTTAATGATGAAGGAAGAACAATTTCGAAGGCTCCGAAGAAACTAAATGCAAATATCAAAAATATAGCAAAGAATAAAATATTTGGCAGCCAATGGGTAGAAATAAAATTGCCCGCATCGGCACCAAATGCAAAAGCCGTAAGGGTTCCGATAATCACATAAATACCGATAATTGAGATTCCAAAGAAGAGACCGTTTAATATTGCTCTCCTTTTGCTTTTCTTGTCCTTTAAAAAGAAAGAAACAGTCATAGGAATCATAGGGAAAACGCAGGGGGTTAATAAACCGGCAAGTCCAGATAAAAAAGCCAATAAAAACAAACCCCAATTACCCTCTTTGTCCGTTTCTGATTTCTCGCCATTAAAGGTTTTATTGATGCATTTATTCTTATCTTCAAAGTTGCTTAATTTGTAAGAGCAATTCTTGCAGGATGAATCAATTAAGGCTTTGTTCGAATCAATAGATGAGGGGATAATATCAGAAGCGCTAGTATCAATTTGTTCTACGCTTTCTACATTTTCACTGCCTATTTCTTTTTGATCACATTTTGCGGGATTTCCACTGGCTTTTAAATTTGCTGAAAACGGCAGTGGTATTAGGCCTCCAAAGTTAAAGCATTGGGTTTCATTGCACCATTGGCCTTCTATGTTTCCTTTTAGAATTACGGAGTTGCTTAATATTTTTATTTTTTGATGAACCTCTGCTTGGTTAAAGAATTCGCCTAATTCACATTTAAAAATTTCATCTAAAATCTTTTTGTCTCCAACACTAAAGGGATTTCCTACCAAACAAAAACTTGAATTTTGCGTAAAGTTAAAGATGAGTTTAAGTGGTCCAATGTCGCATTTGTTGAAGGTGCTGTACATGTGAATGCCTTCAGGTATTTTTGCTTTAAATATAATTTCAACGACATCGCCAGTTTTGGGGTTGTTGTTGGAAAAGTATATTTTAAAAACCGGATCTGGGGGAGCATCATTTTGAGCTTTAGTCAATTGACTAAACACCAAAGAGGTAAAACAAAGTAATAATAATTTTAAATGACTCATAATATTATTGAGGTTACAAAAATAAGAAGTAAAGAGCAGTTGACAATGAAAAGCATAAAACTGTGTAGTAAAGTGAAATATTTTAATGTTTTAGAATAATACTTTCGTTTATATGTTGACAAAAAATAGTAAGCCAAAGTTGCTTTGGGTCTATTTTTGCCTTGCTATATGAAGTATAAAATAGTTTTAATATTATCTTTTTTATTTATTAAAAACATTGTTTCTCAAACTATTACAGTTAAACAATATATTGATACGTTTAAGAATATAGCAATGAAAGAGATGTTGGAATATAAAATTCCGGCAAGTATTACATTGGCTCAGGGTTTATTAGAAAGTGGAAGCGGAAACAGCAGATTGGCAAAACAGGGAAATAATCATTTTGGAATAAAATGCAAAAAGGATTGGGCTGCTTGTACAATTTTAGAAGATGATGATGCCTTGCAAGAGTGCTTTAGATGTTATGCTAAAGCAGAGGATTCATACAAAGACCATTCTAGATTTTTAATGGACAACAAACGCTATTCAGCACTATTTCTTTTGGACCTTTCAGATTATAAATCTTGGGCTAAAGGTTTATTGTCAGCCGGATATGCAACCAATCAAAAATATGCAGATTTATTAATAAGCACAATCGAAAGAAATAAATTAATGCTATTCGATTCTATGGTTTTAGCAGGATACAATCCTTACAGTACCCAAATTCCTGCAAATATTGATATTGTATACAATAAGGTGCCTTCTACGGTGGTGCAGCAAAATCAGACGGTCGACAAAATTGCTAATACCAACAATAAGACCGTTAATAAAATAGCAAAATACAATGATTTGAGTTTTCATTCAAGCATTGAGCCAGGAGATGTGTTGTATTTAAAGCCCAAAAAAAGAAAGGCAAGTGTTTCAAGTCATGAAGTCAAAGAGGGAGAGAGCATGTGGGAAATTTCTCAAAAGTATGCCATTAGGATCAGTTCATTGTACACCAAAAACTTAATGCAGGCTGGTTCAGAACCAAAAGTTGGGGTAGTCTTAAATCTGCAAAGAAAAGCCACTTCTATGCCGGATACCCTATCAACCATTGAAAACAAAGGCGAATCCGTTAAATACATTATCCATTTCGTCTCTTTGGGGGAGACCTTGTATAGCATTTCGCAGAAATACAATATTCCGCTTGAAGACATAAAATCAAAAAATGGACTTGTAAGCGATCAAATAAGTTTGGGAATGGAACTAAAAATCGAAAATCGAAAAAATAGTGCAATAATTGTTTATAAAGTTCAAATTGGAGACACATTGTACAGTATTTCTAGGAAATTTAGCGTTACCGTTGAAGAAATAAAATTTTGGAACAATATTTCAGATAATTCTATCATTATTGGCCAAAACATTGAGATAAGAACACGGTAATGGATTGTTGACAATGGGATTTATCAACCCGATTATCTATTTTTTTATCATTTTTTTGTCATAATCTCACTTAAAAGCAAATATTTATTTGTTTTTTTTGATAACTTGTTTATTTTTGGACCATAATAATTATTACAATCTGCATTATGAAAAAATTAATTACAAATTTAAAAATGCTAAAGCTTATGCTTGTAGCCTTGCTGCTAAGTGCGGTAGGACTGGATGCAAATGCTCAGGCAGCACCGTGGTGTGACGGTTATCACATGTACAACAACTCGACCTATGGTTACACTTCTGGTAACTACATTTTTGCACTCGAGCAAGTTCGTGTCAGCGTAGGAACTCAGGTTATTTATAACCACGCTGCCGATGGATTTAGCGGAGCCTCTACATGTGGTTCAGAGTGGAGATTATCCAACACCCCATCAAGGGCGATTGACTTTACTGCTGGAAATACATATACAGTGGAAGCTAGTGGTTCAAGTGGATCATATGGTTATGGTGGATCAATTGGAGTCTATATCGATTTTAACAACGATAAAGATTTTACGGATGCTGGTGAGTATTTAGGTAGTTTTTCTGTTCCTGGTACTGTTCAAACGCCTTCAACTTTAGGTTCAAGAACTTTCAAAATACCTTGTAATGTTACGCCAAGTGCAACCCGTATGAGGGTAGTTGGTAACTACGCAGGCTATCCGATGAATGCTTCTTATGGTTGTTCAACTTGTTCAGGTCCTCCTTATTACGGAGAAACCATAGACTTTAGCATCAATCTAGTATTGCCTACAAGCGTTTCAGCTAATTTTATAGCCCCAAGCAATGTTTGGGTAAAAACAGTTAACAAATTCATCAACAACAACCAATCAGGTTACACTGAGCATGCATGGGATGCAAACAATGATGGAACTTGGGAACAAATAGGAGTTACTCCAAACTACAGCAACACCCAACTTTTCTGGTCAACTCCAGGGAACAAATGTGTTAAATTAAGAAGCACAAACTGTCTTGGAATGGATAGTATTGTAAAATGCTTCAGCGTTGTTGCTCCAACTGCTATTCCAGTTGTAGACTTTGTTGCTGACAGGGTTTCAATTGAACAATACGAATCAATGCAAGTTTTTGATTTGTCATCTAATGGTCCTTTCGAATGGACTTGGGATGTATATGACTCTACAACTTATGCTTCATCTGGATACTATCCGAACCTTACCGATGGTGATTTGTATTCAGATCCATGGGGCAATGGCAACAATGAGTTCACACAAAACCCAGAGTTTGCTTTTGATATCCCAGGATGTTATACAGTTGTGCTAACGGCTAAAAATGACGTTGGTCCTTCAGCGCCTAAAAGAAAAGTATGTTACATCACAGTAACTCTACCTACCCAATACAACTTAGGCTATGGTACTTATGGTCCAAATAACGACAACGTTGTTGGTAGCCCAAGTGGAACTATTTTCGATGATGGTGGTCCAAATTTAAACTATGGTGGCGGTCAAGGCTTAGGAACCCGTTCTTATTTACAAATCACTCCATGTAACGCTTCTAAAATTGTGTTAAAAATGACACGATTGAAGTTTAAAGATGCCAGTGATAATTTAAGTGTATGGGATGGTAAAACACCAGGTGGCCCAGGTACTACTTTGTTGGCTAAATGGGGCATGAACTCTAAAGCTCCACAAACTGTTACTGCAACTAGTGGTAGCATGTATTTATTATTTGAATCAGACAATGCTGGTTCTGACTCTGGGTATGCTGGATCGTACACGTCTGAACTTGGACCTGCTACATTGCCAGTTCCACAATTCAGCACCAACACTGTTCCTAGTTATAACGCAACCCCGATTTTATTTACCAATACAACTACAAAACTTGTAGGTGTACCAACTTGGGAATGGACAATTGATGACAATCAAGTTGCAAGAAATGCAAACAAAGACTTTAGATATACCTTCTACACAGATGGTCAATACAAAGTATGTCTTGAAATTAAATCTTGCGTAGGTAACAATAAATCTTGTACTACAATTGATGTTGTAACTCCAAGCACTCAAACTAACTTAGATTTTATTGCTTCTAACCGTCGCCCGAACATCAATGTTGACATCGTTACATTGAGAGCTATAAGCGACAAAGCAAATAGATTCGAATGGACTATTTTCCCTGCTACTTATACGTTAATGAATCCACCTGCAAGCCCGTCTACATACGGAACAGGTTTTGTTAAATACAACGCAACCCCTGGCGATAGTATTCCAACTCCAAGAGTGAAATTTTCTGGTGCTGGATGTTATACTATCACTTTAAAAGCGTATAATTCTTTAGATCCAACCAACACAACTAAAACAGTTGTTAAGAACAAATATATTTGTGCATTGGATTATTGCTTACCTTCATCTTACATATTAAGTAGTGATGTGGGAATTAACAGAGTAAAGGTATTGGATGGTTCTTCAGAGCTAATTAACAATTACACTACTTCTGGTGTTGCATCTTACACTGATTACAGTGATAAAGTCAAAGCCAATCTAACTTACGGTAGATCTTACAATTTAGAGGTATCAAGAGTTGGTACAGTAGATCCGGCAAATAGAAAAGCTTGGATTGACTGGAACATTGATGGTGACTTTGATGATGCTGGTGAGCAGATCCTTACCGAGAGCAGCACCTATAATTCAACGGTAAATGTTTCATTTACAGTTCCAGCTTTAGCGCAATCTTTCGAAGGTCTAACCAAATTAAGAGTAGCCGCTAACTACAACAATGAAAGCACCACCACTTGTGGTCCTATCACTGCTGGTGAATACGAAGACTACGGCATTGTATTATTCAATGACAATAACCCTCCAGTAATTACTTTAAAAGGCAATGATACTGTAAGAATTGAAGTTGGTTCATCTTATACTGATGCTGGTGCAACTGCATATGATGCTTCAGAAGGTGATATCACTTCAGTTATGACAAGTGCAAATGACCTTGATGCTGCTGTTACAGGTTTATATACTTATGAATATAACGTTACAGATAAATCAGGTAACAAAGCTGCTCCAGCTATTCGCACAATAATTGTAGTTAATGATTTAACCAAGCCAGTTTTAACTTTAAATCCTGGAAATGCTGGTTGTATTGAAGCTAGAAGAGACAACGCTCCTTATGTTGATCCAGGTGCTACGGCAACTGACAACAAGGCACCTTTCAACTTAACTTCATCAATTCTTACAAGTGGTTCTGTTGACTCACGTACTATTGGAAGCTATGTTATTACCTACTCTGTTAAAGACGTAGCTGGTAATATGATTAGCAAAACAAGAACTATCTGTGTTGAAGATACAAAAGCGCCTGCTATTGATACTTTAGGTGACAATAGAATTCAAATTGGAAGTGTTTGGTTTGACCAAACAACTGCAATAGATGCTTATGATAATTCTCCAGTATTGGTTAAAACATGGGGCTTCAATGGTTCAGTTAATACTTTATTGAGAAGAACTTATCCAGTAGTTTATACTGCTTACGATCAAAGCTCGAACCAATCGACTGCGGTTGCTAGAAATTACAGAGTAGACGACTTTATCGCTCCAATGATCAGTTTGAACACATTTGATGTTGTTTACCATGAAGTAAGAACTGCTTACAACTCAGTTGCAGCATCTGTATCTGATAACTATTATGGACCAGGTCAAGTAAGTTTGGTTAAAATCTTCAGTGATGTTGATGCAACAAAACTTGGTACCTATACAGAAGTATATGAAGCTGTAGATGGTTCTGGAAACAAAACTCAAAAAATCAGAACTGTAAAAGTGGTTGACACTCAAGCTCCAAGAATTTGGGGAGAAATCATCCATGGTTGTGTAGGCGAAAATATATGGCCAATGTTCGGTATTTCAACTACTGACAACTACTATAGCCCTGCTGATTTGAAGCCATTGGTTGAGATCGTTAATCAAAATGTTAACATTTGGGAAGAAGGTATTTATTCAATTACTTACAGAGTAACTGATCCAAGTAATAATACTTCTAATGAGTTTACTAGATTGGTTTATTTCACTTACTGGCCAAAATGCTTTAACAGCACTGTTTCAGTAAATGATGTTAAATCTATTGAAGAAACAGTTAGCGTTTACCCTAATCCAAGTAATGGTATTGTAAATGTTGATTTACAAGGTTTAATTGCTCAAAATGCTAGTATCGAAGTATACAATGCAATGGGTCAATTAATACTAGTAAATAACTATACTGAGTCAAACAGCAAATTTGAAATCAACTTAAGCGGCAATGCAAGTGGTATTTATACCATCAAATTAATTGCAGACGGTCAAGTGATTACCAAACGCGTCGTTTTACAATAAGATTTTAATAATTATTCTAAAAAGGGGTGCATTTAATGCACCCCTTTTT
>JBIISM010000012.1:0-80094 GCA_044341025.1 Bacteroidia bacterium | reverse complement strand
GTTAGGGTTTCGGAAGCTTGATTATTTCGATATGCAATTTAATTCATTCAAGGTTATAGGGGTTAGCGTCTAGGGTATAGTTGGCATTTGTGATGCTTCATAACTTCCCGTTCTTATTGATATTGTAAATGTCGCTCCGTAGGAGCGATATTATGATTGCCCCTAAACCAGAGACTTCGCTAAGCTGCGTCACGGTTTGGGATTTAGACTTCGGAGAAGCTAAATTATTATAGCTTAATAAAAACAGCTAGGTACCAGCTCCGTAGGTGCTGAATTATAAATGTTGATTGTGTTACTTTATTGTTTTTGTCCGAAAAAGAAAATGTGTTTATGTTTTAATCACCATAATTTATCTTTACGATGAACTGCTCCAAGCTGCAACGGCAGCCCAGATGCTAAAACGACATATTGAACAAAGCTTGTATGCATGGCGAGCGGCAGTAAGCCCATGTATATGTTCTTAAGAATAGAAAAGCACATAAGCAGCTGGCTAAAGTGTAAGATTGGAAATGGCAGACTAAAAATATAAATTAAACCCTAAAGCAAACCGCAATTTATTTAATAATGGAAATGACGAATCATCAACAATCACTATACCCTAAACCCTATCCCCTAACCCCTAGCGATCATCCTCTCTTCGCCTTGAAAAAATCCTGCATCAAAGCGCGTGCTTCGTCTTCTAGCAGGCCGGTAATCATTTCGGTTTTGGAGTTGAAGTCTTCAGACACAAATTTACTAAAGCCGGTTTTAGGTTCGGAAGCACCAATAACAATTTTTCCAAAGCGTGCATTCTTTATGGCACCAGCACACATTACGCAAGGTTCTATGGTTACATATAAGGTGCATTCGTCTAAATACTTGCTGCCAAGATGGGCCGATGCGGCGGTAATGGCCAACATTTCGGCGTGGGCTGTTATGTCTTTGAGGCGTTCGGTTTGGTTGTAACCTTTGCCAATTATTTTGTTGTTACACGTAACCACGGCACCAATAGGAACCTCGTCTTCTTCGAATGCCATTTGTGCTTGGTCGAGCGCCTTGCTCATAAATAATTTGTCGTAGTCCAGAACATCCATGCCGCAAATTTAAGCATGCAAAACGAGAAGTACAATTTTAAACGCATGTTTAGAGATTTATACCAATGCTTTGGCCCATTTGTTTTTAGACGAATGCTTTGCTGTTTATAAATCTAGGCACAAATGACGTAATTAATTTATATTTTCGCGTATTCAATGAATTCTAAAGATAAAAACGCCTATTTACAGCTGCACATTGCAGTTTTTATATTTGGATTTACAGCCATATTAGGCGCCTTGATAAGCGCCGATCATTTTACCTTGGTTTGGCACCGCATGTGGCTTGCTGCCTTGGGGTTTTTCTTAGTACCTGGATTTGTTAAGGCGCTGCGTAGCACGGATAAAATGCAATTGCTCAAACTTGCGGGCATTGGGGTTATGGTGGCCATTCATTGGTTGACTTTCTATGGCTCCATTAAAATTGGCAAAAGCGCCTCACTTACTTTGGGTTGTTTTGGACTAACCAGCACTTTTACTTCTGTTCTCGAGCCGATAATCTACCGCAAGCGCTTTGTGCTTATGGATGTGCTCTTGGGTTTGTTGGCTTTAGTAGGTATTTGCATCATTGCCTACTACACCCCTGAGGAAACGGAAGGTTCAGGGAATTATGCCTTGGCCATTGCTGTTGGTGTTTTTTCTACATTTATGGCGGCTTTGTTTTCGACCATTAACTCTACTTTTGCGCGCAAAGTTGATACCAAAGTGATGTCGTTTGCAGAGCTTAGTGGCGGATTCGTTTTTCTGTGTATTTTGCTTTTGTTTCAGGTGCATGTTGACGAAGTGTTGCCGGTTAATTCGTTTAATATATTGCCACATACACTTGAACCCAAACTCATCGACTCCAAATATGCAGATATATTTTGGATAGCGCTATTGGCCCTGGTGTGCACCAATGTGGCTTTTGTTATGAACCTGAACGCCATGAAGCGTGTGTCTGCATTTACAGCAAATTTGGCCATTAATCTAGAACCAGTTTATGGTATCATATTGGCGGCGCTTATTCTAAAAGAACATGAATATTTAACCCCTCAGTTTTACTTAGGTGCGGGAATCATATTACTCAGTGTCATCATCCATTCAATTATTAAATCGCGTGCAAAATCAAATTAACGAAATCATTGCGCAAAGGCGCAGCATATATCCGAAAGAATTTACGGGTGAAAAAATTGATCAAACAGTTTTAGAAACCTTGTTGCGCAATGCCAATTTTGCCCCCAACCACAAAAGCAATTACCCTTGGAGATTCATAGTAATACAGGATAATAGTCTTGAAAATTGGGTGGATAAAGCCGCTGAAATTTATCAAATGGAAACAGCTGTAGAATCGTTTAATCAAGCCAAGTTTGACAAGGTTAAACAATATGCCCAGCAAGTTTCCCATGCCATTGCCATTGTGATGGAAAGGGAGCCTGATTCAAAAAGTATTGAAAGGGAAGATCTTTGCGCAGTGGCTGCAGGCGTGCAAAATATGTATTTGTCTTTAAGTCAATTTGAGCACGTTGGCGGCTATTGGAGTACCGGTATGGGTACTTATTCAAAAGCGATGTTTGAGTTTCTAAAGCTCAATAAAAATCAGACCTTATTGGGCTTTTTTGTTTTGGGTGTAGTAGAAAATAAAAGAACCGAAGGCAACAAAAAAGACTTTAATACATTTGTAAGTTATTTGTAAATGATATTCAATTCAATTCCATTTCTGGTTTTTGCCATATTGTTTTTTGCCGCCTGGCCTTGGGTGCAGAAAAACAACAATGCAAAGTGGTTATGGATTTGCATCATGTCTTTTGTGTTCTACGCTTGGTGGGATTGGCGCTTTATGTTTCTTTTGTTGGGAACTGGAAGTATCGATTATCTATGTGGTTTACAAATTTACCGGTCTGAAAAGCGCAAGAAGTTTTGGTTGACTGTGTCTATGGTGACCAATATCGCTTCGCTTTGTTTTTTCAAGTACAGTGTTTGGCTGGTGCACGAATTTAACGATTGGATGAATGATGTCGGCTTTACCACTTGCTTTGCCGATACCATTCCAGAGTATTCTTTGGTTTTGCCTATTGGGATAAGTTTCTACACGTTCAACTCCATGAGTTATGCCATCGATTTGTACAGAGGGAAAGCAGAGCCTGCAAAGAATGTATTGCATTTTATGGCCTTTATTTCTTTCTTTCCGCATCTGGTGGCAGGTCCAATCATTAGGGCCAAAGAAGTTTTGGTGCAATTGAACAAATCTCATCATTTAAACCACCTTCAAATTGTCAATGCATTTAAAACCATACTATGGGGTTTCTTTTTGAAAATGGTATTGGCTGACAATATTGCCATTATGGTTAATGCGCAGTTTGAAGACATTCATACAACTACTGATTCATTAAGCTGGTGGTATTGCATGCTGGGTTTTGCCTTTCAAATTTATTTCGATTTTAATGGTTATAGCAGCATAGCACGCGGTTTGGCAAAATTGTGTGGCATACATTTTAGATTGAATTTTAACCACCCATATTTGTCGGGCAGTTTCAGCGAATTCTGGCGCCGCTGGCATATCTCCTTGTCGAGTTTTTTTAAAGACTATGTCTACATTTCTTTAGGCGGAAACCGCAAGGGAAAGTGGCGTTCTGAATGGAACCGATGGATTACCATGCTGCTTTCAGGCTTATGGCATGGGGCTAACTTTACCTTTATTATATGGGGAGGCTTGCATGCTTTGTATTTGACTTTGGAGAATTTGTACAGACGCTTTTTTGCCTCAAGAATTCCTGCTTTAACATTTAAAAAATATCCCATAATTGTGTTCATCGGGGTAATGATAGCTTGGGTGTTTTTTAGAGCAAGCAATTTAGATGATGCCTTGTTTGTTCTGCGCAATATGTTTGCGTTTAAGCACAACGTAAAATGGATGGAGCTCATAAGCAACAGTGCCAGTGTTTGGATATTAATTGGGGTCTTTGTGGAGTTGTACCCATTGTATAAGAGATTTATTAATCCATTCAAGCATTGGATAATACAAGGTTTGTTTTGGGCATTGATTGTGTGCATGTTGGTGTTTTTTAGAGGCGAGGAACAAGGGTTTATTTATTTTCAATTTTAATGCAGCAGTTTAAACGAAACATATCAGCCAAGAAACAAACCCTAGCTTTCTTTATAGGATTGCCGGTATTATTTGTGCTGGTGTATTTTGCCCTATTAAAATTAAACACCAGCAACAACATGTTGAAGGAGAGTTTTTGGGCTCATAAAGTAACGGCCGACTCTATTTATGATGTGGTTGCGGTTGGAGATTCAAGGGTATATAGAGGCATAGACCCAAAAGAAATTGAAGCCCATTATTTCAAAATTAAAGGCTCAAAAATTCAAGCCTTTAATTTTAGTTTTAGCAGTGCCGGCCTTGAACCCAGTCTTCTTAACAGGGCAAAAAGTTTATTGAAAGCCAATGGCAAGCGGCTTCTCTTAATTGGCATTTCTCCTAATTCATTTATTGAAAGTTCGCAAGAAAATGGGCATTTAAAAAAGATCGAATCACAAGGTGCAAAAGACTTGTGGATTAAAAAATATATTTACCCTGAACTCTATTTTTTCAAGCGTTATGCCATTTCAGATTTTTTAAAATACAAGCACAAGGAATTCTATTTAGAAAAATTCAATTTAAATTCTGGTTTTATAGGATCAAGCAAACTGCCATACGATTCGACGGCTGCAATCAACTACTACAGCAAACAATTAAAAACCAATAAAATTGATACCTTGGCAGTGCGGGTATTTCTTGAAACATTACAGAAATTAAAGGCAGAGGGTATAAGAATTGTGGCAATCAGGATTCCTACAACGGAGCGTATGCGGAAGTTGGAAGATAAATTAACGTCTAATTTTTGTCAAGATTTATTCCGTAAAATAGAAGCAGGCGGAATTGAATGTATGCATGTTCAGGATTCAAGAATACATTCTTACGATGCCAGCCACTTGGATGAAAAGTCGGCTAAGCTATTGAGTGTCAAAATTGCGGATTTGATTTTTTATAAATAAATTGTATTTTTGTTTCTCTATTAATTTCTATTCAACTATGAAAAAGTTCTCATTGTTCGCTATAATCACGTTTTGTGCTTTGAATATTACCGCTCAAAATGGTGTTTTAGATGCAAGTTTTAATTCAACAGGAAAAGTAAATTCCAGCAATGAAACTGCCAATAGTATTTGTGTAGACAAAGACATGAAGACCTTGGTCTTGGGTCACGACCGCAACTCGTCTACTAAAAATATTTTCCTCACAAGGTACAACAGCAATGGAACTGTAGATAATAGTTTTGGAAGTGCTGGTCAGTTCAAATATGATGTAAATCCAGATTACGATTATGGACGTTGTGTAAAGGCTTTGAGCAATGGGAAATATTTAATCTGCGGACAGAATTCAGCAGGTTCTTATTTCAGAGCCTTTGTGTTGCGTGTAAACAACAATGGAACCATAGACAATACCTTTGGAAACAATGGGGTTTTAATTATCAATCCCAACAACTTCAACTGCGATGCCTGGGCTATGGAAGTGGCACCAAGTGGTTCTATATACTTGGCTGGATACATGACAGTTTCTACTGTTTTGAAAAGTGCTTTATGGAAAGTAACACCGAACGGTACCTTAGACAGCCGTTTCGGTCAAATTGGCGGAATATACATTAGTACCAGCAGCTATAATGAACGTTTGTATGGTATTGACATAGATATGGCAAACAACAGAATTGCGGTTGCAGGTATCAGTAATAATGTAACAACCCCAGAAGGATTGGTATGTTTGATTGATACCAATGGCAGCGGAATTAATAGTTTTAATGGTAATTGTACTAAGAAAGTCGTTTACAATGGCAATCCTACCAATCTATATGATGTGTGTTTGAAATCTAATGAGGTTGTGGTAAATGGAAATTACATAAGCTCAACAGGCAATCAAAAAGCCTTGATTGCTTCTTGTTTGTTGACGGGCGCATTAAATACATCTTTTGCGAGCAATGGATATTTTGATGACGCTACAACTGATTTGTCTGGCTTTCAGCAAATACTAAAAGACTGCAAAGGAGATTTGTATTTGGGGGGGTATATACTATACAATGGATATAAATCAGCTTACGTTGCAAAATTAAAAGCCAATGGAAGTCTTGATAATACATTTGGAAGCAGTGGATTGTTTATTTCACGATACAATACAGATGCAGATGAAATCATAGAGGGAATGTCGTTTTATGGCGATTCCGCTATTGTTGCGGGAGGCAGAATCAATATAGGAGGATCTGGCAATGTAGCATCTGGTATTATGCGTGTGAAATACAAGTCATGTTCTAATGTTAGTTCTATAGATGATTTATTAGACAACAATAGCAATTCACCTTTGGTGGTTTTGTATCCAAATCCTTTGAAATTAAATGAGGTATTAAACATCCAAACTGATTTGATTGGTAGAATAGAATATGCAATCTACAGCAGTGATGGAAAATTGGTCGCTAATTCTTCTTTGGAAAATGGAAAGACGGAAATTACAGAAACATCAACCTTGGCTCCTGGTGTTTACCACATGGTGATTCAAAATGCAAGATTAACAAAGCGCTTAAGCTTTGTTGTTGAATAATTCAGTATATACTTTTAGATATTCAGAAGCGGTTTTTTCTAATCCAAAAGCTGCTTTTGCTTTTTCAGATATTTGCTGTTTATCGCCTCTAACATTTGATGCATTTTGTATCAATATACTCAAAGCATTGACATCAAAAGCAGGGGCGCATTGTCCATTCATTTTTTCTATAATTTCAGGAATTCCGCCAACCTTAAATCCTAATCCAGTAACCCCACAACAATACGCTTCCATTAGGGTTGTAGGGAAGGTTTCGATACTTGAAGTGCACACCAAGCAATCCGTTTTTTGGTATTGTTCAGACATGGCTTCCTTGCTTTGGATATTTGAAACATGTTCGTAGGCAATAGGGATTTCAAATTCAAAATCGTGTTTTTTATTTCCCACCAATAAGAGTTTAAAATCATTTGGATTGGGCAATAATTTTATGGCGTCAATTAATCTGTACAAGGCTTTGTTTTTGTCGTTCAAGTTTGCGGCAACAAAACCGATAACAAACTTATCAGAATTGTGTTGTTTGTATTTAAATACATTCGTGTCGACGCCATTGTTTATGCTCAGATGCTTGTGGTTTTTGCCCAAACTTGAATTCGCCACATTTTGGTCCATCCAAGCGCTGGGGCTGACAAAACTTAAATTTAAATTTTTGTATAAATCCGCTTTTTCTTGGTATAAGGTATTGGATAAATCATGTGCTCTTGGTTTTTTCATAAACTGACAATTGCCACATTCTTTTTGAAAATTTTGACAGTCGTAACTCAAATGGCAACCACCGCTGATTGGCCAAAGGTCGTGGCAAGTCCACACAATGGGCTTCTTAATTGAGGCAAGATCTTTTATATTGATAAAACCTTTGTTGATCCAGTGCAAGTGTATGATGTCGTACTCTTTACAAATGCTTCTGAGCATGAACCTTGGGATTCCTGGTTTGCCTAAAGAAAATTTAAAGCGCACATCTTTGTCTTTTTCGTAGAACAGTTGCATGAACTTTTCGGCAGCATGCAAAGAGAATTTAATGAAGTGGTCGAGTTTCTTGAAATTAGTGAATGTGAAGCTTTCGTTCTCTCCACTGAATACAAGGTGTTTGGCCTCAATGTTCTGCGCTTGAAGTCCTGTAATTAAGTTTTCTGCAAAAACATAAGCACCGCCGCTGTCGCTGGCACTTAAATGCAGAATTTTAGGACTCGATTTCATTGGGGCAAATTACATCAAAAATTTTATTCATGAAAAAATCTTTCTATCAAAGTTTGCCCCTATATTTGCCGTATGAACTTTAAAAAGTTGCTTGAAGATGTAAAGCCACATGCATTGGTGCTGTTGGCTTTTTTCCTTGTAGGATATGTGTATTATATCAGAACATTCAATGGTTATAGCCACAAAGAAGACGACGTTACCCAAGGTTTGTTAAAGGGTACTGAATTGGTTAAATACACCGATAAAGACGGTGAATTCCCGGGTTGGACCAATGCCATTTTTTCTGGTATGCCTTCAACCATGATCAAAGGAAAACCATCTGGCAACGTGATTAAAAGCTACAACTATTTAACACCTTTCAGCCACACCGCTTACCCATTTCAGATATTATTCTTGTCCTTTATAGGCTTTTATTTGTTGATGTCGGCCTTCAAAGTCAAACCACTTTACGGTGCTTTGGCGGCCATTGCATATGGATTTGCAAGTTACAGCATCAGCAGTGTTGAAGCCGCGCATTACACCAAGGTTTTGGCTATGGCACTTATGCCTGCCATCTTGGCTTCTTTGCATTGGCTTTTCTCAGGAAAATATTTAACAGGAGGTATCACTTTGGCTTTCAATATGGCCCTGCAGGTATATTTCTTCCACTATCAGATAACCTTCTACACAATAATTTGCTTATTGTTTATGGGCATTTACTACTTGGTGAAATTGGTTCAAGAAAAGCAAATCAAGCAATTGATTGTTGCAAGTTTGATTTCGGTTTTAGCGGTAGGAGCAGGGGTAGGTGCAAACATTACAAAGATTAAGTCAACGTCTAAGTTTGCCGACAACACCATGCGTGGCGGCAACGATATGGCCAAAGTGGGAGAGCATAAAACAGACACCAAAACTGGTCAAAATGGTTTGGAAAGAGATTATGCTTTTGACTGGAGTTATGGAAAAGGCGAAACCTTCACTTTGTTAATCCCTAACTTTTATGGAGGTAGTAGTTCAGAAAAATTAACGACCAAATCGAAATTTTTCGAAGCAACACAAAACGAAGAAGCTTTAACTCAAGGCTTGCCAATGTACCATGGTGATTTAACCTTTACCTCTGGGCCAATTTATATTGGATCAATTATTATATTCCTATTTGTATTGGGTATGGTAATCGTTAAAGACCGGGTGAAATGGGCTTTATTGGCATTGACCATCATTTCGTTTATTCTCGGTTGGGGCAAGCATTTTGCTGTTATCAATGATTTCTTATTCGACCACTTGCCATACTTTAATAAATTCAGAACACCGATGATGGCGTTTTGTATTGCCCAGGTGACTATACCCTTGCTTGGTTTCCTTGGTATCAAACAATTGTATGAAACTTGGATAGACCAAAAGAGTACTGCAAATGTTAAAGGTGCAGTGCCAAAAGCACCAAGCAATTCAGGGGTTAAAACCGAATGGGACATGGTTAAAATTGCCTATTATGTTGTAGGTGGTTTTTGTTTGCTAATGGCTGTTGCTGGCCCGTCATTTATAGACTTAGGGGGTGTGGTTGACGAGCAATTGAAAAAAGGTGGCAATGGAAATTTGATTTCTGTATTGAAAGAAGACCGCGGTTCCATGTTGCAAGCCGATGCGTTCAGATCGTTTGTATTTATATCTCTATCATTTGGTTTGTTGTGGGCTTGGTACACCAAAAAAGCCCAACGCACCCTAGCCATTGGATTGATCGGCGCTCTAGCTGCGGTCGATTTAATCGGCGTTGACTGGAGATACTTGAGTTGGGATGAATTTACATTTGAAAAAGGAACCGTTACCGACCGTGTGCCTGATTTGGCCGACAAGCAAATCTTATCTGACCCAGACATTCACTACAGGGTGTTTGATTTAACCAATGACCCTTTTAACGACAACGAGGGTGCTGCCTTTCATAAAATGATAGGTGGATACGATCCAGCCAAATTGAGCCGTTACCAAGATGTAATTTCAAATTTATTTGCCCAAGAAGAATACCGCGATAAAGGTTTGGACATGCTGAATTGCAAATATATGATTGGCACCGATTCTGGAAATAGAAGAGGTGTAATACCAAGAACCACCATGAATGGAAATGCTTGGTTTGTTCAGAGTTTAAGTCCTGCCAAAGATGCAGCCGAAGAAATGGACTTGTTGAAAAAATCAAATCCAAAATCACAAGCCACTTACAATGCCGATTTTGAACAAAATAAAACCTTAAGCACAGCAAGTTTTATATTGGATAGCAGCAGTTCTGCCAAATTAAATTCTTACCATCCTGATACCATGGTGTATGCGGTGAACAATGCCTACAACGGATATTTGGTGTTCTCGGAAATATGGTACGACAACTGGAGGGTAGAAATAGATGGCAAACCTGCCCAATTGAATAAGGTAGATTATACCTTAAGAGGTTTGGCAGTTCCTGCGGGTAAACACAACATTAAAATGGTTTATGACAAAGGTCAAAGCACAACAGACTATATTGAGAAGTATTTGTCATTGGCTATTTTGTTGGGTATGTTCATTATGATAGGCCTTTGGGCTAAAAGTTATTTTGCTCAGAAAGCATGAAGCTTTCGGTAATCAGTATTGCCTATAATAATTTAAAAGGTTTACAAAAAACCTTGGCTGTTTTTAACGGGCATAATTTTTTACAAGATATTGAAATTGTCATCGTAGATGGAGGCTCTAAAGATGGGACAAAAGAATTTTTAGAAACCCAATCCCTCACCAAAAATTGGGTATCCGAACCTGATAATGGCATTTACAATGCCATGAACAAAGGCTTGTCAATGGCCAAAGGAGACTATGTTTGGTTTCTGAATTCAGGCGATTTTGCAGAAAATATTTCTGTTTTGGAATTGCTTTTAAATGCTTTGAAGCAGGAGCCCGATGCCGTTTATGGCGAAACCATGATGGTGGATGCGGATGGAAAACATTTGGGTTTGCGTTCTGTTTTTACAACCCGGAAATTACCAGATAATTTAAATTGGATCTCCTTTCGTTTGGGCATGAATGTTGGCCACCAATCGTTTGTCATCAAAAGAAGTTTAGCAGTGCCATACAACGAGAAATACCGTTATGTTGCGGACATCGATTGGATGATACGCTGTTTAAAAGCATGTAAAAAGGTATTGAATTTAGGGGCTGTTCTTGCTTGTTTTACGGTCGATGGATTCTCGAGTGTGCAAAGAAAAGCAAGCAACAAAGAGCGTTATGAAGTTTTAAAAGAACACTATGGTTTTCTGCCCAATGTGTTTGCCCATACAATGATCGTTTTGCGCAAATTGTTTTCCAAAGGGAAGGCATAGTTTTTCAAAGGGTATACATTGCTAACAAGGTCTTAATCTGTTATTTTCTCTTCTGCATTTATTTTCTTATTTTCGTTGCCTAATGAAAAAGGTCTTAATCTTAATCAGTTCAATTGGTATGGGGCTTATGGCAAATGCCCAAAGCAATGAGCGTGGCGAGTTCTCGGGTAACTTTATGAGCAATGCACAGTTCTACGACAGGGATGCAAAAATTGGCGCGACAACAGAGGTTTACAACAAATACAAAAGCAGCGCCGATGCTTGGTTGTTTTTAAATTACAACTTAAAAGGATATTCATTTTCTTTGCGCTACGACATGTTTAATAACTCTCCATTGCTTAATCCGCAAGGCGTTTACAACAAACAAGGAATAGGGTTTTGGCAAGCATCAAAAGACATTGGCGGATTAAATCTTACGGTTGGATACTTCTATGACCAATTTGCCACAGGCATGATTTTTAGAGCGTATGAAGAGCGTATGTTAGGATTAGACTATGCCATACAAGGTTTGAGGGTGAAATACGATTATAAAAACTTGGCCGTTAAAGCTTTTGCAGGCCAACAAAAAGGCAATATATTTTCTGGTGATAGATTTGAAATGTCTCCTTCGGCCATTAAAGGATTTAATGCCGAATACCGCTACAAATTGTTCAATGTCTTGAATGTAATGAGTGGTGCCTCAGCGGTTAATCGATCGCTCGATCAAGCCACCATGAATACGGTTGCTTCACAAATCAATTCACAGGCTTTGGAAACCAGATTTATTCCCAAATACAATACCTATTCATTTAATGGATACAGCAAGGTTTCTTATAAGGACTTGTCAATATATGGAGAGTATTTATACAAAACCAAAGAAGCCATTACCAACCAAGATGCCAGTTTGTTGACCAACCATGATGGGAACATTATTTACGGTACATTAAACTATTCGAAAGCAAACTTGGGTAAAAAGAAACAGTTTTCTTTTGGCGCAAACTTGCAATACAAACGCATAGAAAACTTTAGTTTTAGAACCTCTCCAAACGAACAATTGAACAACGGTTTGATTGCTTATATTCCATCTATTACAAGACAAAATACCTACAGGCTCTTAGCCCGTTACAATGCTGTTACGCAGTTCCTCGGCGAGAATGCTTACCAAGGTGAATTGATCGTAACGCCTAAAAAAGGAACCACGTTTACCTTTAATGTTTCCAATGTTAACAGTTTAAAAAGCAATGGCGACAGTTTGGGCAATGCCAAGCATTTATTCAGTGAATACTATGCAGAGGTGCAACACAAATTTAGCAAAAAACTCAAAGCCAAATTTGGCGTTCAGTCTATATTTTATGACCAAAGCCGTTTTGAACAAAAGGTTGCCGATAGTTCGTATGCCGATGTTAAAACCATGACTCCATTTTTGGAAATTACCTATAAGTTGAGTAAGAAAACATCATTGCGCGTAGAAGCTCAGTATTTAAAAACCCAGCAAGATTTGGGCAGTTTTGCCAATGCGATTGTTGAATTAAACCATGCCCCGCACTGGAGTTTTAGCGTTGGAGACATGGTAAACATTGAACCACATAGATCGTCGTTTTCGCAAGGTATTATTTCAGAAGAAATACTGCATTATTACAGCGGTTATATCGGTTATACCGAAGGAGCAAGTGTGTTTACCCTTGCCTACATTAAACAAGTACAAGGAATGAATTGCACAGGTGGTATATGCAGGATAGAACCAGCATTTAGTGGGGTGCGTTTTACTCTTAGTACCAGTTTCTAATGCAAATATTTAGACTGTTTTTACTGGTGTTTTGTCTTGCTTCTAGCGCATCACTTTTTGCTCAGGCCAATGACAGTGCTGGTGTAATTAAAGATGAAAGGATAGTAGCGGTAGCTGACCATTCCTGCATTTAGTTACAATGGAAAAGACATTTCACAATTTATTGTAGACAATTTGAATTACCCAAAATCGGCTATAAAAAATGGAATACAAGCCAAGATTATTGTAGATTTTGTTGTTGATACATTGGGCCGGGTTGGCAATGTAATGTCTAAGGATGATGGCAATGCGCGCCTACAAGCTTTGGTTGATGAGGCCATCAGGGTGCTCAAGTTGAGCAGCACGTATTGGAGTTCTGGTTATTCCAATGGGAAGAAAGTGCGTATGAGAATGCGTATTCCAATTGCCTTTACGTTGGAGTAATCCTTGTCTTGTATGCTTTAACTGCAGGTGTAATTCTCTCTATTTTTTCATATACTTTCGCTAAAATTGAATAAGTTTGCAGTACAATGGAGAATAAAAAAAATACATATTGGATTGTTGTTATAGCGGCATTGGGCTATTTTGTGGATATATATGATCTGATTTTATTTAATGTGGTTAAAGGAGCCAGTTTAAATTCCATTGGCATTACAGGCGACTTGTTTAAAAGTGTAGAAATAACCCTGTTTAATTGGCAGATGTTTGGAATGCTTTTAGGTGGACTTATTTGGGGAATTTTAGGGGATAAAAAAGGACGGGTATCGGTATTGTTTGGTTCAATCGTAATGTATTCTTTGGCCAATATTGCCAATGGTTTTGTGGTCAATATTGATCAGTATATCATTTGTCGATTTATAGCAGGCGTTGGTTTGGCTGGCGAATTAGGCGCTGGAATAACCTTGGTGAGCGAAACCATGCACAAAGAGAAGCGTGGAATAGGAACCATGATTATCGTTTCTTTTGGGGCTTTAGGTGCTGTTGCTGCTGCAATTATTGGCAAACATTTTCAATGGCAAACATCCTACTTTATTGGCGGTGGATTGGGTTTGGCCTTATTGGCTTTAAGGGCGGGTGCTTTTGAGTCTGGCATGTACAATACGTTAAAAGCCTCAAAGCTTGTTAGCAAAGGCAATTTCTTTATGCTTTTTAACAATAGAAAAAGAGCGTTGTTGTATCTTCAATGCATAGCGATAGGGGTACCTATTTGGTACATTATTGGAATATTGATCAACTTGTCTCCTCGGTTTGTAAGCCTCGAAGGCATAGAATCTAAAACAATATTGGGCGAAGCGGTTATGTTTACCTATATTGGACTAAGCGTTGGGGATGTGATGAGTGGCTTATTAAGCCAATGGTTTAAAAGTCGAAAGAAAGTTATTTTCTTTTATTTAATGATGTCCATAGGATTGGTGGCCTACTATTTGAGCTCCGAAAATATAAGTCTCAATGAATTTAGAGTAAATTGTTTCTTGCTCGGATTCGGCACCGGTTACTGGGCCTTATTTGTGCAGGTTGCATCTGAAAATTTTGGTACCAATATTAGAAGTACGGTAACCAATACAGTTCCTAATTTTGTTAGAGGCTCGGTCGTTTTAATTACTTTAAGTTTTAAATCACTCGCCGAAAGTATGGAAGTGCGCGATGCCGCAATTGTTGTAGGTGCCGTATGCTTGTCATTGGCACTTGTGTCTTTGATTGGCATGAAAGAAACATTTAGCAAGGATTTGGATTACCATGAAATAGATTAATGCAAACACATCAAAAAACAAAACTAGGGCTTGTCTTGGCCACCGACCCACGATGGGTCAATATTGCAGAAATGCAAATAGAAGACATTTTAAGCGACCACGCATGGTGTGAGCAGAAGGCCGCAACTACAGGCATATCATTAATTGTCAAATACGCGTATCAGCCGGGAATCGTAGAAGAAGTAACGCCAATAGTTGCTGAAGAGTGGGGGCATTTTAGAAGGGTCCTTAAAGAACTCCATAAGCGCGGTTTAAAGCTTGCTCCTCCGCGTAAAGATGAATACGTTAAAAAATTATTTGGCCTTGAAAAAATGGGCTTAGATTCTAAACATGTTATGGTAGAAAAATTATTGATTAGTGCCATGATAGAAGCAAGAAGTTGCGAACGGTTTCGTTTGTTAAGTTTGCATATACAAGACGAAGAATTAAAAGTGTTTTACCGCGAGTTTATGGAAAGCGAAGCAGGGCATTACCACATGTTCATTCAGTTGGCCAAGTCGGTATTGCCGGCTGAATATGTACAAAATAGGTGGAATGAATTTTTAATTTCAGAAGCAGAAATCATGAAAAGCATGGACTTAAGAGGAGACCGAATTCACTAATGGAATTAGGCTCTGGTATGTTTGATTTTGTATGGCACTTTGAAGATATGCGTTTGGCCATCTTAGAAATTGATGGGAACATTCGCGTGTTATCAGATGCATTTGAGCATGTTAAAGGTTTTTTGCATTAGATAAATCGTTTAATTTTAGGTGTGAATAATGGATGATACTGCCGAATTTAATCAGAAAATAGACAAGCTCGAACTTGAGATTTTTACCCGTTTGCCAGAGTCTTTGCGCTTGATTTCCAAGACCCATTTTACACCCGTGCGCATTGCACAATTGGCGGCCGAATGGCTAACAGAAGATGGTCCCAAAAAGATTTTGGATATTGGTGCCGGATCAGGGAAATTTTGTATAGCGGGTGCAATGGAAAACGAGAGTTTTTTTTATGGCATAGAACACAGAGAAAGTTTGGTGGATATTGCAAATACAATGATAGAAAGCTTTGGATTGAAGAATGCAAAGGTAGAGCATCAGAATATTTTGGATGTAAATTTCAAAGACTATAATGCTTTTTATTTATTCAATCCGTATTACGAAAATTTGGTGTTTAATAAGCGCTTGAACAACGAGGTTTCATTGTCTGAACAATTGCACAAACAATACACCGAGCATACCTTGGCACAATTGCGTGAGATGCCTAATGGCACTAGAGTAGTTACATACGATGGAGAGAACAAAGAGATTCCATATGCGTATGAGCGTGTTCGACAAAGTCAGAATGGTTTGTTAAAGCTTTGGGTGAAAGGGTAGGGTGATTTTGGTTTTTATTTACCTCATCAAAAATCGATGTTAATTATCGCAAAAATTAAAAAAATCATTCTCAATGCAAATAGTTTTGTTTAAATAGTGTGTTTTTAAATTTAAACAATAAAAAAATAGAATTAATTCAAGTTAGATGCAATTTATGCTGATTTAACTTTGCGGAATCCGTATGAGTTTGCTATCGCCAGAGGAATTAAACATCAATAGAACTTTTAGGGGCTATTTATCAAATTTCGATTTGTCAAAAGCTCAAATTGAAAAAATAGTTACTATTGGGAAAATTATAAGGGTGAAGAACAACTCTGTGCTAGTAAGGAATAATTCAATTTGTGACAAAGCGTACTTTTTGCTTGAAGGCGTATTTGTTTGTAGTTATATAAACGAAGAAAAAGACCTCTCAAAGGCGGTTGGTTTTTACATTGAAAATGTGCATAGATTTTTCACTTGCACAGATGCTTTTCTTTTCGCTCAACAAACGAATTATGAATTAAGGGCAATTAAGAAAGCCATAGTGATTGAGTTGTCTCGTGATGATATTGAAGATATTGTAAAAGATGATATCGGTCTTTTTAGATTTTATTTTCAGGTGGTTGCCAAAGGCTTATTTGAAGCGAACGAATTAAAAAGTAAAATGATTACAGAATCGTCAGAAAATCTGTACAAGTATTTGACCTTAAAATATCCTGGATTGTTAAAGCATATCTCATCAAAATACATTGCCGAATTCATGGGTATTACACCGGAATGGTTGAGCAAAATCAGAAAGAATCAAAAATAGCTAAGGTTGAAAACAAGAAGTTCTATTGGGTTTTTATTTCCATGTGTATTTATAGCTCGACCTTTATAGAAAACAATCTTAGCAATACAAGCAAAATTAAAACGATTCGTCAAAGCAGTTGCTTTAACCCACAACATCACTCAACTTAAACACTTTATCTGCCACAAAGGTTCCGCGTTCATTTTTTGTAACGGTACAGCATTCGTTTACCGGATCGTGCTCAAAAAATAAGATGTAATTCTTAGATATGGCTTCATCCAAAAACACCTGACGGTCGCGCATACTCTCTAATGGTTTGATATCGTACGCCATCACATAGTTAACCGGCAAGTGGCCAAGCGAAGGGATTAAATCTGCACAAAATACGATGGTTTGGCCTTTGTAATTAATCTGCGGCAGCATCATGGCTTCGGTGTGCCCGAATACCGCGCGAAGATTGATGAAGTCTGCTACATCTGTTGCACTATGCGCAAATTTCAATTGGCCGCTTTCTTCAATAGGAACAATGTTTTCTGTTAAGAAGCTGGCTTTTTCTCTTGGGTTTGAATTTAATGCATGTTGCCAATGTTGCTCGTTGCTCCAAAAGATTGCATTCTTAAATGCAGGGCGGTATTTGCTGCGGTCCTCGTTCCACTCGATACTGCCACCGCAATGGTCGAAGTGTAAATGGGTTAACACCACATCGGTAATATCGTCTCGGTGAAAACCCAATTCTTGCAAAGAATTGTCTAAAGTTTGATGCCCATTTAAATAGTAAAACCCATAGAATTTATCTGATTGTTTTTGTCCTATGCCATTGTCAATTAAAATCAATCTGTTGCCATCTTCAATCAACAAACACCGCATGGCCCAATTGCACATGTTGTTATCGTCTGCCGGATTTAAGTTTTTCCAAATGCTTTTAGGCACAACGCCGTACATGGCGCCGCCATCCAGTTTAAAAAATCCTGTGTCTATGGTGTAAAGATGCATAAGAATTGAAGTTTATTGATGCAAACTTAAGTCGCAAAATGACAAAGCCAAGCAAGCCAAACAAGTTTTTTTTAAAAAACAATCAGATTCACTTAATTTCGCAGCCGATAAATATTTTTAAGATCATGAAATTTGATATCATCGTAATAGGCAGTGGACCTGGTGGCTATGTAGCTGCAATCCGCGCATCTCAATTGGGTAAAAAAGTAGCTATAGTTGAGAAAGCTGAATTGGGCGGTATATGCCTAAACTGGGGCTGTATTCCAACCAAAGCATTGCTTAAATCTGCTCAAGTATTCGAATATTTAAAGCACAGTGCCGATTATGGTATCAATGTGAAAGAAGCAAGTATTGACTTTGAAGCCATCGTTAAACGCAGCCGTGGGGTTGCAGGCAACATGAGTAAAGGAATTGAGTTCTTGATGAAAAAGAACAAAATTACGGTGATCAAAGGCGCTGCATTGCTTGTAGGCAACAAGAAAGTTGAAATAAGCAGCGAAGGCAAAAAAGAAATTTACGAAGCTGACCACATTATTTTGGCAACTGGTGCAAGAAGCAGAGATCTTCCGGGTGTTGCTAAAGACGGTGTTAAGGTTTTGGGTTACCGCGAAGCAATGGTATTGCCTAAGCAACCAAAAACTTTAATCGTTATCGGTTCTGGTGCAATTGGAATGGAGTTCGCTTATTTCTACAACACGCTAGGAACCAAAGTAACTGTTATTGAATTTATGCCAAGAATACTTCCTGTTGAAGACGAAGAAGTTTCTAAATTGATGGAGAAAATCTACAAGAAAAACGGCGTAGAAATTATGACCAACAGCGCAGTAGAAAGCGTTGACACCAAAGGTGAAGGTTGTAAAGTATCAGTTAAAACCCCAACAGGTAATGTGGTGCTTGAAGCAGACATCGTGTTGTCGGCTGCTGGCATTGTTTCTAACTTAGAAAACTTAGGTTTAGAAGCCGTTGGCGTTAAAACAGAAAAAGGAAAAATATTAGTTGACGACAACTACAAAACCAATATCGAAGGTGTTTATGCAATCGGTGACATCGTTCACGGACCAGCATTGGCACACGTTGCAAGTGCAGAAGGTATTATTTGTGTAGAAGCAATTGCCGGTTTACATCCACATGCTTTAAACTACAACAACATCCCAGGTTGTACTTACACCCACCCAGAGGTTGCATCAGTAGGTTATACTGAAGCACAAGCCAAAGAAAAAGGTTATGAAATTAAAGTAGGAACTTTCCCATTCTCTGCAAGCGGAAAAGCTTCTGCAAGCGGCCATAAAGATGGTTTTGTAAAAGTAATTTTCGATGCCAAATACGGTGAGTGGTTGGGTTGCCATATGGTAGGTGAAGGTGTAACCGATATGATTGCCGAAGCAGTTGTAGCGAGAAACTTAGAAACTACAGGACATGAAATTATTAAGTCGGTTCACCCGCATCCAACAATGAGCGAAGCCATTATGGAAGCTGTGGCTAAGGCTTATGATGAGTGCATACACATGTAAGCACATCAAATCCATATTTAAAAAGGCCGTTTTCACAACGGTCTTTTTTTATACCCCGATTTTTGTGCGTTTCAAACTAAATACCTTTATCAATCAAATTTATTTTTATGCTTGACAATACTCACTTAATTTCGCATCATTAAAAATTATAAAAATCATGGCTTTTACACTTCCTGAATTGAACTATGCATACGATGCGCTTGAAACCGTTATCGATGCGCGTACTATGGAAATTCACCATAGCAAACACCACAATGCGTATGTAACGAACTTAAATGCAGCCTTAGCTGGAACAGATGCAGAAAACCACAGCATAGAAGATATTTGTAAAAACATCAGCAAATACCCAATGCCAGTGCGCAACAATGGCGGTGGACACTTTAACCACAGTTTGTTTTGGACCGTATTAAAGCCAAATAATGGCAATGGACCAACAGGCAAATTGGCAGAAGCAATCAACAATGACCTTGGCGGAATGGATACCTTCAAAGAAGAGTTTAGCAAAGCAGCAGCTACCCGTTTTGGTAGCGGTTGGGCATGGTTGTCTGTAGCCAATGGCAAATTGTTTATCAGCAGCACACCAAACCAAGACAATCCTTTAATGGAATTGGAAGGCGTTCAAAACGGTACCCCAATTTTGGGCTTAGACGTTTGGGAACACGCATACTACTTGAATTACCAAAACCGCAGACCAGATTACATCTCTTCATTCTTCAGTATTATCAACTGGGATGAAGTAAGTCGCCGCTACGAAGCTGCATTGTAATTAAAACATTAAAATTAGAAAACGGGTACATGAAGGTGTGCCCGTTTTTTTTATGTCCCGATAGCCATCGGGTTTTTTTAAATATTACTCGATATTTCGATGTGATTTCAATATCTGCATACCTTTACGATTTGTTTGAAACGAAAAATCCCCACTACCAATGAATACATGTTGTTGGTGTCCCCGCCAACAACGCCATAATCAAAATAACCTGGTACACCTTTACGATTTCTTAGAAACGTTAGAATTCTCATGATTAATTTAATCTTGTAGTAACCGATTATTTCTAAGTTGTACGAAACTGGCCCAAATAGAAACGGCAGCCCAGATGCGTTTATAAAAGTTGTTTGAAAAAGTTATACATGGCGCGCGGTAGTAAGCCCATGTAAAATCTACTTAGAATTCGCATTTCCTGACGCAGCTGGCTAAAGTGTATGCTTGGGAATGGCAGACTGAATAGGTATTCTGAAGCGAACGATGAAAATGAAATTGATATTAATGTTTCAAAGAAATCGTAAACAACTGCCAAGTCATCTCAATAAATGCGTTGTTGGCGGGAAACTTATCGGAGCGCTCTCACGAGCTTGCGAGTAACCCAACAACATGTATATATCGATGCCTCGATCTGCCGATAGCTATCGGGACCCTTGCTCCTTCGGCCTTAGAAGCGGAGAAGGCTTGCACTTGCTATTGCTTTTTGCTAAAAAAGCAATAAAAAAAAGTATACCACCGAAAACCCAAGTGCCAATCCGCTGTATATTTGTCTTTCAGTGTGGGCGTTTAAAAACAAGCGCGACCACAAACTGATGCCTGTCGCTAGGATAGAAGCAATCAAAAACGGGTTGAATGAAGATACATGCTGATGCATGGTTAAATATGCGTACAAGGCAATGAAACCGCCTGCACCAATGGCATGGGTGCTGATGGTGTAACGGGTGTTGATGATGATGTTAAGGATTAAACAAACCGCTGAGGCACCCATAAAAATAATTGGCAGGCCATTCAATTCAATCTTGTTCAATTGGTACATGGTGAATCCAAGAAGCAAAACCAATATGCCATAAGGCAATAAGCGCTGCTTTGGATTGCTGATGTAAAAGTCGTCTATAAACCCAAACTTTTTCAACAAGAACAGACTCAACAATGGCATCACCAAAGTGTTTACCGCAATAAACATGCTGATGGTGTAGAAATGGGTATCGTAAAATTTACTGACGTAATAGGGATGGTAGCGCAAGACGCTGAACAAACCAAAATTCAATAGAATTAAGGGATGAAAAAGTATGGAGCAGAGCTTGGCTAATTTTCCCATTAAGCTTCTGCCAAAGTAGGGACTTCTCTAGGTTTGTATAATTGAGCACGCTCGGCAATGGCTTTGATGTGTTCAGGTGTCGTACCGCAGCAACCGCCAACCATATTCACCCAGCCTTCTTTAATCATTTCTTCTACCACATTGGCCATGGCTTCAGGCGATTCGTCGTATTGACCGAATTCGTTTGGCAAACCTGCGTTTGGATAAGCAGTGACATACACCCAGGCCACATTGCTGATTTCAGAAATATGTGGCAACATGTCTTTTGCGCCCAAGGCACAGTTAAGCCCAATGCTTAAGATTTCTCCATGTGACATAGAGTTCCAAAACGCTTCTGGCGTTTGTCCACTTAGGGTTCTTCCACTGGCGTCGGTAATGGTGCCTGAAATCATCACAGGGATGTCGATGTTTAATTCGTCTTTGATGCTGTTGATGGCAAATAAGGCCGCTTTGGCATTTAAGGTATCAAATATGGTTTCTATCAAAATAAGGTCAACACCACCTTCAATTAATGCCTGCATTTGTGCAGAGTAGGCATTGCAAAGGTCATTAAAGTTAACGGCTCTGTAACCAGGGTTGTTAACGTCGGGACTTAAAGAGGCAGTTCTATTTGTTGGGCCAACGGCACCAGCTACAAAGCGAGGCTTACTCGGGTCTTTTGCCGTATATTCATCTGCCGCTTCACGGGCTATCTTAGCCGCAGCTAAGTTTAACTCATACACCAATTCGGTCATTTTATAATCTTCCAAAGAAATGGATTGGGCATTAAAGGTGTTGGTTTCAATTATATCTGCACCCGCCTCTAAAAAGGCTTTGTGGATGTCAGAAATAATATGTGGCTGCGTAAGCACCAAAAGGTCGTTGTTGCCTTTAACCAATTGTTCGATGTCCCTAAAGCGCTCGCCTCGGTAGTCTTCCTCACTCAGGTTGTAGGTTTGAATCATGGTGCCCATAGCGCCATCAATAATCATGATGCGTTGGTTAAGTATGTTTCTTATGCTGCTGTTGATTGACATTTTTAAAATAGTTATAGCCTGCGCGGCTTATTGCATGCAAATTTAATTGAAATTTTAATATGGTGGCAAATAAACTAAAGCACATTTCCTTGCGGATGGCATGGCATGTCTTGGGTTTTTTATCAGAAAATTTGACATGAATTCGGCACTTTGGCTCGATTTTTGCTGCTTAATGAAGAGCAGGAAAATCCTTAAAAATCATGTGTTTATCGCATTAAAAGGGTTTGTTTGCAACCTTTGTAATTTTTACAGACCAAACAATAGAATCATGAGACAGCTTAAAATATCCAAACAGTTTACCAACCGCGAAAACAAATCATTAGACAAGTATTTAAATGAAATTTCCAAAGTGCAAATGATTGATGCACAAGAGGAAGTTGAATTGGCCAGAAGAATCCGCGAAGGTGATCAAGCAGCCCTTGAGCGTTTGGTGAATGCCAACTTAAGATTCGTTGTGTCAGTTAGTAAACAATACCAAAACCAAGGTTTAACTTTGGGTGACTTAATTAACGAAGGCAATTTAGGTTTGATTAAAGCCGCTAAACGTTTTGATGAAACCCGTGGTTTTAAATTCATTTCATACGCAGTATGGTGGATTCGTCAATCAATTCTTCAAGCCTTGGCTGACCAATCTCGTATTGTTCGTTTGCCATTAAACAAAGTTGGTTCAATTGGTCGTATCAGCGCAGCTGCAGCAAAATTGGAACAAGAATTTGAACGTGAACCAACCGCAGAAGAAATTGCAACGGTATTGGAAATTCCAATCATTGAAGTAGAAAATGCATTGAAGTCGAGCGGCAGACACTTATCTATAGATGCGCCATTGACCGAAGGTGAAGATAATACCTTATTGGGTGTGTTGGACAATAACGATGAGCCTAATCCAGACGTTCCATTGATGAACGAATCTTTGCAAAAAGAAATCAACCGTGTGATCTCTACCTTATCTGAAAAAGAACGCGATGTTTTGCGTTATTACTACGGACTAGATGGTGGACCAGCCCACACACTTGAAGATATTTCAGAAAAAGTGGGATTGACCCGTGAACGTGTTCGTCAAATCAAAGAAAAAGCGCTTAGACGTTTGCGTAAATCGTCCAAAAGCAAAATCCTAAAAACGTATTTAGGTTAATACTAAAAAAAGAGAATAAATTTTATTCTCTTTTTTGTTAAAATTTATTATCGTAATATTGCAATATCAAAATATAAGAAATGGGAATTACCAAAACAGAAGCGTTTAGCGAAACACACAACGAGATTGCCCAAATGATGAAAGCCTTGGCGCATCCTGCACGCGTAGCTATTATCGACTATCTCTTAAGTGTTGATGCTTGTATCTGTGGTGACATTGTGAATGTTTTGCCTTTGGCTCAGCCCACCGTTTCACAACATTTAAAGGAATTGAAAAACGCAGGACTAATTAAAGGCAGTATAGAAGGGAAGGCCATTTGCTATTGTGTGGAAGAAACAGCCATTGCAAAATTGCAGGCTTATCTTGGAAAGGTCTCAGACAAAATAAACAAGAAATGTTGCTAAGGCGGCACACTTAAAAAGAAACTTAAATTAAAAAAATACAATTATGATCTTATCAGAAATAAAAGAAAAATTGCAAGGCCTAGAGCAAGTGCAATTTGAATTGCAAGATGGCACCAAAGTGCCTGAGCATTTTCATGTAACGGAAGTGGGTTCTGTGCACAAACATTTTATAGATTGCGGAGGCACGGTTCGCGAAGAAAACCTAGTGAGTTTTCAGCTTTGGAACGCCAACGATACCGAGCACCGTTTGGCGCCTGAAAAATTATTAAACATCATTGCCCTTTCTGAAAAAGTTTTGGGTATAGAAGACCGCGAAGTAGAGGTGGAATACCAAGCCAATACTATTGGCAAATACAGCTTAGCTTTTAATGGCAAGTCGTTCGTTTTGATGCCTAAGTTTACCGACTGCTTGGCCTCTGATTCTTGTGGAATTCCGCAAGAAAAACGCAAAGTTAAATTGTCCGAATTGGTGGTGAATGGTGATTCAAATTCTTCTTGCATGCCAGGTGGCGGATGTTGCTAATTATGGAGAAAAAAAATCATCAAACAGCAGGTAAGCAAAAGCGTTTGGGCTTTTTAGACCGCTACCTTACCCTATGGATATTTTCGGCCATGGCCTTAGGCGTTGGTATTGGATATTTTATTCCCTCGAGTGCCGGTTTTATTCAATCATTTTCGAAAGGGTCGAGCAATATTCCTTTGGCGATAGGCTTGATCTTAATGATGTATCCGCCTTTGGCTAAAGTGAAATTTTCGGAGGTACCAAAGGTTTTTAAAAACATAAAATTATTATCTCTTTCGTTTTTTATTACCTGGATCTTTGGGCCGTTTTTAATGTTTGTTTTGGCGATTACATTTTTAAAAGATTATCCCGAATACATGACGGGCCTTATTCTTATTGGCTTGGCTCCCTGCATCGCCATGGTGGTGGTGTGGAACGAATTGGCCGAAGGTAGCCGCGAATACGTTGCCGGTTTGGTGGGCATTAACAGTTTGTTGCAGGTGTTTTTCTTTAGTGCCTATGCCTATTTTTATTTAGAAATTATGTTGCCTTGGTTTGGTTTTGAAGGCTTGAGTTTGAATATACAGATGTCTGACATTGCGCAAACCGTGGGCTTATACCTTGGAGTGCCTTTTACTGCGGCAGTTTTGAGCCGCTATTTTTTAATTAAGTATAAAGGCGAGGCCTGGTTTAACACCAAGTTTATTCCCAAAATTTCACCCATTACTTTAATTGCTTTGTTGTTCACCATCGTCTTGATGTTTATTCTCAAAGGCGAGATGATAGTTCAGATCCCCAAAGATGTATTAATAGTGGCTTTGCCTTTGGTTATATTCTTTGCCATTATGTTTACCCTGACATTTTTATTGGGTAAATTATTCGGCGCTACCTATGCCGAAAATGCATCCATTGCTTTTACCGCATCTGGCAATAATTTCGAATTGGCCATAGCCGTTGCAATAGGTGTATTTGGCATCAACAGCGGACAAGCATTTGCAGGGGTTATTGGTCCTTTGGTTGAAGTGCCTGCTTTGATATTATTGGTTCGTTTTGCATTTTATTTAAGAAAGAAATTGTACGCATGATTTTATACCCTGAGACCGAAAATTTAATCAAAGAACTAGAGTCTGAATGGCATTTAATTCAGCCCAACAGAATAGAAGAATTGGAGCAATTGGCCGCTTTAATTCTTGAGAATATACAAGCGTTTAACCGAGCTGATATTACCGTAATATGCACCCACAATTCGCGCCGCAGCCATTTAGGACAGTTGTGGTTAAAGGCAGCGGCCATGCACTACGGGATTCAAAATATATTTACCTATTCTGGTGGAACAGAAGCCACGGCTTTCAACCACCGCATGGTATTGGCCATTAAGCGGGCGGGATTTAAAGTCAATCAGTTGGACATGAACGACAATCCGAAATTCTATATACCTGTTTCGGACAACGATTACCGTTTGGATATAAATTTTTCGAAACGTTATGACGAGAATTATAACCCTCAGAAAAATTACATAGCAATTATGGTGTGTTCGCAAGCCGATGAAGCCTGTCCGCTTGTTCGTGGCGCAAAGCGTTTCTCATTGCCCTACGAAGACCCAAAAGCCTACGATGATTCGGTGCATGAAGCTGGCGCTTACGACATGAAGGTGCGCGAAATGGGAAGAGAAATTTTGTACCTGGTTTCGAAAATTTAATAGCTGTTTAACACTAGGGAAATATTACAGTACTTAGTTTGAATTGTCTAAGACAGTTGATTACTTGTTCTTTTGATATAACACAAAATATGTTGATTGGATGGACCGGTTTTCCTTAGTTTTTTGAAGCTTGGGTTATTGAAAAAACCGGACATACAAACAACATTTTTTTTTGTCCGGCAATTAGTTTTGTTTATAACATTGCTAACAATTCAATAATTTTTTAAGCACATTCACTTGACATTGCAGTTTTAACTTTGTAAAAAAAACATGCATAAACTAATCGATGAACTATTGACCTTGCTGTTTCATTTTTTCAATCCTTTTAATGGAATTTTTAAAAGATGAACAGAAGAAAGTTAGAACTGGCTGTTATATCAGATGTGCACTTGGGCACTTATGGTTGCCGAGCAAAAGAACTGCTGCATTACTTAAAAAGCATAGATCCTGAAACCTTAATTTTAAATGGAGATATTATAGATATCTGGCAGTTTTCTAAAAAGTATTTCCCTAAAACCCACATGAAGGTGGTGCGCTATATTTTAAAAATGGCGATGAATGGAACCAAAGTTGTATACATAACAGGCAACCACGACGAAATGTTGAGGAAGTTTGTGGGGATGGATTTTGGTAATATTACCTTGGTAAATAAAGTCGAAATGAACCTCAATGGCACAAAAACTTTGTTCTTTCATGGCGATGTGTTTGATTTTAGCATACAACATGCAAAATGGTTGGCCAAATTGGGTGGTAAAGGTTACGATCTTTTAATCATCATCAACACCTTTGTTAATTTCATTTCAGAAAAGCTGGGTGGTAAAAGGGTTTCTCTATCAAAGACCATTAAGAACAGTGTGAAACAAGCCATTTCATTTGTTAATAATTTTGAAGACTCCGCAGTGGATTATGCAGAGGCTCAGCAATGCAAGGCCGTTGTGTGCGGGCACATTCACATGGCCTCAGATAAAATTGTGGAAACCAAACAATCGAGTATCCACTATTTAAACAGTGGCGATTGGATAGAGAATCTAACTGCGTTAGAATACAATGAAAGCCGTTGGACCTTGTTCCAATACGTTGAAGAGTTGGTCGAAGAAACAACTGAAGAGCTTGACGAGCAAGACGTGTTTCATTTGTTGAAAGAGTTCAAAATCGCTTAAAGTTTTCTTTACTAATATGAGTCAAAATCATTTAAAGGAAATGATTTGGGGTGCCGCTATATCGGCTGCTCAAACCGAATCGGCCGCTGATATTGGGGGCAAAGGCCCTTCGATTTGGGATGATTTTTGTCAACAAGAATCGGGGGTATTTTTTAAAAAGCCCAAAGTAAAAAGGGGCGATCAGTTGTCTGATTCAGCCGATTTTTATACCCATTACAAAACCGACATAGACTTACTAAAAAAAATTGGATTCAAACACTTTCGTTTTAGCATTTCATGGCCAAGGGTAATGCCCGATGGGGTAACTGTGAATGAAGAAGGTTTGGCTTTTTATCAGCAGGTAGTTGATTATTGCATAGAACAAGATATAACGCCTTGGGTTACATTGTACCACTGGGATTTGCCTCTTGCTTTGGAGAAGAAAGGCGGATGGGCCAATAGAGACATACTCGAACAATTTAAAAATTACGCAGAAGTTTGCGCACGTGCTTTGCCAAAAGTAAAACATTGGATGGTCTTAAACGAACCATCGGTATTTCTTGGTGCCGGTTATTTGTTTGGTATTCACGCGCCAGGTAAAAAAGGTTTTGATGCCTTCTTTGCAGCCACCCACCATGCCATGATGGGTATTGGGATTGTGTTCAGACACCTTAAAGAAATTGACAGCAGTTTGCAGATTGGTTCTAGTTTTTCGTTTACCCACATTGAAGCTGAAGACCGAAGCAAAAGGGCCTTAAAGGCTGCAGAGACAGCCGATCAGCTGATCAACCGTTTTTTCTTTGAGCCTGTTATTGGTTTAGGGTATCCTTTAGAGAATTTAAGCAAGCTCAAACAAATCAAACGGTTTATAAAAGCAGGGGATGAGGAAATGTTGAAAGTTGATTTGGATTTTATAGGTATTCAAACCTATACCAGAGAGGTATTTAAGCACAACCATTTCAATCCTTTTTTAAAAATAAAATTGGTGCCAGCCAAAGACCGTAGTTTGGATTTAACGGCCATGGATTGGGAGATACACCCCGAGAGCTTGTACCACTGCATTATGAAAATACATGGCTATGGACTAAATATCCCCTTGTATGTAACCGAAAATGGAGCGGCATTCGACGACCAAATCATGTTTAACCGCGTACACGACACTGCAAGAATACATTATTTTCAAACCCATATCAGCGAAGCCATAAGGGCCAAACAAGAAGGCGCCAATTTAAAGGGTTATTTTGCCTGGAGTTTAATGGATAATTTCGAATGGGCCGAAGGGTATCACCCACGTTTTGGTTTGGTGCATGTCGATTTCAAAACCAAGGTCCGAACCCTCAAAGACAGTGCGCATTGGTTTCGATCGTTTTTAGGCGGCGGGAAGCAGGGGGCAGAGCAAGCCTTCTTCGCCGAGGCTACGAAGGCTGAAAAGGGGTTAGGGGATAGCGTTTAGGGTTTAGTTTTACCAAGGCATGCCTTGTTCCTACTATCGATTTTCTTTATATGAACTGTGGTATTTCTTGTCCTATTTAGCAATAATTGAATTGCAATGTTCTCATTTACACGCATGCAGGCTCCAATCTCCCGATGGCTATCGGGTCTCTTGTTGTTGTTGCGCACCCATGTTCATAAATTGATACTAATCTACCCGCTTCATAAACTTTAATAAATGATAAAATATCTTTATTTTTGCGCCACATTTTAATACCAAACATTTCAATGAAATTATATACCGGTCAAACCGACCATTTCGTTAACCGTCACAACGGTTCTGTTGCTCAAGAAGATATCGAAAGAATGCTAAAAGTTATCGGGGTAAACTCGGTAGACGAGCTTATCAGCAAAACGGTTCCATCTGGAATCCGTATGCAGGGTGATCTGAAAATTAGCGATGAGGTTTCTGAGCAGAAGCTCTTGCAAGATTTAAAGAAGACGGCTTCTAAAAATCAAATTTTTAAAAATTACATTGGTATGGGTTACTACAATTGTTACACACCTGGTGTGGTGTTGCGCAATATCATGGAGAATCCAGGATGGTATACCCAGTATACGCCTTACCAAGCTGAAATTGCACAAGGCCGTTTGGAAGCTTTGTTGAATTATCAAACCATGATCATCGATCTTACTGGTTTGCCAATTACCAATGCTTCTTTATTGGACGAGGGAACAGCTGCTGCTGAAGCAATGGCGATGTTCCGCAGTTTGCATAAATCAGACCACGCAACGAAGTTTTTCGTTGATGCCCACACTTACCCGCAAACCATTGACGTGTTGAAAACCCGCTCAGAGCCTATGGGCATTGAGTTGGTGATCGGCGATTATAAAACTGCTTCGTTTGATGAGCACTATTTTGGTGCGTTTATTCAATACCCAAACAATGAAGGAAGTGTTGAAGATTATGCAGCATTTACCACTCAAGCCCATGCTGCCAATGTATTGGTTTGTGTAGGTGCAGACTTGATGTCGTTAAGTATGTTAACACCTCCGGGTGAATGGGGTGCTGATTGTGTGATTGGAACTTCTCAACGTTTTGGTGTGCCGCTGGGTTACGGCGGACCACACGCAGGATACTTCGCCACCAAAGACGAATTCAAACGTCAAATACCAGGCAGAATAATCGGTGTGAGTATTGACAGGCATGGCAACCGCGCTTTGCGTATGGCTTTGCAAACCCGCGAGCAACATATCCGCAGACAAAATGCTACCAGTAACATTTGTACAGCACAAGTATTGTTGTCGATCATGGCTGGTATGTTTGGTGTTTACCACGGACCAGATGGTGTTAAAAAGATTGCGGCTAAAACCCACGGTTTGGCTAAAACCTTAGAAGCAGGATTGAAAGCTTTAGGATACGCGCAAGCAAATGCTAATTATTTTGATACCTTGTTAATCGATTCCAATGGACATACTGCAGCGATTCGTTTGGCAGCAGAAGCAGCGCATATTAATTTGCGTTATTTTGCCAATGGCCATATCGGTGTTTCCATAGATGAAACCATAGACGTTTCTGATCTTGTTGATTTGTTAAATGTGTTTGCAAAAGTAGCAAACAAAACAGTTGACGCAGCAGAAATACAAGATTTGGCAAATGCACAGGAATTAACTTGGCCTAGCAACTTGGTGAGACAAAGTAATTTTATGAGCCACCCAGTATTTCATAACTACCACAGTGAACATGAAATGTTGCGTTACATCAAATCATTGGAAAGCAAAGATTTGTCATTGTGCCACAGCATGATTTCGTTAGGTAGCTGTACCATGAAATTGAATGCAACCACTGAAATGATTCCTGTTACTTGGCCTGAGTTCAACCAAATGCACCCGTTTGCACCAGTGTACCAAGCAGAGGGTTACAGAGAAATTATAGATGAATTGGCTAAAGATTTGGCTGAGATTACTGGTTTTGCCGGCATGAGTTTACAACCAAACGCAGGGGCTCAAGGTGAGTACGCAGGTTTGATGGTTATTCGGGCCTACTTAAACGATATCGGACAAGGACATAGAAACATTGCTTTGATTCCTGAGTCGGCTCACGGAACGAATCCTGCATCTGCTGCTATGGCAGGCATGAAAATCGTTATCGTTAAGAACTTACAAAACGGCAACATTGACATTGAAGATTTGAAAGCTAAAGCTGTCGAACATGCCAACGATTTGGCTGTGTTTATGGTAACTTACCCATCTACCTATGGGGTTTACGAATCTGGTATCAAAGAAATTACGGATATCATTCACCAAAACGGTGGTCAAGTATACATGGACGGAGCGAACATGAATGCACAAGTGGGCTTAACCAGTCCGGGCTTAATTGGCGCAGACGTATGCCACTTGAACTTGCATAAAACCTTCTGTATTCCACACGGTGGAGGCGGACCTGGCATGGGGCCAATCGGTGTAGCGGCGCATTTGTTGCCATACTTACCTGGCCACTCTGTTATCAAAACTGGTGGAGACAAAGCAATTACAGCGGTATCTGCAGCGCCTTGGGGCAGTGCAAGCATCTTGTTGATCTCTTATGTTTACATCAAACTGATGGGTGCAGTAGGATTGCGCAAAGCCACTGAAATAGCAATATTGAATGCCAATTACATCAAATCAAGATTAGAGAAACACTACCCAATCATGTTTACAGGCGAGAATGGATTTTGTGCACACGAAATGATTTTAGATACCCGTTCATTGAAACAAACTGCAGGTATTGAGGCGGAAGATTTGGCTAAGCGTTTAATGGATTATGGATACCATGCACCAACCTTATCATTCCCAGTTGCTGGTACTTTAATGATTGAGCCTACAGAAAGCGAAAGCTTGAATGAGCTTGATCGATTCTGCGACACCATGTTGGCAATCCGCAATGAAGTTGCTGAAGTTGAATCAGGTGTGGCAGACAAATTGGACAACGTATTGAAAAACGCTCCACACACTGCGGTTGAAATCAGCAGTGAAAATTGGGACCATAAATATTCAAGAGAAAAGGCTGCCTTCCCAATGGCATCAGTTGCTGCTAAGAAGTTTTGGCCAAGTGTTGCCCGTGTTAACAGCACCCATGGTGATAGAAACTTAATTTGTTCTTGTTTGCCAATTGAAGCGTATTCGGCAATGACGAACAACTAATCAAGTTAATTATATTTGAAAATCCCGTTACGCGAAAGTGTAAGGGGATTTTTTTTAAAACAAATTTCCAAGTTTAATTAAGACTGGTTCAAAGTCAATAGTGCCATTGTCGGGTTCGTCACCCAAACGGACAATGATTAGATTTTTTTCTGGATTAATGTAGAGGTATTGTTCTAAAAATCCATGGGCCATAAACGAGTTGCCGGGTAATTTAACGGTATAAAGATTTTGCATTATTTTTTGAACTGGTCCAGCTAGTCGCAGGTCAAAACGAAAATCTTTGGCTTGTTTTTCACTGTTAAAAAATCGCGTGTCATTGTTGGCCCACCAGTGGTTTTTGTAGTTGTTTTCAAACAAAGTATCGAGGTTGGTCGATTGGTTGATCCAAGATTCGGAAACAATGTTTTGACCATTGAATTGTCCTTGGTGTAAATAAACAGAAGCCAACTTGGCATAATCGTAGGCAGTTGCAGACAATCCAAAAAAGGATTTTACGGCAGAATCTTTGTCTATCACCCATTGGGCGTTGTGGCTGCAACCCATTTTAGACCATAAGTGTTCAGCGAAAAATGAATTGAAACTTTGTTTGCTTGCACGCTCAATAGCCAATGAAAGCAGTTGGGTGTTGATGTTTAAATAATGAAACTTGTGGTAGCGTGGATTGCGTTTAAGATGGGGTATGAGTTTGCTGATGTGTTGCCCATAATAGAGTTTAACCAAAGGAGAATTCAAACTCATTTTATTTTCGTCAGGTTCAATGCCTGAGCGCATGTCTAAAAGGGCTTGTAGGCTAAGCGAACGGAAGTTGGTGTCGCTTTCAGCCAGTTCGGGTATATAGTTGCAGATACTTTCTGAAGTGCTTTTAATTAGTCCTTGATCAATGGCAATACCGATGCAAGTGGCGACAAACGATTTAGACATAGAAAAGCCCAAGAAAAGGGAGTTGCTGTCTTTGTGTTTTTTGAAATATTGGTAAATTATTTGGTCGTTTTGAATGATAAGAAAGGCATGGGTGTTAAGACCTTTTGCAATGATTTCCTTTTGTATGATTTGAGATTTTATGGGGCCAATACTTTCTTTGGATTTGGAATAGTAAAAGGCTTTTTTGCTCGCAGGAATTACAACATTCGAAAAATGCTTATGGTCATTGGGGCTGGCCTTTCCCCATTTGATGGCGCGGAAGGAGTGGCAGGATACCAGAATTAATACAATAAAAAATAGTAAGGGTTTATTCATATTTAAGGGTTTATGGTCCAAAGGCTTTTGTTGTTAAAACGGAAAGCGACTATTCCTTGACTAGGGTTATAGTATAAACGGTCGGCAAAAGGCAAAGGCTTTGGAACATATTGATAGGCTTTGAATTCATAGACATTTTTAAATGTTTTTTGATTCAGTGTGATGCTGTCTAAAAATTGACAATTGCTGTCGGTTTGGTATTTAATAGTCAAGAAATCTTCTTGTATGTAAAAGTAGGTATATGTGGAGTATTTTTCATTTTGACTAAACATATTAACTGTAATAAGGTCTTGCGAATCTTCGCTGTACATGCGTAGATTAAAAGAAAAATCGTTTTCAGATGAGTAAAGCCTCAGGTCTGATTTTTCAATGGTATATCTTTCATAGCAGCAATTTTCTTCACCACAAGGTATACCGGTATTTGTTCCTAGTTGGTAAGATACTTGATTAAATAATATTGACTTACCAGAATCAGAATAAAAACGAACTGGTGTTGTATTGCTGTTGACAAAACGTCGGGCTTCTTCAGATTTGAATTGGTAGTAGTAATCGGTGATTTTCCCTTTAGGACAACGGTAGCAAGATGAGAATAGAAGAATTATAATAAGGCTAAGCAAGTTTGTATGTCGTTTAAGTTTAGGCATGGTCTTCAATGAAACAAATATAAGAAAAGCAATATAATTTAGGTGTCAAGACAATATGATTTCAAACTTATTTTAAAACGTAAACGGTTTTGTTTTTATCGCCTTTGCTTTTGAAATACTTTAACTCCAGCCCCTTTTTCAAGTCTCGGCTTGCCGTGGCACTTGATATGTTTTTGTATTTGAGCATGTAGTCTTTTCGAGTAAATATGGCTGGAGCTTCTTCAACAAATGAATCCAGGCGGTCAGTGTCTTTTAAAGTATGATTTTTGGAATTTAGTATTTGCGCTAGTGCTTGGTCGATTATATCAAACATAAATTCAATAAAAAGAGTTGAATTTCCTTTTTGATCACAGAGGGCAAGTGTTTTATAGTATGTTTCTTGCTTGTCCTTGATTAAGGTTTCAAGTGGAAGGTATTCGAATAAAGGATACTCTTGCATTAGAATTAATGTTTGCCATAGGCGGCCCATTCTGCCATTGCCATCCAGGAAGGGATGAATAAATTCAAGTTCATAGTGAAATACACAGCTTTTGATAAGGGCGATTTCATCTTTGGTTTTTAGGTAAAGGAATAAATCTTTCATTAGCTCCGGAACCCTTTTGGCTGGTGGGGCTATGTGTTTTAATTGATTGCCGTTAACAATGCCAACACCTCTGCTTCTGTATTTGCCCGGGTGCTCAATTAGATTAGACAAAAAGAGTTTATGGGCTTTAAGGAAGTCGCGGGAAGAAAAAAGATTGAATGAGACTAGCTCTTGATATGCTTTATGCGCATTTATGACCTCTTGAATGTCTTTTTCTGGACCCCATACTTTTTTATGGTTGATGATTGCTGTAACTTGTTCAATACTTAAAGTATTGCCTTCGATCTGCAAGGAAGCTTGAATGGTTTTTATCCTGTTTTGTTTGCGGAGCTCAGGACTTGATTTGCTTAAAGTATGCGCATTTATAGCGCCAATTTTTTCAGAAATACTTGCGAGCAAGACCAGTATTTGAGGCGTAATATCATAAGGCGGCTTGTTTGATAGTATCATATGATAGCATCAAATATAATTAAATTAAATTTAAAGCTAATTTTTTTTTGAATTAAATCCTGTTTAGGCCTAGTAGAAAAAGAAATTACACCCCAAACTGACTCAAATGGTGGTTGAGGTGTTTGTAGAGCATGTTGTTCCATTCGCTTATATTTAGTTTCCCAAATGAACGCGATTCTTTGCCTTCGAAATAAGCTTCGCCATGCGCCAAGGTGCGGTTCATGTATTCAATTAAACGGGCTTTTTCAGTATTAAAGTCTTTATTGCTAGTGATTAAAAATTCAGGAGCGGTTTGGCTGTTGTGTTTATATGGTTTCTCAGTTACCACCGTTGGTTTAATTAATAATTTTAAAATGAATTTCATAAACCCATTTGGCTTCGGGTGTATGTTTTCGTATATCATTTCGTAAGTCACATTGCAATGCGCCAACATTTTTGATGCATCCATTTTACCCCAAAGTGGTCTGGTTTCTGGACTTAGTTTTTCGATGCGGTTAATTAATTCGGCAAGATCGGTTTGATGAAATACGCTTTTCATTTCGATAATTATATTTCTGCAAATATATAAGCATTGAGTCCAATAATCATATAGGGAAACAGATATAGTCTAGCTATTAATATAATTTACCTTCATCATCGATGTACCCATGTTTACCAGTCTTTAACTGAACCCTTGCCAAATGGTATTTAAATGGACCTATCCATTTGTAGTTTGCAGGGCAAATATTGTAATATCCATAAAAGCCATTCTTAACTGTTTTTAAACTTGGATAAAATGAGGCATTGAAACAAATAGAATCATATCCCGCTTTGGGTTTTGCAGAAAAATAATATTTTCCGTTTTTGACAAAGACTAATGTATTGGGGTCAATGATCGGATTTAAATAAGTGAAGTTTGAGGTATAATCAAAAGAATCAATGCCATTTATAAAAAGAACTTTATCGGCCAATGTTTTTGAGATCTTAGATACGATTTCTTCTTTTACAAGGTTCCCATAATCGTAGAATGTTTCGTCTGAATAAATTAAAAAGAAAGAGTCATTTTCTTTTATCCGTAGTTTGTAATGTGGCACGGTTCTGCATATACGATGAAAATCTTCTACCGAATCTTTGCGTTCAAATGCATCGTTGATGTAAAATATTTTATTGTTTTTATCCAATACTTGGTAGTATGAAGCAACACGTTTAACTAATTTTAAATTGCTGATTTTTCGTTTGCCATTTTCGTCCTGTATGCAAAAAGTCTTGCCAGTTTTTTTTACTACAATTCTAGATTCGCTTTGAGCAAAAACTGAGTTGAAAAATAAAAGAAGAGTAAGGAGAGTTAAAGTTTTCATACTTGGATTTTTAACTAAATACAAATCCAATACCAAAGGTAAATGAAAAACCTATTTTATCTTTAAATAAACCCTAATTAATTCAATGTTTGATAATACTTGCTGAGCAAATCATCAACCTTGGTCCATTTTATTTCTGGGTAGCGCTTGTTGTCGAGCGACTTAAGACTTGCTCTGTTGTCAATCATGTTGTGCATGTATTGCATACCCTGCCAAGCGGGGTATAATTTGTTTTTCTGAGGCGCTAAAAAACGAACAATTTTGATTAAGCGTGCCAAGCGTTTTGGGGTGCCCAAACGCATCAATTCAAAGGGCGTTCCAGCAATATTTCCCATTACCTTTTTAAGCTCTTTCGGGCTTATGTTGTGTCCGGAAATTCTAAGATAGCGCGGCGTGCAATCATCCATAGCCGTATTGGCTGTGAATTTAGCGGTGTCATCCATGGTGGTAAAACCCATTTCATGCCTTGCTTCGCCCCAATAGGTAATTCTTTTTTTCTTAAAAGAAATCATTGGAATTTGGTCGGTAAGCATTTCCATAAATGCCCCATTGAAAATACTTGTCGGTGCTATGGCTTGGACGTCTAGATATTTGTGGAACTCTCTACGCAAATCTAAATTTCTGTTTTCACCATGGCTGAAATTGGTAAAGTCTAACGAATAATCTGAGGGGATAAATCTTCTAACACCGGCAGCGACAGCTGCATTGAGTAGTTTTTTTTGTGTTTTAATGATAACTTCTTCCAAGCCTGCAAAAGCTGAAACCACGCAATGTGCATCTTTGCAAATATCTGTCAATGTTTGGGTATCTGAATAGTCAATTGGATATACTTCTACGCCCAAGGTTTCTAGTTCTTCTATTGTTTTAGAATTTGTTTCTTTTCTGAGCAAAGCTTTTACCTTAGCACCCTTCTCAATCAGTGCAATGCAAATGCGTTTGCCGAGGTTTCCATTTGCTCCTGCAACAACAATTATTTTATCCATTTGTGTATAAGTTCATCAAATATAAACCAATACACTTGTTAAATGTTTGAGCAAAGAGTGTTTTTTTAAAAAGCTTTGTGTAATTATTTGTTAGGTAATACTTTATAATTAAACTTTTTGTAAAAAAATAATTCATAAAAGTTTTTCTTGTAGAAATTATTCGTTTTGGTAGTGCTTAATGAGTTCAAAAGGCTGGTTTAAAACATTGCTCAAAGCAGTTATAATACTGCCTTCCGGCGCCATTGATAGCGCGTACTGCAGTGCTTCTGCTTCGTCGTCAATTTTTTCCCATTTGGCGTTAGGGTTTACCTTTAATATGCCTTGGCGAAGGCTGTCAATAATTGATTCGGCAGTTCTACCCCTTAAGAATTTTTTTTGTTGGATTATGATGTGGTCAAACATTTCGGCTGCTAATTCTCCGTTGCGGATGAGGTCAGATTCAAGTCGGTCGCCTGTACCAACGATAATGCCAATTTTCATCGGCGATTTTACTGTTGCCAAATAATCGCGTACGCCTTCAAATCCATCGGGGTTGTGAGCAAAGTCAATCAGAACTGTTTTGCCTTTGACCTCAAATAGGTTCATTCTTCCCGGTGTTTGTTCTTGCGAAGGGAAAAATGTTCTAAGCGCTTTGCCTATTGTTTCAGTATCAATGCCGAATAAGAATGCGCTCAGTGCAGCACCCATAGCATTTTGGGTCATGAATTTCAAACTGCCATTAAACGTAATGTGAATTTCTGAAAGCGAGGCTATTTTGTTTTTTGTTTGTCCCGCTTGTAGGTATAGAATTTGATCTTCAACATATGCCACGGGAATGCCTTTATTGATCCCGTTTAAAATAAGGGGATTTTTAGGGTATAAACTAAACCAGGCTATTTTGTTTTCTGTTTTTTCACCTATCGCTATGGTGTTTTCATTGTCTGCATTTAATATGGCAGTTCCTTCTTTTTTTAAGGCTTTAATGATAACTGCTTTTACTTGGTTTAACTCTTCAACGGTGTCAATATCAGAGATACCCAAATGGTCGCCTTGCACATTGGTCAATAGGGCTAAATCGCAGAGGTCAAAGCCCAAGCCAGCGCGAACAATTCCACCTCTTGCGGTTTCAAGGACTGCTATGTCAATGTTTTTGTTGCGCAAAGCAATTTGTGCACTTGTAGGACCAGTGGTATCACCTTCATCAATTAGCTCCCCATCAATGTAGATGCCATCGCTGGTGGTGTAGCCAACACAATGTCCAGCGGTTTTTAAAATGTGTGCAGTAAGTCTTGTGCTCGTGGTTTTGCCATTGCTGCCACTAATAGCTATAATTGGAATTCGTCCTGTGTTTTCTCGGGGGAAAATGCTGTTAATCGATTCAGGCAGTTTATCAATCTCAATATTTATGCTGTTTATTCCGTAACCAAACTGAGCAGGGAATTCATCTTCAGCAGGCAAAAAAGGAATGTTTCTGTTTTTGGCTTGGTCAATTAGATTGTCTAATTCTTCGCTGTTTTTTTCAAGTTCAATTAGCGCGCCGATGCGTGTTTGTTCAATGTTGAAATTGGGCGATTTTCCTTCTTGCAAAGCTTCAATTAATGCCTGAGCCGATTTAACCGCTTGTTTGCCTGCTCTTTCATTGTGGTAAGCAAACACGACATTGAATATGCCTGCTGTTTGTGTTGCCTTTATGGTATAGAAATCTAAATGGTTTACCTTCGAATTTTGCAATGCCAAGGCAGTGGCACAAAATAAAACTGCAAGATGGTTTTCATCGGTTTTTTGAATTTGAAACTGTTCGGGTAGATTTTGTTTTATTTGAGCTTCAAAGTTATAAAGCGATTCTTCCTGAAAGTTGTAGGGTTCATTCAATTCAAGTCTAACTTGTATCAGTTTTGGGTTGGTATGGCTCCAGTAATTGGGCCCTCTTAAAGCTTGAATAGACAGTATTTTCACAGTTGCAAATTAATTGATAATACTTTGGTTTCTATGCCTTGAATCTTAATTTTTTAAAAAATTAAGATTAAGTTTTCGAAATGCTTGATGGTATGTAATTTAGGATTGTGATTATGCCATTTATTCTATTTTTCATATAGGCATAGACTTTTCAATATTAATTTTTTTTAGCGACCAATGCATAAACCATGGGGATTTTGTTCGATAAATGCGCTATGCGGAATTTATTTGCTGCTATTTCTATGGTTTTGTTAAAGCAATTATAAGGAGAATAATCGAATTCATTAAATGATTTTATTGCAAGGTTCTCCTTCAACAAACTTCCAAATACTTCTGAAAGAGGATGGTTCCAGGTAATGTGTTTAAGTGTCAAGTCCGCCTTTCTATCTGCATAAGTACCTTGCTCAGTTTCTACAATGGCTTTTTCGTTGAAATAGTTGTAGCCTATGGTTTCAAAATCGTCATCGAACATCCACACCACGGGGTGAAATTCAACAAATATAAATTGACCTTTTGGCTTTAAATATTGAGAAACAATATTGGCCCAAGCATCCAGGTCGGGCAACCAACCAATGGTTCCGTAGCTGGTAAAAACGATGTCATAAGTCTGGTTTAAATGTTGGGGTAAGTCGTAGATATTACAGCAAATAAATTCAGTGGTTACGTTTAACTCTTTTGCTAAAATACGCGCTTGGTCTATCGCTTTGTCTGAAAGGTCAATCCCCGTAACATGTGCACCCATGCGGCTAAGCGAGATACTGTCTTGTCCGAAATGGCATTGCAAATGCAATATAGACTTGCCTTTAATATCGCCCAATAGTTCCAATTCAATGTCATTCAAAGATGAATTTCCTTCTCTGAATTTAGGCAAATCATAAAAGGATGAATTGATGTGCGCTTGGGTTCTTTGGTTCCAAGAATCTCGGTTTACTTGTAGGTAGTCAGGTTCAGGATGCATGGGGTATGTGGGGTATAGGGTTTAGCTCCCGAAAGCTTTCGGGATAGGGTTTATTTTTATATTAAAATACGCCATGTTCTCCTTAACTGAAAATTCAGTGTTAGGACATTTTGGCGTTGATGGATTCAAATTTAGGGGATGCAAGGCCAAGATGCAAGAGCCCCATTAGATGAGAAACAACTCCGCTGGTTTTTTGTTAAAAAGAATTGGATTCAAACAAAGGCTATTGCTTTTCGATCAGTATTGTGTTTTATATCGCTAAATCAATTTCTTTCGCCAATTCAAAATCTTTATCGGTTAATCCGCCGGCATCATGGGTGCTTAAAGAAATATGTACCTTGTTGTACACGTTTTCCCAATTGGGGTGGTGCTGCAATTTTTCAGCGATTTCGGCAACAGTGGTCATAAAAGCAAAGGCTTGTACAAAATCTTTAAAAAGGAATTCTTTGCTGATAAAATCATTTTCTATCAACCATGTTGAATTAATTTCCTTCATTCTTTCTTCAATTTCTTTTTCGTTTAGTTTTTGCATAGTTATATAATTAATGGGTAAGTTGTTACAGAAGGACTAGTTATTTGTTAATTTCAAGGCCTAAGTGAATTAAGTTTTATTAATTCATCAATTTCGATTTTCAGTTTTGGAAGGTGTTTAATTAGAATTGACCAAATGTTCTCATCTGAAATGCTGTCATAGGCATGAATAACTTGATTTCTTAGACCAATAATGGCTTTTGCGTTGCTGATTTTTTCAGTGTAAAGATTGTCGCGGTTTATAATCCTATTAACGGCTTCGCCTATAATTTCAAGGTTCCTTTCAACAGCTCTTTTTAGCATGGTGTTACTTTTGTATTGAAAGAAATCCTTTTCTACTTCATTGAAAAAGGCATCTATTTCATTTATTGAAAATTGAATATCATAAAGCCATTTAAGGATTCTTTCATCCATAAATAAGTGCTTTAGATTTATTTATTGAATTTATTAAAATTGGATTTTTCAGAGTTTGCTCTTCCAACAAGTCAATTTTTCGGCCTAATAATTTTTCTAGATTTACTTTTAAATCCATGTAATTGTCGAAATATTTCGCCAAATCAATTGATTTGAATTTTACAAGGAAATCAATGTCACTATTGTTGTTGTAGTTTGGATTGAGTGCAGACCCAAACAGATACATTGTTTCGACATTGTGCAAGACACAAAGTTTTTTCAAGTCTGTTATATGTAAGTCAACGATGCCCATCAGGGCAAATTTAAGAAAAAAAACTTCATTTTGATAAAATCAAGCTGTGAAACTAAAATATTAAATACGATTCTTTTTTACTTCTCCCTCACATAAATATGGCTGTAACAATCGTAGCACTCTTCACTTAAAAATAAAGTGTCGTTTCCAAAGAATTGTACGATTTGGTATTTTCGATGCACCCCGGATGGAAATGGCAGCCCTGAAGGTTTTTCTGAGCCAAAGCTGCTTCTGTGGCAAGGCGGGCGGCAGTAAGCCTTTGGCGCGGAATTGCAGCGGCCTCAGAAAACCTTCAGGCTAAAATGCACAGCCGGAAATGGGCCCCAAACGATCATTGCTCTACTTTTCCACAACCTTATTTTTTAACGAAAATTAGAGTTATTTTTGCCAAATTTTAATCATGCCCAAAGACCCCTCCATCAAATCAGTATTAATTATAGGCAGCGGACCAATCATCATCGGTCAGGCTTGCGAATTCGACTATTCAGGTAGTCAGGCTGCCCGTTCCCTGCGCGAAGAAGGAATTGAAGTGTCGCTTATCAACAGCAATCCTGCGACCATTATGACCGACAATGTGACTGCAGACCATGTGTATTTATGGCCACTAACTGTTGAGTCAATTGAAAAGATTTTACAAGAAAGACAGATCGATGCGGTGCTGCCTACCATGGGTGGACAAACGGCGTTGAACCTTTGTATTGAGGCCGAAGATTTAGGCATCTGGGAGAAATACAATATCCGTATAATTGGTGTGGACACCGCGGCGATTCAGAAAACCGAAAACCGTGAGTTGTTTCGTCAATTGATGATAGACATTGGTATTGGTGTTGCTACCAGCAGAACTGCCAATTCGTTTCTAGAAGGCAAAGAAATTGCGCAAGAAATTGGTTATCCCTTGGTTATTCGTCCGTCGTTTACCCTAGGGGGTTACGGTGGTGGATTTGTAAAGACAAAAGACGAATTAGAAGGTGCTTTGCGCGCCGGACTAGAAGCCTCTCCAACCCATGAAGTATTGGTTGAGCAAGCGGTTCTTGGATGGAAAGAATACGAGCTTGAGGTTTTGCGCGACAACAACAACAACATTGCGGTAATTTGCACCATAGAAAATCTTGACCCAATGGGAATTCATACCGGCGACAGTATAACCATTGCGCCTGCAATGACCTTAAGCGACACCTGTTTCCAACGCATGCGCAACATGGCTTTTTTAATGATGAGCAGCATAGGGAATTTTGCAGGGGGTTGCAATGTGCAATTTGCTGTGAATCCTGAAGACGAAGAAATTATTGCCATTGAGATCAATCCGCGTGTATCGCGTTCATCGGCCTTGGCTTCAAAAGCAACGGGTTATCCCATTGCAAAGATTGCTGCTAAATTGGCCATTGGTTACAACTTGGATGAATTGAAAAATCCTGTAACCAAAACCACTTCTGCCTACTTCGAACCGGCCATTGACTATGTGATCATAAAAATTCCAAGATGGAACTTCGATAAATTTAAAGGTGCCAACAAACAATTGGGTCTTCAAATGAAATCGGTGGGAGAGGTAATGGCCATTGGCCGTAGTTTCCAAGAGGCTTTGCAAAAAGCTTGTCAGTCTTTGGAGATTCGCAAATTCGGTTTGGGTGCCGATGGTACCGGAATAAGAAATTTGGAAGAAATAGCCCACAGTTTGGAGAACCCAAGCTGGGACCGTTTGTTCCACTTAAAAGATGCCATTGAATTGGGGGTTCCTTTAACCACCATTCAAAAATTAACGCGTATTGACCGCTGGTATTTAGAGCAAATACTCGACTTGGTGAATACTGAAAAACAAATTAGACGTTTTACTTTAGAGACCTTGCCAATGGACTTAATGCGCACAGCCAAGCGCAAAGGGTATAGCGATTATCAAATTGCTTACTTAATAAAGAACTGCACTGAAGATGATGTGTATGCCAAACGCAAAGGCATGGGCATTACACGTACCTATAAAATGGTTGATACTTGTGCAGCAGAGTTTCCTTCGCCTACCAATTATTTTTACTCTTGTTTTGAGGGTGAGAACGAAAGTGCTGTAAGCGATAAAAAGAAAATTGTGGTATTGGGCAGTGGTCCTAACCGCATTGGTCAAGGTATAGAATTTGATTATTCCTGCGTACACGGCTTGTTGGCTGCCAAAGAAGCAGGCTTTGAAGCCATTATGGTGAATTGCAATCCTGAGACAGTGAGTACCGATTTCGACATGGCAGACAAGTTGTATTTTGAGCCAGTGTATTGGGAGCATATTTGGGAAATCATCGAATTGGAAAAACCAGAAGGTGTGATTGTTCAATTGGGCGGTCAAACCGCTTTGAAATTGGCGGAGAAATTACACGAGCGCGGCATTAAAATTATTGGAACCTCGTTCCCAGATATGGACATGAGTGAAGACCGTGGTTTGTTTAGCGACTTGTTGAAAGAAATGAACATTCCTTACCCAAAATACGGTGTAACTGAAACAGCAGAGGATGCAGTTAAAATTGCACACGAAGTGGGTTATCCGGTACTGGTTCGTCCGAGTTATGTATTGGGCGGTCAAGGAATGAAAATTGTAATCAACGACGAAGATCTAGAAAACGCGGTGATCGGTTTGTTGGGCGACTTACCTGGCAACAGGGTTTTGATCGACCATTTCTTAGACCGTGCTGAAGAAGCTGAGTGCGATGTGATTTGCGATGGTGAGGATTACCATGTCATTGGTATGATGGAGCACATAGAGCCTGCCGGTATTCACTCAGGAGATAGTTCTGCGGTATTGCCACCATTCTCTTTGAGTCAAAATGTAATGGACAAAATGGAAGAGTACAGCAAGAAGTTGGCTTTTTCAATGAACATAAGAGGTTTGTTGAACATACAGTTCGCCATTAAAGACGAGAAAGTGTATGTGATTGAGGCGAATCCACGTGCGAGTAGAACTGTTCCATTTATATGCAAAGCATACCAAGTGCCTTACATCAATATTGCAACTAAGATCATGTTGGGAACGCATAAATTGAAAGACTTTACCATTGAGCGCAAATTGGAAGGCTTGGCCATTAAATTGCCAGTGTTCTCTTTCAATAAATTCCCGAATGTAAACAGAGAGCTTGGTCCAGAGATGAAGAGTACTGGAGAATCAATCTTGTTTGTTAAAGACATAAAAGATCCAGGGTTCAGAGAAATCTACAGCAAGAAAAGCATGTATTTGAGTCGTTAGAATTCAATCATTAGATAATTTAGAAAAGTCGATACTTAAGGGTGTCGACTTTTTTTAATAATTTCATTTTTATGATTAAATAAATGGCTTGATATTTGCCTAAGAAAATATAGATTAATATGTTTAAATTTCGTTTTGCCCGCGTCGCCATCGTATTGCTATTGGCTCTTACACCTTTGGTTTACCAATCTTGTACATACGACACTCCGGTTCCGAGCTATTGCTTTCAGGAAGATGTGCTTCCAATTTTCGTGAGCAAGTGTTCTCAATCTGGTTGCCACAATGCAATTGATAAGGAGGAGGACTTAGATTTGACAAATTACAATGGCATTATGAAGGGTGTGAAGGCAGGAAAACCAATGTCTAGCGAATGTTACACAGAAATAAATTCTGGATCCATGCCACCATCTAATTCAGTTCAATTAACCCAATTGGAAAAAAGCACCATAAAGGCTTGGATAAAAGCGGGTGCCGAAAATACGGCCAATTGCAACACCTGCGATTCGACTTTTACATACGCAGCCCGCATTCAGCCATTAATGGACAAATGGTGTGTTGGCTGCCACTCTGCAAACTATTCTGGTGGGCAATACGATTTGAGTAATTACAATGGGGTTGTAAAAGCGGTTACAAATACACGCTTATTGGGTTCTATCAAACAGCAATCCGGTTATTCTGCCATGCCTCAGGGTACTTCTCCAATATCAGATTGCGATATTATAGCCGTCACAAAATGGATTAATGCCGGTCACCCAAACAACTAAAGTTTTTCAATAAGTAGTTATTTTTAAAATTATTTTATTGTTTTTTGCAATAAAATATTAAATTAAAGTATAAAAATACAATATTTTAAAGCAAGAGCTGAAAAGTTCTTGCTTTTTTGTGTTTAAACATGTTTTTCGGTAGTGTGTTGTGGTAATTAATAAATTTTCTTGATGCATATGTCTTTGATTTGTACCAATCAAAGAAGTAAAAAATGAACACTCAATTTAAAATCTTTTTATTCTGTACAATTCTGCTTGCCAGTTTGCCTTCCTGCATGGTAAGTAAATGCCGCTACAGCAGCGGTTGGAATTTAGGATTGAATAGGGGTGAAGAATGCCATACAAAACAAGCCACTAAAAACTCAAAAATATCAGCCCGGCAAGCCAGTAAGTCTTCGCAAGCGGTTTTGCTAGATTCCGCTTTTACAAATACATTTTATAGCCATTCAAGTTTTACAGCAGACCTTAGCAATGCCTATGTCATTGCCCTTAGTCCAAGTACCATTGCCCCGCAGGGGTATCTAAAAACTCAAATTGACAGCGGTAAGACCACACAAAAATCCAAAAAGAAAAAAAGTAGGGTTCGCAGCCCATACCGTTCAAACAACTATGATTTTTTTCCTGATAATGCAAATGAATTGTTGGCCTATGTTTTTTTGTTGGGCTTTGTTATCGCCATAGCCATACTATGGGGACTTTATTCTCTGATCCGATTAATCGTCAGAGCGCATAGGAAAAAAGCGGCGCAGATCGATACAGCAACTGTCTCACCTAAAAGCGCTCAATCATTGGGTGCAAAAGATTCTGCTGAGAAGCTTAGGGATCAAAATCCTCAAACGACTTTTGCTGTTAATTCTGTTGCAAAACCCGTAATTGAACAACCTGAGAGTACAGATGAGGTTGCTGACGTTAAAAAAGGGAAGAAATCAAAATTGCTCGAATCAATTCTTGGCGTTGTAATAGTTTTAGTCTTATTGGTTTTATTTTCCATTGCCTATTCTCAAGGCCAATAAACTACTGGTTCAGGTTGTTGTAATACTTCATTCTATCCAAACACATGTTGTAAAGCGCTAAATTGTTTTGACGCTTGTGTATCTCTCCTTTTGCTTGGTATAAATTGGCCAAAAAGAAATAATAGTTTGGATATTGGGCTTCGTATAAGTTGATGCTTTGGTTAACGAATTCTAATAAAGGTTCATCCATTTTATTTTCTGAATACCAGGCTGCAAGATGCGAACGGTACAACCAATTTTCTTCTTTTTGTAAGGCCTTTTGTAAATACCAAATTCTGGTTTTATTATCAGCCAATTGCGCATATTCAAAATAGTAAGTACCGACGTTCGAATCTAATTTTATACACTTATCAAGACAAAATAACACGGAGCCTTTAACATTGGCATTTGAATACTGCATGTCCAAATTGTAGGTCAGAGCCAAATAATACCAATTAAATGCATTGCTGCTGTCTATTTTGCTTTTCTGCGTCCAAGCATGCAAACTGGAGTTAATAAAGATCCTACGCTTTGAATAGCCTTTTAGATGGCTCCAAGATAAAACGCATAAGCGCTCAAGTGCTAGGTAATTTGAAATGTCGTATTCCAAAGATTTTTCTAAATCGGTCTTAGCTACCTCATGTTTTTTTTTCACAAACTCCAAGCGGCCTTTATGGTATAATAAGATAGACTTAGTTATGCTGTCGTGTGGACGGAGCAGAAAGTTTCGACAAACCTGCAAACCTTGCTCAATTTGCTCCTTGTACAAACTATCAAATTCTGCATAGTCACCATAACTGCTAATTTTGTCTAAGGCTTCGAAGGCCTTTAAAATTTTCGCATCAGGTTCCTTTGCCGCCTGAGCATAGCTCTCGGTGTTGCATATTAGTATTGCAAATAGAACAGTTATGAAATGTTTTTTTAATGCGCTAATCAATGCTATTAACCTTTAATCTTTTTGGGTTTTTTATTGCTCCCTGTTTGAACTTTTAGCTTGTCGTTTTCTTTGTCGTAATCAACATAAACCATGCTGCCTTCAACAATTTCACCTTTCAATATTTCTTCAGCCAATGGATCTTCTAAATATTTTTGCATAGCCCTTTGCAAAGGTCTAGCGCCAAACTTGATGTCAAACCCTTTATCTGCTATAAAACCTTTGGCTTCATCGCTCAATTGTACATTATAGCCAAGATCAACGATGCGTTTTAACATGGTGGCAATTTGGATGTCCAAAATTTTGATGATATCTGGTTTTTCCAAACTGTTAAACACGATCACATCGTCAATACGGTTTAAGAATTCAGGAGAAAAGAATTTCTTTAATGCAGTTTCAATAACCTGCTTGCTTTCTGCTTCTTGGTTGTTGATTTTATTGTTGGTTGCAAAACCAATTCCTGTTCCGAAATCTTTCAATTGACGAGAGCCGATATTAGAGGTCATAATGATTACCGTGTTTCTAAAGTCTACTTTTCTGCCTAAGCTATCGGTTATATGGCCTTCATCCAAAATTTGCAACATGATATTGAAAACATCAGGATGGGCTTTTTCTACCTCGTCAAATAATACAACCGCATAAGGTTTGCGTCTTACTTTTTCAGTTAACAATCCGCCTTCTTCGTATCCGACATAACCTGGAGGCGCTCCAACCAAGCGGCTAACTGCAAATTTTTCCATAAACTCACTCATGTCTATGCGTATCAGCGCATCGTTGTTGTCGAACATGTATTCACTTAACGCTTTTGCCAATTCGGTTTTACCAACCCCTGTTGGGCCTAAAAATATAAATGAACCAATTGGTTTGTTTGGGTCTTTTAAACCCGCTCTTGTGCGTTGTATGGCTTTTGATAGTTTTCCTATTGCTTTGTCTTGCCCAATGACACGTTTTTTAATGTCTGCTTCCATGGTCAAAAGCTTTTTGCCTTCGTTCTGACCGATGCGCTTTACTGGTATGCCTGTCATCATAGCTACAACCTCCGCCACATTCTCTTCATTCACCACAAAACGGTTGTTGCCGGTTTCTTCTTCCCACTTCAATTTCGCCGCATCCAACATTTTAATCAAGTTCTTTTCTTTGTCTCTCAAGCGCGCAGCCTCTTCGTAGTTTTGACTCTTCACTACCGATATTTTTTCCAATTTAATGGCTTCAATTTGTCCTTCAAGATCTACGATTTCTTCTGGGACATTGATGTTGGTGATGTGGACACGGGCACCAACTTCATCCAGCACATCTATAGCCTTGTCTGGAAGGTTTCGATCGGTGATATAACGGTTGCTTAATTTAACACAAGCGATAATTGCTTCTGCTGTGTAGGTTACATGATGGTGGTCTTCGTATTTTTCTTTAATGTTTTGCAAAATTTCAATTGACTCTTCTGGAGAAGCAGGCTCAATCATAACCATTTGAAAACGTCTCTCTAATGCACCATCTTTTTCAATATACTGTCTGTATTCATCAAGTGTTGTTGCACCTATGCATTGCACTTCTCCGCGGGCTAAAGCTGGTTTAAACATATTGCTGGCATCTAAACTGCCACTTGCGCCGCCTGCTCCTACAATGGTGTGGATTTCATCTATAAACAAAATAACATCATTGGCTTTTTCCAATTCCGTCATAATGGCTTTCATACGTTCTTCAAACTGGCCACGGTATTTTGTTCCTGCAACCAAGGATGCAAGGTCGAGTGTTACCACGCGTTTGTTAAACAATACCCTTGAAACTTTTCTTTGAATAATCCGAAGGGCTAGGCCTTCTGCAATTGCGGTTTTTCCAACACCTGGTTCACCAATTAATATCGGATTGTTTTTCTTTCTTCGCGATAAGATTTGAGAAACGCGTTCGATTTCTTTTTCGCGGCCGACAATGGGATCTAATTTACCGTCCTCTCCAAGTTTGGTCAAATCACGGCCAAAATTGTCCAACACGGGGGTGGTCGATTTAGGGTTTTTCTTTTTTAATTCTTCAATCTTTTTGTCTTCGTTGCTGTCGTTGTTTTCATCTTCGAAAGCATTCATAGGATTGTTTTTCGGTTTTATTGATGAACCGCCATCCATAAGCGTTTGTTTGAAAAAATCGTAGTTGATGCCGTATTGAGACAGAACTTGTGAGGCAATATTGTCTTCGTCTCTTAAAATTGAAAGTAAAAGATGCTCCGTGCCTATGGTTTCAGTTTTGAATATTTTAGCTTCTAAATAGGTTATTTTTAAAGCTTTTTCTGCTTGCTTGGTCAATGGGATATTGCCTAAATTGCTCACACCAGTCGCTGTGCCTTTAATGGTGTCCTCAATCGTTTTCTTTAATCTAATCACATCAATTTCTAAGGCTTTGAGGGTAGTTAAGGCAGTGCCCTCACCCTCGCGAATGATGCCAAGCAAAAGGTGCTCAGTTCCTATATAATCATGGCCTAATCTAATCGCTTCTTCGCGGCTAAATTGAATGACTTCTTTTACTCTGGGTGAAAATTTTGCTTCCATTTAATGATATATAAACAAAGTTATGAAAAAAATATTGTTTGTAATTGATTGCTTTACGTTTAGTATGCTGTTATTATGATAGTGAATATCCATTTTGATGCCATAATTTATTTGAACCGCTTTTGTGACAATTCGTCGCTTTAATGGTCATCATGGCAAATGTAATTTATTTTCCCTTCTGCTTTTTCGTTGGCTTGTATTTTTCTATATAATATTAACATTGTGTTCACATTTCAAATGTATAAACTAAATTGCAGAATCTCATTAAAGAAATTAGTTTCGCATCATGTTAGAAAGACCCGGCCTAAGAAAGAATAGAAGACCAGATATTACCTCTTTAGACGCGGGTGGAAAAATGCCTCCTCAGGCTGTAGAATTTGAAGAAGCCATTCTTGGCGCTGTGATGCTTGAAAAGGAAGCTTTGAAAGATGCAATGGAAACTTTGCAAGCAAAACATTTTTATGTAGACAACCACCAACACGTTTACGAATGTATGCTGGATCTTTATAATGAAAACCAACCGGTCGACATTCTAACTGTTACCGAAAAATTAAAAGTTAAAGGTTTCCTAGATGTTGTTGGTGGGCCATATTTCATAGCCAAATTAACCAGTAAAGTTTCATCAGCAGCCAATTTGCAATACCATGCGCACATTGTTATTCAGAAATTTATTCAACGTGAACTTATTCGTATTTCTGGACAAACCATCACCGAGGCTTACGACGATTCCTCTGATGCATTTAAACTTTTAGATGCCACTGAGAAGGATTTGTACGAAGTAAAGAATGATGGAATGAAACGTTCTTACAAAGAAATTTCGAACATTATTAATGAAGCCATAGGATTAATTGAAGCAAACGTTGCTAAAAAAGACGGTCTAACGGGTGTGCCGAGTGGAATTAAAACCCTAGACCACATCACTGCGGGATGGCAAAAATCGGATTTGGTTATTTTAGCCGCTAGACCAGGTATGGGTAAAACGGCTTTGGCGCTTACCATGTTGCGCAATGCCGCTGTTGATTTCCAAAAGCCTGTTGCTATTTTCTCTTTGGAGATGAGCGCTACCCAATTGGTAACTAGGCTCATTGCTTCCGAAAGTGGATTGTCTTCCGAAAAATTAAAGAAAGGGCAATTGGAAGAACATGAATGGGCGCAATTGCACTCCAAAATTCAAAAACTTTCAAAAGCCAAAATTTTTATTGACGATACCCCTTCGCTTCCTGTTTTTGAATTAAAAGCAAAATGCAGAAGGTTGCACAGTAAACACAATATTGAGTTAATTGTAATTGACTATCTTCAGTTGATGCGCGGAGAGGATTCTAACAATAAAAACGGAAACCGTGAACAAGAAATTGGTTACATTTCACGCTCACTTAAAGGTCTAGCAAAAGAGCTTAATATTCCAATTATCGCCCTTGCACAGTTGAGCCGTGACGTTGAAAAACGTGGAGGAGACAAGAAACCTCAGTTAAGTGATTTGCGTGAATCGGGTAGTATTGAGCAAGACGCCGATATGGTTGGATTTATCTGGCGTCCTGATTATTACAAGTTAAATGATGCGGGCTTTGAAACAGAACTTAATATGGGTGAAATTATCATTGCTAAACATAGAAATGGTCCAACAGGTGAAGCCAAAGTGCGTTACATCCCACACCTTGCGAAATTCGAAAATTGGGACGACAACCCATACAATGGCGCTGAGGAGAGCGGACCTCAAACCGTAACCTATTCAAGTAAGATTAACACCAATGAAGCAGAAGACAGCGTGTCTAAAGTTGATATGTACAAACTAGGATTAAATCAATTGCAAAACAATGAAAACCCTGAACAAGGAGATGCTGATTGGTTAAATAATTCTGATACTGGTGCGAACATCACCGAGGACGAACATCCTTGGGAATAGTTACTTTAATTTCTTCTTTTCAGTTTCGCTTAATTTCGACGAATTTAATAAGTATGATTTAATCATCTTGTAATTGCTGTGTGTTGAATTCAAATTGTTCAATAGCATTTTTTTGTCCGATTCAATATGGCTGGTAAAGGAAATAAAACCCGGGATGTTTTCTTCTACCGCAAATCTTACATAGCGTATCTCTATATCTGCTGCATCCAACAAAACAGCACTGTTAATGATAAGCAATCCTTTTTTCAAGTAATCGAGTTTTTTTAATGGATTGCTTTGATGCTTTGCCAATATTGCTGTAGCGCCTCCGTTGTATGCTTTTAGAATTGCACTTTCTTTGCCTTGAGTAAGTTTTAATAATTTTTCAGCAGATGATTTGTTTTCTCTCCCGCTTTGAAAATAAACCCGCGCAGAATTTAAATCTTCGACGCTTGTTGTGCTGAGTAAAAATAAGCTGAAAAGAAGTAGGCTAAAGCGCATTGAATTTAAATCTAAAAAATGACTTAGCAAGCAAAGCCATTTTCTCAGCATTTGCTACACGAATTCTGTTTTCTAATATTTCTTTGGCGTTGACACGTTCAATCTTCTCTAGCAATCTTAAATAGTATCTGTAGCTGGTGTAAACGCCAAAACGGCAACTCATAGGCAAGCGCTTAATGCCCTCGTGGGCTTCATTGAAATCTTTCTGCACATCTCTAATAATCTCAGCTTTTGCCAATTCATCAAATTGTCTTAAGTCTAAGGTAGGGAAATAAATACGGCCTCTGTCTTCAACATCGCTTTTTATGTCTCTTAAAAAATTTACTTTTTGAAATGCTGCTCCTAAAGCGCGGGCTGGCGCTTTCAAACTTTCACATTGAGTTTCGTTGCCATCGCAAAATACTTTTAGACACATTAGGCCTACAACTTCTGCACTGCCATAAATGTATTGAGTATAAGATTGTTTGTTGTATTCTTTTTTGTGTAAATCAGCTTCCATACTTTCAAAGAAAGGTTCAATTAGATCTTTGCCAATGTTGTATTGCTTGGCAACCTTTTGAAATGTATGTAAGATTGGATTTAAACTGATGCCTTTTTCAATGGCTTCGTAGGTGTCTGTTTTGAATTTTTCCAACAACTCTGCTTTGTCGTCTCTTTCGAATGTATCAACTATTTCATCTGCCAAACGCACAAAACCATATATGCCATAGATCGCCCAACGGTAATCCTTAGCAATCATTCTAATACCTAAAGAAAAGGATGTGCTGTAGATATTGGTGGTCGCTTTGCTGCAAACGGCGGAAGCTTTTTCAAATAATTCAAACATAGATCAGATATAATAAACCATTTTATTCTTTTTTTGTTTTACAAGAGATTCTTTTTTGTCTGCCTAACAATTTCTTTGGCTATAATTTGACCACTGATTATGGCCGGTGGAACTCCTGGCCCTGGCACCGTTAACTGTCCTGTATAGAATAAGTTTTTCACTTTTTTGCTGCGCATTTTTGGCTTTAAAAACGCAGTTTGCATCAAGGTATTGGCCAATCCGTAGGCATTGCCCTTAAACGAATGGTAATCGGCTTCAAAGTCATTCATGGCATACGAACGTTTCACCGTAATATGGTCTCTTATGTTTTCACCACATTTTACCTCTAATCGATCCAACATCATGTTAAAGTACTTTTCTCTCAAGTCTTCATTGTCTTCTAATCCTGGAGCCAATGGGATTAAGAAAAACAAATTTTCGCAACCCTCTGGTGCACAATCTGCATCCGTTTTACTTGCAGCTGATAAATAAAACAGAGGCTTAGTAGGCCACTTGGGTTGGTCGTAAATTTCGATGGCATGTTGCTCAAAGTCTTCGTCAAAAAACAGATTGTGGTGTAAAACGTTTTTTACTTTTTTATTTAAACCTACATAATAAAGCAAAGAACTTGGCGACATGGTTCGTGTTTCCCAATATTGTTCTGAATATACTCTGTCTTTTTTATGTAAAAGTTTTTGTTCTGTGTGGTTGTAATCGGCTCCTGATACCACGATATCGGCATGAAATACACCATTGTTTGTGTGCACAGCAGTCGCTTTTCCATTTACCACCTCTATGTGATTTACTTCGTGGTTCACTAAGATTTTTACGCCTAGTTCCTCAGCCAATTTCGTAAACGCTTTTGATATCATTACCATGCCTCCCTTAGGAAACCAAGTTCCTTTTACCAAGTCAGCATAATTCATCATGCTGTATAGGGCTGGTGTATTGGCTGGGGTTGAGCCTAAAAACAATACAGGGAATTCGAGTAAACTCACCAGTAATGGATCAGAAAATTGCAAGCGAACGGCCCTTCTCAAACTGGAAAATAAACTGAGTTGAAAAGATTTTATAATCAGTTTTGGCTCAATGAATTCAAACACAGAATCCGACAAACGGGTTACATAATCGGCCATTGCCGTTTCATATTTGTAACCGGCATCATCCAAGAATTTTTGTAAACGAACCCCGCTTCCTGGCTCTCTTATTTCAAACAATGCTTTAAGCTCTTCCAAGTTGGCTGGCACATCCATTTCTTGGTTGCCAGTAAAATATATTCTATAGGCTGGGTCTAGTCTTTTTAACTCATAATAGTCGCTAACTTTTTTGCCAAACTTTGCGAAATATTCTTCAAAGACTTCAGGCATCCAATACCAACTTGGACCCATGTCAAATGTGAATCCGTCTTTTCCCCAAATGCGGGCACGGCCACCCGTTTGATCGTTTTTTTCTAAAACAGTAACCTCATAACCCTCTTTCGCTAAATTTGATGCTGCGCTCAATCCAGCAAAACCACTACCTATTACGATTACTTTCTTGTGCATCTTATTTTTTTTGACGGTATTTGTCTAAATATTTTTTACTTACAAATAAAAAACCAAAAGCTTCAGCGCCATCTTTTTCATTCACTTTATGGTGGATCTTATGTGCAAAACGCATGGCCTTAAAGTAAACCCTGTTTGTGTTTTTTAACCATGGAAACCTTTGATGCACAAATACATCGTGCACCAAGAAATAGGCAACGCCATAAAGCAGAACGCCAACGCCTAAATAAAAGCGCCAATCCATAGGAAACTTGAGTGAACCAAATATGATAAGGCCCGCAGAGATAAATGCGAACACAACGCCAAACAAATCGTTCTTTTCGAATCTTCCTAACCGCGGTTCATGGTGGCTTTTATGCCAACGCCACATAAATCCATGCATGATGTATTTGTGCGTAAACCAAGCAGTTGCTTCCATGAAACTAAATCCAATTAAGACAATTATTATATTGATTAAAATATCCATCGTAATTCAAACAAAGCTAGGTAAAAAAAGTTTAAATAAAAGTCAGAAATTTAAATACTTGACTAAAAAAAAGGATGTCATTGACATCCTTTTAAAAAACATTTTTGCTTGCTTATTCTACTACAAATTTTTTGCTGCTTATTTCAACTCCTTGCTGAAGGGTAGCAGTGTATATTCCTGAGGCCAATCCTTTTAAATAGAATTGGGCGTTAAGCGCTTTGCTTGTGTAGGCTTGAACCTCTCTGCCAGTTTGATCATAAATGCTCAAGGTGTATATTTCTGCATTGACAACGTCTATGTTGACCATCGTTTCAACGCCTTTCAAAGCAGGATTAGGCATGATGTCTAGTCCGATTGACTGGGTCGCTTGATTTTCAATTCCCATGCTGTAAGTGGTTTGAAAATTAATCATTTGCTTGGTGCCAAAGTCAGCGCCAAAATTCTTTAACATGCTGTTGTTGTTGCCATTTCTAATTTGGATATAGCCAGTGCCATCGGCAGTATTCGCCCACCAATCAAGGCCATCTCTATTTAATGGGTTGTTGCTTGGTGCAGTGCCATCATCCATCATCTCAAAAGTATAACATACATTGTTGTCAAGGTATACAGTATCTCTATAAATGGTGTTTGCAGCAAAATTATTTTTGTTTCTAATCACATTGCCTTTAGCATCTTTTAAAGTGTAATAGTTTTCTGATGGTGCGTTATTGGTTTTTAACACGATAATAATTTTGGTAGGGAACACCACGCTGTTGGTGATTTTAGAAACCATAGTGTTGTCAGCCAGATATTGGTCTGCTTGGTCGTTAACCTTGGTAATACGGGCTACGAAATTATTCCCAGCACCACTCCAATTGTATATGGCTTCAAGCGTTACCTTTTGGTTGGTAAATGGAGCGATGTTGCAAGGAACCCAAATTTTTTGTAATGCGCCTCCAAGTTTTCCGTATTCAAATTCCAAACGTGTAACCGTGTCTTTACCCATATTGCGCACACTAATAATTGGCGCGCCACAAGTTGGGTTTAAACGCAAATAATCAAAGTGAGTTGATGGCGAAATAATATCTTCAATTGCTGCATCTACTTGCTTTCTGTTGTCTTTGAAAAACAGAGCATAGGTTGTTACGTCATAATTGGCACTGCCGCCTGCTGTATTTGAGTATGCCTCCATGTTAAGGCTAAACGTGTGGGTATTGGTGTCATTAATGTTTAGGTAAATATCATCTGCCATTACAGGAGCGCCAGGACACCAATTCGCTCTGTCGTATATCCAAGTTCCGGCTTGAGGAAATAAAGAATTTAAACCACAATCGTCTCTCCAAACATTTTTTTCAGAAACCGTGTTTGCATCTAAAGTAACTGTGCGTTTTTTTGAGCAAAACTCAGAACAATTTTCTTGCTTATCCATGCCATGTCCAGTTTGAATAATTTTAAAATCAACAGCATCAGCACCATTTGGCATAACAAATGAAACTGGTTTTACCGCATTCGAAAAGGGGCTGTTGTCGTTGCCATAAGGCGCATTTACGCGGTGCATGTTGATAAGACCCATTGGAATTCTTGCAGCTTCGCCAGCCACCATGTAGTAATCCATAGTTACTGTCCAACCTCTGTCGGTATTGCCTTCGTAGCCAGAATGTTGGTATATGATTTCCAATGAATCGTGCAATAAAGCAGAGAAATCAGTAAGGTCAAAATACCAACCATGCTTCCAATTTTGAGAACTGTTCCAATAAAAACCGTAAGGTGTAATATAACGTGCCAATTCATAGCGAACGCCATTTTTACGTGCATAGATATGGTTTCCATAATCCCATTCACCGCATCTTAAACCAGGCGCACACCCAAATTCTAAGTACATATAAACCTTGCGGTAAGAGACAGAATCGGCCGGAAATTTGACTTTTGAAGGGTATTCGGTAACGCCTGCACTCGGATTGGTTTTAATGACCACCTTGCTGTGTGAACTTACTTTTGTAGTATCTCCAGCGTGTAAGCTTATTGCACTAATAGCAATTGTAAATAAAGTAAAGATTAATTTCATATCAACTTTTGTTGACGCAAATTAAAGCTAAATCATTCAGAAAGGGAAACCAAATCGATAGAAAAAGGTGTGGGCTTATTACTGCACCTCCCAGCTGTTTCTGGATTTTAACAAATCATTGAAAGCTATGGTCTTGTTTTCTATGCGTTTATCTTTCAGTTGGTCTTGTATCAGGGTCTCCAAACAAGGCTTGCTAGAATCGGCAAATAGAACACCAAATGGCCGAGGCAATGCATCGTTGTCGAAGAAACGGGAAAGGATGTAGGCCTTCATGGGGTCTTTTTCATCGTGTATCCAAAGACCATTGGTATTTTCATCTGTTAAATCAATAACCTTAGCCTGCAAACCATCTAAGGTGATGCCTTTTGTGCCATTCGCGAAAACCAAGGGTTTGCCATGTTCCACAAAAATAGTTGAAAATGGCTTGCTGTCTTTTTCAGTCATTATTTCAAATGCACCGTCGTTAAAAACATTGCAGTTTTGATAAATTTCAACAAATGAACAACCTGTGTGGTGGTAGGCGCGTTTGTATATTTCTTGTTGGTGCTTAGGGTCGCGGTCTAAAGTCCTTGCCACAAAAGTACCATTAGCACCCAAAGCCAAAGCAATCGGATTAAATGGGCTATCTACCGTTCCTATTGGCGATGATTTTGTTATTTTTCCAATCTCACTGGTGGGAGAATATTGTCCTTTGGTTAAACCATAAATTTGGTTGTTAAACAACAAAATATTTAAATTTGGGTTTCTTCTTAAGGTATGAATTAGATGGTTTCCGCCAATGCTCAAAGCATCCCCATCACCTGTAATTACCCATACGCTTAACTCTGGCCTGCTGGTTTTTAATCCCAAGGCTATTGCAGTTGCACGACCGTGAATGGAGTGCATGCCGTAAGTGTCCATATAGTATGGTAGGCGTGAAGAACATCCAATTCCCGAGACAAATACAAAATCTTCTTTGGAATGGTTTAGTTCTGGTAAAACCTTTTTTAAACTGCTCAAGATGGCATAATCTCCGCAACCTGGGCACCATCTCACTTCTTGATCGGTCTCCAGATCTTTCGAAGTAAATATTGTTTTATGTGCGGTTTCCATTATTGAAGATTGTGTTTAAGGATGTCTTTAATCTCTGTAATTTGAAAAGGTTGGCCTTGGATTTTATTAATCCCTTTTGCATCCTTTAAAAACTTGTCTCTAATCAAACGAATCAATTGCCCGTTGTTTAATTCGGCTACAAAAACTTTATCAAAATTTTGGATCATTTCTCCAAGATTTGATGGCAATGGGTTGATGTATTTTAAATGGATATGCGCAATGTCTATGCCTTCTTCGCGCAATTCTTTTGTTGCTGTAGATATGCTTCCAAAAGTTGAACCCCAACCAATAATAAGTGCTTTAGAATCTTTGTTGCCATGCTCAAAAGTTTGAAGAGGTATAGTATCTGCTACATTCATAACTTTTTGTGCGCGCAGTTTTACCATGAGTTCATGGTTTGCTGCATCGTAGCTAATATTCCCTGTAATGTTTTCCTTTTCTAATCCGCCAATACGGTGCTCCATTCTTGGGGTTCCTGGCACGGCATGGTCACGGGAAAGGTTTTCATTGCGGGCATAAGGTTGATATGGTTTGCGCTCATCTGCTTTGCGGATAAAATGCGAACTGATTTCAGGCATTTCATTCAAGGTTTTAATCATCCATGGCTGGGCACCAGTTGCCAGATAACCATCGCTTAAAAACATAACTGGGACTGTGTGTTCTATTGCTATCTTAACGGCCATGTATGACATCTCATAGCAATCTGCCGGTGTTGATGCGGCTATGACCACCAAAGGACATTCTCCATTTCTTCCGTATAATGCTTGCAACAAATCAGATTGCTCTGTTTTGGTAGGTAAGCCTGTTGATGGTCCGCCTCTTTGAATGTTGCAAATAACCAAAGGCAATTCAAGCATAGTGGCCAAACCAATGGCTTCAGTTTTTAGGGCAATGCCAGGCCCTGAGCTTGTGGTAACGCCCAAACGCCCACCATATGAGGCGCCTATAGCTGCACAAATTCCTGAAATTTCGTCCTCCGCTTGAAAACTTATGAGGTCAAATCCTTTGTGTTTTGACAATTCATGCAAGATGTCTGATGCTGGGGTAATAGGGTAGGTGCCTAGAAATATTGGTATTCCAGACTTAACTGAGGCACCCAATAAACCTAAGGCTGTTGCTTGGTTTCCGTTGATGCTTCTATAGGTTCCTTTGGCGTATACTGCAGCAGCGATTTCGAATCTATTGCCAAACATTTCAGAGGTTTCTCCAAAATGATAGCCAGCTTGCAGGGCTTTAATATTTGATTTTGCGAGCAGTTCTTTTACAGAAAATTGTTTTTCTAAAAAGTTTATAGTGTGCTGTATGTTGCGGTCGAACAACCAATACACCAGACCCAAAACATACATGTTTTTACAGCGCTCAGCTTCTTTGTTTCCTAGTGAAAATTCTGCAACAGCTGATTTTGTTAGCTTGGTGATATCTGCAGTAAACACTTGGTAGGCATTCAAACTGCCATTGTGCAAAGGATTGTCATTTTCGTCAATCTTTGCCAAGCGCAAGTTCTTGTCGTCAAAACCATCGCTGTTTGCTATTATTATGCCGTTTGGTTTTAAAAATTTGAGATTAACTTTTAAGGCAGCTGCATTCAACGCAACCAAAACATCATAGGTGTCGCCAGGCGTAAGGATTTCGTTGCTGCCAATATGGATTTGAAATCCACTAACACCAGGTAAAGTACCTATAGGCGCGCGAATTTCTGCCGGAAAATCAGGGAAGGTTGCAATGTCATTTCCAAATAAAGCACTGGTTTCGGCAAATTGTGTTCCCGTTAATTGAACACCATCGCCGCTGTCTCCAGCAAACTTAATGACTACATGTTGTTCGTGTTTTATTGTGTCTGACACTGCCTCTTTATTTTGATGCAAAAATACTCTTTATTGACCATTCGAATAGATTATTGTGTAATAATTATATCAATCAATTTTATATTGATTGCATTATTTTGGACACTAAAACAGTTTTGATTTTAAAATTGTTTTCCAATTGCTGCTATTAATTTTAAAATAGTACTCAATATTATTGCTTCTCTGCGAATGGATATATAGAACTTGGTATTGAAGTGCAGAAGGGAAATATTGCTTCAAGGCTGATTGGTTGAAATTTAAATAAGCGCTGTATTCAACAGGCGTATTTGGAACATTAAATGAGTCGCACACATTGGCATTGCTTATTTGAAATGTATTTTTTTGGCCTGAATACTTGTAACTAAGTGTAGCCAAACGAATGGTGTCGTAACTGCTTTTGATCACTTGGTTTTTGTTAAAATTCTCATCGTAGGCATAGCTGATGGATTTTTTTTCAACGCGTTTATTGCCGCCAATTAACAAGGTTTTATCTGCACGGTTAAAGTTAACCGTCATTATATTGTCATCTGCCGCACCTAATAACAAAATACTTATTTCGCTTAAATATTTGTTGATAAAGGTTTCGTTTTTGTCGGCCGAGAATATTGAGTAATTAGAGTCGGAACTTATTATAGGAATGTTCTTTTTTAATTTGTTGCCAATGCTTTCACTTGCAAATATTTCTATTCCATTTTTGAAATAGCCTGAGCCTCTAATTGTTTTGCCTTTGATCGGTTCTAATCTCGCGTTTTTTGTATAAAACCAAAAAGCGGCACTGTCGTCTTTTACCTGTTTGAATTCATTTGTGTTTTGGAAATTAAGGTCTGTTTTGAAAATCTTTTCCAGATCATTATTTGCAAATTGTTTTGGTACAATGGCCAAGGCTTTTTCGTTCCAAACCAATTGAAAAGAATCGTTTCGACTGATCACACTAGAATATGCTTTCCCTTTTAGTGGCTGTGTAAAAACTTCGGGACCTATTTCTTTAAGCGTGTTTTCGAAATTTTCAAGGTCGCTAATTAAGACTAAAAAAAAACGGGTATTCTCTAATTCTACATAGGCTGCATCAGAGGTAAAATCGATGCCTATCGTCAAAGGATTTTTAATGTTCTTGAAATATGGATTGTTTTTCAAAAATTTCAAATCGCCTTTCCCCGACTTTGGGAAGATTTTATAGATAACCCGAGTATTCAGGTATACTATTGTCTGCGCATCAGCTGGAATATACTCAGCTAAATGAGACGTTTTGCTTAAGAGATAATAGCGGTATGAATACAAAGCCACTCCAATTAGAATGCAAACGCTAAGCGTTATAAGGATGGCTTTTTTGATATTCATATTAACGCATTGCGCGCATTGTTTTTAAAAGAATGTATAAAGAGTTTTCAGACCCATCTTTAAGATGTAAAACAGCGCTTGCGCCATACATATTGTCCGCAGGTTTTGAGTCTGCCATTTCAATTAATCCGTAGCTCTCCATAAATTTAAACATGCCGCCATCTTCTCCGTTTGGATAAAACTCTTTCATTTTAGCCATCACGTCTTGAATTTTTATATTCATTGCTAGGTTGTGAGACATGATGTTTTTCTTATCAGCCTCATTCAAGTTGTTGAATTTGTTTTCATTCAATGCGATATTGGCATCGTTGGTAATGATAAATGCATCCTCTTTTAAAACCATGTATAAATTAAAAGGCATCCCATTTAAAGCTTTTAGGGTAATGACATTGTCTCTTAGCTTGGTGAACACATTAAATTTGCAAATGATGTCAAATAGTTTTTTTGCATTGTCGTAGTTGCCGATAGACATTACTGCCAGCATTTTAGCCTGTTTTTCTAAGCGCTCTTCTGTTACTTCTTTTCGGTTAAAATCGTCGTCATAAGTATAAGTCTTGAATTTAACTTTCATGTTTTCAAATCCAGTACAAGCGATGATTGCTCGCCCATCAATGGTGTTGTATAGCATTTCTTTGTCAATAAAAGCATACGCCAATTGCATGGCTGGGGCGATATTTTCTAAATAATTATTAGTACTTGTCTGGGGTAGATTGTTAAGTATCTCGGCATACAAATCGCCATAAAACCGACCGAGTTCTTTATTGTTGACAGCAATTGACATGTAACCCAAAAGGTTTTTCCCGTCGATGTATTTTAGAAGTTTTTTGTTCTGTTTTACATCGAACATCGATTTGATGTAGGTAAAAGCTTTGTCGTTGTAGGTGCTTTTGAATTGTATAGATGCAGCACCATTAAAAAAGTTTATCGAATAGAAGGCATTGATGCCCGAGCTTAAAAGATTTTGATTGGTATTGCCTATTCCGCTTTTGTACATATCGCTGCCCCATAAAAGATTATTCATTGAAAAGTTTGACTGGTAAAGCAAACTGCTGCTGTTTATAAAAACACTTGCATCGTCGCGCTGTGAAATGATTTTATTGAAATTTCTGTTCTTGTAAATTCCATTTGCTTGCACTTGCACAAAACTTTCCATGGTATACAGCAAGTCTTTAAATTTAAATTCTAAAATTGCTTGAATTTGTTCTTCGTGTCTTTTGTTGGCTAAAAAGGCTATTGTGGTATCCGACAAGTCCAATATGTCTTCGGTGCTTTCAGGGTAATTGCTAATTTTTCCTGAGTTTAGCAGCTCGAAATACAAACTATCAACTCTGTAATTGTCATTTCGCTTGTCAACCTTATAGGTCGAATCGTAAGCTTCCGTTTGGCTGATGCTGGAATTAGTAGATTCGTAATAGTTATAGTCTTTGTTAAAAACCACTGCGATGTTGCCATTGATGGCAACAGATTCTTTATCGCTTAAATAGAAACTGCCATTCACTGTACTTCTTTTTTGGATTGATTTTTTGTTTTCACATTTTGCCATCAATTGTGACTCGAACTTTTCAGGATTCTTTAGAGTGAAAACAAATACATAGCCACTACTTTTGTTAACAGTTATTCTGTACATAATGACATTTTCAGCCGCATTAAGTCCGTAGGTAGAGGTGTTGAACAAAACATCATTGATGTTTATCAATTCACAACCTTCATTATAATACCCATAACTTTGCGATTTTAGTATTGGCTTTAAGTACTTTAAATAGTCAATGTCACCACTCTTTTTGTTGAGTTGTTCTAGGTTCATGCTAAAAACAATTTGAGCAGAAGCAGGCACATACTCGTAAGCATTTTGTGCATTTGAAATAAGGCTAAGAGCTAAGAATAAAAGGGTATATAATAATTTCATTTTAGAATAATCGTGTTTTTGAAAAGGTTTGGGTTTTTGATCAAATCAGTGAATTTGTATTGAATCATCACTGCTTTCTTGTTTTGAGAAATTTTTGACAAGCTGTTCTTGGAGGATACCACGTCTTGTTTAAATCTGTAAATGCAGGTGACTTTGGCATTGTTAAATAGTCCAAGACCACTTTTTGCAGCCACTTGAATTAAACTATCTCCAGGGGTGTTGATGCGCTGAAACTCATGATTCTTTTTTGAGAATACTTGAATGTATGGAAATTTTATTTTGTCGCTGCTTGTCTCCAAAGCATTGTGTATGGCTTTATTCAATGCTGTTGTTGAATCAAAATCAAATTTTACAACGGCAATGTATTGTTGCTCATCAAATGTATAATAAACATTGTGAATGCCAGGGGTGTTTTTTAGCTTATAGGCGGCTGCCCCCATATGGCTATCTATTTCATAAAGCTTTGGAATTTTTCTTCCCATGAAAGTGTCCAATTTCATCATGGCAGATATTTTATCCCTACTTTGACTGCAATTTATTGTTAGGGTGTATTTGCCCGCTTTTTCAGTGGTATAGGTAATTTCTTCAACCGCTTCAAAGCATGAACTTAATAAGCTAAGAAAAATGAAAAGGGCTATGTTTCTTGTCTTAGACATAAGGGTATAAGACAAACAGATTTACAGAGCGATACTGAAGCCAAAAGAGGCTTTGAACTGAACGCCTTTTTGGTAGGGGCTAAACAATGGGATGTTCAATTCGTTGTGGTAATCGCCCGAAACAGGAAGGAATATTCCACCGCCGATAACCAAATCCATATAGATGTTTTCGAATACAGATCTGCGCATGCCCAACATGTAACCGAATGACACCGTTGTTGCGCTGTATTTTTGAACCACTTGGGTGGAGGTATAAGGCGGTAAATTGTTGTAAGTATAATTAATATGCTCTGCAGAAACCGTTTTGAAATTTGCAAAAGGGGCCAAATACACATTGCGTATGTAGTTGTTGGGTTTTCTGTAAAATCGGTACTGCGCTTCTATGCGAAAACCACTCATATTTGAATAATCATCTTTCAAATCCAAAGCACCTGCTTCAGCACTTAAGTAATAACCTGCATTTACATAAAAAGACTCTTTTTTCGTTGTTGGTCTCTCATAACCCATTTCAAATCCGCCAATGGTGAGCGCCATTGGATTTAGATGGAACATCTTCTTGTATAAGCCATTTTTTGTTACTGGCTCGTCAAATTTAGTTACTGCAGATAAACTAATAACGTTTAACGCTAAAATCAGGCTTAAAATGATGGATTTGTTCATGATATTAATATTTTATAAGAATGGTATTTTGCAAACCACCGCTTTGATGGCTTTTTCGCGCACTTCAATAAAAATTTCAGTTCCAACTTGGCTGTGGGCAATATCAACATACCCTAATCCAATTGCTTTGTTCAAGCTTGGAGATTGTGTTCCTGAAGTTACTTCGCCAATAAGCGCACCGGCTGCGTCTTTTATGTTGTAATGTTGACGAGGAATGCCACGCTCAATCATCTCAAAGCCAACTAGTTTTTTGGAAACACCATTTTCTTTTAAAGATTTATGGTAGGCGCTGTTTACAAAGTCTTTTGTGAATTTGGTAATCCAACCCAAGCCAGCTTCAATAGGAGAGGTGCTGTCATTAATGTCGTGGCCATACAAACAAAAGCCTTTTTCTAACCTTAAGGTATCTCTGCATCCCAATCCACACGGTAAAATTTCAAATTCTTTACCTGCTTCAAACACAGCATCCCATAATTTACGGGCATCCTTGTTGTTTACATACAACTCAAATCCTCCTGCCCCAGTGTAACCAGTGTTTGAAATGATAACATGCTCGCAGCCAGCAACAGTGCCAGTTTTGAAGGTGTAATACTCCATGGGAGCTAAGTCGACTTCTGTTAATTTTTGAATAACTTTAATGGCATTAGGACCTTGAACTGCAAACAAGCTTAAGTTATCACTTAAGTTTTCCATTTGAACCCCAAAGGTATTGTGTGAGGCAATCCAATCCCAATCTTTTTTAATGTTTGATGCATTTACAACTAAGTAATATTCTGTAGCGCTGAGGCGGTATACCAACAAATCGTCTACAATACCACCCGTATTGTTCGGCAAGCAAGAGTATTGAACTTTGCCATCACTTAATTTTGACGCGTCATTGCTGGTAACCAATTGGATTAAATCCAATGCTTTCTCACCTTTCAAAAAGAACTCACCCATGTGAGACACATCAAATACACCAACATTGTTGCGAACAGCCAAATGCTCTTGAATCAAATTGCTGTATTGAACCGGCATGTTAAAGCCAGCAAATGGCACCATTTTGCCACCAAGGGAAATGTGAAGGTCGTTAAGTTCAACGAGTTGTAATGATTGCGAATTTTCCATATTAAAGGCCCAAAGATAATCATTTTTCGTAAAATAAAATTAGAGTAGCTGGGGCGGATGATTTTGTCCCCCTACCTTTATTTTGAAATAAATAAATTACTCCACTTCTATACCGTATTGGTATAACAAACCGGGTAAACCTTGAACAGAGAATTTCGCCTTTTTTATTTTATTAATCTCAGGATTAATGGCGTAATGAACGGCTGTTCTGAAATCGCAAGCCTCTAGTTTTGTGTTGTCAAATGTTGCGCCCATCAAACTGCATTCTTCAAATACAGCCTGAGTCAAATCGCATAAAGTAAAATCAACTTCATGCAAGCTGCAGTTCTTGAAAATGGTTTTCTTTAAACCCAATTTGTAAAAAGAGGATAAATCCAATTGGCAGTTTTCAAATCCCACTTCAAATAAAAATTCATTGCAATGTTCAAAGTGAACACCCAATAATTTACAATCTTTGAATTTTATATTCCGAAAAGCAACGCTATGCAAATTGACCATGCTTAAATTGCATATTAGAAATTCACATTCCGAAAAATTAGAATCCGTTAAATCTTGTTCCGATAAATTGCATTGGGTAAATACACATTTAGTGTATTCTCCTTTTTTAAAACCTTCTATTGAGAAGTCAATGCTCTTGAATGATTGTCCTTCTATATCTACCATTTATGCTTTTAGTTCTTTTGCTAAGAATTTAGCAGTGTGGCTCTTTTTTACTTTAATAACTTCCTCTGGGCTGCCAACAGCTAAAATTTCGCCTCCACCGCTGCCGCCTTCAGGGCCTAAATCGATGATATAATCTGCTACTTTTATAACATCCATATTGTGCTCTATAACCAAAATACTATTGCCCCTATCGGTTAACTTCTGCAAAACATGCAGCAATACATTTATATCTTCAAAATGCAAACCTGTGGTAGGTTCGTCCAATATATAAAAGGTTTTTCCAGTGTCCTTTTTGGCGAGCTCTTCCGCCAGTTTTACCCTTTGGGCTTCTCCTCCGCTCAAAGTGGTCGACGATTGTCCTAGTGTAATGTACCCCAAACCAACATCTTTTAACGCTTGTAATCTTCTGCTAATCGTTGGCATGTTGTCAAAAAAGTCAACGGCCTGTTCAATGGGCATGTCCAAAACATCGTTGATGCTTTTGCCTTTATAACGCACTTCCAATGTCTCCCTGTTGTATCGACGGCCATTGCACACGTCGCAAAGCACTTCAACATCAGGCAAGAAATTCATTTGGATTATTTTGTAACCACCACCTTTACAGGCTTCACATCTGCCGCCACTCACGTTAAATGAAAATCTTCCAGGTTTATAGCCCCTTATTTTCGCTTCTGGCAACATGGCAAATAAATTTCTTATATCACTAAATGTACCTGTATACGTAGCCGGATTGCTTCTTGGTGTTCTTCCAATAGGTGCTTGGTCTATTCGAATAACTTTGTCAATATGCTCCAGGCCTGAAATGCTTTTGTGCGGCAGCACTTGGTATTTGCTGTTGTAGACATGTTTGGCCAAAATAGGGTAAAGGGTTTCGTTGATCAAAGACGATTTACCACTTCCTGAAACCCCTGTCACGCATACAAAAATACCCAAAGGAATATCGATGTCAACATTCTTTAAGTTATGGCCTGTGCATCCTTTTAAGCTTAGCTTTTCTTTGCCCGCTTTGCGGCGTTTTAATGGTACTTCAATTTTTTTCTTGCCATTGATGTATTGCGCGGTTATAGAATCCAATTGAATGAATTCATCGTAAGTGCCAAATGCGCAAATTTTTCCACCATGAATTCCAGCTCTTGGACCAATATCTACAATGTAATCGCATTGTTCGATCATGTCCTTATCGTGCTCAACAACAATAACAGAATTGCCTAGGTCGCGCAATTCTTTAAGTGAATTGATGAGTTTTTCGTTGTCTCTTTGATGCAAACCAATGCTTGGCTCATCTAAGATATACAAGACATTTACCAATTGTGAGCCAATTTGTGTAGCCAAACGGATGCGCTGAGCCTCACCACCACTTAAGGTGTTGGAAGGGCTGTTCAAGGTTAAATAATCGAGTCCCACATTGCAAAGAAAACCAACACGGGTTTTAATTTCTTTTATAATCTCGGCTGCAATGATTCTTTGTCTGTCGCTCAACTTATCTAATGCCGTGTCCAACCATTTGCTCAATTCTTTAATGGACATCATCGACAAATCGGCAATGTTTAAATTTTCAAATCGGTAGAAAAGGGCCTCTTTTTTCAAGCGTTTACCTTCACATACCGGACAGGCTTTGCTGTGCATGAATTCTTCAGCCCATTTGCTCAAAGAATCACTCTTGCCTTCGTAGTATTGTTCTTCGATAATTGGTATGATGCCTCTAAAAACAGTTTCAGTGTTGATTGTTTTTAGCTCATAATTGGTGTAGGTAATTGGAAACGACTCTTCGCTTCCGTGCATTATCACATCAATGATTTCCTCTGAGAGTTTTTCCAAAGGGTCGGCCAGACTGAATTTAAATTTTTTAGCCAATCCGCGCAACTGTGCAAAAGTGAAATTTTCACGCAATTCGCCAATTGGCAACAAGCCACCTTTGTTGATGCTTTTACTCCTATCGGGAATAATATTCTCAACAGCTACTTCACTCACAATACCTAATCCATTGCAATTTTGACAAGCGCCATAAGGACTGTTAAATGAGAAGGTATTGGGCTGTGGTTCGTCATAACTCAAGCCTGTTTCAGGGTCCATTAAAAACTGGCTGTAGAAATACACTTTATCATCGGAATTGTCCATCACGGATAAAGTGCCTTTGCCTACTTTAAACGCTGTTTTGATGCTGTCGTGTATGCGTGTTTTGTTGGCATCGCTAGGTTCAATGCGGTCTATAACCACATCAATATCGTGGATTTTGTAGCGGTCAAGTTGCATGTCCACTTCAATCTCCATTAATTTTCCATCCACTCTAACTTTGCGGTAGCCTTGTTTTCGAATTTGTTCGAAAAGTTCACGGTAATGTCCTTTTCTGCCTTTGATAACTGGGGCTAAAACGGTTATTTTTTTAAGGCTAAATTGTTCAATAATTAAATCTAATATTTGAGCCTCACTAAAACGAACCATTTTCTTTTCAGACAAATAGCTGTAGGCATCAGCGGCTCTGGCAAATAAAAGTCTAAGAAAGTCGTATACCTCTGTGATGGTCCCAACTGTAGAACGGGGATTTCTGCTAACTGTTTTTTGTTCAATGCTGATAACTGGTGATAGTCCATTTATTTTATCAACCTGAGGCCGTTTCATGTCGCCGATAAACTGTCGAGCATAGGCAGAGAAAGTTTCCAAATACCTTCTTTGACCTTCGGCAAAAATGGTGTCAAAAGCGAGACTCGATTTTCCACTTCCACTTAGTCCGGTGAAAACCACCAACTTGTTGCGCGGAAAACTTAAATCTACATGCTTTAAATTATGCTCTGCTGCGCCTATTATCTCTATGTTTTCCGATTGGTCCATGCTTGATTTTGACCTGCAAAGGTCGGTTAATTTTAACTGAATAAAAAATAACTTATATTTGCCACTTATTCGTGTTTAAAACTGCAGTCATATTGGTGTTTATTTCTTCGCTTTTGGTGCAGTCAGGATTCATTTCTTTATACACCATTTCTGAAATCAGAAAGCACAAGAAGGCTGTTAAAACTTTAATGAAGGCTGAGTTGAAAAATGGATTACACAATTCTGATTTAACTAAGTTTTCAGAAAAAGATCTTGAAAATGCAGAATGGGAACATTCAAAAGAATTCTTTTTGGACGATGAAAAGTATGATGTTGTTAGAGTAGAGAAAACTACAGAAGGTAAAATATACCATTGTATCAATGACAAAAAGGAAATTCAACTTTATAAATCCTTAGAAAAAAACAAAAAGCAAAAAACTGTTTTAGATGATTTGCTTAAAAAGTTTTGTATGATTTCTAAATTGTTCAAAAATGATGAGAGAGCAACTAAATCTCTAAAACAAGGGTTTTGTAATTTGAATTGCATTGAATATAAAAATCAATATGCAGCTTCTTTGTTTAGGCCGCCAATTAAATTGAGTTAATTTATCATTTTCAAACACCAACACAGTGTTTGAATTTTCTAAGCATTTTATTTCGGTAAAATGCTTTATCAATTCAATTTAATTTACAATGAAAATAAAATTATTATTCGCAATATTTATATTGGGTGTTCAGGCTTTCGCCCAAACCATTACGGTTAAAGACAAGTCTAATTTACAAGCACTAGAAGGTGTTACTATTAACAATCAAAAGACCAACGCAAAAGGTCAAGTGGATTTTGCAAATGTGGCAGTAGGTAAAAATGGGATTTACGTTTTCTCAAGAATCGGTTACTTCAGTGATTCAATAAACAGTGATCAACTAAAAGCATTGAACTACACTGTGTTATTGGCAGAACGTTCATACGACATCAATGGCTATGTTGTTTCTGCTTCCAAATTTGAAGAAAAATCCAGTGATGTTGCCCAACAAATAGCGGTCATTGATCAGAAGCAAATGCAGTTCATGGGTCAAGCCAATACTGCCGATGTTTTGCAACAAAGTGGCAGAGTATTTATCCAAAAAAGCCAGATGGGTGGAGGTAGTATTGCCATGCGGGGTTTCGAAGCCAATAAAGTATTGATGGTTATCGATGGTGTGCGCATGAACAATGCCATATACAGAGGGGGTCACCTTCAAAACGTATTAAGCGTTGACAACAACATGTTAAATAAAACGGAATTGCTGTTTGGTCCAGGTTCTGTGGTTTATGGCAGCGATGCCTTGGGAGGGGTGGTGCACTTTTACACCAAAAATCCTTTGCTTGCTACAGGCAATAAAACCTTAATTAAAGCCATGGCTTTTACCCGTTTCGGTACCGCAATGAAGGAGAAAACGGGCCACTTTGATTTCAACATCGGTTTGAAAAAATGGGCGTTTTTAAGTTCTGCAACGGTGAGCAACTTCGGTGATATGACGATCGGTAAACGCGGAACCAAAGGCTATGAAAGCTGGGGAAGAAGAACTTTTTATACGGAACGTTTTGGAAACAAAGACAGTATGGTGATGAATGCAGATTCATTTGTGCAAAATCCCACAGGCTACAAACAATGGGACTTCATGCAAAAGGTCTTGTTCCAACAAAATAAATATGTAAGCCATTTGCTCAATGTGCAACATTCAAATACCAGTGATGTGCCGAGGTATGACAGGCTATCCGAAATTAGCAATGGTAAACCAGCCCAAGCTGAATGGTATTATGGGCCTCAAACCAGAACCATGCTCTCTTATAAATTGGCAATCATTTGGAAGTCTATTGCCTTTGATCAAGCGAATGTTATTATCGCATACCAAGACATGAAAGAAAGTAGACACAATAGAGCATTTGGAAGTGCTAATCTCATACACAGAAATGAGCATGTTAAAGTAAGCAGTTTCAATGCCGATTTTCAAAAAGAAATTAGCCCTAAAAGTGAGTTGAGATATGGCGCTGAAATGACACACAACGGTGTTCAATCAAGAGCCAGCGGAGAAAATATAAATTCTGGAGCCATTACCAAACAAAGTACCCGTTACCCTGATGGTGGTTCTGTTATGAGAACTATGGCTTTGTATGCAACACAAAGTGCGTACTTCTCTAAACGTTTAATTTTAAACACAGGAATCAGATTCACAAGCACCTATTTGAAATCTAATTTTAACGACAAATCCTTCTTCCCTTTCTTGGGCAATAGCATAGAACAAAACAATCAGAACACCAGTGGCAATTTAGGATTGGTGTATTTAGGTAAAAATGATTTAAAAATTGCAGGTACAATCTCTACCGGTTTCAGAGCAGCCAATGTAGACGATTTAACCAAAGTGTTTGAAAGTATAAAAGGAAGGGTAATTATTCCCAATGCTTTTGTTAAACCTGAGCAAACCACCAATTTGGATGTAACCGTTAGCAAAACATTTAAGAAAAAATTAAATGTGGAAGTGAATGGATACTATTCCAAATACAGCAATGCCTTAACCCTCGGTCGGTCTCAATTGAATGGAAAAGACACCATTACTTTTGATGGCGTTAACAGTCAAATTTATTCGACCCAAAATGCTCAAAATGCCTACATTTATGGAGGATATTTAGGAATGAATTATGACATCAACAAAAAGTTGAGTTTCAGTGGAAGTGTTAACTATACGTTTGCGAGAATTAAAACCGATACCACCGATTATCCATTAGATCATATTTCACCTGTATTTGGCCGTTTCGGAGTGGTTTACAAACACAGCAAATGGAAAGCTGAGTTTTTCGCCGTTTTTAATGGCGCTAAAAAATCGGCCGATTACAGTTTAATTGGTGAAGACAATGCCATGTATTCAGCAGATCCTGTAAAAGGGTATAATCCTGCTTGGTGCACACTTAATGTCAGAGGATTCTATCAAATCAATAAAACTTTACAAGTGCAATTGGCATTAGAGAATTTATTGGACCAACACTACCGAACATTTTCTTCTGGCTACAGTGCAGCTGGCAGAAATCTGATGCTGACTTTAAGGGGAAATTTCTAAAATTCAAGACCTCAGGGGTTTATATTTTCTTGATTCTTAAAAGAACTTTGTGAATAATAAATCACAAAGTTCTTTTAGTTTTGTGGATTCTGGATTTAATGCGCTTGGGACTTTTTTTAAGCCGTAAAATTTTGGATATTATCGAAATGAGCCATCCTCCGTATTTAGACAAATTAAATGAAACACAACGCGAAGCCGCAATGTGCATTAAAGGTCCTGTAATGATTATTGCCGGTGCTGGTAGTGGAAAAACACGCGTATTGACCTACCGCATTGCCCACATCATTAAACAAGGCAATGATGCCTTTAATATTTTAGCCCTAACATTTACAAACAAAGCTGCTAAAGAAATGAAGCGCCGTATTGAAACGGTTGTGGGTGGAGAGGCAAAAAATATTTGGATGGGTACGTTTCACTCTGTCTTTGCAAAAATTTTAAGGGTTGAAGCTGAAAAGATTGGTTACCCAAAGGATTTTACCATTTATGACACGGAAGACTCTAAAAGTTTGATTAAAACCATCGTCAAGGAAATGAACCTTGATGAAAAGCTATACAAACCAGGGGTGGTATACAACCGAATTAGCAATTGCAAAAACAGTTTAATTACTGCAAAAGAATACATTAAAATTCCTGAGCTTTTGGAAGCCGATTCTTCAACTGGTAGACCTTTGCTTTCTAAAATATTCGCAGCCTACCAAGCCCGCTGCTTTAAATCAGGGGCTATGGACTTTGACGATATTTTATTAAATACCTATGCACTTTTAAAAGGCCATCCCGATGCCTTAAATAAATACCAGCACAAATTTAAATTTATCATGGTGGATGAGTATCAAGATACAAATTTATGCCAATACATGATAGTGAAAAGTTTGGCCGCCATGTACGAAAATCTTTGTGTGGTAGGCGACGATTCTCAAAGTATCTATTCGTTTAGAGGCGCCAATATTGCCAATATCCTAAATTTCGAGAAGGACTATCCTGATTTAAATGTTTTTAAACTCGAACACAATTACCGAAGTACGTCTAATATTGTGAATGCCAGCAGCAGCATTATTGCCAAAAATAAAGAAAAATTAGACAAGAAAATTTATACCGACAACCCAGAGGGAGATAAGATCTCCATTTTCAAATCGCCAAGTGATAATGAAGAAGGTAAAGCGGTTGCCAATAGCATTTTCGAGGAAAAAAATCAAAAGCAAAAGGCGAATTCAGATTTTGCAATTCTGTATAGAACCAATGCACAGAGTAGATCATTTGAGGAATCTTTGAGGAAACTCAATATTCCATACAGAATATATGGCGGCATGAGTTTTTACCAAAGAAAAGAGGTTAAGGACATGATTGCCTACCTCAGAGTGGTTGTAAATCCGAATGACGAAGAAGCACTTAAACGGATTATCAATTATCCTGCGCGTAAAATTGGGAATACCACCATTGACAAACTCTTGGTTCTAGCCGCAGAAAATGAAAAAACCATTTGGGGCATATTAAGCGAAGTACACCGTTACCCCATACTTGGTGCCGCAGCTGCCCATTTGCGCGATTTTCATATGATGATTAGCAGTTTCCAAACCATGTTGAAAACCAAGAATGCCTATGAAATTGCTGAATATGTTGCAAAACAATCAACCTTGCTTAAAACTTTATACGAAGATAAAACAGTTGAAGGGGTATCGAAACATGAAAACTTAGTGGAATTGTTAAATGCCATGAAGGAATTTACAGAAGATGACACTTCAGAAAAGGAAAAAGATTTATCTGCTTTCTTACAAGATATCGCTCTGTACACAGATGCAGACAAAGATGATGACGATAACAATAAAGTGACCTTAATGACTATTCACAGCAGCAAAGGACTTGAATTCAGAAACGTTTATGTCGTTGGATTGGAGGAAAATTTGTTTCCTAGTATGTTGAGTTTGAATAGCCGTCAAGAATTAGAAGAAGAGCGACGCCTGTTTTACGTCGCTGCTACACGTGCAGAAGAAAAACTTACTTTATCCTATGCAACTTCCCGTTTCAAGTACGGCAATTTAATTCCGTGTGAACCCAGTCGATTTATTGAAGAAATAGATGCAAAATACCTTGATTACAGTGCAGTTCCTGGCATAAGAGAGCCATTGTTCCAACCCAAACAAAACAGCAGTGATAAGGCTTTTGGCAAAGGTTATGGTTTGTTTGTAGGAAAGCAAACAGCGAGGCCTCTTCCAGAAATTAAATCTTCTGAAAACTTCAAACCAAATGATGCAAGCGAAATTAAAGAAGGTCAATTGGTTGAGCACCAGCGCTTTGGAATGGGTACGGTGCAAAAACTTGAAGACAATGGAGACAACAAAAAGGCAATAATAAATTTTGATGAAGTTGGTCAAAAAACCTTGGTCTTGAAATTTGCCAAATTGATGATACATTCATAAAAAACAATAGTTTTGTGTGATGAAAAAATACTTAATCATTATTGGATCTATTTTTAGTTTAACAGCTTTTGGCAACAACAGCCCTTGCTAAAAAACTAAAGAGGCATTTTGATTTTGCCACAAAAAGGAAACTATTGCATTGGAATTAGTGCCAATCCATTTTTTACTTATTTTGGCAATAAATTAGAAAATTAGGACACAGGTTTCAGAAGATTGACGGATTTTGGGTTATCTACTTCATTTTCAATTGGTTTTAGAGGGTTTGTGGGTGTGAAATACTTTATAGCTCCAAATTTCTCATTTAGGAGGTGAGTTAGGTTACGGGCCTTATTTTACATTCAATTCGGCACCAAAGCAGACCATCGAACAATATGATTTTACAGCAGGCACAGCCACTACAGATACCAAAGAAGTGAGCCCCAAAACCCAAAGTATGTCTTTGGACTCAGACAACTCAAAAGGGATGATTAAATTATTGGTCTATTTCTAATTTTAAAATCTCCTTGACAATTAAAAAGGTTATTTATATATTTGCATAAAATAATACACAAAATTTAAATTAAAATGACACGTTTAAAAAATCTATCGTTGGTTCTTGTTTCAGCCTTAGCTGTTATATTCACAGGTTGTAAATATGAGGAAGGCCCAGGAATTTCTTTGAGAAATAAAAGAGACAGAGTAGCAAACGAATGGAAAATCTCAGGATACCAAATTAATGGCACTGAAGATGCTGCCGCCAAAAAATCATTCAAATCTGCAGGTGATACTATCGAGATGGTATTTAAAATGACTAGAAATTACAACTATTCTATGGACATGTCTTATGCTGATGGCTATGTTTCTCCATCTGGAGATAAATTGCTGTCTCCATCAGCTACAGACACGCGCGTTTATCAAGATATACTAGCTGGATTCAGTGTAAATAACTTATTATTCAAAAAATTGAAACAAAGTGGCAAATGGGCTTTTGAGGACAAATACAACACCATCAACTTCGGCGCTAATGGAAATGGCGATTTGGCTTATCCTGTAGCTAATGATACTTCTGTTGTTAAATCTGATATCATTATGTTGAAGAACGATAATTTGAAATTGAGTTTCCAAATCAATGGCAAAACACACACATTGACTTTCGTGCCCAAAAACAAAGAAATAATCAAAAAAGATTAATTTATAAATTCATTTAAAAAAACCTGCAAATACATGTTTGCAGGTTTTTTTTATTATGGAGAAATACATCTACCTTTGAAAAGCAAATATGCCCGAATTATTCCATTACAATACAAAAGCCAAAAAACTAATAATATCTGAATATGGCCGTTCTTTCCAAGTTATGGTTGAACATGTTCTAGCTATTGATGATAAAGACAAACGACTTAAAATGGCTGAAGCCCTTATCTCTGTGATGGAAATTTTAAATCCTACAGTTAAGGACCAAGCAGATTATAAAAACAAACTTTGGGATCATTTATACATTATTTCCGACTATAAATTGGATGTTGAAGGACCATATCCTATGCCTGAAATAGCCAAGATTGCCCAAAGGCCTGAGAAAATTGAATACCCTTCTCAACCCATTAAATTTAGATTTTATGGCCGAAACTTGCAATTTATGGTTAACAAAGCCTCCGCCATTGAAAATCTTGATTTACAAGGTGAATTCTTAAATCTTTTGGCTTCTTTTATGACCAATTCTTCACGCAATTGGAACAATGAAAATTTAAGCAATGCCCAATTGGCTGAGCACCTTCAAGTAATCTCACAGAACAAACTAAAGATTAACCCTGAAGAACTTGAAATTACACTGGAACAAAGGAAGAAGAAGTTTTTCAAACACCCTGGTCCAGGCAGCAACAACAAGTTTCACAACAACAAAAACAAAAAGAATTTTTATAAAAAATAAATAAGAACGGCATGTCTACGTTTAAAGTTACAGGAGGCAAGAAACTCCAAGGTGAAATTATTCCTCAAGGAGCAAAGAATGAGGCTTTGCAAATATTGTCTGCCGTTTTACTCACCGATCAGGAAATTACCATTCACAATATTCCTTCAATCAGAGATGTTCTTAAACTAATTGAACTTCTCGGGGAATTGGGTGTTGTGGTTAATAAGTTAAGTGATTCTTCATATACTTTCAAAGCGTCTAACATCGATTTAGAATACCTTAATTCTGCTGATTTTAAGGCCAAAGGGGCAGGACTGCGGGGCTCAATTATGATAATCGGTCCATTGCTTGCGCGCTTTGGAAAAGGCTATATTCCTTCACCAGGGGGTGACAAAATAGGTCGAAGAAGACTTGATACCCACTTTATTGGGTTCATGAAATTGGGTGCTAAGTTTGAATACCTTGCCGATGAACAATTTTATAAAGTTTCTTCCGAAAATGGTCGTCTTAAGGGTGCTTACATGTTGCTCGATGAAGCTTCTGTTACCGGTACTGCCAATATTTTAATGGCAGCAGCCTTAGCAGAAGGCACCACCACCATATACAATGCCGCTTGTGAACCATACTTGCAACAATTGTGTAAAATGCTAAACCGCATGGGGGCTAAGATATCTGGTATTGGCTCTAATCTTTTGACAATAGAGGGTGTGGAATCTTTGGGCGGCACCGAGCATACCATGCTGCCTGACATGATTGAGATTGGCAGCTTTATTGGCTTGGCGGCTATGACCGAAAGCGAAATTACCATTAAGAATTGCCAAATAGCCGAACTTGGGGTTATTCCCGATACATTTAGACGTCTAGGCATTCAAATGGAATTCAGAGGCGATGATATCTATATCCCTTCTCAAAAGAACTATCAAATCGAATCATTCATTGATGGAAGTATACTTACCATTGCTGATGCGCCTTGGCCTGGGTTTACCCCAGACTTAATCAGCATTATTTTAGTCACCGCTACGCAAGCCAGAGGCAATGTGCTTATTCACCAAAAAATGTTTGAAAGCCGCTTGTTCTTCGTAGACAATCTAATTGACATGGGAGCCAAAATCATTCTTTGTGATCCGCACCGCGCCAACATTATGGGCTTAGATAAAAAAGTGCTTTTAAAGGGCATTACCATGAGCTCTCCAGATATTCGTGCAGGGGTTGCTATGCTCATTGCGGCAATGAGTGCCAATGGTGTCAGTACCATTAAGAATATTGAGCAAATTGACAGAGGGTATCAGTTCATTGACAAGCGTCTGAATCAAATTGGTGCGGATATTGTAAGAATTGATTAAAACACCCCATCGCTATGAAAAAGTTTGTTTTCCTTTTCAGTGTATTAATTGCTGCTTTTATGCTTTCTCAGGGCTTTACTAAAGTTGATGCCCTATCGATCAATATCAAACACAGCGATACCTTTGATCTTAACAAATACAAGGGTAAAATTGTGGTTCTAAATTATTGGGCCTCTTGGAGCAAAAACAGCCGCAATGAAAACAAAACACTTTTGCATGTCTACCAATCTTTTAAGTTAAACCCCAAAGTTGTGTTTGCTAGTATCTCCCTGGATATCGACGATGCGTCATGGAAATCGGCCATAGAAGAAGATGAATTGGCTTGGAAAGACCACTTCTGTGACTTTAAAAAATACGATTCTCCAATGGCACTTAAATACAAAGTAACCACACTTCCAAAGTTCATCGTTTTTAATGCTGCCGGTAAACAAGTATACAGCGCCAATAACACCCACGAGTTGGAAGCGAACGTCAGTGTTTTAATGAAATAATGCCAAGGCATTTTTAAATTGCTTTTATTTTTAGGGATTGTCCGACATTGTGTCAGTTTTATTGGCTTGGCAATGTTTTTGATAAGGTTGTGAAGTATGACCGATGAGCTAAATAATTTAGAAGATAATCTAGAACAAGAATTGCCTTTGCAGGAGAATCCTCAAGATGCCCCAGCAGAGACAGAAGAAAATGAATTGGAAGTGCTTAAAAAACAAGTGCTAGAGGCCAATGACAAATATCTAAGATTGTATGCTGAGTTTGATAATTACAGACGCAGATCCATTAAAGAGAAGTCCGAAATTCTTCAAACCGCTGGTAAAGATGTCATGTTGGCTTTATTGCCTGTCATTGACAACTTTGAACGTGCACAAAAATCAAGCCTTACAAACAGTTTTGAAGCCTATAAAGAGGGTGTTGAATTGATACACAATCAATTCAATTCAATATTAAATGCTAGAGGTCTAAAAAGCATTGAAAGCGTTGGAGAATCGTTTAATGTTGATTTACACGAAGCCATCACCAATATTCCAGCTCCTAGCGAGGATATGGTTGGTAAAGTAATAGATGAAACCGAAAAGGGATACACACTTAATGGCCATGTGATCAGGTTTGCAAAAGTGGTAGTTGGCGAATAAATAAATAATATTTTGGCAAAAAGAGATTTTTACGACATACTCGAAGTAACAAAGAGTGCCTCCGCGGATGAGATTAAAAAAGCTTACCGCAAAATGGCTATCAAATTCCATCCAGATAAAAACCCTGGCAACAAAGAAGCGGAAGAGAAGTTCAAAGAAGCTGCTGAAGCCTATGAAGTTCTGAGTGATGCACAAAAGAAGCAACGCTATGATCAATATGGGCACGCCGGTGTAGGTGGAGCCTCAGGTGGTGGCGGATACGGTGGGGGCATGAATATGGATGATATATTCAGTCAATTTGGAGATATTTTTGGGGGCGGCGGTGGTGGTGGTTTTGGCGATTTCTTTGGCCAACAAGGTGGAAGAAACGGCCGCACACGCGCCAATGTCGGAAGCAATATTCGCATCAAATTAAAACTGTCATTTATCGACATTAAAAATGGTGTCGAAAAGAAAATAAAATACCGCAAACTGGTACTTGCAAAAGGGGCAACTTTTAAAGATTGTACAACCTGCCGTGGCAGCGGTCAAGTGAACCGTATTACCCAAACCTTTTTAGGTCAAATGCAAACCGTTTCTGCTTGCCCACATTGTGGCGGAAGCGGTAAGACCCTATCCAATAAGCCAGTTGGGGCCAATGAGCATGGCTTGGTGCATGAGGAAATTGAAACAACCATCAAAATACCTGCAGGTGTGCAAGAGGGCATGCAATTGTCCATTAGCGGCAAAGGCAACGCTGCCCCTGGTGGTGGTATCGATGGCGATTTGCTTATCCTTGTTGAAGAGGAAAAACACCCAGAACTTGAACGCCAAGAAAACCACGTTATTTATAACCTTGCCATTAGTGTAACTGATGCCATTCTTGGCTGCAGCATCGAAGTGCCTACCGTCGATGGCAAAGCGAAAATAAGCATAGAACCTGGTACCCAAAGTGGTAAAGTTCTTCGTCTTCGTGGCAAAGGATTTCCTGAGGTAAATGGATACAATACGGGCGACCAACTTATTATGATTCATATCTGGATTCCTAAAAAAGTAAGTGCCGAAGAAGCCGATCTTTTGAAGAAATTAAAAGACTCAGAGAACTTCTCGCCGAAGAATGCGAAGAGGGAGAAGGGGTTCTTTGATAGAGTGAAAGACTGGTTTTAATTTTTGAAATTATGAGCGGGCGTCTGTGTCGTTGCGCTCACTCAAAAAATGCTCATGTGCAAGTAGCACA
>JBIISM010000006.1:0-153728 GCA_044341025.1 Bacteroidia bacterium | reverse complement strand
CTCCGCTTTTTTTCATTTCGCGCGCCTAACAGCCGCTGCTCATAATCCCAAAAATGGTCTTCGGAAGATTGTTTGGGGCTCGACAAGGTCTCGCATTTTTTTCGGGGATTTAGGGCTGCCATCTGCTGCGTTGTGCTCATTCAAAAAATGCTCATGTGCAAGTAGCACACTCCGCTTTTTTTCATTTCGCGCGCCTAACAGCCGCTGCTCATAATCCCAAAAATGGTCTTCGGAAGATTGTTTGGGGCTCGACAAGGTCTCGCATTTTTTTCGGGGATTTAGGGCTGCCATCTGCTTCGTTGTGCTCATTCAAAAAATGCTCATGTGCAAGTAGCACACTGCGCTTTTTTTCATTTCGCGCGCCTAACAGCCACTGCCCAAAATCTCAAAAACGATCTTCGGAAGATTATTTCGGTTGTGACTTTCATCTGCTGTGTTGTGCTCACTCAAAAAATGATCATGTGCTTTAACAGCAAGAGCCCTGCAGGAGAGATTGTTCAGAGCAACAATCACCATGCAGGGTGAAACAAGAGGTCCCGATAGCTATCGGGAGAGGAAGGCAATCGGAATATCTTGGAGATTCAGATTGCTTATTAATAACCAATCTCAATCCATTACTCCGCCCAAATATTACTCAAATGCACCAAGGTTTCTACGGCTTTCTCCATGTCCTGAACACTCACGTATTCTTTGCGTGAATGTATGGCCATTTCGCCTGTAAAGATATTTGGACACGGCATGCCCATAAACGATAAGCGGGATCCGTCGGAGCCTCCTCTGATGCTCTCTGTTACAGGATTCATTCCCGCTCTTTTGTATGCTTCAATAGCATGCGCCATCACTTGAGGATGTCTGTCCAACATCTCACGCATGTTGCGGTATTGCTCTTTCACTGTAAAGTTGTATTTAGTGCCAGGAAAGGCTGCACAAGTTGCTTTGGCATACGCTTCCAATCTTGCTTCATGCTCAGCCAATTTGCTGGTTTCAAAATCTCTAACGATAAAATGAATAATGGCATTCTCAACTGCAGCATCCATGTGCACGGGATGTACAAATGCTTCTCTGCCACTGGTGCGCTCTGGGCACCATGAGTCTTTTGGTAATGAATCCATAAAATGGGATGCTATTTTTATAGAATTCACCATTTTGTCTTTGGCATAACCCGGATGTGCACTAATGCCTTCAAATATTACCGTTGCGCCATCGGCTGAAAATGATTCACCTTCAAGTACGCCTCTTGGTCCGCCATCTAAAGTATATCCGAAGTCTGCACCCAATTTTTCCATATCTACTTTGTTTACGCCTCGCCCAATTTCTTCGTCAGGGGTAAATAAAATTCTAATTTTTCCGTGTGGTATTTCTGGATGTTTAATCAAATACGCTGCCAAATCCATGATAATGGCAACACCGGCTTTGTCGTCGGCGCCCAATAATGTTTTACCCGCGGCAGTGATGATATCGTCGCCCAATCTTTCTTTTAAATAAGGGTGGTCTTCCATACTCAAACTTAATGTAGCATCATCGGCAAATAGGATAGGACTGCCATCGAATTTTTTATGCAATACGGGTTTAACATTTGCACCAGTTACGTCTGGTGCTGTGTCTACATGCGAACAAAAGCACAATACCGGAACGTCTTTGTCAATCGTAGCAGGTATGGTAGCGTAAACATATCCATATTGGTCTAGCTCAGCATCGCTAATGCCCATAGCAATAAGTTCATCAACCAATAATCTGCTTAAATCTTTTTGCTTCTCTGAAGAAGGTTGTGTCTCTGAATTTGGATCAGCCTCAGTATCAATTTGAACATAGCGCATAAAACGCTCGGCAACCGTGTGTGTGTGGTCTTTTAATGACATAATGAATGTGACTACAAACCTACATGTTTTTTCCTTTCAGAACAATTAAGCAGCAAGAGAAACATAGACTTAATTGGGTGCAAATAAAAAAAGCCTGATTAATAGAATTAATCAGGCTTTTTAATAATATGTTTTTTACTTTTTGTATGCTACCGATTGCGCTGCTTCAACAATTTTAGCAACACTTGGCAAATACACATCCACCAAAGTAGAAGCGTATGGCAATGGAACGTCTTGGCTGCATATACGTCTTATAGGAGCATCTAAATAATCAAATGCATGCTTTTGAACTTGGTAAGTAATCTCTGAACTGATTGAAGCCAGTGGCCATGCCTCTTCAACAATAACCAAACGGTTGGTTTTCTTAACTGAATTAACAATGGTCTCGTGGTCAAGTGGTCTAACCGTTCTTAAATCGATAACCTCTACACTCATACCTTCTGCTTCTAGAGCTTTAACCGCTTCGTATACCCTTAACATCATCTTGCCAAAAGAAACGATGGTTACATCTGTTCCTTCTTGAACGATATGCGCTTTTCCTAATTCTAAGATGTATTCTTCTTCTGGTACTTCACCTTTCAAACCATACATTTGCTCGCTTTCCATGAAGATTACAGGATTGCCATCGCGAATAGACGCTTTTAACAAACCTTTTGCATCATAAGGATTTGAAGGAACAACAACTTTTAAACCTGGCGTATTGGCATACCAATTTTCAAAGTTTTGTGAGTGTTGTGCGCCCAATTGTCCAGCGCTACCAGTTGGTCCTCTAAACACCATATGGCATTTGTATTGGCCAGCTGACATACTGTTCATTTTAGCGGCACTATTAATTACTTGGTCAATCGCCACCAAAGAGAAGTTAAAGGTCATAAATTCAACAATAGGAATTAATCCGTTTGCTGCTGCACCAACTGCAATGCCGGCAAAACCTAGTTCTGCAATCGGGGTGTCTATAACACGTTTTGCGCCGAACTCAGCCAGCATCCCTTGACTTACTTTATAAGCGCCGTTATATTCAGCCACTTCTTCTCCCATTAAAAAAACACGATCGTTGCGACGCATTTCTTCGTTCATGGCTTCTCTAAGGGCTTCGCGAAATTGAATTTCTCTCATGTGTACGTTTTTAAGATTCGCAAAAATAACCATTGTCTCTGTAAATGCAAAAACAATATTTGCGATTAATCTGCGGGCTTTTTCTTTTATAAAGACCATCTATAACCTACCTTTGCAACCTTTTTATGGGAAAAAATAAACTCAAAAAGTTCGACCAGTACAATACCTTCGACAATGCCTTTGATGCACGCAATCAGCTGAAAGGCAAATGGCATTCAGAGGTATTTAAGAACAACAATCCAATTACGCTCGAATTGGCTTGCGGTAGAGGTGAATACACCGTTGGTTTGGCGCGTTTGTTCCCAGAAAGAAATTTTGTGGGTGTCGATGTGAAGGCTTCTCGTATGTGGCAAGGTGCCAAATATGCTATTGAAGACAACCTGAACAATGTGGCGTTTATCCGCATTCAAATTGATTTTATCCTCGACTATTTCGAGGTGGGTGAAGTGGATGAAATATGGATTACTTTCCCTGATCCACAACCCCAAAAACCAAGAGAAAAACAAAGGTTGACCAGCCCGAATTTTATTGCCCGCTATTTTCAATTGTTAGGCACCCACAAAAATGTCAATTTAAAAACCGACAGCGATCTGCTTTTTGCATATACTTTAAAAACGCTGGAGCCAGTTAATGCACAGGTGAAAGAATTGTTGTTTGATATCGATGAGAAAGAAGACCTTCAAGAAGAATTAAAAATCAAGACCTACTACGAAAACATGTGGCGTGAAAAAGGCATTAAAATCAAATACCTGAAGTTCTGTTTTGTCTAAGGGCTTATTCGATGGCCCACTTCTCTAAGAAATCGGTCCACTCACTTTGGTTTCTGGTGCCTGGTTTGTCTTCAGTTCCACCTACAAACGCAACGCCATCCAAGACAGACGCGTCGGTGTCTACTTGAATGTTTTCATAAATAACAGGATGGTCTGTGCTAATTTTTAAAGCATGGTAAATTACAGGGTCAGAACAAATAAGCATATCCGCTTTCGCTATGTGGTCTTTTTTGTTGATGTCTGAAACTTCGATAATGAATTTCAAGTTTGGGGTATTGAAAATTTCAGGGAATGGATAGTCACTCGGAATTTGTATGGCTTGCAGCGGTATTGCTGCAATAAAATCTTTAATCCATTCTGTAGGTTGATGTCCGAATTCGCCTACTATTATTGGGCCGTTTATCCATCCAGATATTTCTTTTGCTTTTGCAGGGTCTATGTAGGCAGGGTGTTCGGGGTTGAAATTAAAGCCAATAAAATCCGCCCAAAAACCAGCTGCATAACGCGCATCGCTGAGGTTGCGAATGGCCGAAAATTTAAGTACAAATGAGTAATTCAAAGTCTTGCAAATTTAATGAAAAGCTGAGCGGTTTTATCCACCTATTGGTAAAAAAATTAATTAAATTTAATGGCCTTTACGGGCTCTATTTTACTGATTAAACGAACCGGTAAGAGCAAGGTCAGCATGCAGATGACAATAGTTCCTATGTTAACAGCCAATACCATCCACGCATTAATTTCAATTGGCACAAAGGACAAATAATACGTCTCTTGAGCCAAGGTGATTATTTTGTATTCTGATTGCAGCCAAGCAAGCCCCAAGCCCACAAGGTTTCCGAAGGCCAAACCCAATACCAATATGTAGAGCGCATGGTTGAGGAAAATGCGCTTGATCTCGCTGTTTCTGGTTCCCAAAGCCTTTAATATCCCAATCATGTTGGTGCGTTCTATAATAAGAATAAGCAATGCGGTAATCATATTGATGCTTGCAACAACAACCATAAGGGTTAAGATAATTACAATGTTTTGGTCGAGGTAGCCAAGCCAATCAAATATTTGAGGATTTAATTGTATCAAACTTTCAGCATTCAGTTCTTGGGGCAATGATTTGTTGAGTTGCTTGGTGTTAGCCGCAAGTTGCTTGAAGTCTTTCGTCTGAACTTCATAATGGGTAATTTGTTTTTGTTTGTTGGCGAATATTCTTTGCATTTCGCGCAAGCTTCCAACGACAAATAACAAATCATTTTCTTCTAAGCCTGTTTCATAAATTCCCGTAATTGTGCAAGGAATAACACGAACAGGTTCATTGATAAAATAGATACGCACCAAATCGCCTGTGTCTAGTTTCATTTTTTTGCCAAGAGCCTTTGAAATCATGATTTCTCTTTTTCGTGTGCTGTCCCCAAAGCCTGGGAGTTGACCCCTGGTTAAATTCCGTTTTAAAAATTCAAGATCGTATTGGCCATCAATGCCTTTAAATACAATGCCTTCGAGTTCTTCATTGGATTTGAGAATGCCTGGTCTTGACATTACTGGACTCACTGAACTGACATTCGGATTGTTTTTTATTTTTTGAAAAATTGGCAATGAATCAGAAAATTGGATGTAATCGAAGCTGCCTGTTGTGCCTGTGGAATGAACTTCGATATCACCTCCAAAACCAATTACTTTTTCGCTGATCTGATTTTTATATCCAACCACAATGGCAATGGATATAAGCATAACAGCAACACTAAGGCCTACGCCAAACCAAGCCAATTTGATGATCAAAGAGGCAAATGACTTGTATTTGCCTAGGGCCAACCTAAGCGCAATGAACCGACTCAATTGCATACTGCGAATTTAAGGGAATTCTTTTCGAGTTTTTACGCCTTAAAATTCCAGTTCACTGCTTTTGCATTAGTACTTCCTCCCTTTCCAAACATTTTTGGAAGGCAGTAAGAAGTAAATGGCAGTAATTGGAATCAAAACAAATAAATAGACATCGTAAAGAAATACAGCCAAAGGATGTTCGGTTTTTATACCAAGATGCTTGTTGATTTTTAAGAATTGAAATAATTGTAAGAGTTCTTTACTTAAGAGTAATAACAAAGCCAATTTCCAATTGTAAAACAATAAGACGGGCAAGGCGAAATACCAAGCGCCAAAAATAAAAATCACAATGTGGTAATATAAAGGCAAGTCCCAACCTCCGGTTAGCCAACGCTTTCTTTGTTTTAAAATGGCATTGATTGAACCCAGTGGCTTCGAATATACCATGGTTTCATATTTGAAATTCTGTACAACTTTAAATCCTAATTTTCTTACCGCATCAAACAAGGCGTAATCTTCAGTTATGCTAAATGGGATTTGTTCATAACCTCCTGTCGCCTCGTAAGCTTTTTTAGATAAACCCATGTTGTTGCCTACAATGGTTAGCGGCTTGCCCATTGCAGCAAAAGAATGGATGATGCCCATAAAATACAACCAATCAACTTGTTGGAATTTTTCGAGCATTTTTTCAGCGGTTATATTGGTGGTGCCCCCGCACATATCTGCCCCATTATTGAGCATCATTGCGACCATGTTTTCTGCCCAATGTTCAGGAACACTAATATCGGCATCTGTAATTAAAAAGTAATCGCCTTTGGCCTGAGATGCAAGAAAAGCTAATACCCTTGCTTTCCCTTTTGTTTGAGGGAATTCTTTACCTGTAAGATTAAAGAGTTTAAACTTGGGCTTGTCTTTGATAAAGTCTTCCACTTGCATTTGGGTGCAGTCGGTACTTTGGTCATTCCCAATCAAAATTTCAATTTGCCCTTCAGTGTATTGCATATTGTTTAAGGCCTGTAGGCAATCAATTATGTTTTGGTCTTCATTTCTTGCAGCGACCAATACAGATACACTTGGCAGTTTGTCTGGAATAATGTTTGGTCCAGATTTGATTTTCTGAAGCAAAAAACTGTAGATGAATAAAATGCCAATATAAACTAGGCAAAGAATTAGGCTTAAATAAAATAAGAAACTTATAATGTTTTGCATGAGAAACCGTTTTGGGTGAGGTAATCTAAATATTCAGGGAGCATTTTTTTTAGGTTTTTTTCCGCTTTAGTCGAATCATGAAAAACCACAATTGAACCGTTTTTTGTCTTTTTTTTCAAGCCTTTTAAGGCTGCATGACAATTCAAGTTTTTTTCAAAATCGCAAGACAAGAGGCTCCACATGACGATTTTAAAATTGTCTTTTAGTTTGCGCACCTGTTTTGTTTTTATTCTTCCATATGGGGGTCTAAATAAATTGCTCTGAACATATTGACTGCATTCTTTAACATCTTCGATGTACAATTCATCTTGAGTTTGCCAGCCTTTTAAATGGCGCATCGTATGGTTTCCTACCCGATGGCCTCTTTTTACAATTTCAGCATATGTGTCAGGGAATTTTTGTGCATTATTTCCTACACAAAAAAAGGTAGCTTTTAGATTCCTTTTTTCCAATTCATTGGCCACCCAAATGCTAATTTCGGGATGTGGACCGTCGTCAAAAGTTAGGTATACAACCTTTTCATTTGGGTCAGGAATTTGCCAAATCAAATTTGGAAAAAAATTCTGAAACCAAGTGGGTATAGATTGATACCAAAGCATAGCACAAATATAGGCCTTAACACCACATAGGCAATTAAGTAATTGTGTTTATTGTGTAGTTAAATGTTAAATATTGTTTAATTATGAGTGCTGTATAATGTTAAACAAAAATTGCAATTATTAAATAATTTTTAAACAATAAAATATGCAATAAGTCAGTATAAATAATTGTAATACAAAAGATTGACCATTTTTATTTATTTTTTTATTTAAACAAAAATACATTAATAGATTAAAAAGTAAACAAAATGAATGCCTGTAAGAACACTGGAATTTGGATCATCGTTAAGCATTTGGTAACATTTAAACAATCTTTAATTGATGCTGGCTTTTTTTCCTTGCTTTACTTTTGTTCTTAAATTTATGAACAATAAAAATGTAATTTTTACGTGCTTGGTTTTCTTGTTTTTTTCTTGTAATTCATCAAAATCAAAGACCAATTTATCCGATTATAAAATCAATTATGAAGGTTTGTTAGATACAATTATTCCTCATTTCGCAAAAGACCATGACACAATTCCAAAGGCATTAAAATTCTCTCCTAAATATAAGTTTTATTACGACCTTCAAAAGCAAGAACGCAATTACCAATGGATGCATTATGCTGAAGCCGATAACGGATTTTCTTATTTTTTGCTTAAACGTGATGAGTCGAGTATCAAGCGCGATAAATTTATTGCAATATGTGGCCGGTTCAAACGATTGGAAAACGGTCGCATTGATTCATCTTCTTATGAAGAAATATTTTGGACATGGAAAATGAAGGAAGATGAGCTGAAAGAAAAAGCACTTGTTCTTTTCGAGAAGGCAATTGCAAACAAGTCATTAGACGATTACACACCTGAAAAAAGTAAGGACGAATGGATTGAATTTCCAGGCAATGGCGTGTTCTACGATAAAGCCAGTCAAACCTGGAAAACAAAGTCAATTCAATAGTTTTATACCTTATTTTCAATAAGTAAAAGAGCAATGCTTGCTGAGATTTGTTTTTCAGTGATTTAATTCTATTTTTGCTCCCTTATTAAAACTAGAAAAGTATGGGCATATTTAATGACATCGTTGCGAAAGAGAAAACAATAGCCATTATTGGCTTAGGCTATGTGGGCCTGCCATTGGCACTTGAATTTTCCAAAAAATACAGGGTGGTGGGGTTTGATATAAATCCAAAAAGAGTTGACATGCTCAACAGGCATGAAGATCCTAGCAAAGAAGTAAGTGCTGAGGAGTTTAACGGTTGTGATATTTCATTTTCTCATAAACTTGATGACATTGCAAATTGTAATTTTTATATTGTTGCTGTTCCTACTCCAATAGATGAAGGTAAGAATCCTGATTTAAAACCATTAGTGGGCGCCTCAAAAACAGTAGGTAAAGTTTTGAAGAAAGGCGACTATGTTGTTTTTGAGTCAACTGTTTATCCTGGTTGCACTGAGGAAGATTGCATTCCTGTTATGGAAGCAGAGAGTGGCTTGAGTTTTGCCAACAACGATTTTAAAGTGGGCTACTCTCCTGAGAGAATTAATCCTGGGGATAAAGTAAACACCCTAACAAAAATATTAAAAATTGTTTCTGGAAATGATGCTGAAAGTTTGGAGGAAATTGCATCTCTTTACGGTTCAATTATAACTGCTGGTATCCACAAAGCGCCAACCATTAAAGTTGCTGAGGCTGCAAAGATTATTGAAAACACGCAACGCGATTTGAACATCTCATTGATGAATGAATTGAGTTTGATTTTTGATAAAATGAACATCAATACCTATGATGTTATTGAAGCGGCAGGTACCAAATGGAATTTCTTGAAATTTAGTCCAGGGTTAGTTGGCGGGCATTGCATTGGTGTAGACCCATATTATTTAACATACAAAGCAACTGAACTTGGCTTGCATCCGCGCGTAATTGCAGCGGGAAGGTTCACCAACGACATGATGGGCGCACATATTGCAAAAGTGGCCATCAAGAAATTGATCAGCAACGACAAACAAATTAAGGGTGCTAAAATCTTAATTCTAGGCGCCACCTTTAAAGAAGATGTTGCAGATATTCGCAATTCTAAAATTATTGACATTGTAAAAGAGTTAAAAAGTTACAGCGTTGATGTTGAAGTTGTAGATCCTCGCGCAGATTCAGAAGAAGTTTTTGAAGAATACGGCTTTCATTTGGCCGACAAAATTGGCTCTGGCTATGATGGTATAATTGCTGCTGTGAGCCACAAAGAATATAAAGCCCTTGATGAAAAATACTTCTTGTCTATCTGCAATACCAAGTCATTCATACTTGATCTTAAAGGAATTTACAGAGGTAAATTCAATGAATTGGAATATTGGAGTTTGTAAACTTCATTCGTTTTTTTCATCGCAAGAATTGCTGAGACTCAATTGCTGCTTTTAACCGGTCAGCTTATTGGTAAATAATTTATTTTATTTTCACCAAAGTAACGCCATCTCCACCCAATTGCTCGGTTTCGTGTTCGAAGCTCTCAACAAATGATTTGGCTTTTAAATGTGAGAATATGAGTTTGCGCAATATGCCATGTCCTCGTCCATGAATGATCCGCAGGGTTAACATTCCCAGCATGTGGGCATCGTGCAACCATTCGTCCAATTGCTCAATTGCTTCTTCGCCTCTAATGCCTCTTAAATCAATTTCTGCTCTGAAATTAGTTTGTTTGTTAAATTGATCCACATTGAATACTGCAGTTTGAGGGATGTGCTTTTTGTCTGCAATTGAATTGTTCAATTCATCTAAGGGCAACCATAATTTTATTTGACCAAATAACACCTGTGCTTGTTTTTTCTTTGTTTGCAGGATTTCGCCACTGACTTTGTATTCTGGATGCCTCACAATTGAGCCTACTTTGAGCTCTGTGCTTTTGGGTTTTTGGCTGGCTTTTAAAGTTGGCTGAACCAATTCTTTTAGCGGCATCACTACAATTTCTTTTTTGAACGCATCTAATGCAGAACGGATCTCTTTGGTTTTTTCTTTTTTAGCTTCGTTTTGTTTTATATCCCGTATGGTCTGTTCGATTTTCTGATTGGCTTTATTTAGCAAGTCGCCAGCCTTCGTTTTTGCTTCATTGAGGATATGTGTTCGATTGTCGCTTAAAGAGGTTTTGAGTGACTCATATTCGGAAATTAAACGCTCTAATACTTTCTCGCGTTCAAGCATGCGATGGTTGTTGTCGCTCAGTTCTTTTTTGTGCTTTTCATTTTCTGCCAATAACTCATCCAAATCAATTTCTTGTTTAAATCGGCTAATGTTTCGCGCTCTTTGAAGCAGTTCAGGCGCAATGCCAACTTTTGAAGCGACTTCTAGCGCAAAAGAACTGCCCGCTTTGTCGGGTTCTAAGATAAACAAAGGTTCAAGTTTGTTTAAGTCATATAGCATGCGCGCATTTTGAACACCGTCTGTATTAGAAGCCCAAGCCTTTAAGTTTCCAAAATGCGTGGTAACGATTCCTATGGCTTTTTTGGAAAGCAGTAGTTCAAGAATGGCTTGCGCAATAGTGCTGCCTATTGCTGGGTCGGTTCCATTGCCCAATTCATCGATTAAATACAAGGTATTGTCATTTGCATTTTCCATAAAGTATTTCATGTTTAAAAGATGGCTGCTGTATGAACTTAAATTGTTTTCTATAGATTGGTTGTCGCCAATGTCAATAAATATATGTTTATAAATGGAAAGTTTGCTATCGGCTGCTGCAGGAATTGGCAAGCCACATTGGTACATATACTGCAAGAGTCCTATGGTTTTTAAAGCAATACTTTTTCCACCTGCGTTAGGTCCAGATACCAAGACCATATAATTCCCTTTTTTGAAATGGAAATTAAGTGGAACTGCATTTTTATTGTTTTTGCTCATCAACAAATACAGCAGCGGATGTCTGGCATCAATTAAATCACAATCATCATGCTTTTTAACATACAGTGGTTCCGTTGAACGCAGTTTGCTGCTAAAAACCGATTTGGCTGTTAAGGTATCAAGGTAAATACTGAATTGTAAATGCCTTTTAATATTGTGTTTGTGAGCAGAAAGTTGAAAGGTCGTTTGCCTAAGAATTGTTTCTATTTCTTTTTTCTTATCGAGATAAAGTTCTTTTAGCAAATTGTTTTCTTCGAAACATTCAATGGGTTCAATGTATAAAAATTTTCCACTTTGACTATCATCGTGTACAAAGCCTGGCATTTTTTTCTTGAATTCTGCGATAATAGGGATAACCAAACGCTCGTTTCGTATTGTGATTTCAGTATCACCTGCCCAACCATTTTTACGGGCCATTTCAAAACGGGAATGCAATATCCTTCGAACATCTTTTTCCTTCTGATTGATTTTCTTTTGAATGTCCCAAAGTGCAGCACTGGCATTTGGTTTTATTTTCCCCTCTTTGTCTAAAACGGAATCTAGAAGTCCAATGGCAGTTTGTAAAGATATTAGGTCACTCTGCTGATTTTTGAGTTCTGGAATGAATTCAATTTCTGATTTGCAGGTTTTGAAATTGTGTTCCAAATGCAGAAAAGCTTTGAGTAAATCAAACAACTCATCTTCAAACAACATAATGCCTTCAATATCTGATCGGCTAATATCATCATTGTTGCGCTCTGGGTCTTCTGGAAATTGAAAATAAATACCTCTTGAATTCAAGTTGTTCAGTTCTTGAATTGTTTTTATCGAATGTTGAATGCGCTTAAAGTCGCTAGAAAAAGATAATTTATTTAAGGCATTTTTGGCTGCATTGGTGGTGCATTCGGCTTGAATAAACTCTCGAATTTTATCAAATCCAAGTTTCTCTTCAATGTTTTGCGGATAGTTAAGCAAGCTTGATTTTTTAGAATTATTGTCCATCGGCGTTGTCGGCTTGCATTTCGCTGATTTTATCAATCGCTTGTTCGTATAATTTCTCTGCAACCTCAGGATGTTCCGCATAATAATCGTGGCTTTTCCTAAAAATACTGTCTTGAACTTTGTGTTTTTTCATCACAAAATTCCAATCGCTCGCTTTGTTTCTTGGAGGGGCACTGCTGTTTATATAGGTGGCAGCATCGGCAATTCTGAGGTCTACAATGATATCGATCATTTTCTTTTCATCAAGCACCCATGACGGTTTGCTTGCAATACGCGCTTGTTTTTCTTTGCAGCCAAGCAAGAAAGCCATACAAATTAAGCAAAGAACAAGTTGTTTCATTACTTTTGCAAATATAATGATTGCTGAAAACATATCAGGGTTAAAACAAGAAATTGGACAGAATGTTCAATTAATCGTTGTATCTAAATACAGAACCATTGAAGAAATTACCAAAGCCTATGCAGCTGGACAGAGAATGTTTGCAGAAAACAGGGTTCAGGCTTTATTGGAAAGGAGAGACGCTTTGCCGGAAGATATCACATGGCATCTAATAGGTCATTTGCAGTCAAACAAAGTGAAGTACATTGCACCATTTATTTCGTGCATTCAAAGTGTAGATAGTCTGGACTTATTGGAATTGGTAAACCATCAGGCACTTAAAAACAAGCGCATAATCGATTGTTTGTTGCAGATACATATCGCTCAGGAGGAAACTAAATTTGGATTAAGTGAAACGGAATGTGAAACGTTAATTGAAACTGCAAAAGCGAAAGGATTGTCAAATATTAGAATAAAAGGCTTAATGGGTATGGCCAGCAATACAGACAATTTACAGCAAGTGAAAGCCGAGTTTATCCGCTTAAGTAGTTTCTACACTAAACTAAAAGAAGAAAACAGTTTTGATACCTTATCTATGGGAATGAGCAGCGATTATCAACTGGCAATTGCATGTGGAAGCAATATGGTGAGGGTGGGCAGTAAGGTTTTTTCATAAACTTTATTCATATCTCAAAGCCTCAGTAGGATCGAGTTTGGCTGCTTTAGAGGCGGGATACAAACCAGCGATAATACCCACAACAAAACAAACCACGATTGCAAGAGCAATCCAAGCCCATGGTATTAGGAATCCTGATTTCATAAGCACACCGACGATGTTGCCGAGTATCAACCCTAAAATAATTCCACCCAAACCACCTATTTGACAAATAACAGCCGCTTCGGTTAAGAATTGAAATTTGATTGTTTTTGGGGTGGCACCTAAAGCTTTTCGAGTGCCTATTTCACGTGTGCGCTCGGTAACACTTACCAGCATAATATTCATTAAACCTATAGATGCACCAATTAAAGTAATAATGGCAATAAAAGTTGCGGCAAGTTTGATTGAACTTAAATTGTCTTTCAGTTTCTCGGTAATGGCATCGCTTTTTACCACACTAAAATTAGGTTCGGCTCCAATTCTAATTCTTCGTATCGAACGCATTGAACCTTCTGCTTCGCTAACAGCAACATCCAGTTGTTTGACATCATTAACAGCAACAGAAATATTGAATGAGTTCGTGGAATTAAGGTATGCCCCTTTGGCCTCAGTAATGGTGATGTACGCAACACGGTCTTCTCCGCCCATGCCCATACTGCTGCCTTTGCTTTTCATAATTCCAATAACGGTATATTGGGTATTGGCTAAATTTAAAACTTTACCAATGGCATCTTCCTTCTTAAATAAAGCTACTGCAATATCTTTTCCAATCAAAATGCTTTTGCTGCCGCTATTCGCTTCCGAAGCGGTAAAATTTCTTCCATATTTAAGTTCTGTGCCACTGACATTGAAATAATTTTCATCTATTGCCAGAACTCGGATATTGGGATTGGTCTTTTCGCTTCCACTTTTTAGGGTGGCATTCATGGAAATATTTGTATTTAATGAAATTGTCGCCGGAATTTGAAACTCATTTTTAAATAATTTTGCCTGAGCAAAAGTAATTGGAACAAATTCTACTTTCTTTTGATAACCGCCACCGATACGAATGCTTCCATCTCTATTGCGGATATTGAAAGTGTTGCTGCCCATTTTTTGGAAGGTGTTGGACAAGCCTTTTTCAATACCATCAACAGCAGTAAGCATGCCAACCAATGCAGCAATGCCTATTGAAATAATAAGACAAGTCAGCACTGTTCTTAGCATGTTGTCTTTTATTGAATCTAAGGCAATTCGAATGTTTTGTAGAGTATTCAAGCCGGCACAAATTAAAGTTAAAACGCTTGCTCTTTATCAACTTGTTCTACCAACAATTCAATCAACTTGACTAAAAATAAAAAATAATTCAAAATTTAGAACAAAAACAATAAAGTTTATTAAATTTGCATTCCTCATTCAATTAAACATCAAATGGACCCACTTTTACATGACGTTCTCGAAATCCTGAAGTTCATTATTCCCTCGTTGGTCGTTTTAGCGGTTTGCTATGTAATCATCAATAAGGTGATGGAAGACCATTCAAATAGGATGCAATTGGAAATCAGAAAGCAAAATGCAAGTATGTTAACTCCATTAAAATTGCAAGCTTATGAGAGAATGATTTTGTTTCTAGAAAGAATAAGTCCTCAGACACTCATCAACAATTACAACGACGGTACAAATACCGCCAGGGGCTTAAGACACCTAATGGAAACATCCGTAAACCAAGAGTACATGCACAATTTGTCGCAACAAATTTACATAAGCAATCAAGCTTGGAACATTATTAAAGTTGTAAAAGAAGAGGTTATTCAATTGATACACGAAACTTATGAGCAAACCAGCTCTGATTCCAGCGGCATCGATTTATCTAAGGCAATTATTGATAAGATGATTGCGGATAATTCAATTCCGACATCAAAAGCAATTGACTTTTTAAAAGCGGAAATCAATTTGTATTTTTAATTGATTCAAGGCCTTTAGCAGGCAAATGGATCACGGCACTCTAATTTAATAAACAGTTTTATTTTGGATACAAAAAAAATCAGCAACGAAAGTGGTATTGAAATCCGTCCATATTACGGATCCGAAACTTCAGAAATTCCAGGTGATTTTCCCTACACACGCGGTATTCGCAATGATATGTATAGAGGAAGATTGTGGACAATGAGACAATATGCTGGTTTTTCAACTGCCGAAGAGTCAAATAAACGCTACCATTTCTTATTGGGTCAAGGCACCATGGGGTTGTCTGTGGCTTTTGATTTGCCTACTCAAATTGGGTATGATAGTTCGCATGAATTCGCCGAAGGTGAGGTAGGAAAGGTTGGTGTTGCAATCGATTCTTTGAAAGATTTCGAGACATTATTTGATGGCATTAAGCTCCAGGATATCACCACCAGTATGACCATCAACGCAACCGCTTCTACTTTGTTGGCTATGTATATCGTATTGGCCAAAAAGCAAGGTGCGGATTTGAAAATGATCAGTGGAACGATTCAAAATGATATTTTAAAAGAATACGCTGCAAGAGGCACCTATATATATCCTCCAAAACAAAGCATGCGTTTGATTACAGATATTTTCGAATTCTGTAGCAAAGAAGTTCCAAAGTGGAATACCATTTCTATTTCTGGTTACCACATAAGGGAAGCGGGAAGCACAGCTGCCCAAGAATTGGCTTTTACATTAGCTAATGGCAAGACCTATGTGCAAGCTGCCTTAGAAAAAGGATTGGATATTAATGTGTTTGCAAAGCGCTTGAGTTTTTTCTTCAATGCGCACAATGACATATTTGAAGAAGTTGCAAAGTTCAGAGCTGCCCGAAGAATGTGGGCAAACATAACCAAATCTCTAGGTGCTACCGATCCGCAAGCGCAAATGTTGCGTTTCCACACACAAACAGGTGGTTCAACATTAACAGCTCAACAATCGGAGAACAACATAATAAGGGTAACCTTACAAGCCTTATCAGCTGTTATGGGTGGTACTCAAAGTTTGCACACCAATGGTTTTGACGAGGCTTTAAGTTTGCCAACAGAAAGTGCAGCCAGAATAGCTTTGAGAACACAGCAGATTATTGGATATGAAAGTGGTGTAACTCACAGTGTGGATCCTTTGGGCGGAAGTTATTATGTAGAAGCACTAACTGATGAAATTGAAAAGTTAGCGTATTCATACATTGATACGATTGATGCGATGGGTGGAAGTGTAGCTGCAATTGAGCAAGGCTATATGCAAAATGAGATAGCAAAAAGTGCCTACATATACCAAAAGCAAATTGAAAAGAACGAAAAAGCCATCGTTGGTGTGAATAAGTACGTTGAAAAAGAAATCAACAGCACGCCGTTGATGAAGATAGACGATAGCATCAGAAAAGTTCAAATCGAGAAGTTAGACAAACTTAAACTGGAACGTGATAATGCACAAGTTGCTGTATTGCTAAATAAATTATCTGAGGCGGCAAAGACAAATGAGAATTTGATGCCATATATTGTTAACTGCGTTGAGGCTTATTGCACCCTTGGTGAAATTGCAGACACCTTGCGCTTGGTATTTGGTGAATACCAAGGATAAAGATTTATTTTTTTTGTTTTGTTAACAATTAGAAATGTTAACAAATTATGGCTTAATCGTAAATAAGCAAGTAGAATTAGCAATTCAGTATGTAAAAATAATTAACAAACAACATAAAAAAATTTTTTTAATAACTTTTTTTGAACTTAATTTCAGAACTGAATTAAAAATCAGACAGCATACGACAACACATTGAAAATCAAAGAAATATAATGAGCATGAGTGGACAACAATTTAACGCAGAATCTGTTTGGGCAAATTGCCTTAAAATTATTAAGGACAATTTAAACCCGCAAAGTTTTAAAACTTGGTTCGACCCAATAAGATCTGTAAAATTAGAAAATAAAGTACTTACCATTCAAGTTCCGAGTCAGTTTTTTTACGAATGGCTCGAGGAGCATTATGTTACTCTTTTGCAAAAGACCCTAAAACAAGTTTTAGGTGTGGGCGCAAAATTGGAGTACAACATCATTGTTGAAAACAGTACACCAAACAATGGTCCTTACACGATCAATGTTCCAACAGGCAGCAGTAAAAAACCAGTAACCAACGAAGTTAATCTGCCGCTTAATGTTACCAACAACATTAAAAATCCTTTTATTATTCCAGGTTTAAGGAAAATCCCAATTGATTCCCAATTGAATCCAAAATACACATTTGATAATTTTATCGAAGGTGAGTGCAACAGATTGGCAAGAGGTGCAGGTTGGGCAGTAGCTCACAACCCTGGTGGTACGGCTTACAATCCTTTAATGGTATTTGGTGGTGTTGGCCTGGGTAAAACCCATTTAGTGCATGCCATTGGCAATTTAATCAAACAGGTTAACAAAAGCAAAACAGTTATATATGTATCTGCAGAGCGTTTTGTAAATCAATATGTAGAATCAGTTAAAGCAAACAACCAGAATGACTTTGTGAATTTTTATCAAAGTTTAGATGTGTTAATTGTTGATGACATTCACCAATTGTCTCAGAAAACCAGAACCCAAGAAATATTCTTTACTATTTTTAATCAATTGCATCAAACAGGAAAGCAAATTATTTTAACAAGTGATAAAGCACCTAAGGACATTAAAGATGTGGATGAAAGATTGTTGTCAAGATTCAAATGGGGATTATCTGCCGATTTAAGTATTCCTGATTTTGAAACTAGAATTGCAATTTTAGAAAACAAAGCCTACGAAAGTGGTTTGGCTTTGCATAGAGAAGTTGTTGAATACATTGCACACAACGTAGACAACAACATCAGAGAGATTGAAGGTGCATTGATTTCATTGTTGGCTCAAAGCTCACTTAATAGAAAAGAAATTGATCTTGATTTAGCGAAGCAAATGATGAAGAATTTCGTCAAAAATGCTACAAGAGAAATCAGCATCGATTACATACAGAAATTGGTATGTGATTTCTATAATGTTTCAATTGATAGTGTAAAATCTAAAACCAGAAAAAGAGAGATTGTACAGGCGAGACAAATTGCCATGTATTTTGCAAAGGATTTAACCAAAGCATCTTTAAAAAATATCGGAACACATTTTGGCAACAGAGACCATAGCACGGTAATACATGCTTGTCAAACAGTGAATGATTTAATTGATACGGACAAGAAATTCAGACACGATGTAGAAGAATTAAATAAAAGAATTCGCATCAACACTTACTAGTATTTGTATTAAAAGATTTTATAAAAAGCCCACTCGATAGTGGGTTTTTTGTTGCTGTAAAATACCAAATATTTCAGACCATGTCTTAAAAAAAACAGCCTTTAAAATCACATTAAATTAAGCTTTAATTTAAACGAGGAAAGCCACTGTTTTGTCCTTTGGACACTATATTGTAAAAAAATTTGTTTAATTCAATTATTGACTTCATATTTGTAAATCATACTGTATTGAAATAAACCAGCAAATGAATAGAATCATACTATCTCTCCTAAGTGTAACTTTCGCCCTTTTAATAGCTGGCGATTTGAAGGCCCAACAGGACCCATACACCACCCATTATGCATTTAATAGGATGGCGTATAATCCAGCTGTAGCAGGCTCTTTGAAGCGTTTTTGCGTGACGGCCTTGTCGCACTATCAGTACTTGGGTTATGAAGACCGCACCTTGGAGTTTTATCCAGATCCAAACAATCCAAGTTCGATTCCTCCTGCTGAAAAAAACGTTGGTCCTAAGACCCAAATGTTTACTTTTTCAGCCCCAATTACCCAGTATGGTGGATTGGGAATAGGGTTTATAAACGACAAATTGGGCTATGAAAACGCCACCCACGTAAAATTGGATGCAGCTGGAATTATTCCATTTAGAAGCGGAGCAAGATTGTCATTGGGTTTTGAGATGAATATGTTGCAAAAAGGTTTGAACGGCGCAAAGCTAAAACCACTGGCACCAAATGATCCAAACATTCCAACTTTGCCAGTTTCAGATAGACATAATGTTTTTGGTGCAGGTGTATACTACATTGATCCAATGGTGAATTCAGTTTCAACTAGAAATTTATGGATAAGCGCATCTGTATTGAATTTAAATAGTCCACAGTTTGTTTTCGGTAATTCTGGCACAGTATTTCACACACCGGTAAAACACATTTACGTAAGCGGTGGTATTGATATGTTGGATTTCATGGGGAAACCAGATTTAATATTTCATCCATCGGTAATGTTCAAATACAACACCGTTTTTCAAGCCGATATGACTGCTTTGGTTGAATACCAAAGAAAACTTTGGGGTGGAGTCGCATACAGAACCACTGCTGATGCATTTTCTATCATGCTAGGTTACTCAGGGTTCAACGGCCCATTGGCTGGATTGAGAATTGGGTATTCATATGACTTAAATATGACAAAAGTTTTTACTGTATCAACAGGTACACACGAAATACAGTTAAACTATTGCTTCGAAATTGTTATACCGCCAACACCTAAAATCAACATTATTACGCCTCCCTTCATGCACAGGGATTCAGACTAAAAATAAATATTTTTAGAAAAAAATAGTCATTGAACAATAAAGGCTCAAAAATAATCGTTACACTTTTATAAAAGTTATTGACATTTGTTCAAAAACTCTTATTTTTGCATTATATAACGCTAAGATTACACACACATAAACAATATATTTCAGTATTTTAAACATGAAGAATCAAATGGATTTTGTTGTCAGTACACTAAAAAAGACAACAGCTAAAAAAGAGAGTAAGTGGAAAGGCATGGCTAATATCACAAGATTGGCTTTGGTTTTAGGCTTGTTCACATTTGCTGGTTGTGGTCCGGTAAATACCGGTGACCTGATCGGTATTCAAGGAAGGGGACTTTGGTTTCATCCTCAGCCAATTGGAACTGTATACGTTCCATCGGGCACTTACCATTCTGGTCAAAGAGATCAGGACGTTTTTCAATCTTTTGTTGCGCCTAACAAGCAAGTTAGTATTGTAGCATTTTGGATGGATGAAACTGAAATCACCAACAATGAGTACCGTCAATTCGTGAATTTCGTAATAGATTCAATAAAAAGAGTTATGAGTGGTGATGAGAAATTATTTACCGCTTTCCCCGATGACTTCACAGGTAATTCTGATGTAAACAATGGAATGGGCTTTATCAATTATGAATTAGATTTTGATGAAACCCAGTACAAAGATGAATTAGAAGAATTGTATTATGGTGCTGATGAGCGTTTCAGAGGTAAAAAACAGATTGATGTTAACCAATTGGAATATGAATACCAATGGTTTGATTACCAGTTTGCCGCAAACGATGCTGAAAACCAAGACAAATACCAAGAAGGTAGAGTTAAAAACCGAAGCAAATACATCAAAACCAACAAAACATTGGTTTATCCTGACACACTTTGCTGGGTAAGAGATTTTACATACGCATACAACGATCCAATGGCTCGTCATTATTACAACCACGTGAAGTATGATAATTATCCAGTAGTTGGCGTGAATTGGCACCAAGCTAATGCTTTCGCAGCTTGGAGAACCATTTACAAAAACGCTTATTGGGAATCTTATGGTGATCCATTAACAGAGGATTACAGATTGCCTACAGAATATGAGTGGGAGTATGCTGCGAGTGGCGGAAGAGTAAGTAGTCCATATCCTTGGGGCGGTCCTTACACTAGAAATAGTAAAGGTTGTATGTTGGCAAACTTCAAACCGTTAAGAGGTAACTACGGCGCTGACGGTGGAATGTATCCTGTATTAGCGGATAGTTATTTCCCTAACGATTACGGTTTATACAATATGGCTGGTAACGTTGCTGAATGGACTATAAATGCTTGGAGTGAGCAATCACATGTATTCACGCATGACCTCAACCCAGATTATAGAATTAACATTGATGAGTATGCTAGTGATGGCAAAGGCAATAGAACAGGTAAAGAGAATTCTGCAATAACTTTAAAACGTAAAGTAATCAAAGGCGGAAGCTGGAAAGATGTTGCTTATTTTATTCAAAACGGCAGCAGAACATACGAGTATCAGGACACATCTAAAAGTTATGTTGGATTCCGATGCATACAAACCTACATCGGCAGATCAAACAAAGACGTAAAGTAGACAATAGACAATATAAATAACAATAACCAATTAACATTAACCAAAAACAAATTTTATTAATTATGAGCAGTAACAGTTTTTTCGAAAGCAAACAATTTAAAAAAATAATGGCATACGTCTATGGATGGGGTGCTGCAGTAGTAATCATTGGCGCATTATTCAAGATTATGCACTGGCCTGGAGCAAACTTGATGCTGATCGCAGGACTTGGAACTGAAGCCTTGATTTTCTTTATATCCGTATTTGAACCCATGCACGCAGAGTATGATTGGACTTTAGTATATCCAGAATTAGCAGGTATTGAGCCGAGCGAAAAGAAGGCTAAAGGTACAATTTCTCAACAATTAGACAAAATGTTGGCTGAGGCTAAGGTAGGTCCAGAATTGATTACGAGCTTAGGAAATGGTTTGAAATCTTTAAGCGACAACGTTAAAGACATGTCCAGTTTGAGCAACGCTACATTAGCAACCAACGAGTACACATCTAATATCAATAAAGCTGCTAAGGCAATCGAATCTATCGGTTCTGCATCTAATGAGATTAGTAGCTCAATGAATTCATTTGCAGGTGGATTAACTACAATGGTTAATACCTTGTCTTCTACTGCTAATGACAGTGCTGAATTCAAAGACAATATCAACAAATTAAATAAAAACTTAGGTACCTTAAACAATGTTTATGGTAGCATGTTAAGTGCTATGGGTGGTGCTTCTAAGAATTAATTCTTTCCAAACAATTTAAGAAAGGAGAATTAAGAAATGGCAAGTGGTAAATTATCCCCCCGGCAGAAAATGATCAACATGATGTATTTGGTGTTGATTGCATTATTGGCGCTAAATATATCGAATGAAATTCTAAAGGCATTCCACCTTATGGAGGTTTCATTCAGTAAAGCTAGTCAGGCTTTAACTGACAAAAACAAAGCCATCATGGCCGCTTTCAAAGCTGCTGAAGAGGATCCATCAAAGGGAGCAAGAGCAAAAAAATGGGCTGATAAAGCAAGACAAGTTCAGGCTATTTCTGATGCTTTTTGCAAAGACATCGATAAATATAAAACAGATATCGAAGTAGCTGCAGGTGGTAGAAAAGAAGCGGAGGCTAATCAAGCTGGAATCAGAGAAATGAGTAAAGGTGATGACATGGAAGGCCATAAGCATTACTTAGGCACTGACGATCCTGGTGTTAAAGGCAAAGGAGACGAATTAAGAAAATTAATCGACAACACAAGGGCTAAAATGTTAACTGTTTTAGATGGTGTTAAAGATGATAAAGCTGTTAAACAAATGTTTGAAAAGAATACTGCTTTTAGAGTAGAAGATTTCAAAGATGAAAACGGTGCTCTTAAAACGTGGGAAAGAGATGTTTTAGGACATTCTCCTGTAGCTGGTGTTATGGCCATATTGACTAAGGTGCAAAACGATTGTAAATCATTAGAAACAGATATCCTAACTAAGTTATCTGAGAACATTGATGCAACTGTTGCTAAATTCGACAAAACGGCTGCCTTGGTTATTGCAGAATCTACCAATGTTATGGCAGGATCTCAATTCAAAGCGAAAATTGCCCTAATGGCATACAACTCTGAAGCAGCGAATGAAATCATGGTCAATGGACAAACCGTTAAAGTTGTAGATGGTATTGGAGAATATACGGCTACCGCCTCTGGTGTAGGAAGTCATAAAATTGATGCAAAGATTAAGACCGTTAATCCTGAGACAGGTGCAATAGATTTTTGGGTAAATGCTGAGCCAATCGAATGGACCTCATTCCAACCATCTGCTACCATTGCAGCTGATGCGATGAACGTACTCTATATCGGATTAGAAAACCCAATGTCAATTTCTGTTCCTGGTGTTACGCCTGGTAATACTTCAGTTAGTGCTGGTGCTGGCATCTCTTTGGTGAAAAAAGGGGATGGCAAATACGTAGCTACTGTATCTTTGGGTCAAAAGGAAAGCACTATTTCTGTTAGCGCTAAAATGCCTGATGGAACCAGCAAAAGAATGGGTGAACAAAAATTCAGAATCAAGACTGTTCCAAAGCCAGTTGCTCAATTGGGTACTTTGATTTCAGGTGCATACAACAGAGGTGAAATTAGCATGCAATCATTCCTATACGCTTACCTTGATGGTTTCGTATTCGACGGTGTTAAATTTACAGTAACTAAGTACCAAGTAATCTTCATGCCAAAAAGAGGTTATATGGAAGAAGCTGCTGTATCTGGTAACGGAACTGCAGCAATCAAAAACTTTGCAAACAAAGCAAAAACCGGAGACATGTTGGTTATTCAAGGTATTAGGGCTACTGGTCCTGGCGGCGAAAAACCACTAAATCCAATTACATACACATTTAAATAAAGAATATGAGAATCATTATTGCAGCGGTATTAATACTTTGTGCCTTCACTAGCAATGCACAAGTAAGTTACGCCGATTTCATCACAAGCGGAGAGCACACAAGCTATGTAAAAGTTGCTGTACGCGACAGGCCTGTTATCGCCTACCCAGCCCTTAGAGAAGCTGATGTGAAGTTTTCAAGACGTGTCATCAGATGTATTGATGTTCGTCAGAAAATGAACAAGCAACTCGAATGGCCCCGCCAACCTCTAAACAGGTTGTTGTACGAAGCTATGGCTAAAGGTGAAATCATTCCGTATAAAACTGATTCTCTTTTGTCTTTTTTCAATACTGAAGATTTTTCTAAAAGAGGCGGAGAAGAGGTAATTACCTTCGTTTCAACAGACCCAGATGACCCTACCATTGGTAGAGATTCTGTCTACTATGAGCCTTATAAATACGAAAAAATCAAAAAGTATTGGGTAATGGAAGATTGGATTTTCGACTACAAACACTCTGTATTCAAACCAAGAATCATCGCATTGGCTCCAATGTTTGCTCCATCTTATGGTGGACAAGTTGGAAAAGAACAACCTTTGTGTTGGATTAAAATGGATGAAATTAGAAGTTTGTTAGCCAACACTGAAATGTTTAACCGTTACAACGATGCTTTACGTTTGAGTTTTGATGATTTCTTTCAAATGAGAATTTTTGATAGCTACATTGTTTATGAATCTAACATGTTTGATAACAAAATAACCGACTTCCAAGAATTTGAAAATGATGCGATTGGTGCTTTGTTAAAAAGTGATGAAATCAAAAATGACTTGTTTATTTTTGAGCATGACTTATGGCAGTACTAAGAAGCATTTACTTCTAAAATATTTAAAAATCCTGGACTTGTCCGGGATTTTTTTTGTCTTTTCTTTTTTGATATTAGATCTCCAAAATTTTTAGTTTGCCTTTTTTTGTTTTAATTAATTCTTAAATCTAGGTTATTTCATTAATTTAATGGGTTTATAGTGCTCAATTATATTGGTGTTACAAGAATAAATGCCTACCTTTGCAAACTTTTTCAGAGTAAAATACCTCCCCAAAATTATATGCAAGCCATTAGAAACATCGCAATTATTGCCCACGTTGACCACGGTAAAACCACACTGGTAGACAAAATATTACACCACTGTAATTTATTCCGTGACAACGAAGAATCGGGCGAATTGATTCTTGATAACAACGATTTGGAGAGAGAGCGTGGTATCACGATTTTTTCTAAAAACGTTTCTGTTCAATACAAAGGAATTAAAATCAATATCATCGACACACCTGGTCACGCGGATTTTGGTGGTGAGGTAGAACGTGTGTTGAAAATGGCAGATGGTGTTGTGTTATTGGTAGACGCTTTTGAAGGTCCTATGCCACAAACCCGTTTCGTTTTACAAAAAGCATTGTCATTGGGTTTAAGACCAATTTTATTAATTAATAAAGTTGACAAAGAAAATTGCCGTCCTGAGGAAGTACACGAATCTGTATTCGATTTGTTTTTCAATTTGGATGCAACAGAAGGCCAATTGAATTTCCCAACCATATATGGAAGCAGCAAACAAGGTTGGATGAGCACAGATTACAAAGTTAAGACTGACAACATCTCTCCATTATTGGATTGTATTTTAGATTACGTTCCTGCGCCAATAGACAACCAAGGTACCTTGCAAATGCAAATTACCTCATTGGACTATAGCAATTATTTAGGCCGTATTGCGGTTGGAAAAATTCACAGAGGAACGGTTAAAGAAAACCAACCAGTTACTTTGGTTAGAAACGATGGCAGCATGGCAAAAATGCGTGTTAAAGAATTGTACACGTTTGAGGGATTGGGTAAAAAGAAAGTAACAGATCTAATCAATGGTGATATTTGCGCAATTGTCGGTATTGAGAATTTCCAAATCGGTGATGTGGTTGCTGACTTTGAAAATCCTGAAGGCATGGAGAAAATTCAAATCGACGAGCCAACAATGAGTATGATTTTTACCATTAACAATTCACCATTCTTTGGTAAAGAGGGTAAGTTTGTTACCTCACGTCACTTAAGAGAGCGTTTAGAGAAGGAAACAGAAAAGAACTTGGCACTTAAAATTGAAGATACCGAGAGCCCTGATAGTATTTTGGTTTATGGAAGAGGTGTCTTGCACTTATCGATCTTGATTGAAACCATGAGAAGAGAAGGGTATGAATTGCAAGTTGGTATGCCAAGGGTAATTATAAAAGAAATTGACGGACAGAAAAGTGAGCCGATAGAGATGTTGGTTGTTGATGTTCCTGAGCAATTTTCTGGTAAAGTCATAGAATTGTCAACCCAAAAGAAGGGTGAATTGCAAATTATGCAGCCAAAAGGAGATATGTTGCATTTAGAATTCAAGATACCTGCAAGGGGTTTGATGGGCTTAAGAAGCAACATGTTAACCGCAACCCAAGGTGAGGCAATTATGGCACATAGATTTATTGGCTACGAGCCATGGAAAGGCGATATCGTTGGCAGATCAAATGGTTCACTGATCAGTATGGATACGGGAATGAGCACTGCATATTCAATTGATAAAATGCAAGACAGAGGTGTATTCTTTATTGATCCAGGAGAAGAAATATATGAAGGTCAAGTTGTTGGCGAAAATTCTCGACAAGATGATATGGTGTTAAATTTGGTAAGAGCCAAGCAATTGACCAATTTTAGAGCCGCTGGTAAAGACGATAATGCTAAAATGCCACCAAAAAGGCTTTTTTCTTTGGAAGAAGCACTTGAATACATCCAAAAAGATGAATACGTTGAGCTGACGCCTAAGGCATTGAGAATCAGAAAGATATATCTTAAGCAAACCGACAGAGAAAGATACTCCAAACAATCTTCATAATAATTTTCTACAAAATGTGAATATTTTTATTAAATTGTATTTTTTATTCAGAGATATATCTATAAATTTGCACCCAATTTTAATTATAAAATAGAAAATGAAAAAATTATTAATCATCGCTATCGCTGCATTTGCTTTCACAGCTTGCAACAATTCTGCAAAAACCGAAGAAACTGCTACAGATTCAACTGCTGCTGCTACTACTGAAGTTGCTCCAGCAACTGAAGTTGCTCCAGTTGCAACTGATTCAACTGCTGCTCCAGCAACTGAAGCTGCTCCAGCAACTGAAGCTGCTCCTGCTGCTCACTAATTCTCGACAATCTTTAAAATGCAGCTATTAAACGATGGCTGCATTTTTTTATGCCCTAAAATTAAAAAACTATCGTAACTTTGCAAAAAATATGAAAAGTGTTCTTTCTTTGATCTTGTCTCTATGTATGTGTATTGGTGGTTTGAATGCCAGCAACCAAGAGGTTCCTTTCAAATTGTATCCAAATCCAGTTACTGGCGATATTTTGCAAGTCAATTTTGATTTTGACTTTAAGCCTGCTCAAGTTTATACCTTCGTAATTACCAATGTAATTGGGCAAGTTGTATACACACACATTTTAAGTGATGATGAAGTTAAAAGAGGCAACTTCAGTGTTCGCATCGATGAGATAAAACTAGACAAAGGCGTTTATCTCAGCAAAATGATTTTTGGCGATCAATCTTCTGTTCAAAAATTAGTGGTTCGTTAATGGCCACAATTAAATTCCAATTAAAGGAAGAATTTATTCCCCTTATCCAGTTGTTAAAATACACCAATATTGCCGAATCAGGTGCGCACGCTTCTGAAATGGTTGTCGATGGTTTTGTGTATTGCAACGGGCAAGTAGAAACTCGGAAACGTTATAAAGTCAAGTCAGGAGACATTATTGTTTTTGAAAACGAAACCATAGAAGTTAAATAATGCCTCAAATTCGACCGGCTGCCCCTGAGGATGTTTCAGCCATTCACCGTTTGATTTATGAATTGGCCGTTTTTGAAAAAGCCCCCGAGCAATTTGTACTTACTCAAGAAAAATTATTAGAAGATGGCTTTGGCGCATCTCCAAAATACATTTGTTTTGTCGCAGAACAAGAACAAACGATTTTAGGGATGTCTTTTTGTTATGTCCGCTATTCAACTTGGAAAGGCCCAGTTTTGTATTTAGAAGATTTAATCGTTAGCGAATCCCATCGCCGAAAAGGCATAGGAAGGATGTTGTTTCAATTTACCTGCGATTATGCCTTAGCGAACAACTATACACGTTTACAATGGCAAGTTTTGGATTGGAATCAATCGGCCATAGATTTTTACAAACAGTTTAATGCCTCATTTGATCCAGAATGGTTAAATGCTTGGGTTGAACTGAAAAAATAACTTACTCTTTCATGGTTAGCCATTTAAACATTTGTTTGTAACTGGCTTTTTGGCCGTAGCTTAAGATGCCAATTCGGTATATTTTTGAGGCAAACCATACCACTACAATGAAACTTCCATAAAGTATTGAAGCGCTGCAAAGCATTTCTGTCCACGATACATCAAATGGCAGGCGAACCATCATGACAACTGGCGATGTAAATGGAATCATGCTGCTCCAAACAGCCAAGCTGCTATTCGGATCTTTTATTACAGCAATTTGAGCGATCACCAAACCAAAGATCAAGGGCATGGATACCGGGAACATAAACTGCTGCGTTTCGGTATCACTGTCAACCGCACTTCCTATGGCCGCAAATAGCGAACTGTACAATAAGAAGCCGCCAAAGAAAAACAGGACAAACCCAACTATGAGTTTTACGAAATCTAAACTTTCCAATTGTGCCATAATTTGTCCCATGGCACCCGTGTCTACTTTAGATAATTGAGCTTGTGCTTCTTGCATCGAATTTTGATCAATTGCACTTGTCCCAAATGCGAAGCCTATAACAGTTAGAAGCAGCCCGGAAAGCACTATCCACGCTACAAACTGCGTAAGTCCTACCAATGCCACGCCCAATATTTTACCCATCATTAATTGAAAAGGCTTAACTGCAGAAATGATAATCTCTACAATTCGATTGTTTTTTTCTTCCGTTACACCACGCATGATCATTACCCCGTACATGAAAATAAACAAGTAAATAATAAATGCACCGATGTATCCAATGCCTGATTTGATTTCTGTTGCAGAATTTTGACCGTTTAACAACTGGTCTGAAATTATTATCTTGTGTTTTAAACTATCAATCATGCCAACAGACAAACCTCGATCAGCCAATTCATTGTTAAAATATTGGGCGGAAAGAATTTCCCTTAAATCTTGTTTGTCTGTAATTGACAAACTGTTTTTAGCCGTTACATTCATCGTGTCCATTGAATTTTTGGAAATGTCAATAAGCAAATCTGTTTTTCCATTGTCGACATCATAAAGGGCTATTGCATTGTCTTTTGTAAAGTAAAATTCAAAATCGTCTGAATTGGAAATTTGTCCTTTCAATGCATTTGATGGGTCGTAAATTGCAACCCTTTTGACCTCAGACTGATTGAGTTCTGAGTATGAAATTGCGGCAATACTGCCATAAAATAATCCAATTAAAACAGGCCCAAGAAGGGTCATAATTATGAAGGACTTTTTTGATACACGCGTCAGGAATTCGTGTTTTAAAATAAGAAATATGTTGTGCATGGGCTAGTTTTTTGCTTTTTGAATAAATATGTCCAGAATACTTGGAATATAAGGGTTGAAAGAAATCAGTTCTGTTTGCTTCATCACTTTCGTTAAGAAATCATTGTGGCTCATGCCATTTATTTTTAAAGTATACTGGTTGTAACCAGAATCGTTAATGGTTTCAGTGATGCACTCAACACCTTCAATATTTAAATCTACAGGCTTCACCGTAGCAATTTCAAACGTACCGGTTGCAAATTGTTTTTTTATTTCCGACACTTTCCCGTCAAGAACTTTTTCTGACAAGTTGAGCATAGCCATGTAATCGCAAAGTTTTTCGACACTTTCCATCCGATGGGTAGAAAAGATAATGGTAGAACCTGCGGCCTTTAATTCAAGTATTATTTCAGTTAGAAGCTCCGCATTTACAGGGTCAAAACCACTAAATGGTTCATCTAAAATGAGTATCTCAGGACTATGTATAACAGCAACAATAAATTGGATTTTCTGCTGCATGCCTTTACTAAGTTCTTCAATCTTTTTGTTTTTAACATCGTAAAGGTTCATTTTTTTAAGCCAGAAGTTTGCTTTATCAGTAGCTTCTCTGAGGCTTAATCCGCGCAATTCAGCAAAGTACTGCAGTTGACTTATGACTCTGATTTTCTTATAAAGGCCTCTTTCTTCTGGCAAGTAACCAATGTTTTTAATGTGCTTGGCGTTTAGCTTTTCTCCATTGATAAAAACAGTCCCTTCATCGGCTTGGGTAATTTGATTGATGATGCGTATTAAAGACGTTTTACCCGCACCATTCGGACCTAATAAGCCGTAAATGCTGCCTTTTGGGATATCGATACTGACTTTATCTAAGGCTGTTTTTCCAGTATAAAATTTAGAAACGCCTTGAATACTTAAAATTGTGTTGTTCATTTTAGGTTTGATTCGGGCACAAAACAAGTCATTTTAAACTATAAATTTCTAAAAATCGACCATTGGAAACAAAATGACGATGATTTAAATCGGCTTTATTTAAAAATAAATTTGAAATGCATTTGTGTAATGGGAAAATTTAACGCTGTAATTTTTAACATACGCTTCTTGTCATTTCCGAGTTTCTGAAGCATCAGGGTCGCTTATCACCCAATTCAGATATGTGGCAAAGTTGAGCAACCCAGAACGTTTCGCGTTTGTAAGAGGAAAATTTAGACTTATTTATTGAATTTATTGTTCAATAGTCCGTTGTAATAAACTTGCAATTTGGCTTTCAATAAAAGTTCAAGCGATTTTTGCTTTTGAATTTCTTCAGAACTTAATTGGTAGCGAATTTGTTTGTTCGGCGCATATTTAGGCTGTACATGCATTTTAAATTTACCATCTGGATAATATCTAAGACAATAAGGATAATCAATTAATTGGGCAATGCCATAATCTTTATTTATTGGATACCGCTGAGTGGAATCAAATAAACTACAGCCAAAGGCGAAGAAAGAATCTTGAATGCCAGCAAGGCTCATAATGCTTGGCATGATATCGGTATGAGAAGCCGTAATTTTAGTGTTGATGCCAGGGGCAATTAATTTAGGCGCATAGACCATGAGCGGTATTTCATATTTTCCTGTTGGTGTATAGTAGTATTCGTTGACGCTATGTGAAGGGTGGTCGGCAGTAATTATAAATACCGTGTTGTCAAACCATTTTTGTTTTGAAGCCTGTTCGAAGAACAATTTTAAAGAATGGTCTGTATACTGTACCGCCTTATAAATTGGGAGCTGACCACCTTTAAAAACCCCTTTGTACTTGTTGGGAATTTGATAAGGGTCGTGAGAGGTTAGTGTAAATACAGAGCTAAAGAAAGGTTCCGTTTTTTTGTTCAGTTCAGAATTGTAATATTGAAGATACGCTTGGTCCCATATCCCCCAGTTGCCATCGAAATCATTTTTGTAATTAGGGTATTCGTCGATGCCAAAGTAATCAATTTGACCAGAAATGCGCAGGAAGTTATCGAAACCCATAGAACCATTTTGGGCACCATAATAAAAAGAACAATTGTATTTGCTTTTGCTCAAGTAATGGTGGATCCCGTATATTGAATTGTTTTGAAAGGTGCTGTTGATGTATGGCACTTCGAGCAGTGAAGGGATGGAGGCGAATATTGCAGGTATACTCTCCATGGAGGTTGTTCCACTGCTGTAGGCGTTTGGAAAGACAAGAGAATGTTTAGATAGGCTGTCAAGAAAAGGGGTAAAACGGTTTTCTTTATTGAGGAAACCACAATAATCACGGCCTATAGATTCAAGGATAATAAGGACAATATTGGGCTTAAAATTGTTTTTAAAGTAGGGGGCAGCTGTTTGTGTTGTCTTTGCTATGGTTTCAGCCTCAGCATCAGACATGTAACTCAGTTTGGGTGGTACCGAAGAACTGTAGGAGGTAATTAATTGTGTCGGAGAATTAATGGTAGCCGATACCCACTGAGGGTTGACGAAACGGGCTGCGTCAAAACTTCTGAGTGGTTTTATGGCCCAACCACCTCTGGCAGAAATAAAAACAATAAAGGAAAACAGTATAAAATAAGTGGCAATAGTTTTTTTGGTTTGGCTAGGATAATTGTTTTTGAATTTTGGATATAATTTAAATAGGGTAAAAACCAGGCCAATGTAAAGGAGCAATAAATACCAATAATTAAATAGGTAAGAAAATATAGGGTTAGATTGATCGCTTATCAAAGCGAAAAGTTCAACGCCACTTCTACGGGTTTTGATTTTATAGAATTCAAGATCAATAAAATTGAGCAGAATCACACTTGCGATACCGATTAAATATAAAAATCGTTGGAGATTTTCTTTTTTTACAAAATATTTTCGATTTGGGATTAGACTAAGAAGGTGAAAGGGAAGATGAAAATAGGCCAAGGCCTGTACATCAAAAAGGACACCTACGAGCAAGACCATTGGTAATTCAGACAATGGTGCACCATGCATGTATGGGAAAAGGTAAATAATAAACAGAATTCTACAAAAAGTAAGTGAAATTAGGCTTAAAAAATTGCGTTTTAGCCAAATAGAAATATATGTAGGGGGTAAAAAATTCATTATTAACACTGCAAAAATGCAGAACTGGCGTCATATTTTTAAATAAATAAGAAAATTTTCCATAATATATTTGTAGAATCAAAATGTTTGCCTACTTTTGCAGTCCTTTTTACAAAAAAAGAACAGTTTAATAAATTATGCCAACCATACAACAATTGGTGAGAAAGGGGCGACAAACCTTAAAAGTTAAGAGCAAATCTCCAGCTCTTGATTCTTGTCCGCAAAGGCGCGGTGTTTGCACTCGTGTATACACTACCACCCCTAAGAAACCAAATTCAGCAATGCGCAAAGTAGCGCGTGTTCGTTTAACCAACGCAAAAGAAGTGAATGCTTACATCCCAGGAGAAGGTCACAATCTACAGGAGCACTCTATCGTACTTGTACGTGGAGGTAGAGTAAAAGATCTTCCAGGTGTACGTTATCACATCGTTCGCGGAGCTTTGGATACTGCTGGTGTGGAAGGTAGAAACCAACGAAGAAGTAAATACGGTACCAAAAAACCAAAAGCCAAAGTTGCAGGAGCTCCTGAGGTGAAAGGTAAAAAGAAATAAGGACAAGTATCAATGAGAAAAGCAAAAGCAAAACGCAGAATTTTATTACCGGACCCTAAGTTTGGCGATGTGATGGTAACACGCTTCGTGAACAACATGATGTACGATGGTAAGAAAAGTGTAGCATTCAGAATTTTTTATGACGCCATTCAATTGGTTGAGAAAAAGATCACTGAGGAACCAGGTATTGAAACTTGGAAGAGGGCACTGAACAATGTAATGCCGATGGTAGAGGTTAAGGCGCGCCGCGTAGGTGGAGCAACTTTCCAAATACCAACAGAAATCGTTCCTGAAAGAAGAGCAGCGATGGGCATTAAGTGGATTATTTCTTATTCTCGCAAGAGAAACGAGAAATCAATGGCTGAAAAGCTAGCCGCTGAGTTCGTAGCCGCTTCTAAAGGTGAAGGTGCCACAGTGAAGAAAAAGGATGATACCCACAAAATGGCTGAGGCCAACAAAGCGTTTGCTCACTTTAAAGCATAGGAGATTTCAATGTCACGCGATTTAAAATACACGAGAAATATAGGTATTGCTGCGCACATCGATGCCGGTAAGACTACGACTACTGAGCGTATATTGTACTACGCTGGTGTCAACCACAAAATAGGAGAGGTGCACGATGGTGCTGCTACTATGGACTGGATGGCTCAGGAGCAAGAAAGAGGTATAACCATCACATCTGCTGCGACAACTGTATTCTGGAAATACAAGGAAAACAATTACCACATTAACATTATTGACACACCTGGTCACGTAGATTTCACTGTTGAGGTGAACCGTTCATTGCGTGTATTAGATGGTTTGGTGTTTTTGTTCAGTGCGGTTGATGGTGTTGAACCACAATCAGAAACCAACTGGAGACTTGCCAACAATTACAATGTACCAAGAATCGGGTTTGTAAATAAAATGGACCGTTCTGGCGCAGACTTCTTAAATGTTGTAAAGCAAGTAAGAACCATGTTAGGCAGTAACGCAGTTCCGCTTCAGTTGCCTATTGGTGCTGAAGACCATTTCACAGGTGTTGTTGATTTGATCAACTTCAGAGGAATGGTTTGGAACGAAGAGGATAAAGGAATGACCTACAAAGAAGTTGCAATTCCTGAAGAGATGATGGAGGAAGCTTTAGAGTGGAGAGAAAAATTGCTTGAAGCAGTTTCTGAGTATGATGATAAGTTAATGGAGAAATTCTTTGAAGATCCAGCATCTATCACAGAAAGAGAAATTTTGGACGCTCTAAGAGCAGCATGTTTGGATATGAAGATTGTTCCAATGGTATGTGGTTCATCATTCAAAAACAAAGGTGTTCAAACGATGTTAGATTTAGTTATGGAATTGATGCCAAGTCCTTTGGACAGAGCAGAAACCATCGGAACTAATCCTGATACAGAAGAAGAAGTAAGACGTAAGCCTGATTATAACCAACCATTTGCTGCATTGGCATTCAAAATTGCAACCGATCCTTTTGTAGGACGTTTAGCATTCATGAGAGCCTATTCTGGTAAATTGGATGCAGGTTCATACGTATTAAATACAAGAAGCGGCAACAAAGAACGTATTTCACGTATCTTCCAAATGCATGCGAACAAACAGAATCCTATCGAGTTCCTAGGTGCTGGTGATATAGGAGCTGCTGTTGGTTTTAAAGACATCAAAACAGGAGATACATTGTGCGATGAGAAACATCCAATCGTACTTGAGTCAATGGTATTCCCTGAGCCAGTTATTGGATTAGCTATCGAGCCTAAAACCCAAGCTGACATTGATAAATTAGGCATAGGATTGGGTAAATTGGCTGAAGAAGATCCTACATTTAGAGTTAAAACAGACGAGGAAACTGGTCAAACAATTATCTCTGGTATGGGTGAGCTTCACTTAGAAATCATTGTTGATAGATTGAGACGTGAATTCAAAGTTGAGGTTAACCAAGGTGCTCCACAAGTAGCTTACAAAGAAGCAATTAAAGGTTCAGTAACCCATAGAGAAACGTTCAAGAAACAAACAGGTGGTAGAGGTAAATTTGCCGATATTCAGTTTGAAATCGGACCAGCAGACGAAAGTTTTGTTGGAGAAGGTTTACAATTCGTGAATGAAGTCGTAGGTGGATCAATTCCTCGTGAATATGTTCCAGCTGTTCAAAAAGGTTTTGCTGAAGCGATGAAGAATGGTGTATTAGCAGGATATGCAATTGACAGAATGAAGGTAAGATTGTTTGATGGATCATTCCACGCAGTTGACTCGGATTCATTGTCATTTGAAATTTGTGCTAAGTCAGCGTTCAGAGAAGCCGCACCTAAAGCAACTCCAATTTTATTGGAACCTATTATGAAGTTAGAGGTATTAACTCCAGCGGATTATATGGGAGATGTTCAAGGTGACTTAAACAGAAGACGCGGAATGCTCGAAGGAATTGATGAGAGAGCAGGATCACAAGTAATAAAAGCCAAAGTGCCATTATCGGAAATGTTCGGATATGTAACCAGTTTACGTACCATCACTTCTGGAAGAGCATCATCAACAATGGAATTCGATCACTACGAAGAGGTTCCACGTTCAATGGCTGAAGAAGTAATTAAGAAAGTAAAAGGACAAAAAGCAAACGCATAGTACAGTCATGGTAACACAAAAAATAAGAATTAAATTGCGTTCACACGATCACAACCTGATTGACAAGTCAGCAGAGAAAATTGTGAAATCTGTTAAAGCAACTGGAGCCGTAGTAAGCGGACCAATTCCATTGCCTACAAACAAAAAGATTTTCACAGTGTTGAGATCACCGCACGTAAACAAAAAGGCTAGAGAACAATTCCAATTGTGCTCGTACAAGCGCCTTTTAGATATTCATAGTTCTACTGCCAAGACAGTAGAGGCTTTGATGAAATTAGAGCTTCCAAGTGGTGTAGATGTTGAAATAAAAGTATAACGACATGGTAGGATTAATCGGTAAAAAAATAGGAATGACTAGCATCATTGGCGAAAATGGTGCTAAGATAGGATGTACATTAGTACAAGCCGAACCAAATATTATCTCACAGATTAAAACTGTGGAAAATGAAGGTTACAATGCATTGCAGATTTCTGCGATCGAGGTAAAAACAAAACACACCAACGCCTCAGCGATTGGACATTTCAAGAAAGCCAATTCAGCTCCAATGAAAGTGTCTCATGAGTTCAGGGTTGCCGAAACAGTAGGTTCAATAGGATATGTAGTTGATGTAAGCATTTTTGCTGAAGGCGACTTCGTTGACATAATTGGAACTTCAAAAGGTAAAGGTTTCCAAGGTGTTGTAAAGAGACACAACTTTAATGGTGTTGGTCCTTCTACCCACGGTCAGCATGACAGAGCAAGAGCTCCAGGATCTATTGGTTCTTCTTCTTATCCTTCAAAGGTTTTCAAAGGTTTAAGAATGGCTGGTAGAATGGGTGGAAAACGAGTAAAGAATGTTAACGCACTGATTTTGAAAGTTATCCCTGAAAAGAACTTATTAGTAATTAAAGGTTCAATCACAGGACATAACGGTTCAATAGTAGTAATAGAAAAATAAGATATGGAACTGAAAGTATTATCAATCAATGGCAGTGAAACAGGTAAATCTGTTCAATTACCAAGTGAAATATTCGGTGTAGCGCCAAACGATCACGCTATTTATCTGGATGTGAAACAATACCTGGCTAATCATAGACAGGGAACACACAAAACCAAGGATAAATCTGAAGTGCACTACAGTACTAGAAAGATTAAACGTCAAAAAGGTACAGGTGGAGCCCGTGCAGGTAGCATAAAGTCAGGTGTATTCGTAGGTGGTGGCCGTATTCATGGTCCACGTCCTAAAGATTACAACTTTAAGTTGAACAAAAAATTGAAAAGATTGGCTAGGATTTCAGCTTTGTCTTATAAAGCATCAGGAAACAACATCGTTGTTTTGGATTCTTTAACCTTCGACAAACCGAACACCAAGTCGTTCATCAGCCTTTTGAACAATTTGAAACTAAACGACCAAAGGGTATTGGTGGTAACACCAGATAACGATAAGAATGTATATTTAAGCGGAAGAAATTTGCCTAAAGCACATACTTTACCAGCATCAGAAATTAATACCTACCAGATTTTAAAAGCTAAAACTTTAGTTCTGGTGAACGATTCTATTGAAGTCATTAAACAAACATTGAATTAAGATTATGTCAGTATTGATCAAGCCGCTGATAACAGAAAAAATGACCATGCTAACAGACAAAAGAAAGCAATACGGATTCGTATGCCTTCGCTCTGCTACCAAGGTTCAAATAAAAGCCGAAATTGAAAGTATTTACGGCGTAGAAATCGAATGGATAAACACTATCGTTACCTCTCCTAAGCGTAAGAAGAATAGACGCACAGGTCAAACTACCGGTAGAACCAACATTTATAAGAAAGCAATTTGTAAGTTGAAAGAGGGTCAAGAAATTGACTTTTACGAAAATATTTAAAGAAAATGCCAGTTAAAAGACTTAGACCGATAACACCGGGAACAAGATTTAGAGTTGCAAACACATTTGCAGAGCTTACAGCTTCAGAGCCGGAGAAAAGCCTGACTGAATCTTTATCGAAATCCGGTGGAAGAAACAACCAAGGTAAGATGACCATGCGCTACATTGGCGGCGGTCACAAAAGAAAATACCGTATCATTGACTTTAAAAGAGACAAGCATGGTGTAATTGCCGAGGTGAAAACTGTAGAATACGATCCAAATCGTTCTGCATTTATTTCTCTGATTGAATATACAGATGGAGAGAAGAGATACATTCTTTGTCCGCATGGATTAAAGGTTGGTCAGAAGTTAAATTCTGGCACTGGTGTAACTCCAGATTTAGGAAACACACTTCCATTGTCTGAAATTCCACTAGGTTCTATCATTCACAATATTGAAATGGCTCCAGGACAAGGTGGAAAGATTTGCAGAAGTGCAGGTTCTTACGCTCAACTGACGTCAAGAGATGGTAAATACGTAGTTGTTAAATTACCAAGTGGTGAAACAAGGATGATTTTATGTACTTGTTCTGCAACTATTGGATCAGTTTCAAACCCAGACCATAGCTTAGAAGTATACGGTAAAGCGGGAAGAAGCAGATGGTTAGGAAGAAGACCAAGAACACGTCCAGCAGCGATGAACCCTGTCGATCACCCAATGGGTGGTGGTGAAGGTAGATCAAAAGGCGGACAACCAAGATCTCGTAATGGTATCTACTCACAAGGTCAAAAAACCCGTGATACCAAGAAAAGCTCAAGCAAACATATCATAGAACGTAGAAAAGGTAAAAGAAACAAATAATGGCAAGGTCACTTAAAAAAGGTCCCTTCATTGATTGGAAACTAGACGAAAAAGTTTCCAAAATGAACGAAACCAAGAAGAAAGCAGTAATCAAAACATGGAGCAGAAAATCCATGATTTCACCTGACTTCGTTGGGCACACATTTGCCGTGCACAATGGAAATAAATTCATCCCTGTTTACGTAACTGAAAACATGGTTGGACATAAATTAGGTGAATTCTCACCAACAAGAACATTCAAAGGTCACGGAGGTAATAGTAAATAATTATGGAATCAGTAGCAGTATTAAAAAATTGCCCTTTGTCTCCAAGAAAAATGAGACTGGTAGTTGATCAAATCAGAGGTCAAAAAGTAGATAAAGCATTAAGCATTCTGCAGTTTAGCCAAAGAAAGTACTACGCACAATACGTAGAGAAGCTTCTAAAATCAGCAATCAGTAATTGGGAACAAAAAAACCAAGGTAGCAAGTCTGATGAGAGCAATATAATTGTGTCAGCAGTATTTGTAGATGGTGCCGTAGTTGCTAAAAGAATGAGAACTGCCCCACAAGGTCGTGCTTATAGAATCAGAAAAAGATTCAGCCACGTTACCATCAAAGTTGACAGTATTAATAAGGTAGAAAACCAAAAAGTAGAAGCATAATTAATGGGACAAAAAATTAATCCAATAGCGTTTAGATTAGGCATCATCAGGGGATGGGAAAGCAACTGGTACGGCGGCAAGAATTTTGCTGACAAACTAGCTGAAGACGAAAGAATCCGCAAATATTTATTTGTGCGTATCCCAAGAGGTGGCATGTCCAAGATTGTGATAGAGAGAACCATCAAAAGGATCATCATCACTATCCATACTGCAAAACCAGGTATCGTAATCGGTAAAGGTGGAGCTGAGGTAGACAAAATAAAAGAAGAATTAAAGAAGATCACTAAGAAAGATGTTCAGATTAATATCTTCGAAATCAAAAGACCAGAATTAGATGCGAAATTAGTAGCAGAAACAATCTGTCAACAAATTGAAGGTCGCGTAAGTTACAAGAGAGCAGTTAAACAAGCTTTAGGCAATACCATGAGAATGGGTGCTGATGGCATTAAAGTTAGCGTCTCTGGTAGGTTAAATGGTGCAGAGATTGCACGATCAGAGAAATTCAAGGAAGGAAGAACTCCATTGCACACATTGCGTGCAGATATTGATTATGCCTTAGGTGAAGCTTTAACTGTCTATGGAAAAATTGGTGTAAAGGTTTGGATTTGCAGAGGTGAGATTTACGGTAAACGTGATTTGTCATTAAACGCAGGTTCTGATCGCGGACCAAAAAGAGATGAGCGTCCATCAAACGACAACCGCAGAGGTGGTAGAAGAGATGGTGGCAGAGACAATAGAGGCGGTGACAACAGAGGTGGTGATAACAGAGGTGGAGGAGATAGAAGAAGAAATTAATCGATTAATAGATTATAGTTCAATCAAAATAACGAAGAATTAGACATGTTAAGTCCAAAAAGAACCAAATTCAGAAAACAGCATAAAGGCAGAATCAAAGGTCTAGCCACAAGAGGTCATAGATTGAGCTTCGGTACTTTCGGTTTGAAAAGTATGGAAGAGTCATGGATCACTGCCAGACAAATAGAAGCAGCCAGGGTTGCACTCACCAGGTTTATGAAAAGGGAAGGCCAGGTATGGATCCGTATATTCCCAGACAAACCTATTACCAAGAAGCCTGCAGAGGTCCGTATGGGTAAAGGTAAAGGAGCACCTGAATATTGGGTAGCTATCGTTAAGCCAGGAACCATCATGTTCGAAGTAACCGGTGTGCCATTAGCAGTTGCAGAAAGAGGTATGTACCTCGCCGCACAAAAGCTACCAGTAGCAACCAAATTTATTGTAAAACCTGATTATACAGAATAATAATGAAGCACAGGGAAATTAAAGATCTTACGACCAAAGAATTGGTTGAAAGATACAAAGAAGAAAAAGTGAGATTCACCAAAGTGAAGTTCAATAATGCAGTAGCAAGAATTGAGCAACCTCACAAATTAAAAGAGTCAAGAAAAGTTATCGCTAGAATGTTAACTGAAATCAACACTCGTAGAGTAGATAACGAATTAAAAGCCGCTGAAAAGGGGGAATAAAAAATGGAACAAACCAGAAACTCAAGAAAAGAAATTATTGGTCGCGTTACCAGCAACGGTATGAATAAATCTATCGTTGTCGCTTTGGAAACAAAGGTAAAGCACCCGAAGTATGGTAAATACTTTAAAAAGACCAAAAAGTTTTATGCTCATGATGAAAAGAATGAGTGTAACGTGAATGACGTAGTAAAAATTATGGAGACAAGACCATTGAGCAAATTAAAATGCTGGAGACTTGTTGAAATCGTAGAAAGGGCAAAATAATGATACAAACAGAAAGTCGTTTAAAAGTAGCTGACAACAGCGGAGCAAAGGAAGTCCTTTGTATAAGAGTACTAGGTGGTACCAAAAGACGTTATGCGTCTGTAGGAGATAAAATTGTCGTGGCAATTAAATCTGCTATACCATCAGGCGGTGTAAAAGCCGGCACTGTATCAAAAGCCGTTATCGTTAGGGTAAAAAAAGAAATCAAAAGAGCAGACGGTTCATACATTCGTTTTGACGAAAACTCTTGTGTATTGCTTAACAACTCAGACGAACCAAGAGGTACACGTATCTTCGGCCCAGTAGCAAGAGAATTACGTGAAAAACAATTCATGAAAATCATATCACTGGCACCAGAAGTATTATAATAGCACAGAAGAATGAAAGCAAAAAACAATTCACATCAAACTGCAAAGATTCACATTAAGAAAGGTGATACTGTTGTACAGATTGCAGGTAAGATTGTAGACAATAACAACACGGGTAAAGTTTTACGTGTTTACACTAAAACATACAGAGCTGTGGTTGAAGGCTTGAATATTATTTCACGTCACACAAAACCAAGTGCAAGCAACCCCAATGGCGGAATCATCAAAAGAGAAGCGCCAATTCATATTTCTAACTTAATGTTGTTGGACGGTAAGACCGCAACAAGAGTAGGTAGAAAAGAAAACGAAAAAGGAAAATTACAGAGATATTCTGTTAAAACAGGAGAATTTATCAGCTAATAAAGTAAATAAATGTCGTACATACCAAATTTAAAAACAAGGTTCACAGAAGTTGTTATTCCGCAAATGCAAGAAAAGTTTGCATATGAGAATGTAATGGAAATGCCAGGACTTCTGAAAATATGCTTAAATCAGGGCGTAGGGGTAGCTGTGAATGATAAAAAATTGATAGATGCTGCCATCGATGAGATGTCAAGAATATCTGGTCAAAAAGCACAAGCTACTATGTCTAAAAAAGATATCAGTAATTTCAAATTGAGAGCTAAAATGCCAATCGGCGCGAGAGTAACACTTCGTAAAGATGCCATGTATGAGTTCTTAGAAAGATTGATCTCAATTGCATTGCCGCGTGTAAGAGACTTCCAAGGATTAGATGTTAAAGGTTTTGATGGAAGAGGCAACTACACCATGGGCATCACTGAACAAATCATTTTCCCGGAAATCGATATCGATAAAACCAATAGAATTTCAGGTATGGACATTACTTTTGTAACTTCGGCCAAAACTGATGAAGAGTGTTTAGAAATGTTAAGAGCTTTCGGTTTACCGTTTAAAAAATAATAAAAACAGAACATGGCAAGAGAAGCAATAAAAGCAAGAGAGCTCAAAAAAGAGAGACTAGTTGCTAAATACGCAGACAGACGTGCAGCGTTGAAAGAAGCTGGTGATTTCATCGGTCTTCAAAAACTACCAAGAAGTTCTTCAAAAGTTCGTCTTCGTAACAGGTGCAAATTAACAGGCAAACCAAGAGGATATATGAAAGTATTTGGTTTGTGCAGAAATCAGTTCCGTGAACTGGCTTCAGCAGGTAAGATTCCAGGTGTAACAAAATCAAGTTGGTAAATAAATAAAGAATACAATGACTGATCCAATAGCAGATTACTTAACCCGTTTAAGAAACGCTTTGCAAGCAAAACATAGGATTGTTGAAATCCCTGCTTCAAACATCAAAAAAGCAATGACAAAAGTGCTTTTTGAAAAAGGCTATATCTTAAACTATAAGTTTGAAGAAACAGAAAACAAACAAGGTGTAATTAAACTTGCCCTTAAATACGATCCAACAACTAGGCAGCCTGCCATTAGAGATCTAAAAAGAGTAAGTAAACCAGGTTTGAGAAAATATGCTCCAGCTGACAAATTACCAAGAGTTATTAACGGATTGGGTATCGCCATCCTTTCTACCTCTAGAGGTGTATTATCAGACAAAGAAGCAAGAACCTTGAACATAGGCGGCGAAGTGCTGTGTTATGTATCGTAAAAATTAAAAGAATAAGAACATGTCTAGAATAGGTAAAGCTATCATCAATATCCCTGCAGGTGTAGATATCAAAATCTCAGCGGATAATGTTGTAACGGTCAAAGGACCTAAGGGTGAATTACACCAACCATTAAAAGAAGGTTTCAAAATCAAAATTGAAGACAACATTTTAACCGTTGAACGCCCTAACGAAGAAAAAACGAGCAGAGCATTGCACGGTTTATACCGTTCATTGATCAACAATAACGTTATCGGAGTAACATCTGGTCACTCAACCAAACAAGAGTTAGTTGGTGTAGGTTATAAAGCAACAAACGCAGGTCAAGTGCTTGATCTTTCTATCGGATACTCTCACAGAATTATGTTAGAGGTGCCTATAGAAATCAAATTGACAACTGTAACAGAAAAAGGACAGAATCCTGCCATCATCATGGAGAGCGCTGACAAACAATTGTTAGGTCAAGTAGCTGCTAAGATTAGAGGATTCCGCAAGCCTGAGCCATACAAAGGAAAAGGTATCCGTTTCGCAGGTGAGCAATTGAGAAGAAAAGCAGGAAAATCAGCGTCTAAAAAATAATAATTAGAAAATGAGCCAAGTAAAATCACAAAGAAGACTTAAAATAAAACGCAGAGTTTCTGGTAAAGTTTCTGCAAGCATCGAACGTCCGCGTTTGGTTGTATTTAGAAGCAACGCTGAAATCTACGCACAAATCGTAGATGTAAGCAACAAGACCATTTGCGCAGCTTCAAGCCGTGAGAAAGATTTAGTAGAATCTAAAGACACCAATGTTGCCAAAGCCGCAATCGTTGGAAAGCGCATCGCTGAAAAAGCAAAATCATTGGGTGTAGAGAAAGTTGTTTTCGACAGAAACGGTTTCTTATACCATGGTAGAATCAAGAGTTTGGCAGAAGGTGCCAGAGAAGGGGGCTTACAATTTTAATTTATTAAGAGTATCATGACAAACAGCAATATAAAACGTGTCAGACAATCTGAACTGGAGCTTAAAGAAAAAGTAGTTGCAGTAAATCGCGTTGCCAAAGTAACCAAAGGTGGTCGTACATTTACCTTTACCGCTATCGTGGTAGTAGGAGATGGTAACGGCATCGTAGGAAACGGATTAGGTAAAGCAGGTGAGGTGACCGATGCTATTCAAAAAGCAATCGAAGACGCAAAGAAAAACCTAATTAAAGTGCCTATCCTTCATGGAACGGTTCCTCATGAGCAATATGGTAAATTTGGTGGCGGAAACGTTTTCATCAAACCAGCTTCTCACGGTACAGGTGTTATCGCGGGTGGTGCAATGCGTGCCGTTCTTGAGAGCGCAGGTGTTCACGACGTGTTAGCCAAATCAAAAGGTTCATCAAATCCACACAACGTGGTAAAGGCTACTTTGGATGCTTTATCAAAATTAAGAGATCCATACAGCATTTCTAAACAAAGAAATATCAATTTAAAACAAGTTTTTAACGGATAAGATTATGTCTAAAGTAAGAATCACAAAAGTACGTAGTACCATTGGTCAATCAGAAAGAGTAGAGAAAAACATGGAGGCTTTGGGTTTAAATAAAATCAATAGCTTTAATGAGTTGACCTTAACTCCTCAAATCCAAGGCATACTTAGAAAAGTTAATCACCTAGTAAAAATAGAAAATATTTAAGATGGAATTAAATACTTTAAAACCTGCAGAAGGTTCAACAAAAAACGGAAAGAGAATAGGTAGAGGTCAAGGTTCCGGAAGAGGCGGTACATCTACAAAAGGACACAAAGGTGCTCAAAGTAGAAGCGGTTACTCTCGTAAGAAGGGTTTTGAGGGCGGTCAAATGCCATTGCAAAGACGTATTCCAAAGGGAGGTTTCAAAAACTTTAACCGTGTGGAGCTTACCAGTGTTAACCTTGATGTGCTTCAAAGATTGGCTGAAACCAAAGGTCTGAGCGTAATCAATCACGCAACCATGGTTGAAAACAACTTGGTAGGTAAAAGAGAATACTTTAAGATCTTGGGTCGTGGTGTGTTAACAGCTAAATTAGAAGTTCATGCGCATGGTTTCTCTGAAACAGCGAAAAAAGCAATCGAAGAAAAAGGCGGTTCAATAAACCCTATAACTATCTACTAGGAATGAAGAAATTTATTCAGAAACTAAAAGAAATCTGGAGCATTGATGAACTAAGGGTTAAAATCAAAAACACCCTTTTGTTTCTATTGATATACAGAATTGGTACCTTTATCATTCTGCCAGGTATTGACGGTGGCGTTCTTATGGGCGCACTGAAAAACCAAACAGAAGGTATCCTTGGTTTAGTGAATATTTTCGCTGGTGGTGCTTTCGGAAGAGGTGCCATCTTCGCATTGGGTATTATGCCTTACATTTCAGCTTCAATTGTTATTCAATTATTAACGATTGCAGTACCTACATTCCAAAGAATGCAGAAGGAAGGTGAGGACGGTAGAAGAAAAATCAACCAATACACTAGATTCTTAACCATTGCAATCACTATGGTGCAAGCGGTTGCTTATCTTTACAACATAACAGGCAAATCAGACAATTGGGGTGCTTTGTTGTTCAAAACACATCCTGAATTAATGACTGAATCATTGTTCATGATCATAAACGTATCCTTGCTTGTAGCTGGTACTATGTTCACGATGTGGTTGGGTGAAAAGATTACAGACAAAGGTTTAGGCAATGGTATTTCACTAATTATCATGATTGGTATTATTGATAGATTGCCAGAAGCTTTGGGTTTTGAATTGGATCAAAGAATATCTAAAGGTGGATTGCCTTTGTTTATTGTAGAAATTGTATCATGGTTGGGGGTTATAGTTGCGACAATCTTACTCATACAAGGTGTCAGAAAGATTAGTGTCAACTATGCCAAAAGAATAGAAGGCAGTAGAATGGTAGGTGGTGCACGTCAATACATTCCCTTAAAGGTTAATGCAGCGGGTGTAATGCCAATTATATTTGCTCAAGCAATCATGTTCTTGCCACCAACCATTGCTCAAAGTGTTGAGAACCCAGGTTCTTTTCTAAGAGCGATGAGTGATTATGGTTCATTTGCCTACAATGCAGTATTTGCAACTTTAATCATTGCATTTACCTATTTCTACACAGCTATTACGGTTAATTCAAATCAAATGGCTGACGAGTTAAAAAAGAGTGGAGGTTTTATTCCAGGTATTAAGCCAGGAAAACAAACCAGTGAGTATATAGATCAAATTATGGATAGAATTACCTTCCCAGGATCATTGTTCTTGGCTATGGTAGCAATCTTACCTTCATTTGCAATGTTGTTTGGCGTGAGTCAGAGTTTTGCTCAGTTTTTCGGCGGAACATCCTTGTTGATTATGGTAGGTGTTGTATTGGATACCTTGCAACAAATCGAGAGTCATTTATTGATGCGTCACTATGATGGATTGATGAAATCTGGACGCATAAGAGGTAGAACTGGAACCATGGCAACACAATCAATTTGATTATATAAAAAAAAAGTATTAAATTTGCACCCCGCAAAAAAATGGCCAAGCAAGACTCAATAAAACAGGACGGAACAATCGTAGAAGCGTTGTCAAATGCAATGTTTCGCGTTAAGTTGGGCAATGGGCATGAGATTATTGCAACCATTTCAGGGAAAATGCGCATGAAATACATCAGGGTATTACCGGGAGATAGAGTACAAGTGGAGATGAGCCCGTATGACCTGAGCAGAGGTAGAATTTCGTACAGATACAAATAAAATATTATGAAAGTAAGAACTTCAGTTAAGAAGCGCAGCGTAGACTGCAAACTGGTAAAAAGAAAAGGAAAACTTTTTGTGATTTGCAAAAAGAACCCAAAATTTAAACAAAGACAAGGATAATCATTAACAATGGCAAGGATAGCTGGTATAGATTTACCCAAAAACAAAAGAGGCGTTATAGGTTTAACCTATGTATTCGGTATTGGTTCAAGCAGAGCTAAGTCAATATTGAATCAAGCCAACATCGACCACGACAAAAAAGTGGGCGAATGGAATGATGATGAACTGACTTCGATCAGGAATATCATCTCAACTTCTTTCAAAACCGAAGGTGAGCTTCGTTCTGAAGTTCAGCTCAACATTAAGCGTTTAATGGACATTGGTTGCTACCGTGGAACCCGTCACCGTAAAGGTTTACCTTTAAGAGGACAGCACACGAAAAACAACTCGCGTACCAGAAAAGGTAAACGTAAGACTGTTGCAAACAAAAAGAAAGTTACTAAATAATAGATAAATGAGTACTGCAAAAAACAAAAAGAAAGTAAAAGTTGATCCAGTGGGTCAGGTGCACATCAAAGCATCATTTAACAATATCATTGTTTCTGTAACCAATGCTAACGGTGATGTGATCTCTTGGTCTTCTGCCGGTAAAATGGGTTTCAGAGGGTCTAAGAAGAATACACCATATGCTGCACAACTTGCAAGTCAAGATTGCGGTAAAGTTGCATATGACTTAGGATTAAGAAAGGTTGATGTATTTGTTAAAGGACCAGGTTCAGGTAGAGATTCTGCTATCAGAAACATGGCTGCTTGTGGCATTGAAGTTCTTTCAATCAACGATACAACTCCACTTCCTCACAATGGATGCCGTCCACCTAAACGTAGACGTATCTAATTTTTAATTAATAGTAGAAAACAAAAATGGCAAGATATACAGGTCCCAAATCCAAAATCGCACGTAGGTTCAAAGAAGCTATCTTTGGTCCGGATAAAGCATTAGAGAAAAAGAACTATCCTCCGGGAATGCATGGTAATTCAAGGAGAAGAGGTAAACAATCAGAGTACGCCATACAATTGATTGAAAAGCAAAAGGCTAAATACACTTACGGTGTATTGGAGCGTCAGTTTGCTAAAACCTTTAAATTAGCTGCTACCAAACGCGGTATCACAGGTGAAAACTTATTGAAATATCTTGAATCAAGATTGGACAATACGGTATTCAGATTGGGTATTGCGCCAACTAGAAGCGCTGCAAGACAACTAACTTCACACAACCACATTTTGGTGAATGGTGAAGTGGTAAACATCCCTTCATACTTATTGAAGCCAGGGGATACTGTAGCAGTTCGTGAGAAGTCAAAATCATTGGAGACAATAACCATTTCACTTGGTGCAGGTAGAAAACGTTTCAGCTGGTTGGATTGGAATGAGAAGACCATGACTGGTACTTTCTTAAACCTTCCAGAAAGATCTGAAATTCCTGAAAACATCAAAGAGCAGTTAATCGTAGAGTTGTACTCTAAATAAACCATTAAATAATCCATAAACAAATGCCGATATTAGCATTCCAAAAACCCGAAAGAGTGATCATGCATAAGGATACAGACTTTTATGGTCTGTTTGAATTTAGCCCACTCGAGAGAGGCTATGGCATCACCATAGGTAATTCACTTCGTAGAATTCTACTTTCTTCACTTGAAGGACATGCCATCACTTCGATTAGAATTCAAGGTGTGGAGCACGAGTTCACAACCATCAAAGGCGTAGCTGAAGATATTACTGAAATCGTTTTGAACCTTAAACAAGTTCGTTTCAAAAAAATCAGTAATTCTGATGACCACGAAAAGGTGTTCATTAGTATTAAAGGTAAAGAACAATTCACTGCTGGCGACATCGCTAGATACACCAATACATTTGAGGTATTAAACCCAGACTTGGTTATCTGCAACATGGAGCCATTCGTTAATTTAGAAATGGAAATTTCAATTGACAAAGGCCGTGGTTATGTTCAAGCTGATGAAAACAAACCTAAGGATGCTCAGATTGGTTTAATCGCTATCGACTCTATCTTTACCCCAATCAAGAATGTAAAATATACAATCGAAGATTTCAGGGTTGAGCAAAAGACCGATTACGAGAAACTAATCATTGAATTACAAACCGATGGATCTATCCATCCAGAAAACGCTTTAAAAGAAGCAGCAAATATCTTAATCCAACACTTTATTCTATTCAGCGACGAGAACATCTTGTTGGATAGCCAAGTGAAGAAGCCAGCTCAAGAAGTTGATGAGAATTTCTTACACATGCGTAAAATTCTTAAAACCAATTTGGCTGACCTTGATCTTTCTGTTAGAGCATACAATTGCTTAAAAGCAGCAGAGATTCGTACCTTAGGTGAACTTGTAAGCTATGACATCGATGATCTTTTGAAATTCAGAAACTTTGGCAAAAAGTCATTGTCTGAATTGGAAGAGTTCGTAAGAGAGAAAGGGCTTAACTTTGGAATGGATGTATCTAAATACAATTTAAGCGAGGATTAATCATAGCATATCATGAGACACGGAAATAAAGTAAATAAATTAGGAAGAACCGCTTCACACAGGAGAGCTTTAATGGCTAACCTTACGATCTCTTTGATCACCCACAAACGCATTACCACTACTTTAGCTAAGGCTAAGGCATTAAGAGTATATGCTGAGCCGATCATCACCAAATCTAAAAATGATACCATGCATTCTAGAAGAACTGTCTTCGCTTATCTTAGAGATAAAGAAGCTTTGAAAGAATTGTTCGGTGTTGTTGCAGAAAAAGTAGCCAACAGACCAGGTGGATACACCAGAGTCTTGAAATTAGGTACTAGAATGGGTGACAATGCTGAAATGGCAATGATTGAATTGGTTGACTTTAACGAGTATACTGATAAAATTGGTAAGCAAGAAAAAGCGGCCAAATCTAAAACCAGAAGAGGCAAGACAGCTAAGGCTGCCGAAGTTACTGAGGCAAAGGTTGAAACAAGTGCTCCTGCAGCAGAAGTTACAGAAGCACAAGTTGAAACGATTGAAACAGTGGAGCCAATTGCACCTGCTGCTGAAGAAAGCAAAGAAAACGACAACGCTGCTGAATAATTCAGCGCCGCAACCAATATTTGAATCCCGATCCTTGTGGTCGGGATTTTTTTTGCCTAAGCCGAAACAAACTATGGGTTAAAGGTATGGCGCCATGTAAAATTTGGATCCAGAACCATCGATATTGTCTATCTAGGTTATGTCTTTTGTTTTCCGTATTCTTAGAGACAAGTCATGCCTTGTCTCTAAGAATAACCAATAACTAACCCTAGAATTCCCAATCGTAACTCGAACCGCTGTCGTACCTTTTGTAGTATACGCCGCCGTTGTGCGTGCGTCTGAAGAACAATAAGTTTTCAAACAATATGTCGTTTACCAAGGTGTTGATGTCAGACTCTTCATCCAAGCTTTTATATGATCCCTCAAATAGAATGATGTCCTTCAAAGAATTTAATTTGTTGCTATCGGTAGGTAAAGACTCAGAAAGGTACAAGGACCAAGTTTCTTCGTCTTCCATTTTGTATTTACACACATACACCAAAGCACTGTCTTTGCCCATATACAACTTCTGACTGCTAAGTACCACAAAGGTATCGAGCTTTGAATAGGAATTCTCTTGTTCAGTGATGGATGATTCTATCCAAGCCTTATGGTTTAAGTATGTCTTAGGGAATAAATTAACTTGCTTGGCTTCTGCCAATATCAAGTAAAACCCTTTTCGGGTCGACTTGTTCTTTGCCAAAGTCTCATATACCGAATCTGCAAAATTGATTTTGTACTTTAATAAGACAGGCAATAAGCTCAAACGCTTTTCATTGTCTGTGATTTTTAATATCTTTCCAACTATGTCGTTCACCGTGCTATTTTTGTCTCTAAGTGGTAGACTTAAATCTAAGATATCAGCCAATAAAGAGAAGTCGTTGCTGTTGTTTGAATAGTCGAATTGATTGCCCGTGAAACTCTGTGACGAAATAGAATAACGGTCGTTGTTTTGGTTGTAATCGCTGGCTTTGTTTTCGTTGGTCAAGCTCGCCATCATGCGTTTGTATTCCACCTTGGTTTCTTTTACCAATTTGTCGTGTATGCTGGCATAATCGTTAACCGTTATAATGCCACTGTCTTTCATCTTAGAAATCATGCTGTAAGCCGCGTTTCTGTATTCAGGGTAATTGGTCAATTCGATTAATTCGGGCAAAATGATCTTGGCCAATTTTAAAGAATCTCCAAAGGACCAAAGCATTTCATGCATGCTGAAGCTGTTGTCGGAAATGGGAATATCGTTAGACAATATTGGCTTAATGGCCTGAAATGCTTTGTCGTTTTTCTGATTTGCCATGGCTTTTAAAATTTCCAATTGCATGTAGGCTGTGTCTGAAAAACGTCTGTACAACTTTTGCAAATACGGAATGATAATGGCTTGTGAACTGTCTATCTCACTTAACTTAATAATTAGAACGCTGCGAATCTCTGCTGCATCGCCTTTCATGTTGATCGTGTCTATGACATTGCAAAGGTTGGCAATATCGGCTTGGCAAAAACTAATTGTTCCATAGTTCTTTATTGCAGCTTTGCGCACCACACTGTCTTTGCTGTTAAAGTCTTGGAAAAAACGGTAGCCTTTCTTGGTGAAAATATGGTCATCCATTAAGGTGTCTGAGACATCGAAGCTGTTAAAGAAAGTGCTAACAAAATCGCTATTGCCAGAAAGTGTGTCCATATAAGCCACAACCGAATAGCGCATCTGGCCATGTAAAGCGTTCATTTCTTTAATCAAGCGCATGCTGTTGGTATCTGTATAAGTGTAGGTAATGTAATCTATGCCCTTGCGATTCGATTTACTAATAGACAAAGTCTTTAATGACATTTTCTTTTCCCATGATTTGAAATAGTCGTTAAGGTTTTTGTCTTGGCTCTCATAATACCCATATTTGTATGCACTCACATTGATAAATTCATTGGCATTATCGGTTTTGAAATAAATTTCTTTGTAATTGCCATTGTACTTATTTTCTTTATCTTCATCCTCATCGACACCATAATAAGATTCATAGGAAGGTACTTTTTTTGTTAGAATTGGTTTAATGGGTGTTTGCACTTTGAAAAACAAATTGGTGTCGCTGTATTCAAAATAATTGAGTTTCGGTTTGCCGTTGAAATGTATGCTGTTGAAAAAGCGCTCATTAAATCCTGCGCCTTCTTGCTGAGGTTTTAAAACAAACATGATGTAATGTGTTCCACAAATAGCAAAACGTGCAAATAATTGATCATTTGTCTTGTTTTCATAAGCAACATCCATGGCATGGTAACCTTGCCATATATACTGTTTGGTGTTTAATATTTTGAATTTGTCGGTGGCGGCAAAACTTCTAGCCATCACATGCAATTCAAAACTGTCTTCTTCCAAATAGTGTTCATTTAAAATATCCTCTTGTTTGATTAGGTAGGTGTTACCAGAAGATTTATCGTATACCAAATGTTCAAAACTTGGATTGGCCTTAGACGGCATAGGCAGTTTTAGTTCCTTGTCATTGCTCGGTAATTCGATGCTGAATACAGAATCAGGACTGCTGATTTTGCGCCAGGCGCTGGCATTGCCTTCATTTATTTTAAGCGACTTAAAGAAATTATTGGCGTCGGATGAAACGGCAAAATTCTTTTTGCCAGAAAGACGAATAATGTAAACGTTGAAAGGAGAGGCTAGGATTTGAAAACGGTTTAGATCGCCTGTCTTCAAACGGGTTACCACTTCCATGCCATTGAATCCGTTGGAGACTATGTTTTTCTTTTCAAAAATTTCACCGGGGATGTTTTCAAATATCATGGTGTCGATCACCAAGAGCAAATCTTCGGGCGTTTTACCTGAGAAAATGGTGTTGCAAGAAATCTTTTCTATTTGGTAATAATAGCCGTTGGCTAGGTCGGGCGATAAGTAAGAAGAGTAGGAGCTGTTGTCGTTAACCTTGGTGAGGCGGGTTGGCAGAACAGCCGAAATCAATCCATCTTCAGATGAATAGGTGGTGTAGGTGTGTTTCATTACCATGTTTTCATACTTCTTAGCCATTTTGCTTTTTTCTAAAGCAATGCTTTGAACAGACCTCACGGTATAGCCCTTTTCAATCAACATCTGCAAAACACCTTTGCTGCCGGGAAGATGCGAACACCCCACGCCGGTAAACATGGTTTTGCCTAAATGCATAATAGAATCCATGCGCCTTACCATATTGGCATTGCGTTTATACAACATATACTCTAGGTAATGTTCAGATTCAGTCATACGGTCTATTGAATCGAGCATATAGATATCGCCTTTGCGGTAGGCTTCGGCGATTTGTTGTCTCAGTTTGTAATTGTATCTTTTAGGCTTTTTGTTTTTAGAATCTTTGGGTTCTTTTTGCGATTTCTTCACTAGGTCGCGGCTCTCTTCATAGCCCTCCACGCCTGTGAATCCCTTGCCTAGTTTTTTTGCAATTTGGTAAATGTATAGGTCAAGCCAAGCATTTTCTTCAAAATCATCTTGTTCGCCGCGGGTAAGTAGGTAATTGACCTCACGAACTTGGGCGCTAAGTTTCTTTTGCAGAAGCCCTTTGTTATAGCTGTTAAGGGTAAAGGTGTAAAGATTAAGGAAATCGTAGGCATCGCGGGGAAATACTTTTGCGGCATCCTCAGGGTTGTCCGATTCACTTTCGGTAATCCATCGGTGTATAACACTGTCGAGGTCCTGCTCAAGTGCAACGACATCGCTTTTTGACAGCGCGATGAAGAAAGAGTCGCCGAGATGAAAGGCGATTTTTTGGCTTACGTGCATGGTGCCGTATACATAGCTAGGCTTTTTAAGTCCATTACCAGAGATTTGCCAAAGCAGACCTTTTTGTTTGTTTTGAGCGGTGCTAGAAAATGCGCTAAGGAAGAGGATTAGCGCTAAACAAAGTTTGTTGTTGTGATTCATTAGAAATAATATACGAATATAAGGGAAGTATAAGAACGAAAAAAGGGATGAAAATATTTTCATCCCTTTTAATTAAGGTATTGTAAAGATTAAGAATTACTCTGCAACAACTTCAATGTCGATTCCTTTCGAAACCTCTTTGTGTAAGTTGATTAACGCAGTGTAGCTTCCAAGCATTTTAGGCTCTTCAGAGAAAACGATTTTTCTTCTGTCAACCTCGATACCAAGGTCTTTCAAGGCGTTAGCTACCTGAAGGGTAGTAACAGCACCGAAAATTTTGCCGCTGGTTCCAGTTTTTGCTCTAAGCGTTACTTGCACACCTTCTAATTTGGTAGATAGTGCTTCAGCATCTTTCTTAATTTTGTCTTGTTTGAATGCTCTTTGTTTGATGTCCTCTGCTAGCATTTTCATAGCAGATTCGGTAGCCATTTTCGCCATACCTTGTGGGATCAGGTAATTGCGACCATAACCAGGGCGCACTGCCACAACATCGTCTTTATGACCCAAGTTTCTAACGTCTTGAGTAAGAATTAATTTCATGTTTGCCATTGTATTCCTCCTTGATTAATGATTATTTTAAACCGTCAGCTACGTATGGTAATATCGCCATGAAACGCGCACGTTTAACGGCAGTAGCTACTTTGCGTTGATATTTGTCAGATGTTCCAGTGATTCTGCCCGGAAGGATTTTACCTTGTTCGTTCATGAATTTCAAAAGGAAGTTTGCATCTTTATAATCAACATACTTGATACCATGTTTTTTGAAACGACAGTATTTCTTTTTAATTACTTGTTGAGCTTGCTGGCTGTTGAAGTTGAAATTGTCTTGTCCTGGTTTTCCTTGTGGTTTGCTCATACTTTAGCGTCCTCCTTAACGATTTTTGCTGCTGGTGCGATTTCGCCTTTCTTCTTTCTTTCGTTGAAGACTATGGCGTGCTTGTCTAATTTGGTGTTTAAATACCTTAAGATTCTCTCGTCCCTGCGGTAAAGAGTCTCAAGTTGTGAGATGAACTCAGGTTTACCCTGGAATTCAAAGAAGTGATAAAAGCCGGTGGATTTTTTTTTGATCGGATAGGCAAGCTTGGTAAGACCCCAATTGGTCTCATTCACAAGGGTGCCACCGTGCTCTGCAATCAACTGTCTGTAGCTTTTTACGGCTTCTTGCATTTGCGCTTCAGACAGTACGGGTGTTAGTATGATTGCAGATTCATAATTGACTAAAGTCATACGTTATTTTACTTAAAAGGGTTGCAAAGATAAGCAATTTAATTGAGAAAGACAAATGTTTTCGAAAATAGGGGCTAATAAGGGTCTAGGGTTTAGGGGATAGGGTATAGTTTTTTATTTCGGAAGCGGCTATTTAGGGTCTAATTAGGGTCTAGGGTTTAGGGGATAGGGTATAGTTTTTAATTCGGAAGCGATTGACTGTCTCGTTCTAAAATAACTTAAATGTTTGTATTCAAATATTGTCGTTTTTTAGAATATACTAAACCCTAAACCCTAGTCCCTAAACCCTATTCTTTATAGTTTTTAACTAAACCCTAGACCCTAACCCCTATCTTCCCGCCGCTTCCTCCTGCTTTCCGCTCTAGTCCCTGCCTTTGTTGCCTTATTTTGCTAGTTGCCCTGTGGCTTGCTGCTCTACCCTGTGGCGTGACAACTAAAGATAAACATATAAAACGTCTCTGCTGCAGGGCGCCCCTTTAGCGCCTGCAAAAATATAGGCCCCAAATGCAGTGAGCTGCCGCTGCAATCAGGGCGGGTTATGAGAGTGACCCCAGTACCAGAGACTCCACTTCGTTGCGTCACGGTACGGGGTGTAAATGAGGGTGAGAGCGGAGTGAGAGTGAATGTGAGAGTGAGAATGAAGAGTTAAACCCATAGGGGTGACAGATTTGTAGAATGAATTTTAGTGAGTAAAGATAAACCCCATAGGGGTGACACATTGTTGGATGGTCGTAAACAATTACCGCATCATCGCGCTGTCGGCGTTGTTGGCAGGGTACTAAACGGAACGAAGTGAAGTGTTCTCACGAGCTTGCGAGTACTCCAACAACATGTTTCTCGTGGTTGTGACCAATAACCAATAACCAATAACAATTAACCAATAACAATTAACTAATAACAAATACAAGTCATCTAAAATTCTCCCAACCCTAAACAATTTGGTCTTAGATTTGTTGACTTATTTAACATGCAAACCATCAGGATAGGAGGCGTACCCGAGCATTTTAACTTTCCTTGGACGCTCAGTAAAGATTTCGGTCTATTTGAACGAAAAAACATCGATTTACAATGGTCGTTTTATTCGGCCGGCACTGGCGCTATGGTGGCTGATCTTAAGGCGGGGAAACTCGATATGGCTGTTCTTTTAACCGAAGGTGCTGTGTCTGCCATTATCAAAGGTTTGGACGCTAAAATCGTAAAACAATACATTACCTCGCCTTTAATTTGGGGCATACATACAGGCAAGGAATCGACGCTGCAAAATATTGGCGATTGTGCCGGTAAGCGCTACGCCATTAGCCGTTTTGGCAGTGGCAGTCATCTTATGGCGATGGTGGATGCAGAAGTTAGAGGAAAGAAAATTGCTGAAAATGAATTTGTCTTGGTAGAAAATATGGGTGGCGCAACTGAGTCGCTCAACGGCGCCGAGTCGGATGTGTTCTTTTGGGAAAAGTATACCACCAAGCCTTTGGTCGATCAAGGTAAATTAAAACGCATCGGCGAATTCATAACCCCATGGTCATGCTTCCAAGTGGTTGCCAGCAACAATATTTTAAAAGAGAATCCCGAAGCGGTAAAGGATTTGTTGGGGGTGATTAATTTTGCGACCAAACAATTCATGACCGCCGATAACAGTGTCGATATGGTCTTGGAGAATTTTGACATGAAGCCCGAAGATGCTCTGTCGTGGTTTTACAGCACCGAATGGAACACCGATTTTCAGGTGAGTGAAAAGATGTTGGAAAATGTGATGCACAGTTTGGTGAAAACTGGAAACATCGAAGCGCCCGTAAATCCAAAGTCACTGCTAGCGGATTTTGTCAGTTTGATTTAAAATAAAAATAATGGCATAAAAAAAGTCCCGTTTTTTGAACGGGACTTTTTTGTATAAAAAGATTTTTGATTAGCAGTATTGGTCGTAAGCTTTTCTCAATTGCTCAGCCACTTGCTCAGCGGTATGGCCTTCGATGTTCATACGTTCTACGAAGTGCACCAATTTGCCGTCCTTAAACAATGCCACTGAAGGCGATGAAGGCGGGAAAGGCATCATGAATTCACGTGCTTTAGATACTGCGTCAAGATCTTGACCAGCGAACACAGTGTATAAATTGCTTGGCGTTTTGTCGTTGCTCAACGAACGGATAATACCTGGACGGGCAGCACCAGCGGCGCAACCACAAACGGAATTTACAACAAGCAAACTAACGCCTTCGTTGTTACTCATTGAGTTTACGACATCTTCGGTCGATTTTAATTCTTTAAACCCAACATTGGTAAGCTCAGCTCTCATTGGGGAAACTAGCATTTCTGGATATGGCATAGGTAAATTGTTTTAATGGTTAAGCTGCAAATTTAAGGAAAAAATTGTTGAGATGGTATAGGAGAAATTTATAAAGGGAAGGATAAATTGATAAAGTGATGAAACGATAAATTGGGAAGGATAAATTGATAAAGTGATAAATCGATGAAGTGATAAATCGATGAAGTGATAAAATGATGAATTGATAAAATGATGAATTGATAAAAGATAAAATGATAAAGTGATAGAATGATGAATTGATGAAACGATAAAATGATGAATTCATAAAGTGATAAATAGGGAAGGATGAAATGATAAATTGATGAATCGAAATGTTAATGAAACGATCAGTTTCTCAATTTATCGGTTACTCAATTTCTCTTTCTAAAAAAAAATGACTAGGTATACCATTATAATTTCTTGGAGATGATATGCTGACGAAACGGTCGGTTTCTCAATTTATCAGTTACTCAATTTCTCTTTCTTAGTAATGATATGTTAATGAAACGATCAGTTTCTCAATTTCTGAGTTTCTCTCTTAAACAAAATGACTAGGGACATCTTTACGATTTCTTGGAAGCGAAATCTCAAGTTATTTCTTAAATGCCCCCCTCAGCCCTAAGTATCACTCCGTGGTGTGTTTTCTGCTTTGAGAAAAGTCTACCACGGAGCTGTTGTTGCTACTCATTTACCTTTTCCTCCCTTCCCGTATATATACCAAAAAATAGCTACCATGAAATCGATAATTATTTGCGCATTCCTTAGCGCCACACTTTTTTTACAAGCCGAGAGCAGTAAAACCATTAAACCAAAACCAGACAAAGCCATTGTGTATTTGAGTGGGGCAGAACTTAGTTATTCAGAGTCTATCGCCCTTGCTGGCGGGGCTACAGAAATTATTATTGAGGGCGTTTCGCCCTATGCCGACGAGAACAGCATCTCTGCATTTTTACGCGGTGGCATGGTGGTTGATACCAAAAAAGGCCTGCGTTATCCGGAGGCACCAAAGGTGTTCGATATCGATATGAAGTATAATTTTATCATTAACCGCATCAACGATTCAATCGAAGATGTGGCCTGGTTGGTAAAAGATTGCAACAACAAACAAGCTGCCTTGCAAAAAGAAAGGTCATTGTTGTTGGGTAACCGCTTGATGCGTGGTGAATTTGCGCGCGATTCAATCGGACTGTTGAAGTCGACCTTAGACTTGTTGCGTAGCCGCTTAAACAACATCGACGAAGAAGAATTAACAGTTGACAAACGCGAAAGTAAATATGGAAAAATTACGACAAAATTGAATGATCGACTAGAGTATTTCAGCAATTTGCAGAGCAACAACTTAAATGGCATTCACACCGAACAGTACAACCCAATTTATCAAATTATTGTAAGTGTTGAAATGGAAGCAGCAGCCACTTGTCAGTTGACCTTGAAATACTATGTGCCAACAGCAGGATGGATGCCGCGTTATGATATCTTGGCGGGCTCGGGCAAAGAAAAAATTCAGTTGGTGCACCGTGCGCAAGTGTATCAGAACACGGGTTTAGATTGGAAAGATGTGTCATTAACTTTGTCTACCAGCAACCCAGCCCTTGGCAACACAAAGCCATTGTTGAATGCTTGGAATTTATATTTTGGATACCCAAGTACCTATTCAGAATCTGTGAACAAGCAAAAGTCTATGGGCTATAACTACAATCAAATGCCAAAAGCATTGGGCAAATCGAGCATAGCAACTTCAGACAGCAAATCGGAAGACATGGACGATGCGAATGTGCAGGTTGCAGAGCCGATATTCACCATGGGCGATAATTTCTTACGCATGGAATACGACATTAAAACCAAGTACTCGATTGCCTCTGATAACAAGGCCCACAATGTGGTTGTGAGTAGCACAGAGGTGCCGGTTACCTTAACGTATATGGCAGTTCCGAAATTAGAAAAAGATGCTTTCTTAATGGGAAAGATTGCCAATTGGGAAGACCTGAATTTATTGCCTGCCAGTGCCCGTATTTATTTTGATGAATCCTATATCGGCTTAACCGCCATTGATCCTGAAACCACCAAAGATACTTTGTACATGAACCTAGGCCGCGACCGCAACATCGTGGTAAAGCGATTGGCGATGAAAGACAAATGCAAAGAACAAGTTTTGAGCGAGTATAAAGTATTAAACAAGACATTTGAAATCACAGTGCGCAACACCAAAGCCATTACATTGGATTTTGAAATAGAAGACCAAATACCAGTCACCAACGACCCAAATATTAAGATAACTTTATTGAGCAAGGATGGCGCAATTTACAATGAATTGACAGGCAAGTTGACTTGGAAGATCAATGTAAAATCGAAAGATGTAAAGAAATTGGTGTTCTCCTATGAAGTAAGGTATCCAAAAGACAAATATGTTGTCGGATTGTAAAAGATAGAATCATTTACAACTCGGATTGCTTCGGTTTTCTGGTTAAAAAATACTCATGTACAGGAGTACACTGCGCTTTTTTCCCTGCGTAAACCTCGCACGCCAAGCCGTAAAAGATTCTATCCGGTTTCAGAAGGGGCATTGGGGGAAACTTGCTTTTTAGGGGTGAAAGTGAGAGTGACTCCGAATGCGAAGAAAATATATCCAACAAGCGAGCTTGAACTGAATGATTTCGAAGCTTACGAATTAAATTATGCTGACAAACGAGGTAACGAGTTTGAACCGCATAATTGTTTATGAAACGAAATTCAATCGACTATCCCATGCCGGTAGGTTTGGCGACCGACCGCGCATGAATCGATATTACCGGCACCGGCGAAGTACTCACCAATTGTTGGGCATACGTGCCCATGAAAAAGCTATTGGTTTGTTCGGTTTCGGTCATAATACTTATAAGGTCGCAACTATGGAGTTGAGCAAATTTGATACAATCTTCAGCGATGTTATTGCCATAGCTTTCATCGAACTGGGTTTTGATGCCTTCCTTGTTCAGTATTTCTTCGACTTGTTGAGCGTAAATAGCCAATTTTTTACGAGAATCATCACCCTTTACCTTAGTGGTGTTAAAAATAAGCACTTCAGCATCGAAACCTTTGGCGAGTCTGGCTACCCAATTCACTTTTTGGCGGGTTTCTTCGCTGTCGTCTAATGGCAACATGATTTTATTAAAACCTTTAAAAGTGCCCACATCGTTTTGCAGAGTAATTACAGGGCAGTGGGAGGTGCTAATTACTTTAAAGGCATTGCTGCCGACCCAAAATTGTTGCCACCCTGTAAGCCCATAGGCGCCCATGATGATTAAATTTGCACTGCATTCTTTTTCGGCTTTAATGATTTCGCGTGAAATATTTCCGCTGCGTTCCATGAAGGTGAATACAGCATTTTCTGGGCCGCAGATGTTTTTCACTGTTTCCAAAAGATTCTCTGGTGTTTTGTCGTTAACGACATGGATAACCACCAGTTTAGAATGGTTGATTTTTGAAATTGCGATGGCTGTTTTAAGGGCTCCGATTGCAGAAGGAGAATCTACAAAAGGGACTAGAATAGTGTTAATATTAATCATAGGCTTTGAGATTGTTAAGTTTAACAAAACTAAATATAATAAAATAAAAAACAAAACTTTTTCTCATTTTTGGACACCTTATTTTCAAAAAAATATAGATTTTCCCCTTTGTTTTTAATAGGATAAGTGCGTTTAAATGGTTTAGTTTGCGGCGTGTCAGGAATCTACGTTCATATCCCATTTTGCAGGCAATCGTGTGTCTATTGTAATTTTTTTTTTAAAACAGGAAAGAAGCAAGCCCCGGGTTTAATTGAAGCCTTGATAAAAGAGCTTGAAATGAAAAATAAGGGAGAAGAACACATATTGGAAACCTTGTATTTTGGCGGAGGGACACCCTCATATGTGGAACCTCAGCAAATACAAAGTATTATCACTAAGGTAAAGGAATTATACCCAAACAACCATTTGAGTGAAATTACTTTAGAGGCAAATCCCGATGATATGACACTTGAGAATTTAGTGGCTTGGAAGGCTATGGGTATTACACGTTTTAGTGTTGGTGTTCAAAGTTTTTACGACGAACATTTACAGTGGATGAATAGGGCGCATACGGCCATGGAGGCTGAGTTGGCTTTGGCATTGGCAAGCGAAATGGGCTTTGAATTGAGCATTGATTTGATCTTTGGTATCCCCAATTGCAGCAATGAACAATGGTTGCAGAATTTGAATAAAGCGGTTTCTTATCCTATTAGTCACTTGTCATGTTACGGATTAACTTTGGAAGAGAATACTCCATGGAAAAAGTTGATTGAAAAAGAAAAATCGGAGGGACCAAATGAAATAGCGGGTGCAGAACAGTTTCAGTTAGGCATGGATTTTATGCGCGAAAAGGCTTGGTTACATTATGAGATTAGCAATTATTGTTTGCCCGATAAAATGGCGGTTCACAATACTTCGTATTGGCAGAATAAGCCATATATAGGCATTGGACCCTCGGCACATTCATACAATGGAATTGAACGCAGGTGGAATGTGTCTGACATCAATGTTTATGTTGAGTCGATTGAAAAAGGAGAAGTGCCTGAAACCATAGAGGTTTTGAGTACGGAAAATAAATACAACGAATATGTCATGACCAGTTTGCGCACCATTTGGGGTTGCGATATTGAGCATTTGGATACCTTTGGATTAGAGAATTTTGAGTTTCAAGAACGGGTGGTTTCGTTTTTGGAGCGGGGTTTGATTAGGCAAGAGAATTCTCGAATTTTCTTAACTGAAGAAGGTAAGTTGTATGCGGATGCAGTGGCCTCCGAATTGTTTGTAGAATAAAAAAGCCCTTATTTAGAAGGCCCTTTCTAATAAATTATTTGATTGGATTATGCACCAACAGCAGAACCTTCCATAATGCTGTCGAAAATGGCGCGGCCGTCGGTGTTAAGCAAATGCTCAGCAAAACATCTTTCAGGATGTGGCATCATTCCAAATACATTTTTCCCTGCATTGCAAATTCCAGCGATGCTGTTAAGCGAACCATTGGGATTGCTTTCTTCATTTACCTCAGCATTTTCATTGCAATATCTAAACATTACCTGGCCATTGGCTTCAATAGATTTTAAGGTTTCTTCATCGGCATAATATCTTCCTTCCCCATGGGCGATTGGTACTTTGTAGGCCTTGTTTGCATTTAACAAATTGGTGGTTTTAAGGTCGGTATTTGCCGGTTTTAAAAACACATTGTCGCAAATAAATTTTTGTTTGTTGTTGCGCAAAAGAGCGCCAGGCAATAAACCACTTTCACAAAGGATTTGAAAACCATTGCAAATGCCCATAACATATCCGCCATTATTTGCGTGTTCGATAACGCTTTGCATGATTGGACTCAATTTTGCGATAGCACCACTTCTGAGGTAGTCGCCATAACTGAAGCCACCAGGAAGAAATACAAAATCAACCCCTTTCAAGTCTGTGTCTTTGTGCCAAAGTTCTTGAACGGGAGAATTGGAAATTGCAGAAAGGGTTTCAATTAAGTCTTTGTCGCAATTTGAACCGGGAAATATTACTACACCAAATTTCATTTGCTGCAAAGTTAATCATTTTGATTGAGGAAGTTATTAGCGAAAAATACACAATTTTATTTGAATAAAGCTTTCAGTATATTTGCCTCAATAATGAAGCCAAAAACTGTAAAAATAAAATTATTTTGCTTTCTTTTGGCTTTGGGTATGTCAGGATTTTTACAAGCCCAGAAGTATGGTGTAAGTATTGAGGCAGGTTATCAGAAAGGAATACAGACTAAAAACAAGAATGATGTACCTTATCCATCAACTAAGTCATTTTCTTTGGGTGCTGGCGTTAGCAGCATAGGCTTGCATTTTGGATTCTTTTATTTATTCTGATTTTGAGTTCAAAGAAAATTATCAGTTTTGTGTATCCTCAGGTTATAGAAGAGGGCACAACCAAATTAGGCCAAAAGTATGAGGTGAATTACGAAAATGGCGTTAGAGTATTGAATTCCGAAAACGCCAATTACAGTTTTGGTAGTTTGCATCAAATCATGCTGAAGGGGATAGAAGAGGTTTTGAAAAAACACCGCCCAACTAGGATATTGATTCTCGGTTTAGGGGCAGGGTCTATTTTGTCAATTATGAAAAATAAATTCAATTGGTCTTATACCTATACTGCAGTTGAGATTGATGCGGATATTATACGCTTGAAACAGACATATTTTAACCAGGACGAGACGGGCAATGGAGAGATGCTTTGTTTGGATGCTAAAACGGCAATCCATCAATTGGAGGCGCATTCGTACGATTTGATTGTTGATGATGTGTTTTGGGACAATCGGATACCTGATTTTTGCAAAGACCAAGATTATTTAAAACGCAACAGAGAATTATTAAAGGAAGGCGGCATATACATGCGCAACACTATGGCTGCTGAGGGGATGAACCACAAAGACTATGAAAAGCAACTGTCGTGGGTTTTTTCTTCATTTTATTCGATCAAGCATCCGGTATTTAAAAATAAAATCTATTTTTGTCAAGATTAACTTCTTGAATGGCATCAACAATTAAAAATGATAAACGTATTACCAATGCTTGGTGCATGTACGATTGGGCGAACAGTGTCTTCCCTTTAACAATTACCTCAGCTTTATTCCCGATATATTGGAATGCACAAACCAAGAATGGCGTGGATATTTTGGGTATGCATTTAACCGACTCTATTTTATTTGCCTATTGTTTGTCGTTTGCCTTTGTTGTTATTGCATTAATTAATCCTTTATTGAGTGGAATTGCCGACAGTGCTGGGAATAAGAAGTCGTTTATGAAAGCCTTTGTTTACATTGGCGTAGTGAGTTGCTTTGCTATGTATTTCTTCGATAGCCAGCATGTGTATATTGGCATTGTTACATTTATACTTGGAACGATAGGATATGCTGGGAGCATTGTTTTTTACAACGCCTATTTGCCTGAGATTGCTACCGAAGACCGTTATGATCAATTGAGTGCCAAAGGGTTTTCTATGGGTTATATTGGAGGTGTATTGTTGTTGATAATCAACTTAGTGATGGTGTTAAAGCCAAGTTTGATTTTTAATACCCAACCCTATATTGAGGGCTTGATGGCAGCAGATCCATCACTGGCTTCAGCGGATGCGATTAAGCTAGCCAACAAACATTTTGCGGGCGATGCAAGTCGAATTGCTTTTGTGGCTGTAGGTGTTTGGTGGTTGGGCTTTTCTTTAATTCCATTTTATTATTTGCCTAAAAACAGTGCAGCTGGAAACAAAACTTCATTTAGTAAAGGGTACAACGAATTGATAAAGGTTTACCATGCGGTAAAAGCTTCACCATTAATTAAAAAATATTTAAGTGCTTTTTTCTTTTACAGCATGGGGGTGCAAACAGTTATGTATGTTGCCGCCTCGTTTGCAGACAAAGAACTGCACATGCCTTCGGATAAACTAATCATTACAATATTATTGATTCAATTGATTGCCATTGCGGGTGCCTATTTGTTTTCAAAAGTGTCTAAAATGATCGGCAATTTAAAGGCATTGTTGTTGTTGACCCTGATATGGATTGTGATCTGCATAGCCGCATATTTTGTGTATTCAATCAATGCGTTTTATGTGATAGCGGCCGTCGTTGGTTCGGTTATGGGCGGTATACAAAGTTTGTCGCGTTCTACATTTGCTAAGATGATACCAAGCAATAGTGCAGACAATGCATCGTATTTTAGTTTTTATGAATTTTCGGAGAAAGTAGCGGTTGCCATTGGGACCTTTTCATTTGGATTTATTGAACACATGATGCGCAACATGAACGGAGAAATAAGCATGCGTTATTCCGTGTTGTCATTGGTTGTTTTCTTTGTAATAGGCTCTGTTTTGTTGTATAAAATACGCAACGAAAAAATCGAAGATTAACGGATGCAAGAAACATTTGTTAGATTGCCTGATGAAAATCAGAGATTGCCTGGTATGGGAAAAATTACTGAATCAAGGCCTGTTCTTCAGTTTTTGTTTATATTTGCTCAAAGATGAAATATTTTACCATTCTGTTTTCGATTGTCTTTTGTGTTCAATGCAAAGCCCAAACTAATTCATATTGCTTGGGTTCTAGCAGTTTGTTTATGAATAATGATTCTTTGTTCGCTGCTGTTTCAATTGCTGAGCCGCTTATTAAAACCATTAAGGCCTTAAACCATTACAGCACCCAAGGTTTTTTGCAGGTTGATCTTGAAAATAGCAATACTGAAATACGATATTTGGCCGGCGCTGAAACCATCGTTTATCCTAATCCTTTCACTCAAGAAATTCAAGTTTCAAGTACAATAGATTTTAAGTCTTATTGCTTGTATGATGCTTATGGTAAACTATTAGACTCAAATGCATATAGCACGGTAATAAATTTAGAGCATTTTAATCCATCCACCTATCTGCTGGTTTTATATTCTGAAAACAAACAGATAATCCGTACGTTCAAAATTCTTAAATTGTACTAAAATGGGTGTTAAACCAATCATAAAAGCATTCGCGATTATAGCGGCATTTTCTTTATCAATGCACTTGTTAGCCCAAGTGCCTCAAGGGGTCAATTACCAGGGTGTATTAAGAAATAAAACAGGGCAGCCAATAAAGAACCAAACTGTTTGTGTCCAAATTTCTGTCTATGATTCGGTGTTAAACCGCAAGAACAATTACATTGAAAGACACAGTGTTCAAACCAATGAATTTGGTTTATACAATTTGGTAATTGGCATGGGGAATATTGTATTAGGCGTTTTCGATAGCATTCCTTGGGGAATAAACGATCAGTTTTTAGAAGTGAAAATTGATCCGCTAGGTGGGCTAAACTATACCATTATTGGTTCGCAAGCCTTGTACAGTGTGCCTTATGCATTATATGCTGGATCAACTAAGTCCAATTACATTGCCCAAACAATATCCTTGAGAAATGACAGCTTGGTTTTGAGTCAAAATGGAGGTAGTGTTTTTTTGAAACCATACTTGGATAATACCGATTCTCAAACTCTTTTCAAACAAGGCAAGCAGATTCAAATTAGCAATGGAAATTCAGTGCAATTAAACGATGATGACAGTGCCAATGAATTGCAAACCTTAAGCATTTCGAAAGATACTTTGCGTTTGTCTAAATCATCTGCTGTGGTTAAATTACCCAATCCGCTAGATGCAATTGAAGAGGCCATGGGTTGTGTGTTTGTGCACCGGTATTGCACGGGTGATGGCACCTTTTCTAAACCTTGGGTTTCAACGGATAAATCGGCCGGTATCATAACTGCTTTGTCAAAGTTAACACCAAGTAAACGGATTGTTTATTTCAAGCCCGGATTTTACCACACCCAAGGGGCTTTGGATATAGACTTTTCTAAATACTTGCCAAACTTAAACATCCCAGAATGGAAAACAACGTTTTCGGGATTTGGCATTGAATTTCAAGGCCACAATGCCAGTATTTATGTCAATGGCGGCGCGCCTCTAACTTTGGGTAAGCCAGGGGTTTTGTTTAATTGGAAAGGGGAGCATGCGTTTTATTGGAAATTTAACGGCTTGCAGTTTTTAGGCGTGGTAGACACCGCCTTGGTGCAGTTTGGTAATTCTTACGACTTCCCTTGGAATGGTTGTGAGTTTGATATTGTTGGTAACAATGGGTATGTGCCAAGCAATTATCAAACAAAAGCATCGCGTTCTTCGGCCATTAAAATTTGTTGGCCTTTAGAATCAAAAATACATCTGGTTGCTGTGAGTGCTTGTGGCAGTGGTGCCGTATTGGAAACGGCTACTTTTTGCACCATTTACGGGGCTTTTAGCAACACCATTATTCCAAACACCAACACCATTTACCCCAAGTCTTATGGGCTCAATTTAATCAATTGTCAGAGCAATACCTTTACACACATGGATTTGGAAATTGCCTATAGTGGAATCAAGTTTGACCAGTGGAGCATTCAGAATACATTTTCGGCCATATTCGTTTCGCAAGGCGACAGCACGGGTTGCACGTTCGACAACAGCAAACAGGTTACGAATGGTAAAAATGTGGTTATTTCAATACGCAGTGGGCCAACGGTTCAAGCACCTAGTTCAACGGTGGTTCAAAAGTTATTTGGCCCAGGATGTGAGCCTAAAAAGGTGGTGATACAGAATTACTTCGATTTTTAGGTGAGCAAGCTATTTCAACTTAAACTCCAAATCGTCGAAGTCGAAACTGAAGTCGGTCATCGGTGAAATGGCTTCCATCGTAAAGCCGGTCACTTTATTGTCGGCACTCATCTTAATGCGCAACCAAGCGTCGGCGTCAAAACTTCTGTCGTGCCATTTAACCAATAAAGTATTGTTCATGTAATGGAAAATCTCGCCTTTTAGTTTTGGTGATTTTTTAGATTCAAAAATCAGTTTGCCATTTTGCATGCTGAACACCACATCGCCAAACCACGCATCACTGAAAGTGCCAGCGTATTGTGCAAGATTTACTTTCACTTTCAATTTCAAATTGGCGTTTACCGCTTTGTAAATTGAATCCATTAAATGGTTTGCGTAGTTCACATTCTTATTGCGGCTTGTCGCATATAAATTTACACGGTCCATGTTTTTAACCCCCAAATAAGAATCTTTGATGGCATCGGTAATGGCTTTAAATGCGCCGCCTTCTTGTTGGTTGGTCAACACAATAATACCCAAACCCAATTCTGGTAGCATGGTCAATTGGGTAACGTTGCCTGGCAAGCCGCCTGAGTGGCTTACTTCTTTATACCCTTTAACATCTTTCAAAAAGAAGCCCAAGCCATACGCTGAAAAGTGGGTGTTGTATAGGCCGGGAGCTGCAACGGGGATGGACATTTGGGCACCCATCATTTCATTCAATACCTTTTGTGAGAACAATGTTTGAGCATTGTTTTCACCATAGCGGGCATTGTTCATTAAGGCAATCAACCATTTGCTGATATCGGTAACATTCGAAAATATGGTACCAGCGGCACTCATGAGTTCTGAGTTGTGGTGAGAAATGGTCATCAACTTGCCATCGCAAATCGAATGGGGTTCTATAATGTTCGATTTGTTGCTTAGTCTATTGTATTGGGCCGACGATTGGCTCATGCCCAAGGGTTTGAAAAAACGGTTTTCTATAAAACTAAACCACGATTCACCACTAACGCGGGCAACGATTTCACCTGCGGTGATGAACATTAAATTGTTGTATTGAAATTTGGTTCTGAACGCAGATTCTGGTTTTAGGTAGCGCAAGTTAAATATGGCGTTTTGCACACTAAAATTGGCCGAATCGGGGAAGAACATTAAGTCGCCAGCGCCAAGGCCCAAACCGCAACGGTGGGTGAGTAGGTCGCGGATTCTGAAGTCTTCTGTCACATAAGGATCGTACAATTTAAATTCAGGAATATAGTCGCGCACCTTGTCGTCCCATTTTATTTTACCTTCATCAACCATTATGCCTAAGGCGGCAGAAGTAAAGGCTTTTGAATTTGAGGCAATGCCAAACAAAGTGTTTTCATCTACAGGCTGTGGGTTGTTTAAAGAACGCACGCCGTATCCTTTGGCATGTATCAGTTTGCCGTCTTTGATAACACCAACTGCAATACCAGGTACTTGAAACGCTTTAAGTGTGCGCTCAACCAGGGTGTCGATTTGCAAACTGCTTAAGCCTTGTGCCTTTGCATTTAAAAATGCCGCAGAAAATAAAATTACAAATACTAAATGTTTGAATACAAATTTCATGGGTGCAATTTAGGAAAGTTTATTGGAAAGGGGAAAATAGAAGTCTGGCCATTTTTTCACCATACCCTATTCTAAAAATCTGCCTGATTAGGAAGTCTTCTCTTCCAAAGTGCCATCGGCATGTTTGGCAAAACGGCCCTTGCTGCGGTCGTGCACCTGGTCGTAGCGCGACCATGGCCAGCCGCCGAATTGGGTTTGGTGGTAATCTTCAAACGCTTGTTGTATCTCCTCTTTGGTGTTCATTACGAAAGGACCGTATTGAATCACTTGTTCGGCTATCGGTTTGCCTTGCAAAACCAAAATACTTACCGGTTCTGCACCCGCTTTTATCACCAAGTCTTGTTCAGGAATTACATTTACTGCACTGTATTTTGGAATGGTTTTACCTGCTATAAGTAAAGAACTGCCTTCGTAGAAGTATAAATTTCTGTTGATGCCAACACTTGCTTTTGGCATGGTCCATGAGCCATTGGCTTCAATTTTAATGTTCCAGATTGCCACCTCGTTTAAGGGATCGTTGGCCCATGAGTTCGGAGGACAAGCTGGCGCTTTGGTTTCGCCAATCTTGCCTGCTATAACTTCTATACTGGTATTTAGATTATTGATGTCTGTATGCGTGTAATTTGGAATGCTGTCGCTCCACAACATTGTAAAGTGAGGATTCACCATTTTTTTAGCCTTGGGCAAGTTCAACCAAATTTGAAACAACTCCATTGGGTTTTCTTTTTCTTTCTCTAAAAGTGGAAACATTTCAGAGTGTTGAACGCCTTTACCAGCAGTCATCCATTGCACATCGCCATTGCCATAACGGCCGGCAGCACCCAATGAATCGGCATGGTCTACCAAGCCTTTTCGAACCACTGTTACGGTTTCAAACCCACGGTGTGGATGTCCAGGGAAACCAGGAACGGTTTTGCCATGGTACATTCTGAAACCATCTTTCACAATAAAATCATCGCCCATGTGCCTGCCTTGAAACATGCTTGGATCTGGACCCATAGCCTCATTGCCCTTAGGGAAATTGTCTTCATGGTGCACGCAGAATAAAAATGGATCGGCGGTTTCCCATTGAAAACCCAAAGCGCTAATGCTTTTTATCGGGTCGATATCGTCTTGTTTGTCTTGCATGTTTTTTAAGGTTTTTGAAAATTGTTCAAGTGGCGCCAACATAAGCGCTGAAGCCGCTAAGGTCATTCTGTTTAAGAAATTTCTGCGTTTTAGTCCATGGCTCATACGGATGTATTATTTGCTGTCACAAATATAAAACCCTGCATTCAATTTTGATGCAGGGTTTTATCTATTGATCGATATTTAAAACCAATAAGGTTTAATGTTGCCCTTGAGGTGCCTATTTCAAAAGAGCCAATTCTTGATTTAAGAATTTTTCTTCAACTGGTTTTAAAGCCACCTTTTGTGTCAGCTTGCCTCCAACACCGATGCTGCATTTGAAATAATACGCTTGTTTGTCGACATAGCTAACGCCAATCAGATAGGCTTCTCGGTTTCTGGCAATTGAACCAAAGCCAACCTTCGTGCCACTCACATCACCTTTCATCACCCCGCGGATATCGGTGTAAACCAAATAATATTCGGCGGTAAATTTCTCGTCAATGGACACAAACAATGGCATGGTCGGCTCGTCGTAAAACTTATCGCAGTTAATGTAGCCAAGATCGTACACCTGCAATTTCCCGTCCATTTTGCTGCTGGTTTCCGCTTTAATGGCTGCCTTTTTTTCCCGCTCAATTTTCTTAAGTTTCTCGTCTTTAAGGTGTTTTTCCCATTCCTCTTTCGACTTGTATGTGGTTTCTGAAATAACATTGCCCTCGGCATCCAAAACCGTTTCGGTCATCTCCCACGATTCGCGCACGGTGCGCTTTGAAGGCAGTATCCAATTCAATTCATTTGGGCTGCGAGGATCTTTGATGAAAACCTCCATATTGTCATCGGTTTTGCCGAGGGTAAAATCGACGCCCACGCCTTTATTTGGGTCAATTTTTACCTGTTTTTTCTCTGCATCATTTTCGCGGGCATTCAAATACATACTTCCGCCCGTTTGCAACATTTGACCGTTGGAAACCGTGGGCAAGCCACTTTTAATATAGTCGCCCAAAACATAAAATTCTTTGAGTTCAATTTGCACTTTTTTGGAACTAAGTAAACACCCTGCTTTGAAATACAGAACCGTGCCCTCATTGCCAATAATAATGGTGTCTTTAAGCGGATTGATTAAAAAGAATTGCGAAGGTTTTTCGGGGAATAAACCATTGAGCCGCGGTTTCAAAGCCGCCACAGCGTTGGGGTCAATAGTTTTCGTGTATTTGAGAATTACTCCTACGCTTAAGCCACTGTAAGGACTCGGGAAATTCCGAGGGAAACCTTGCACCTGAAACCCAATGCTTGTAGCGTATTCGGCAACAGCAGTGGCTTGTAATTTGGCGTTGTTGCTAAACGTATAGCGGTCGTAAATGCTGTCATAGGCTAGGGGGTACAATAGTATGGTTTCGCCCTCCATTAAATGCGAGGCCACAAAATTGATATCGATTTTTTGTTTTTCACCCATAAGAACCTCAGTGGGTTTAAACACAATATTGTATTTCTGTTCTTGCGCCCAGGTAAGCTGGACAAATGCCAGGATAAAAATGCTTAAAGTTAGATGTTTCATATATGGAATAAAATTTATTGATTGTCTGAGTTAGTGGAATGGAAGCGTGTCACAAGAAGGATAACGGCAGAGAGTCGACTATTATTGCTGAAGACTTTTAAGAAGGTTTTGTAGCCTTTGTGAAATGTCCCGTATTGTTTTCGCTGATTTGAGCGAAATCTAAATGGGATGACATTGCAACCTGCCCTATGGCGCTTTATCCTGCTCTTTGTTTTATGAAACAAAAATCTTATGAAGGATATTCGAGGCTTTGTGTGAATTCTCCAGTGGGGAGCGTATTCAAATTGACTAAAGCCCCAATTTTCACTATCTCTCGAAAGAACAAATTAAAGTTAAATTAATGTTAGTTGCTTGAATAGAATCAAGTTTATTTATGAAAATAGCCACACTTTTACTATTTAATAATCTAATAATTAGTTAGTTGTATTTATTTTGTATTTTATAAGTTTAAATTAACAAATGGACAAATTACTTTACTTAATCATAATACGCCTGTAATTTATTGCTAACGACGCGAAATTAATTTTGCAGTCTTAAAGATAGATTATATGAAAAATATGTACAAGAAAAAAATGATGCTTCTATCGCTGATGTTTATAGCGGTAATGGCAGCACAAGCCCAGATTACTCCCAAGTTTATTGGAAGGTATTCAACAGGGATTTATGACAAAGCAGCAGCAGAGATAACGGCATATGATGCAGTGTCTAAAAGAATGTTTGTTTTAAATGGACCCGATACAACGGTTAAAGTAGTAGACATTAGCAAACCAGCTAATCCTGTTCAAATCAACACCATTTCCATCAAATCATATGGAAAGGATCAGACTTCAATTGCCTGCATGAACGGTGTTTTAGCGGTAACTGTTATTAATACTTTGGGTAAAACAGAAAACGGCTTTGTGGTGTTCTTCAATGCGTCAACTTTGGCTTATATTAATAAGGTAGAGGTTGGTGCTAACCCAGATATGATTACGTTCTCGCCAAATGGAAAAATGGTGTTGGTAGCCAACGAAGGTGAACCTAACGACGATTATACCATCGACCGAGAAGGATCTATAAGCATTATCGACATCTCAAAAGGTATTTCAACACTTACTCAAAATGATGTTAAAACTGCGGGTTTCACAGCTTTCAACGGAACCAATATAGATTGGAAAATTAAAATCACTGGAAAAATTCAATCCGGTGGAACGTTTTTACGTAACTCAACAATTGCCGAAGATTTAGAGCCGGAATATATTTCTGTTTCCGAGGATTCTAAAACAGCGTGGGCAACTTGCCAAGAAAACAACTGTATTGCAGTGATTGATTTAAGCACAGCAAATGTAACCAAATTAATACCTTTGGGTTTTAAAAATCATAGTTTAACAGGCAACGGAATCGATGCAACAGATGTCGGTAGTGCTATAAATATAAAGAGCTTTCCGGTTTTTGGTATGTTTATGCCCGATGCCATCGCAAGTTATACAGTAAAAGATACGACGTTTTTATTTACAGCTAATGAGGGGGATTCAAGAGCCGATTGGGGAACAGCAAACAATGAAGAAATTAGATTTGGAAATGCTGCGTATATCGTAGACACAGCTAAATTTGGTGGTGCGGCTAATGTTGCGGCACTAAAAGCAACAAGTGCTATGGGCAGGTTAAATCTTACTAAGGCATTTGGTGATTTTAATAAGGACGGGAAGTATGATTCTGCATTTTGTTATGGAGCAAGATCTTTTTCAGTTTGGAATTCTGTAACTGGAAAACTTGCATGGGATAGTAAGGATGAATTTGAGCAAAAATTGGCAGCCATATTCCCTTCTAATTTTAATGCCAGTCATACAAGTAATACCATAGATTCTAGAAGCGACGACAAAGGGCCTGAGCCTGAAGCGGTGACCATCGGAAAAATATTAGATTCCACTTATGCTTTTGTTGGATTGGAAAGAATTGGCGGTATAATGATTTACAACATCACCAACCCAAACAAACCATATTTTGTTAACTACATCAATACCCGTAATTTTTCTGTAACGCCAAGTGTTAGCAATTTAGCAACAGTTGGTGATTTAGGTCCTGAAGGTTTGGTTTTCATCCCAAAATCTCAAAGCCCAAATGGACAAGATATGCTTTTGGTTTCTAATGAAGTTTCAGGAACAGTTGCAATCATTCAACTTAATGGAAAAAGTGCATTCCAAATGCAGGTATTGCACTCTTCTGATATGGAAAGTGGGGTACCAGCAGTGGTTGATGCGCCATATTATGCAGCCACCGTTGATAAGCTTGAAGATCAGCACACTAACACCTTGATTTTGTCATCAGGAGATAATACACTTCCTGGGCCGTTTTTATCGGCTGGTGAAGATCCATCTATTCAAACAGCATTGAGATCTACTGCTTCTTCTTATTTTAAAGGGACTCAAGCACAAAGACCCGCATTAGGTCGTCCAGATATTGCAATAATGAATATTATCGGTTTCAATGCTTCTGCGTTAGGTAACCATGAATTTGATTTAGGAACAGGCGATCTAAATGGACAAATAGGTGTTGATATTAGAAGTAACGGTGCTGACAAAAGATGGTTGGGTGCACAATTCCCATATGTAAGCTCTAATCTTGATTTTAGCAAAGACGTCAATTTAAATTATTTGTTTACAAATCAAATTTTGAGAGATACCGCATTCAGAACTCCAGTTAATATAACAGTTAATTCGCAGAAAAAGGGGCTTGCACCGTCGATCATTATCGAACGTAATGGCGAGAAAATTGGCGTTGTTGGTGTAACAACACAAGCTTTAGCCAAAATCTCATCACCAGGTTTTACCAGTGTTAAAGGACCTCAAGTTGACGATATGCCTGCACTTGCAGCTATTCTACAGCCAGTAATCGACTCTTTGATTGCAAAAGAAGGTGTGAATAAAATTATTTTACTTGCGCACTTGCAACAAATTACCAATGAGAAAGCCTTAGCGCCTTTGTTGAACCATGTTGACATCATTATTTCTGGTGGTAACCACAATTTTACTGCCGATGGAAACGATAGATTAATCGCGGGACATACTGCTACTGAAAGATATCCGATAATCACCAAAAGCAAGTCAAACGATCCGATGGTAATTCTAAACACCACCAGTGAGTGGAAATATGTTGGTAGATTTGTTTGTGATTTTGACATAAATGGTAAGTTGCTAATTGACAAACTTGATTCGAATGTAAACGGTGTTTATGCTTCTGATTCTGTAACCGTAAAAGCACTTTGGGGAACCAATAACGCCTTTGCTACAGGAACTAAAGGTGCCAATGTTTTAACCTTGTGCAAGGCGGTTGGATTGGTTATTGCAGCTAAGGATGGTAATATTGTAGGTAAGTCGAATGTGTTTTTAGAAGGCAGAAGAAATGCCGTAAGAACCGAAGAAACTAATTTAGGAAATATATCATCTGACGCCAATTTATGGTATGCAAAGAAATATGATCCAAAAGTATCTATTTCTCTGAAAAACGGTGGTGGCATCCGTTCTGCTGTAGGTTATGTAAATTCGGTTGGAAGCAATGTCATTCTAGAAAGAAACCAAGCCAATCCGCTAGCTGGTAAATCTGCCGGTGATGTTTCTCAACTCGATGTTGAAAATTCATTGCGATTTAATAACAGTCTTGTTATAGTTAGTGTGTCTGCTGCAGGTGTTAAACGCCTAATTGAACACAGTATTTCGGCTTCAAAACCTGGACTTACACCAGGTCAGTTTCCACAAGTAGGAGGTGTTTCATTTAGCTACGATACAACCAAAACGAGTGGAAATAAAATTTGGTCAATGGTGCTTATTGATTCTCTTGGTAATTCTAAAGATACAATTGTAAAATACGGTAAATTGATTGGTGATACATCAAGAACCTACAAAATTGTTACTTTGAACTTCCTTGCTAACCCATCTTTTGTAGGTTCAAGTGTTGGAGGTGACAATTATCCTTTTCCTACTGTAGTGAGAGCAAGAGTTGACCTCGATACGGCTATCAAATCGGCCGGTACTTCGTCATTTAGCTTAATAGGAAGAGAGCAAGATGCATTTGCTGAATACATGTTGGCAAAACACAATACTTCATTAAAAGCATACAAAGTAAGAGACACGTCTGTTATGGGTGATACTAGAATTCAATTAATTAATGCGCGACCAGATGCCATTTTTCCTAAACTGTCATCTTTTTCTTTGCTTACTCCCGCCAACAATTCTCGTGTTGCAGTAAAAGATGCCGATCCAACCCCAGTTACAATTACTTGGCAAAAATCAACTGGAGCTACCCGTTATGTTTGGATTTTAGATCTACCAAGTGGCAACTTTAAAACACCTCTTTTAACCTTGCAATCAAATAACAGTGGAAAGAACAACGATCTAACATTAACTTCAGGTGGCATAAGCAGTGCTTTGGCTGGTTTGGGCGTAATTTTAGGCGACTCTATCAGTTTAAAATGGACTGTTAAAGCATACCAAGAAGGCCATGATTCATTAACCGCTTCATTGCCTTTTAACATTAAGTTTGTACGTTTAATCAAAACACCTACCAGCGTTGAGGCTTTGGGTTTAGAAAATAACATCAAGATTTATCCTAATCCTGTTATTGATTTCATTAATTTGACGAATACCACGGGCAAAAATTTGGACATTCAAGTTATAGATTTAAAAGGTCAGATTTTGTATGAAGGCAATGTTTCAGAAATGGCTAAAATCGATTTAAATCATTTGACTTCTGGTTTGTACATTTTAAGAGTCCAAACTGTTAATCAAGATCCTCTTCGATACTTATTTATAAAATCAAACTAATTTTAATAATATTTTAATCTTAAAAGGTTGGCTTAAAAGCCAACCTTTTTTTGTTTTAATCCTGCTTTTGAAAGTGAAGGTGTCCCCGCAGCAGAGCTCCTTCGTCGCACGCTACGGGTCTCACCCTGTAGCGTGAAAACCCTGACCGAATTACATAAAAAAAACCCTGAATATTGTTTTCAGGGTTTTCTCTGCTACAGGGTGGAAGCAATTGGCGAAATGTCGAACTTGTCAACCAACTTTTAATTTGTAACCAAGTTTAGATAGCGTATCCGACAACATGAGTTTAAGTGCTCGTTTTCCTATTGTAGTTTTAAAATAAATTTCTCTCTTTTTTGCATCCTCCTTAAACAGATAATATTCAATAAAGATCAACTTCCAGGGTCTTCTATGCTTTGTGCTTATATTTTGACCCGAGTCATGTTGTTTAATTCTTTTTACAATATCAGAACTATATCCGATGTAAAGTTGGTGATCTAACTCACTGAATAAAATATATACACAAAATGGTAATTGCATATAATAAATATACAAAATAATTATTAGAAAATGTGTCCCCGTAGCAGAGCTCCTTCGTCGCACGCTACGGGTCTCACCCTGTAGCGTGAAAACCCTGACCGAATTGCATAAAAAAAACCCTGAATATTGATAAAGCCCCAGTACCAGAGTTTTTCGCTTCGCTACAAACACGTTACGGGGCACACGAAAATAAAAAAACCGCCTTTAGGGCGGTTTTAATTTTCGTGGAGAATATCGGAGTCGAACCGATGACCTCTTGCATGCCATGCAAACGCTCTAGCCAGCTGAGCTAATCCCCCTTGTGTTTAAGAACTATTGAGAATTGCGTTAATGTTGCAAATGCTCCGCCTACCGATAGCTATCGGGAGAGCTAATCCCCCTTTTATAAACCTTGCGATTTATAGGACTGCAAATTTATTGATATTTATTGAAATCGGAAATTTATATTTCAAATGACAAAATACCACAATTTTTCAAAAAAAAAGAGTCCGGTATTTGATAAAATCCAAAATAAATAAGGATTTAGCCTCCGCCAGTTTCGCAACCTTCTAACGTCTTTAAAATTGCTTTTAAAAATCCCACGGGGGTAAAAAAGCCTGATTTTGAAGAGCGGTTCAGCCAGAATAAAAAAAGTGTTAATTTTTCAAATATTAGCCGGACTCTGCCGCAAAAGTAATTTAAAAAAATGATTTCTGATTTGCAAAGTTGCGGCCTCTAATTAGCGGTCATTTTTGTTGTTCAATTGTTTTGAAATTAGGGTGTATGTAATTGATCCCTTGCTAGGCTTTTTTGTTATTGGAATTGAAAGACTTTCTATTAATTGATAGTACATAAGCTGTTATAAATATTATTGATAACAAAGTTAATAGTATTACTATTAACTTTGCATTTGAAATATTTAGAATGGATACTTTAATTAGCAGCGTAAAAATCGCCATCAATCCTCAGTTGTATTTAAAAGACCCTGAGTCGAGCGAATTGGGCATAAACATTGTGCACAATGGCATTGATTTGATTAAGAAAATTGGGTTTGAGGAATTTACGTTTAGAAAACTTGGCTTACAAATTCATTCGCCAGAAGCGTCGATTTACCGTTATTTTGAAAGCAAACACAAATTTCTTTTGTATCTTAACGCATGGTATTGGGGTTGGATGGAGTATCAATTGCTTTTAGCCATTAGCAATGTGTCTTCTGCAGACAAGCGCTTGGAAAAATCTGTTTTTTTAATGACTGAAGGGGTTCAAAACGACCCGAATTTCCAAGGCATTGACATCGTAAAAATGCAAGAAATTGTGGTGGCTGAAGCTTCTAAATCATTTTTGAACAAACAAGTTGATCAGGCCAATCAAGATGGTGCGTATCTTTCCTACAAACAATTTGTAGCCAAAGTTGCCAATATCATAAAAGAGATTAATCCGCAATACAAATACCCAATTATGCTGGTCACCACAGTGATTGAAGGTGCCCATCAACAGCGTTTTTTTGCTGAACATTTACCCCGATTAACAAACAAACAAAACAAACCCCACTATTTAAGTAAGTTTTATATGGATCTCGTTTTTAAAACCATTAAACCCGTTTAATATGCAACATCTTTCCCCTATCAAACGTTTTTGGCAATTGCTCAAAGAGGATAAAAAAGACCTCGGACGCATTTATACCTATGCCGTTTTTCACGGTTTGGTGAATCTCTCTATCCCATTGGGCATTCAGGCTATTGTCAATCTTATTCAAGGTGGACAAGTGTCAAGTTCATGGATTGTCTTAGTGTCGATTGTTGTTGCTGGTGTGGTGTTTTCTGGTGTTCTTCAATTGTTTCAATTGCGCATTATTGAAAACATACAGCAAAAGTTGTTTGTGCGTTCTGCCTTTGAATTCACGTTTAGAATTCCGAAAATCAAATCAGAGGCCATAGACCAATACAATGCGCCAGAATTGATGAACCGTTTTTTCGATACGCTAAACATTCAGAAAGGTTTGTCAAAAATACTCATCGATTTTTCGACCGCCACCTTGCAAGTTGTCTTCGGTTTATTGCTCTTGTCTTTTTACCATCCGTTTTTTGTTTTATTCAGTTTTGCGCTCTTGATATTGGTTTATATCATTTACATGTTAACCGCCAAAAAAGGACTAGACACCAGCTTGAACGAATCAAAATATAAATACCGAGTGGCATTTTGGTTACAGAATTTGGCCCAAAACAAAGACACATTTAAATTGGCTGGCGCCACTGAATTGCATTTGCAAAAAACCGATTCCCATGTGCAAGGCTATTTAAATTATAGAGAAAAGCATTTTAAAGTTTTGCGTCAACAATATACTTTGTTGGTAGTCTTTAAATCGCTTGTCGCTGCAGGTTTGCTAATTATTGGTGGTTTATTGGTTTTAAACCAACAAATGAACATCGGACAGTTCATTGCAGCTGAAATTATTATACTTTTGGTCTTAAATTCTGTCGAGAAACTGATACTGAGCGTTGAGAATATTTATGATGTTTTGGCAGCCTTAGATAAAATTGGCTTGGTTACCGATTTAGAAACAGAATCAAATGCAGGACAATCCTTTGGATTGGTGCATCAAGCCGGAAGTGGTATAGAGGTGGAAATTAAAAATTTGCAATTTTCATATCCTAATTCTAAAGCCTTAGCAATTTCACAATTTGAATTGCAGCTGCAAGCTGGTGAGAAAGTATGCATTGTTGGAGAGAATGGATCCGGTAAGTCAACCTTGCTGCATTTAATTGCTGGATTGTACCAAATTCACCACGGTTCGATCAGTTTCAATGGGCTGCCAGTTGGGAATTTCAATCCGGAGGAAATGCGCGCACAAATGGGCATTCGTTTTGCTGAGGAACAGTTGTTTCAAGGTACTTTATACGACAATATCAGTATAGGGCGTTCAGATGTAAAGTTTGAGGATGTCTTATGGGCCATTGATAAAATGCAATTGTCCGAATTTGTTAAGTCGTTGCCTAAGGGATTGGATACCGAAGTTGGAGCAGAGGGCGATAAGTTGAGCAAAAGTATTGTTCAGAAAATTTTATTGGCCAGAAGCATTGCCAACAAGCCCGGACTTTTACTTTTGGAAAACAGCATTGTGTTTATAGAAAAAACAGATAGAGAGAAAATTATAGATTTTTTATGCAGCAAGGCCCAACAATGGACTTTAATTACAACGTCTTCTGATGCCTATTTTAGAAGTTCTTGCATGCGAATGGTAGAAATGAAAAGTACTAAAACAAGAAATATTTGATATGTTAAACATTGCTAAAAATTCAATTAAAGAAAATATCAATACGCAGCATTTTGCGTCTTTAAAGCAAGTATATCAAGACAAAGGCAAAAAGCGTTTGCCCCGGGTTTTGATCGTCTTATTGATTTTGTTTGTTCTTTTTGTGTTTCTTCCTTGGACTCAAAACATCAGAGCCAACGGAACTGTTATTGCACTAAAGCCAGGGCAAAGACCCCAGACCATCAATTCCATTATTGGAGGTCGAATAGAAAAATGGTTTGTTCAAGAAGGCGATATGGTGAAAAAAGGCGATACCATATTGTATGTGTCAGAAATAAAAGACGAGTATTTTGACCCTAATTTATTGGCCAGAACAGACGAACAATTGAAGTCGAAAGAAATGAGTGTCAATTCCTATATGGAAAAGGTAAAGGCCATGGACAATCAAGTGTCTGCCTTGGCTCAAGGATTGATTTTAAAACAAGAACAGGCGGCCAATAAATTGTTACAAGCCCGTTTGAGTGTCAAAAGTGACAGCATCGATTTACAAGCTTTTGAAGTCAACTATAAAATAGCTTTGGAGCAATATAAGCGTTTGGAGGAATTGCATGAAAAGGGTTTAAAGTCATTGACCGATTTGGAGAACCGCAAATTGAAATTGCAAGAGACCAATGCAAAAATGATTGCCCAAGAAAATAAATTGTTGAGCAGCCGCAACCAATTAATCAATGCACGAATTGAATTGTCTTCTATTAAAGCAGATTTTAGAGATAAGATTTCAAAAAGTGAATCAGAAAAATTTTCCGCCCTTTCAGGTATGTATGATGCAGAGGCGGTGGTTACAAAATTACAAAACCAATACTCCAATTATTTGGTGCGTTCGGGGATGTATTACATTACTGCACCTCAAGATGGATTCATCACTAAAGCACTCAGAAGCGGCATTGGAGAGACCATTAAGGAAGGTACTGAGATCCTGAGTATCATGCCTGCCAATATTGATGTGGCTGTGGAAGTGTTTGTTAAACCAATAGATATACCCTTGTTGGGAAAAGGCAGTAAAGTAAGAATACAATTTGATGGGTGGCCAGCCATTGTTTTTTCTGGTTGGCCCAATGTGTCTTATGGAACCTATGGAGGTAAAGTAATTGCCATAGATAATTTTATCAGTGAAAATGGGAAGTACAGAGTTTTGGTGGTGCCCGATACCAATGACCATACTTGGCCTAAAGAAATTAGAGTAGGGGCTGGCGTTGGCTCAATGATGCTTTTAAAAGATGTGTCAATTTGGTATGAGTTGTGGCGACAGATCAATGGATTCCCTCCAGAATACTACAAACAATTAAACACAACGCCTTCAGTAAAAAAATAAGCATGAAATCCTTAGATAGAACAATCGGTCTTTTTATGTGCTTGGGTGTTTGGTGTTCAATTCAAGCCCAAGACAGCGCCAAAGTCTTTGACTTTAAAAGCTACCTTACTTTGGTGAAGCAATACCATCCTTTGGCCAAACAGGCGCAATTGCAATTGGAAAAAGGGGAGGCAAATGTATTAAAAGCTAGAGGAGGTTTTGACCCCAGAATTAATTCAGACTTAGACCAAAAATACTATAAAGGTTCGCAATATTACAGTTTGTTTAACAGTGGCTTGAAAATACCGACTTGGTATGGCATTGAATTTGGCGCTGGTTTTGAACAGAACCAAGGCAGCAATTTAAACCCTGAAAACATATTGCCTCAGAGTGGATTGGCATATGCCGGGGTGAGTCTAAGCCTAGGTAAAGGCCTTTTCATAGATGAGCGTCGTTTTGCCTTAAAGCAAGCTAAGATTTTTAATGAAGCAGCTCAATCTGAGCAAATGAATATGGTAAACGATTTGCTGAACCATGCAGGCAAGGCCTATTGGGATTGGTTTTTAGCGCATAAACAATTTAGGGTTTACCAAGAGGCTTATGTTTTCGCTGAACAGCGTTTTACAGCCGTTAAGCAAAGTGCTTTATTGGGCGATAGGCCATTTGTAGACACTTTAGAAGCTGGTATACAATTACAGGAAAGACGCATGAGTTTGGGGCAAGCAGAAATCGATTATACCAATAAGTCTTTGATGCTTTCTGTGTATTTATGGTTTGAAAACAATACCCCCTTGGAATTGGATAGGAATACTATTCCAGTAGATGAATTGGTTTTTGAAACCAATAAAACCAGCTTATTCGCTTTAAGAAATCAAATAGACAGTTTGATTCTTATGCATCCAGAAATGCAATTGTACGGATTTAAATTGGACGGTATGGCTGTTGAAAAACGTTTGAAACAAGAACAATTGAAACCAAGTGTTAATTTGAAATACAATCCGTTACTAAGTTCAGGAAGTGCGCCTTTTGCCAATTATTCGAGCAATAATTACAATTGGGGAATTGGGTTAAGTATGCCAATTTTACTGCGCAAGGAGCGTGGTGATTTGCGTGTGATGGAGCTGATTATTCAAGAAACAGAATTGGCTATTAAACAAAAAAATCTAGAGTTGAACAACAAAGCGCAAGCCAATATCAACGAATGTGTTTTAAGCGCTGAGCAATTGAAATTGTATACAGAAACGGTGAAACAGTATGCCCAAATGTTAGAAGCTGAAAAGCAAATATTTAATGCTGGCGAAAGTTCATTGTTTATGATCAATGCCCGAGAAATAAGCTATTTGAATGCAAAAATAAAGTGGATAGAATTGCAGGTTAAAAACCAAAAAGCAATTTTAAGTGCTTACCACAGTTTGGGTATTATCCAATCCCTTTAGAATTACTTGCCTTGGAAATTGGCTTTTCGTTTTTCAACAAAAGCCGCCATGCCTTCTTTTTGGTCTTCTGTGGCAAACAACAAATAAAAGTTTTTGCGTTCAAAATACAAGGCTTCTTGCAAAGGCATTTCGTAGGCACGCAATACACTTTCTTTGGCCATTTGAACTGCTATTGGCGATTTCTCTGCAATCAAAGCTGCCATTTTGATGGCTTCAGAAAGATAAAATTCAACAGGCACTATTTTGTTTACCAAGCCATATTCTTTGGCTTGTTCAGCAGAAATAAATGTACCAGTTAAAACCATTTCCATGGCCTTGTTTTTTCCAACTATTCTGGTTAATCTTTGTGTGCCCCCGGCTCCGGGCATTATGCCGATGTTGATTTCGGGTTGCCCGAACTGGGCGGTTTCACTGGCAACAATCATGTCGCAAATCATGGCCAATTCGCATCCACCACCAAGCGCAAATCCGCTGATGGCAGCAACCATCGGTTTTTTTGTTTTACGGATGCTGTCCCAAGTTGAAAACTGATCAATTTTTAGCATGTCAATGGCCGTGCGTCCTGCCATTTGTTTGATGTCGGCACCTGCCGCAAATGCGCGTTCGTTGCCGCTTAATACAATGGCTCTAACCTCTGGGTCGTTGTCCAAATCGATTAAAGCTTGCTTTATTTCCAACATCAACTCGAGGTTGAGTGCGTTAAGTTCTTTAGGTCTGTTCAGTTGCACGTGCGCGACAAAAGGCGCCACTTGCTTGTTTATGAGTATAAATTCTGGCATCAGTAAATGGGCTTTATTTTTCTATATTTCCGTAAACGTCATAGATCTGGTAGTAATCTAAATTCCCTTCAAATCTGAAAGGGATAATAAGAATGCTGTCTACTGGCTTGCCGTTTTTTGTGGCGGGGATAAATTTGAATGGCAAATTTTCCAAACATTCTTTGGCGTTGTTTGTGTAAGTTGATCCTGGAGTGCTGAGGGTTTCCGCATTGTATAAAGAAGAATCTTTTCCAACAGTTACTTGAAATAAGACAAATTGGGCATCCCCTAATTTCATATTCGAAACACCGTAATAAGGCATTCTTAAATTCAAGTAAATATTGTCCAATAAAGCACGGACACCTTCGCTGTAATGCGCTTTTTTATCTGGGTTGCTTACTGGCTTTAATTTATAATTGGTTTTGATTTGGTTAAAGGGTTCATATGCCTCTGCAGGTGCTTCAACTGCGACTGCTTGGTCCCATGCGTCGCCATCCATCATCATTGGCGGAGGCATTTCATCTGCCGATTCTATAAAGGGCTCTGCAACAATCGTATCTGTTACCTGGGCCTGGGCAAATGGCAGTGCTGCACAAAGCGAAATTAAACTTATATAATATTTGTTCATGCTTGTTTCAATATGATTCTAAAAGTGGTTTTTTTGTTGGGTATACTTTCGCTCACAAAAATATGTCCCTCGTGGTAATTTTCTACGATTCTTTTTACCAAAGACAATCCAAGTCCCCAACCTCTGCGTTTGGTTGTAAATCCTGGCTTAAAGACCCGCTTAAAAAAGCCTTTCGGCATGCCCTTTCCGGTGTCTGTAATGTCAATAACAATGTTCTCGCCTTTGCTTGTACATTTAATGGTAATGGTTCCCCGGCCTTCCATTGCATCCATGGCATTTTTGCAAATATTTTCTATAACCCAATCGAACAATGGAACATTGATGTTAGCCATGGCGCCAATGGCTTGCGACTCGTAAAGGTATACCACCTCATCTGAACTCCTGGTTTTGATGTATTCGATGGCCAACTGCAGCTGCTGTGAAATATCGCTTTTTGCAATAATGGGCACTGAGCCAATTTTTGAAAAACGCTCGGTAATCACTTTTAAACGGTCAAGGTCTTTGCGCATTTCACCCAAAGATTCGGAGGTGGCAAAACTCTTGTCGGTTTCAATTAATTCGACCCAACCCATCAATGAACTCATTGGTGTTCCGAGTTGATGGGCGGTTTCTTTAGCCAAGCCAACCCAAACTTGGTTTTCTTCAGCCCTGCGGCTGTAACTGAATGCAAAATAGCTTACAACAACAAACAAACCGACTATGCCGAGTTGAATAAAAGGATAGATTTTAAGTTGTTTGAGAATAGACGATTCGTCGTGGTACACATATTGGCTATAGTCGTTTGTGATTTTTATTTCAATCGGAGCGGTTTCGGCTTTTAACTCTTCGAAATAATTTTTTATCTGTCGTTTTGATCGGATCAGACTTGTGTCTATATTCCGGAAAGTCAAATAACCCGATTCATCAGCAAGAAAGACAGGGATGGTGGTGTTAGATTCTACGATTTTGGCATAAAAGGAAATGTCTTGTTCTGGATCTGCCTTTGCAATGAGTTCTTGTGCCTCAGCCCATTGGCTGATTTTTTTTCTTTCCTCTTTAGAAAGTTTTACAACCATTCGGTTTGAATAGTGCAAAGAAAACAATCCAATGGCAAGTGCCATCAGCAAGAGTATGATTTTGATGTATTTTTTTATGGTGTAATTATTCAATTCAATGCACGTATCTGCGCCTCAAATTTAAACAATTTCATTTAAAAACATTACTTTCGCCCTTAAATGTGGATACAATTTGAACAGCATTCAAAGGTCTATAAATTTGAGGCCAATAATTTTATCGATTTAAGTCTCGCACTTAATAAGCATGACAATGTGAATTGTTACTACTTGGATGGCCCAACTTTCGAGTATTTTAAAAGTGAAGCATTTGTGGGCAGTTTGACCGCCGGTGGCAGCGTTAATTGCGAACGCATTAGCTTCTACCCGCATGCCTCTGCTACGCACACCGAATGTGCATTGCATGTGCTGCCGGTGGACTTCGATATGCGCAATATTCAAATCCCTGTTCTGCAAATGTGTAAAATTTTCAGTGTACAGCCCTCTCAAATTGGAGAGGATTCTTGCATTGATATGAATGCCATCGAAGCTTTGAACAATCTTGAAAACTTTGAAGCCATTGTGTTCAGAACTTTGCCAAATGAAGCCGATAAATCTTATCAGAATTATTCAGGAAAAAATCCTGTTTATTTCGATCCGGAAGTTTTAAGTTATTTGCAAAATTTGGGTTTCAAGCACATTTTAACCGACTTGCCAAGTATTGACAAAGAAAGCGATGAAGGCCGTTTGGCTGCGCATAAAAATTGGTTTTTAGTGGATGGCAAAGCCCCTGCAAATAGAACCATTACAGAATTAATTTACGTTCCAAATTCTATTGCAGACGGAAATTATGTTTTAAATATTCAAGTGCCAAAAATTGAGACAGATGCAGTGCCTTCGCGCATTTTAGTGTATCCATGCGTATAAAACTCCCAAGCAGCGAGCAGATTTTATTTTTAGCCAATGTGTTGGTTAATCGGTTCTGGTTTAAACAGAATCCTAAAACCTTGAAGTCAATTTTGGTTCTGCGTTGGGATGAAATTGGCGATATGGCGGCTTCTGCCCATGTTTTTACAGCCATTAAAAAAAGCTTTCCTGAAGCACAATTAACCGTTTTGTGCAAACCATTTGTAAAACCATTAATAGAAAACGATCCAAGCATTGATGAAGTGCTTTGTAGCCTAGATGATTTTAGCAAACCATACGATGCGGTTATTGAAATGAGGGGCAATTGGAAAACCTTATGGAAGTCATTTCGCTATGGGATAAAATACCGCACATCTCGAGCAGAGGTCCGTTTGCGCAACAAGGGCAAGCAACTGCATGAAACCATAACGAATACTGAAACTGTTTGGCCAATAACAGGAAATATTGAAATACCCCAAACACCATTGTTTTACAGCAAGGATGATGAGGCGGTGGTCCATAAGTTTTTAGAAGAAAATCAAATCAAACGCTTTGTAGTGGTGCATGCTGGTGCACGAAAAAAACTGAGACAATGGCCGAAAGATAGATTTGCAAAAGCGCTAGACTATTTAAAAAACGTTTACCAATTGGATATTGTATTTGCAGGAACTGCTGAAGACGAAGCCGATATCGAAGACATAAAAAAGGGGCTTAATTTTCAGACCTATACATTTACCCAAGGCTATAGCCTGTCGCAGTTTTCGGCACTTTGTAAGCAGGCCACAATTTATTTAGGGAATGAAAGTGGTCCTTTGCAAATTGCATCGGCTATGGGGATTCCGGTGATTGGTTTGTTCGGTCCAGGAGTTCCAGACATTTTTTATCCCTTGTCTCAAAAATCAATAGTCATACACCATGTTTTAAAATGCAATCCATGCGACCAAATGCATTGTGTGCAGCCCGAAAATCCCTGCATAGAAATGATAACGAACGACCAAGTTCGGGGTGCCATCAATGAAATTTTACATTGATTGTTTGGTAAATTGTTTTTTTAATTATAGATTCGTTAATAATTTTACTTCTATGCTTAAAAATTACTTCACTTTATCTTTGTTAATACTACTTGCTCCTTTGTCTTATGGACAGCTGCAGCCTGTAAACATTAAAATTACCGATAATATCGCTAAGGTCGGCGTTAATAACAGTTCTGCAAAAAGAAGTATTCAGAAGCCAACAGCTTGTTCTAAAGATACCATAGAGTATCCAAGATATAAAGCAAGTAGCTTAGTGACAATTACTGTTGGAAAAGGCCGTTCATTGGGCCAATTATACTCCTGTCCAAAATCTCTTTCTGTAACTGGTTTCACTTTTTACGCCTTTGTCCTGCCTTCATTTAAGACGTCTAAAAAAATGAAGATTTATTGCAAATTGTACAAGGCCGGTTTAGACAGTTTGCCAAGAGGTGCAGCCTTGCGTGTGGATTCAATGAACATCGATTCAACGCTCGGTGGTGGTGTGTTAACTGTGATTGAAAAACATGCAAAATGGTCTTCAATTACTTTGGATAGTAATTACATTATAACGGTAGAAACCAACGATGATACCTTGACCTGTGGTGTGGTAACCAATAGTTATACCAGCAGAGATGGTGCACGTGAAAATTTAAATTGCGGTTCAATTAGCGGCTTATGGTATAGCGGTAGAAATTTAAATATTGGCGGTTCCCCATTTGACTGCGACATCCTTTTACATCCCCATGTGAAATACAATTTTGGTACTGATTTTACAATCAAGAACAATTGCTACAACATCAACGATTCTATTAAATTTACCAATGCTGCACCATATAATTTGGCTGGTAGTAAAATGTACAACAGATACCTGCGCTACAATTTAGGATATTTCTGTCATTTGTGGGATTTGGGTAATTTTTCAGGATCTCAATACACCGTTGACAACAAGGTAAAATACAGCAGCAAGCAAAATTATCAGGTACGCTTAATTTCGACCATCTATGGCTATAAAGGATCTATGCAGTATGGTTGTTCTGATACCAGCATCAAAACATTGTCATTCAAACCTGATATCCCAACTTTTTCGGGCTTAACCAATGTTTGCAAAGGCGATACGGCTCAGTTTTTAGCCATAAGCTCCGACCCTGGGGTAGCCTTTGAATGGTTGGCAAAGCCAAATTCAAGTACGCCTTTTTTTACAGGTAAAACGTATTTAAAATATCCATTAATCCAAAACGACACCTTTTATTTAAGGGCCAACAACAATGGTTGTATGAGTGGGTTGCGCACGATCATCATAAAAGTGAATGATTATCCAAGCTATTGTAATGTGGTGAATGATTCAATTTGCGCAGGTTCTAAAGCCAACTTAAAAGCTTTGTCTGATATTGGAACCATTCAGTGGTATTCCAATCAAAATGCGCCTTTGCCTTTTTATTCTGGCAATGTATACCAAACACCTGTATTGAGCAATGACACAAGTTTCTATGTTCAAGCGGTCAACAATGGTTGTGCCTTAAATCCTAAGAAATTGGTAAGGGCTTTGGTGGGGTCTAATTTTGCCCCAACGGCACCAATTATGTCAAATGATACCACGGTGTGTCTAGCCTCTGGGAATGCAATTGCATTAATGGCAACTGTGGGTTCTAGTTTGGCCGTGCGTTGGTTCGATGTGGCCAGCGGAGGCAGCAGCATACAAGCAGGCAAAATCTACTATTTCTTGCCAACAAAACGCGAAATAAAAACCTTATACGCAGATGCCTTTAATGGGGTTTGCGGAAGCACCAGGGTGCCAATTAATGTTACTGTGGAAGATTATCCTAGCATCAGCAAAATCCTAACAGACACCATTTGCAAAGGCGATTCAGCCCGTGTTGGCTTTGCCTTGAACTTCGGTGAAGCCAATTGGTATGACGCACAAACATCTGGAAACTTATTACATACAGGAAGCCAATATACTTCTGCGCCAACAAGCAGCACCGATTACTACATTGAAACAGTTAGCTCTGTTTGTGTCAATCCGAACAGAACAAAAATTAGCACCTTGGTAAATACCTATCCTGCAATTATTAAGGTATGGGGTGATACCATTTGTGCAAAAAATCCGGCTACCTTAAAATCTAAATTCACAGGAAAGGGAAGCATGCTTTGGTTTGATGCAGATACCTCCACAATTGCCTTAGGATCAGGAAATACTTTTAAGACGCCAACATTAAATGGTGGCAGAAAATATTTTGTTCGACCAGCATACGCCGGCTGTATTGGTCCAATGTCTTCGGTTCAACCTTTGGTAAAGCCAGTGCCATTTAGTGGGTTTTCATTTGAAGTCTTAACCTGGCAGCAAGTGCGTGTATCGCCAATCAACAGTTCTGGCGCGAGCATTAAATGGTATTTTGGAGATGGAACAACGAGCAATAACAGCAATGTAACCCATCGATATGCCAATACGGGTAAGTATACCATCCGTTTGGTTATGACCTCTTTGAGCAATGGCTGTAAAGATTCAACTTTGGTTGAGGTGCAAGTTGATCCAAGTGGAATCGAAACCCAATACAATCAAGCTGGATTAAAACTGTTTCCTAATCCTACACAAAACAATTTACACATCGAATCTGATATGGATTTGGATGGTTTGAACTTTAAAGTTTACAGTTTAACTGGTATGCTTTTAATGCAAAATATCTTCAATACAGAATTGTTGGAATCGGGCCTGAATTTAAGTGAATTGCCTGTAGGCTTATATTTATTGAGTATACAAAACCATAAGCCGCAGGTGTTTGTGAAGCAATGATTTCATTAAAGAAACTAGGGCTTATAATTTTATTCTCAAAGGGCGTATTGCTTAGCGCTCAAGTTGAAGTGTTTCGCAACAATGTGGATACTTCGAGCTACATCGCGCCCGAAGACACCATTACCCGCTCACCAATTTTCGAGGGTGGCGATCAAGATTTTTTCAGGTTTATTGAAACGCGTTTTAATTTAAGAACCAATGCACAAAGTCTTGAATTTACTGGAGAAACCATCAAATTTTCATTCTTTGTGAACAAAGATGGCTCGGTATCCGAGTACACGCACTTGTCGGGCAGCAATGCCATTGTTTCAAGTGAGTTTGAGCGCATTGTAAGCAGCATGCCGAAATGGTTGCCGGGCCTTTTGCAAGGCAAGAAAAAGAAAACCTTGATGGTTTATAATTTATCCATTAAACCTGTTAATGATTTTCCGCCAGTGCAAATTACCATGAACAGCAACAGGGTGGAGTATACCGACAAGACCAAGGAAATTAAAATATTTATTATGGCCGGAACCATTTTGGTTGCTGTTACATTGTGGATTATTTCGTCGATGAAATAAAAATCACAAAAAAAGCCCCGAAATACTTCGGGGCTTTTTAAATTAATAATATTTTAGCTTACATAAAAGCTGCTGGCGTTGCTATAGCCGTAGCGTCGTAAGAAGCCACGCTAGCGCCGTGTCTTACGATGCTAAGTTTTTCGATTTTATCGCCTTGAACGATGCTGTTAACAATGTCCATGCCTTCAATAACTTTACCGAAAACACTGTGCTTGCCATCCAACCATGGGGTAGGAACGTGGGTGATGAAAAATTGGCTGCCATTGGTTCCAGGACCAGCATTTGCCATACTCAATATGCCTGGTTCAGTGTGCATTAATGATGGGTGAAACTCGTCTTTGAATCTGTAGCCAGGTCCGCCACGTCCATCGCCATAAGGGTCGCCACCTTGAACCATGAAATCATTGATTACACGGTGAAAGATAATGCCATCGTAGTATGGAACGCCCATTTCTTTCGCTTTGTTTTGGATTTTTCCTTCAGCCAAGCCAATAAAATTGGCAACGGTAAGAGGTGTTTTTAAATGTTCTAATTGCAGCACTATGGTGCCTTTGTTGGTCTGCATTTCTGCGTATAGACCTTCTTCTTTGTTGGTATAATCCATAAATTAAATTGTTGTTCTTGTTCTTATTTGAAACCCTAATTAGATTTCTGAATGCAAAATTAAAGAAAAGGGCGTTCAGAATCGAATATTTTTTGAGTTTAAACTTTCAATGTTTTTAATAAAGATATTGAACTTGTTTGAAAAGGTGTTATTGGCAATAACTTGAATATTAATGAAATTGCATAAAATAATCAGGATTAATTGCATTAAGGAGATTAAAAGTCCATAAGAAGTAGGGCTAAAGGCGCTTTATTTGGGTTTATTTTTGTAACATTGCAAATCGTTTTTGATGATAAGAGTGAACGCGAAATGGTAACCAAAGAAACATTATTAGAGGCTTATACCCTCATTTGCAAAGCCAGAGCAATGGCTGATGTATACGATGAAAATAGGCCGATTACAAAATATGTGCATTCAACCAGTAAAGGCCATGAAGCCATTCAGATTGCTTGCGGTTTTTTGTTGAAATCAATAGATTACGCTGCGCCTTATTACCGCGACGAGAGTTTGCTCCTGTCAATGGGAATGGAGCCTTACGAATTGATGTTGCAGCTTTTGGCCAAAGCCGATGATCCTTTTTCAGGTGGACGTACTTATTATTCGCATCCTTCCTTAAGGCGCGACAACATGCCTACCATGCCCCACCAAAGTAGTGCAACCGGTATGCAAGCCATTCCTGCCACGGGCATGGCCCATGCTATCAAATACAAGGAGTCACAAAACTTAATTACCACCGCTGAAAAACCAATTGTTTTATGCAGCATAGGAGACGGCAGTATGACCGAAGGGGAGGTGAGTGAAGCTTTACAAATGGCGGTTTTGAAAGAACTGCCAATTTTGTATTTGGTGCAAGACAACGATTGGGGTATTTCTGCCAGTGGCGACGAAATGCGCGCCATGGATGCCTATGAATTTGCCGCCGGTTTCAAAGGTCTTAAACGCGCTCGTACCGACGGAAGCGATTTTGTAGAAAGCTACGAAGACATGAAGTCTGCCATAGACTGGGTGCGTAAAAACAGAAAACCAATGTTGCTTCATGCCAAGGTGCCCTTACTCGGTCATCACACAAGTGGCGTTAGAAGCGAATGGTACCGAGACGATTTGGAAATCGATTTAAAAGACGATCCGTATCCAAAACTAAGAAATGTATTGTTAGATTTGGCGGTTTCAGAATCGAGCTTAGACCAAATTCAAAAAGATGCTCGGCTGTTTATTGACGACAGTTTTGCGCGCGCTGTAGATGCAGCTGATCCTGCGCCAGAAACCTTGTATTTGCATGAATTTGCCCCAAGCCCGATAACAGAAGAACAAGGAACTCGATCTCCAGAGGGCAGAGAACCCATCGTTATGGTGGATGCTGCTTTGTTTGCCTGTGATGAGATTTTAAATAAGCATCCAGAAGCCTTGTTGTATGGACAAGACGTTGGCGTGCGCTTGGGTGGTGTGTTTAGAGAAGCGGCCACTTTAGCAAAAAAATATGGAAAAGACAGGGTGTTTAACACGCCAATTCAGGAAGCCTATATTGTTGGTTCAACAGCCGGAATGAGCGCTGTTGGTTGCAAGCCAATTGTTGAAATTCAATTTGCCGATTATATATGGCCGGGCATCAACCAATTGGTGGAAGAACTGTCTAAGAGCTGTTATTTATCGAACGGAAAGTTTCCAATTCAATCGTTAATAAGAATACCAACAGGGGCTTATGGTGGTGGAGGTCCTTACCACTCTGGAACGGTTGAAAGCAGCATTTTACAAATTAAAGGCATTAAGGTGGTGTACCCAAGCAATGCCGCCGATATGAAAGGTTTGCTAAAAGCCGCATTCTACGATCCAAATCCTGTGGTGATGTTTGAACACAAAGGCTTGTATTGGAGCAAAGTTCCTGGAACCGATGCCGCTAAATGCCCAGAGCCATCTGAAGATTATGTGGTGCCTTTGGGTAAAGCGCGTATTGTGCAAGAAGCCTCAGAAAAAGCTTTGAAGTATGGAGAATCGATGGCTATTATTACCTACGGAATGGGTGTGCATTGGGCCTTAAATGCGTCTAAGCAATTTGAAGGCAATGTAGAAATATTGGATTTAAGAACCTTGAATCCCTGTGACGATGAGGCCATCTATGCTTCAGCAAAAAGACACGGAAAAGTAATGGTCTTGACAGAAGAGACTTTGAAAAATTCGTTTGCCGAAGCCATAGCAGGACGTATCCAGAAGAACTGTTTTAAGTATTTGGATGCACCTGTAGAAACTATAGGCTCGGCCAACTTGCCAGCAATTCCTTTGAACATCGGCTTGGAAAAAGAAATGTTGCCAAATGCAGATAAAGTTGCCAAGGCAATTGAAGAATTGCTGTACAGCTAAAAAATATTTCCCAATAAAAGGAGTATTTAAAACTGCTCCTTTTGCTTATTTTCTAAAAATCAGTTGTTTATACAAATGGTTTTCTTTCAGTAATTTGTTTATCTTAAAATAATTCCATACGTTTGTAATTAGGAAAGAATAAAATTCAGTTTGACCTATGAACAAAAACAGACAGTGGTTATTTTTTATTTTTCTATTAATGCTTGTTTCTTGTAAGAATAAAGAGGTTCTTGTACCTAACAATACGCCCAAAAATTACGACGATGTTCCAACGGTTAAAGTAGAGAATTACATCAACCGATTGTACATTGATTTGTTGGGGCGCGAACCGCTCGACATCGAAGTCATTAGAGACGTGGCGGTTTTGCGTGGCGGTGATTTAAACTATGGTGTTCGAAAGTCATTGATTAAAAGACTCATGACGGATTCTATTTATGTGCCAGGTGATTCGTCTTATAAAAAAGCATACTACCAAAGACTATACGATTTAAGTAAAGCACGGCTATTAGAAGGCGCTGGAGAAGAGGAGTTTTACGGAGCAATTGGCAATGCCCAGTTTGCTGTTCTGGTATCCCGACTAAACGGCGATTCTGTAGGGGTGTTTTCTGCCATGGTGACTATTAACCGTTGTCAAAATGTTCTGAAATCGAGACGGCTTTATCAGTTAGGCATTATTGGCATTTCCGACATGTATGCCGCCATGTTGGATAATCCAATTTACGACGTCATCAATATGAATACCTTGAATTTTGTGAATGCATCGTTCGATGATTTGTTCTTCCGTTTTCCAACCCGCGATGAATTCGCAATTTCTTATCCCATAATAGAATCTGGAAAAGGCGGTAGTTTGTTTGGTGCTTTTGCTGACAACAAACCCTCTTATTGCCAAATGCTTTGCAATTCTCGAGAGTACTACGAAGGGATGATCAAATGGTGCTATTTAACTTTAGTGGGCAGAGAACCAACAACCCAAGAGACATATAACCTGATATTGGATTTTTACACCGATAAGAGTTTACAAAACGTACAAGAAAATATTTTAACAAGCGATGAATATGCACACTTTTAAACTGGCTTTTTTCCTGCTGTTTTTGATTGGGCTTTCGGCCTGCAAAAAAAAGGATAACAATAACTACGAAGTAATTGATACCAATACCTATGGGAATAATTTAGATAAAGATAAATCGAAATCAAACATAGAATTTCACAGCATCTTAAGAACCAATTTATTTCAAAGGCCTTCTTCAATCAATGAACTGAGTCGCATCGATAGGGTTATGCAAAGCTGTGGTGATAAGGCGCTAATCAATGAAGTTATCATTAGCAATTACATGAATAGTGCAAATGTCAAATTGCCAAGCCGTAAAATGATGACAGACAGCACCGAAAGGTTTATTGAAGAAACCTTTATCCGGTTTTTTATCCGCAGACCAACCGAGGCAGAGAAAACTTGGTTTACCAATTTTATAAACGCCAATAAATCCAATCCTAATTTTAGACCGGAGCTCGTTTACACAGCGTTTGCCGCATCCGATGAATATATGTTCTATTAAATCAAACCTATGAAAAGAAGAGAATTTGTCATCAAATCAGCAACACTTGCCGCAGGCGGTATGGTCTTGCCCTACATCCTTCCTTCGGGACGTTTGTTTGCCCGGACCAATGCACCCAAAGCCGACCATGTGGTGTTGGTGATATTCGGAGGCGGATTGCGTCAACAAGACTCCATTTTACAGCGTTACTTGGCCGATAGCCAAGGCTATAATGTTGAAGGGAATATTTTGTACAATATGCTTGAAGGCGCTGCCCCTGCATCTAAAATAGCCTATGGACTGACACCGGCAGGACAGACTAATGGCAGCCAACCCATTCCAAGAATTCTTTCACAGTCTTTGCAAAAACAAGGCACTATTTTTCAAGAAATGCGGGCCATATCTGGAGGGCATTATGGTGGTTTGAATTCATTGATTACGGGCAGCAGAGTGCAGGGCCAGGGTTTGAAAGTTAGACCGATGAACCCAACAATTTTTGAATATGCAAGGCGATTTGGTGGGTTTAAAGCCACCGAAACTTGGTTTATTGGCAACACCATATCCAATTCCGTTCCCTTGTTAAATTCGAGCAAGCATCCAGATTTTGGTTTGCAATATGGCGCTAATTTTTTCGCTCCGGGAATAACCTTTGGAAGCGATGGGTATGCAGCGCTTTCTAACGCTAAAATTTACCATCCACAAGAAGAGCTAGAGCCTGTTTATAAAATGAAAAATTTTCTGGACAATACCTTTAACATCAAAAAAGGAGATATGCCAGGTATTAGGAATACCGACGATGAGAAGACACAAATCAAGGAATTTATAGCCAATACGTTTCAAAGACAAGCCTCAGGTTTATTGCCTATGCCGCCGGTTTCAGGAGGTGATGGTTCAACCATTGGCTATGCAGCAGAGGTATTGCGCGTGTTTAAACCAAAATTATTGGTGGTAAACCTTAGCAATATTGACGGATGCCACGGCAATTATACGGGCTACTTGCAAGCCATGCACAGAGCGGATCATGCCATGGGCTTTTTATGGAATTACATACAAACCCAAATTCCTGAAATGAGTGGCAAGACCATTATGGCTTTTGCGCCAGAATGTGGCCGTAACTTACAGCACAACCCCATTCAAGACGAGAATGATTGGTATGGTTACGACCACGGAGACAGCAATTCATTGCGTGTATTTGGTGGTATGGTTGGGCAAAATGTACCCTCTAATCTTTTAGTAGGCAATGAAACCAATCCTGTAGGAAAAGTAACCGATATGGCTTTAACCATTGCCGATATCTTAGGGTTTAAAGACGAAGTTAAAGCGGCCGGTTTGATCGATTTTGAATCCATGAGTTTATTTGACCGTATATGAAGATGAAATTTATTTTTAGTCTTTTTCTTCTGACGGCTTTAATTGCGTGTAAAAAGGGTTCCAACTCTAGAAATCCATACGACAATTGGGACAACACCAACAAAGGGCCTGTGCTCAGCGACAAACCAATTGACCCAAACTCTATTGAAGGGTTGCATAAAAATATTTTCAAGCCAACCTGTTCAAACAGTGGTTGCCACGATGGCAATTTTGAACCTGATTTTCGTTCGGTTGAAAGTTCATACAATTCGATAATTAACCGTCTTAGCACCAATACCGATCCGAATAATCCGCAGTATAATTTGCGTGTGGTTCCGGGCGATGCGGCTAAAAGCATGTTGCTGCATCGACTAAATGTTTTTATTCCAGGATCCCAAGGCGTTATGCCATTAACCATCGATCCGGGCAGCGATTGGGAAGCTAAGAAAAACGAGTACATTCAAAATATCAGCAATTGGATTAACGCAGGTGCCAAAGACCAATTTGGAAATACAGCCAACAGCATCGATTTTATTCCTCAGATTGGAGGCTTAATAGCTTTTGCAAATGGATCTAGTTCGCCCATTACAAGAAATGGATACAATCCTTTAGTGGTTCCAAGCGGAACAAGCACTTTAAAAATTTGGGTGGCTTATACCGACGATAAAACACCTGTCAATCAGTTTTTTGGCACCAATATCAATTTTTCTTTAAACCCTAATAATTACGATTCAAGTAAGGTTCAAAATATGGCATTAGAAACCAATGCATTTAATTCAAAAGGGATATCAGGAACCAATGTAGATTATTGGCACAGTATCACGGTAAATATAGCCGATATAGGCACTTCAGGCGATGTTATTTGGGTAAGAACCCAGACCTCCGACAAGGTGAATCCCAAAGTATTCATTCCTTCTTCTAGCACCTCATTCAATTTTGTTAAATATTTTGCCTTAAGGCTTAACTGATTATGAAGATCAATAAATATCTAACGTCTTTTATTGTTTTTTTGGTTTTGCTTGCCTTTGTGTCTTGCAGCAAGGATTCATCGCTCAGTTCGGTTCCTGTGATAAAATTTTTGGATGTGAATTCCACTTCTATTAAAGAATTCAAGGACAGCTTGGTTATTCGGTTTGAGTACACCGATGCCGATGGCGATATAGGTGAAGATAACCCTGATAAAAATGATTTGTTTGTAAAAGACAGACGATTGGCCAATGCGGATTATTACTTTGTTAAGCCATTGTCACCGCCAGGCTCGGAAATTAAAATAACAGGGATTATAAGCGTGCAAATTAAAAATACATTTTTATTGGGTACAGGAAATTCAGAGTTGACCCAATTTAATCTTAAACTGCGAGACAGGGCTGGTAATTGGTCTAATTCTATAAATACGCCAAACATAACCATAACAAAATAGGTATTGAAAAGTGAAAAGACATATAGAATGAAAGCCTCGAATCATTACCTGATTCTGTTTTTGTGCATTTGTTTTGTTCAATTTGGTTTTGCCCAAACCACCTATAAAATGGCCAATGCAAAGGTCTATGCATGCAAAGGCAAACTCACAGATAGCGAAGGGAATAAACAATCGGCAAAAAAATATGCCAACAACGAAAATTTGATTTTCACCATTTGTGTTAAAGGAGCGAGTACCATTAACATTAAGTTTAATGGCCCGTTTTGTTGTGAATCGATTTCAGATTATTTGCGGGTTTACAAAGGGAAGGACACCTCAGGGACCTTAATCAGAACGTATACTGGCACGATTAACAACCCCATTGCAATAACTGCCAGCGATTCTTGTGTTACTTTTTATTTCCATTCAGATATCAATATTGTTTGCGATGGATGGGATTTAAATTGGGAAGCTAAAATTACTTCTGTTCCACAGCCGAAGTTTTCTGCGATTGCTGACCCTACTTGTAATTCAAACAAAATTCGTGTGGTGCTCGATCAAAAGTTTCATTGCGATTCCGTAAAAGCTGCCAATTTTAAATTGAGCGGTGTATTGTCAACTATAGTATCAAATGTTACGGCTATCAATTGTGACTCAAAAAACGAAAGCAATACCTTCGATGTGTATTTTGTTTCAGGTTTAAACAGAAGCGGAAATTACCTGCTCAATTTCAATTCGTCTTTCAAAGATGCCTGCGACAGTTTATGGAAAATTAACGCAAAACTCAATTTTAAAATAACAGATTGCCCCATTAATTTGGTTTTAAAAACAAATAAAATAATTTTATGCAAAGGCTCCTGTGCTCTATTGACAGCCACATTAACTGGAGGGAACTCTAGCAACTATTCTTATAATTGGATAAGCGGTGGCTTAACGGGAGCGCCACCAAAAACGGTTTGCCCAAGCAGCAGCACCCAATACATTCTGGAGGTTAACGATGGTGTTTCAGTGCCAGGTAGAGACACCGTAGATATTTTGGTTTTAGATCCCCCCGTAGCACAAAAGGATACCACGGTTTGTCAATCTGCGTCAGCCTTTAATTTAAGCGCTCAACCGAGCGGAGGTTCTTGGTCTGGCATAGGTATTAGCAATTCGGCCAATGGTACTTTTGATCCAGGTATTTCTGGGGGTGGTATTTTCAAAGCGTATTACACCGTAGGGTCATGTAGAGATTCCGTAATCGTTACAGTAAAAGCAATCAATGCAGGCCCACCGAATGCAGCCTGCCCCGGAACAGCCCCATTTTTGGTCACAAATTTTACACCCAGCGGAGGTACTTGGTCAGGGCCAAACATCAATGCATCAGGCATCATAACGCCAACAAATACAGCGGGTTCATTTGCGGTTACTTATACATGGAACGGCTGCAGCAGCAATAAAACAATCAATATCGATGGCCTAGTTATTAGGCAATTTGACACCATTTGCAAGTCGGTAAGTGCCGATACATTTAAGTTTTATCCGATAGGCGGTCTTTGGACTGGTCCTTCGGTGAGCAATAGCAGCAAAGGAATTAACTCGCCCAATGCCGCTGGCGCAGGAAATAAATTATACATCTACAGCATCAACGGTTGTAAAGATACTTTGCAAAGAAATATTCAAGATGTGGATGCACGTTGGGATGAAATTGCATGTCCTGATGCGGGTTTGAGAACATTACCTGTTGGACTTCCCGCGGGAGGTTTTTGGACCGGAAAGGGTATGCTCGATTCATTTTCGGGTACTTTTGCGGCCGACTCTTTTAAAGTCCCAAGCCGTTCAACCTTTGTGTATTCAATTTTAACCTACCACGCAAAGAATGGTTGTAAAGACGATAAGATAATGTACTTGCGCTATACCCGTTTTTATGCAGATACTGTAAAAAATTGTGTCAGTGATACGGCCTATTACATGCGGTATCAATATTTGTACAACGATCCTTGGAATGCAATTTTCACAGGAAGTAAAGGCATAGTTGGCAGCAGTTTGTATTACCAGAAATTCAGTCCATCGCTAGCAGGCAGAGGAACATACAATCAAATTGTTGCAGATGCAAATGGGTGTAAGGATACAATAATCATTTATGTTTATCCGCGTTCAGACATTCAAAAGGATACGGTGTTCTGTGTGGCAGATGATCCGTTCAAACTAAAGAACAATACAGGAAAAGGGAGTTTTTCAGGCACAGGAATTACCAATGCAGTAAGCGGAATGTTTAGCCCATCTATAGCAGGTGCAGGCAAGCACAGGATATTGTTTAGTTTGCCAGGCAAATGCCAAGATACACTATTTGTGACGGTGAATCCTTTGCCAAATCCAATCATTTCAGGCTTGGTTCCTAATTATTGTTTGCGCGATACGTTGGTGAATTTGGTTCTAAGTCCCATAGGAGGTGTTTTAAGCGGAGCAGGCATCGTTGGAAACACATTTAATCCATCGATAGCAGGAACTGGTAGCCATAAAATCGTATACAAAGTGGGCACAGGCAAATGCATAAACAGCAGGAGCTTTACCCTCGATGTTGGCGATACCTTAAAACTGGATTTGATGGCCGATAAAGATACGGTTTGCCCTAGAGTCCCTGTCACCTTAAGCACCAATGCAAAGGGCGGAACAGGAACTTACAACTTGCTTTGGAGCAATGGGGCGTATAACGTTCAAAACATTTATATACAGCCTAGAACAACGGTAAATTACAGGGTGGTTTTGAAAGATGGTTGCAGCGATTCAGTGGTAAAAACCAAACAAATTTATGTACATCCACCATTTTATGGTTCAGTGAATACGAGCCCTAAGCAATGTTTTGGGAATATTGGATTTGCCAACTTGGTGATGAATGGAAATGGACCATACAGCTACTTGTGGAATACAATACCAGTACAAAATACAGCGGGTATTTCAGCGCCAGTGGGAACAACCTACAAAGTAAAGGTTCAAAATACCCAAACTTTATGCAGCTATGATACTGTTGCAACCATACCAGGTTATTCAAGGATAAGGGCTTATTTTAACAGTTCACCCGCAGGGCAATGTTTGTACAGCAACAATGCGCTTTTGCAGATCATCAATTTAAGTGAAGGGGGCATAACAGGCGTTTGGGATTTTGGTGATGGAACCAAAATTCCGTATGACCCAACAAGCAATCCTTCCCATACTTACCAAGGTGATACGGACGAATATACGATTACTTTAAAGATTAAAAATGAAGGGGGATGCAGTGATAGTTTTAATGTGAAGATTTGTGTTTTAGATACAGTTACTTTATTTATACCAACTGCATTCACGCCTAATGACGATGGAAGCAATGATGTATTTAAAATTAATTCAGGATCCATCCAAACAGCCAATATCGAGATTTACAACCGTTGGGGAGAGAAAGTTTTTGAAACAGACGATGCACGTGCTGGTTGGGATGGAACTTATAAAGGCCAATTGTGTCAAACAGATTACTTCGTATACCTAATAAAGTACAAAGGCAAGAAAACCCCATGGCGCTATGTTAGGGGTTACTTTTACCTCATTCGATAGCTGTATTTTTGCTTCCGCAAGCAAAACTTACAAGTCTTGACCACAGACTTGTAAAGTCAAAGGTTTTCTATTCGTAAAATAATTCCCTGGTTTTTTCGTTTTATCATTGAAAAGTACTAATTTCGTAAATTGTTTTTTGTGCGTTGATGAAAAATAGATTAATTATAACCCTAACCCTGCTGCTTTTAGTGCCATTTATGGCATTCTCTCAAAAGAAAGTGAGCTCTCTTGATTTCGGTCCCTACTTAGGAGGATCAAACTACATGGGTGAATTTACCGATGGCTATATGCCATTGTGGAATAAGACCAAGTTTGCGGGTGGCTTAATATGCCGATACAACTACGGTCCCTATTTGACATTTAAAGGCACGGCCATTTATGGTAAAATCGAAGGTTCGGATAAAAACTTTGCATCAGATGCATACAGAGGCAGAAGAAATTTAAGTTTCAAATCAGACATCGTTGAATTTTCAGTTCAAGCAGAATGGAACATCAGAGGTTATGAGCAAACCAAAGCATCTTATGGATGGTCACCCTATTTGTTCGCAGGAGTTTCTGTTTTCCGTTTTAATCCTAAAGCCCAGTTTAACTACCAATCGTATATGATGGACGCTTCTTTACAGGCCCAAGATGGCGACTGGATTGAATTGCAACCATTGGGAACAGAAGGACAGGAAACCACCAAGTTTAATGATAAAAGACGTTACTCTTTAACCCAATTAAGTGTGCCTGTAGGCTTAGGGGCGAAGTGGCAATTGGACGACTATTGGGCGTTTGGATTTGAATTTGGCGTTAGAAAAACATTTACAGATTATTTAGATGATGTTTCATCAATCTACGTTGACAATATTATCGTTGGAGGCGCTAGTGGTCCAATGGCTGTCGCATTAAAAGACAGAAGCATGGAAGTGGGACAAACGCCATTTGAAAATGGTGATTTAAGAGGAAACTCTGCAACCAAAGATTGGTATGTTATTGGCGGTTTGACTTTGACTTACCGTATTCATGGTGGACGTCAACCTTGCTTTAACTTCTAGCCTATCGGGAGAAAATTACACGTGCTTTATTTTAATTTTAGGTTTTTGACACTGCTGTCTTTGCTGTTGTCCTTTGATGCTTATGCGCAAAGGTTCAGGAATGGCGTGACAGAGTTTGGTCTTTTTTTAGGGGCAAGTAATTACACGGGTGACATTGCGCCTGAAATTGTTTTGTCTGAGTCGCATCCAGCTATTGGCTTGATGTACAAATACCACCACTCAAAATATTTTAGCAGCAGATATCAATTTACCTATGCCAGTATCTCAGGCAGCGATCAAAATTTTTCGGCGAATACATACAGGAACATCTCTTTTGAAAGTGATATTTACGAATTGGGTTACAATGTGGAATTTAATTTCAAACCTTTTGGCATCAACGCCAACCAGCACGAAGAAAATTCGACTACTTTTGTGTTTGCCGGTTTTAATATGTTTATGTTTAATCCAGTTCACCGTTTGCCAAGTGGAGACAAATTGGAATTAAGGGACATTGGAACGGAAGGCCAGAATGTAAACGACAAAAGGCAATACGCCTTTATTCAACCTTCCTTGACATTGGGCTTGGGCTATAAATTTAATGTGAAGCGCCGAACGGTAATCGGATTGGAAATGGGCTTCCGAAAAACATTTACCGATTATCTCGACGACACAAAAGGACAATATGTCGATTACAATTCAATAGTTGCAAAGCAGGGTGCTGGGGCGGGCGACTATTCGCACCCTGAAACTTTAAACAACAACAAGCCTATAAAAGGTGGTAATATGCGGGGAGACCCCAATTTAAAGGATTGGTATTTTATGGTCGGAATTACGCTAACTTTTAGGAATGTTATTGGCGATCCATGTTCAGGTATGTAGTTGTATCTAATAGCTATTAACTTCGTTATAATTTTCGGAAAATAAATCATACTTTTGCATGCTTAGAGCTCAGCAGATGCCCACCGATAGTCTTTTACCTCAAATAGATCGAGAGAAATTACCGAAACACATTGCCATTATCATGGATGGCAATGGGAGATGGGCAAAAAAAAGAGCACTTCCTAGGCTTGTTGGTCACGAGTACGGTGTTAAATCTGTTCGCACAGTGGCAGAAACAGCAGCGCGCTTGGGTGTTAAGTATTTAACCCTTTATACATTCAGCACAGAGAATTGGAATAGACCCCAATTGGAAGTGAAAGCCATTATGGCCTTATTGGTTAGAACCATTAGGAAAGAGGTGGCAACATTGCAAAAAAACAACATCCGTTTGCGGACCATTGGCAATATTGAAGCATTGCCCAAAGACGCATACAATGAATTGCAGGAAGCGATGGCTTTAACTGCAAACAATGACAGCATGGATTTGGTATTGGCTTTAAACTACAGCGCCCGTTGGGATATTGTTCAGGCAACCAAACAAATTGCCGAATCCGTCCAAAATGGAAGCATTAAGGTTGAAGATATCAATGAAAAAACAATCAGCGAAAGTTTAAATACTGGAGCATTACCGGAGCTGGATTTGTTAATAAGAACCAGCGGAGAATTCCGCATCAGTAATTTTATGCTTTGGGAAATGGCCTATGGTGAATTTTATTTTACCGATATCTATTGGCCGGAATTCGACCAAGAGGCCTTTTATCGAGCTATTGTAGACTATCAAAAACGCGAAAGAAGATTTGGAAAAACAAGTGATCAAATTAAACCATAGGAAAAACTTTGCATTATCGCTTGTTTTCTGCCTGCAGGCTGTTTTCGGTGTTTCGACACTGATGGCTCAAGACTCTACACGGAATTATCTTCCTTTGGATTATAATAAGCCGAAAGAATATACCATCGTATCGATTGAAACCAAAGGCAATAAATACATTGATAAAAACATAGTCATTTTTAACACTGGATTGTCTTTTAACCAGCGCATAAAAGTACCTGGAAACGAAATATCACAGGCCATTGAAAATCTTTGGAAGCAAGGCTATTTTTCATTTGTTAGTGTCTATGCAAAGAAAATTGTAGACGGAAAAATATATTTGGTTATAGAAGTTCAAGAGCGCCCGCGTTTGGCGCGTTTTGGTATTAGAGGAATAGGCAAGTCTGAAGCCAAAACCTTACGCGAAGAATTGAGCGTTAAAGCGGGTATGGTGATTAACGAAGACATGTTAAACAAGTTGAGACGTGAAATCAAAAGCCATTATTATAAAAAAGGGTTTTATGGGGTAAAAATTGATTTCAAGCAAGAAGCAGATACAACTCCAAATAAAGATATTTTGCGCATTGCCATTGACAAAGGCAAGAAGGTAAAAGTATACGATATTGAGTTTGTTGGCAATGCCGATGTGGCAGATTTGGATTTGAGACGCAGTTTAAAGAAAACCAAGCGCCAACGTAAAAAAATCAATTTGTTTGCCTCTTCAAAATTTGTTGAAGAAACCTATAAAGAGGAATTAAAAAGCGTAATTACAAAATACAACAGCAAGGGATATAGAGATGCAAGCATTTCTTTTGATTCGGTTGTGCGTATCAGTCCCAATAAAGTGGTTATCAAAATCGGTGTTAACGAAGGAAGGAAGTATTACTTTAGAAATGTGACATTTACAGGTAATAACAAATACAGCAGTATAGATTTAGGCAGAGTTCTTGGATTAAAGAAAGGTGATATATACGATCAGACAGTGTTGGATGAACGTTTGTATTTCAGTCCCAACGGAACGGACATTTCGAGTTTGTATATGGATGATGGATATTTGTTTTTCGGTGTTACACCAGTAGAAGTAAAAGTAGAGAATGATAGTATTGATATAGAAGTTAGAATTATTGAGCGTTCGCAAGCCATTTACAACAAAATTATAGTAAAAGGAAACACCAAGACCAGCGACCACGTTGTTTTACGTGAATTAAGAACAAGACCAGGTCAGAAATTTTCTAGAAGTGACATCCAAAGGTCAATTCGAGAATTGTCTCAATTGGGTTATTTTGATCCTCAGGCGATGGGCGTAAATCCAGTTCCAAATCCTGCCGCTGGTACTGTTGATATAGAATATACTGTATCTGAAAAGGCCAACGACCAAATTGAATTGTCGGGCGGTTGGGGTGGAAACAATAGGAATGCAATCCAAGGTCAGTCATATGGTTATGGCGGTTTGGTTGGAACACTTGGATTGTCTTTGAATAATTTTTCGACGCGTAAATTATTCCATCCTTCTATGTGGAATCCATTGCCTTCTGGAGATGGTCAAAAATTAAGCATCAGAGCACAATCGAATGGATTGTACTACCAATCTTATAATTTCTCATTCACTGAGCCATGGTTTGGTGGAAAGAAGCCAAATTCGTTTACCTCCAGTTTGTACAGAACCAATCAATCTTTTGATGCTAGACCGCGGACAGATCCAGACAAACGTTTTATTAAGATTACCGGATTCTCTTTGTCATTGGGTAAACGTTTAAAATGGCCAGATGATTATTTCTCTTCATTTTATTCATTCAGCTTACAACAATATGAACTGAACAACGCAAATGGCGCATTTGGTTTGCAACTGAATACAGGCAGAAGCAACAACGTAGAATTTAAATATGTTTTGAGTAGGAGCTCTGTAAATGAGCCGATATTTCCAACAGGGGGCTCAACTTTCACATTCAGTTTGGCCGCTACGCCTCCAATATCTAAGTTTACAAATAAAGACTATTCAGCTGTTTCATTGACCGAAAAATACAAATGGATAGAATACCACAAATGGAAGTTTGATGCAGAGCAGTACCACAAAGTATTTGGTAAATTTGTTTTGGCCACTAAGATGCGTTTTGGTTATTTGGGTTATTACAACAAAGACATTGGCTTGTCGCCATTTGAGCGTTTTATGGTGGGAGGAAGCGGATTGAACAGTTTTGGACAAATAGGTACTGAAATTATTTCATTGCGTGGATACCCTGACAGAACCATTACAGAAAATGCTGTTGGCGGATCTAGCAATTCAGGTGCGGCGATATTTAATAAGTTTACCTGTGAATTAAGATTCCCGGTAACCAATTCACCTAGTGCATCTATTTATTTGCAAGCATTTGTAGAAGGGGGTAATGCATGGGTAAATACTAGAACCTACAATCCATTTGATTTAAAAAGAAGTGCTGGTGTTGGTATAAGATTGTTCTTACCGATGTTTGGATTATTGGGATTGGATTATGCGTATGGATTTGATTGGAAAACCTTAAATACGGGTCTAACAACCAAGCCAGGTCAGTTCCATTTCTTTATTGGACAACAGTTTTAGCATATGACACAAGTAGCTGATAGTCAGATAGATAATAATTTTGGAAAATCATACTGCATCCATTACCTTTGCAGTCCGTTTTAAAAACGAGTTCTGATATATGGATGTACTAAGAGAATTTGACATAGAGTTCATTAAACTTAAAGAGGGCGAGCACCATTTTGAGTACCAGATATCCGAGCCTTTTTTCAAGGCGTTCAACAGTTCTTTAACAGGGCAGGACATTGTTCTCAGCTTGTTATTCATCAAGTCAAATTCCATGTTTACATTGGTGTTTGATTTAAAAGGCACAATTCAATTGGATTGTGACAGATGTTTAACCCGCATTGGATTACCGACAAAAAGCAAACACACTGTGTTGGTTAAAATAACGGAGCATCCAAAGGAGAATGAAGATGATTTAATGTATTTATCACCGCATGATTATAAATTAAATATAGCGCAACATGTATTTGATTTTTTGTATTTATCATTGCCGATAAAGAAGACATGTGCGGATATTGGGTTGGTTTGCGACCCAGCGGTTACAGACAAAATAACCAGCTATATTGATGTGGATACCATACCCAATGACCAACCTGAGAGAGACACTGATGAAGAAGACGAAGACGAATAACAATTTTTTAAAAAAATAATATAAAATAAGATGCCAAATCCTAAACGAAAAATATCGCGCACCAGAAGGGACAAACGCAGGACTCACCACAACCTGGACAACAAACAGTTTATCGCTGATCCTACAACTGGCGACATTTCTTTGTACCACCGTGTAAACTTGGAAACAGGTATGTACCGTGGAGTCAAAGTAATGAAAGGTCGTAACGACTAATCAAGCATGGCCATGCGTATCGGTTTAGACGCTATGGGAGGTGATTTTGCACCTCTTGAAGCGGTAAAAGGTGCGGTAGCAGCAAGGCAAGAAATGCCTGATGTTATTCCAGTTTTGTTCGGTCATAAAGACCGAATATTGGCTTGTATGCAAGAACTTGGCTTACCAGATGGTACTTTGGAAATAGTTCATGCAGAAGAGATTATCGAAATGGGCGAGCACGCCACCAAGGCTATTGCCCACAAGAAAAACTCAAGCATCAACGTTGCTTACCGCTATTTAGCAGAAAAACAAATTGAGGCTTTCATTGGCGCTGGAAATACTGGTGCTATGTTGGTTGGTTCAATATTCTCAGTAAAAGCTATTGAGGGGGTTCAAAGACCTACCATCGCATCTCTGCTCCCTAAAATGAGTGGAGGTTTTGGTTTGTTGTTGGATGTTGGAGCCAATGCGGATTGTAAGCCTGAGGTTTTAAATCAATTTGCTATTTTGGGCTCTGTATATGCCCAACAAGTTTATGGCATTGATAACCCTAAAGTAGCCTTGTTGAGTATTGGTGAAGAAAAAGAAAAGGGTAACATTTTGCATCAAGCAACTTACCCTCTATTGGAATCAAACGATCGAATCAATTTCGTCGGAAATATTGAAGGTCGTGATATCTTTAATGATGTTGCAGATGTCATTGTTTGTGACGGCTCAACTGGAAATATCATTTTGAAAGTTTGTGAAGGGATTTATACCAACCTTTGCAAATTGAAGATAGAACACCCGTATTTAGACCGTTTTGATTTTAATCAATATGGTGGAACAGCAATTCTAGGCGTTAATGAACCGGTAATTATCGGTCATGGAATTTCTAAAAGTGAAACTTTCACGAGCATGTTTAGATTGGCCAAAGATGTGGTGAACTCGAAGCTTATCGATAAAATAAAACAATCTTTTTGATATTTTTTCAAATCTTATTTATAATTTGCAACGCTTAAAACAAGCTTTTAAACATTAATGGGCAAAATTACTGCAGCAATTACCGCAATCGGAGGATATGTTCCTGAGAAAAAATTAACCAATTTTGATTTAGAGAAATTGGTCGATACCAACGATGAATGGATTATGTCCAGAACGGGCATTAAAGAGCGCAGAATATTGGACGTTCCTGGTTTAGCAACTTCAGACATGGCTATGCATGCTGTAAATGAGTTGCTTCAAAAAAGAGGTATATCTGCTTTAGACATTGATTTGTTAATTGTAGGTACCGTTACAGGAGATATGATATTCCCATCTACTGCTAACATTATCGCCGATAAAGTAGGCGCAAAAAATGCCTGGAGTTTTGACGTTGCTGCTGCTTGCAGTGGTTTCTTATATTCATTGGAGATTGGTTCAAAATACATTGAGTCTGGGAAATACAAAAAAGTTGTAGTATGTGGATGCGATAAAATGAGCGCCATTACGGATTACACCGATAGAAATACCTGCATCATTTTTGGAGATGGTGGCGGAGCAGTTTTGCTAGAACCCAATGAAGATGGATACGGTGTTATCGATTCAATCTTAAAATCTGACGGCTCTGGAAGAGAATTCTTGCATCAAAAAGCGGGAGGTTCTTTAAAGCCGCCAACACACGAAACCATAGATGCCCGCGAACATTATGTTTACCAAGAAGGTAAAACAGTGTTCAAGTTTGCAACCACCAATATGGCCGATGTGTCAACTAAAATTATGGAAAGAAATGGTTTGACAGCCGATGACGTGACCTATTTATTAGCGCATCAAGCCAACAAACGCATTATTGATTATACAGCAGAGAAAATGAATCTGCCTTCAGAAAAGGTATTGATGAACATTGAACGCTATGGAAATACCACCAGTGGTACAATTCCTTTGCTGTTCTGGGATTTTGAAAAATTATTTAAAAAGGGAGATAATTTAATCTTGGCAACATTCGGTGGAGGATTTACTTGGGGCAGTATTTACATTAAGTGGGCTTACGATAGTCCTTCAAACGAAAAATAATTATAAATTCGCATACAACACAACTTCATTATGGATATTAAAGAAATAGAAAACCTAATTAGATTTGTCTCTTCACAAAAGAATGTTGGAGAAGTAGAAATTGCCCAGAAAGATTTTAAATTGGTAATCCGCAAACCTACGACCAATGTCATTCAAACGCCTCAATACATTCAAGCTACAGCAGCACCTGCACCAGCAGCTTTGCCCGCAAGTGCACATGCGCCAGTTGCAGAAGTAAACGCAGCACCTGCAGTAGAAGCTCCAGCAAGCAACTTAATTACCATTAAATCGCCGATGATTGGAACCTTCTACCGTTCGTCTTCTCCAGACAAGCCTTTGTTTGTAAATGTAGGGGATGAGGTCAAAGTTGGTAAAGCTGTTTGCATTATTGAAGCAATGAAATTGTTCAACGAAATTGAATCTGAAGTGAGTGGTAAAATTGTAAAGGTATTGGTTGATAATGCCAGCCCTGTTGAATATGACCAACCTTTGTTTTTAGTAGAACCTAACTAAATTTTAACAATATTTTATTTTAACTCATTTACCAATGCAGTTGCATAGAGGTAATTGGCTTAGAATACAATTAAATACAATCTATGTTTAAGAAAATATTAATCGCCAATAGGGGTGAAATCGCATTGCGTATCATCCGTACTTGTAAAGAGATGGGCATTAAAACCGTTGCGGTATATAGCACAGCGGATAAGGAAAGTTTACACGTGCGTTTTGCTGATGAGGCAGTTTGTATTGGCCCTGCACCAAGCGCACAATCGTATTTAAAAATTGCGAATATTATAGCTGCTGCTGAAATAACCAATGCGGATGCAATTCATCCAGGTTATGGTTTTTTAAGTGAAAACGCTAAATTCAGCCAAGTTTGTAAAGACCATGGCATAAAGTTTATTGGCGCTACTCCAGAACAAATTAATGGTATGGGCGATAAAAGCAATGCCAAAGACAGCATGATCAAAGCAGGTGTTCCTACCATTCCTGGTAGCGAAGGTTTGCTTAGCACATTCGAAGAAGGAATTAAATTGGCTCAAACCATTGGATATCCTGTTATCATTAAAGCAACGGCAGGTGGTGGCGGAAGAGGAATGCGTATTATTTGGAAAGATGAAGAGTTTGAAAAAGCTTGGGATTCAGCCAAAACGGAGGCTGCTGCAGCTTTCGGAAACGATGGCATTTATATGGAGAAATACATAGAAGATCCAAGGCACATTGAGATTCAAATAGCTGGCGATCAATATGGAAAGGTGTGTCATTTAAGTGAAAGGGATTGCAGCATTCAAAGAAGACATCAAAAGCTAATCGAAGAATCGCCATCTCCATTTATGACACCTGAATTGCGCAAGCAGATGGGAGATGCAGCCAAGAAGGCGGCTCAATGCATCAATTACGAGGGCGTTGGTACAGTTGAATTTTTGGTAGACAAGCACCGTAATTTCTATTTCATGGAAATGAATACCCGTATTCAAGTTGAGCATCCTGTAACCGAAGAAGTAATCAATTACGACTTAGTTAAAGAGCAAATATTAATCGCTGCTGGTCAGCCAATATCTGGTAAAGATTATGAGCCAATGAAACACGCCATCGAGTGTCGTATCAATGCAGAAGATCCATATAATAATTTCAGACCGAGTCCAGGTAAAATTGTTAATTTTCATATTCCTGGTGGTCACGGTATCCGTGTTGACACCCATGCATATGCAAATTATGTAATTCCTGCAAACTACGACAGCATGATTGCCAAATTAATTGTAAGTGCTCAAACCCGTGAAGAATGTATCGTAAAAATGGAAAGAGCCTTAGAGGAATTTGTGATTGAAGGTGTTCATACTTCCATTCCATTACAAAGACAAATAATGGCAAATAAAGACTTTAGAGAAGGCAACTTCACAACAGCCTTTATGAATACCTTTGAATTCAAACCATAAGAATATGAAATATTTATTTCTGTTAAGTTTCATGTGTTTAGCTGTTTTTGCTAAGGCTGCAGAATCTGACACACTAAAGGGGTATTGGAAGGTCTCTAAAAGAGGAGATATGTATTTGTATCACTTTGTTAATGACAGTGTTTTAAACCTTGTAAATATTGTGAACAATGCCGATACCATGACTTATAAATATAAGATTGATACGGCTGCGGCATGGCCTAAAAAGATAGAAATGGTTCAAATTGACAAAGTAACTGGAGACAAGTTATACAATTACAAAGGCCTGTTTGAATTTATGGGGCCAGGAAAGGTTAGAATTCGATTTGGCGAAGGTGACAAAGAAAGACCTTTGAGTTTTATGCCAAAGGGTAATCTTGAAACCTTTGTAATGGTCAAACAATAGCCAGCGGTACAAATATTTAAAAGGGATGTAACGCATCCCTTTTTTTGTGCTCTCTTTTTTAATCATTCTATAGGATCATACGCCGGATATTGTTTATAAATGGAATTAAATTTAAAAAGACTTTTAATTATTTTTGCATAATTAATAACTTTTAAAACCATGTGTGGAATCGTATCTTATATTGGACCCAAAGAAGCTTATCCTATTATCGTAAAAGGTCTTAAAAGACTTGAATACAGAGGTTATGATAGTGCCGGTGTCGCTTTAATTCACAACGATGAATTAAACATCTATAAAACCAAAGGCAAAGTTGCTGATTTAGAAGAATCTGTTGAGGGAAAAGACGTGTCTGGCAACATTGGTATGGGTCATACACGTTGGGCAACCCATGGAGAGCCTAACAATGCCAATGCCCATCCACATTTGTCCCAATCTAAAAATTTAGCAGTTATTCATAATGGAATCATTGAAAATTACGCTACCATCAAAGCAGAATTGCAGCAGCGTGGTCACATTTTTGAAAGTGATACCGATACAGAAGTATTGATTCATTTGATTGAAGATATTCAACTGAACGAGAATATTTCAATTGACGAATCTGTGCGCTTGGCCCTTAATCAAGTTATCGGCGCATATGCTATTGTAATCTTGGTTAAGAATGAACCAGCTAAGCTTATAGCAGCTCGCAAAGGCAGTCCTTTGGTGGTTGGTATTGGCGATCAGCCAGGGGAGTATTTTATGGCAAGTGATGCAACGCCAATAGTTGAATACACGCGTGATGTATTTTATTTAAATGATGGTGAAATCGCAATTATTAAAGATGGTAATTTGAGCGTTAAGACCATCGATAATGTGACCAAGACCCCATTTATTCAAAAACTTGAAATTAATTTAGAACAAATTGAAAAGGGTGGGTATCCCCACTTTATGTTGAAGGAGATTTACGAGCAACCTAAGTCTATCCAGGATAGTATCCGCGGTCGTATTGATTCTATTCAAGGCAAATTTGTCATGCGCAGCATACATGAATACGAAGACAAATTGCGCAATGTTAAACGCCTTATTTTAATCGGTTGTGGAACCAGTTGGCATGCCGCTTTGGTGGGGGAGTATTTGTTTGAAGAGTATGCGCGTATTCCTGTTGAAGTTGAGTACGCTTCTGAGTTTAGATACCGCAATCCAATTATCTATCCAGATGATTTGGTGATTGCCATTTCACAAAGTGGTGAAACTGCAGATACCCTTGCCGCTATGGAATTGGCAAAAGAAAAAGGCGCTACGGTATTTGGGGTTTGCAATGTGGTTGGTTCTTCCATCCCGCGTATGAGCCATGCTGGGGCATACACACACGCAGGTCCAGAAATTGGGGTAGCATCAACCAAAGCTTTTACGGCTCAAGTTTCTGTTTTAACCTTGATGGCCTTGTCTGTTGCCCAGATTAGAGGTGTAATTTCTCAAGAACGCTTAAGAACAACGTTAAGCGAATTAGAAGCCATTCCTCAATTGGTTGAACGTTGCTTAAAAACCAATGACGAGGTAATGAAAATAGCGGCTATTTACAAAGATGCCCGCAATTTCTTATACCTAGGCAGAGGGGTTAATTTCCCTGTGGCTTTAGAAGGTGCATTAAAACTAAAAGAAATCTCTTACATACACGCTGAAGGGTATCCTGCCGCAGAAATGAAGCACGGTCCTATTGCTTTGATTGACGAAGAAATGCCAGTGGTGGTAATTGCACCAAAACGCGGCATGTACGAAAAAGTAATGAGCAATATCCAAGAGGTTAAAGCCCGTAAAGGCAAAATTATTGCAATCGTTACTGAAGGCGATACCCAAGTGCGCGCAATGGCCGACCACGTTATTGAAATACCTGACACCGAGGAAGCTTTGACGCCTTTATTGTCTACCATTCCTTTGCAATTGTTAAGTTACCACATTGCAGTTTTGAGAGGCTGTAATGTCGATCAGCCGAGAAACTTGGCGAAGTCGGTTACGGTGGAGTAGTCCCGAACACGGATGACATAAGCTTTTATGATCGGGGAGGGCTTGATTCGAATGATTTATAATTAATTCTTAACGCAATTCTCTATTTGACCTTATCGTTTGAATTTTTTGAAAATAACGTAGCGATTAATATGATCAATGCAATTGAATTAGAAACCAAACTTACCATGCCTAAATAATAGTAACTGGAATCTTTTGTAGGGCTTGATGTTAACACCAATGTATAGGACAAAAAACCAAATATTGCAATAAATATTAAGGAAAGTAAAAACCACCAAAATACTGTTTTTTGTTTTCTTTTAGCCCTTAACGCGAGTATACTAAACAGCAAACCACCCAAGCAGGACGACAATAAAAAGAGTACTAAAGTGCGTAGTGGTGATCCTGAATCACCGGACAGGTGCTTGTTTTTTCTCATCGCAAAATATTATTTACCAAATATTGCTTTGATAATTGTCCTGCCAACTTTACGCTCAATGCCGCCTTTTGTTGTTGGTATGCCTGTCTTTCTGGCTATGGAATTTTTAAATGCCGTTATACCTAATAACCTTTTCCAAGAAAATGAAAATCCAAATTTACCCATATTTATAAAGTTGTTCTTTGTTTAATTTAATGTCCTATCCCAATTTTATAATTTCAGTATTGTTTTCAATTTACCGAAGGCAATAAATAGCGATGCAATATTTTGTAATTAATAATTTACGAATTTATCTATTTTTTTTAAAAAAACAAAAAAATGGATGTCAAGGACATTGATAAAAAATATTCTATTGCGACCTTCAATTGCAATAGAGTCAAAGATAATTTACTACTTTCGCATCAATGCATCACAAATCTAATTGTTTGCAGCAAAGCACAAAACCATTATGAGCAACCATTCAAGACAAATGGCCAAAAATGATTTAGGTTTTGACAACCGCACAGAGCGAAACCGCGAAAGAAGCACCAATGCCGACGATTCTTTTAACATCAAATTGCCACCCCAAAAGCGCATCTCTGCATTTGGGTCAGATAATTTGATTTGTTTCATCAATTGGCACCGTGCAAATCACCACGGGCTTCACCAGCTATGATGTAAGACTTCATGTGGTAAAATTAAGGGAAATAACCTAATGCATAATGCTATCATAAACACTCTGTATCAATAGTCCAACCCAATGCCCCAATTACTACAAGTAAACTTTTTTGGATTGAGCATTTTGGTCTCACTGAATTTACAGTCCACTTTACATTCAACAAATAGGCGTTTACCATTAATGCGTTGATCTGTGAAGTAATAACGCATAAATACAGGAGAATCGCCTGCCTTTTTAGCATCCCATTTGAGATACCAAGCACCTACAGGACAAAGCCCATCATATGTTTCAATAATGTTTTTGGCCATACTGGTGATTTGACCATTGCTGTCATTGGTATATCTGATTTGAATGTTTTTGGTTTGAATCAATTTGATCATGTATTCATAAAATTCTATCTGATAAGCCCAATTGTATGATCTAACCTCTTTTAGGGCTGCGTTTAATGCACTTAAATTGCCTTTACTTGGATTTATGTAAAACTGAGCTTTCAAACCGCCACATTTAAAAGTATATTCTGACAGTAATGCTGGTGTGGGCATGAGGATGGTATTAATGCCTGACTTTAAACGGATGGTATAGGTTGACTCATGTTTGCCTCTGGATATGGTCACTTCCATTTCTTCTGTTGCATAAAACTCAAATTGAATGCTAGGGTTTTGGGTTTTAATCCGGTTGCTGTTTGATCCAACATACTGAATGGCATAGCCCTTTTGTTCTATGACAGGGTTTTCACAAAATGCTTTTTGACCCAAAGAACTAAAATTGGTCAAGGCCAATGCTGCAATATCTGGCATATGTGTTAAGCTCAATTGTTCTAGATCAGGATTGAAATAGTGCTCATTGCCATACACACGGTTGTCTTTTTTATAATCTTTGGGCCAAGTGGGGTCTAACCAAGTGACGTCTAATGGTCTCCAAGCGCCTTGTATTTTAACCAAATTCCATGCGTGTCCGCCTGATATTTCATTGAATGAATAGCGTTTTAAACTGCCATTATCGGCAGTGCCAATTACTTTAATGTTAGGAATATTGAGCTCTTTGCATAACGCCAAGATAAAATTGGCGTAACCTTCACATCTGGTGGCTTTGACTTTTATTAACTCCGAAGGATTAACAGGTCCTTCCAAGTCGTATTCAAAGTTGAGGGTCATCCAATCGCATAACAACCTTAATTTAGCGGAATCAGTGCTTGCCTGTTTAGTCAGTTGTCTAGCTAAATCATAAACTGCTTGATTGCTCTTGTCTTTTCCTTTTTTTAATTCGATGGCATAGAGACTGTCAGCAATGTGTTGTCCTTTTTGGTATACTAGGGCATTGCTCTCAGGTGTTTTAATCGACTGTTTATATGGGCTTAAATCTGTGCTGTTTTGTAATTGATATCCTCTTTTAAGGCTGACGCGATCCAATGGTTTGTTTTTTATCTCGATGCGTTTGAGTGATGAAAATATAGATAATACAGAAGTGATGTCGGATATGTTTGAGTGCTTAAAACTTATTTTGTCTTTCGATAGATAGACTTCATCGCCATTCACTTTAATGGGTTGTTGTGTCATCGGATTAAAACTCGACTGGCTTTGTACACTGTTGAATTGGAGTTTGTGCGCAAAGCTTTTATACTTATATGTTCCAGTATCGAAATGCAATTTATTGTTAACCCCAATCTGGTAATAGCTGTATTGCTTGTTGGGATATAAAATCAATACCTGTTTTTTGATTTTGCCAAATTTGTTGAAGTAGTTGGTTTGTTCCCAGTCAATGGATGGTTTTGACTGATTGCTTTGGCTTGATTCAAAGGCTAAGCTGGCCATTAACATTACATACAACATAATTTACCTCCTGTTTATTAGTTTAAAAAGATTAAAACGATAAAAGGTAAGGCTTAAGTCATAGGCAATTAAATTTCTAACGATCAAACGGATTAAATATTGTGTGGGAATTGTTGTAATATTTTTAAATGTTTTACGTTGACAATTAAAGCATGTTGTTATGAAAAGATTGGTCATTTATATTGTTTTGAATTTGTCGCCATTTTTTCTAAAGGCTCAATATGATGGAACTATTACAAAATCTACTGATAGTGTATTATATACTTTTGCATTTAGGCCAACTGGATTATTTGATGCTATGGGTTGTAGTAGTTATAATGCCGTTTTAAAGTGTATGAAAATAGCCATTAAACCATTTGAATCGGATCTTAAAAAAATGTCTAATGAGGCTATAGTGTTTTCATCCCCCAATCCTTACAAACCATTGACAAGAAAGGATAGTATTCAAATTGGATTGATAAAATTGTTTGATTCAAGTAGTTGTCATTGGATTGATTTCTATCATTTTAACCAAGTTTTAATGGATTCAATTTTATACATAAAAATCAATGCATTTAGAGTGAAACTTGGATTAAGGCCGTATAAATATTCCAAAACTGTTTCAAAATATATCTCTTCAAGAAATACGCTAATAATGTATCAAAAAGGATATTTACATCATCCAGAATTTCCTTGGGAAACAGATGAAGCCCTTAAACAAAATGTTAAATGCATATTTAAGGAACATTTAATTCTATTAGATTCATCTTTTATAAATTGTGAATTACCCAGTCCATATAAACTGAACTGCTGGGAAAATCTACGCTATACCGAAGTCGCTTATCTTATGCGTAGAAGTTATTACAAATTTTACGGTATTAATTCTTATGAATCAATTGCTGAACGTGCTGTTATTGCTTGGTATGGATCATTGCCACATAGAGTCATTTTATTGAGTGAGGTTTTTGATCCTAATAATTTCTTTGTAGGTGTTTCTTTGCGATTATGTCCGAATGGGGACTTTTATGCAGCAGCAAATGTCATAGCTTTCTAATAAATATATGAGGTTGAATTATAAAATATTAAAGCAATCAACAATGATTAAAATATTTCAATACTTAGTGATTGGAATATTTACAATGAATGGATATGCTTCAAAAATCAATTTTTTTTCAAAAAAACACCCAACAAAGTTTGATTCATTTGCTTATATGCGTCCTGGCAGAATTGGAGATCTTTATAACGTAGGTTCTAATTTAGAATCCGTCTTAGATAGTAATGGTATATATTATGTAGGGATATTGGATAGAGCATTGTACTTTCAAGGAAAACCTGGATATGTCAATAAAGATACCAACTGGTTAAAAAAGTTTGATTCCTTATATGCGAATAAAATTTTTTTAAATTGTCCTGACTCTAATCGTGTCTTAATGAAGGAATATGAATTGATTCATGAATTGCCATTTAACGATCTTGATAAATGGGTTTATAATCTTTTTGCTGATCGTAATGACGTAATTGGCTTTAATTGGTTTTTAACCCCAAAGTCTAAGAGGTATTTTAAAATTCTCGTTTATGAAGAGAAAGAAAGAGGGGGTAGAGGAGATTTTTATACCGTAGCATTTGGTATTTTAAGAGATACTTTTGTCGCAGAACGGATATACAATTATTAAGACAATAAATAATTATTTCATATCTCATTTAAATGATATGTTTGTGAATATATTTATAGATAAGGTAAATCATATGACCAATCCATTTTTTGAATCCATCTTTTCCACTGATTCAATTGGCAATACCGTAATGGATGTTTTAAGTTTGGGTGCTTACAATATGCTGTCTTAAGAGGCTTGACCGTTCAAATGTCGCGCTAGTTTTACCCCCATGCTAAAACAAGCTTGTAACAAGTAGCCGCCAGTTGGCGCATTCCAATCCAACATTTCTCCTATGCAATAATGCTGAGGCATTTGTTTTAGTTGAAAGTTCTCATCAATAGCTTCTAAATCAATGCCGCCTGTGGTAGAAATGGCTTCGTCGATGGGCGCTGCTGCAGTTATTTTTAAAGGTAAATGTTTTATAGCTTGAGACAAAGAAACATAGTTAGAATAGGCTTCCTTACTTAAATGGTTTTTTAGTATTTGTATGGCTGTATTGTTCAAGGCCAAATCTATTTTTAATTTGTCATTGATGCTTTTCGCTTTTGATTTTTCAAGCTTAATTAACAATGCTTCTTCTGAAAACATTGGTTTAAAATCGATAAAAATTTGAGCGTGTCCAATGGATGCAAGGTCTGATTGTATATTGGAGCTTAGCGGGTAAATAGCATTGCCTTCAAGACCAAACGAAGTAACGCTTAGTTCACCTTGGCAAGTTTTTAAACCTGAACTAAGATGAATGTTTTTTAAGGCTTTACCTGCGTGATGGGTTATAAAATCATTAGGCCATTGAATTTCAAATGCACAGTTGGCTGCTTTAAATTCTATGCATGGGATGTTTTTGGATTTAAATAAGGACAACCATGTGCCATCTGAGCCAGTTACTTTCCAGCTAGCTCCTCCAAGGGCAAAGACTACAATATCAGATTTTAATGAATCCGAACTACTTAGTTGCAAGGTATTATCTACATTCCATCCAGTCCAATGTTTAGCAGTTTGTATTTGTACACCTGTGTTTTTAAGCACTTTTAAAATGGCTTGTAAAACTTCAATTGGCTTAATGGATTTTATAGGGAATACCCTTCCGCTGCTGCCTACATAGGTTTCAATGCCTATTTCTTTAAGCCAAAGTCTAAAATCATCGTTGCTAAATTGAAGCAATGCCTCATCTAAAAAACCCAGAGGTTCGTATTGTTTAAGCATGTCCTGCACGCTAAGGCCGTGGGTGAGGTTAAATCCGCCATCGCCAGCCACTAAAAACTTTCGGGATGGGCTTTTGTTTTTTTCGTATAAAACGACATCAAACTTTTTAGTGTCAATATGGGCTGCAAAGGCTATGGCAGCTGAACCTCCGCCAATAATTGATATGTTTTTTTTCAAAGAAATTAGCGCGATAATGCGGCAGAATTAATGGGATGTTTTATCCTCTGCATTTTGTAAATATTTAAACCAAGCATTCACCAATTGTCTTTTGAATTGACGTTCCGATTTTGAATCCCGTTTTACAAGGTTGGCTTCTGCCCTGAAATCAATGTTCTTGTATTTTAAGTGAACTACTTTTAAGCGAAAGGTATCTTTTTCTACATTGGGATTGCTGGCAAAAACATTGGAGAAATATTGTTCAAGTGCCTCAATTGATTCCATATTATTAGCCTTGGCAACAAACTCAATACTTACTTTTAAACTCTCTGCCTTGGTGTAATTTATGATGTCCTGACTTAAGACATTGGTGTTGGGGATGTAAATTAAATCATCTTCTTCATTAATGATTTGCAAATTGAGCAAACTAATATGGGTGATTTTTCCTTTATGTCCGCCTATTTGTATGCGGTCGCCAATAGAAATTTGATTGTTAAACATCAAAATCATACCATTGATGGCGTTGGAAATATAGTCCTTTGCTAGGATGGCAATGGCAGCAGCCAATATTGAAATGGAGGTAAAGAACTCACGAAGATTGACCCTTAGCAATGCCATGGCTAATATGATCATTAAAATAATAATGAAAATATAGTAGATGGTATTTATGCCAATGGTAAAATTGTCTTTACCTTTTATGTGGTTGCGTCGTCTGTATACAAATAGCGCTGTGGTTTTTAAACTGTACAGAGCCACAATCAATACGATCAGTGCAAAGGTTTTCGGATGTTCGAGCCAAAACATAGTGCAAATTTATTGTTAAATTATGGTTTTTAAAGCTACTTTTTTTAGCAGTTTTAATGCACTAAGGTAAAAGTACCTCTATAGGTTTTCCGTTTGCCAAAGACATCTACTAAGTTTATCCAATATGTGTAAACGTCTTGCGGGCACATGGCATTGTTATAATTGCCATCCCAGGCGCGCTTGTGGTCATTGCTCTCAAACAACAATTCGCCCAACGGTTGTAAATAGAGAGATGGTATTGTTTAACGCTTATTCGTCCACTCGGATTAAAAAAGTCGTTTAACTGGTCATTGTTTGGACTAAAGGCATTTGGAATAAACAACAACATTAGGCTTTTAAATTTTTCTTATTTGATGCTTATCTGCTTGCTACAGCTGCACTGCTAACCAAGTCGGTTAAACTCAATTCCAAGCCTTTTGCACTGATGCCAGTGGTTTTAGGGTTGAATTGGTGTACACGTATTAATGCTTGTCTAATAATATCAGAAACATCTTTCAAAATGGCCAAGTCGTTAACCTCAGAACCTTGCTTCATTAAGTAAGCAAACACTCTTGCCATACCACAATTGGCTATGAAATCAGGAATTACGGCGGTATTGTTGTCCATGTATTCTGAAATTGGTCCCATAAAGATTTCTTTATCTGCAAATGGAACATTAGCTCCACAGCTAATAACTTCAACACCTGCAGCAACCATTCGTTCTGCTTGGTTTTGTGTAATTAATCTCGATGCTGCGCCAGGTATGAATATTTCCATAGGTAAATCCCATATTTTAGCATTTACTTCTTCTGCACTTAACATATCAGGATGGTTCAAGGTGTTGCCTTTTCTGTTTAAGAATAAGTCTCTGATTTCTTCAAAAGTAAATCCTTTTTCATTGATCAAACCACCATCGCGGTCAATAATTCCATTGATTAACACACCGTGCTTAGCCAAATAGAATGCTGCCGCTGCCGCCACATTTCCCCAACCTTGAATAACAGCAAATTTGCCATTCATATTACCGCCCCATAATTCATAATAGTGTCTTACGGCTTCTGCAACACCCCAACCTGTAATCATGTCGGCAATGGTGTAGGCTTTTGCTACATCTGGGGTAAAACGCTCGTCAACTATTGGCAACAACACACCGGTTTGTAAACGGCTAATGCTTTTTAATTTTTCTTCAGAACTGTAATTCAAATGTCCATTAACAATTCCTTCTTGAGGATGCAATAACCCATTGGCAGCAGTCATCGGAATAACCTCGTGAATTTCATCCACGTTCAAGTCACCGCCTGTACCATAATAGTTTTTCAATATCGGATATACCGCTTTGTACCAGCGCTCAAGCACACCTTTTTTACGCGGGTCAGCCGGATCGAAATTAATGCCTGATTTTGCACCACCGATTGGAGGTCCACAAACTGAAAATTTAACTTCCATGGTTTTGGCCAAGCTTTCAACTTCGCGTTTGTCTAATCCTTTACGCATTCTTGTTCCGCCACCTGCAGCACCATTTCTAAGAGAATTGATTACCACCCAACCTTCAGCTTCTGTCTCGCTGTCTTTCCATTCAAAGACAATCTCAGGTTGCTTATTTTCGAATTTTTCTAATAATTTACGCATCGTTTTATTGCTGCGCAAATATACACATTACTTGCTTTTATCGGCTAAGAATTTTATCGAGAAAAGGAGGACTTTGGTGATACCAATCAGTTGATTAGAGTTAATTAAAGGAAATTATTTCCCTCTGCCTTGCACCATAATTAAAATGGTATAGGCCATGATTTTAAAATCGAGGGCCAAACTGTTGTTTTCAATATATAAGATATCGTAGTACAAGCGTTCTATCATCTGATCTAGGTTTTCGGCATAACCATATTTTACTTGTCCCCAACTGGTAATGCCGGGTCTTACTTTTTGCAAACGTCTGTAATAAGGTGCTTTTTCAATGATTTTTTCTATAAAGAAGGCACGTTCTGGTCTTGGGCCAACCACACTCATTTCGCCTTTTAATACATTCCAAAATTGAGGAAATTCATCCAAACGGGTTTTGCGCAAAATTTTACCAACCTTGGTGATTCTTGGATCATCTTCTTTGGATAATTGTGGCCCCGCGGCTTCCGCATCGGTGCGCATGCTTCTAAATTTAATGATGCTAAACGGTTTGCCTTTCAAGCCAATGCGCTCTTGTTGGTAGAATATTGGACCTTTGCTGCTCAACTTAATCATCAGTGCAATGATGAGCATAAAGGGAAAACTTAAAACCAAAACCAAAATAGAAAACAAAATATCAAACACACGTTTGGCATTTTTTTGCCACTCAGGCATTACTTCAAAATCAACTTCAATCAATACGGCACCTAAAATATTGTTCATTTTCACCATGCGGGTAAAAATGGAATACATGTCAGGGATGATTTTAATGAATACATTTTCATTTTCAACCATATTAAACACAGCATTTAACTTGCTGTGTTCTGTGGTTTCCAAAGCAATAACCAATTCTTCAATTTCCATGCTGTGAATTAAAGCTGGCAGATCTTTGTAATTGCCTAATAGGGGCAAGTTCTTTTGCATTTGCGAGGTGTCTTCGCCATTAACGGTAACAAATCCAAGGAATTTAAAGCCATTGGTGGTTTTAGCATTTTGAAGATCATCAAAAAGTTTTAGCGCTTTTTCATTGGACCCAACCAAAATGGTGTTGAACCCATATACGCGTTTTTGTATTCTGTGGTTGGTGCGGCTTGATAAAATGAAACGTCCAATATAGGTAACCAAACATTGCAGGGAGATTAGCAAGAAAAAAGTTTGATAATACGCTCTGTAATTGCTTACGCTGTCGTCGAGCAATAAGGCAAAGAAGATAATTAATGAACCAAAGAAAGAGGTGTAGATGGTTTGCTTAAGTTCTCTTAGGCGCGAGCGTCTGAAGATGTTTCTGTAATAACCGGTGAAGTAGTATAAGACCAGCCAAAATGTGGGAATGGCGATAATGCCTAAAATTAATTTGATGTCTCTGCTTAACGGAATTTGGTAGTCGCTGTGGGCGGTATCGATATAGTTTTTCCGAAACCAAAACAATAAAAACCAAACGACAGCTGCACTTAAGTAATCTGAAAGAAGGTATTTTATGGTTTGTTTGGCCTTATTCAAAGTGTGAATTAATTAACGTATACGAGTTTCAAATTGTCTAAATATACTTTGTAGTCTGCGCTGTCATTGTCTTCTTTGTAAAATCCAAAGAACAAACGAATCGGTGTCCCTGAGGTAAGGTCGCCAATTTGAGGTTTCAAATTAACATAAATCTTTTTCCATTTTCCGGCAGTAGAATTTATGACCATAACAGGCGCTTGGTCGTAATCAGCACCAATGTATGAGTAAACGCCAACTTGTACATTTATATTGCTTTTGATATCAAGTTCAACATAAACGTCGGTGCCTAAAAATGGGATGTCATTAAATGTTGATAGGGTGCTGCGTTCAAACACCACAAAACTGTCGCTGCTTACGTGTATAAAACCACAGTAATTGGATCCTGAGAAGGGTTGGTCGACACCAAAAGTCGAAGTAGGAATTGTATAAAATGAATCTTTGGTGTTATTAGAGCCAGATCTGACAATTGAGATGGCTTGGTCTTCAAAATCTTCCATCCATCTAAAGGTCGTGTTGCTTCTATAAGAAATGCTTGGTTTTAAACTGTCAATTTTACCCGCTTCAAGAGTTACCGTTTGGGTAAATGATTCGTAAGGCTTAAAGTACTTTTGGCTATTGGAAGAAGCGTTTTCTTTGATGTTTGGAAAAACAACTACTTCTGCATTACCACTTGCAATAACAGGAAAAGTGGCAGGCAATTCGAAGGTGCCTATTTCTTTTCCGTTTACATACACTTTGGCGCTTATAATATCTGCGGTGTTCAGGCCTTGTGTTAAAGGGGTGCTGCTAACAGTGAATTTGCTGAGGTGCAAGTAGGAGGGAATTGCTTCTTGCTCTTGGTCGCAAGACAGAAACAAACCTGAGAAAACAAATAAAATTAAAAGCGACTTAAACAAATGATTCATGCTGACTGTAGGTGAAATGTTGCATCACACTTACCACATTTATTGCTTCATCAATAGAAACAAGTGGTGATACGCGGTTGCTTATACAATCAACAAAGTTCAACAAATCTTTTTGAATTACATCAAAATACATAATCTTTTTTTCAGATGTATGCATTTTTTGAGCAATAGAAGTATGGGATGCTTCAGGGGAATCGAAAGGCAGTTGGTGTTCTAAATTAACATCTAATCTGGTCTCTTCAACCTTAAAAGCCGCAATGTCGGCATGAATAATTTTGCCTTTTTGGTAAAGCGTTAAGGCGTGTTTGGCTTCTTGACTTACCGTATTTAATACAATTTCAGAGGTGCTGCTGTTGTCGAAAGTAATGTGCACCTTCACTTCATCTGGACTTTGATTGAAAATGTATTGTCGGTTGATTTTAACTTTATGAACAGGGGAGTTTACACAACGCAATACCATATCAATGGTTTCATGCATTAGTTCCTTGCTGTTCCCATCTGTAAAATGGGTGTTAAAAGGAATTTGAATTTTGTATTGGATAAAGGTCGGTTTGCTTACCGATTGTCTAGCGGTGGTATACACACATCCCAAACCAGGGATATTTGCAATATAAAATAAAGTATCCGCTTCTGTTTTGAATTTGTTGAGCAAAGACAATTCCGTATAACTGAGATCAGGGAATTTATCAAACAAAATATGTTTGCAGTTTTTAATGCATTCTGCTAATATATCAAAAGTATTTTGATGCTCATTGCCGCAGAATATAATTGCATCGGCCCGTTTAATAAAATCAGTGAATGGTGAAATGCCATAGAAGGATTCGAAATTATTCGCGTCCGTGCTATCGAACGATCCGATAACTTCGAACGAGTCGTTTTTCTGCAGATAGGTTAAATATTGACCTACTGCTTCTGGTTTTCCTGCTATACCGACTTTAATTTTAAACAAATGTGTTCAAATAAATTTGTTACAAAAATGCAATAGTTGCTTATTTGCGGCACTATTTTGTTATTAACCGTGTACTAAAGAACATACATAAACTATTTTGAATATTTACCAAGACACCTATAAACACAAAGGTTTGCGCCTTCAGTTGGTCGAGCTGCTTAAGCAAAAGGGCATCGTAGACCCATTGGTTTTAGACGCTATTTCTGAGCTTCCAAGGCATTTTTTCTTACCCCATGATTTCGAATCGCATGCCTATGAGGACAAAGCTTTCCCTATTGGTGAGGACCAAACGATCTCTCAACCATACACTGTTGCTTATCAGTCTCAGCTTCTTCAATTAAAAAGAAATGATAAGGTTCTTGAGATTGGAACGGGCAGTGGTTACCAAGGTTCTGTTTTGGCTTTATGCGGAGCTGTGGTATTCAGTATCGAAAGGCATGCAAAATTGTCTGAGCAGGCTGCTGAAACCATCAAGAAAGTAAATTCATATGGCATGAACATTCAATTGCAAATGCATGTGGGTGATGGTACCAAAGGTTTGTCAGAACATGGACCTTACGATAAAATTATAGTTACTGCGGGAGCGCCCTCTGTGCCAAAAGCATTGGTCAAACAATTGACAGTTGGCGGGTGCTTGGTTATTCCTGTTGGCGGCGAAAAAGATATTCAGCGCATGGTTCGAATCACCAAAATAGATGCAACAAATATCAAGACAGAAGTATTTGAACAATTTAGTTTTGTGCCCTTGCTTGGTGAGAATGGCTGGAAATAGGAGCGTAAGAAATATAAAATAAAGGGTTTGGCCTTGCCATTTAATAAGGCAAATGGCGCAGTAAGCATTCGATTGAGTTCAATCTCGTATGAACTGCCAAAATTGGCGAAAGTTCTCAAAGGCACCTTCGTGGTGTTTGGTTTCTTTATGGGTAATTACCAAAGTAAATGGTATTCCTCCTTCCCATTTGGGATGTACTTGTTCAATTAATGTTCCCATCTCATAGTTTCCTATAATATAGTGTGTGCCAGGCATACCGTTTTTGTCAATAAATTTTTGGACTTTACTTTCGTTGTTTAGTGGATCAAAAGACACAAAAATAAATTTGAAGTTTTCTCCTTTTAAACTGGTATCGGCCTGAATGAAATAGGGGAGTTCCCGCACACATGGTCCACACCAAGTGGCCCAAAAGTTTACTACAATGGTTTGACCACTGTCTGCTTTCATCTGGGCTAAGCTTCTTACTTCAGTTTGATTTATGACACTAATTTTTTGAGCCTTAAGTGCTGCTGCTGCAAACAATGCAAGGCTTAGAAGAAGTATAGAAAATAAATTTTTAATTGGCATTTATCTTAAATTGAAGCAAATATAATGCCTTTAATTTTGAGTAAAAAAAAGTCCTAAGTTTTAACTTAGGACTTTTAAATAGTCGTATTGAATTAAGCGTTGGTGCTTCCCAATATGCTGTTCATGCTTCTGACTGCTTCTGCAGATTTGTTGAATGCAGCTTGCTCGCTTTCTGTTAATTTATAGTCGATGATTTCTTCCCAACCGTTTTTACCAATAATAACTGGCACACCTAAGCAAATATCGTTTTGACCATATTCACCTTCTAGGTATACGCAGCATGGCATTACTTTTTTCTCGTCTCTAACAATGGCTTCTACCAAGGCAGCACCTGCAGCTCCTGGAGCATACCATGCGCTGGTTCCCAACATGCCGGTTAAAGTAGCTCCACCTACCATAGTGTCAGCTGCAACCTTAGCCAATGCTTCTTCGTTTAATTTGTAACTTACTGGCATGCCATTGATGGTAGCAAGTCTGGTTAAAGGAATCATGGTGGTGTCGCCATGACCGCCGATCACAACACCGTGGATGTCGTTGGTTGATGCTCCTGTTGCCAATGATAAATAACATTTGAAACGCGCACTATCTAAGATGCCACCCATACCAATGATGCGGTTTTTAGGAATACCGCTTGATTTCAAGGCCAAATAGGTCATGGTGTCCATCGGGTTGCTGATAACAATGATGATGGCATTTGGAGAATGCTTTAAAATATTTTCTGTTACGCCTTTTACAATACTTGCATTGGTGCCGATAAGTTCTTCACGTGTCATACCCGGTTTGCGCGGAATACCACTGGTTATAACCACAACATCGCTGTTGGCCGTTTTTGTGTAATCGTTGGTGCTACCAGTAATGCGGGTGTCAAAACCAAGCAAAGAAGAGGTTTGGAATAAATCCAAAGATTTACCTTCGCTGATTCCTTCTTTAATGTCTAATAAAACCAATTCTGAACAAAGTTCTTTGCGGGCAATGTTGTCTGCGCATGTTGCGCCAACTGCTCCTGCTCCTACGACTGTTACTTTCATATGATTGTGATGCTTAAGGGTTATAAATTATTCGGCAAAGGTATGACAGATTTTTCAAAGTTTAACACTTTAAACGACGACATTCCAATAAATGCGCAATGTCAATTTATATGGCGATTCATTTAATTTATTTGCCGTGTTTTTTCCAATAGCGTTTTCCATAACTACAGAAAATTTCTTCACCGGATTTAATCAAACGTTTTGCAACCAAACAAATGTTTTCTTCTTCATCTATACTGATAATTGAATTGTTTTTAAACAGATTGTTATCAAAAGCTTGGGCGTCGTTGGCGAGTTTTGCAAAGCCTTTGGTTTTCCCAGCATCTAAAATGGTTCCATTGGGTAAATTCATGAAATATTGATCTTGTTTCATGTCAATTCGCTTTTCAATTTGCGCCTCATTTAAAACCTTCCCTTTAAAAATTGCAATAATCTCTCCTTTGTATATTTTTATGGCTGTAAATAAGCCATTTCCAGCATTTTCAATCTGAGAAATACCTGAATACAAATACTCAGATTCAGGAATCTCAATTGGGATCATTCTGTATTTTTTTGCCTACTAGGTGTTTCAATCGCTCGGATTTCGAGAAAAATGTCCATGCAATAAAGCGACTTGTTTTATTGCCTTGGCCCATCTCTATGGTTCTTTGTTCTGCAACGCCTATTTCACTTAAGAAACGTTGAAGTATATGGATATGAGCAGATTTAGAAACTAAGCTGCTAAACCAAAGAATATTCTTGTTGAATTTTGTGCTTTCTTTTGCCATGTCTTGTATAAATTTAAGTTCGCCACCCTCGTAAATCAGCTCGTTGTTTTGACCGCCAAAATTTAAAGCATCTTCTTGCACCACTTCCGCTTTTAGATTCTTCAGTTTCCTTAAGGTTCCTGCGCTTGCTTCTTCTTGAGATGAATGAAAGGGCGGGTTGCAAATACTGGCTTCAAAGAAGTCATCTTTGTTGACTATACCTTTGAAAAATACATTTTTATTTTCTTGAAGTTTAAGTTCAATATCTTCGCTCAATTCGGCATTTTTTTCCAAAATTTCATTTGCATTGTCTAAGGCAATTTGATCAATGTCTGTTGCTATAAATTTCCATTTATATGCCGATTGACCAATGATGGGGTAAATTAAATTGGCCCCGGTTCCAATATCCAAACATTTAAAATTGGGATGGGTTAATGTGTCTTTTTGCGGAAGTTCATTTAATACATCGGCCAAGAAGTGAATGTAATCTGCACGCCCAGGAATAGGGGGGCATAAATAGCCTTTAGGAATATTCCAATATTTGATATTATAGTCCTTGAACAGTATGGCTTTGTTAAGGTTTTTTACTGCTTCAGGGTTAAAGAAATCTATAGAGGTGTCGCCAAAATCAGTTTTGACAATGAAGTTCAACAGTTCGGGAAGTGTTTTGCTCAGTGCATCTAAATCATACCTGCCTTGGTGCGTATTTCGAGGGTGCAAACCAGGCGCTTTGGGTTGCGGCGCTGCAATTTTTTTAGGTATTTTGTGGTATTTTTTCAAGGCCTACAAATTTAGGGGAAATCAAGGCCTGATTTCAGCAAGTAAATTTTTAATTACTTGCTCTTTTGTATTCGCTTTGGTACACTCAGGATTCCTGCTACAATATAATAAATTAAAAATACAATAAAGTATTGAATAAGAAGAATTAAAGCAATATAATGAATGAAATATGACAATAAATCGTCAATTTTGCAGATAATGAACAAAAGTAAAATTATAAACGACCCAGTCTATGGTTTTTTGAGTATTCCAAGTAAATTGGTCTACGACCTCATTGAGCACCCTTTTGTTCAAAGACTCAGACGCATTCGTCAGTTGGGTATGACTGAAATTGTATACCCAGGAGCAACCCATTCTCGTTTTCACCACGCCCTAGGCGCCTTGCATTTGATGATGAATGCGGTGTTTACTTTGCGCCAAAAAAATGTTAAAATATCGGATGCAGAGGCTGAGGCTCTATACTGTGCTATTTTGTTGCATGATATTGGCCATGGTCCTTATAGCCACTCACTTGAACATACCATCATTCATTCGGTGCCACACGAAAGTATTTCGATGATGATGATGGAGGAATTAAACAGACAATTTAAAGGGAAATTGGACTTGTGTATTCAGATTTTCAGCAACCGCTATAAAAAGGCTTTTTTACACCAATTGATCTCTGGTCAATTGGATATGGACCGACTTGATTATTTGGGCCGTGACAGCTTTTATACTGGAGTAAGCGAAGGTATAATTGGTTCAGAGCGCATTATTCACATGTTGGATGTTGTGGATGATGAATTGGTGGTTGAAGAGAAGGGAATATACAGCATTGAAAAGTTTATTATCGCCAGACGCTTAATGTATTGGCAAGTTTATTTGCACAAAACCGTTGTTGCAGCCGATGTTTTGCTCACCAACACCATGCGAAGGGCCGCAGAGGTATCCAAAGAAGGTATGCAATTGTATGCCTCTCCAGCACTCGATTTCTTTTTGAAAAACCATATTGATGTAAAGCAATTTATGGAAGACCCTAATGTTTTGAATCAATTCATACAATTGGACGATTCAGATGTGATTTCTGCCATTAAAAACTGGCAGTTTTGCAACGATAAAGTTTTGGCTTTGTTGGCTAAAAACTTAGTCAATAGACATCTGCCTAAAATTCAACTTTCTTCGAAGGTCATTCCAATGAAGGATGTTGCAGAAATGCAGGAAAAAATGGTAAGTAAATTCAAGCTTAAGCCCGATCAAGGGGTCTATTTTGCATCAATGAACACCCTGGCCAATGATGCGTATAAAGTTGAAAAGAGCACCGGTATTCGCATCTTGAAAAAGTCGGGAGAGGTCTTGGATGTTACAGATGCAAGCGATAATTACAACCTAAAAGCCTTGAATCAGACTGTGAAAAAATATTATTTATGCTATTACCGCTAAGCCTTATCTTCGCAGGATATATTTATGCAGATAAATGCCGCTCAAATAGCAGAACTTATACAAGGTAGCATTGAAGGTGATGCCTCTGCATCCGTTAGTGCTGCTGGGAAAATTGAAACCGCTGGTCCAGGTGAGGTTAGCTTTTTAGCCAATCCCAAATACCTTAACTTTATTTATGAAACAAAAGCTTCAGTTGTTATTGTTTCAAACGATTTGGTTTTAGAAAAACCTGTTCAGTGTACCATCATTCGACATGCCATGCCATACTATGGATTTTGTATGGTATTGAATGCTTGGTTTAACCCACACCAGCAAAGAGAAGGCATACACCCAACGGCCGTTATTGCTGAATCTGCAAGCATTGGAAAAAATGTGTTTATCGGTCCTTATGTTGTAATTGAAGAGGCTGCCATCGTTGGAGACAATGCCCAATTATACCCCCATGTTTTTGTAGGTCAAAAAGCGAAAATAGGGAACAATACTTTGTTTTACTCTGGGGTTAAATTATACTCTGATTGCCATGTAGGAAACAATTGCATCATCCACGCAGGCACTGTCATTGGGTCCGATGGATTTGGTTTTGCGCCCACGCCGGATGGTACTTATGCTAAAATTCCTCAAATCGGAAATGTTATCATTGAAGACAATGTGGAAACTGGCTCAAATTGCTGCTTAGATAGAGCAACCATGGGTTCTACCATTATTAGGAAAGGCGTAAAACTTGACAATATGGTACAAATTGCTCACAATGCTGAAATAGGCGAAAATACAGTTGTCGCTGGACTTAGCGGTGTTGCTGGTAGTACCAAGGTAGGCAAGGGTTGTGTAATCGGAGCACAAGTCGGTATCGTTGGACACATCACCATTGCCGATGGAACTCAAATAGGTGGTCAGAGTGGAATTCCTAAAACCATTAAAGAACCGAATCAACAATTTATTGGCAGCCCTGCAATGCCAATTAAAGAGGCATTCAAAAGCCAAGTGATCTTGCGCAATTTACCCCAACTAGAAAATAGGATAAAAGAACTTGAAAAACACATAAAAGAATTAACATCAAAATGAAACAAACCACAATAAAAAATTCAATAACCGTTTCAGGCGTTGGCTTGCACACCGGAGCGGTTGTAAATTTGACTTTCTCTCCAGCGCCAGTCAACCATTGGTATAAATTTCAAAGAACCGATTTAGAAGGCCAGCCTATTATTGAAGCAGATTGCGAATTGGTGGTTGATACTTCCAGAGGCACCACTTTAGAAAAAAATGGCGCCCGTGTGAATACGGTTGAGCATGCCTTGGCCGCACTGGTTGGATTGGAATTAGACAATGTTCTTTTAGAAATTGATGGTCCGGAGATGCCAATTATGGATGGAAGTTCTAAGCCATTTGTGGATGCCTTATTGTCTGTCGGAATCGTTGAACAAGATGCCGAACGTGAGTATTTTCATATTCCTGTAAATGTGCACTACAACGACAACCAAAACCATATTGAAATGGTGGCTATGCCATTAGACGATTACCGTGCAACGGTAATGGTTGATTACAACAGCCCTGTTTTAGGCAGCCAGCACGCAACCATTACCAATTTAAATGAGTTTGAAAAAGAAATAGCAAGTTGCAGAACCTTTTGTTTCCTTCACGAATTGGAAATGATGTTGAACAACAATTTGATTAAAGGTGGCGATTTGAACAATGCCATCGTTATTGTTGACCGTGTGGTTGAAGATGAGGAAATGGAAAGATTGGCTAAGGTATTTAACAAACCAAAAGTAGAAGTTAGGAAAGAAGGTATTTTAAACAATTTGGAGTTAAGATTCCAAAATGAGCCAGCACGTCACAAGTTACTTGATTTATTGGGCGACTTAGCCCTTATAGGTATGCCTATAAAAGCGCAAATTATGGCAGCCCGTCCTGGCCATGCTTCGAATGTTGCCTTTGCAAGGAAAATTAAAGCGTTAATTAAAAAAACCAAGAAGAAAAACAACAGCGATGCACCGGTATACAACCCGAATGTAAAAGCTTTATACGAATACAAAGAAATTTCTAAGTTCTTACCACATAAACATCCGTTCTTGTTGGTGGATAAAATTTTAGAAAAGACTCCAACCTATGTGATTGCCATAAAAAACATCACAGGCGACCAATACTTCTTTGATGGCCACTTCCCTGGAGATCCAATTTTCCCAGGCGTACTGCAACTAGAAGCCATGGCTCAAGCTGGTGGAGTGCTTATCTTAAGTGAGGTTGAAGACCCTGAAAACTATACCACATTGTTTTTGAAAATTGACAAAGCAAGATTTAAAGACAAAGTTGTTCCAGGTGATACTTTGGTTATGAAGCTTGAAATGCTAGAGCCAGTAAGAAGAGGGATCTGTTTAATGCGCGGCAGATGTTTCGTTGGCGAGAAATTGGTAAGCGAAGCAGAAATGATGGCTCAAATTGTTAAAATAAAATAAATTTCTTTTGGGGGCTAAGGCCTCCAAAATTGTATATAGAAGTAATTACTGAAAAATGATTCAACCCCTAGCTTATGTTCATCCGCAATCGAAGGTTGCAGAAAATGTGGTAATCGATCCTTTCGTTACCATTCATAAAAATGTAGAAATTGGTGAAGGTACCTGGATAGGTTCAGGTGTAACCATTTTTGAAGGTGCCCGAATCGGAAAAAATGTAAAAATATTTCCGGGTGCTATTATCTCCGCAATCCCACAAGATTTAAAATTTGATGGCGAAGATTCTCTTACCATTATTGGCGACAATACCACCATTCGCGAATGTGCTACCATTAACCGTGGCACTAAAGACAGAGGACAAACCGAAATTGGTGCAAACTGTTTAATTATGGCATACAGCCACGTAGCGCACGATTGTGTTATTGGCGACCATGTCATTCTTGCAAACAGCACCCAAGTGGCAGGCCATGTCGTTATTGGCGAATCTGCAATACTTGGCGGGGCAACTCTTGTTCACCAATTTGTTCACATCGGGCGCCATGCCATGATCAGTGGTGGCAGCTTGGTGCGTAAAGATGTACCCCCTTATACAAAGGCAGCACGTGAACCACTTAGTTACGAGGGCGTAAATTCAATTGGCCTAAGACGCCGCGCTTTCACTCCCGATAAAATAGCTGAAATTCAAGAAATATACAGAACGCTTTATGTGCGTGGTCTAAACAACAACAAGGCCATCTCCCACATTGAAGCCAATATGCCTGCTACCCCTGAAAGGGACGAAATCCTTCAATTTATTAAGGCTTCTGATCGTGGTATCATGAAAGGCTACATCTCAAAATAAGATCTTTTACAACTCGGATTGCTTCGGTTTTCTGAAAAAAATGCTCAAGTACAGGATTTCACTGCGTTTTCAAAAGGGGCATTTGGTGTGTTCGCCTCTTCAGGCACAATCAAAAATAAAAGGGAAAGCTTAAGCGTTCTTAGCGCTAAATGCATCGCTCCAAGCCTGGGCATCTTTGTTCCACTCTGAAACTTTCACTTGGGCTTCTTCACTGATGTAATTGGTTTTTGCAGCTTCTTCAGCTAAGGTGTTAAAATCACATAAGGACACATAAGGACACTGGGCATCTAAGAATTTTTGATGGGTCGCTGCAAATCCATAATTAAATATGGAAACCAAGCCTACCACTTCAAAACCGTTTTCCCTTAAATCTTCAACAGCTTTCAAACTGCTTTTGCCCGTGCTAATCAAATCTTCCACCACAACAACTTTACATCCTGCCGTCAAATGACCTTCAATGGCGTTCTTTAAACCATGCTTTTTTGCTTCCGCACGGATGTATGCAAATGGAATATTTAATTCATCTGCAATCAAAGCACCTTGAGGAATACCCGCTGTTGCAACACCTACTACGCCTTTTAAAGACGGGTATTCGTTTTTGATCACCTCGCTTAAGCAGTTGGTGATGTACTTGCGAATTACGGGGTAAGAGAGCGTTACACGGTTGTCACAGTAAACAGGCGAACGCATGCCACTGGTCCATGTAAAAGGATTTTCAACATTCAATTTAACAGCTTCGCTTTCAAGCAAAGATTGTGCTATTTTTGCACTGATTTCTTTTGATACCATGTCGCAGCAAAGCTATAAAATATTCATCAACGCACACACCATTGTTTTTACAAATAATAATCAATTTGTAAACAAGAAAGATTGTGCTGTTTTTAATGCGTCTGATTTAAATACAGTGGTTCAACAACTTACCTCGGGCGTATTCGAAGGTCCAAGTTGTTTGTTGTTCAAAACTGAGCAACCGAATGTTCTTTATGCAGCCATTAAGAAGCAATTTAAACTCATTAAGGCCGCGGGAGGTGTTGTGTTCAATGAACGTGGGCAATTGTTGCTCATAAAGCGTTTGGGTAAATGGGATTTGCCCAAAGGCAAACTTGAAGAAGGAGAAGACTTGCGTCTTGCTGCCCTGCGCGAGGTGCACGAAGAATGTGGTCTTAATTTCTTGGGGATTCTTGGGAAAGTATCAAACACCTACCACGTTTATTGGCTAAAAGGTCGATGGATACTAAAGAAAACGGCTTGGTTCAGAATGGTGGCCTGGGGAGATCATTCGGTCGTTCCACAAGTTGAAGAAGACATTACTGAAGTCGTTTGGGTTGATAAGGATTTTATAAAAGCCAAGGATTTCGATACCTATGATTCTCTTAAAGACATCTTTGAACATATAGAATTCCCTAAGAAAACCAAACATTAAGTCTGAGGATAGTAACTAATAATTTTAGCTTCAAAATTCGTCTTATCAACCCAGCCATTTAATGAAGCATTTTGGCGATTTTTTCTAAGTTTTATTTTCCTAACAGCTTCACGAATAACTAGAAAATAAATTCCGCCAGGTATAAATAATGTAATGCCTATGGCCGCAAGCGCTGGGATTTTATACTTCATTCCATTTGAACCTTGTATAAATACCTTGTGAATGTCATTAATATGGTAGGTTTCACCTACCGGTTCTAAAAAGTAATTTACAAAGCAAAACTGACTGTCGTTTAAAATTTTAATTTTACCTGATTGGGTATTGTTGTTCTTGTCTTGAAAACTAAACTTTTTAAAGTTATCAATTTGAATGTCTTTTTTGTTTTTGAAATCGATGTTTAAAGACGATTTATCTTGAGCCTGAATTTGCGTAAATCCTAAGCTTATAATTAAACAAAATAATGCAATGCGTTTATTCATGGAATTTTTTCTCTCCAGCTTTGATGCTGACTTTTAATCTGTTCTGCTCGGGAACCAGCGGGCAGCTGTAGCTGTGGTTGTAGTGGCAATATGGGTTGTATGCCTTATTAAAATCGAGGGTTAAAAAATCTTTTTCTCCCTTGTATTCAATGTCCAGATAACGGCCTCCACCATAGGTTTCAGCATTGCCGCTGACATCTTTAAAAGGGACAAACAATTGACGCACATCTTTATCTTTTTCAGAATAAGCAATTAAGGTGCATAATGAATCTCCAACATTAAATTCCAATAAACAAAAGACATAATATAATGGGGAGCGTTCTGTATTGGTTTTAAATTCTATAGGTAAAGGAGGTAATTCCTTAATGCGTGCCTTGATTCGGAAGTTGCTGTCTACATCGAAGTAGTTTAATCCTTTGTAATTAGCAGTGTCTTGCGGCTCAATGATGCCTTGGGTAAGCATATAAATATCGCCTTCATGGCGGCTTTTTTTAATTTCCTTTTTATAATCTTCAAATGCCTTGTCTTGTTTGTTTTGACAAGCACTGAAAAACATTATCAAACTTAAAACAATAAAGGAATAATATAGAATCCGCTTAGCCATAATAGAATTACACCAACAATATTAAGGAAAAATTAGGCAAAAGCAAGGTGAATTAATTTGTGTTGTTCTTGCCTTTGGAATGATTAAATTAACTTCTCTTTGCCAACTTCTTTTTCTGGGCTGTGGTCATGGTATTTATCTTTTTGTAAACCGCAGCTTTGTTTTTAGGCACTTTTATTTTTAGTTTTTGACCTTTGAAAATATTGTCTTTTTTCATGCCATTCCACTTACGGATATCACTAACTCTACAATCAAATAAATCGGCTATTAACAACAAGCCATCCCCTTTTTTTACCACATAGGTAATGGTTACTGTTTTGCTTTCACTTGCAGCTTTTGGTTTTGGAGAATCTTCTCCATTGTCTACCTCTTCATTGTTCTCAGCATTGATAGAATCTCTCGGAAGCATTGGTTTTATAACCATGGCGTTGTTGTCCATAATCAAAGAATCGCTTAAGGTCGTATCTATATTTTTAACAGGTGCTGGGAAGAGTATGCTCAATTTGCTATGGTATTCTAATACCTTGTCTTTGGGCAGTTTTAAACCCTTTTTGTTGTATGAGACAGGAACAATGTCTAATCGAAGTTCTGAATTGCTTAACCTCAAAACATCTTCAGATAAATTTAAGTTGTAGGCAATGGCGTTCAAGCCAATTTCTCTTTCAACATGAACGGTATCGGTATCAGGTAATTTGTAGCGAACAGGAATGATTTTGTGGTCGGTGTAAAAATTCCAGATATACCAAAATGCAATATAATTTACCGCTGCGTTTTGATGTTCAAGTGAAAGTTGATTGTGTATTTTGGCGTAATCTAAACTGCTGTTGGCTTTATGAATGGCCATATTCATGTTGATGGGGCCGGTTCTGAAGGCTACCAAGGTTTTTAACCAATCTTGGTAAATTAAATTTAAGTCTTTGAAATAATTGGCAGCGACTTCACAGCTTTTTGCCGGATTTCTGCGCTCATCAACGTAACTGCTGGTGCTTAAATTGTATTTTTTTGCAATGGCATAATTTAATGCCCACATGCCGCTACCTCCGTCTTGGTCTATATATAGAGGGTCAGAATTGCTGTAAGCTGCTGTACTCAAAAACAATTGTTTCGGTATGCCCGAAGTTTCAAAATTAGAATTGTAGAGTTGGTTGTAGTATTGAGTCTTTCCAATTAAAATTGCAGTGCTGTTGTTCAGGTTTCTGATATAGTTTGCTATTTGACGTTTTACCTGGTCGTTATAGAATATTGGAACCTTTGAATTGGTCTTTAATAATTTAACGAAATAGGGATCTTTCAAATAGCTCGAATCGTTTGATTCAGCTTGGGTTAAGCCAATGCTTAAAATATATGTCAGTACAAATAGTAAACGTTTCATTTTTGGGTTAACGGCATTTTGGTTCCGAAATTGTTACGAAATTACAAATTTTACCAGGCAGACGGCACAAAAAGTTATCCTTTAATTGTTGATAGCCATTCAATTGCTTTGATCATCGATTTTCTAAGCAAATGCTAAACAAGTTTTCGTAGATTTGCACCATGCAAAACAACAGCAGATTGGATGCTTTTAAAAGGCTTTTGGATATCATGGATGAGTTAAGAGCTAAGTGCCCTTGGGACAAAGAACAAACCACCGAGTCTATTCGCCACCTTACAATCGAAGAAACGTATGAGTTGAGTGATGCCATTTTAAAAGGCGACCACGAAGAGGTAAAAAAAGAGTTGGGGGATATTCTTTTGCATATTGTTTTTTATGCCAAAATTGGTTCTGAAACTGGGCTTTATGATATTGAATCGGTCATCAATCAATTGTGTGAAAAATTGATCCGTCGTCACCCTCACATATACGGAGATGTTCAAGCGGAAAATTCAGATGTCGTTAAGCAAAATTGGGAACAGATCAAACTCAAAGAAAAGGGAAATGCTAAAAAGTCAGTCTTAAGTGGGGTGCCCAATTCAATGCCGTCTTTGGTGAAAGCTTTGCGCATGCAAGACAAGGCTGCACAAGTTGGATTTGATTGGGAAAACAAAAATCAGGTATGGGAAAAGGTAGAGGAGGAGTTAAATGAATTTAAAACCGCTAGCAATGCCAAAGACCGTGAGGAAGAGTTTGGCGATTTGTTGTTCTCTTTGATTAATTACGCCCGTTTTGAAAACATAAACCCTGACGATGCCTTGGAAAAAACCAACCAGAAGTTTAAGAAACGTTTCGAATATATAGAAGCCAAAGCAGAAGCAAAGAACTTGGATTTAAAATCGTTGGGATTGCGTCAAATGGATGAGTGGTGGGTGGAAGCGAAAGCGCTTAAATAAAGAAAGACCTGCGCATACACACAAGTCTTGCTTCAAAAATGTTTTATTGATTAAGCCCCTAAGCGCAATGCCAATGCATTGTGGTAAAGGTTTTTGATGTCTGCGGTAGATCCGAAATCTTCTGAATCGATGACCATGCTGTTTCCTTTTACAGAACCAATGTGCAAGCATTCGACACCCATGTCTGCAAAGTGCTTCTCAATGCTTTCTTTGTTTGAAGGACTAATGCTGATAACCGCTCTGCCTTGCGCTTCTCCGAATAAAAAAGCATCTTTTCTGATGTGGGCATCGGTGCAAATGTCAAATCCAGTTTTTCCTTGCATCGCTGATTCAGCCAAGGTAACAAATAAGCCACCTTCACTCACATCGTGTGCAGAATGTACCTTGCCACTGCAAATTGCGGCGTACAAAGCGTCTTGCATTTGTTTCTCTTCATCCAAATTGAAATAAGGAGCTGGTGAGAAATTTACCTTGTGGTATTTTGCTAAATATTGGCTGCTGCTGATGTCGTTTTGTGATTTTCCAATTAAGAAGATGAAATCACCTTCAGCTTGAAATGCAGAACCCATATGGTGTTCTGGTTTTTCTATAATTCCCACCATACCAATGGTTGGGGTAGGGAATACAGCAACACCTTCAGTGCTTTGGTTGTAAAAACTGACGTTACCACCAGTAACTGGGGTTCCGAATTTTAAACAAGCTTTTCCCATACCATCAATACTGTGTTTGAATTGGTAGTAAACTTCTGTGTCGTAAGGGTTGCCAAAGTTTAAACAATTGGTTACAGCACCTGGGACACCTCCTGTACAAACAATGTTTCTAGCGGCTTCAGCCACTGCAATGGCACATCCTGTTTCAGGATCTGCATACACATAACGGCTGTTGCAATCTACGGTTAATGCCAATGATTTGTTGCTGCCTCTTACTTTAACAACTGCAGCATCACTTGCTTTGTTGGTGCTTTGGTTAACGGTTCCAACCATGCTGTCGTATTGGGTAAATACCCAATTTTTTGATGCAATATTTGGTTCGCACAATAAGAATTCAGCCACTGCTTTTAAATCACTCGGCTGCTCAATGGCATCGAATTTATAGGCTTTTATTTTTTCGAAATAGGTTGGTACGGTCCACTCGCGTTTGTAGATTGGAGCGCCTCCACCAAGCACCAAGCTTTCGGCAGGGATATCGGCTTCCAATTCGCCATTCATATAGTATTGAACGCGGTCGCCTTCAGTTACCTCGCCGATTTGAGCATAGGTTAATTCCCATTTTTTGAAAATGGCTTCGGCTTCTTTTTCAGTGCCTTTTTTCAAAATCACCAACATGCGTTCTTGACTTTCAGAAAGAAGGATTTCCCAACCTTTCATGTTCTCTTGACGCATAGGCACTTTGTCCAAATGTACTTTCATGCCGGTTTTGCTTTTGGCAGCCATTTCACTGGTACTGCAAGTAATACCTGCTGCTCCCATGTCTTGCATACCAATAATAGATCCAGTATCGATTAATTCCATACTCGCTTCAAGAATTAGTTTTTCCCAAAAAGGGTCACCAACTTGAACACTAGGCAAATCGTTTACACTGTCTTCAGAAATGTCTTTACTTGCGAATGCAGCACCGTGGATACCGTCTTTGCCAGTAGCGGCACCGAAGATGTAAACAGGATTGCCAATGCCTTCTGAAATTGCAGAGATGGTGGTTCCAACTTTAGCGATGCCAACACTCATAGCATTTACTAGAATATTGGTTTCGTAACAATCGTCGAAGTATACTTCACCTCCAACGGTAGGAATACCGAATGCATTGCCATAATCGCCAATACCTTTGGTTACACCTTTTACCAACCATTTGGTTCTAGCGGTGTCTATGTTTCCAAAACGCAAAGAATTTAATTGGGCAATGGGTCTTGCGCCCATTGAGAAAATATCGCGGTTAATTCCACCAACACCAGTTGCAGCACCTTGGTAAGGTTCAATTGCAGATGGGTGGTTGTGTGATTCAATTTTGAAGCAACAAGCCAAGCCGTCGCCAATGTCTACCAAACCTGCGTTTTCTTCACCCGCTTTTGCTAGCATAGCAGGACCCTCTTTAGGTAAGGTTTTTAACCAGGTAATAGAGTTTTTGTATGAACAGTGTTCGCTCCACATCACTGAGTAAATACTCAATTCGGTGAAATTAGGGGTGCGGCCGAGTATCGATTTGATTTTGTCAAATTCTTCAGGCAAAAGGCCAAGTTGTTGGGCTTGTTCCAGGGTTGCTTCCATTTGTTGCAAAAATAGGCATTTCAAATAGCTAAAAGAAGTTGAAGTTTCAACAATTTTTAAGCAAATGTTTGGCTATTCTTTGGCAACTAGTTCAATTTTCTGTATGGGTTCAACTAATAAAATGATTTCTTAAAACTGTTTTACTCCTTGACAAATTTAATCCTATTTAGGCCAATTTGAAAAATGTAAATTCCGGGGGATAAAGAATGGATGTCTATGCTTTGTGTGCCCATGTTTAATAAGCCTTCCTGTATGGTTTTGCCATCAAGGGTTTGGATTTGATATTCAGAATCTAAATTGCTATTAATGATAATACTGTTTCTACTCGGATTCGGATACAGTTGACATTGTAGCAGATTGTTTTCAAAGACCTCTGTGAATTGATCGGTTCTAATTTGTTTAAATTGAATGTTTTCGCATCCATTATAGTCTTTTGCCTTACACCAAATGGTATAACTACCGGGACCTCCGAGACTAGAAGCCCAAAAAACATTGTCTTGATTAGTGGTCCCATTTGACCAAAAATAGCTTGCAAGTACTTTGTCCAAATTTAATTGCACAAGCGCATATCGGTTGTAGCTCGTGTTCCCAAGAATATTAAAGGTTGGCAATGGATTGGCATATATTTGAATTGTTTTTTGGGCATTGCATCCGATGGCATTTCTCAAGTTTAAATTTAATGTATGGGTTTTGGTAACAGTGAAAATTAAACTCGTATCATGTTTGCTTAACAAACCAGCATCTAAAGTCCAATCATAAATTAGTTTTTCTGGATAAGGGTCTACTTTTGGACTGATTTTAATTATGGTATTCAAACAGCTTGAATCATTCTCCAATGTGAAGGTCGGTGGCGCTATAGGTGTTAAAGTCAAGGTATCGGAAAAACTACAATAAGTAGAATCTGATATTTTTAGAACCAGTTTTGTGTTTTGTTTGAAGTTTTGATTGATAAATGAATCTGCTGTGTTTAACCGTTTGTTGTTGAGGTACCAATCGTAAATAAATGGGCTAGAACCTTTGATGTTTAGTGCAGAAAAATTATAGGTGAGGGTGTTGCACAAATTTCCACTTTTACGGTTAAGGTCAAAAGCGCCGCGGGCATTGATTTCAAAAGTATCTCGAAAGGTACAGGTGTTTTTATCTGTGATGAACAATGCAATCTTCATCTGCTTTTTGTCAAGAGAAGCAACATAGGTGCTTGCTGTATCTGTAGGTTTTTTGGTCCCAAATGGATATTCCCATTGGTACTTTACTGCATTCATGGTTTGGTAAAATGCATCCAAATAGATAATGTCGTTGAGGCAAGCCAATTGTTTTTTAGGCGTATTGATTTTGTTTTTAACCAAATACAAAGTATCCCAATACGTCAAAGGACAATTGACTCCATTGTTGTTAAGGGTGTGCTTGATGGCAAAATAACCTGTATAGGGGATTTTGAACAATGCCTTTTTAAGTGTAGAAGTAAACAATACCTTACTTAATGTATCAGCAGGGAATATTGTAAATGAATAACTGTAATTGCTTAGCAAATGGTTGACCGTATCGGTAGGGAATGACTCCATTTCCAAGGTGCTGCAGTTGCTGTACTGAAATCTTCTTTTGTTTTCAGCTATTGGTTTTACATTCACAGAAAATCCTTTCGAATTAGAGTTGATGTTGCATAGTTTGTCATAGGCCATCACGGCAAAGACTTGTTTTCCTGCTTTTTTAGGTGTCCAACAAAATTGCATTTGCTTTTCTCTAGCAGTAGGGTCTACAATTTTGCAAGTTGCACTAGCTATGCCATAGTTCCAAAGCATTTGGCTTGTGTCTCCAACAGTTTGCGAGCCATAAGGATAGTCGTAACTTTGGATATTAAAACAAATCGAATTGTTTTTGCAAATGCTGTATTTGCTGTTGGAAAATATGATGGATGGGTTGTTGGTGTATTGTTTTACAGAAACATTCATTTCCCGCGTCACATAGCCAATTTTCACCCAAGTGTTATTGCTTTTCCGCCATTCTGTAATTCTAATTTTCACGGGTGCGATTTCATCGCATTTAGTGGGTGTTAGTGCTATTTCACAAACTTCTGCATCAAAATAAAAACCCCTTGGTGGTTTTGCATTTGGCAAAGCCTTACAATTAATAACTCCAGGAGCAGGGGGACAATAGGGCGTCATTGGTATATTTTGGTTGTAGCTACCAGTATAGTTTACGGTTTGGTCCCAGTCTATCAAAGGCGCATCCATAGAAAACGACATGGAGTCAAAATCCAAGGTGTCAGTAGGGCCAGGGCAATAGGTCATGGCTTGATTACAAACCAAGTTGAATTTAGGGTCAAAACTAAAAACAGGGGAGTGGATTTGTGTGTAATTCAAACAGGTATTTACTTCGGCATCCAGATAAAACAAATTTGTTTTTTGAATGGTGGTGGACAAAGTATCTCTACCTATTTGGTGTATGGCAAACTTCACCGAACACAAGCCTGCTTTATAAATAGAATCGTAAGGCGAACTGTTCAAATCGACGGTATCGATAAAGGTGTGGCGTTCGAACCCTGCATTCGATTTTGTGTTTTGAATATTGCAAGGATTGCCGCAGGTATCATTTATTTTTTGTATTAGGGTGCGCTTGAAATTTATAGGAATTTTAAAGGTGTCCGCAATGACAAAACCGCTTAGACTGTTTAGTGGATTGCTGTTGCATGGTCTGTAAACGTTAGCGGTTACAAGGTATTTCTTGGAAGAAATTAACTCATAGTAAATTTCACCGCCTGCGATGGTTTGTGCATTTGAATGTGCGACTAATCCAAAAGTTAATGATAATAGAAAATGTTTTAGTCCTTTCATTTTTATTAAGACCCTAAAAAATAAAAAACGTTGCTTTCAAATTATTCAACCCACAAAACCAAACCCTTTAAGTATTCGCCTTCTGGATGGTAAATGTTTACCGGGTGGTCGGCACCTTGGCTCAAACGGTGTATGATGCGGATCTTACGTCCACTCTCTATGGCAGCTGAAAATATGGTTTGGTTAAACGTATGGCTGTCTACAACCTGAGAGCAACTAAAGGTAAACAACAAACCACCTTTTTTAACTTTCTTAAGACCTTCAATATTCAAGCGTTTGTATCCCATGAGGGCATTGTGTCTAGACCCTATGTTTTTCGCAAATGCAGGTGGATCAAGCACCACTATGTCGTATTCTCTTTCGTCTTTTTTAAAGAAGTTAAAGGTGTCTTCCGCATGGCTTTCATAATTGCTTGCGGTTTCATTGTTTACGGCCATATTGCGGTTCAACATATCAATGGCATTCTTCGAAACGTCAATCGATACAACCTCTTTGGCACCAGCTTGCATGGCATAAACGCTAAATCCTCCGGTGTATGAAAAAGTGTTTAATACTGTTTTATCTTTGGCATAATGTCCCAACAATTGTCTGTTGTCTCTTTGGTCGAGGAAAAAGCCTGTCTTTTGGCCTGTTTGCCAATCGACCATAAATCGGTGTCCATTTTCTAAAACAACATCTTCGTTTTGTTCTCCAAATAAAAATCCATTTTCAGCACCAACAACTGCACCATGTAAAGTCTCAGAGCTTTTGTTGAATATGGCATTAATAACGTTACCCATTTGCGATTTTATCGCTTCTGCTATGGCTTCAATGTGTTGAAATATTCCACTGCTATGGCATTGAATAACAGCCGTGCTGGCGTACACATCGACAATTAGTCCTGGAATTCCATCGCCTTCGCCGTGCATTAATCGGAAGCAATTGGTTTCTTTGCTTCCTGCTATGCCAAGCTTAATTCTAATTTCGTAGCTTTCTTTTATTTTCTTTTCCCAAAATTTTTGGTCTATGGTTTCTTCATCAAATGACAAAATTCTCACCGCGATACTGCCATGTTGCGCATAGCCTGTCGCTAGGTAGCTTCCATTGATATCGCAAACATTCACCAAAGTGCCTTCTGGTGTTTTTTTTATCTCTTGCATCAATGCGCCGCTGAACACCCAAGGGTGTCTTCTTTGCAATGATTTTTCTTTGCCTGGTTTTAATTTGAGAATTGGATACGTATTCATTTCACTGCAAAAGTCCGACTTTTATCAGTTTTAAAACTGCTTTTTTTTGTTTATTTTTGTTTATTGATAAATTCATGTTCAGATTCACCACGATATTGTTTTTTCTGTGTCTTAGTTTTAAAAGCTTTTCGCAGCCCATTCAAGAGAGTATGGCTAAGTCTGAATTATACCGCTACAATGTTTTAAATCAGTTTGCTCAAAAACGAACTGTAGATGAAAATATTGATCTTGTTTATGCAAAACTTGCACTAGAGCCTAACATGAATACTGGAGCTATTGTCTCTGCATCTGTTGGATTTACCTTTAAAGTTTTGACCAACTTAAATGCTTTGTCATTTGATTTGCGCAAAGAATTGAGCGTTGACAGTGTTGTTTACCATGGTGCAAAAATTGGCTTTCTTCACGGAACCAACCATATTGTTAATATCAGTTTGCCCAATGTCTTGCCTCAAAATACTTTGGATTCAGTATGGCTGTTTTACCACGGAACTCCCAATATGGGTACCCGTGCATATTCGCGTTCGGTTAATGCATCTGGACCAAATATTTCTACTCTGTCTCAGCCTTATGGCGCACCTTATTGGTGGCCTTGCCGCGATAATTTAAAAGATAAAATAGATTCTTTGGATGTACAGCTTACGGTTGATACACCTTATGCCGCTGTTTCCAACGGGGTTTTGCAAAATGTTTTAAATGAAGGTGGCAAACGGACATTTAGTTTCAAGCACCGTTACCCCATTGCGAATTATTTGGTGGCGGTTTCTTTTTCAAAATACAATACCTATACCCAAAAGGCTTTTTTAAGCTCAACCCAAAAGGATTTGGATATCGTAAATTATGTATTCCCGCATAACAAACTGAATGAAGTTAAGGTTCAAACATTCGAAACCATAAAGATGATGCACTTATTTGACAGTTTGTTTGGCACCTATCCTTTTCATAAAGAGCAATACGGCCACGCCCAGTTTTCATGGGGAGGCGGCATGGAGCATCAAACCATGAGTTTTATGGTGAATTTTAATTACGACCTCATTGCCCACGAGTTGGCACATCAATGGTTTGGCGATAAAATTACCTGCGGTACCTGGAAGGATATATGGTTGAATGAAAGTTTTGCTACCTATGGAAATTTGCTTTGTTATGATTTTTTAGGAACAAAAAAGCAATGGATGGATGTGCTAAAGAAAACCCAAGAAGATGTCATGTCTTTGCCTTATGGCTCTGTTTATGCCAAAGACACAACAGATGTAAACAAACTATTTGATTACCGCACCACCTATCAAAAGGGTGCTATGGTCTTACATCAATTAAGATGGTTGATCGGCGACTCAGCATTTTTTGGGGCAATTCGCTTGTATTTGAAGGATCAAAATTTGGCCTACAATTTTGCCAAACAAAAATCCTTGCAAACTTATTTTGAAACCACAAGTAAACAAAATTTGAACGACTATTTTAAAGACTGGATATACGGAGAAGGGTATCCAAACTATCAAATTGCTTGGCAACAAAAAGGCAAGCAGTTTGAAATGGACATTAAACAAACTTCAAGTTTTTCTTTGAATGATACCTTTAATGTTCCATTGCCAATATTACTAAAGGGAAGTAACCGAGACACACTTTTACGCATTGACATTAAGTCTTTGAATCAGGCAAATAAAATTGCATTAGACTTTAAAGTGAAAGAATTGGTTTTTGATCCTCAGCATTGGCTACTAGCAAAGGCACAAATTCTTTTTCCAAAAGACAACAACGACTTAATCTCAATTTATCCCAATCCATTTAGTGGGGATATTTATATCAGTGCCCGTGAAATACAAATCAGTTATTTTGAAATAAGCGATTTAACTGGCAGACAAGTGCTGCAAATGAATTACCCGAATGCCATTGAAGAGGGCAGCATTTTGAAGATTGACTTAAGTACTTTTGCCGACGGAATATACAATTTAAAATTTGGAAACTCAGAAAGCAGCCTACATCAAAAAATAATCAAACTCATTAATTAATAACCATATGAAAAATAAAATAATTTTAAGCGCCTTGGCCATATTTGCACTGGTATCTTGCGACCCACACGTTGACCCACCCGTTGATCAGCCTAGCAATACCCAAGCCATCACCTTGAAGTTTCAGACCATGTATGACACAGCAGCCTTAAGCACCTCCCGTTCATATATAACTGCTGCAGGAGATACCATTCAATATGCCAAATTGAAGTATTTGTTATCTAATTTTACTTTGGAAAAAACTGACGGAACATTGCTTCCTCTTCCTAATATTTATGCGTATTTAAGTTTAACGGATGGCAGAGACAGTGTGGTGATAAAAAATGTACCTAAGGGTTCTTACAAATCATTTAGGTTTCAACTTGGATTAGATTCAGCAATCAACCACTCAGATCCTACGCAGTGGGGACTCGACCATCCTATGAGTCCTTCGCTTAACGAAATGCATTGGGGTTGGGCTGGTGGTTATATCTTTAATGTGATAGAAGGCTATTATTTGAATAAGGGCGCCAATGCTGGTTTTTCATTTCACATAGCACTTGAGCGCAATTCAAGGGTGTTTTCGTTTGTTCAAAATTATGATATTGATAAAGATAAGCGCTTTGTATTTAACCTTTATGCAAATAAATATTTTAGCAATGCAATTAATTTTAGCTTGAAAACAGACGGTCCATTTTCTCACTCTGGCGACGTTGATCCGGTAATGGATAAATTTATACAAAACCTAAACGGAATTTTCGAACTTAAAAGCATAAAATAATGAAATTTAAGATTTTAATAATCCTTTTTTGCTCAGCAATACTCGTTATAAAGAGCTGTAAAAAAGACCAAGAGCTACCTTTAAGTGCTGATGCCACCACGCCTTATGTATTAACCCAAAAGGCGGGTATGCCACCCTTTGCCTTGCCTGCCGATAATCCTTTGACAAACGAAGGCGTATTGTTGGGACGCATGTTGTTTTACGATCCAATAGTGTCTTTGGACAGCAGCATTTCATGTGCTTCTTGTCACCGTTTGGATTTGGCTTTTTCTGATGGGTTAAAAGTAGGAAAGGGCATACGCGGGCAGATTTTAGGCCGTAACTCCATGCCTTTGTATAATTTGATGTGGCAAAAGAAGTTCTTCTGGGATGGCCGTGCTAAAACCTTGAGAGAGCAAGTTTTGATACCTATTCAAGCGCACAATGAAATGGACATGAATTTGTATGATTTGGCGGTAAAATTAGGCAAGAGCAAACGCTATGTAAAGGCATTTCAAAATGCATTTCCCAATCAGCCTATGAGCCCTGAATATGTGAGCAAAGCGCTTGAGCAATTTCTTGTTACGCTGATCTCTTTTAATGCACCAATTGACCAATTGCACAATAGAACCGATACCTTGGCTGTTATTAGCGCTTCGGCCTTAAGGGGTTTGCAAATGTTTATGAAACCAGTTGAGAATGGCGGAGCCGATTGTTTCCATTGCCACAGCAACAACCCGTTCTTTGGCAACAACAGTGTGAGTGGCTCAATGGTCAATAACGGATTGGATTTTCAATTTACGGACAATGGCTTTGGCAGTGCAACAGGAAATAGTTTGGACAATGGTAAATTTAAAATCCCTTCATTGCGAAATGTTGCTGTAAGTGCACCTTACATGCACGATGGCCGTTTTGATAATTTGGACGAAGTAATGGATTTTTATTCAAGTGGAATTAAATTGAATTCTCCTAATTTAGACATCAATATCCTTTCGCATGGCAAGCAATTGAATTTGACCCAGCAGCAAAAAGACGACATTGTGGAGTTTATGAAAACCTTGACAGACCAATCGTTTTTAACGAATCCAGCCTTTAAAACTCCCTTTTAAGGGTTTGGTTTTTGACCAATGGTAAAATAGAATGGCCAAGCTTATTGCATATAACATTGACATAAACTTTGGCTGAAAAATGAGTGTGTTGTAGTTATCTAGTTTTAGTATTTTACAAATAGACTCTAAACTTAAGGCATAGGCTAAACTTAATGTTATCCATTGGCCCCAGACTCCATATAAAAAGGCTAATCCAGTAGAAAAGATTAGCGCAGTATGCACATAACGCTCGTGCATTTGGGTGTTGAAATAAAAGAACAAAAGCGATAAAAGTGAGGCGCTAAGAAAAATTGTTTTTAATTCAGTTCGCGATTGTTCTAATCCAATGAGGCGTTTGATGCTTTGTGTCAATAAGGGCAATAAGACAATTGCTGAGCTAATTATAAACAATGTTAGCCCAATTTGCTTGTGGGTAAAACCAAAGATAAAAGTATTTGAGTCTTTAACAAACATTAAACTGCCATTATAAAAAAGATACCAAAAATTATAGGCATTCATGCTGATAGAAGGGTAATAGTCCATAGAGCCTTTGGCAGTTTCCCATACGTTCCAAACATTGCCAGCCAAAATAAAAGGCAATAGAATGACGGTTTGCAAGCCAATTACGGCCAAGGCACCTTTTATTAGTTTTTGCTTGTTTAGAGACTCTGTCATCAATGCAAGGAGTATGGGTAAAAAAATAATTCCTTGTAATTTGAAATTGAGAGCCAATACAAACAGAGATAAGGCCAAAATAGGTTTTTGTTTATGAGCGGCTAGTATGGAGGTAAACACAAAGAAACTTAAGATCCCATCCACTTGGTTCCAAACAAATGAATTGTAAATAAAGCCGATATTCAATAGACCGAGTAAGAAATATTTCCAAGGCTTTTTTTCTGGTTCTATGAGACGAGTTAAAACAAAAATGGAAACAACATCAAAGAGCAGACCAATTGATTTTAAACAATAAGTCATTTCAAACAATTCCGCCTTAGGAACAAGAATGGAATAGATTTTCAAAACGTATAAATAAAGCGGCAGATAATTGATTACACTGTTCGAATTATAAGCAGCCGCTAACCCTTTGGTTTGTATTGTTTCAGCCCATAAGCCCCAACAATAATTGTCCCATTCGTGTCCGTTTTTTGGGCTAAGTACAACGAGAGCTAGATAGGAAATAGCCGCTATTAAAGGGAGGTAGTACTTATTTTTTGCCATTAATTTTGACTTTCCAAGCATTCTCTCGTGCAATTAATACGGTGTAATTGTATAGAAGTGGAATGCTGTCTTTAAAACGGTTTCCATAAAATACGATGTCATTGCTGTCCAATTGCTGCAAATTGCCCCTATTGATTTTTGGGTTGCATTGAGCATAGAAATAGAACTCTGCATCATAAGGCGCGGCAATGTATTTTGTTTGGGTTTGCCCTTTATAATTTCTTAATAAATCGCTTAATTCGTAATGGGTTTGGTCGAGCAAAAGTCCTTTTCGTTTGGTGATGAATTCAAATTTATCAACAACGGCGAATGACAATAAAGTACAGGTCATTAGAGTGAATACGGTTTGAAAAATATTGTTTTTAAATCTTTCAAATAAATAATAAAGACCTAGCACCAATATAATGCTAGCCAGAGGAAGCAAAGGCATATCATACCAGTGTATCCTCGTTTGGACAATGCTAATGCCAATAAGATAGGCAATAAAAAAGATGCTGTAGTAACGCCATGTTTTGCTTTTTCCAATCAATCCAAAGAAAAGGGCTATAGGCAGCAAGTATATAAAATAATTAAATCTAAAGTCGATTAAGTTGACCAAATAGTAATACCATTCGCCGCTATGCCCTTCAATTGGATTGGCAAAACGACCGATAAAATCATTTTCTAAAATAATGTTTATATAGCCGGGGGCTTCTAATTCTCTATAGCTGACAAAGGCAATAAAAGGAATACAGGACGCGGCAATTGCTAAAATGGTTTTTAACAGGCTTCTTTTAGATGGTGTTATGCTGCAAGTGAGAATAAAAATTGGAGCGGCTATTAATGCAGCGGCGCTTTTGCATAAAACAGCAAGGCTAAAAAAGAAGATAAAATTGTAAAGGGCAGGCTTGTGTTTATTGACAATAAAATCTTGATGGTAATAGAAACTCATCAGAAGCAGTGCCGCTAATAGGGCATCGAAATCGCCGGTCAAGCTGCCATGCAATTGGATAAAACCACCGGTGCTTGCCAAAATTAATATTGACAGCGCGGCAAGGTTTATATTGTCTGTGTGTTTATGGATTATCCATCCACAAAAAAGTATACAAAAGAAACCTGCCAGGGCAGAAGGAAATCGGATAGCCATTTCGTTCATGCCAAAAAAAGATGCAGATAAGACCTGAAGCCAAATCATTAATGGCGGCTTGGTGTTGTAGCAATCTGGTTTGTATTCGTAAGTAGTGGTTAAAAAGTCGCCAGAGTGGAACATTTCTGCGGCGTTGACTGCCAAGCGTGATTCGTCCCATTGGATTATTGGGAGTTCATTCAAATGATAAAATTGCAAAATAAGCACATACACCAGGCATAAACTTAAGAAAGTGTATTGGCTGTATTTGTGCTTAAAAAATGCGTGTATCATTTTAATTCATGCTGCTGAAGCCTTCTTCTTCAGCGGCTTTTAAATCAATGATTTGTTCTAGGGCATCTGGAATTACATCGCTGCAAATAACAATGAAGGCATCCTTTTCAGCATTTTTAATGGTAAAGTCAATGGCCTCTCTTTCGAGTGGAATAATGGTGATTTTTTTGTTTGGATCTATGTTTTTAATTCCTGTTACCATCAAGTTTATGATGTAATCTTCCGAGCGTCCACGTAGATTCCGGTCCTGACGTATGATCACCTCATCAAATATTTTAGCCGCTTCTTCACCCAAAGAAATGGTGTCTTGGTCGCGTCTATCGCCAACCCCAGCTATGATTCCAATCTTCTTGCTGGCCTCTGTCTTGGCTAAGAACTTGCCCAAGGCCATTAATCCGGCAGTATTGTGGGCATAATCAACCATTACGGCGAAGTTTTTGAAGTTAAACAAGTTCATTCTTCCAGGTGTTTGAGCTGGAGAAGGAATAAAGGTTTGCAAGGATGCACGAATATCTTCAATTTTGAAGTTTCTTATAAAGGACGCCAAAATAACAGGTAATGCGTTGGCGATATTAAACTCCGCTCTACCGCCGAAGGTCATTGGCACTTTACTCACTTTTTCAACGCGAATTTTCCAAGTGCCTTTCATTATGGTAAGATAACCATTCTCATAAACTGCAGCTAAGCCACCAGCTGCGCAATGGTCTACAATACGTTGGTTGGTTTCGTCCATACTGAACAAACCCAATTTGCATGAAATATTGTCTTTCATTTTGTAAACCAAGTCATCGTCTGCGTTTAATATTGCATACCCTTCGCGGAAAACGGATTCGGCCACCACCGATTTTACTCTGGCGAGCTGTTCAAGGGTGTCAATTCCTTGCAGACCCAAATGGTCAGCAGCAATATTGGTTATAATTGCAATATCGCAATTGTGAAAACCAAGTCCAGCTCTTAAAATACCACCTCTGGCACATTCCAATACAGCAAAATCTACCGTTGGATCTTTCAAGACAAATTCAGCTGAAACAGGGCCGGTGCAATCGCCTTTCATCATCATTTCATTTTGGATATAAACCCCATCTGTGGTTGTAAATCCAACTTTATAACCTTGTTGTTTGCACAAATGTGCCATTAGACGTGTTGTGGTTGTTTTGCCATTGGTGCCTGAAATAGCAATAATTGGAATGCGGGCAGACGTTCCTGGAGGATAAAGCATATCGATTACAGGTTCTGCAACATTTCGGGCGATACCTTCGGTCGGTTCAAGGTGCATTCTAAAACCAGGTGCTGCATTTACTTCCAAAATGGCGCCACCGTTTTCGGTAATGGGGATGCTTAGATCAGGCGCCATGATATCGATGCCACAGATGTCAAGACCAATAATCCGCGCAATACGTTCGCACATAAACACATTGCTTGGGTGAACATAATCTGTAATATCTTCGGCCGTTCCGCCAGTGCTGATATTGGCTGTAGGTTTTAACAAAAGTTCGTAGTCGTTTACTAAAACAGTATCTAAGGTAAAGCCTTTGTCATCTAATATTTGCTGGGTGAATTTATCAACTTTTATTGAGGTTAGAACTTTCTCGTGGCCATAGCCTCGGCGGGGATCTGAATTCACAATGTCGATTAATTCTTGGATACTGTGTTTGCCATCTCCAGTCACAGAGGCAGGTGTACGCTTCGCTGCGGCAACAAACTTATAATTGATTACCAAGATACGGTGGTCGTATCCTGTGATAAATTTTTCGACGATTACTGACCTTGAATACACTTTGGCAGATTCGTAACCCATAAGAAGTTCATCCCAATTTTTCAGGTCTGTTGTAGCACCTTTCCCATGGTTGCCATTAATTGGCTTGGTTACCAGAGGATAGCCAATGCGGTTTGCGGCGGCTTCTAATTCATCTAGATTAACGCAAATCCGACCTTTAGGAACAGGGATTTGTGCCGATTCTAAAAGCAGTTTGGTGTCTTCTTTGTCGCAGGCAATTTCAACGGCAATGCTGCTGGTTGAACTTGCCACAGTCGCTTGTATTCTTTTTTGATTGATGCCATAGCCCAATTGGACCAATGAGCGACCATTTAAGCGGATAAAAGGAATATTTCTTTTTATGGCTTCCTCTACAATGCTGCCAGTGCTAGGACCTAAACGTTCCTCTTCTCTAATTTCACGAAGCTTTTGAATGTCGTCTTCAACATGGTAAGGCCTGCCTTCAATGAGGGCCTCAGCAATGGCCACAGATGCTTTTGCCGCAAATACCCCTGCTTTCGCTTCCCAGTAATTGAATACAACATTGTATACCCCTTTTGTAGAAGTT